>JBBDWY010000022.1:0-45448 GCA_040902605.1 Pirellulales bacterium | reverse complement strand
ATCCAGGCGGCTGGACCTAAGTTCTCGTCATTCCGCGCCGACTCGGCATTCGCGCTTTGTGTAACACCGTATGGCAAGTGGCTTTAGGGGATTTCACGATGAATATGTAGAGCAGGCCCGTGCCGTTCGGCACGGTGCTGATTTACATGTTGCCAGTAAAACTTCTAGCTGCAACACATGCTGTCAGTCGGCTGACTCTTGTCGGCCATTTGGCAAGCCTGACCCGACGGCGATGTGAAGTGCTCGTCGATCGGCAAGCCGAGCACCCAGCCGAACGTGGCATTGGGGTCGGGAATTGTCCCGGAAAGGACCGTCGCCTTCCGTAATTTGCCGGGCGAGACACAGGAAGACAATGTCTGCGAGGTCATCACATGTTACTTGTGCGCCTACCCCTGCCCCGCGAGGGCCTTGTTGATGTCTTCACTGCTCAACTGCCAATAGTTGTCAAGGTTGGCGACGACGCGGCTCATGAAGTTCTCGCACTGCGACAGCGCCCTCTGATCATCGGCGAAATGGTCAGCCAGGATCGCCAGAGCCAGTTGCCGCGGGCCTTCGCCTTCGTAGGTCCACTCGAAACCTGCGGGTGAAAACGTCCTCAAGTCGAATCGCGGGTCGAGCGTACGACCGTCCACGGTCACGCTCGCTCCTTCCAAATGTCGTCCGCCTTCGTAGATTTTCATCAGCGCGAATCTCCCGTAGCCCATCCGGAAAGGCTCTTACAGGTCGGCGATGCGCACCCACGCACCCATTGCGCTACCCGCCAGCAGGCCAATGACCCAGCGCGATCCAGGCGCGCAGCCCAGCTCGCCGCAGACCAGCACCGACAGAATGACCACGCAGACGCCCACCATGATGCCGCCTTTCAGTGACGCCGATGAACGTTTAATTCTCCGTGCGGTTTGCGTCATGGCGCTCAATCACTCCGCCGAGGATCCCGTGCGTGCCACGCCGGCGTTTGGATTGTCGGAAGTCGCGAAGATTTTGCGAGGCTTTGGCTTCACGTGCTTGTTCGAATAGCCGTTGAACAGGTGGCCCAGCGCACCGCGGTCCAGGTCGGATGTGCCGAACAACCAGTCGGCCAGCGGATACGTCAGGTTGAAGTTGCGCTCCATCATCTGATGTGTGTCGTGATGGGCAATGTGGTGGCGGCGAATCGTGTTCACGAACGGAATGTGCCGCACGATCCGGTCGTCCTTCACGTGGCAGCAGAAGTGAAAGAATTCGTAATTGAGATACAGGAAGGTGTTGAAGCAAAGCAGCAGCCAGCCCATGTCGCGCAGGCCGAGGTACATCAATAGCGCCGCCGGCGGGATCGACAGGAGGATGAACGTCACCAGGGCGTACGGCGGAAAAAATACGATGCGAAAGTCGCGCAGGTTGTCGATCGACGGCTCATGATCCGTGAAGAACTGGTGATGGGCCAGGGTATGGCGGGTGTAGATCGCCATGAAAAAGTTCCCGAAGCCCTTGACCGGCCGGTGCATGATGAAATGGTGCATCCACCACTCGAAAACATTGCCGACGAGAAAGGCCGCGGGGATGATCAGCCACTCGTACCACGCCGGGCTGACGATCTGGCGGGCACAGTACCAGATGGTGGCGATCCCGATGGCGACGATCATGAAGACGTGCAGCGGACCATTGTAAAACCGGGCGATCCGCAAACGGAAGTCATCGCGGAACGCCGCCTGCCGTTTGGGCATCGTGTCGCTCATGTCGTATGCTCCTTTCGCTTGCAGGCCATTATGCCGTCGGGCCATCGTCTTGTTTTTCCCAGCGCTACTTGTCTTCTGCAAACGACTCGCGAATCAGGCACGGGCCGGCAAACCCAAGCGCCTCACCCTTGATCCCCTCGCGTTTCACCTGCTCGCGTCGCTGGGACCACGGAACGTAATACACGTTCTGGCCGTTAGCCGTCACGAAGTTGGCAAACCGATCGTAGCCTGGGAACCATCGGGCGGTGTACGCATCGTCGAGTTCGATAATGTGTTGTCGGAAGCGATCGAACTCGACACGGCGAGCGAACAGTTCAGATCGATTTGCCTCGGATGGGTTCGCCTTATATGACTGATATGCGGTCAGCAGGAAGCTGAGGTATTTAACATAGTCGAAATGCTCGCGAGTCAGGCGCACCCACATGCGGGCTCGCGCGGTGTTGGCCGCGGCCTCAGCCTCGCGGAGCACCTGCTCCAGCCGCACGCACAAGGACGGGGGGTGGTAGAATAAGTGCTGCTCGGCGGCGGATGAGCGTTCAATCGCCACGACGTCGCGCTCATAGAGCAGCTTGAAGAATTGCAGCATCGCCGGAGCCGCCTCCTCGAAAACACCGCGACAATACTCCTCCACGAGTCGGGCGGAGTCGAGGTCGGGATTCCCCATGGTTTTGGCGATCGTCCAATAGACCGGCCCCAACAGACCCCAATTCGTCTCGGGTATCTGATAGATGCCGACAAATTTCCAGTCGCGCAAATACCGGATGCGGTCAGCGGCTTGTCGCGGTGTGGTATGCAGGCCCATTCCCAACCCGAGTGTGACGTCGAACCAATACAGATAGGCGGTATATGCGCGGACCTTGCCGTTCCAGGGGATGATCGCCTGCGGATTGATGTTGCACATTTCGCCGACGACGTTCGGGCCGAAGCCGTCGAATCGCTGTGACGGCACGAGCGTCTGACGATAGACCAACAGGTGAACCGTCTTGTGCGGATGCGATTCGAGGGCGGCGTCCGCAATGGCCTTGTGAAGCAGCAGCAGCCGTTCGCAAGGCGATTTCCGAAGGCGCTCAAACCCTGGCTGATCGTACATTTCGTACCAATCGGGTGGCATCTCGCCGCGATAACGATCTAGCGATTCGCATTGCTCGCACTCGCAACGCGAGTAATTGTCCTCCTGCCCCAACTGCACCCAATCGTAGCCGGCGTCAAACTCTTCGCGAATACTTTGGATGAGGATCTCACGCACTTCAGGGTTGGAACTGCACAGGTGGTTACCTTCGGCGGTGCGCTTGCCGTTGATCAATGCGAAGTACTCGGGGTGGTCTTTGAAGTATTTCGCCGCGGGTAGCCAGCTGTAATACGAGTGGCCGCCGTAGGAGCGGATTCGTATCGCCGTCCGGAAGTTGTTAGCAAAAGACGCGGGTGTAGAGACGCCGTAGAGATCACGCCCGACCGAGTACGCGAAAACAGGCACAACGGTCCGATCAAGATTGCGAGGCACCGCAAGTGTCGGCTGCTTCGGCACCCATTCCCCGTCGGGCGCGGGCAGGAACCAGCGAACGCCGCATTGGTCCTCGAGGAATGACACCACCGCTTTGCATGTTCCGCGGGCGCCGAGCACACGCGGTTCGTTGACCTGAAACAAGGCTTCGCCGACAGCCGGCTCAATTTCGTGGGACTGCTCCTGGGGCACGTCATCGTGGCCGATGAGGAATAGCACGTCGCCCCGCACCACCATCCGAGCTGTGTCCCATTTCCAATCCTCCCGCGTGACCTTCGCCTTCGCTGCCAAGTCCGTGTGACCGATCGAGATAATCACACCAGAGGTGGCACTGCCCTCGTTGACGATGGGAAGTCGCGCCCCTGTTGCGCGTTGAACGTACTCCTGCAGCCAACTTGCCGCTAACTTCGTCCACGCATCAGGCGAATCGGGCAAGATAACTGTCGCTAGTGGCCGCCCTTCTTCAACCAGCGTCAAGTTCCCCTCATCCACACGCGCGGCGTTCTGGATCGTCTGGTTCCTAGCCGCCCCGTCGATCGGATTCTCAGGATCACCAAACGACACCGCGGGGCATTGCGCGATCGCGGCCCCGATAAGAACTAACACACGCATTGCAATCGCCGCATGCAGAGGCATTGGTGAGGTCCTTACGTTAGGGCTCCTACGCTCTTTATCCACTGCGAGGAGGCCTGTCACACACATCCCGCACCGGCTAAGTATCTGTCGGCACAGTACCAGATGTCTCAAATCGGCTCTCGGAAAGCATGTCAGCCGTAGTCCGGCGGCGCATCAACAAGAGGGCCCAAGTGATCGCCAGGCAAACCGTGGCGGGCTCGGGAATAGCAAGTGGATTCTCGGCACCCGCACCGGCGCTGGTCCCGAACCGCTGTCGCCAAAAGTCATAGTCGGCACTGTCCACGATGCCATTGCCACTGCCATCGGCCGCCAAATTATTAGTGCTACCAAGTGTGTTGCGCCAGACCACGTAGTCAGCCACATCAACCGCGCCGTCGCCGTTGTAGTCGCCAGAGCCAAACGCTCTCACGACAAGGTTGTTTCCGGAAAAACTGAGGACAAACCGACCCGTATCGCTGGCGTGCAGCGACAGTCCATTGTTCACCAAATTACCCGCGGTCAACACTGTAAATTGTTGGCCGTTAATAGGGTTGAAGGCGCCCAACGACACGTCGAGCGTGCCCGCCAAGCTGGCGGTGCCGGTGACCGACAGGCCGGTAACGTCAAATGGTCCCGCTCCAAGAATTTCGCTTCGCAAGTTGCCGGACGCATTGTTCGTGAGATTGCCAGCGATGGATCCACCTCCGCCCAGGATACCAGAGTTGTTGACAGTTCCTCCGCCGGCAGCAACGACGTTGTTGATGTTTGTGATGCCCGAACTAATGTTGAGCGTGTGGCCATTGAGGTTGAGAGTGTTATTGAAGTCTAACTCAGCGCCAGCGGCGACATTGACTGTGGTGTTACTGCCCAACGCGACCGACGTCTGAAATTGATGCAGTCCCGATGAGGCGGCCTGCATCACGTCAATACTGGCGTTGCCGCTGTCCGCCGCCAACGTCAGACTCGCATGCCCCGCAATAGCATAACCCTTGTTGCTATTGAACTGGATCGACTTCACGGTAACGGGTGAGTCAACGGTAACTGTTGTCGGCAGGCTGATGACGTTGCCGAAGATGGCACGATGACTGTTCGCATTGGGCACACCACCCGTCCAGTTCATGGCGCTGTTCCAACTACCGGATGAATTTTGGTTCCAGACGTGGTCGCCGGGAACAACGCGCTCGCCGACAATTCGGATGTAATCGATGTAGAAGATCGATTGCACGCCAGCGCCGCCATAGCCGTTGTTGCCCAAATATAAATTGTTGGTGGCGCGAAGACCCTGAGTGAGGGTTGTGTTGGATACATTGAACGCCGTGCCCGGCTCCATGCGAAAAGTGAGGCCGCCTGGACTGTCGTGGGCGATAAACCCTGAGTCGAAAGCATTTCCACCGCTGGGGGAGATGAGATTGACGCGATCGGCGGCAAACTTATTGGAGAAATCTGAGCGAACCGCGTACTGCACCATGTCACCAGCCTGAACCAATCCTGCCGGAATCGTAAAGGTTGCATACTGGGCTGTCCCGCTGGTGTTCGTGAAGCGGGCTTCGAAGCCGTCTTCCGAGCCGACCACCCCGACGGGGCTGGCCTGGGAAACAAACGACAAGCCGGCAGGGATACTCCATCCCGCACCAATCGAAGTGAACTGATCCTCCCAAACGGTGACGATATCGGCCGAAGTTGGTATCACTCGCGCGAAAACAGCCACACCGATTATCCAGGCAAGCGCCCGATGGTAACTGCGCGAGCCCAAGTTGTTACCAAGAGACTTCATTGCCATATCGACTAGGAACTCGTCTTCCTACTTCGCAAGCAAAGGTTGGAGTGACACGGCGTTCGGAAGCTTCGCCGAGACGTCCTGCCACTTGGCCCAAAAGGAACATTGAGAAAAGCATGATCCATTCTGTGGCCCAACGGACGACAAGCGACCCAACGCGTAAACCGGTAGGCAATCCCAAGTCAATCCCGCATCAAGCGCCGGCAGCATCTAACCACCGGCCGCCGAGAATCCAAACGATTGGCGGCGGAAGAGACAATTCAACATCAGGATCCCCATGATCGCCAAGCACGCAGCGGCCGGCTCGGGAACCGCCGCGCCATTTGCGAGGCCAGCGCCGGAGCCCGGCATCATGCCGAAGTTGGCCCGCCATGCGTCATACCCGGCCTGGGAGCCGTCGTTCTTTCGCCACACTACGTAATCGGCGGCGTCAATCGTGCCGTCGCCGTTAAAGTCCGGGTTCACACTGGCACGTTCACCCACGATGCGAATGTAGTCAACATAAAAGATCGATTCCACTCCCGAGCCTCCCCAGCCGTTGTTGCCGAACCATAGATTGTCCGTCGGTCGCAGGCCACTCATAAGAGTCGTATCAAACAGATCGAACAACGTGCCCGGCTCTTTTTGATAGGTAAGGGCACCGGGACTATCGTGGCCGACAAAACCGGAGTCGAAATCGGTTCCGCCGGGAGGGGCGACGAGGTTGATCCGATCGCCGGCATAATTGGTAGGGTATTGCGTGCGGATAGAGTACTCCACCCTGTCGCCCGCCTGCACGAGCCCAGCGGGAATTGTACGACGGATATAGATATCAACAACGCTCCCAACCGTATTCGTGAAGCGGCCTTCGAAGCCGTCTTCCGAGCCTACCACATCGCCGGGGACGGGTTGAGAGACCAGCGTGAGGCCGTTGGCAGGAAAGACCCAGTCCGGACTGATCGAAGTGAACTGGTCTTCCCATACCGTGACGATTTCGGCCGAGGCGGGCACAGTCCCACTGAGAACCGCCACCACGGCCATCCAAGCGAGCGGATTGTCGCGACGCTGCGAGCGAACCTTGTTCAAATGAGATTTCATCTTTATATCTCCGGGACAATGGAACGACTTCATGCACGAGAACAGCACCGAGACCCAACACTTCGTAACCCGACCATTACGGCGGCCAGGACTGCCAAAGCGGCTGTCGCCGGCTCGGGTACGGAGATGATGGACAAACGACCGAGTGTGTAGAGCTCGGAACGATTCCAGGCCAATCTTGCGTCGAGCGGCGGCAGCACCAGGCGATCGAACCGCCCTTGGATATTACCGAATGCCAGAACATCGAAGTTGTTCCCGAGCCTCGGCTCAAACTGGTCGACCAAGACTAATTCCAATTCGCCAGCGAGAGTTACCGTTCCGGTGACGGCCAATTGATCGTATTGAGCGCCGGCCAACGTGCCAGCGATCTCGATCAACAAACTGCCGCCAATCCCCTGCGCATAGTCGCCAGCGATGCGGAGCATACCCGGGCTGTTTCCTGGCGAGAGCAGGCCGCTCAAATTCGTGACGTTGCCCGCCACCGACCCGCTGCCCGCGACGCTACCCCCACCTTGAAGAACAATGCTACCGCCATCTGCCAGGACGCTATTGTTAATGGCCAGCGTTCCTCCACCGGTCACGGTCAGCGTATTGCCATTCAGGTGCAACGCATTATTCAGGTTCAACTCGGTTCCCGGTTCAAGGTGAGCAACCGTATTGCTATCGAGCTGAACCACGGCCTGAAATTCGTGAACGCCCTGCCACACGTTGATGATGGAGTTGTTTGAGCCTGCGTCCAATGCCACAATGCCCTGCCCCGCGATGACATAGCCGTTGGCGTTGTCGAACTCGATCCCACCGACAGTCACGGTGGTGTTGGTGTAGATCGTGGCGGGGCTGGTCAGCGCTCCGCCGAAGACGGCCGTTTGCGCGACATCATTTGGGACCGCATCGCCAAGCCAATTGACGGCGTCGTTCCAATCTCCGTTGCCGTCGCGATTCCAGGAATTGTTGGACGGAGCCTTGAAATAAACACCTAATTGACCGATTTCATAACTGTTGCCGCCGCGGATGCCGAGCCACAACGAACTGTTTGGCCGCCAGGAACCGCTGAACTCCGCACGCAACGTCTGCCAGTCGCCGGTGCCACCCCGCCAGTCGACGAGCGCCGCTGATCCTCCTTGAGGATCGATAAGCTCCAGGAAATACTGCGTGGCGGGGTCGGCCTTCACTTGAAGTTCCAGAAAGGCCCCAAGCGGCAAGTTGACCGCCGCCAAGTTACGCCGCAGATATTCTGTGGCGGCAGTTCCGCGCGTCACCGTCGTCACGCCTGAAGCATTCACGATTGCCCCGTTGCCATTGACTGGCGTCCAGCCCGCAACGACTCCGTCCGCCCCGTCAAACAATTCCTCGGACACCGTCAGGCTGGCTCCCGCGGGCAACCTATAGACGTTCGCACCCAATGCAGTAAATTGGTCGGTCAAGTGATTGTTTGCCGTAACGACTTGCCGATTTTGAAACAACACGTCGACCGGCGCAGCGGCGCGAACGGCGGGAAACGACGCGGTAACAGGCAGCTCGGCCGAGTTTACGGCGGCAATGTAGAGGCGATCGTTGTGCGCCATGACGCGGTAACTAATGGAGTCGTACTGGATGGTAGGGCCGCTAGGCGGCCAAGCGAAACTTGTGGTAAAGGCGGCGCTCTTCGGTGGCCCAACCAAGATGGCTGGCTTGACTTGGGAAAATTCGCCCAGGTCAATGCCCTTAAGAAAAACGTCGCCCAATCGATCTGGGCCATTAATCTCTTGAGCGAAGTCGCTGTAACGGTCGTACAGCCCCGGAATTTCGTTCCTGCGGCCGCCGGTAAAGACGAGTACCGCCTTGGCGCCACTCACCAGCGAAAGATATGCGTCGTGGTAGCCGTCTTCCGGTTGCATCGTTGTCTCGCCTGGATAGCCCTCGCTGGCGAACATCTGGGGTACCGCGACCGGAAATACGCCTTCGCGACTACCTGTGTTGCGAATGGCGTTCACTTCTTGTTCAATTCGCCAGCGAATCCACGGCCGGGGCTTGGACGCATGATCGGCGTAAGCGCCAGCGGCAATCGCGTCGATGGAGCCGGTATACGCCTTTAGGTCAACTTCTGCGTAGTTCGATGCCAGGTAGTGATAAACGGGACGGTGTAGCGGGTCGTACATGTGGACGTTGTTGGCCCATTGGACGAGTTGGTTGAAATTCGAATTCCCCGGCGGGTACCAGGAGATCTCCTCTGGAACAATGGACCACCAGGCGATGTTCTCGTGCACTGCCAATTGCTGAATGTCGGCCTGCACCGGCAGGGGAACATCGGGCTCGCTGGGAACCAGTACACCGAGCTGCATCATGACGGAAAGCCCATGAGACTTTGCCTGGGTGATGAATTCCTCGGGTGTAAGATAGGAAGGATTCTGCGTACCCGACGCGTTACGGTAGCTGTACGAGTGGACCATGTTGAATCCGCGTGCGGCAGCGTCGGCCATGTCCGAATTCGTCCACATCTGGTAGATCCCCACGATGAACTCGTTATCCGGGCCAACGGTCAACGGATCTCCATCGGGGTCCCAGTCGACGCCGCGCGCGGACTGCCCTGGCGTGGCTATTGCCAGCAAGAGGATGGCCAGGTTTCGCGACAAGGCTGGAACAACACGAATCAAGAAGGTGTCTCCTCACCTGGACGGAACAGGAATTCGCGGACGGCTCGACTGGCCGTTGGCGGCCAACACATAATCATGCGCGGACGCTGTATTCAACTCGTTCCGGAAACAGTTTTCATCACATCGTATGTGCTGCGACTCGACGCAATAGAGGCCGATTGGAAACGCAGCATCCTCAGGTTTTCCGTTGTCAGCATGAAGCGCCGAAGCAGCCGCAACGACCAAGAGAACGCAGACGGCGGATGGCGGGCACACCCCCATTGAATTTCGGCTGCCTGATGGCATGGCGTCTTGCTCAAACGGTGACGGTGATCAAAGCTCCAGCCTACTCCAAGTACCAGGGTGGCCACCTTACCACGTGGGCAAGAGCGACCAAGAAGCATAGTACCAATCTAGCGTAATCCATGTCAAGCAAATTACAATTATTATGGCAAACACCACGTGGTT
This sequence comes from Pirellulales bacterium, assembly GCA_040902605.1. Lineage (GTDB taxonomy): Bacteria > Planctomycetota > Planctomycetia > Pirellulales > Lacipirellulaceae > JABDGM01. The sequence continues at coordinate 35,683 of JBBDWY010000022.1, read as the reverse complement.
TGTCGCATTCTGCCGCAATACCAATTCGGTGGCCGTTTGACTTCAACAAACGCGTGCCTGACTGATTGCCACGTAAACCTCTCCATTCTGCCAGCCCATCCCCCGATTGGCTCATTTGTCACGCCAACGCCAACACGCCTCGTGCTGACACGACGCCCACGAGCTTGTGAGGCTTTCGCATGTACCACAAATCCTTAAGCGCAGGCAAGAAAAATGAGAGCAATCCCCAGCGCACTAGACACGGGGGGCGACGCAGCCTGATAGAATGGGCCGCATTCAGAGCTCGGATCCATTTCGGGCCCCAATCCAACAAAGGAATCTTGTGTAAGAGGCCACGACGATCGGAAGGTCTTTTGATGCTGACCACCTTGGCCAACATGGCACGATCTTGGCGATGGCTCGATAAGACCAGTTCGTGCATTGCGTTCGGGATGATCGTCGCATGCGGTATTGCGAGCGTCGACGCCGCTGACAGCGTACGCTTCAACCGTGACGTATTGCCGATTCTCGCTGAAAACTGTTACGCCTGCCATGGCACCGATAAGGCGGCACGCGAAGCGGATTTGCGGCTCGATCAGCGAGAGTCGGCCATTTTGGATCGGGATGGAACGCACGCGATCGCTCCAGGCCGCCCGGTACAAAGCGAACTATGGAAACGCATTGTCAGCAGCGATCCGCAATTCGTCATGCCGCCGCCGGAGACCGGCCGGCGACTCAACGAAGCACAGCGAGAAGTGCTCCGACGCTGGGTTTCACAAGGTGCGGCGTACGAACCGCACTGGGCATACATCCCGCCGCAGCACGTCGAGCCGCCCGAGTTGCCGGGAAGTGAGTCGGAGATTGACCGCTTCGTTCGCTCCCGCTTGTTGCAGGAAGGACTGCAGCCGTCGCCTCCGGCGGATCGTGTCACGCTGATACGCCGAATCAGCCTTGACCTGATTGGGCTGCCGCCGACGCCGCTGGAGGTCGATGCGTTTGTGAGCGATTCGCGGGCTGATGCTTTCGATCGTGTCGTGCAACGTTTGCTGGCATCGGAGCATTTTGGCGAACGCTGGGCACGCTGGTGGCTTGATCTGGCCCATTATGCCGATAGCGACGGATACCTTCAAGATTTTGTACGTCCCACCGCGTGGCGATATCGGCAGTGGGTGGTGGATGCCCTCAATCGCGATGTGCCGTTTGATCGCTTTACGATTGAGCAGCTTGCTGGCGATCTGTTGCCCGCTGCGACGATCCAACAACGGATCGCCACCGGGTTTCTGCGCAACACGCTCAGCAATCGAGAAGGCGGCGCGGATCTGGAAGAGTATCGCGTGCGGCAAGCGGTGGATCGCACGGTGACTGTCGGCACCGTGTGGCTGGCTCTTACGGCTGGCTGCGCGGAGTGTCACGATCACAAGTTCGACGCGATCACGCAGCGCGAGTTCTACCAACTGTATGCCTTCTTCAACAGCTTGGATGAAGTCAACCTCAACGCGCCGCTGCCAGAAGAAGCGGAACCGTATCGCCTAGCAAAAGCCGCGCATGATCGCAAACGGGCCGAGTTGCTCGCCCCTGTGGTTAAAGCGATCGCCGAACTGCAAGCCGATTGGGAGCGGCGTTTGATGGATGCCGAAGTTAACCCGAACGCGGATTTCGCCTGGCAACGCGCTCTGGAAGTGCTTGGCCTCACCTGGGGCCAAGGCCAGGGAGAAGGCCAGCTCGAGGGCGTCAACATCATCAAGACTCCACTCGCTCAGCGCACACCAGAGCAGCGTGAACGACTGATGGATTATTTTCTCGCCAATGCTCCCGAACTCTACGGCCCGAAGCTCGAGCAAATCAAAGCGAGCGAGCTTCGCACCAAACTCGCTGCTCTAAAAACGGACCTGCCCGAAATTACCCGGGCTCCGACAATCACCCAGACGAACCAGCCTCGTCCCACGCACATGCACATCCGCGGCGACTTTCGTCGCCGTGGCGAGGAAGTGTCGCCCGGCACGCTGGCCTCATTACCGGCCCTGCCTGTAGGTCAAAAGGCGGATCGTTTGGCCTTCGCCCAATGGCTGGTCTCACCGAAGCATCCGCTGACAGCGCGCGTGACGGTGAATCGCTTGTGGCAGGAACTGTTTGGTCGCGGCCTCGTGGCCACGTCAGAGAATTTCGGCGTGCGCGGCGAGCGACCTTCGCATCCCGAGTTGCTCGACTGGCTCGCGATCGAATTCGTGCAAAACGGATGGAGCCTCAAGGAAACTCTGCGGCAGATTGTGCTGTCAGAGACCTACCGGCAATCGTCGCAGTCCCGGCCCGAACTGGCCGAGCGTGATCCGGCGAACCGGCTGCTCGCACGGCAGACTCGTTTGCGTCTCTCTGCCGAGACCGTTCGAGATGTCACGCTGGCGTCGAGTGGATTGCTCAACCGCACCTTGGGTGGGCCCAGCGTCAAGCCACCGCAACCCGCAAGCGTCACTAAAGAAGGGTTTGACAACAAATGGGAAACCAGCGCGGGTGCTGACCGCTATCGACGCGGGCTATACACATTCATCCAACGGACCTCCCCTTTTGCTCAGTTCGTGACCTTCGATTTTCCCGACACCAGCCGCTCGTGCACTCGGCGCGAGCGAGCCAATTCGCCACTGCAGGCGTTGAATCTGCTCAACGATCCAGTTTTTGTCGAGGCGGCACAGGCGCTTGCTGCTCGCATCTGGAACGAGACTCGCGGCGATGATGCCCAACGACTCAATCACGCTTTCCTGCTCACCATTTCTCGACCTCCTCAGCCCGAGGAAACCAAGCGTCTGTTGGCGTATCTCCAGCAGCAGCAGGCACACTTCGAATCCGAAGACACGTCAGTCCGCGACCTGCTGCAGAAAACCATATTCGAAGGTAACTCTGCCGAGCGCGCCGCGTGGGTGGCACTGGCCAGCGTGCTTCTGAATCTCGACGAGTTTATCACACGGGAATGAGTCAATGGAACTACCTCTGACAACATTTGGCATATCCCGCCGCAACTTCCTGGCCCGCAGCGCGCATGGCATTGGCGCCATGGCGCTGTGGCATTTGCTGTCGTCTGATAATAGGGTGCAGGCTGAACCACAGCCACATTTTGCGCCGCGGGCGAAGAATGTGATTTTCATCTTCATGTCAGGGGGGCCGTCGCATCTCGATTTGTTTGATCCGAAGCCGAAGATGACCGCGCTGCATGGGCAGCCCATGCCGAAGTCGCTGGTGGAGGCGAAGAAAAGCGCAACCGGCGGGGTGCTGGAAACGGTGATGGCCAGCCCGCGCACGTTTCAGCGCTACGGGCAAAGCGGCCTCGAGTTCTCCGAGTTGCTGCCGCACATTGGGGCCCTGGCGGATGAGCTGTGTCTGATCCGCTCGATGAATTCCGAACAGTCCAACCACGACCCGGCCCAGCTGCTGCTGAGTTGCGGCACGCCGTTGTTTGGCAATCCGAGTTTGGGCTCGTGGGTGAACTATGGACTCGGCAGCATCAGCCAAGAGATGCCCGGCTATGTTGTGTTGCTGTCAAACTCCGGCAAAGGCGTGGACGCGGGCAGTGCATTGTGGGGCAGCGGCTTCATGCCCTCGACGTATCGCGGTGTCACCTTCCGCAGCACGGGAGATCCGCTGCTCCATCTCGCGAATCCGCCCGGTATCAGTTCGGCCTCGCAGCGCGCACGGCTCGATGTGCTGCGAGATCTTAACCAATTGCGTCAGCAGTACACGGGGGATGCTGAAATCGGCGCGCACATCGCCAACTACGAGCTGGCCTTTCGCATGCAAACGGCTGCGCCTGAGTTGCTGGAATTCAGCCAAGAAACTGCTGCCACTAAGCAGATGTATGGACTCGAAAACGAAACCACGCGTCCGTTTGGCACGAACTGCCTGCTCGCACGGCGGATGATCGAACGTGGCGTGCGGTTCGTGCAGCTCTTTCACTCCACGTGGGATGATCACAGCGAACTGGACAAGAATATCCAGATCAACTGCGCCATGACCGACCGGCCGACCGCCGGCTTGCTCCAGGACCTGAAGCAACGCGGACTGCTCGATGACACGCTAGTCGTGTGGGCCGGCGAATTCGGCCGCACACCCATGGGTGAGGTTCGCCGCGGCAGCACCGCAGGCAAAGAAGGCCGCGACCATCATCCGAACGCTTTCAGCCTCTGGATGGCGGGTGGCGGCGTGAAACGCGGCCACGTTTACGGCAAGACCGACGACTTTGGCTATAACGTCGTGGAGAATCCGGTCCACGTTCATGACTTCCAGGCCACGATCCTCCATCTCCTGGGCATCAACCATGAGCGTCTCACCTACCGTCACGCGGGCCGCGACTATCGACTCACCGACGTGGCGGGTCAGGTGGTGCAGGATATTCTGGCCTGACTGCCGGTCAGCGCGAGCAGTCTCACGAGCGCTCGCCTAGATACTAAAGTTGATCTCCGTCGACACCCTCGCCGCCGGCAATCGTGCCTAATGCTCGCCAGAAAGTAATATTGATCGAATCACTGACAAAGCGCAGGGAGCCATCGACGAAGACAACGTGAACGCCGCTTGGGTGTCGACTGCGGGCCGCAAAATTGCCGTGAGTTGAATAATTCTCACACTCGTGGTTGGGGGTCAGCGGATCGTTCGGCGGCTGCAAGGTGTTGTAGGCCCACGTTTGGGAGGATGTGCCATCGAACCACGACTCACCACGGCCCCGGGTACCGGCAGGCGTATTGTCAGAAAACTGTTGGTTAGCGTTTCGCAAAGCGCAATCGATTACAACCGTGCTGCCGAATCTGCGAATCCACGGATTGTTGATCCGGCACTCGGAGAAAGCCATCGTGTGCGACGTGCCGTCAGTGACGTTTTTGATCCGTTCACGGCTGTCCGTGTAATAGAGCCCGTCGGGCGGAGGCACTATATACGGAATACCTTTCTCAGTGAAACCTGAAGTACCGACGCAAGCAACGTAATTGGTGGGCGCATATTGGGGGTTGACTCGCAATCCTTCATCACTCGGGCAGCGAATGACAGCCAGCTCCAAACCAATGATTTCAGGATGGTCAGTAACCTTTTTCTTCCAGTCAATGCCTGCCGCGATGCCAGATTCCTCAATGAGAGGCAGCAACCTGGCCAACCACGTCATATTCTGAGCTAAATCGTACGTCAGTCCATCGCGAAATGCGCCCGGCGGGAATACCTTATGGGTATCGTGGTAGCCGTGCGAAGCAATGCCGAGCTGACGCAAATTGTTGGCACATTGTGTCCTGCGGGCGGCCTCGCGGGCTGCCTGTATGGCCGGCAGAAGCAACGCAACCAGGATGCCAATAATCGCAATTACAACGAGCAGTTCGACAAGGGTAAAGCCGCCTTGCCGGGAAAGTTGGCGTTGCATATCAACTATCTCTCCTCTCGCGGCCTGAGTCCTGAATGTCGTCGCCTACTTCGACGCGAGCGATGCACGCACGCTGTGTATGGTAACCGAGCCACTTCCAGATTATTGCCTACTCCATTCGTCCCGGATTAGTGTCAGCGCCCTCTGATGTTCCCGGATTGGAATAGAAACGTGCGCTCCAATTCAATCTTTGCCATGATCTCCAACATACGGCGTGGTCGCCATTGCTCGACGCGAGGACCAACCTTGGGCATACTACCAATTTTGTGAATCGCTGTCAACAGTTTGTCGACTTGTTCGCAAAACAAGCTTGTATTGTGCCCATTACGAACATACCAATTCTTCCTCGTGGACACTTGACGTGCGGGAACGGAAGTGCTTACACTCGTCTCTAACAGTCTCAAGGTTCGTCGCCGTCGCCCGGCTGCGATCTGGAGTCGCCTGAAACGTCAGATCGATTTGAGGAGTAAGCGGCTTGCTATCGTCCCTTTTCCATGTTTTTAATTCGTGTCTCATCCATGAAACGCGCTGGCGAAAAGCTCGATAATATCGCCGGTCTCAGTCGGCATCCCTGCACCTGCTGCCATCGGTAGGATGCAGCGGTCGGGCGCGATCGCGCCCGTGCTCCGTTGCTGGCAGGACAGGTGATCACCGCTGGAGAAGGCTAATTGTTGGGTGACCAGCATATTCGATTCAAAGTAATCTAAGGTTTAACACCGTGTGTTGGCAGCATGGAAACGTCGACGCGTAGTCCGACGTTTTAATCGTTCGCAACATGCTCACGCGATGCAACTGACCATGTCCCACCACCCGCGATCAAGGATCCGAGCATGATAGCGGTGGACTGGCTGATTTTCGCGTCGCTGCTTGCGGGCTTGGTGGCGTTGAGTTGGGGCTTTCGGCGCTATATGCGCAGCGTGGCCGATTTCCTTATCGTCAACCGCAGCATGCGCACCTACCTTGGTGTGAGCACGTGGGGTATGGAAGGAATCGGCCTGATTAGCATCGCGTACATTGCTGAACAAGGCTTTACCAGCGGATTGAGCTACGTCTGGATGACCCTGTTGAATACAGCCCTCTATATCCCAGTGTTCGGGATCGTCGGGTTTGGCATCCGGAGATTTCGAGCCACGCGCGTGCAAACGATTCCCCAATACCACGAGCTGCGTTACAGCAAAGGCGTTCGCATTAGCAATGGTATCGTGCTGGCGACCGGTGGAATCCTCAACATGGCAATCTTTCCGATCGTCTCCAGCCACTTCCTCATACGCTTTATGGGCTTGTCTAACACTATCGTTGTATTCGGCGCGGAATGGCAGTGCGTCTATCTGATCATGCTGCTGTTGATCGGCATCTCGCTGGCCATTGCGCTGATGGGGGGCATGGTGACCGTGATCGTCACGGATTACGCACAGTCGGTAATCCTCGTGAGCACCCTGTTTGTCATCACCGCGCTGTCCTTGCAGCGGGTAGGTTTTGATAAATTCGATCTTACGCTGCGCGAGAACTTCGGCGAAGCGGGTTTCAACCCGTTTGTAACCTCGGCGGAAGGCCAGGGCTTTGGTGTAACCTGGGTCGCTTTCTTTCTACTCTCGGGCATGCTGGCACCGCTATGTTTTCCCCCCAGTACAACCAAGCTTTCTTCAACCGATTCGACGAATACGACTCGCAAGCTTGCACTCCTGAATCAGATCCTCAGCCCTGGACGCGCGATACTTGTGCTGCTTTGGGGAGTGTGTGCATTGGCGGCCATGGGCACGACCCCTCCGAGCGATGGCGGCGTGGATTACGCCCGGTATGCAACCGCGGAATTCGCTCATAACGTAACGCCGTCTGGTTTGCTCGGTCTGTGTGCCGCCGGAATGGTTTTTGCTTACGTCGCCACGGGAAACAGCTATTTTTTGGCCTGGTCGGCGATCGTCGTCAACGATGTGATCGCACCGCTTCGCGCCAGTCCGCTGTCCCAGCAACTCCATATTCGCCTGCTGCGCATCGTAATGGTCTGCATCGCGGCCTTTCTTTTTGTTTGGGGTCTGCTCTATGACCCCGCGGAATCGCTGTTGGAGTATATCTATCTGACCGGTGCCATTATGACGGCTGCCGCAATTGTTACCTTCTTCGGGTTGTACTGGAGGCGTGCCAACAGTCTCGGAGCTTACTTGACCGTGGCGTTCTGTTTGCTTGTGCCGGTGGCCGACTTGATCGGAAAAAAGCTGATCGATGACTACCCGCTTAGGGGGCACGAATCCGGCTTGATCGCTATACTGCTGTCGTTCCTGGTATTCTTCGTAACGGGATTGCTGTCGCGTAGTGGCGAGGCGCGCTGGCACGATTACGGCGAAGACGTGCGTGAGGAAGACAGGCTTCGAAACGCGGCGAGAATGGGTTGAGGAATGTTTAACTGGCCGACAATGACGTACCTAACAGTGGCACTGCTTGTCGCCACCTATGTGCTGTTCACGATTTGGGTGCTAATCCGCGGCTGGTTCGACCTGCTGCACATGTTGGCAGAGTTGCGGCAGGAACCGGTCGATTTGGCTGACGACGGGCGGGTAAGCAACGCGAGTCATGTCATCCAGGAATAGGCGAAGAAAATGAGCGCAAATCTCCTGCAGCGCATATGTCTGCTCGCAATTGCGCTGTGGGGCGGCCCTTTCCCTGCTGAGGCGCAGACCCGGCTAAACAATTTCGTCACCGAGTATGCCGACGTCGCAGCTCCCGGTCCGCAAAAGTGCGAATTTGAGTTTGACCGGCCGGGCTGGGTGTTCGTCCGCACCATGCATGGCGAGCGTGGTGCCTATGTGACGCTGGACGAGTCGAGTGATCGCGTGATCGAATATCGCACCGGCGGTCCGACCGATCAGGAAACCATGCGATACTTGCCAGCAGGCCGGCACACCGTGACTGTGCAGGGGGGCGCGGTCGCACGATTACAGGTACGACGCGTCCCTGAAATTCGCTACTGCAGTTTTCAATATGATCCGTGGGTTTTTCAAGAAGGGCCCTACGACTGGGCATTTCTCCAGCGATTCATCCTCCCACACGTCAACACCATTGTGGGAACGCGAGGCCAAGATCAAAGCGACATTGCCGTGTCTTGGCGGTCAAACGGCGGACGCTGGATGATTGAAACCGCTGCGCCGGGACTTGACCGACGCGAATTAGATGCAGCACGTCGAGCGACGACCTCCGAAGAGGTCATGGATGGGTTTACGGGAGAAGGCAAACTGGAACGGCAGTGGATTGACGGCCTGCTTGTCGATGAATATTACGATTCTCTGAACTATTTGTTCGATCCGACGGTGGAAGCAATTCGGCGAATCCATGCTGATCCTCGCTTTTCGGGGAAGCGCGTAGATCTTTATGTTGCCGGGAACGCCGATCAGCTTGGCGAGTTTTTCAACGAGGCCACCGACGCCGGATCGGTGATCGCACTGGAGGCGTATCACCCCGAGCAGCCGACGGAAGCGAAGGCGCAGTCCTATCTGCAAAGAGAATTGGCGCAGCGCATGGCTGCCTTCGCTCGCCTTCGCCCTGAGGCCGCCCGCAAAATGGTGATTGCGCTGGGTATTTTCAGCACGCCACCAGAAACGCTGGATGTGTATCCCTTCGTCAATGAACGTGTCTTGCGAGACATGGAGTTTCACCTTCTGGCCAACGATCCGGCTTTCGATGGCCTCGCCGGTGTCATGGCCTACACATCGGGCTATGCGAATGAGCAGACCCTGCGCTGGATTGGACGATTGTACAGACACTACTGCATCGAGGGCCGCACGGATCGCCTCAGCAATGAACCGTACCTGCTCAATCACTTGCATAATTCCGATTTTGCGGAAGGAACGACGGACTGGAAAATTCAACCCGCTGAGTCGGGCACGATTACGACTCGCAAAGTACCTCACCTTGGAGAATGGCAAGGCCGATTCAACGCAGCGGGTGTCGGCGACAATTGTCTCGTGATGACGCGAAGCGACGCAGGTCCCAACCAAGTCCAACAGCGTATCCGAAACCTCCAGCCAGGACGAGTATATACTCTGGTGATGTACAGTTTTGATTTGAACCAGGGCCGCGCGATCTATGGCAATCCAACGTTCGACGATGTCACGGGCATCCGTATCGACATCGACAATGTCGAGTCTACTGCCGCCGGCTGCTACGACCATCATTTTCGGAGCATCCACCACCAGGAACCGATGTTCTTCAATTACCACGTTCGCCGCTTTCGCGCCACAGCAGGTGACGCGGCGCTGACTATCGCAGATTGGGCCAACCCAAACGACCGTCGCGGCAACGTGCGGCGTAACACGGGAATCAATTTCATCGAGGTGCGCCCGTATTTGAACAATGAATAAGACAGAAATTGGCATGGCGTGGTTTCGAGATCAGGTTGCTCTAGTTACCGGTGCGTCATCGGGCATGGGGCTCGAGATTGCCGTGGCGTTGGGGGAAGCAGGCGCCAAGGTCGGTGTCAATTTTTGCACCAATCGTGAAGGTGCCGCCGCGACCGTGCGACGAATCGAAGCGGCGGGCGGGCAAGCCGTCGCAATTCAGGCCGATGTCAGCCAAGCAGATCAGATCGATCGTATGTTTAGCGAACTGGCATTGGCGTTCGGGCCACGGATCGACCTGCTCGTGAACAACGCCGGCGATTGGATGGACAATACGCCGCTTATCGACTGCGACGAACAGACGTGGGATCGGGTGTGGGCCGTCAACGCGCGCAGCGTGTTTTTGTGCTGTCGCGCCGCCGCGCGGAAGATGGTCAAGCAAGGCCAGGGCGCCATCGTCAACATCGGTTCGGCCGCGGGGTTCAGCGGCGGGGGCGGCGGAACGGTGCCCTATGCCGCTGCGAAAGCGGCCGTGCATACGCTGACCCGCGGGCTGGCGCGCGAGCTGGGACCACAAGGAGTCCGTGTAAACTGTGTCGCGCCGGGCATGGTCGACACACCGATGCTGGAAGGTCGCGTATCAGCCGAGACGCGCAAAGCGCTCATTCGCATGACACCTTTGCGCCGCTTCGGTGAACCTCGCGAAGTAGCGCCGATGGTGCTGACGCTTTTGTCCCCAGCGGCGTCGTACATCACCGGCGAAGTGATCCTGGTGGATGGTGGCCTGCTGATGCGATAGTCGAGCGAAGCAATGAGTGAATACTGCATGTACATCGATGGCCAGTGGTGCGCTGCCGGTTCGGGGCAGACGTACGACGCGATCAACCCGGCGCTGGGTGAACCGTTCGGCAAGATTCCGAAGGGAGATCGTGAAGATGCCCGCCGGGCAATTGCTGCGGCCAACGCAGCGAGCTTGAGTTGGCGCAAGACTCCACTTTGGGAACGGTCGGCAATGTGCATGAGAATCGCCGAGATTCTCGACCAGCGACGGGATGAGCTGGCCGACGTCCTGTGCACCGAACTGGGCAAGCCACGCCATCAGGAGGCGAAGTTTGAGGCCAATGAGACTTCGGTGCCATGGCGCATTGCCGCCGAACAGGCGAAGTATTTCGAAGGCCATACCAAACCGTGCCAGGACCCCCAGAAGCGTGTGTTGACGTTTTGGCAGCCGCGCGGCGTTGTTGCGGTCATCACTCCCTGGAATTTTCCCGCAGCGATCTGTGGCGAATACCTGCCGTTCGCGATCGTCATGGGAAATACCGTGTGCTGGACGCCTGCTCCGACTGCCGCTGCCACCGCCATCAAGATCATGCAGTGTGTCGATGAGGCAGGTTTACCCAAAGGCGTGATCAACCTGATCATAGGACCGGGGCAAGAAGTTGGCGACGAACTGGTCATCAATCCGGGCACGCACGCGGTGGGCATGACGGGCAGCCCACAGACGGCGCGCATCATTACATCCCGGGCCGGCTTGAAGCCGCGACTTTTTGAACTGGGCGGCAATGGTCCGGTGGTGATCCTGGCGGATGCCGATCCTCAAGAGATTGCTGCGTCGGTAGCGTCGGCGTGCTTCTTCGCGGCCGGGCAGGTTTGTTCGAGTGCGGAACGCATCTTTGTCGCCGACGATATCGCGGAGCCCTTCGTCGCAGCGCTGGTCGCTGAAACAGCGAAATGGCAGGGTGGCGACCCATGGCACGAGAGCACGACGATGGGCCCGCAGAATAACATGAGCGTCGTTGAGAAAGTTGGTCGACACATTGAAGACGCCGTCGCGAAAGGCGCGACGATCGTCGCGGGTGGAAAACGGTTGAACCGGCCTGGATTTTTCTGGCAACCGACAGTCCTCACCAATTTCACTGCCGACGCGCTGGTGAACCAAGAGGAAAGCTTTGGCCCCATCGCACCGATCAAGAGCTTCAGACGCGAGGAAGAGGTATGGGAGTACATTCACGCCTGCCCACTGGGGCTGGTATCGTCGGTGTTTACGCAGGACGTCGACAAAGCCTGGCGCTGGGCTGAGCAGCTTGACACGGGCATCACCGTCGTGAACGACTGGACGCACTTTTGGGAACATCACTTGCCGTTTGGGGGTATGTCGCGTAACGACAGCGGCCTTGGCCGCATCGGAGGAAGGCACACGCTCGAGTTTATGAGCAACCTCAAAACCATCGTGTTCAACATTGGTAATCCGACCTCTTTCTAGCACCGAAAGGTATACCCGCGATGACCGCGATGATGATTCGATTGGCATCCGCGCCGACCGGCGACTTGCCTGAGATGCCTATTGAGCCGGCCTGGATTGAGCAGGGCAATCCCCGTGCCCGCGGTGCGATCCTCACGCAGACCGAGGACAAGAAAATATCCAGCGGGCTGTGGTCCTGCGAGCCGGGCAAGTTCGCCTGGACTTTTACCTGGGACGAGTTCATCTACGTGCTTGAAGGTGAGGTCACCATCTCCGAAGATGGTACAGACCACACGGTCACGCTGCTTCCCGGCGAAATCGCGCATTTCCCCTGCGGCACAAAGACGCACTGGCACGTAATAAAGCCGATCCGCAAGTTCTTTGTCGTCCGCACGCCGCAACCGCTGGAACTGCCCAGTCGGAGCCAAAGCTGATGACCATCAAGGCGTGTCACCACCATGGGTTCACGGTTACCGACATCGACCGATCGCTACGGTTTTACCGCGATGCCTTGGGCCTGGAAGTTGAACGCATCAGCGAGCGTAATAATTTGCCATCCTACGACACGATCCTCGGCTACACGGACGTGCAGCTCAAGGTAGCGATCCTATCGCGCTCGGCCAGTGGTTTCGTATTGGAACTATTCCAGTACATCAACCCGCCGGCAGTCCGCCGCGAGCTGCAGAACTACTATGTCGGTTCCTCTCACGTAGCACTGCAAGTGGACGACATTGACGCGCAATATGAAATCTTAAGGTCGCACGGATTCGGCGCGATCAGTCCACCGGTGGATGTCGTTCGTGACGGGCGACGGGTCGCCCGCGCCATGTATGCGCTGGACCCTGACGGCATCAGCGTTGAGATGTTTCAGGAATTCGCCGACATTGTCAAGGAATAGCCATGGCGATCTGTCGCGTCCATCACCATACGTTGACCGTCAGTGACATGGATCGCTCGTTGCATTTCTATCGCGACCTGCTTGGCTTCACGGTGATTTATGACAAGGTTCGGGAAAACCTTGCTTCGTACGACGAGGTGATGAATCTCAAGGACGTCAAGGTACGCGTCGCTCTGCTGAACGATCCGGCTGCGGCGACAATTGTCGCGCTGCTGCAATTTCACAATCCAGCACCGAGGAAACGCGAGATGAGCAATCTATTCGTCGGCTCGACGGCACTGGCTGTGCAAACCGACGATATCGATGCCGATTATCAGCGTCTCAAGGCAGCCGGCGTTCGATTTACTAGCAAACCGGTGGAGGTCGTCCGAGACGGCAGGGTCGCTGCGCGACTCGCCTATGGTTTCGACCCAGATGAGATTGTGATCGAGCTGTATCAGCCAATCGACGTTTCATGAACCAGGCCCTGAAAGGGTTAGGCATGTCTGATCTGATTCGCACCGGCCTGATCCGTTGTGACACCCACGGTATGTGGTTCGGGCTGCAGATGCAGGAGCACGACTCGGTACTGATTGAACGTCCAATCTGTTTCGAGGACGACCGCTGCGGCAAATACTCGTGGATGACGCGCGGGTGCCATTATTTTTTCTACACACATTATTCGGCGCCTCGTCGCATGACCGCCCCGTGCGTGGAGGGGTTCGAGATCGTCAAGCTTTGGGATGAAGATCGGGACGTCGCCGAGCTGGCCTCGAAAGTCTTTCTGGGCAAGCCGATGGTTTGCGATTCGTTTGAGGAAGTAAGCGACGGCGTTGACTTGGTCTTTATCGCCGACTGCAATGGTGATGGCAGTGACCACTTGAAGCTGGCCACGCCAGGGCTGGAAAAACGTGTGCCCACCTTTATTGACAAGCCATTCGCACAATGTTTGGAAAACACATATGCGATTCTGAATCTGGCTCGTCGAAGCGATACGCCCGTGATGTCATTGTCGATCCTGCAGACAAATCCAGCCACTGGGCGCATCGCCCACCGGCTGGAAGAACTGGGGAAAACAACGTTTGGGTCGATCACTTGTGCCGTCACTCACCCGGCAGCGTCGATCCACGCCATCAGCACAGCTCACCATGTGTTTGGCACAGGTATCCGGACTGTCACATCGTTGCTTACCCCGCGCCACACCGCCTACCACCTCGACTACGGAGATCGTCCGGATCGTCCGGTGCATGGCGTCGTAATCAATTGCGGCGTAGCACAGTTTCGATTCACCGAGATGTTCGTCAACGCGTACGGGCCGGACGGCGCGATCCAGGCGCTCGCGCTCGATGACTTCACTGCCTCGGAGGGGTCGGCCGTGATCCTCGAACACATCAAGCAAATGGTGCGAACACGTCGGCCGCATCCCCTTAACGATGAGATGGTCGCGGCGGTCGCAGTCATGGATGCCGCGCGGGAATCCGAAATAACCGGCAAGCCCGTTACCGTGGCGGAGGTCGGCACATGGCGTTGACGATCAATGGAATCGTGCCCGTCATTCCTACGCCGTTCACCGACCAAGAAGCGATCGACGCGCCGACGCTGCGCACTGCGGTCAACTTCGCCGCGAGCCGGAAGATGGCAGCAATATGCCTACCAGCCTACGGCAGCGAGTTCTACAAGCTCAGCGAAAGCGAGCGGGAGCTGGTCGTCACATTGGCGATCGACTCATGCAGCGGCCGTATCCCTGTCATCGCCCAGGCAAATCATCCGTCGGCCAAAATCGCCGCCGAGGTGGCGCGGCGTTACGAGCAGATCGGCGCGGACGTGATCAGCTTCGCACTGCCTCGACAATTCGGCGCAACTGATGACGACCTTCTGAACTACTGCGGACGGATCGCCGACGCGGTGTCGTGTCCCATCCTCATTCAGGATTTCAATCCAGGAGGTCCTACGATCAGCGCAGACTTCATTGCCATCGCCTGCCAGCGCCATGCCAATATCGCCTACTTCAAGCTTGAAGAACCCATGATCCTCGACAAACTGGTCAAGGTCCGCGAAAAAGTAGGTGACCGTGTCCGCCTGCTCGGCGGGTGGGGCGGTTATTTCATGCTCGAATCGATCGCCGGCGGCATGTGTGGGTTCATGCCTGGTTTGGCCGTCTGCGACTTGCTCGACCGCGTGTATCGCGCGGCCCTAGCTGGCGATCAGCACCGCACCTACGATTTGTTCGCTTCCCTGCTCCCTTACATTGCGTTTTCTCTTCAGGACTTCGAAATGTTCCTCCAGATGGAAAAACGCTTGTTGATGCGCCGCGGAATCTTCGTCAACGCAAGATGTCGCGCCCTGACGCGGTCGATCAGCCCGGAAGTCTCCCGGCACGCTGATTTCCTTATCAACCAGATGATTCGGACTCTCGAACGCGAGCGACTACTTACGAGTGTTTCCTACGGAGCCATGTAATGCCCCAGAAGCAACCATTCTTTCCGGAAAACGCCTTTGTCGGCGGACCTTACAGCCCCGCGATTGCGGTTGGCGATCAGGTGTTTGTTGCCGGCCAAGGCCCGATCTCGCCCAGCACCCAACAGATCACGGGCGACACGTTTGAGGAGCAGGTCGAGCTGACGTTCAGCAACGTGGAATCAGTTCTTCAATCCGCTGGCTGTACGCTGGATGACTGCGTGAAGGTCAACGTTTACCTGTCGAAAATGACAAACTTCGACGCGCTCAACAAAATCTACAAGCAGAAATTCACCACCCCCTTCCCGGCTCGTACGACGGTGAAGGCAGAATTATGGGGTCAAATTCAGGTGGAAATCGATGTCATTGCGATCCGCAGCTGCGGAGCGAGAAAGTGAGGCGGGACGATGCTGTGGGAGGAACTTGCCTGGCCGGCATTTCGCAGACTGAACAAAGACATGCCGGTCGTCGTTCCGCTCGGGGCGTGTGAGCAGCATGGTCCGCATCTGCCTGTATTCGTCGACACGATTCAAGTTACGCAAATCGCGCGGCGTGTCGAAGCGCAACTTGTCGATGAAATCCTGCTCGCGCCGACTTTATGGTTGGGCAGCTCGCACCACCACAAGGATTTTCCAGGCACGATCAGCGTGCTTCCGTCTCTCTTTGGACGGATGGTCCAGGAAGTCGCACTCAGCGTGGTTCGCGAGGGGTTTCGGCGTGTGTTCTTTCTCAATGGTCATGGGGGCAATATCGCGCCCGCGACAAGCGCCCTGACGGAGCTAATCGCCCAAGATGACCAAGTAAACGACACGTACCTCGCGCTTGCATCGTGGTGGCGTGTCGCGGCCGACGGCATCCGCCCCGAACATGTTGGCCTATCCCAGCCAGTCGTCTCTCACGCCTGCGCCTACGAGACATCGTTAATGCTTGCCCTTCGTCCCGACCTTGTGAACCTGAGTCAGCTTCCGCCGCGTCCGGCGGCGGTATTGCGCGGCACTTGGTTTCATAGCGAGGACGACAGCAGCCAGCGCGTCACAGTTTTTCGGCGATTCCACCGCTTCACAACGGATGGCGCGATGGGACGGCCCCAGGAAGCTTCCGCCGACCACGGCGGCGTTATACTTGACGCTGTGACGGAGCAAATCGTCGCATTCTTGCGCGACTTCGCCAGTTGGCCGGTACTGCCGGTGCTTGGCCCGGAACCCGCTTGAGCGGCGGTACCGCTGCGGGCTCCATTCGAAGGTCAACAGGCTGCCGTTTTTTGGCAGCACCTTCCGAAGCAATCGTTAGTCCAGCGTTCGCACGCGCTGCCGTCAATTCGCCCCACGCCGTTGATGGGGCAACCTTGAATGGCTGAAGTCTGACCGTGATGAATTGCTCATGGCGACATCCCATGAGTCTCAGAATACCGGGGGGGTCGTGTCCGGCGGTTGACTTGGCACCAGTGGACCAACTCATTGGTATCACATAAATTGCCATATTTTGTCCAACAAAGGCGAAAAGTTGCTTGACATAGAGTATCGGATTGGTATTGTGAACGATGTTGGTGGTGGGAGGCAAGCGTTTTCCGCTGGCTTTTCGTCCATGTTCTTGTTGAGTGTTTCGGAAAAGTGCTTCATGTTCGGCACCTTCATCTCTTCCGAAAGGAGCTGTTAATGAGTCCTATCACTCGTTTTTCGGCATTTGTCGCGCTGGCGGCGGCGCTGGTGGGAACGACAAGCACGGCTTGGGGTGCCCCCATCGCTTTCGACGATTTTGAACGCGCCGCGAGCAACGATCTGGGCACCACCCCGGTCGGCGGCTACCTGTGGTCTGAAACCGAACAATCGGTCGCCGATCGCATCCAGCTGGTGAACGCCCCGATCAGTGCCGCGGATTTTAATTCGCGCGGCAGCGGCTCCGATCCCACTGCGGTGATTAACGTCGGTCTCACGGATGTGAGCGTCAGCGCGATCATGCGTTCCGACTTAGTCGCCAGCAACAACTATTTTGGCGGCATTCGTTACCGCGTGCCTTTCCCCAGCGCCGGTTTCGCCAGTGACGTAAGCGTAGCAAGCGGCGGCTACACCGTGGAAATCACCCAGGCCCTCTGGGACGCCAACCGAGTGGCGAACAGCGTGACGCTCCGTTGGGCAAATAACGTATTGCTCGCCAGTGTGGTCTACGCCCCCACATTCGTCACTGACACGGATTACGAACTGCGCGTCGACGCGATCGGTGACAGCCACAAGGTGTACGTCGACGGAACGCTGGTGATTGACTTCACGGAAACGACTGCCGGCCGCGACATCGCCGGTGCGGCGGGCATGGGCACCTACTACGGTAATTGGCTGTTCGATGACTTCACCGTCAACGCAATTCCGGAGCCCAGTAGCTTTGTGATCGCGTTGGTTGTCGGGATGCTGGGTGGTATTGGTATCGGCGTCCGAAAGTCCAGGAGGAATTCCTGAACCCACGCGGTGAATGATTCACAACTGCGTTAGGGTGCAAAACTGGGTGCTCGACTACGGTCAAGAGTCTCAGTTGGTGTTGGACCAGTCCATTGTCGACAACGAAATCTGACTGCCAAGCAACGTTCAATCGGTTCAAGGATGTCGTTAGAGAGCGTCCGGGGCAGGCGCTTGGCAGCCAGTTTCACATCATGCATTAGATCGACGACGCGAGCGCGATGCCGAACCGGATGCAATCGACAAAGCATGTGAACCTAATCCGGATCGTACTGAGTGCATGCGTAGGTGTCATTCCGGTTTGCGCAATGTCACAATTCGATCCTCTTAAAATGCTAGGCGCTCCACTGCTGCGGATGTATCACGACTCTGGCAGGTCAGGCGGTAATTGTCGCTCGCGCGGTGCTTCGCTTAGGCTGTCGCCCGTGCAGCTCGGTCTTTCCCGCTTCCTTATTCCAAGGACAACGAGCTATGTCTGGAATCGACCGCCATCCGCTGGAACCGTTGACCTCCGTCGAGCTTCAACAAGCCGTCGGCCTGTTGCGATCGCAGGGTAAAGTAACGCCGACCACTCGGTTTGTTTCCATCATGTTGAAGGAGCCGCGCAAGGACGCGGTGCATTCGCCAGTTCCAAGTGCGCCGCCTCGCGAAGCGTATGCGGTGCTGTTCGACAATGCGACGAACAGCTGCTTTGAAGCTGAATTGTCGCTGACGCGTTCGTCTTTATTGTCGTGGAAGCACGTGCCTGGCGTGCAGCCGACGATGACGATCGACGAGCAGATCGAATGCGAGCAGGCCGTGCTCGCCAGTGCTGAATTCAAAGCCGCGCTCAAACGGCACTACGGAACGGATGATACCAGTCTGGTGATGGTCGACATTTGGAGCGCCGGCAACTACGGTTCGGAGGAGGATCGCACGCGGCGGCTGGCGCGGCCGTTGTGTTTCTTGCGCCGCGATCCGACCGACAACGGCTATGCGCGCCCGATCGAAGGCCTGCGGCCGGTCGTCGACCTGAACACTATGCAGGTCATTCGTGTAGATGAGCACGGTCACTGGCCGTTGCCGCCGCAGGAATGCAACTACGCGGCCGATCGCGTCCCGAACAAGCGCCAGGACATCAGGCCGCTCGAAATCAAGCAGCCCGCCGGACCGAGCTTCGAAGTCCACGGCCACGAGGTGCGCTGGCAGAACTGGAGCTTCGTAATTGGGTTCAACGCGCGTGAGGGGCTGACGCTGCATCATATCCGCTACAACGACGGCGAGCGCGACCGCTCAATTCTTTACCGCTCGTCGCTGACGGAAATGGTCGTGCCCTACGGCGACCCCGGTGAGACGCAGCGCGGCAAGAACGCCTTCGACGTCGGCGAATACGGTATGGGGATGTGCGCCAACAGTTTGGAGCTGGGCTGCGACTGCCTCGGGCATATCCATTACTTCGATGCCGACCTCGTCACGAGCCGTGGCGAGCCACTGACTATTAAGAACGCCATTTGCATGCACGAAGAGGATTACGGCATTCTGTGGAAACACACGGACCGCCGGCTCAATGTACCCGAGGTGCGCCGCTCGCGACGCTTGGTTATCTCCTCGGTGTCGACCGTGGAGAACTACGAGTACGGCTTCTTCTGGTACTTATATCAGGACGGCAACATCCAGCTCGAAGTCAAGTTGACGGGCATCCTGTCGCTTGGGACGCTTCATTCAACCGAGAAAGCCAAGTACGGTACTCTGGTCGCGCCACAGCTCTACGCGCCGAATCACCAGCATTTCTTCAACGTGCGGCTTGATTTCGACATCGACGGCACTGCCAACACGGTTCAGCAAGTCGATCTGGTGGCCGATGAGATTGGTCCCGACAACCCGTTCGAGAACGCGTTTCAGGCGAAGGGCACGACGCTGAAGACTGAGAAGCAAGCCCGCGCGCATCTCAAGGCCGAGACTTCGCGGTCCTGGAAGATCATCAATCCGGACGTGCGCAATGCCGTGGGCGACCCAGTGGGCTACAAGTTCCTGCCGGGCGATAATGCGTTTCCGATGGCATCGCCTAATGCTTGGTGGCGGAAACGGGCCGGGTTCGTCGACCATCACGTCTGGGTCACGCCGTTCCGCGAAGACGAGAGATTTGGCGCGGGCGACTACCCCAACCAGAGCTTGGGGGGCGACGGACTGATCCGGTGGACGGACGAGAATCGTCCAATTCAATCGACTGACGTAGTGTTCTGGTACACGATGGGACACACGCACGTACCGCGACCGGAAGACTATCCGGTAATGCCGACCGCCTACATCGGCTTTTTGCTCAAACCGGCCGGCTTTTTCAATTTGAATCCGGCGAACGACGTTCCCCCCAGTCCCAGACCTGAGCACACTTGTTGCCATTGAGAGCGGTGCCGGAGCGAACGTCGCGTTTTCCAACGGCTTTGGGTAGCACTTTAACAGGCGGAGGTTTTTTCGTGTGTCCGATATGTTGGGCAACCGCACTTACGTCATTTGGATTGCTGGTCGTTGTGTCAGTGGTTACGGTCGCCGGGACGGACAAATGGACACCTGTACTGGCCGCCTTCCTGGGAATCGTCTCGCTCGTACACCGCTGGGGATGGGCAACCATTCCCTGGTGGTGCATTGCCGTAATTATAGCCGCCGCAATCGGCCGAGTTGGATATTTGCTGGTGCTGAAAAGGGATGGCCTGCTTATTTGCACCGCATGGAGCCGCGCTTGTCAAGTTGCGGCCCGGCGATGTCCAACACGAAGTATTCGGCCGTTTTGGGAGAGCGAAACTCGTGCGGAAACTGGACCACGTCCCCGACTCCGTGACCCAAACCCGTTCAGTTCTCAGTGAATGTTGACAGCTACAGTCAGCCGATTTGATTATCACCGCGACACCGCCGGGTGTCGGGCTGCAAATGGACCCTCCGAGATATCATGCTAGTTCGCCGCGGGATGACATCCGTGCGTACAACATTTGACCAGATCAAAACAAGTTCCGACGCCAGCGGCCTACCGGCAGGAGGTGCCGCAAGGATCGAAGGAATGAGCTTTGCCGGCGCAAGCGACCACGCACAACGAGAGTTTGTTCGAGTTACGTCCAGCATTCAACGCTCCCGATTCACATGGAACCGCAGAGTATGGCTCAGAGCCTCACCGGCATCTTTACGCCGAACATGACGCCGCTGGACGGAGCCGGCGAAATCAACGAGGCCGAGCTGCGCCGCTACATCGATTGGCTCATCGAACGCGGCGTGCACGGACTCTATCCTAATGGCTCCACGGGGGAATTCACTCGATTCACTCCCGAAGAGAGGCGGTGAATCATCAAGATTGTCTGCGACCAGGCGCACGGCCGCGTGCCTATACTGGCCGGCGCCGCGGAAGCCAATGTGAGAGAAACACTCCGCGCGTGTGAAGCCTACCGGGAATATGGCGCAAGAGCCGTCGCGATCGTATCGCCCTTTTATTATCGATTGAGTCCCGGCGCGGTTTACGCCTATTTTCGGGAAATCGCCCTCAACACGCCGATCGACGTCACACTTTACAACATTCCGACGTTCGCCAGCCCGATCGACGTCCCCACCGTCCAGCGGCTGGCGGAGTTTCCGCGCATCATCGGTATCAAAGACTCCTCGGGCGATATCGCGTCGATGCTCCGCATGATGGCCGCTGTGGAGCCGACCCGCCCCGACTTTACTTTCCTCACCGGTTGGGAACCTGCCCTGGTTCCCATGCTCGCGATGGGCTGCCAAGGCGGCACGCTGGCCATGAGCGGAGTTGTGCCCGAGGTCACCCGCAAGCTCTACAGTTTGACCATGACTGGGCAATGGCTCCAGGCGCGCGCGCTGCAGATGCTGCTCACCGAGCTGTTCGATCGGATCATATACGGAGCCAACTTTCCCGAAGGGGTGCGGATCGCGGTTGAGGTGCGTGGGTTCAAACTCGGCGCAAGTCGACAACCTATCGATGAAAGCCAGGCGGTCGACGGAACTGAGTTAGCTCGCATGATAGACTGTTTGCTTGCGAGCGCCGGCAGCGTGCAGAGGTAGACCTCGACCGAAAGACTGAGGCTCCGATCCTCCAGGACGGCCAAGACATCACACAGTATCTGCCGATCAAAGCCCAGTTCGACCCAAACGCGGTGGCCACGGTCCATCACAATCTAAACGTTGCCCGATCGGGAGACCGCCTCAGGGATCACGCGCGCGGCCACGAATTCATTGCGGGCTTTCCCCCGACCAATCGAAGTCAGTCTTTTCCGCCAGGCGAAGAACGATGGATCCTAGCCCGGATATTTCATCCGTTGCTAGCCCAGCGTGATTTTCGGTCAGTCGGTGCTTGGTGAGGGATGCGGGAAAGCGGTGCGCGCAAGAACACGTTGCGGGCCAAGCCGAAGACGTAGCACATGCCGTACTTGTCACACCAACGCATAAGTCGCCAACGACAAAAGCCGCTGTCGCCGCGGAGGACGATCTTCAAATCCGGCCATAGCTCACGAATTCGTCGAGTGAGCAGCTTCTTGATCATCCAGCTATACGACCGACAAGATTCCCATGAAGCGCTGCGGTGCCCTAAAAGAGGCGGCGTCACTCGATTATTGGATTGTTTCGAAAGAGGCGTCGTTCAAAATTGGCTTTGTATTCGACCTGTCAGGGGGCGTGCAACCCACTTAAGATAGGCACCGGCCCGCAAGGCTGGGTGGTGGCTATCGCGGCTCACATTGCCGGCTGCGACCCCGCCGGCAAGCTCTGAAGGCTTTTCAGGCCAAGAACTCGCCAGGCAACCGGCCTGAACGCAACTCCTTCGCAGCTAACTAGTCCAATCACTCCTTCAGCCACCCGAGATTGGGTATCTCCATGAGTCGGTCATTGTCTTGGCAAGCAATCTGTCCTCCGTCAGCGATGATCGACTCGCCAGTAATAAAGGACGAGTCCTGCGACAGCAGGAATGCGACGACCCCGGCGATCTCCTCGGGTAAACCGAATCTGTTCATGGGTATCAGCCTGCGGTAGACGTCGTGAAACAAACCCTCAGTGACCAAGGAGTCGTTGGGCGGCGTGTGGATCATGCCCGGACATACGGCATTAACGCGAATCCCGTAAGCTGCCAGTTCACCCGCCGCAGTACGCGTGAGGGCGAGTAAGGCGGCCTTTGACGCATCGTAGGCGGAGTTTTTTGTGCTCGATCGCAGGGCATTTCGGCTGGCAATATTGACGATGGCACCTCCCCCCGCAGATCTCATCACCGGCGCCAACTCTCGAATGAGCACAAAGGGGGCCTTGACGTTTACCGAAAAAATGATGTCCCAACTGATCTCATCCAGTTCAGTGATGGACTTCAAATCCCATGTCCCTGCGTTATTGACCAACTGGTTGATCGGCCCGTGCTCGCGCACAAGTTCACGGACAAAATCACCGATGTCCTCGGTTTGCGTTAGATCAAACAGACACGTGATCAAATTGGGACTATCAAACTCGCGTTCAACTGCTGCCAAAGATTCATCATTCCGGTCGAGCGCCAGAACAATCGTATTACCCTTCGCAAGCAGTCTCCTAACAATTGCTTTTCCGATGCCGCTTCCAGCGCCCGTCACAAGACATCGCGTGCTTTGAACCTCGTTCATGCTGTACGGCTGCCTCTCTTCAATTTGGATGGCATTGTCGATATCCTGGGGACGCTCGGTCCCGAGGTCTAACTCATCTGGCCGTTACAGCGCGCCGTCGCAATGCAAACCCCGTGTGCTCCGTTCAAGTGCGTGAATTAAATGTTGCTTCGAGATAACGGAGGCCGACTGGCTGTTTTGACATCCGCTGCTCTTGCAGCATTTCCAGTATCATTTGAGCGACTTGTTCGGAGTCAAACCGCAAGGAACCAAATCCCGGGTCCATGCGCCGGCCAATCGCGAGATCACCACCACCAAGGCAGCGAAGCTGCCGCAGATCATTTGCTCGAAGTGTCCCATTTTCGCGTGCCGCCATCAGCGCGCGATAGGCGCCAACGATGCATAAATCAAAGTCAGCGAGAATAATAGTGGGCGGTTCATACTCTCTCAGATACCACTTGGTGGCCAAATAGCCTTGAGCCTCAAACATCCCGCCTGCTTTCACCACAATCTGACTTACTGGTACGCCGCGATGACTTAACTCGCGCATCACGCATTCGAACCAAGTTTGCCGGTCGACCTCTAGGGGATGCTCTTGGAGTGGGATAAACACGCGATCCTTTGGCTTGGGGTCGAGATGTTCAAACGCCTTGCGCAATCCCAATTCGTGGTCGAGATCAATGATATTCCAAAATACACTTCTCGATGTGCGGCCAATGCCTACAAACGGAATGCCATGCCCCAAGGCTTCTTCATAAGAGTCCGGTCGCCAAATGTGCGTCGGCGCGACAAATCCCTTGATCCCAGTATTTTGAAACTGCCCTTTTTCACAGGCGTGGAGAAACTCCTCTGAGTTCAAGAACAACATCTGAGCGCGCCGCCCAGCTAGTTCGACATCCAAGTGGCGGCAAATTTGCCATGTCCACGGCGACAACTGGGGATTGAACTGGCGACCTTGCTGGTCTGTCAGCACAGCTACGAACGGCTTCTTGATGGCGACTGCATCGTCAATCGTTGAGATATCTGGGCCGAAGCAAGAGTAAGTTCCTTGCCCTTGCTTACGACGCACGAGGCCCGCGGATTCCAGAGCTGTCATCGCCCGGCGCATGGTAACTCGGCTGATACCTAATAAACTGGCTAATTGTCGCTCGGGAGGAATTGGTTCGCCGAGTTCGCCGAGTTTCAGCATACTGCACACGGCGGAAATTGCCTGATCGGTCAGGGTATCGTTCGTCGTGGTCTGAACGACGTCATTTTCAAAAATCGTCACCACAAATCTCCTTTTTTCGCCGTCGGCGGTGAGAAACCTCTACGTTTCTCTTTCGTTCAGGCGCCAGCTTTTTACTCGGCTGAAATGACGTCAAAAGTTGCGGACGACTGACGGCCGGTGATTAGGTCGTCGACGACGATACGCCATTTGCCGGATGGATCGTTTAGCGCCGGTATCAACTCCAATGTGGCCAACCCGTTATGCAAGAGGTGATAGTCCGACACCTCGTGAACTCTGTCATCGGTGTCATATACCGAAAAGCGGATGGGTTGAAGTCCCAGAGGCGTAAAACCCGCCGCATCAAGCAGGCGTACGGAAGCATGCGTCTTTGCCCCTCGCACAACTGTCGCCGGCACTGTTACGTCTAAGGCTTCGAGTGATCGTGGGCAGAGAGCGATAAGCGTGCCGCCGACCTCGGTCAAGTCCACGTCTAAGCGATAGCAGCCGTCAAGCTTTTCGACTTCCAACTGCTTGCGGGCCATTAAATCGTAGGCTATGAGTTCCTTGTCTTGCCAGTCGCTCAGAGTAATCGCGACCGTTTGTGGCACAATCTCTCCCAGCTCCGATCGGTACTTACCTACGCGTTCGTCGTAGTCGCGTTTATCGTTGACGACCACGAGGTAACGGCAGCCTTTGGCATCGAGCAGGCTGACGAGAGCCGTCGGTTCGCTACTATCGACCGCGCGCTCGATACGGTCGCCCAACGTCGCGCGCAACATCGCCGCGTACGACTCCATTATTCTTTGGTCCTCGAGGGCAGATACGCCCTTTACAGCCTCCATTCTTGCCGCATCTGGCTGGAGATGATCGTTCCAATCGGCAAAGCCACGACCCTTGGCGATCGCCATGGCAGTGACTTGCTTCCGATAGGTAAAATCGAAATCAAACCGTACTGCACCGGGGATATCCGGCCCCAGGAATTGATCTGCAAGGATAAGGCCCCCACGATCATGAAAATCCATGACCTTGTCGTACACAGACATGGGGAGAGTGTCGCATTGAGGCAGCACCAAGACGTCGTAGCCATTCAGGCCGTGTCGTTCAATCTGCTCTTCAAGAACGATGTCGGCAGGAAGATGGGCCATCGCAAGCACTGTATAGAAGTGGTGTACCTGCATATTCGGATAATGGCCTAACAGAGGTTCGCGACGCCGAAGAAGTGCAGACGTGTCGGAGCTCAAAACGGCAATTCGCCGGGGTGCCACTTCGCACTGTCGAATTAAACCTCCCAACGGCTGCAATACTTCCACGGCCAATCGCTTAATCATCGAGTACGTCGACGGCGGCAGGGCTTCTTCGGATACATCTTTCTTCGGTGTCTTTAGGTCATCTTCCAGCGCCGCAAACGGGTCGCATCCACTGCTAAAATAGTAGCAAAGCATTCGAGGAGCCCTCGATAGATTAATCCAGGTGGTCACGGCCAATCGGCCGGGCCCCATCATGGTCCAGTCCTTTTCACTTGGAGTCAGTTCGCCCGGATAATTCAAGAGTGTCACAGTACTCAGCGGAATCTGGTCTGTGTTTCGGCACGCGGCGCGTAAGGTCTCCACGTACAGCATGAGTTTTGGGTCTGGATTCGTATACGTCCAACTCCCGACAACATCGATGCCGGAAAATCCATCGAGTAAAGCGCGACTACGGAAAGGGTCATTGATGGTTAAGACGTCCGGTCGGTAACGATGAACCATATCGGCCGTACGTTGATTAGCGGCCGCGAGACCATTGCCTTGTTTGTAGACATACCGATGAAATTGGAGGCTGCGATCATCATCCGCCACAACACCCGGTTGCACGAAATTGGGCTCACCCAATTCCTGCGGACCAAACCCGAGGGCTTGTTCCATCCGTTGCTTGCCCAGTTCGTTCAGGTTCACCGTGAGCTGATCAACGATCTCCGAATTAAAAAAGGCGCTGCGAATCTGCGGATAATCCGCCACACGACGCATAAGTTGCTCATTTTCGCGATCATGCCAGGCAATGACCTTAGGGTGAAAGGGATTTAGTTTCCGCGGAGCGGCGTTGTTCTGCTCGAGTTCGCGGTCTCCTAGCCCTTGGTACCACACTTCTTCATCTGTCGCCTCAAAACTTGGTGCACTTACAAGGCCGCCATTGGGCATCAGGCATACATTCAGACCTAGGGTCAGCGCGTAGTCGAGAGCCCCCAACATCGCCTCGGAATTGCCTTCGCCGACGGCGACCTCGGTAAAGCCGTGACTCGCCCACCAGTCAAGTGTCCGCTTACTTCGGCCGTCGAAAGGCTTTAGCTGATCGAGGAATGCCTTATGCGGCCAGAGCCACACCGGCATGCGATCTGCGTTAGGGCGTCGGGCCAAATAGATTTGTGCTTCGGAACAGGTGATCCGTCCCTGCGGCGAATCAAGTTTGATCGTGATTGAATAACGTCCAGACCGCAGCCCTGAACTCGGGATACGTAGTAGATATGACGCCGACTCATTAATATCCAACGAGGTGATTTTGCGCCGCTGTTCGACCAAACCTTCGATAGATACCTGCAATTGGAGATCCTGTAGTCGAGCTTTTTCTGTATTTGCACACACAACCCGTACAGGGATCTCCTCGCCTTGATAGAAGGCATGCCTGTCCAGCCGGACCGAAAGGCCTACCGCAGAATTCGCAAAGGCCGGAGTGGCGACCACGCCTGTAATCAAGCCGAACACTCCGATGCGAAAGCGGCGCCCAACTGTACTGATGCGCCTAATTCGATGCCCCATAATGCAAATCCTACGCTCTCTCTTGCTTATGCCGCGCGCGCTACCAGCGAGCAACTCGGATAATACCAATAACTATAGAAGCCGCAAACACCGTGGGGCTGAAATAGGCGAAAATGCTTGGTTTTTAGCATATCTTATTACCACCAATAATGTATATTACCAGCTATCCTGCTAAAATGGCGATGCCGCAAAGCAGGAATCTATGAGAAGTCTACGGGCTGCAACCAACACCTTGAACGGCCCCGGTGGTTGTTTAACCAACGGAGTCCACCTCACTTCGAAGCTTCATAATTCCCCTTTTTGTCAATCGTCGGCGCAACATGACAGTCCGATATACGCCACTGGTCATCTTGATGTTTTTGCCGTTCGTTTGCGTGCCTGGTTGCGGGCGTAGTAGTCAATGCACGGTCTCGGGAAAGCTGACATTCAATGGTCAACCGATCCAAGATGGCAGCATTCGTTTTTTCCCCGTCGACGGGACGGACGGTCACGGGGCCGTAGCAAAGATTGAGAACGGGCAATACACGATTACTTCTCAAAGTAATTTTCGCTCGGGCAAATACGCAGTTCAGATTACCGCGTTGCGCAAGACCGGCCGGATGATCGCTCCTAGAGAAGTAATGCCGGGCGATGATGGCTCACCTGCGGAAGAGGTTATCCAATTTATTCCTTCCAAGTACAACTCGAATTCAGAATTACAGGCTGATCTGCAACCTGGGCAGAACTCCTACGACCTCGAGCTTCCGTCCGTGTTGGAACGATGATCGCGGTGGGTCATGTGCGTGTCTCCTGGGGGTTTGAAGATTTCCCAAGAAAACCGCGTATGGCCCGCCCTTTCCAAGATCGCTTTCCGCGGCCGCTGCCAGCACCGACAGCACCACGCAACAGCGGCACACTTTTACAGAACAAATGATGCACTATCGATCTTTCGCAAGGCGTTATCGGAATCTTCCACCAGTCAAATGTGGAGTAGAAGCTCATTCGCGAAACCTCCGCTGGTAAGAAATCGCCGATCATACCACGGAAGGCGGTCGCCGACGTTCGCGCGGCCGGACGGACCTCCCGTATCACAGCGCTGTCGCCGAGTGAAGCGACTCTTAATCAGGCGGCCATGCCCTCTCGTTTCGCACCGACCTTTCAACGATCGTTGGTTTGACGGAGCACTTTCCGTCCAGAATGACCGCCGAGTGTGAGACGGAGCACGGCAATGAGTTTGCGAAACGCCATCGGCGTGCCGTCAAATATGACTATGTAGCCATGTATCGTGCAAGTGAGTGTTCAGGTCATTGTCTCCCACCTTTGATCGAGCCTCGAGTAGTTGCTTGCCGTTTCGGGTTTATACGACTATCCGAGTTTCCGACGCATTCATGGTAATCCCGCTGCGGGCTTTACTACTGCGCGTCGTCTCATGAATTCCTGCAAGGCCGCGCGGCTCATTCGAGTTTCCGAACTCGTGGATCAATACGTTTTCCGAGCTCACGCGACACAAAACCGAAGCGGAGTCAAACCCTACTCCAAGGCTCTTACTCAGTGGTCTCCTCCGAACATCCTGCCAAGGCGCCAACCGGTTCTGCCAGCTGCGTCATCTCTTTCCAAGGTTCTTTTGCGCAACAGCATCACCCAACAACGCACCAGCAGTTTGCGGGCGACAGCCACGATCGCCTTTTTCCGGCGCGTCTTCTGACCCGCGCAGAGACGCTCGTACAGCGCCCGCGCCCAGGGATTAAAGCGGAGCATGATCCAGGCCGCCTCGACCAGCGCGCCGCGCAGCAACCGCGGCCCACGTTTGTGGATGCGGCCTTGACGGTCCATCTGGCCTGATTGAAACCGTCGAGGGACCAGGCCGGCGTAGGATGAGACCTGCCGGGCGTTCTTAAATCGCTGAGGTTATCCAGGTAGGCCACGACCACTTCGGCGGTCCTCGGTCCTACGCCCGGGATCGTCCGCAGCAGCCGCACCCGCTCATCCTGGGTCCCCAGTGCAGAGAGTTTCTTGTCGATCTGCGCCAGTTGCTCACTCAGCCGCGCAAGCTCGGCCAACTCCAATTCCAGCTCACCGCGCCACAGTTCGTCCGCCGTACAGTCGGCCAGTGGCCTGCTATGACGGGTCAACTCCTCGCGCCTTCCCTGGGTCCAAGCCTTCAGGCCGCGAGTCATCGACATCCCGCGCTGATCGAAAATGGCGCGAATATGGTTCTGCACGCGGTTCCGCCGGCCAAGAACAACCTTGCGGTACTTGACCAATGAGCGAAATTCCCGTTGCTCTCGGCCCGGAATGTACACCGGCACCAGTTGGTTCAGCGCGGCCAGCTTGGCGATCTTCAATGCATCGTCCCGGTCCGTCTTGCGCTTGAGGTGCTTCAACTTCCACGGCTCTTGCGCTGGATTGCAGACGAGCACTTGGTAGCCCCTCGAAGTACAGACGTCATGGATCCAACCGGCAATCGGGCAGGCCTCGATCACCACCAGGTCCGGGGCGTAATTTTTGAGGACGGTTTCGAGGTAATGCCGGTCCGTCGCTATAGTCCAGAACTCAGTCTCGTTCGTCTCGGTCTTCAGCAAACAAGTCACTGACTTGAACTTGCCCAGATCAATCGCCAGGATCGTTGACATGTCCGTGTGCTCCTATCGAAAGGGAAAGGAAAAACCCTTGATAGCCTGCAAGGCTTTCAAGGGACACACGGCTAACATGGTTTCTAGTAGATGGGACGGAGATCCCGTTCTGGTTGATCTTAGGTCCAGCCGAGGGGCTCGGCGTGATATGGCTGACGCGACTCGGGAAGCGAATCAAATGCAGGTCTACGCGATCAGTCAGGAATTCCCTGCCACTGAGTAGAGCAATCCCAACCGTCGCTCAGGAACCTGCATCCTTCGAGCGCTCCGAGTGCCCAAGATCCTTGGTCGGTGCAATTCGATCGCGTACCAATTGCTTGAGTTGTTTGATGTCCGGAAAACAGTGTGCATCAGCCCGGGACCAAATGAGTTCATTGTCAACTCGGATGTCAAATACTCCGCCAGTACCCGGAACCAAAGCAACTTCACCTAACTCCTCGGTGAACGTAACCAGTATTTCCTGCGCCATCCAGGCAGCGCGAAGCAGCCACTGGCACTGAGTACAATACTCGATTTCCACGCGGGGGATGTGCATTGGCAATCTTGAGACCTCGAAGTTTGGAAATTAATGCACCCAGCTCTTTGGGAACCCGCCAAGCGCCGCCTCCTCCGATGGTTTCCAAACGACCACTTCTTGGATGCGACCGGCCAGTTCAACATCGCTGTAGGTGACCGCTCGTACCCGATGGGTTTGCAACTTCACCGTCACTTTAGCATATCCGACACTCAGGTCGGGATGGTGCCAGGCGGCCTCAGCGAGATAACCTATTGTCGCAACCAACATGACGGTGTGAGGCCAGCCTGGCGTCGTGAAGGTCCGCCGCAGCCAGTCGTCGCGGACTTCCCAGCCCGGTAGCCTGGCGAGCGCCTCGTTAAGTTCTGAGTCGGTCAATACATGATCCTCGGCCATGGGATGGACCTCCCGTTTGCTTGAAGCCTGATCGATACGTCATCACCGGTCGTCGCGATGGGTGGCATTCATCGCAACGGCCGTTGATAGACGTAAACTACTGACTACACTTTGCGAACTACCTGCAATTATCAGGCGCGCCGTTCGTATCGACAACGAATGGCATGGGCAGCTGTAAGGCGTACCGAGATTATCTTGGACTGCGCCTACAGTTTTTCATCGAATCGTAAACCCAGCGGCGAACCGCCCGATAAATGTTCCGGCAACCGCTGTCGCCTGCCATCAGCGCACCAACCATGGTTTTCACCGCTTGGCATCCTTGGGACCGCGGTCCGTCGCCGTTCGTTAGTAGAATTCTCGTTCTCAGCTTTCCAGGAGCCTAGCGAAACTGAGTTCATGTCCATCGGGATCGGTAATGTGGAAATAGCGCTCACCCCAAGGGGCGTCGCATGGCGCGGCGTCAGGATAAACCCCTTGGGCAATCGTGTGCTTATAGAAGGCGTCTACATCGGACACGTAGAAAATTACTCGGCCCCACGACGACCATGAGCATTCCGAGGGTCGAAGTGTGATATTGAGGTAACTCGAACCGGCATTCAAGCTCGTGAAAGGCGATCGTTCGCCGCCGGTCCGGAGAGTGAAACCGAGCACCCGATAAAATCGCACAGCGCGCGCCATGTCGTGAGTCGCCAGGGTGACAGCGCTGATCGACTGGATCGCCGATGGCGGTTTAGACTGGGAGCGCTCGCACTTGTCGTCATGTTTCATTTCAGTGCTTCCCGAATTCGGCTCATTCCAAGAAATCGTAGACGGAAGGGCATCACGAGTCGTTAAGATTCCGGCATTGGCCACGTCGCATCGTTTTCAGAACGTCCTTTTTCGCGATTTCCAAGAAGCGCTTGACCCACGGGACGGTCAAAAAGTCTGCTTTGGCGAACTCGACGACTCTAGCCGCACGTGTTCGATCTCGTGCTGGATCATCCACTTGAGCCACGCCTCTTGTTCTTCGGTGACCTCGACTTCCACGGAGTTGGCACTGTCGAGCGGCGAGACGATTCGAATGACGCCCTCGTCATAGAGGCGTTGAGCGTCTTCCCTCCGGACCCACCATTCTCCTTCGCGGATCGTTTCGGGGACGCCTGGTTCGCCCACCTGTGCGACGAAGTAGGTGATGTCGTGCTTGAATCGCATCGGCATCTCGAAAGGTGGGAGTTCCGGTTTCTCGACGGCGTAGACGAGGATAGCCATGGGTGATACTCGGAGAGGTACGGAATATGCGAGAGCTCTCAGTCGGCGTCTGCCATTGCAGTTACATTAGCGGACGGATCCGTCTCAAGGAACCTGGGCCGCCAATACCGTGGTTGCCAGTATCTTACCGCCTCCCACGCACCATTTCGAACAGCTGAGCGCATTGCCATTCAACTACTGCGTCGCCTAATGTGAAATGCTCGCAGCATATTGCTCTATCCGGTGCCATGTAATCCAAGGGCAACCGACGCAACAAGCCGCTTTTGCTTGGCACGCCAGCTGTTAGCTGAACTATAGAACCGAAACGTCCATGACCAGTGAAGAAACCCTTAGAAAGGATCTATTGACGGTCGAAGCAAACGACGACTTTACCGAGGCCGTCATGCGATTCCATGACAACAGTAGATTGTGTTTCTGCCATCGCGTCAGTGAGCGTTGGGCCAAAGCGGTCGGTCCGAATGAGCGAGAGGATGAGGCGGGACTCGCGGGAGAACTGCTGTCCGCCATGACGATGTTCAGGCTCAACGCGAAACATCTGGATATCCAATTTGAGGACGGTAGCCGATGGGATGAAGCTGTCCAAGAAATCAAACGCGACGGCTAACGTATGACGGAACTGATCCAAAAATGATCATCAGCTCATTTTGGAACGCATTCCCATTCACGCTTACCCCGGCCCACGCCGAATTGATCGCCGTTCTCGATCGGTTTGCCGTCGATGAAGTCTATCTCGAGGAGCTTTTCGCTGTGGACCGGTCGTCGTACTTCGTCGGACAGGGCCGCGATGATCTTCCGAGTGCTAACGTCGATGACTTCGCCCGTGGACGGCCACGCCAGCGCGCCATCGAGCGAGAACGTCACCCAGCCAGGCTCTTCCCTCAAGGCCACGCTGCCCGATTGTTGAGGCGGCATGACGGTCGCGTCGAAAATGTGCAATCGACGGTTAAATGAGTCGCAGACCCAGACCTCACGCTCGTCGGGCGTGAGGCCGATGCCATGACTGGGGCAGCCGTGCCGTGCTGGCTCTCCCTTGGGAAAGCCGCTCACCTCAACGCGGTGGATGCGCCGATTGGTCCGCAAATCGCCGATCTCAAATCCCAGCAGGTCATCGACGGTTGCGAAGACCAGGGTTTGGGCCCCGTTGACCGTGAACGGCCGGATGAAGCCTCCAAACGGCCCGACCGTCCGCTCGATGGTGTGCTGGTCCGTCGCAGCGACCGCCAAGTTGGGTGAGCCGCGGCCAGCTAGGTAGACCCGCTGGCCATCGACGCCATAGACCGTATTGTGCGCTCGAGACTTCGTTAGAATCTGCTTGATTTCCTCACCCGTTGTCGCGTCGACCACATACCAAACGTCTCTTTCCAGCGACGGCAGATAAATGATCTTCCCGTCCGGAGAGATCGACATGCGGTCGCAGCCAAGGGCAAACTCCTTCTGCCACAGGATCTCGTCGCTGAGTAGATCGATACAGATGAGATGCCGGAGGGTACTCACGTACAGCCTTCCGGTGGCAGCGCTGGCGCATATGCCTTTCATGTTCAGCGCGTTTCCCTGCTTGTCCACAGCGTAGCCCTGGAGCGGAATGCGTTTGACGAAGCGGTGGCCATCATCGATATCGAATATCAGAACGCCGTGCCCGCCCCAATCCACATAATTCCGAATGCCGGGAGAGGCCACGTACAGCAGTCGCTGCCGCTCGACGCACTGGCCGCCTGACTCCGCCACGGCACGGGCCGAAACCATCAGAAGAAGCAGCGAGGCCAATGCGAGGAGGCGAGCCGGCATGGGCGAACTCATAAACCTTTCGACCAGCAAACCCAATTCAGCCGACCACCGTTTGATCACTGTCATCATGGCACAGCCGTGTGCATGGTTTGTTCGGAGGTAATTAGCCCATGGATGGGTTTTTGACCACAGCAGTGGAACAGCTCGACGCTGAATAATTCACTTGCGACGCGTCTGCCCGGCTTTGGAGGAGGCCCGCTGCGCGCCGTTCTTCAATAGCTCCAGCTTCGCTTGCGCTTCCCGCTTGCCAATGCTTCGCAGTGCCACCAACGCCGCGAGCTGTTCCTGCCTGGGCCGCGTCTTGCCGTGCTCCCAGTTGTAGATGGTGAGTGCTGACACTCCTACCAGCCTTGCATAGTCGGTGGCCGACAGGCCGGTTCGTCGCCGTTGGGCCTTCACGGATCTAGCCGAAAATCGAGCGGCCTGATCCACATCGTGGCGCGGCTTTTCATCAAGCCGCTTACGCTCTTGGGTTTCCAGGAAGGCAATCTTCTTCTCCAGCTCACGGGTCTGGCGCTTCAGTTGGGCAATTTCACGCCGATAGCGTGCCACGGCCTGGGCCGTAGCGCCGGTGTGCTGCTTGATCTCTTTGCGGGCAAGACGGCGGATTTCATCTTTTAGTGCGATGGCGAGGGATGTCATGGATGCCTCTTCTTATATTATCTAGTGCGGCAGATTGAATGGCCGTCCGACATTGGACCTGCCGAGTGTAGCAAGTATACTTCGCTCGCATGCCCAACAACAGGATCTACTGCGAGTGTTGGCACAGATTGGTGCCATCTGCCGGATCGCATGAAACTCATCCAAGCTCGTAAACTGGCCCAGCGCCTCATGCGGCTGCACAAGCTGTCGCCCGAATGGTCGTTCCGCTTCGACCATTCCAAAGTCCGGTTCGGAAAGTGCGACTACGCCAAGAAGGAGATTTCGCTGTCGCGCTACTTGATGGAACTAAACAGCGAGGCCGAAGTGCGGGACACGATTCTGCACGAGATTGCGCATGCGCTTGCGCCGCGCGGTGCCGCACATGGCCCGAAGTGGCGGAGCATTGCACTTTCGATTGACTGTAATGGCAAGCGGTGCTACGGCGACGAAGTGGTCAGGCCAAAGCCAAGATATAAGGGCACGTGTCCCTCGTGCAAGCGAGTGATCTATCGGCATCGACGGGCTGTGATTGCCTGCGGCAGATGTACGCCAGTCTTTGACGCCAAATATGCGTTTACTTGGTCCTGAGGCCATGCGTGTCGGACTGGCTCGGACTTCGGTCACCACGCCATAGCGGGCCACTTTATCCGGTTCTGGAAGTTGCTACACCAGCTGCCGTCGATCCGGCGGTACACGCAGAATTGTTGGCAGCCGCCGGCAGCGATGTTGGTTGAGATTTGTGGCCGCTTCCGACGCTGAATATAGCGAGTGAGGCCGAAAATGACATGGAAAAAGCAAATCCGGCCCGATGAGAAGGTCGGCCTCAAGCTCACGCAGGCCGAACGTACCCTCTGTGTCGAAGGGCTCACGCTTTTGTCCGAGCAGTACGAGGAAGCTATCCGTGGCGCTGCGGCCAACAAGCCGGTCATGCTCACGCTCGACGATCTGGACGAACTGGGCGGCTACGTTGCCGCCGACGCCAATCACTGCGAGGATAGAAAGGGTTTAGTTCTACCTGAACTGCCTGAGCAGCCTCGGAAAATCGCGATGCTTTTGCCTCAGTGCAACTTAGCTTGGTTCGGCGCCAAGCGTCTGGAGGCGGAGCGTCGAAGAGAGCGTCATTACCTTCAACAGAATAACATCCAATTGCCGATACGCCCTCACGCCGGGCCGAACA
>JBBDWY010000021.1:0-45485 GCA_040902605.1 Pirellulales bacterium | reverse complement strand
GAGCAGGGGACTCATAATCCCTTGGTCGGGGGTTCGAATCCCTCCCGGACTACTTACGCTGTTTCAAACTCGGAAGAAAGTTCAAACCACTCTCCCTCGAGCTGTTCGAGCTGGTCGGTTACTTCGCTAAGCTGTGTGTGCAGCCGCTGGGCTTCGGCGGCTTCGGTGACGGAGAGCAGCTTTTCCCCGATCGCACGTTTCTCCTCGTCGAGCCGGGCGATCTTGCGCTCCAGGGCCTTAAGTTTTTTTTGGGAATCACGGTCCGTGCGAGCCCGGGCCTTTCGATCGACAGGCAGCGTTGGCACAGGCGAGCTACCTTTGCCACCGGTGGGATGCGGCGCGCGAAGCCCTGCGTCGATTTCGTTCTGCACGCGATAAACGTATTCGTCATAACTGCCGGGGTAGCTGGCCACGTGCCCGGCGCGGACTTCGATCACGTGCGTGGCGACGCGATGCATGAAGTGCCGGTCGTGGCTCGTGAACACCACCGTGCCGCGGTAACGCTCCAGCGCTTCGGCGAGCGCCTCGACTGACTCGACATCGAGATGGTTGCCGGGCTCATCGAGCACGAGCACATTGTGTTTTTGCAGCAACAGGCCGGCCAGCACGAGCCGGGCCCGCTCGCCGCCGCTGAGCACGCGAATCCGCTTTTCAATCAGATCGCCGCTGAACAGCAGGCTGCCGGCCACGTCCTTGATTTGCTGCGTCGTGGTAGCGGGGGCGGCCTGGTATTCCAGGTATTCAAGCACGGTTTTTGCTTCGGGGAGCGTCGTGTAAACATGCTGCGCGTACACGCCAACCTGGCAACCATAGCCCCAGGTCATTTCGCCGGTAATTGGCGGGAGCGAACCGCAAATCGTCCGGAGGAACGTGGTTTTGCCCTGGCCATTGTCGCCCACGACGCCCACGCGCGTGCCGTGGTCGACTTCGACGTGCACGTCGCGGGCGACCGTGTGATCGGGATAGCCGATGGCGAGGTGCCGCGTGCGAGCGGCCGGTCCTTGCCGAGCTTCGATGTCTGGAAAGCGAAACCGGACCTGCGACTCCGGTCCCTCGATATCAATGAGCTCGAGCCGCTGGAGCTGCTTGGCTTTGCTCCGCGCCTGGCTGGCTGTGCTCGCCTTGGCCCGATTCTTGGCGATGAACGTTTCCAACTGCCGCCGCTTGGTGAGCGTCGTGGCGTTGACGCGCCGGTCATGCTCGCGACGCTCTTCCAGGTTCGCAAGATAGGCGTCCACGTTGCCGGGGAACATGGTGAGCCGGCCGCGCGATAGCTCCAGCGTGTGGCTGCACGTCCGCTTCAAGAACTCACGGTCGTGCGACACGATCAGGCATCCGCCGCGGAAATCGCGCAGAAAGCGTTCCAGCAGCATCTGCGTCCGCAAGTCGAGGAAGTTCGTCGGCTCATCCAGGATCAGCATGTTGGGATCGTGCAAGAGCAGCGCGGCCAGCTTAGTGCGCGTTTGCCAGCCGCCGGAAAGGTCGCGGACAGGCCGCTCGAGCATCGCGTCGGGAAATTGGAATTGCCAGGCCACCTCGCCGCACCGCCAGTCCGGCTGGCCGCTGTCGCGCATGAGAAACTCGCGGACCGTTTCGCCGGGGTGGAACGGGTCGTGTTGCCGCACATAGCCGAGCCGCAATTGCTTGCCGCGCACGACTTCGCCAGCGTCGAGCTCCTCGTCACCCAAAAGCACGCGGCACAGCGTCGATTTGCCCGCGCCGTTGCGGCCGATCAGCCCGACTTTCTCGTCATCGGCCAGCGCGCAGCTCGCCCCGTCGAGCAGTGCCTGCTCGCCATAGCGCTTGTAGGCGTCGAGGAGTTGAAGGATGACGGGCATGGTCGGGCGGGGGGCAGGGGACAGGGAGCAGGGAGCAGGGAGCAAAATGGAATTTTAGCGCTGGCGGCCACGCCAGCCAACAAACGCCAACGCGATGCAACATGTAAGACACACGCCAGCGAACCAGTCGCCGCGCTCGACGTACCAGCTTCGCATGGCGTTGAGCTCGACGTCGGCGATGATGATGTCCGCCTGTTGCCGTGGGCTTTGGGCCCGGACGCGGCCGAATTGGTCGATCCACGCCGAGATGCCGCCGTTCGCGGCGATCACCAGCGGGCGGCGGGCTTCGACCGCGCGAAACACGCCGCACGCCAAATGCATGTCGAGCTCGCTGGACCCCCAATACCAGGCGTCGTTCGTGAGGTTCACCAGCACGTCGGGCGACTCGCCGCGAGCTTCGACCGCGGCGACCTGCCGGCGGATGACGTGCGGAATCGCTGTCTCATAACAAATGTTCGGCACGAAAGTGACGTCGTCAAGTTTCAAGCCGGCCGGTTCGCTGCCCGCTTCAATGCCGCCGGTAAGCGGCGTGAAGCGATACAAAAACGGCAACGCTTTGGCAAAGGGGATGTATTCCCCAAACATCACCCGATGGATCTTGTCGTACGTGCCGATTATTTTCCCGTCGCCGCCCACTAATGCGGCCGAATTGTAGCCGAGCGGCTGCGGTGGGTCTGCTTCCCGGCTGTTCGCCGCTAAAAAATGCACGCGGTCAACTCCAACCAACACCGGCGTGTCCAGCCGTGCAACAAGGCTAGCCAAATCCTGCGGTCCGTAAGCGGCGACTTCTTCCACCGTGAGGCCAATACCCGGTGGTAGTCCGGAACCAGGATCGAACGAAACGAGACTGGTGCGAAACATCGTCTCCGGCCAGACGATCAAGTCGAGCGGCCGGCCGCCGCCGTGCTTCGCCGCGATCGCCACGGCGCGGTCGGAAAGCGCGAGATACTCATCCATGATTTGCCGTTCGCGGCTGGGATCGAATTTCCACTCGGCCAGGCTGTTGCCCTGAATGAGCGCGATGCGCACGGCAGGAGACGGAGCGTCGACGGGCGGGGCAGCGGCTTCGACGAGGCGGAATTGGCCGTATCCAAGCGCTGCGACGAGCAACAGAGCGCCCGGCACGAGTGCCAAGAGCCGCCGAGGTGCAAACAAGCTACAAGTTATGCCCGCTGCCACCGTCATCATCAGGAAATCAACGCCATACTCGCCCACCAAATCACTGATTTGAATGAGCGGCGTCTGGCGGACCTGCGTATGGGCAAGCGACGCCATGAGAAACCCGGTGAGCAAATGCGCACGGGCGAGTTCCAAGCCGGTCCACACCACCGGGGCCGCCAGCCAGAGCGGCAAGTTGACACGGTGAACCCCGATTCGCGACAGCCCGACGAACACCGGCAGATTAAATGCGAGGTACGCAGACAACGCGATCCAACCCAGGCTGGTAGCCGGATGCGGCAGTCGCAACCAGTGGATCGCCATCAGCCAGAACGCGAAGCCGGCAAGCCATAGCGCCCCGTAAGGCCGCCGGCCGTCGAGGGTGTCACGTCGCACCAGCAGCAGCCACGGAACTGGCGCCACCCAACCCAACCACCCGAGCGTCAGCGGCGGCAGCGCAGCCCACAAGAGCACGCTACCAACGAGGGCGGTCCCCAACGTCGAGCGGAACCAGGCGTAGCTCGTATTTGCGGCGCAGAACATAGCGCACCTATTGCTCCGCCGCTGCAGAAAGATATTGATCAACGTCGGCGTGCAGCCGGCGGACGGCCGTGCGTACCTCTGTGGCCGTTGATTTGTTGGCCAACGTGTCCAACAGGGGCCGCCACAATTCGGGCGGCAACTCAGCCCGCGGACCCGCTTCGGCGACTGCCGTCGAGATCGACTGCACAGCCGGCGATTCGGGCGAGTACAGCACCAACAAAACATTCGATTTGACGGCCATCTCAAACAACGCGGCATGATCGCGGCCATGGCGATCCGTCAAATCGCGCCAGATCCGCTGTCCTTGTTGGAACAGGTAGTCGTGCACACGTCGCGACGCACCTTCACCCTCGGTCGCGGTCGCGGCAGCAGCTTCCGGCAATTCGTCGACCGAAGTCCCCAGCGCCTCGGCGGCTGAGCGTGCTTCGTTAAACCACGTCGCCACGCTGTCCGGCACCATGCCGCGATCGTGTGCCAGGGCCGCCAGACTGAGCTTGCTCCCCAGTTGCCAGGCGGCACGGCGAGTGGTGAGCGCCGGAGCGGACGGTGCCAGCTCAGCGATTCCAGACGTGGTCGTTGTTTCGAGGTCGGCCGGAGGCACCGGTTCAGATTCAGCGTCGGCAACGGGCGTTTTGTTGACAATCACGCCCTCAGCCGTCGCGCGATCCTCGGCATCTTCAGCCGTATCGCCGGTTGCGCTCGGGGCAACCTGGGCGTTCGGGAGCGCGGGCTCGGGATCACTCGACGGCGGCAGTTGCCGCTCGGCCAACCTGCTGGCAGTGCTGCTGGTGGGCTCGTTTGCTTCCGCGGGCGGCTCATCATCAGCCGATGGCGGCGGTTGCCGATGGGCGACCGTCGAGGGGTCCGGCCCCGTGTATTCAATTTCCTCCCAGCAGCCGCTAGCGGCACAAAGGGCCACGACTCCGAGCACTACGGCTTGGCCAATGGCGATCGAATGCACGCTGGACTTTCCCATACATCTATTGTATTGACCGGCAAAAACTGTGAAACGCCAACATCAAATCGTGTTGATAGCCCGCTCGTAGGCGTCCTGGGTCGCTCGCGAGATTGGCGATGCTGGCGACTTGCTGCGGCATCGTACACCCATTTCGGTTGCTTTGGCGGGTTGGTTTCGTTACGATTCCAACAGGCCCATACTTGTGGAACGGATTGTAACCGTACTTCACTTCGGCTTATGCACCAGCCGTGGCCGTGTTGATTCGGAACCGAACTTGGAGCAGCAAAATGGCACAACCTCAGAAACCGGCCGGCCGCAAACCGGCTACGAAATTCGCCCACCTTCGCAAGAAGATGGAGCAGTCGAAGCTTCGAACCCAAAAGCCGACGCTGCACGTCCGCAAGAGCGGCAATCGGTAGAGCGTTGGGGTGCCACTGCTGGCTTGTCCGGCAGCGCAGTGTTGGCACGGGTGGGCAAGCCACCCGTGGCACCCGCTCACGCGAGCTTTTCGCCAAATCTTCTCAGGCAGTCAAGCAGGCCGCGCAGGTCGTCCTCGGTCGTAAGCGGATTCATCATCGTGGTGCGCAGCACCGGCCGGCCGTCGATCCGGCTTTGCACGAGGTAAAACTCGCCCGATTCAATGACCGCACGCCGCAGTCGCGGTTGCAAGGCATCGACTTGCGCCGCCGGGGCGTCGCGCAAGGCCGGCGGCACGTAGCGAAACGCCACGATGTTGCACTGCGGCTCGTGGAGGGGCTCGAAATCCTCCTCCTCCGCGAGCAGCGCGTGAAATTGCTGGGCCAGATCGATCGTCACATCGACCATATCGCCAAACAGTTGCGGCCCGAACAGCGACCAGACGCCCCACAGGCCAAACGCGCAGGAGCGCTTCGTGCACTCCAGATTCACGATGCCGCTGTCGTAGTCGGCGAGCTGGGGCGCCGTCGGATCAAACAGGTACGGCGCATCCTGATGAAATGCGGCGGTGCGGTGGGCCCGATCGCGGTAGAACAGCATCGCGCACAGCGCCGGCATGAACATCATCTTGTGGGCGTCGCAGACA
Organism: Pirellulales bacterium; assembly: GCA_040902605.1. Classification (GTDB taxonomy): domain Bacteria; phylum Planctomycetota; class Planctomycetia; order Pirellulales; family Lacipirellulaceae; genus JABDGM01. The sequence goes on along the minus strand of JBBDWY010000021.1, from coordinate 39,925 downwards.
ACGCTGTCAGCCTGCTCGACGCCGGCGATCAGGTGCCGATGCCGCGGGCTGAAGGCCAGCGCGCCGCCGTGCGCCGCGTCGACGTGCAGCCACACGTCATGCCGTCGGCATACGTCGGCAATCTCCCCAAGCGGATCGAACGCGCCGATCGGAGTAGCGCACGCCGCCGCCGAGACTGCGACAATCGGCACGCCACGTGCGCGCAAATCGCTCAAAATTGTATCGAGGCTGTTTGGATCCATCCGCCGCCGTTTGTCTAGCCGGGCCAGAATAATCTGCTCGGTTCCCAATCCCAGAATTCCCGCCGACCGCGTGACCGAGTAGTGCGAATCCGCGTTGGCCACCAGCACCGGGGCCGGTGAGCGGCCAGCCAAGCCTGCTTTCCAGGCGTTGCCGAGTGCGACGTTACGGGCCGTTAACAGACCGGTCAGATTCGCCAGCGAACCGCCGGACGTAATTAATCCGGCGAATCGATCCGGCTGGAAACCAAGACGTTCCCCGACGGCGCCGACCACGGCATGCTCCACGGCGGTCGCCCACGGCCCCATTTCGTAGATCGCCATGCATTGGTTGGTGATTGTTCCCACAAGTTCGAAGATCCCCGCCAGTGGCACGGGAGCAGGAACCTGATGGCCGACGTAGTGCGGGTGGTGGAGATTCTGGCCACGGGCGAGCGATTCACCCGCTAAGTCAGCGGCAACAGATGCGATGGAGATACTGTCCGTGTTTTGCGAGGTCGATGCCGTGTCGAGCCAGCGTCTCGCCTCGCGCACCAGCTCATCCGGCTCGTTCCAGTTGAGGACCTTGGCATCACGCGACTCGACGCGGCGGAAGTGCCCGGCAAGCACCTTCGTGACGAGGTTCGCAGCGGCCTCTAGTGCTGCCGGATCATAAGCCGCGGCAATGCGACGGCGGGCGGCGGCCAGTTCGTTTGGTGTCACAGGCATACGGGAAGCAGATGCAGAAATGCGGCGCGAGGTTCGCAATCGCTCGCCGTGGCCGGCGACGCTAATGTGCGCCACCGTTGCCGCTCGGAGTTAGCCGCTTGTATTCGCCGGCGATCCACCGCGGGATATCCGTTTTGTACCATTCCGAGAACCGGCTTTCACTGGGTCCGCCGGGCAGATTGGTCCAGGCCTCGTCGGTCCCGAGGTCGGACACCAAGTGATACGTCGGCGCAAACGTCGATTCACGCGTGGCGGTGGTGATGAGATGGCCCTGAAAAATCGTGCCGGCGCACCCCGGCATGGCGATCTGTCGGGAACGGAAGCCCAATAGCCGCCCGGCCCGAGCGCTGCCGAAGAATCGGTCCACAAAGTGAAACGTGTTGAATTCCGACCACGGACGGACCGGCTCCTTCTGAGCCAGCTCGGCGGCGCGCTGCACGAGGGTCTTCTTGCTCCGTCCGCGCCACCACGATGACGTGACCTTGCGCAACGTCCGGTCGATCGCCGTGAGGACCATCGTCGAGTATCCCATTCGCGTGCACAGATAAAACATCCGCCGCCAGCCGATGCCCTGCTCATTGCCGAAGATCTGCAGCACCACGTGCCGGTAGAAGTGTTGAAACAACGTTGCTTCAGTGCTCGTCGCCGTGTAGCGGCAGTCCCAGGCGGCGAGCTTCGTCTTGAGCGGGCAGTCGTCCACCAGGGCCAGCAACACGGGCAGCAGGTCGCGGGCCTGCAGGCTTAGCACGTCGTACTGCAAGTTTTGCATATCCTCGATCGTCGCCCGCGGCAGCTCGGTGAGCCGTTCGACGATTCGTCGTTTGCGATAATCAGGTTGGCCGTGGGCGTGTAGCGGCGGGCCGTCGCGCCGATAGAGCTCTTCGTTGGCGCTGGCCACAAAACCGATCGCCGGATCGTACTCGTGCGGCAGCAGGTCGACTCGCACGCGTCCCTGCCAATGGTTCTCGGGATCCCACGCAGGCAGCGGGATGATGCCCGAATTTCCGCCGCCACGCTGCGGCAGCCAGCCGCTCGCTTGCAGCCCGATGTGTCCCTCTCGGTCGGCAAACAGCCACACGAGCGAAGGGTGCGGGCACACTCGCACCCTTTCCATCGCCTCGGCGGCCGTCGGTGCCCCGATAACGTCCAGCCAGGTGCCAATCGCCCGCCCGCCGTCGGCCTGCTCTCCGATCCACGCCACCGAGAGATACTTGCCGCGTCCTTGTTCGCGATCCGGCGTGCGGCTCAGAATTCCTTGCTCGTTTTCGTACACGTCGAGGATGATCGGCTCGGCCCCTTTGCGCCGAATCACTTCCTGGCGATGCTGAAAATCGAACCATCGCTCGCCGCGTCGGTATTGCCAACCGGTCGAGCCGCCCGGCCGGCAATCTTCGATGAAGAAGTCGCTCGTGTCGGCGTGCATGTACGTCACGCCCCAGGCCAGCCGTTTCGTCCGGCCAACCGCCATGATCGGGCAGCCGGGCAGAGTGGCGCCCATCGCATACTCGCCGTCTCCCCAATTCAGCGCGATCTCATACCAGATCGACGGCAGCCGGTTCACTTCCAAATGCGGATCGGACACGAGCAGCGCGTGGCCCGACGCGCTGCGCGCTGGACTTACCGCCCAGGCATTGCTGCCTGCCAGCCGGGGCAAGTCCGCCAGCAGCTCGAGTGCTTCATCGGAGAGCCGCCTGGCAATGTGAATTTCGCGGAGCGGCTCGAAGTCGATGCCGTCCAGGTAGGGGTGGAACAATTCGCGGAGCCGCTGTTCATCGACGCCCAATTGGATCAATTCCAACAGCAGCCGTTCATTCTCCTGCTCGACGATCGACAGTCCGGCAAAGCTCAATAGCTTGCCGATGAGCATCACGCTGATCGGTTCCCAGGGACGCGGCCGAAAGCCCGTGACCCACATCGGCAGCGTCCGGCCGGCGTCCAACAGGCCGTCGTTCACGCCCTGGCAATACCAGTCGAGCTGCTCGCGGGTTGTTTCCGGCAGACGGCGGAACTCGCGCTCGAGGTCCCGATACAAGCCGGCCCGCCGCAGGAAAAAGTCCATCTCCAGCAGCTCCGGCTTATGGGCGATTCGCTCGGCCGCCTGACCGCTGGCCACCGCGCGGGCGAAGTACACTTGCGTCGGCCGATCGGTCGAGTGCATGTAACCCCACGCATAGAGTGCTTCTCGCCACGACGGCGCAGTGACGTGCGGGACGCCGTTCTCGTCGCGCGCCGCCTGGAATTCATAGCGCGCCGCCTTGGTTGAAATGGGTTGCATGTTAGAAGTGTATCCCACCAGCGCTTTTGGAGAAACGCGAATGCAATATGAAGAGGGAGGGTGCCTGGGGCGGAGTCTGCGACGCCCCAGAAAGTGCAATACCACTAGGGCATCGCGGACTTCGCCTCATAAACTCTTCGCGATTTGCCGCAGGCGCAGCGGCAGCGCAGTCTCGCCATGACGGATCGCGCGATCAGAAACGAGGCAGCCGCCAAGAGGTGCGGCCGCGGAAGACTACTTCTTGCGGTGGCGAATTTTCGAGCGCATGCGGCGCTTTTTGCGCCCCAGCTTTCGCCGACCTTTCCCCGATTTCTTGGTGCCCAAGGCAATCTCCGTGTTCGAGTTCGACCGTGCTAACTAGTTACAACGACGACCACTCTATTGTACCGACCCTTAGCGGACGCATGCAATAGAGTTTCGGCTGCGGAAGACCTCTCGGACGCCGAGTCAATGGCGTTCACTTCCAAGCGAGGATCACACGTTAAAGAGAAAGTGGCACACGTCGCTGTCGTGCATGACGTACGATTTGCCCTCCAAGCGCATTTTGCCGGCCTCGCGAATCGCCTTTTCACTCTCGTATTGCACTAGCTCGTCGACCGAGTACACCTCAACGCGAATGAACCCGCGCTCGAAATCGCTGTGAATCACGCCGGCCGCCTGGGGTGCGGTAGCACCGGCTGGGATCGTCCACGCGCGGATTTGCTTCGGCCCGGCCGTATAAAAGCTTTGCAAGCCGAGCAGGCGGTACGCAGCACGGGCCAGAACCGCCAGCGCCGGCTCTTCGAGTCCGACGCTGCGCAGCATTTCGGCTCGGTCCGCTACCTCCAGCTCGGCGATTTCCGCTTCCAGCCGCGCGCTGATTGGCACGACCTGGCTCCCCTCAGCCGCCGCTCGCTCGCGAAAGTTCTCCACGATTTCACTGGTGCCGGCGAGGTCATCTTCGCCGACGTTGGCGACGTAAAGCACGGGCTTCGCCGTCAAGAGTTGCAGATCGCGCAGTATTCGCGCCGAAGTCGGATCGTCGTACGACAGCCCGCGGATTGGCCGCGCGTCGCTGAGCCTTGACTGGCATTCCTGCAGGATCTCCAGCCGGCGCTTGGCTTCCGGCCCTCCGGTTCGCACCGATTTCTCGGCCCGTTCGATCATTCCTTCGACCGATTGCAAATCGGCCAGCATCAGCTCCGTTTCAATCGTGTCGATGTCTCGAATGGGATCGATGCTTCCTTCGACATGCATCACGTTTTCGTCTTCGTAGCAACGGACGATGTGCAGGATCGCATCGACATTGCGCAGGTTGCCCAGAAATTTGTTGCCCAGCCCCTCGCCGCGCGACGCCCCGCGGACCAGGCCGGCGATGTCCACCAGCTGAAAAATGGCCGGGATGATTTCTTGCGTATCGATATAGCGGTTGATCGTCGCCAGGCGCGGATCGGGAATCGCCACCGCGCCGACGTTCGCTTCAATCGTGCAGAAAGGGTAGTTTTCGCTGGCGATTCCTACCGCCGTCAGCGCGTTGAAAAGCGTGCTCTTTCCGACATTCGGCAGACCGACAATTCCTGCTTCCATCAGTTCAATTCCTGCGTTTTTGCGATTTTACGCTCCGGCGAGAGACTTTATTTACCGTTCTAGCATTCTCAGTCAAGGCCCGGCAGTGTCAAAGTGGCGCGAATGGTGCATGACAATCTCGCGTAGCCGCCATCATCCAAAACTGCAATAATTCAACAGGCTTCATCGTGTTTTTCTCGCTCAGCGACTTCCAGTTTTTGGGAGTGTCTTAAGCATGCGTTCTGGCAATTTGCTCGTACTGCTATTGTGTTCTCTGTTGTCCCTTGTTTCGGCGCCGGCCTTTGCCGAAAACGAAGGCCAGGCTGACCTCGACAAAGCCACGCAGCTGAAAGTTACCGCCGAGACGCTCGACGATCTGAATGAGGTCATCGATCGGCTAGACACGGCGCTCGAAAAAGGTCTCGACAAGGAGAACACCGAGTTCGCCCAGCACTTGCTCGTGTCGTCGCTGGTCCAGCGGGGCACGGTCTTCGCCGCCGCCGTCCTCAACGTCCCCATGGAGGACCCGCAGCGCAACATCCGGTCAATGCAGTTTCGGCAGTTTGCCCTTTCCGACTTGCAGCGGGCGGTTGGAGTCGACGATACGCTGTGGGACGCACACCTCTTGATCGGCAAGCTCCAGGTGCTCCCGTATGGAGACACGAGCGCCGCCCGTCGCGCATTGTCGAAAGTCATCGACGCGGCCGATGCGTCGCCGGATCAAAAAGCCGAAGCCCACGGCCTGCGCAGCGCCGCGCCGCGCGACGAACAGAAGCGGCTCGAGGACCTGAACCGGGCCGTCGAGCTGCAGCCAAAAAAGCCAGAGTATCTGCGGCTGCGAGCGAACTACCTCAGTAGCCAGGAGAAGCTCGACGAAGCGCTAGCCGACGCCGATCGCGCATTAGAGCTGGAGCCTGATCACGCCGCCACCAACCAGCTGCGCGGCATGATCCTGCTGGGGCTCGAAAAGTATGACGAGGCCCTGGCCAGCTTCAACCGAACCACTGAGCTGATGCCCGAGTCAGCAATGCCTTATCAGCATCGCGGCGAGCTGTATCGTCAGAAGGGCGATTTGGAAAAGGCCGTCGAACAGCTCACCAAGGCGCTGGAGCTAGCGCCGGAGAACGTGGCAACGCTGTTGGTGCGATCGGGCGTGTATTACGAACTGAAGCAGACCGATCGCGCGCTGGAGGATATCGAGCACGCCATCCGCATTCAACCGCAGCTCGTGCACCCGTACTTGATGCGTGCGGAGATTTACGCCGCGACCGACCGGTTGGATCAGGCGGTCGAGCAACTCGAGCGGCTCGTGCAAATGTCGCCCCACAACGTGCCATTGCTGAGCCGACTGGGCAGCTTCTACCTGATGGCCGAACGGCCGCGCAAGGCAATCGAGGCGCTAACGCAGGTAATCGATGAGGACTCCGATAATTTCGCCGCACTGCGGTTTCGGGCCGACGCGCATCTGAACATCGGCCAGCATGCTGAGGCGATCGCCGATTTCGACCGTGCGTTGGCGCTGAATGAAGAGGATGAAGGCCTGTTGAACAATTTCGCCTGGGTACTGGCCACCTCGCCGGACGATAAGCTGCGCGATGGCGAGCGAGCGCTAAAACTGGCGACCAAGGCCGCCGAGCTCACCGGACACGAAACGCCCCATATCCTCAGCACGTTGGCCGCAGCATATGCCGAAACCGGCGACTTCGAGAACGCGAAGAAATGGTCGCAAAAAGCCGTCGAGCTATCGCAACAGGCAGTCGAATCGGCTGAAGGTGACGACGACCGCTCCAAGCTGCAGGCTGATCTCGAGCAACTTCAAAAGGAATTGGCCAATTATCAGGAAGGCAAGCCGGTCCGCGAGCGGCAGACCGCCGAAGACGCCGCCGACAAGCCGCCGACAACCGACCACACGCTCGCACCGTCGGTCGAACCAGCCCCGGCGCGCACCGCCGATTTCTGATTAGCGTCGGCGGCAACGCCGAATTGCTATCGTAGAAGATTTCCTGATAGATCGGCCTCGCGGCCGACGCTAACGCGTTACTTCACTTCTTCCATGTAGCGCAGGAACTTCGTCTCGAACATCTTCATCTCGCGGCCGAAGACGTCCTGAAAATCGGCCATGCGCTCGGCTGCCGCGTAATCGCTGAACAGCGGACGGTCGGCTGTTTTAGCGAGGTAGGCCGCGTAAAGCCGCGGCTGCGTCTCGCAGAGGTAAAACGACAGCGCCCAAGCCTCGGCATAGGCTCCGTCGGCGTCGCTTCGAAACGCAGTGTCCGACGACAACAGCTCGGCCAGCGCTCCCGATCGACGGCGCGCGGCCGCATAATCGCGAAAGCCCACTAGCCGAGCCCGGTTCACGCGATCGGCTTGGGCATGATCGTATTGCGCGTTCCATACGCCGGGGGCCTCGAACATCGTCGCCAAGCCTTCGATCAGCCACCGCGGCGCGGCGGTGAATCGCTTGTGAATGCCGACGTTGTAGGCCGTCTGGTGTGTCGCCTCGTGGATGATCGTGTCCGCGTTTTCCGACCACTCAACTCCGCTTGAGTTGGTGGTGACATCGAATAAGAAAACGCGGTTCGAAATGGGATCATAGTGTCCGAGCGTCCCCGGCCGCATCGGCATGCCGCTCGCCGCCGCGTGACGAAAATACTCCGCTTCGTCGCGGAACACGACGGCCACCAGCGGATACGGCGGCTCCGACAGAGAAAACCCGCGGACCCGAAAGTAGCGCTCAAAGCGCTTGTACAAGTCCTCGAATCGATTGGCCCATTGGTCCCGCTCGCCATTGGGGTGAACCACCAGGTAATGCCGCGTCGTGGAAACGTCGAACCTTTTGTCGAATTCGTGCTGCAGCGCCGTTTTCATCTCCGACGGCGAATAGCCGAAGAATCGCGGGCTGGTCCGTTGGGCCTCCTTGGCCTCGCGCGGGTTGAACTCATGCAGCCGGCCGTCGCGGCCTAACAGCAGCATCTGCTCGGCGCTCCAGGAAAGCGGCTTGCCTTCGAGCATTTGCCCGTCGACGCGCGCCCGAAACATGAAGTCGGCAGCCGATGCCGAGCTGCAAACGGCAGAGACAATCAGGGTAACGAGACGGATCGTCGCAATGCGGTGGGCTCGATTCATGACGGTTTCTCACGGTCGAGTGTTATCGCAAGTCTAGCTCACAGCCGCGAGCATGCATGGCAGACGGGCTGGGGTGCCGCCGGTACAATGAAGAGCAGGAAAACCCTGTGCTTTTGCGATAAGTCGCCATGCATGATCAGCTTTCAGTCGTCGCGTTCGTCTTCATGCTCGCGACATCGACGTGGGCTGCGGAACCCAATACCGCGCGGCCGGGAGCCGATCCTCAATTGGCCCGGCAAATTGGTCGACTCGTCCGGCAACTGAATGACGACCGTGCCGCCGAACGCGATGCGGCGGAAACAAAATTGCTTGAGCTCGCCGGATCGACGACGGCCGACACAGATCGCTTTCTCGAATTGCTGCCTGCGGAAAGCGACCAGATGCCGCTGGCAGTGCGCGACCGCTTGTCGCGGATCCGACGGCAGGTGGAAGAACGCGTGGCAAAAGCCGCCGTCGAGGGCACGACCGTCACGCTCGCGGCTGACGCGATGCCGCTTGCCGAGGTATTCGCGGCAATCGAAAAGCAAACCGGGAATCGGTTCATCGACAACCGCGACCAAGAAAACGCTCCGGGCGTGCCGGAACGCCGGATCACGATCGATCTCAAGAACGAGCCGTTCTGGCCGGCGGTCGATCAAATCCTCGACCAGGCGGAGGTTGGAATTTACGCCTATGGCGGCGAGGACGCGCTTTCGATCGTATCCCGCGCCGCCGAGGATGCTCCACGTCACGGCCGCGCCACTTACAACGGACCGTTCCGTATTGAGCCGTTGGAGATTCAGGGGCAGCGCAATCTGCGGCAGCCACAGCGGACATCGCTCAAGCTGCAATTGGAAGTGGCATGGGAGCCGCGGCTGCGGCCCATCGCGCTGTCGCAGCCGGCCGCCGACGTGGTGGCCGCGCGCGACGGCGGCGAAAAACTAAACGTCAGCCAGCCGGAATTGGTAGTCGATGTCGAGGTTCCTGGCGGAACGCAGGCGGCGGAAATCATTTTGCCGTTCGACTTGCCGCCGCGCGATGCGAAACGCATCACTACCCTCCGCGGCACCCTTCGAGCGCTGGTGCCCGGCCGCCGCGTAAAGTTCCAATTCGACGACTTGGCCAATGCGGCCGGCAAAAGCCAGCGCCGCGGCGGAGTGCGAGTCACCGTCGACGATGTGCGGAAGAACGGTGCAATCTGGGAAGTTCACATGCGCCTGTCGCTGGATGAAGATAACGGCGCGCTTCAGTCGCACCGTGGCTGGGTCTTCCAGAACCTCTCGTATCTCGTGGGCAAGGACGGCGAACCGATCGACAACGCCGGCTTCGAAACGACGCGCCAAACCCGCAACGAAGTCGGCGTCGCCTATCTGTTCGACCTGCCCGAGGGCATCGAAGGCCTTACCTGGGTCTACGAAACCCCGGCGGCGATTGTCGAGCTGCCGGTCGAATACGAGCTTAAAGATATCGAACTGCCGTAACGCGCGTTTGACCAATCATTGCGGCTCGCGTTCCTGCTTGCGATCGACTTTCTCGTGGTCGATCTTCTCGCGTTCGCGGCGGTGATAGGCCTGGCGGCGCTCGAAGAGATTTTCTATTGGTCCCAGCACTCCCAATACGAAGAGCGAGATAATCGCGGCCGCCGTCGCCAGCGCGTACTCGGCCAGCCCGGCCGCCGTGCCCAGCGCCGCGGCCAGCCAAATGGAGCTGGCCGTGGTGAGGCCTTTGATCTCCTGCTTCTGGTCGAGCTTGAGGATCGTGCCGGCGCCTAAGAAGCCGATGCCGGCCGTAATCCCTTGAATCACGCGCGTGACCGCATCGCTGTTCTCGCCGGCCAAATTCAGGCCAGCAATGACAAAAATGGCACAGCCGATGGCGACCATCATGTGGGTGCGCAGCCCGGCCCAATGCCCTTTCCATTCGCGCTCCAGGCCCAGCGCGCCGCCGAGAAGCGCCGCCGCGCCAATGCGGACCGCATCATCCCAGAAGACTTGCCATTCCCAGGGATTCATAAGGTCCGCGCTCCCCTGTTGCAACAATGATTCTCACGCAAAGTCGCTAAGGCGCAAAGAGCATACACGCCAAAACTTTCCGAACTAGCGCCTTTGCGTGGTAAATTCTATGGGGGCGCGGAGAGTTACCCTAGCAGCTCGCGGATCACCTCGCCGCCGTCGACGAGTTTGATGGGCCGGCCGATGCGGCTCATGTTTTCGTGGTCGGCGTCGATGCCGAGCGCGGTGTAAACCGTCCGGAAGAGGTCCGGCACCGTGACGGGCCGCTCGGTCACTTCGACGCCGCCGACATCCGTCTCGCCTACGACCCGCCCGCCGCGAATCCCGCCGCCGGCCAGAGAGATGTTAAAGGCCCGCGGGTAATGATCGCGGCCGGCGCGGGCGTTGATCCGCGGCGTCCGGCCGAATTCGCCCATCCAGATTACCAGCGTCCGCTCCAGCATGCCGCGGCTTCGCAGGTCTGTGACGAGCTGCGCCATTGGCTGATCGATCATCTCGTTGCGCTGAGCGGTGCGGTTGAAGTTGTCGTCGTGCGTGTCCCACCCTTCCAGATTGACTTCGACGAACGTGACGCCCGCCTCGACAAGCCGCCGCGCCAGCAGGCAGCCGGCGCCGAACTGCGTGCGGCCGTAGGCGTCGCGCATCGAGTCCGATTCGTCGGTTAAATCGAACGCTCCCATCCGCGGGCTGAGGATCATGTCGGACGATTTGCGAATCAGCTTGCGATGGTCGGCCACGATGTCGGCCCCTTCGACCGAGCCGAAATCCGCCTCCAGCCGTTCGAGCAGCTCCAGCCGGCGGGCATAGCGCTCGTCGCGGGTGGCCGGCTGCGTGTTCTCCGGCGGCCGTTCAGGGTTCTGCAGTACGAACGGGTCGTAATCGACGCCTAGGAAGCCGGCGCCACCCGCGTCGGCCCGCCGCCCGCCGATCCGCACGAAGCTGGGCAGATCGAAGGCCGGCTTGCCGATTTGATGCGCGACCTGCGACCCGAGCGTCGGGAACTTGACGCCGCCCATCGGCAGATAACCGTGATGCAACAGGAAACTGGCCCGCGGATGGCTGCCTTCCTTGCTCGTCATCGAGCGGATGATGGCCAGCTGATCCATGACCTTCGCCACGTGAGGCAACGTATCGGCAATCTGGATGCCGGGAACGTTCGTTGAAATGGCCTTGGTCTCGCCGCCGTTCTCGTGATCGGGCTTCGGGCTGAATGTCTCGAACTGGCTTGGCCCGCCACCCATCCACAACAGAATGCAGGCCATGCCGCGTTTGCGCAAGTCATCGGCCGACAGGCAAATGCCATCGGTCCAACTCATCATGCCCGCCGCGGCCCCGGTCGCCGCCGCGACCCGCAAAAAATCTCGCCGGTGGACGACGCAGTCGCAATTCGTCCGCGCGTGCACGTGATGTTCGAGTTTAAGCTTCATCGCCCATGCTCCATTCGTATCGAGGATGCGTGATGCGGGATGCTGGGAGCAGGGATTGTCTTGCCCCCCCCCGTATCCTCCATCCAGCATTCCTGATGACCACTGTCCCCCACGGTTAATTTACATTTATCGCCGGCGTGAGAACTCGGATGAATTCAACAACGCCCAGAACAGGTCCTCGAATACGGCTGAGCGATTCTTCGTTGCCTGGCAGAATTCGAGCGCCACACCCAGTTCTTCGTCCGTCGGCTCACGCGACAACGTTCGCAAATACAGCTCCCCGATGAGTGCATCATCTTCCGGGATTTCGTCCAGCAGCCGGCCAAGGACGGTTTCGTCACCGATGGCCCGCACTGCCAGGTTAATGCGGGCGCCATTCATCAATGCCAGCGCCTGCGGAATGGAGCTGGTGACCGTCTCGCGCGGATCGCTGGGATCGTAACCGAACGCCACCTCGAAGGCCTGACGGATCGACGGCGCCCGGCCATAGGCGTTCATCATCTGCGCCGGCCGGCCACGCCGGTTGAACGCCGCCTCAGGCTCTTCGACGTCCACGGCCGTTAGGATTGCGTTGAAGAGCTGGTCGCTGCGCAACGGCTGGGCGACATTGGCGGCAAACGGTGTTCCATCGGTCTCGCGCCGCGGTCGGCTTTCGCGCTGGTACGCCTCGGTCGCGCAGATCACGCGGAACAGCCATTTCACGTTGTAGCCGCTCTCCGCGAAACTGCGGCTCAAGAAGTCGACCGTTTTTGGCGCCGACGGCTCGCGGTCCGGACCGATGTCGTCGATTGGCTCGTAAAACCCTTCGCCCACGAGCTCCGCCCACAGGCGATTCACCAGCGCGGTGGCGAACCATGGATTCCTCGTAATCCACTCCGCGATGGTTCCTCGCCGCTCGGCATCGCGCGTGCCGAAGGGCAAGTCGGCGGAAGTGAGAAAGAACTTTGGCTGCATCCGTGTGCCGGGAGCGGCGGGATCGTCGAGGTTGGGCATGTAGTGCTCCGGCTCGCCGCGCCGGCCTTCGGCGTTCGGATTCGCGCGCCGCCGCATCTCGGGCCGGTCGTCGGCAACGACCTCCAGCGTCCGCCGCGTCGGCGATACGACCGGCCGCACCGCGATTCGCGGAAAGAACGCCGCCAGCTCGTGGAATTGTTCGCGCTTCCATTGATCGTATGGGTGATCGTGACATTGGCAGCATTGAATCTGGATGCCGAGGAAAATGCGTGAAATCTCGGCGGTGGTTTCCTCGGTGCGGCCGTCCTGCGCGACGAGAATCGCCGTCGCGCCGTTTTCCTTCACGTCGCCGGTGGCCGTGATAAACTCGGCGGCAATTTCGTCCCACGGCTGGTTGTCGTTGAGTTTTTCCCTCAGCGCGACGACGAGCGGGTTGGCGACAATGGCGGCTCGGTCCTCCAAGCGGCGAGAGAGGATCACGTCCCGCCAATAGCGGGCCCAATTCTGACCGTATTGCGGATTGGCCACCAGCTCCTGAACCACCCGCTGGCGCTTGTCCTTGGCCGGGTCGAGCAGAAAGGCGGTCACGTGCTCCGGCGTCGGAATATCGCCGACGATATCGAGCCACACGCGGCGCAAAAAAGTCGCATCATTGACCCGCGGCGCGAGTTCACTATCCGCGCTGAACACCTCCTCAGCCAGCAGCCGATCCACCTGCCGGGCCGTTTGAGAAGGGCTCGGTTTCGCGATTGCCGGCGCAGCAGCGCTGCCGGCTGCCACCAGTCCAAGTCCGACCAGAAGATACCAGCTGCCGAGTCGCAGGTTCATTCTCACGGCCCTCAGATTTGATACAATGGCCACGGGCAGGGCTCCGATGCAAGCATAACGCCACGCACATTGTAACTAAACCCCGAAAGGGCAAGATGGTTCCGCGACGTCAATCAATTGCGGTCCGCCGGGCTTGTTCCGGCGGGGATAAACCCGGCCGCTCGCTCTGTTGGGTTACATTTGTTAATCGCTAGGGTGCCAGCCATGATCCGCATTGCCAAGACCAACGGCGTTGTCCGGTTGCCGAAAGCCAAAAACGTGCTCGGCGGCAAGCTGCAAGTTTGCTCGGCGTCGCCCATGACCGGCTTTTTCCGCGACGGCTGCTGCAACACCGGGCCGGAGGACGTCGGTTCGCACACCGTCTGCGTCGAGCTCTCAGCCGAGTTTTTGGAATTCTCGAAATCGGTCGGCAACGATCTCTCCACGCCGAACCTGCAATGGGGGTTCCCCGGCCTGCGCCCCGGCAATCATTGGTGCCTCTGCGCACCGCGTTGGCAAGAAGCCCTCGACGCCGGCTGCGCGCCCAAGGTGATTCTCGCCGCCACGCACGAAGGGGCGCTGGCATTTTGCGATCTGGAAGATCTAAAAGCGCACGCAATTGATGGGTGATTCATTTAGCCCCCGGTCAATGACCGGGGGCTAAATAGTTAATGCACGCGTTGACCGGGAAACGCGCCCTCGTCGACGGTAATGACGAACACGTCGCGGCCGCCGGGGCCGGCGGCGCAGACCATGCCTTCGCTCACGCCGAACTTCATGGTGCGCGGCGCGAGATTGGCGACGCACACGACCAACCGGCCGAGCAAATCTTCTGGCTTGTAGGCTTCCTTGATGCCGGCGAAAACGGTTTTCGTCGTGCCGCCGCCCAAGCTGAGGGTGAGCTTCAACAGCTTTTTCGCGTCCGGCACATCTTCGGCAGCGATCACGCGGGCCACGCGCAGGTCCACTTTGGCAAAGTCGTCGATCGTGCATTCGGGGGCGAGCGGTTCGGCGGCGAGGGCGTCGCCTGAATCGTTCCATCGTTGTGACGGTGTGCCGGAATTCCCGGTCGCCGCGGCGACCTCGCCGGCGGATCGTTTTGTTTCTTCAATCATGGCAAGCACGTCCTTCTCTTCGGCGCGCCGAAGCATGTGGGTGAATCTGGCGACCGGCGTGCCAACGAGCGGCGTTTGCGATTGCTCCCAACGCTCGATCGGATCATTGAGCAGCTCGCCAGTCTGTTTGGCCAGCCGCGGCAATACGGGCGAAAGGTACACGACGATCTGCCGGAACAGGTTGAGCCCGACCGTGCAGACGTCCTGCAGCTCGCCGGCCTTCACGGGGTCCTTGCGAAGATCCCACGGCTTGTGATCCTCGATGTACGGGTTGGCGCGATCGGCAAGAGCCATGATCAGCCGCATCGCCTTGCTGTAGTCGGTGGCCTCGTAGGCTTCGCGGATTTCCTCGCCAACCTTGGCCCCGGCGGCGAACAGACCACCATCATCCGGGTAACTGGCCGACACGCCGGTCGTCTCGACAAACTTCGCGGTGCGGCTCGCCAGGTTCACGACCTTGTTCACGAGATCGGTATTCACCTTGGCGACAAACTCATCGGCCGATAGATCAAGGTCCTCGACGCGGGCGGAGAGTTTCGACGCGTAGAAGTAGCGCAGGTAGCTCGGATCGAGATGCTTGAGGTAGGTCGCAGCATTGATGAACGTGCCCTTACTTTTGGACATTTTCTCGCCGCCCACGTTCAAAAAGCCGTGGATGTGGACTTTCGTGGGCAGGTTGTAGCCGGCCGTCTTGAGCATGCCTGGCCAGAACAGTGTGTGGAAGTACGTGATGTCCTTGCCGATGAAATGGTGAATCTCCGCCTCAGGCGCGCGCCACCAATCGTCGAGCTTCTCGCCCGCGCGCCTGCACCACTGCTGGGTAGAGGCCATGTAACCAATCGGCGCGTCGAACCACACGTACCAATAGTTGCCGGGACTATCGGGGATCTCGAAGCCGAAATACGGTGCCGGCCGCGAGATGTCCCAGTCGCGCAGCGGCTCGCCCAAAAAATGCCCCTTCAGATAATTGGCGATCTCCGGCTGCAGATGTTCGCCCGATTGCGTCCACTGCTCCAGGAAGTCATGCAGCCGCTCGAGCTCGATGAACAAGTGCCGCGATGAGCGGACCTCCGGCGTGGTGCCGGTAATGGTGCTGCGCGGGTTGATGAGGTCCGTCGGGCTATAGTGATGTCCGCAGCGGCTGCAGTTGTCGCCCGGCTCGTCGGGTGAGCCGCATTTCGGACACGTGCCGCGCACAAAACGGTCGGGCAGAAACATGCCCGCCTTGGGATCGTAGAGCTGCTCGACGTCCCGCTCCTTAACCAGTCCCGCGCCGCGGATCGAGCGCCAGATTTGCTCGCAGAGGGCGCGGTTCTCCGCGCTGTGCGTGCTCCCGTAGTTGTCGAACTGAATGTCGAACGCCGCAAAATCGCACTCGTGGGCCTGCTGCATCTCGGCGATGAAATCTTCCTCGCGCCGGCCGGCCTGCCGGGCACTGATCATTACCGCCGTCCCGTGCGTGTCGTCGGCACACACATAGATGCAGCGGTTGCCGATCAGTTTCTGAAACCGCACCCAGATATCGGTCTGAATGTACTCGACCAGGTGCCCGATATGGATCGGCCCGTTGGCGTAGGGCAGGGCGGACGTGACGAGGATGCGACGCACGGCAATCGAACGACGAAAAGGGACGGAATTATCAGCAGGTTGGCGTCGGCCGCGAGGCCGAATCTTCCGCTAGCGTCGCCAGCGGTCGCTCCCAGCGGCCGCGTCATTGTATCCCTCGGTGCAAATCTCCGGGAGGCCGACAAGCTGGCCTTGTAGTTTTTACGCAAGTCAGAGACATTGTCCGCCCCGGCGGCGGATTGCCCGCATGAATGTCCGACGCCGTTCAACACCCATTGGTTCGCTCACCACGATTGCCCGCGCATCAATCGCACCCGAATTCGACAAGCAGCTACTCGGCATCAGCAGGATGCTGATCCGGTGGCATGCCGAATTGCGATGAACCGGGCGACAAGTGAAAGCTGCCGCGACGACTAACGCCGCGTCGGCAAGCCGACCACCAATCCAAGGAGGGAACGGATGGTCCGATTCGCGGCCGCCACGCTCGCGCTCGCGGCAACTTTGCTCGGCCAATCGGCCTGCGGCAATGAACTCGTCTTGTTGGATTTCTGGTCGGCCAGTTGCGGACCGTGCATGCAGATGAAGCCGACAGTCCGCAGCCTCGTTGACGCCAACTATCCGATCCGAGAAGTCGATGTCACACGCGAGCCGCAACTGACCAGGGACTTTCGCGTCGATCGAATTCCATGTTTTGTGATGCTTGTCAACGGACAGGAAGTCGACCGCGTTGTCGGCGCCACGAGCAGCGACCGGCTCGTGCAGATGTTCGATCGAGCGCGGGTGCGGCTACAATCGCCCGACGTGCGGCAGGCCAGGCCGCAAACGCAGCCGGTGCCGTGGACCGGGGGCGGGGACGCCCCGGCTCGCTCCGTCGCGGACGCCACGCCTCGTTCGGTGCCTGCGGAGCCGTTGAATTCAGTGCCGGTTGAACCGCTGAACTCGGTGCCTGTCGAGCCGGCACCCATTCCGCCCGGCGCTGATTCCGCCCCCACAGTCCTCGATTCACCCGCCGGTTTGCTGGCCGCGACGGTACGGCTGCACGTAGAAGGCGCCCAGGGCCGCTCGTTCGGTACTGGCACGATCATCGACTCACGTAGCGGCGAAGCACTGGTGATCACCTGCGGCCACTTGTTTCGCGCGTCGCAAGGCAAAGGGACCGTGATGGTGGACCTTTTCGAAGCGACGTCCGCCGGCTTGCGCGCCGCCGGCCAGGTGCCCGGGCAGGTGATCAGCTACGATTTGGACCGCGACGTGGCACTTTTGAGCGTTCGGCCCAACCGGCCCGTCAGCGTCGCGCCGGTGGCGCCGCCACGCACGGTGGTTGAACGCGGCGATCGCGCGGCCAGCATCGGCTGCAGCAACGGCCAAGATCCCTCACTACTGGCGACGCGAATCACCTCGCTCGATCGCTACCAGGGCCCGCCCAACATCGAGGCCAGCGGCGCCCCCGTTGAAGGTCGCAGCGGCGGCGGGTTGTTCAACACGCAGGGCCAATTGGTCGGGGTTTGTTTCGCTGCGGATTACGAGGGCAACGAGGGTCTCTATGCCGCGCTCGAATCGATTCACGGCGAATTGGATCGTCTCGGCTTGAAAGAGATCTTTGCCAAGTCCTCGACAGAAGCACCGGCGCCTCCGGCGCAGCCCGTCGTTCGCGGCCAGGAGCCACCGCTCACACCGGTAATGCCTGTGCCCGACAACCTTGCCATCGGACCGGCCGCGACAGTCACGGTTAACCCGACAGATACCCCCGCCGCGGCGCCCCAGGGCTTCAATGCGGCCGAGCAAGCGGCGTGGGAAGAAATCATGCGTCGCGCGGCCACGCATGAAGTGATTTGTATCATTCGGCCGAAAGAAACCGGCGGCCAAAGCGAAGTCATCACGCTGGATGGCGTGTCGCCGGAATTTGTCCGAGCGCTGGCCGACCGCAGGCGAGCTGCCGAAGCTTCGTTAACGCGCTAAGCCGTCGCCAGGCGCAGCCGCCGTTACAACCGTCAGAGCTGGATCAGGCGATTCCGGCAATACGCCGCTCTAGCGCAATGAGCGGAGGGCCGGGTGGGGCGTACCGGCCGCAATTCCAGCGTGAGGTACGGTAAGAATACCGGACCTGGTACCGCACAAAATCACGCGACTGCGTCCCGAAGTCATGACCTTCTACGTTGCGCTGGTGGCAATCTTGAATCTCGCATTAGGCTACGCGCTCGCCGTGTTTTTACGAAACACATGGGAGCAGATCGCCCTCTCTGCCGACGACACGCTCGACGAGGCCGCCTCTGAGGAATGGGAGACCGAGCCCGCCGAAGTTTAGGGCTAATTCATCTCTTCCAGTTCAAAGATCGCTTCGATCTCCACCGCCCAGCCCGCAGGCAACGACGCCACACCCATCGCGCTGCGCGCGCCGATGCCCGCCTCCTCTCCGAACACGTCGCGCATCAGCTCGCTGAATCCATTGATGACGGCCGGATGGTCCTTGAACTCCGGCGTGGCGTTGACGAACCCTGTGGTCTTGATCAGGCGGCGGATTCCGTCGAGGCTGCCGAACCGCTGTCGCAACGTGGCCAGCATCGCCATGCCGGTGCGGCGGGCCGCTTCGTAACCGGCCTGTTTGTCGAGATTATCCCCCAGCCGCCCGCAAATCGCTGTGCCGTCGGGTCCCACGGGTCCGTGCCCGGAAAGGTACGCCAGACCGCCCACAACCACCACGGGTCGATAAACCCCCAGCGACCGCGCAGCCTGCGGCAGCTCCAGGTTAAGTTCTTTCAAGCGAGCTTCGTGGCTCATGGTGCAACGCCTTAATGCCTTTGAGGCCCTGTTATGGACTGGTCGCTTAAGCGACCAGTCCACCGTCGAGCAATTATTGATTACGCTTGCCGTAAACCTCGTGGGGATCGAACACCCGCTCGGCGACAATCTTCAAGCCGTCGTCGGTCACTTGGCGGAAGAAGCATGACGCGTAACCTTCGTGGCACGCCGCGCCACCGATCTGTTCCACCTTCAACAGCACCGCGTCGCCGTCGCAATCGACGTAAATCTCTTTTACATGCTGCAAGTTGCCGCTCTCTTCGCCTTTACGCCATAGCTGGCCGCGGCTGCGGCTGAAGTACACCGCGCGGCCGGTCGCGAGTGTTTCGTTCCAAGCTTCTCGGTTCATGTGAGCGACCATCAGCACTTGTCCGGTCGTCGCATCCTGGGCCACGGCCGTCACCAGGCCGTCGGGGCCGGAAAAGGCCGGCGTGTTGGCATCGCTCTTGTTCATCGTTCGACTCGCCTGGAATCGCTATGCTTGATCCGGTAAGTCAGCATACCCGCCGCGCAGCGGCATATCCAGTCATCGGCCGCACGCTACAACCGTTACCGGCGGCAAAGCTGCGCCCGAAGCCAGTCCGGCCGAATGGCCCTATCAGCGTTACGGCCGACACGATTGCTGAAGACCTTGCCGTGTAGATGATCGGCGCGGACCGCACGGACGGCGCAAAGCTTGTCTGTTCTGCGGTATTGCAGACCGTTGCCGGGCGCAGCCGATGCTGTGGAAGACGGACCGTTAGCACACGCAGGACGCGGCCCAATCTGATTCGCCTCGTTCCGGAGATAGCGTGTGAGCAAGTCGTTGACCATCGTACTGCCGGTTCACAACGCCGAATCGCGGCTGCGACGCAATGTAACCGAACTGCTCGAGATCGCCAGTGAGCTGACACCAAAGCTCGGCGTGTTAATTGTCGACGACGGCTCGACGGACGCCACGCTCGAGGTCGCCCAGGAGCTGGCGGCTCATTATCCGCAGGTGGCGATCAAACGCCATCGCCAGCGTCGGGGTTTGGGCGCTACCATCGACTATGTTCAGCGCTACGTGCGCTCCGACGCCGTGATACTCCACGACGGCGTTACGCCGGTCGATCCTCAGCAGATGCGGAGCGCGTGGCAAAGTTGGATCGCGCAGACAACGACTGCGACGGCCGCTTCATCGGCATCCACGCTATTCGACCGGGACATGCACGACCTCGCCAATTTGCCGGCAATCCACGCTCAAATGGAGCGAGCGCACCGGCGCGTGCTGGGTTTCCAATTGATTACGCCCGGTATTTCGAACGAGACACTTGAGGAAGTCGCGTCTTCTTCCACTACGTCGATACCGCGTACGGACACAGCGCATCTTGCCGATCGGGCAGACGTCGGCCAGATTCCACCGCTGCCGCGCCCGAAGTTCGTGTCCGCACTGGCCGCCTTCGCGCTGGGCGAATGAACGAGCGACAGAGCATTTGCCGCTTGTGGCTTAGCACCAGGTCGCAATCGCGAAGCATGCGGCCGCCACAGGAATTTGCGGACCGCCGTAGCGAGTGAGAACGCTTGCATCGACCCCTTTTGCATGCGGCGAAGCGAATCGAAAAAAATTTTCAGCGCCGCAAATTGCTGCGCGCGGCGTAGCGAAACAGCGCATTTGTTTGTTCAAGCACTTTAGTTTCCGCAAAACCGTTGTGGCGCTTTGCTACAGTTTTTTGTCGTGCGCGCGGCCTCGCAGCTGCGTGATGAAATTCACGACAAAGCGCTTGCAAACGCACAAAAAACAGTTAGTATTACGTGCGTCCGGGCGGGAGGCCCGTAAAAACGCCTGCCGCACGAGATAGGCTCTCGGGCCAACCTTTTCAACTTGCCTTCTCTGAAGCCGGAACAACGTGTTGAAGAGTCTCCATCGAACTATTCGATGGAGGACTGGACGCAGCAGGACGATTCCCGTGCACGATGTGCGTGAACGCTGCGCTGTGTTCGGACATCTGCTGTCTGCCCGCAATCTCGCAGGGACTGGGGTAGCTGCCAGTTGGCATAGAACGTGCGCAGTTCTCTCGTCTTCGGAACAGACCGACCATTCTCATCGTTTATGGTCATTGCCCGCCACGGCGGGCACCAGGAGGCAGTGCGATGGCTATCGCTCACGACATCCCGTTTGAGTCAGGTTTGGGCCATTTGCCGGGACCGCCCGTCCCGGTCCCGATTGTCAAGCGGCCGCTGCAACGGATCGCCGAAGCGCGGCGGCGGCAAGGCATTTCGGTCCGCAGCGCCGCCCGGCGCCTGCAAACCTCGATGGATCAGGTCCGACGGCAGGAAGATCCGCAGTGCGACATGGCACTCTCTGAGTTGTATCGCTGGCAAGACGCCCTGGAGGTGCCGATCGCCGATTTGCTCGTCGACAGTGACGCCCCGCTTTCGGAGCCGGTGCTGACCCGCGCCCGATTGCTGCGGATCATGAAAACCGTACGCGCCATCAAAGAGTCGGCCAACAACGCGTCGATCCAGCGGTTTGCCACCATGCTCGAGCAGCAGTTGATCGAGCTGATGCCGGAGCTGGCCGACGTGTCAGCCTGGCACTCGATCGGCCAGCGACGGTTGCCCACCGAGCTGGGCCGCACGGCCGAGCGCGTCCTGCCCGATTCATTTTTCACCGACTCGCTCGGCTAATCATAACGCCGATGGCATCGCCGGTTTGATGAACGGCAAAATATCCGAGGTTGAATAAGACCAATCGATGGACCCTGCGCCAAGGCACGGCCGACGCAAAGGAAGGAGCAGTGACGGACAAGGAAATGCTCAACGCTGAGTTGACTGCTAGGGCCAACATTTCCCCCGCACTCGTCTTCCTGAGCTCACGTGCCTTGGCGATTTTTATGATGGGGGTGGCTGGGGCAGAGCCGCGATGCCCCAGACGTATGGCGATCTGGGGCGTCGCAGCGGGCATCCGGCACACGGTTTTGCCGGGTGCCGGGTCGGCCCCAGGCACCCTTGTTATGGCGCGATGACGTCGCCGTGAGGAGCGCGCAACACCGTGCTTCCCTCCATGCGCAGCGACCGCCCAGGCCAGCCGACGCGCCACGCGAAGAACAGGCTGCCCGCCGAGATGAGGATTCCAAGCCAGCTTGGCCATAGCCAGGCCCAATAGAAGATCCCGATCAGGAAACTAGCAGCATGCGGCCAGCGGTAAAGAAAATCCGTAGCTGCCGGCCGGCGCATGAGCCACACAGCTGCCGACGCCGCGCAGAGAATTGTAACCAATCCGATCATCTGAATGTGTCGTGAAGGCGCTGTCAACGAACCTAGATCGACGGTCAATGCGTCGCCGCCGCCTTCGGCGACGCAGTACAGCCACTGTGCCGTTGGCGCAATCTCACTCGGTCGGATGATGGGCGTGTTGACCGGCGTCGAATCATCCCGTTTCAACTTGGCAGACGCCATAATTTCCTCGCCTTGCGCAATCCATCCGTCGAGTCGCGCCAAAGCCCGGTCAAGCTGTTCTTCGGATAAACCTGAGACCAGAGAAGGTGGACGGCCCTCAACGGACCGTTCCATTTTCTCAATCGCTTCGGATCGGAGCGATGTGAGCCGATCCACCCAAGCACGAATCCAATCGTAGCCATCCGGTGGCGGCGACTCCGCGGCGGCGGGCGTGGCCGCTTCGGCAATGCTCACCAAACGATCCAGCCGCACTGCCGCCTGATCGGCCTCGGTCACGATGTCCGCGCCCTCGATGCGCGGGCGCGCAGGCCTCGAAGCATGGCCTATCGACCACAAACTGACCTCCACCTTGATCGGCTTATCCTGGGCCAGTAGCAGCGGCCGCTGGACTCTTTCAGGATCGCGGCCGTTTGACGGCGCTACGGAGATGATCTCCAGGACGCGAGGCAATTGGGTGGGTCCGAGGGAGACCCGCCAGTGCCGCGCGTCGACAGGTTGCATGATTGCCGGCTGAGTGTCTAATCGCGCCGATACGAGCTTCTGTTCGCGAGGCAGCTGAAGAATGCATTCGGCCAGGTCGGGCGCCGCGATCACCAGTCGCGTTTCAATCAATTGGGCCTCTGAAGCGGCGGTCCAGACCACAGTGTCGGCCAATCGCACACGCGCCGAATGCTGCGCGGATGTCGGCGGTTGAACCGCCACGCGAAACGGCGAGTCGACGACTTCAAACGCTCGAGCGTCTTTGGGAATCATCGGTGCGCCGCGCACCTCATCGGGCAATTCGGTCGGCCGCACGCCTGACTGACTCCACTCGATCGGCTGTTCGTCCCAGGAGGAAGGAACCAGCACGTAGCGTTTCCCGTCGATCATCGGCCGTGGAACAATGTCAGGCACCGCAACCGGCGACGGCGCCGCCTGCGTCAGCGGCCCGCGAACCGTAAATTCCACGGCATCGCCTTTCGCCATCGACTCCACAAAACGAATCAAGATTGTCCGCCGCTCGGTATCCGCCTTATCCAGCTCCATGGAAGCCGGCATTTTCGAATCGATGGTGAACGGCCCGGCCCATGTTGCAGGCGCGCGCAGTCTCAAGACCTCCATCTGACCCTGCTCCACAGTTAAGCGAGCATGAAAACCGGCCCACCACGCATCCGGTTCGCGGCTGAGGCTCAACAGTGTCG
Source organism: Pirellulales bacterium (assembly GCA_040902605.1). Classification (GTDB taxonomy): domain Bacteria; phylum Planctomycetota; class Planctomycetia; order Pirellulales; family Lacipirellulaceae; genus JABDGM01. The sequence goes on along the minus strand of JBBDWY010000021.1, from coordinate 16,772 downwards.
ATCCCGCGATTCGCACGTCATTTGGCGTAATCCTCAAGCGGGCTTCATCGAACTCTTTTTTATCCAGCCGGTACACGCCCACGGGACGACCGGTCCAATCGGGCGGCAGACCATGTGGGTCTTCCGGCAAACGGTCGGCGTCCGTTAAGCCGCCCATTTCGACCAGCACGCCCTCGTCGCGATAGACTTGCACGGTCAGCGATGGCGACTGCGTTGCCTCGGCCGTCAGGCGCGGCACCGTTCGTGGCCGGTCCATCTCAGCCGGCGCGCTGCCGCGCACTTCGAGGCGATATTCCTTCGCCACCCGTTCGCTAAAGAACACGTTTACTTGACTATCGCCTACGCGCGACCAGCGCACGGGAATCTGCCGGCTGCCCTCTCTGACCGCAATCTCTTCGATCGACAAGTCTTTGGGTGTGATAAGCTGAAATTGATACTCGTGCTCGGCGCCGGGCACCACGTCGGCCTGATAAGCGATACGCAATATGCCGCGGCCAGCCGCGACATTGAGTACCTCATCGATGACCGATTCCCTCTGCTTCGGGCGTACCGCCACGCTCCACGGAACGCCAGTTCGGAAATTTCCCAGCACAAGTTCCGGCCTGTCGTCGGCGTCGCCCCACATCGCCAGGAATTCGTTGACAGTGCCAGCGGAGGCAAAGCCTTCGAGGATCTCGCATTCCAGCGACGTACCGGTCGAAATCGCCAACCAGCGATGCGTCACCGGGACTGAAACCAACTCGATCGGCGGCAATCGCAGCCGGCCAAGAGTCCGCGCGCCGGTCAATCGCCATGGAAGCGTCACCTCCCGCCGGTCGGCGTCGTCCGGCGCCAGTCGAACCTGAAACGAGCGCCGCCCGTCCGGCTCGTCTTCCACACGCAACGCCGCGGGCGAGTTGTCGTCTTGCACTAACTCCCACCGGCGGTCGAACGCAACGGTGAGCGCTTCCGGCCCGCGAGCACTTCCTTCAACCACATACTTGGTCTGCAGCATGACTTGTTCGCCGCTGATCCGCAGCCAACGCAGACCCGTCACACGCAAAGCTTGTGCGCCTCCTGCGGCCCACGAACCGGAAGGTGATTGAATTTCGAGCTGGCCGCTGCCATCCAGCTCGAACTCAAGGGTGCCGGCCGTTTCCGTGGAAGGCAATGCGACCTCCGCGCCAGAAATCATCAATCCGGACAACGACTTTGGATAGGCAAGCTGAAGCCGCGCCCCGGCCAGCGGCGGAATTGTCAACTTCACCAGATTCCGTCGATTCTCCGCGCTGCTTCGAGGCGTATTGTATATCGATAGCCAGTAACGACCGGGCTCGCTGATCTCGATCGCACAATGGCGGCCGCCGTCGCGCCACGCAATCGGGACAGGAACGCCGTCCAGCATCGCAGTATCTCGCCATGTAGCTTCGTCCCGCACGAGCGGTAACACGATCGTTGTGTCGCGCGCCAACACCTCGATATCGAAACCCAGCGTCCACTCGCCGGTTATGATTCCGGCCGAATCCATTCGCTCACGCAGCTCGCCGGCGTACATGGCGTCGCGAAGAAGCCATTGGCCGCCGGAGCGAGTCTCCTCTGTGCTTCGCTTCAGCAGCTCGCGAAGAAACGGTTCACTCACGTACCACTTGCTGCCCCCTTGATGTCCATCTGAGTCGACCGGTATCAGCACGCGCTCGATGGTCGCCGCCTGGGTCTGTTCCGGCAATGAAGCGGCTTGGCCGATCGGCTGGGCCAACGCGAGCTTGGCCACGACGAGTGTTAATAGAACGCTTGGAACACTAACCGTCGAAAACCGGCTCCAAGAGTGGCCCGGTACGTTTTCGCTGTTCTCGCGCCTTGGCCCTGCGCCTAGTAGCGAAAACAATAATCCCAAAACTGTCCCAGTTGCCACAGGAGCGAACGCGTCCGGCAACAAAATCGCACACCCCGCGGCGAGCGCCAGCAGCATGACAAATGCAATGCCACTCTGCTGCCGCAGCCGCCGACCGCTGACGAGGCAAATCAAAAATAGCCCGATCGCCCAGGCTGTCATCGCCGGCGGATGCGCCACGGTAACGGCCGACGGCCGCTCGGCGAGGAAGTTGGTGCGGTAAGATGACCAGCCCAATAGTGCTGATCCCGCTTCGGATGCTCCAATCGCCGCGCTACCCAGCGGGCTCAATAGTCTCGCCCAGTCGCTCGGCCTGAGTGGATGAAAAGGTGCCTGGCTGACGGGCCTGCCAAGCGGACCGAATAATCGCTCGCGCCAATTGAAGCTTCCACCCTCCGCCGAACCTCGCATGCCCACGGTTGAGAAGTCTTCGGGCAACCAAATCGTCCACTGGCCGCCTAGAATTGGAATCTCGCTATGAACGAGTGGCGGCTGAAGCTCGCTGCCGGCCTTAAGAGGCGCTTGCTGCGTGTCGAAATAGACAGCAACGTTTACCGACCTCGCGGCCGCCCCCAGCTGAATCGAGGACAATTGGCTGGAGCGAACGCTGACGGGCTGTTCCAGCGCTCGCCCATTAAGCAACACGGCTCTGATCACGGCATCCGCTGGCAATTGCAGATCGAAGCTCGCCGCGCCTTCGTTTTCCAAATCGTAGGTCGCGCAATGCGTTGCCCGCCCATTTGACCAAAAGAACGATTCCAGCTCGACCTGCCGGGCAACGAGCAAATTCGCATCGGCCGCCATGCTCGGCTCCAGCCACAACTGTGCGGCTTGACCAGACGACAGGCAGCTGGTTGGATCGTAACGGTATGCGGCCCGGACTGGCGGCAGGCCGTCGGTTTTCGACGTCTCCGCCGTTGCGGCGGGGAGTGCGGTCGCTTGCATGCCCTGCGGCTCCACCACGGGCACTCGATCCATCGCAGCGTGTACCAACACTCGGCCCTGCTGCTTTACGGCCTCCGGCATGGCCATCAGCGGCAATTGCTTTCGCGCCGGCCAGGTGCTCACAGTCTGCGCGGTGATTTCAATGTTCTGGGTCGTCGGTCCCGGCAACCGCACCAGCCAAAGTTCGCCCGCGGGAGGCAAGCCGGCCCGGCGTGGATCGTCCGCCGGCAGCCGCTCGCTGGCCAGCGGCACCGTGGATGGCGTCATCGTCCATTGCAATTTATCGCCGAGCGGCGACGTGGAATAAATTAATAGCCGATCCACCGCGTTGGTCGCGGGGCTGATCGTCAAATGATAGTTTTGCACAATGTCTTGTTGGACGTACGCCGCGTCGATGCGAATGTCTGCTTCGTACTGGCCGCGCTCGAGTATCAGCTTCAAATCCGCGCCCGGTCCTCCGCTCGTCAGGTCGAACATCATTTCTTTGCCCGTCGCCAGCGTGACGAGCGTCCGGTCCTCGTCGGTGACCGCGTTGCTCGCGACAGCGGGTAGATCGCCCGTCGTCTCCACCGCAAACGGCTCCAGGGTTTGAAATGTGAGCAGATGGCGCGTCACCCGGCCATCCGCCCAATTCACCATGCGCAGCGTCTCGGCCGAGATCGATTCGCCTACGCTCACACGGTGCAACCGGCCGGTGACGATGACCGCTACTTCGCGGTCAGGGCGAGCGGCCCGGGCCAATTGAATCTCGATGCGCCGATGCTCGCCAGGCCCCTCGATCAACCATTCCCCCAGCGCGTCCGCCGGCACCGTCTCCACGGCTTCGACAATCCATCCTGGCGCTAACTCCCCCGACAATTTGTGTAGGCTGCCGTGAGATACACGCCACTGCGCTTGCAAGCGCCCGTTGATATCGGGATCAGTTAGAGCCAGCGAAGAACCCAGTCGAATCGTGGCTTGCGGCTCGCGGCGCGCGATCGTGACGCTCACGTCCGCAGTAGGCGCATACATCGCAAGGCGCGTGGTCTCAGGTCCTGTTGTTGGATCATCGGCCTGGCTCACGCCGGTTTGCACGCAGTCCTTGTGACTAAGAGCGCGCATCTCCAATTCCGCGTCGACGGAAAGCTCCACCCGGCCTGACTCCCAATAAGCGGCCATCGGCCGCACCCAGGGCAACTGCCACGGCTGATTGAGCGAAAGTGGATGCCACGCGCGTAGCGTAATCTCTAGCGGGCGCCCAACGCTCGCTTCGGGAAGTTCGATCAGTGCAACCTGCGCGTCCGAACCGTCTGTTTCTGCGATTCGCCACGCCAATTTGCCATTTCCAATGAATGCAGAAATCAAGTGCACACCTTTCGGCAGCGGCAACTCCAACTCTCGGTGCTCGTGAATCGGGCCGTCTAGGCGCCAGATCGTGTCAATATCGAGGCCGCGCGGCGTGACGTGATAGCGCACATCTTCGCGCAGCGTGACAGCCGGATTTGCCTCAGCCGGCGGGCCGTCCATGTCGACAATGCGCAATGTCGCGGCAGACGACGGGTCCAGAGCAAGCTCCCAACGCCGTCGATTTCCGCTCGCCGCGCGTTTGTCACTCGGCAATGATTGCGACTCCAGCACAACGCCGCCCTCGATGGTCGGTACCTTGCCGTTCGGCAAGTCGAGAATCAGGCGTGCCGCCGAGGCTGGTGGAAGTCGCCAGGCGACTTCGATCCCGTTGTGAATCGCCCGCGAAGGAGCTTTCCACGAAAACTCCAAAGTACCTGCTTGAGTTACCTCCAGGCCTAAACCAGTTGCCGGCCCGCCGTTCTGTCCCCAGGCGCCAACGCGCGCTACGCTCTGCGGCTCGCCTTGCCAACGCGCGTCGCGCACTACTAGTGACATGTCGCCAAGCGGCAAGAACGCCGGGCTGTCGCCCCGCAGCGCGATCGTCCACTGGCCGCGACAATCCACGAGCCGATCGCCCTCGAGCCGCGCGGAGTAAGTAGCCTCGCGGATCATGGCAGGCAACGGCGCATCGGACGCCGCCGCGTTGGCCGCCGCAAGCCAGGTTTCAAAATCGCGCGCCTCAATGGGAAGGTACTTCTCCCCGTCTCGCGGCCAGGCTTCAATGTTGTCGGCCGGCACATAGATGCGGCGATAGAGAGTTGCCGTTTCTGCCGGGTCGGCAGCCCGCACCGGCCTCGAATCGCCGAAGCCGATCATGGTTAGCCATAAACCGCTGACGACGAGGGCCCGCAGCCATAAAGCCCAACGCCTGGCGAAATCAACACCAGCCCGACTTGGCGCTGGGAGACGAGCAATCATCGATCAGGCTCCGGGATGCCTAAGGAGGCCGTGGGTGCCGTGCTCGCCCCGGCCGTGACTGGCGGCATAAGAATCGAATCGGCGCGTGGTGTAAGTTGCCGCTGGGAGCTTCCGCTGGAGAGCGCAATCGGCCCGGCTACCGTCGGTCTGGCTGGTCGTGCGGCAATGCGCGCGATAAACACTGAGATTGCCGCCACCACCACGCCCACCGCGGACGCCTGCGCCAATAGCAGCGCGGGCAGGGGAAATGCAATCGCCAAGCCGGTGATAACCAGTGTCAGGCCGACGACGATCCACGCCCGCCGCGCTTGCGGAACGTACACCCAGACGAGAACCATCAACAACACCGCCGCCGACGCCGCCAGCACGATCAGCCATCGCGGCGCGGTGATCACTTCAATCGTCGCGACAGGCGCCAGACCGGTGAATAAGTACTTGTTATCGGCGGCGGCCGGACTCAATTGTGCCGAAGCGCCTGACCAATCCTCCAAATCGCCTTGTGACATGACCGGACGAAATCCCCAAAAGCTACCCAGCCATTGCCACTCGCTAGCCGAAGTCATCGGCACTGGAGATCGCACGATATGTTGGTCGCCAGGCAAGACGATTTGCCAGTACAACGCCGAGAGTGCCGTGGTGCCGACAATTTGCGGCGGCGTCAAACGATGCCGTCTGATAAGTCCCCTGCGAACGGGCTGACGATAACGCAGCTCCAGCGTGTGCAATTCGCCATCTTGTTCCGCCGTCTTGCCGTTCTCGCTCGGCGTTTGCGGCGCCCGCACCTGAATTCGGCCGGTGCCGCGCGACACGACATCTGCAAGCCGACTATCGACGAGCACCTCGACTTCGTCGGGCTGTACCTGTGGAGGAAGCTCGATCGTAGTCTGCGAAGCCGTTGTGCGAAAGCGAAAAGCCGCTCGGTCCTGCCTCGTGTCCCCCGATAGCCAGCTCTGCAGCCAAACGCGCTCGACGATTGTGGATGATGGCAAATTAGGATCGACCGCGCGAACGACTAGCGGCAGCGACGGTTCCGAACGATCTGCCAGGTATTGTTGAACTGTCCCTGTAGCGGTTGCCTGCGCTTCGGCCGGCTGCCACGACGAGCCTTCTGCCGACGTGTCCAGCGCTACGCTGAGTGTTTGCGGCGTGCGAATTGTTGCGGTGGTCGCGGTAACGCGTCCCTCAGTTGTTTGAAACAGCGGCAATTGCCAGGCTGTGCTACTCAACTCGCTTGCCGGTTGCCAGACATGATACCGAATTCGCACCGCGAATTGCCCCAGCCGCGGCTGCGGAAGCGCCGCCCGTAATCGGTGTGCCCCCGAAGGCAACGCTTCGGTCTCGATTTCCGAGGACACGAAGCTAAGCGGCGTTTCGCGCCGCTCCGTCTCCGGATCATTGCTGCCTGCCGAAGCAATCAGCTTGATCTCGGTTTGTTCCGGGTCGAATGAGACCTCCGGGGCAATCTCGAAGTGCAGTTCCTTGATGGGTTCATAGCGCACCGCATAGTCAAACCGTTGGTCAACCTGGGCCTCAGTAGGATTGATTTCGATTTGAGCCGCAGCTACGACGGTAACATCCCGCGTGCGGCTGAGCCGCTCCGAGACAAAAACGGCTTCCGGCAGCGACGTGCGAAATCGATGTTGTGCGCCCTCGGCGCCATTTGCCTCGTCCGCCGACTCGCTTACCGGAGTCGGCGTCAGTCCGATCGACGCCGCCAGGTCCGGTTGCAGCTCCACCTCCGGGGCACCGCTTACGAGCAGCTCTCCCGTCCCCACCGAATCGGCCAGCGGAATGGGCAACGGCATGCGAAGTCGTTCCAGATCCCGCGGCAACGCGCGTCGCACCGAAAAGCTGATCACCGCGCGCCGGGACGAACCTTGCGCGAGCGGCAGCACCAGCGTGCCGTCGGGCGTGACTTGGATGCGATCGTGATCCACCAGCCCGCCGGAATCGATGGGGTCCTCGCGCATCTCCCAGCCTTCGAGACCGACGTGGAACTCGAACGCCCGCGATCCAAACACCTGGTACGCAAGACGAACGGTGAGCAACGCCTCGTCGGGCAATACTTCCAGCACGTATTGAGGGGTCACGTGAACTCGAAATTGCCGAGCAGTGACTCTCATGCCCAAAGACCAGGGCTGCCGATCGTACTGAAACGCCGCCGTGACACCGGCCTGCTGCAACGATACGTCGAGCTCGCTGGGATCAACTTGCCGGACAAAATCTGCAAGGTCCCACCGCGCTTGCCAGTCGCCTGCCAGCTCCACGGCGACGTCTCCAAATTGGCGCACCGCCCCAAGGACCTCGAACCCGCCTAGCTCGACCAGCGGCCCGCCGTCCTCGAGCCCAATGGGCTGCTCTGTCGACAGCTCGATGATTGCCGGCGACTGCTGCTTTTCGGGCAGTTGGACCAGTACCACTTGCCCTGACTGGCCGCCGCCCGCCCCATCGGCTGCTGCCGGCGATGGATCCTCCACGGTGACTCGATAAGCAGGCCTGTGCGCATCGCCACTGGCCGGCTCGTCGTGTACGAGTTGGGCGCCAGGCGGAAGCCGAACCCGAAATCGATCGAAGCTGCCCCCATAGCTTTGCACCGTAAGCCGCGCATCGCTGCGAACGCTGCGGCCGTCGATCGAAACGCGAATCGCTCCTTCTGCACCGAGCACCGTGGCAACTTCCGCCGCCGTCGGATTGCCGGTATGCCACGTCAATCGGATCGAACCCATGGCACCAGCGATTTTTAAACGGCTGCCTCCCGCGGGCGTGGGCTCGGTTGCGAGCAATGTTCCGCTATTGACGTTCGCGTCCGCGACCGGTTTATCCAGCTCGAGCGTCAAATTGGATGACAAGCCGCGGGCACAGTTGAGCGGCAGCGTTGTTTCCCCACCGTCGCGTGTTAATGGCACCAGCAGATCGAGTGAGATATCGCGTCGCTGGCCCGTGCGACCTTCCAAATGAGCGACGAACCCACCGCGCTCAGGATTCAGATAGAGATAAGCGCGCCGAGAAGTGTTGCGTCCGCTATCGCCTTCGTCGTCGTCGGCCGCATCGGTGGCCTCCTCATCCGGCGGAGCGAAAGCCGGCTCACCTTGCAGAATCGCCCCGAGCAATCCAAGGGGAACTTCCACCGGGTCGTCCGTCAACAGGTGCACCCGCGCGGTGAACCGCAGCGTGGCATGCCCGTCGCGGGCAGTGCCTTCAATATCGATGTTCTCGATCCTGTATCGCGGTTGATTTCTTCCCTCAGCGGGTTGCTGCGCTTGTTTCCAAGCCGCCATGAAATCTTCGTAGGTCATTCCCGGCACGGGCTGAGGGCGGCCGTCCGCGTCGAGCAAGATGTAGGTATCCGGTCCGACGTATTGAATGCGTCCCGCCTTGCCGCCGATTTGCGGGCTGCCGCTTTGGGGATTCAATTCTGACTCAGCCGTAGGTGCTGGCTGAGAACTGGCGGCCGGCTTGCTGGGCGGCGACGGGGTTTCCTGTGCCGCCGCCGTAGTGGAAAGCCAGAGCATCACGCCTGCGATGCCGATGATTCGCAACCCGCGCCAGCGCGAAGCGATCCGATTTAGCTGAGTCGTTGCCGCTGGCTGGTTCATCGCTCGATCGGAATTGTGGCCGCACGATCAGCCCGAACCCGACCGCCACATCGCATTCACGTCGGGCCCCGGGGTCGCACCGATCACCGGAAAGTTCCTGAAAAGGTGGCCTGATGCTCAGCATCCGGCCGGATCATCTCACGCGTTTCTGCCTGCCTGGCTCTGCCTTTGAGAAGGTGCAATGTGTCCTTTCGTTTGGTACACTATTTCTTATTGTACTTATTGAGCCAGGGGTGCGAAACCGCGGCCAATTGCAATCGAAAGCGCTGCATACCGCCGTCATTCACCGCGGTACGGTGTGAGAACTCGCAACAGTTCCGCCTGCAATTCTTGTCCAGCGGCTGCCAGGAAATGGGGATTCCACAAGTCGAATTTGCCGCCGTCGCGCGCCGCGACGACCCCGCCCGCTTCACGCACCAATAGTACGCCGGCCGCAACGTCCCACGGATGGATATGCGTCGCCCAGAACGCGTCTAGCGCGCCGCTCGCCAGGTAGGCCAGATTCAGCGCGGCCGAACCGGAGCGCCGTACCCCTTGGCACGCTTGCACCGCCTCAATGAAATCGGCAAGATCCGCCGAATCGCGCCGGACCCGGGCCGGCAAACTCACCGCCACGAGCGCGTCCCCGACGTGCCGCGTCGCGCTCGTATTCAGCTGCGCTCCATCGCACCAGGCGCCGCCACCCGCCGCTGCCGAAAAACACTTGTCGGCGACCGGGTCGTAAATCACGCCGGCCAACAACTCGCTGCCCCGCGCCACCGCCACCGAAACGGCATAATGAGGGTAGGCGTGAAGATAATTCGTCGTTCCATCCAACGGATCGACGATCCACGTCATTTGACGAGGGTCCGAAGGATACTCGTCTGGCGGCTGCTCCTCGCCCAGAAATGTATCGTTGGGAAAACGCTCGGCGATCACTCGTCGAATCGCCGCTTCCGACGCCAGATCGGCATCGGTGACAAAGTCGGTCACTCCTTTGTCGCGCGCCTTGAACCGGCCCCGCCACGATAACAATTCGCGCCCTCCGGAGCGGGCCGCCGCCTCGCATGTTTCCACGAGCGATTGGGAAGTTTCATTGGGCATGGTCGCGCGACTCGCTCATGGGTTTCATCCCGTGCTGTCAGTCCGAACTCAGACATTGTCGGCAAAGGCCTGGAGTCAAACTAGCAGCTTGTCATCATGCGACTGCGTCCCGTATGGGCTGCGGTTGGAAAAGTGCTGGTCGCTATCGAGCCAGAAAAAACTCCCCCTGCGGCTTTGCTGTAAACCAATGAGCCGTAAGGCTTAACGACAGCAAGCCCCAACCACCCAAGAAACTGAGCAACTTTTTTGCCGCAAACTATGGACATGCCCGGCGAAACGGGTATCATCGTTAGTGGAACAAGTCGTCTCGGCCGTGTCTTCCGGGACTACCACATTTAGTGGAAGGCGATTGCCTAATTCTTTTTATCCCCTCACTCGGAAATACGGCCTCTTCTCTGTTCCGGCCCCGTCGCAACATCCTCGCGGTGTTCGACGGGGTTTTTTATTGGTTCACGCTGCTTTCCAAATAAATCACTGAATGCCTCACGCTGAGGCGCAGAGTTCGCAGACGATCTTCAGATCAAACACAACGACACAAAGGACACGACGGATAATGAGCATTGACCAAGCACCAATGACCCAACCGACTGATTGATTGCGAGATTTGGTCATTGGGATTTGGTCATTGGTTCTTACGTCGTGCTCGTCGTGCCGTCGTGGTTCAATAGTTCTTCTCCGCGTTCTCTGCGCCTCTGCGTGAGCTTTTTCGTTACCATCTAATCCCCACGATCAATGGCCGAGAGAACGCCAAACGACACCGCATGGACCCTCCGCGGCACGGTGGCTGAGCTGCGTCGCGGCACGTTCTCCGGACGCATCGATGTATCTCGGCCCGATCTGGGCCTGCGGCAAGTGAAGTTAAATGGCCAGGAGTTGCCCGGGCATCTCGTTGCCGTTCAGCGCCAAGCCGAAGACTCAGAGTGGCCGCTGCGAGTTGTCGATTGCTACGTCCGCGGCGACGACCTGGTCGCCAGCTATAAACCAACCGGCGACTGGCCTTACTCCCCGCAGCTTTATTGGAGCGCCGATCCACTTGACGGAGCCGACGGAGTGCTCGGCTCCTTGTCGCTCTTGATGTCCGTCGAAACCCACCTGCTCGACACATGGCCGCGGATCACCGTCAGCTCGCAGTTAGCATGCCAGGAGCTGCTCCAAGTAAATCCAGAAGCCGGCACCACCGAAACATTGCAGCCTGACCAAATGATTCGGCCATTCACCACCCCATGCTGCGTGCTGCATCGATGGGGCGCTTTGCCGATCAGCTACGTCGAAATCATGCCGACCAGCGATTTCCTTGAGCTTACCGTGCGGCACGACGCCGGCGACGCGTTTCGCGCAGAATGGCAGCTGTTCGCCGACTTCCTGGAAAAAGGCGTCATCCGCCGCGCGCGATTGCAGACCGCGCTTCTATCCCGCGCAAATGACCTGCAACTTGCGCTCGCCTGTTGCGAAGCGATGGACCGCCGTCCCTTGCCGCTGACGACCTGAGCGCATTGGATTGCGAACCAGCTCATCCATACCGGGATAAACACCCGGCGGATCTTCGTCGATGCATAGAGGAGTGCGATTGTTCTAATCGCGTCGCGATACGCTTTACACCATCACGCCATACAGCATCAGCGTAGTGCCAAAATTGCTCGCCCAGACATTGTAGTCGTCCTGGTCGACGTCGCCATCGTCGTCGCCATCTGCGGCCAGATCAGAACCGCTTTGGCCGTTTTGACTCTGCCAAATTACCCAGTCGGACGCATCAACGTCGGCTGCTTGCTGGTCCGTAACGCCATCATTGTTGTAATCGCCGAGCAGCTCGAAGATTTTGTCCGTGACGCCGGCGCGCCATGCAACGCTCGTCGAACCGTTGACGCCTCGTATCGTCAGCGAGTCGTCGACATCGAGATCGCCGAAGCTCGCGCTCGTGTCCGTCGTGCCTTGGCCAAAAGTGGCGCGGTCTCGTGTGAGAATAAACCCCCAAGCCGGCAGCCAGATTTCCTCTGCGCCGACCATCGTATTAGCCGAATCGATGGTCTCGCGGACGGAAAGCTCGTAGACGTCATCAACATGGTTGTAACTATCTGCAATGCTGGTGACCACATGATTGACCGAGCCCTCGTGGTCGCTGCCCTGAGTAAAGCCGGTTGCGCCGCTCTTATTGGTCAGCCGATTATTGCCGCCGGAGTTATACAAGCCGTAAGCGTCTTCGCCCTGGTTCGACAGTGAGTTGTTGTTGGCGAGAATCGTGCCGCTGACGGTTGCGGTTCCCGTACTGCGTATCGCGCCGCCTTTCAGACCGCTTTGATTATTCGCCAGCACGCTATCGGTGATCGTTACTGTTCCAATGTTGTAGATCGCGCCGCCGTCACTAGCCGCCGTGTTGTCGACCAATGCGCTATTGGACAGTTCGAGCACGCCGCCGCTTTGGACGTAAATTGCACCACCGTGCCCCGCCGGACTAGCGCCGGACGCATTGCCGCCGGTGAGGGTGACCCGCGACAGAACCAATTCGCCGCCAGTAGCGACATCAAAAATTCGCTCGTTCGTCAGCGAATTTGCATCGGCGATCGTCAGGCCCGCGCCGGTGCCCATAATCGTGACAGTGCCCGTAATATCGAGATCGCCGGCGCTGTCGCCCATGCCCGCGAGAGTAAGCCGATGTTGCCAAGCCGCCAGCCAAGCGGTTCCATCATCGCCGTTGGCATCGATTACCGCTTCGCGTAGCGTGAGAGCACGCGCGTCGTCTACCCGATCGATAACGTCCCTGACGCTCGTGACCACATGATCGACCGCGCCGACGTGGTCGTTAGCAACGCCCTGGGTGAATCCGGTAGCATTCCCAATATTCGTCAGCAAGTTATTTCCAGCAGAGACGTACGTGCCGTAGACATCCTCGCCGCTGTTTATCAGCGAGTCGTTGTTCGCAATCACCGTCCCGCTGATCGTGGCCGTGCCCGTATTGCGTATCCCGCCGCCATGCTCGCCGCTTTGGTTGTAGGCCAGCACGCTGTTGCTGATGTTGGCCGTGCCGGCATTGCTGATCGCGCCGCCGCTCTTCGTGGCCGCGTTGCCGACTAAGGCGCTGTCCGTGAGCGTCAGCACGCCACCGCTTACGACGTAAATCGCGCCGCCGTTGCCACCTGGGCTGGAAGTCGCGGCATTTCCGCCTGTGAGAGTTACCCGCGACAGGTTCAAATTGCCGCCGGCCGTGACCTCGAAATGCCGCTGGTTGATCAGGGGCTTCGCGTCGATGACGGCCAGGCCCGCGCCAATGCCCGTGACCGTGACTGCGCCTGTAATATCAAAATCGCCCTGACTGTCGCCGGCGCCGGTAATCGTAAGCTGGTGCCGCCATGCGGGAACCCAGACGGTTCCATTGCTTGCATTGGCATTGATCACCGCTTCGCGCAGCGACAGGGCGTAGAAGTCGTCGCCCCCGTTGATGATGTCCACAAGACTCGTGACCACCTGGTCAACCGAGCCGATATGGTCGTTGTTCAAGCCGTGCGTGAAGCCGTTGCCCGTAGATGTGCTGGTCAACAGGTTGTTTCCTGCGGATGTATACGTGCCGTAGCTGTCTTCACCTTCATCGGTTAGCGAATTATTGTTGGCGAGAATCGTCCCACTGATAATGGCAGTGCCCGTGTTGCGGATCGCGCCGCCTTTTTGGCCGCTTTGATTATTTGCGATCACGCTTTTGGTGATGGTTGCAGTCCCGCCATTTAGAATCGCGCCGCCATCCCTATTTGCCGTGTTGTCGACCAACGCGCTGTCCGAGAGCGTCAGCACACCGCCCGCGGCGACGTAAATAGCGCCGCCGTTGCCCCCCGGACTGGCGGTGGCAGCATTTCCGCCGGTAAGCGTGACCCGCGCTAAATGCAAATTGGCGCCGGAAGCGATGTCAAAATGGCGCTGGTTCGTCAGGGCAGTTGCGTCGATGATCGCTTTGCCGGCACCGGCGCCGACAATCGTAACAATTCCTGAAATGTCCAAGTCACCTTGCGTCGTGGACCCGGTGCCGGTCAATGTCAGTGGATAATTACCCTCTTTGACAAGCAATGTCGTGGCATTGCTCCCGCCGGCATTGGCCGCAACAGTCGCCGCACGTACCGACACTTGGTTGCCGGCCATGCCGAGATCAATGTCAATTACTGCATCGATAGGGTTCGCCGTGGCATCCAGCAAATCGCGCGTGTCGTTGACGAGGATGTATTCGCCCGGAGTCAAGCCTACAAGCTGGGGCGCATCGATCACTTTTCCGAGTGCGCCCAGGGCATCCACGAGGCCGGCTCCCGTGGCGGCGTCCACTCCAGTGTCAAAGCCGCCGGTGTATGGATTATCCATGTCGATGGCCGATTGCTCCAAAGCTGCCTCGATGCCAGCGGGAGTCAAGGAAGGATCAACCTGCAAGAGCAGGGCAGCCAGAGCAGCAACGTGCGGCGCGGCGGCCGACGTGCCGGAAAAGTTGGGGAGCGTGTCGGCGTCTTGGGCAATATCAGTTCCGAAGAAGGTCGTATTGACACGGTCGGGCGCAACAACGTCAACCGCGTCTAATGGCCCGACTGCGGAGTAGCCTGTCAATGTGGGCGGCGTCACACCGAATTCCGGAGTGTTGAAATAATTGGCTGCTCCGACCCCAATCACGCCGGGGGCCAACACGTGCCCGAACGCGCTTGGACTGTTGGTGGGAAAATCAATGATCTGGGCCCCACTGTTCGCAATCACGTATTTAAGGTTCGTCACGCCTGCCGGAAGCGCGCCGTTCACGCCGATTAACAGATCGTATGGCCGCGCAACTCCCGACGTATTGCTAATCTGAATAATCTCCACCGGGTTCAGCGGATTCGGCTGGAATCCTTGCGAGACGACAAAGCCGGTTGTTGCATCAACGGCATAGACTTCGAAATTAGTCGTCACCCCACCAAACGGCTGATCCCACTGAAAGTCGATTGTGGTTGGAGTTCCAACCGGATTGTTAGTCGGAATGGTCACCCGCTGAAAAATATCGACTGCAGCGCCCGGATCGAAATCGTGCGCACGGATAACCGAGATATTGCCATTGAAGGTGACTTGGATGTTCTGGCCGGAATCGCGAAACGGACTTTCATAGGAGTCATTAGAGTAATTTCCAGCTGCGGTTACGTAGACCACGCCCGCTTCAACGGCTTGCCGCGCCGCCGCGGCGACAGGTCCTTCGGCGAACATTGGCTCTGTAAAGTAGATCAAATCGTCAACAATTACATCTGCACTCTGAGTCTGCCAAAGTGCCCCGATGTTTGCCGCAAACGCAGCTTCCGATGGATTGCCAAATTGGTCGGCGTCGTTGGAAAACACGAGGTTCGCGCCGGGGGCCACGTCATGCACAATCTGGAGCATAGCCCGGCCTTCGTCCGACCGTGAGTTTGGGGGATTCCGGTTATCGCGAAATACGGTCACTGGTTGTGTATTCCCAAAGGGGTTCCCAAGACCCGGTAAATCGCCCGTTCCGATATCGGTGGCGGCAGATACGGGATTGCCGCTCAAATTGTAACTATCCGATATCACGGCGACGGTGACGCCGGTCCCCATCAGATCATTGGTCCCGATGGGATCCTCGAGGAAATTCCGCACAATGCCGGTACGTTGGGCTTGATCCCCCTGAGAATTTGCGGCGCCCACCAGCGTGAAAGGCAATGTTAGCATCCCGACGCTCTTCACCGATGCCAACGCATTCAGCTCTGTCACATCCGATAGTGGCATCCAGAGGTGGACCGCGTCGTGGTATACGGCCATCTCCGTGACGCCAAAACTCTGTTCCAAGTCGTTAAATAACAACGCCGGATTGCCATTTGCTGTGATTTCAAGACCGATCTCATCGTCGCGCAACTGCAATAAGGTTTGCAAATCTTGTCGCGTGATGCCATTGAGAGACCCATCGGTTGATTCAGTCAATCTCCAGAGTGCTTCGCCAATCTTTCCGTACGAAGGAGCGGGCTGAACGATCGAGCTGTCGACTTCCATTATGGAATTTAACGAGATCGGCACTGCGCTGAGCATGCGTCGATCTTCCAATGCCTCGAACGCTAGTTGGCGACATCCGTGTCGTCGTATGGTCGCATCTCGTCGACGATGCTTGCGACGCGCCTTCCTAGTTGCCATATTCGCTTCCTTTCTCTATTGGTCCGAGATTAGACCATGGCATGGTGCCTTTCGCCACAGCACAGATGTTTCTGGCTAGGCCGATGTCGGCGTTGGCGAAGAAGACCGCGCACCATCGAAAGCCAACCTAGCGCGGTCGCGAAAATCATCGTCGATGCGGGCTCCGGTATAAGCCGCATCGGCCCAACATTCGCCGAGATTGTGAGCGGCATGCCTTCATTGATGCCCGACAGTGTCAGTACCAGCCGTCGATTGGGAAACAGATTCCATAAATAAGGCGAATCAACAATCGCATTCGATGGAATTACATCGCCACCACCAAAGCCAATTCCCAGGTACCTCACGTCGACAGCGGCGATACTTGATGAAGAAGTTGGGCATTGAGTGTTGATCCCACAGCTGACCGACAAACTATCAAACGGCCCTTCGACGCTGAAGCCAACGATAATGAATACATCGTTTTCAGTCGTCAATTTCAGGTTTGATGCCGAAAACGATTGTCCCCCAAGACTAATTCTAAGCATGGCATCGTCGGCGCTCATTTGCGCGAAGGGCACCGGCGTGAACGTGACCAATCCGGAAATCGCTTGTCCCACCGACGGTTCAAATGGCAACTGCCCCGCTAGGTTGCCTGGATCGGCGATGTCCGTTACTGTGGCGTCGAATGCAAACGTCACTGGCGCGCCGTGCGCAACGCCGTCGGCGCAGACAAAGGCACAGAAGAGAACGACTTGCGCTGACAATGGAAGCAAACCATGGTGGCGATCGCACGCAGCGGAGCGATGAACAAAGCTCATCTGGATTTCTCCTTCGATAATAAAGTTATAGCGGGGGGGGGGGGGGCC
>JBBDWY010000020.1:0-46142 GCA_040902605.1 Pirellulales bacterium | reverse complement strand
AATCAGCCACAGGAGTCATCAACCATTTTCAACTACGAGCGGGACATCATCCGGCGTCGCGGCGAACCTCAGTGCCACATAGTTGTAGTCGCCCAGCACTTCTCATCGCTTGCGTGACACGTGAGCTCGAGTCGCTTCGAAATTGCGCTCCATCTCCATATTCGTCAATTTTGATGACAACGACATGGCGACAACTCAGTCGCTGATTGTTGATCAAATTTCGGCAACCGAAAGATACTCTGGATACATTGCGATCATGCACAACCCGCCATGGAAACGTGCTTAGTTTCCAAGAAAGCATCAAGGCCTTCCATACCAAGCTCGCGACCCCAACCACTTTGCCCAAATCCACCGAAGGGACACTGGCTGGTGCTCGGCACGCTATCGTTCAAACCGATCGTGCCGAAATCAAGTGATTCCACCAGTCGAAAAGCGGTGGTTATGCTATTCGTGTAAACGTATGCCGCCAAACCATACGGCGTGCGGTTGGCCCGTTCGATTACTTCGTCGATGCTTCGAAATCGGCAAACCGGGGCGACAGGACCAAACGTTTCTTCGCACATGCACAACGCTCCATCAGGAACGTCGGCTAGCACCGTCGGTTGCAGAAACTCGCCAACTTCACCGGTGTGCCTGCCGCCACACAGAAGTCGCGCGCCTCGGTTCACGGCGTCCGCGATATGGCCCATTGCACGTTCAAGTGCCTTCCGATGTATCATCGGGCCGACATCGACACCGTCGTCCAAACCATTGCCTATTTTCAGATGGCGGACGGCGGTCACAAACCGATTTACGAATTCGTCATAAACGCTCGATTGAACATAGACTCGGTTGGCTGCGATGCACGCTTGACCCGTGTTGCGAAACTTA
Organism: Pirellulales bacterium; assembly: GCA_040902605.1. GTDB lineage: Bacteria > Planctomycetota > Planctomycetia > Pirellulales > Lacipirellulaceae > JABDGM01. The sequence continues at coordinate 45,272 of JBBDWY010000020.1, read as the reverse complement.
GCTGTCAACGCGCCTTCCACCGCCCGGCCAATGTCGGCATCATCGAGAATGACAAAAGGCGCATGGCCGCCTAGTTCTAGCGACAATTTGGTTATGTTCTCCGCCGCCCCACGGATAAGCACCCGTCCAACTTCAGTCGATCCTGTGAAGCTGATCTTCGCGCACGTTGGATTTGCCAGCATCTCTCCAACTAATTCGGCGGCGTCTCCAACCACGAGTTGAAATACGCCCCTTGGAAGTTCAACCTCGTGGATGCATTCGGCCAGCGCGATCGAGCTCAATGGCGTCAAATGCGAAGGCTTCAAGATGACGCAGCATCCGGCCGCTAGTGCGGGCGCGACCTTTCTGGCCGCTAGTACGAGTGGAAAATTCCACGGCGAAACCGCCCCGACGACGCCAATCGGCGACTTCAAGACGAAGTGGCGCTTCCCTTGCGCCTGCCCGGGAACGATTCGACCATACGCCCTCCGACCTTCCTCCGCAAACCAGCGAAAATGGTCAACCGCCATCGCGACCTCAGCCTGGCTTTGAGCAAGCGGCTTGCCGTTCTCCAAGGTGATCGTGCGGGCGATGTCGTCGTGCTTCTTCGCGATAGCTGCGGCAATGGTTTGTAAGTAGTCGGCGCGTGCCATCGCAGTTAATGATTTCCAATTGGCAAATGCGCGCCGTGCGTCGCACAGGGCTTGGTGCACACGGTCGCGCCCCACCGTCGATACATAGCCCACTACCGTTCCATTTGCAGGGTTCGTCACAGCGACCGCGGGTTCACTTTCGACCCACTCGCCGTTCAGATATACCCCGTATGTGGTTGTCGCAGTTGACATGAATCCTCTCTCTTGATTTGCTCACGCGATTAGCTGCGTTTGAAGCTATTTAGTCGATAGTTTCTCTATCAAAAAGTTGGAAAGCGAGCCGTAACGTTTATCCTGGTGGCCGGGATAGGACACGACGACTTCCACGCCCATGGGTCGAAATCTTTCTGCCAACATGATGCCATAGATAGCTGAGTGCGTTGGGTCCGGTTCTTCCTTGCCCGGCACTGGAGGCGTTTTTTGATTTGGGTAGTCGAGATAGATCGGGGGATCGTCCTGGGACGCCAATTCTATGGGCGAGTACTCCTCAATCCATCGAAGTACTTTACCGCGATTAGCGACGAGCAAATCAAACTCCTCGGCGCGGGAGCGTCCATTTGCGGCGAATCCGAAGGCGTGTCCACCGTAAATCGCATTGGGCATCCACTCGCGCAGCTCTTTCGGGTCGAGTGACGTTTGGGCTCCCTGAACTGCGGCACAGGTTAGGCGCGTCGATTCCCGAGCGATGGGATCATTGCTCTCCGAATTGGCCAAGTCATCATGCAGCGCTAACCAAACCGACGTACACGCGCCGGCTGAACTGCCGGTGGCCCCGATTCGTTCGGGATCGATCTTCCAGTCCCGCGCGTGGGAGCGAATACATTGCAAAGCGCGGGCGGCGTCGTAGAGGCACGCCATGACAGGTGGCTGGACCTTTTGCTGCATCGCTTGGTCAATGAATCGGTAGTTTAAAGCGGCCACTGAAACTCCCGCATCCAAATAAGGCTGGATGGTGTCGGCGCCATAACTGCTCTTATCCCCATTTTTCCAGCCACCGCCGTGAATGAGCAGCACAAGGGGTGCGGGTTTTTCCGACTTCGCTTGCCAAAGGTCAAACTTCTGTCGCACCGATTCACGGGCGTAGGTGAAGTCGACGAACGTTGGCTCCGGTCTTTCTGGCGGATTCGCCGCTTGTTGGGTATATGCCGGCGACGCCGATGCAAGCGCAAGTGATAGCGACAGTAGCGTGCGGAACATGAGTTTTTCCCAGAGGATTCGTCGAGAGAGTTCGTTCAAGATTGTAATGTTTGCTCAGCTTTCGTGGTGGAGATGGAAAACTGCTCACCTCGCAGCGCGGATAACTTGGTGTTCAACCATCGATTTGAAGAATCGTGGATCATTGGTTGATGTGATAAGCCAGCGCGTGCGGCGCCGCTTTCTCAAGTGCCGTCCTCGCCCAGGGCTCGTCGGCGTGGGACAGACAGACCAGAATGGCCCGACCGCGTACCACCTTCAGCCGATGCCGCAGTAGCTCGATCGCAGTTTCGGTTTGCGGGTTAATCACAAGCAGGACCTTGCCAGCTTGCTCATATTGCGGTGGACCGATTTGACGCGCGTCTTCGTCGCTCAGCGCAAGATAGTCGCGACACAGCTTCTCAGTCGCGGCCCCGGGAAATCGCTCGAGCGCCGGGAAGACGACGCTCTTCAGACGGAAATCCGCCCATGATCGGGGACTCTTCCAGCGTGGGTCGACGACAGGCTGCAACGCGGGATCATCGCGCCATACCGCAAAGCGGGCCAACTCGATTGAGTTCGGCGCCTGCAACCGAATCAATGAGCGAAACGCCATTGCGCCATCGAGGCCACAATACATCCAATCCTTATGCAGGCTGCGCTTGCGAACGCGCTCTTCCAAAGCGGCGAATGTTTCAGGAGAGGTTGCCTGAAGCATTCCAAGCTGCTCCGCGGCCCGGGCTCGTGCGACGATGCGTTGTGCAGACGCCGCCGTTTCGGCCGCTGATTCGGCCACACGAGACCAGTCCCCCGCGTCGCGGACAATCGCTATCAGTTCTTCCTCGCTTGGCATTTTCTCGTGCTTCTGTTGTGGTGCGACGGAAATCGGTGAGACCGGCTCTCGTGACAATTTACTAAACTTGCGACCCAGCGCGAGAGCCACGCCGCGCGGGTCATCAACGATCACGCCACTGCCACCTGGCCTTTGGAGGGCCTCAGAGATGTCATCAGGGAATACGTCACCGTGGTCGGGATATAAGCCAGCCTTGTATTGACACAGCCTGATTCGAGAATCGTCGAGTATCGCGCCGCCGTTTTCAAGATTGCAGTAGGCGACGTGATCCCACAAGTTCATCCGCGTGAGAAGCTCAGCGATGGGCCGATCAAGATTGGGACGCTTGATATCAAGGTGCATCAGCCCGCCATATTGGCGATGCAGCTCAAAGACCTCGGCCAGAGTCGGAATGCGGCAGTATTCACCGAACGGGCCAGGCTCGCGAAATCGAAAGTGGCGTAGTTCGTCCAAGTTATAGTCCGAAACGTCGCCGAACGCTTCCAGCAAGCCGTCCAGCATGTCGTCATGGAAACAGACGAGCACGCCGTCCTTGGTAGCACGGATATCGATTTCGTTGCCATCGGCGCCCAATTCAAAGGCGGCTCGATAGGCCTCAAGAGTGTTCTCGTGCGCGAATTCAACAGCCCCACGATGGCAAATGATTTGGATATCGTCCCGCTGCGCCGCAACGCGAGGATCGCCGGTCACGGCGACCACCGATTCATCGGGAACTGCCTCCACTGCTGTGGAACAATTGAGGTAAATCGCCAACGCGAGGCACCAAGTAATTGGCCATTTACGTTTCCAGCTTTGCATGGACATTTTTTGTTCGGACGCAACAATCATCGTGATCTAGGGATTATCATGTTCCCGCGATTCCGGCTAACTCGTCTCAGGGACTTGTCGAATCATCTGTACCGAAGCCATGGCTGCCAACCTACTGGTTGCGTCCAGGCCTGGGGTCGCTGACCTTCGAATGAGGGATCTGGGTGCGGCCTGGTGGATGTGACGACGGCACGCACGTACAGCTCGTCACCAGTAAGCCGAAATGACGGCGACTCTCCTTCAACGGTGTCGAGGATCTGCCCGACGTCGCTGGAGTAAATGCGCGTGCCACGGACCGGTTCACCGCGTTCATTGACCGCGGGTTTTGATGACTCATCGTACCCGACTTTCGTCCCAATGAATTCGGTGGTGAGCTTATATCCCGTTTCGCCTTCGACGCGAAGCTGGATTAGTTTTGCTTTCGGATCATAATCGACGTCACGAAGCGTGACGCCAGTAGAGGCGTAGAAGGTTCCAGACTTGATGGCTGTTATCAGCGTCGTTGGCTCGAGTTTCGCGGCTTTCACCATGATCCATCCCCGTCCGGGATGGCTTCCTCGCGCCCCGTGGTGCTGATGGCTGTCGTCTGTGGCTACTCCATAAAGTGGCGGCGCCGCGAGCTGACCGATTCGAATGGTGTTGGCGATGTCCCATAGCCGCTCGACGCTCGGATGATGCTCGTCCCCTAAGTGCATAACCTCCAGATGGCCATTATAAACCTCGAAAAACCGCTCGCGCACGACCATCGCCAGATCTTCGGCCGTCACCGAAAAATTGCCCCAGTTGGGATGATTGAGATGGACCAATACTTCCCGACCTGTACGCTCAGCTTGTTCTTCGACCGCTCGCAGATTGTTTTCGATTGCTTCGGCTACGGTGCGACCTCCCATAGGCTCAATGAGTTCTTCAATATTGATTGCGTTCATGTGGACCTTCAGTCCACCGACGCGGTCGCTGATCTCCTCGGCCTGGATCATCAAAAATCGACCGGGCTCCTCAAGAAGCGGGCGAAACTCCTGCAGCGGTTTTAGCCGGACCTCGAAATCGGGCCCGCCTTGTGTCCCGCGAGTCTCGACCCAGTCGTCGCCGAATCGATGCAAGTATTTCTCGAGCGCTTTCTCGCCACCGACCGCCACGATCTCATCATGCTTCATCCAGCGGACGCCTTCGCTAAGAATGTTGTGGTCTGACAGGGCAAGAAAATGATACCCGTGACTGCGATACCAGTCGGCGATCATCTCTGGGAAGTCGTCACCGTCGCTCCACAAGGTATGAGTGTGAATGTTACCTCTCCACCAAGAATCAGCGGTTTGCGCAGTACGCTGCCCACAGGCGAAATTGAAGCTAAGAGCGATCGCCACGCAGTTCAGGAAAGACGCCCATCGACGTGATGGTCGGGCTAATTGATTTGTTACATACATGTTTCGGAATGCTCTGACCAAGGGGCGGCCTGTTTACTTTGCGGCAAAACGGGAAGACGCACTTCGCAGCGAATAAATCTCTGCGTTGTGAACATAAAAGCGTAAGCGTACGGCCTGGCCGCCGCCCGGACCTACCGCATCGTTGAGAGTCTTCTCGCGGCCGGCTGCCACCCAGCGCAGCGAATGACGGAGATCATCGGCTCTTAACGGAATGAATGCGGCCCGCTCAAACCCGTCGATGACCTTTCCATCAAAGTCGAGAACCTCCGCCTGAATTTGTCCTCCCTTCGACGCATCCGCATTCAGCAATATCTCGCCGCCAACATACCGGTACGGTTTTAACTCCACGACAGCTTCTTCGTTCAGCCGCCTCGGCTTCAGGGCAACGAAGCGGTCGAGGGGCAGCGTGGCAACGCCAATGGCTGTTTGCCCCACGCTGTATCGTTCCGGAAAGCCGGCATAATATATCCTCACCTCGTCGTCGTAGACGACCAATTCTGAAGACGTGACGATCCAACCCCCGTCCCATTCGCCGTGGCTGCCTCTCGGCAGGAAAGTACTACGGTCAGCCACGCGATTCCAGTTTATTCCGTCGCGGCTAAAAGCGAGTTGCGTGTCGGTAACTCCATGTTCCAGGCGGTCAATCCTTTCTCCCAAGTGCTCGCCACCGAGCTCCAAGCGCTCGATCCGAAACATCGTCAGCAGCCCGACATAAACGTTTCCATAGCGAGTCACTGTCAACTGGTGGATCTGATTGTCCGGAGCACCGTCGACATCATCGGCTCGCATCAATTCAATAGGCTCGCTCCAAGATCGGCCATCCGACGATTCAGCATAGCGAACGTATCGCACACGCTGGGTCAAGCCGCCTTCTTCCTGGTATTCGTTCACGCCGCGCATGTAGAGCTGGATTTTTTCACGATCTGGGTTCCAGACCGCGGAGTGGCCGACGTCGCTCTTTCCCAGGACGATCATCTTCCCGCTCGCTGGGCTAAAATGAATCCCGTCAGGAGAGGAGGCGGCATACACGGCGCGCGATTGCAGTTGGCTTTCTGGTGAGCCGGGGCGAAAGTGGGTATACGAATCGTAAATGGCCAAGTACCGATCCTGGGGTGGAGCGACGGGATTCAATATTACGGCCGGTCCGTGGACGTTGGCGTCGGCGCCAAGCAACAGGTTAGTTTTTGCGTGTTCGCCGAATGACAAAATACCCATCATTGGCTTTCGCCATTGATATCCGTCATCGGACTCGGCATACGCGAGGTACGACTGTTTGCGATAGTCCGGCCCGAAGGCGTTGTACCACATGCGGAACTTGCCAGTATCCTTGTCGCGCATCACCGTGCCGTACAGCGTCATGTAGCGCTCTTCCCAAGGGTACTCAGCACGAAGTATCGGGTTTTCGGCGTGCTTTAATGGTGGCTTAACTCTACGGACTACGTTCTGCGTCCATGAAATCAGATGGTCGTCCAAGAAGAGTTCTAGGCCCTGAAAAGTATTAAGATTTCCAACGTCGGCATTCCGCAACGATCGATCGTGCTCGTTGCCAGGAGTCGGGCGAAGCACGCCTACTTGTTGGGCGAGATTCAAGCGGCTGTGAGCGACAAGTACAACGAACATTGCCGCCATTACTGCGAGCTGCGATGCATTGCAAAACCTGCCGTTACGTTTCATATTCACGTCGTTTTCCGGCGCGGCGAGGCCAAATCACGACAAAACAATTGTCGCCGATCGACAATTGCGGGTCAGGCCAGGCAGTCCGCAGATCGACCGACTTATGCAATGACATCTAAAACCGGATTCCCTTTGCCATCTTCGGTGACATAGAACGGCCGGCGCTCCACGTCGAATGCCGTCTTGGGGCTGATGCCCATAATGTGCATGATGGTCGCGTGCAGATCCGTGAGCGTTACCGGATTCTTTGTCACCAGGCAAGGACGTTCCTCGGCCGACTCGCCGTAATGGAACCCGCGCTTGGTGCCGCCGCCGAATAGGAGCACCGACGACGAGCCGGTGAAATGCCGGTGCAGGCCATAATGGATCGGCTCGCGCAAGAAATCGGTTTTGGCGCGCGATTGGTCGCGGGCATTGCTGCCCGGCACGCCTTCAATCATCATGTCGCGGCTGAATTCGCTGGCAAGAATGACTAGCGTGCGGTCCAACAGGCCGCGATCTTCCAAGTCGATGATGAGCTGCGCGATCGGCCGGTCGATTTCCTTCTTCAACCGCTCCACCGTCGCGTGGCCGTTTTCGTGCGTATCCCAATGCACAAACGGAATGTATTCGGTGGTGACTTCCACAAATCGCGCGCCGGCTTCAACGAGCCGCCTCGCGAGCAAGCAGCCGCGCCCGAAGCGGCCCGTGTCGTACTTGTCGAAGACTTCTTTCTTCTCTAACGATAAGTCGAACGCCTGTTTATCCTTCGACGTCAACAGTCGATAAGCGGCATCGAACGATCGTAGCATCGATTCCTGTTGATAATCGCTGGCATAGTGGCTTTGCGGGCTTTGGGCGATCAGTTTCTTGTACAATCGGTGGCGATTCTCAAAGCGACCCGCGTCCATTCCTTGAGGCGGCCGCACGGCCAGCGTGGCGTCGTCCGGGAACGGCAAATTGAATGGTCCGTATTCGGAGCCGAAAAAGCCGCCGGTCGTGAACGCTTTCACTTCTTCCATTTCGCCGATCTCGTCGAGCCGCTGGCCGATGTTGATAAATGGCGGAATGACAGGATTGAGCGGGCCTAAGACGCGAGCCATCCACGCCCCGATATGCGGTGCAGCCACAGTCTGCGGCGGGACGTAGCCAGTGTGCCAGTGATATTGATGTCGAGCGTGGAGTATGTGGCCGAGGTCGGGCAACACATGCGAGCGTATGAGCGTCGCGCGGTCCATGATGCGGGCAATGTGTTCCAGACCTGCGGATATTTTGATGTTGTCCGCCGCCGTGTCGATCGCCGGGAATGTACTCATGACATTCTCGACCGGCAGCCCGATCTCAAACGGCTGGTAGCGCTTGGGGTCGAACGTTTCTGGCGCCGCCATGCCCCCAGCCATCCACAGCAGGATACAAGCGTCGGCTTTGGCCCGTGGTTGCTGTATTGCCCCGCCGCTGTCGTCGGCGCTAAGCAGCTTAGGCTCGCTCGCCATCATTGCAGCGGCACCGGCCGCGGCCATTGACCGCAAGAAGTTGCGACGGGTGGCGGCGGCTTCGATGCCGTCGTTCTGTCGGTAACCAAAAGTGTTGTCCATAGTGGGTCCTCGACAGCGGTTCAACGGATGATCTGGAACTCCGGCAACATGATCACAACCCACAGCAAGTCCTCGATCCCCTGTGGCTGTGGCGGAGAACCCAGCAATTCTACGGCAATCTCACGCTCCTCTGCTGTCGGCCCGCGGGAGAGGGCAGATTCAAAGATCCACTCGATTATCGCGGTGGAATCTCCGTTCGGGAAATGTTTCAGCACATCTGGAGGGCCGCGCCGAAGTATGTCGGCCAAAAGCGGACTGTTTGATAGATCGAGCGCTTGCAACGTTGTGAGCATCGCCGGTCGGTCTGTCACGACTTGCTCGCGATTGGGCCGGCCCAGCGACCGCATCAGGACGTCGCTTCCCACCAGCGATGCCCGATATGTCGCATGGTTCGCCCGTTGGTCCGCCGCCAGAAAGGCGGCGACTTCCTTGTGCGGTTCGTGCGGCCCGGTGCCTGTCAATTGCCATATCGCATCGACGAATTGCTCAGCTGTCATTCGCTTGGCGACCGGCCCCATGTATACGTACTCCGGGCCAGTCGGCTGCTCGTCGAGTACAACCGACTGCGATTGGTAAGCCTGAGACGTAACGATCACACGAATCACGCTCTTCAAATCGTAAGCGCTGTCCGCAAGGTATACTGCTAGGTAATCCAGTAAATCTGCATTCCAGGGCTCGGTCTGCATGGCGTCGACGGGGTGAACGATGCCGCGTCCCATGAGCCGGTGCCACAGGCGGTTGACGATCGTACGGGTTAGTCGGCCATTTTCGCGGTGAGTCATCAGCTCGGCGAGCCGGCGTAAACGCTCCACTCGTGGAGCCTTGGGATCGATCTGGCCCAATTCGGGAAACATCCAAGCCGCTGCGGCCATTTTTCCGGTCGGCTTATCGCAGCGGTACATTTCCATCGGCCCTTCGGCATATATGGCCGCCAAGCCGTAGGTCTCCGCCAGAGTCCAGCGATCGATGAAGCTATCGTGGCACGAGGCGCACTTCATGTTGATGCCGAGAAACACCTGCGAGACGTTTTGAGCAAACTGCACTTCGCGCTTCTGGCTCGCATTCACATTGCCTCGCCAGGTGATGCCGTAGATGAAGCCGTCGGATTCCGCCGAAGGCGAGATCAGCTCGCGGACGAACTGATCGAACGGCATGTTCTGGGACAGTGCGCGGTAGAGCCAGCCGCTAATGTGTTTCCGGCCGCCCTCGATGTAGCCGGTGCCCTGGTAATCGTTTCGTAAAAGGTCGTTCCAGAAGGAAAACCAATGCTCGGCATACGCCTGGTTGTCTGCGAGAAGCTCGTCGATCAACTGGTTACGCTTGGCGGCATCGTTGTTTGCGAGGAAGGCGTGCAACTGGTCGGACGTAGGCAGCAGGCCGACGATATCGAGAGATACCCGGCGCAGAAAAGCGGCGTCATCGAGAGGCGCGAGTTGCGTCATACCGCGTTCGCTGACATAAGCGTCGAGGCTTCGATCCACCGGGTTAGTGCGACCGTCCACCTCCGGCGGCAATTGGGGCCGGCGCGGCCGCAATGGCGGCTCGTAGCCGCGCGGCGCAAACGTGAACCCGCGTTCCCAAGGCATGCTCTCATTGATCCAGTCGCGGAGCGTTTTGGCAGCCGCCTCAGGTAACGGCGGCTTGTCTTTGGGCATGCGCACCTCGGCATCATCCGTCGTGATAAGCTCGATCAAGTGCGAGCCATCCGCATCGCCAGGCTCGACCATGCCGGCATCCAGAACGGCCTCGCGCGTATTAATCGAGAAATCGCCTTCGTGGCGATGCCCGCCGTGACACTCCAAGCAGTGCTCTTTTAGAATCGGTACGACTTCGTGCGCGAAATCGATTCTCCCGGAAGCGTCCTCGGAGTGCGACAATCGCGTCGTAGCAAGCGCCAACAGCAGCGACTGGACGAGTCGGGATAATCCGCGATTTGAACGCTTTGTCAACATGCTGTTTTGCATGGCCCGCTGGTAATCGCCCACGTTTGTCTACCATTACCTGGAACTTACATCTGCTCCAGCAGCTTCCAGCAATTTAATTGCATGCGTGGCAAGTGGAATGGGCCCTTCCACATGTTGCCCTTGAGTGTGGATGAAATCGATCCGTCGCGGTGAAGATAACCGTACCACTCTCCATGCTGTCGATCGGGAAAGTGGGAATAGGCCCAATCGTGAACCTTCGCGTGCCAATCGATGTACTTCTGCCGACCGGTCAGATAATAGGCGAGCAACGTGGCATAGATTGCCTCATTGTGCGGCCACCAGAGCTTCATATCGTGTTCATACTTCGGGCTTGGATGGCCCTTGCAATCCTTGAAGTACAAAATGCCGCCATACTGTTCGTCCCAGCCGATATGGAGCGACCAATCGAGGATTTGGCATGCGCGGTCCAATAACGTCGCGTCGTTGTCCCGATAGCGAGCCTCTTCCATGATGAACCAGGCCGTTTCGATGGCGTGCCCCGGGTTCACTTCGCGGCCATCCGGTTCGTCAAGAAACTCGCCGTTCGGCCCCACATTCTCCAGCACGACCTGAAATTCAGGTCTAACGAAGTGATTGAACACCTCGGCAAGCGACTCATCAATGATTTGCCGGTAGAGGTCTTCATCGCCGGCCTGTCGTAATACCTGCGTGGTCGCGAGCAGGATCATCGGCATGGCATGCGATTTCAGTTGCCGAGTTGCCGGAATTACCTTGGGCTCGAGCAGACCAGGAGTTTTGTAGTAGCGGAGGATGAGACGGTAAAGCTCGCGGGCCTGTTGAAGTGCGAGCTCATCGCCAGCCGCCCGCGCGTATTCGGCCAGGGCGATGACGCCAAAGGTTTCCGTGAATAGGTAGCGTCGCTTTCGCAGCGGCCGGCCATCGCGCGTGACGGCGTAGAACATGCGGCCGTCGGAATCGAAGCCGTGCTTGCGTATAAAGTCGATGCCGTGCCGCGCCCAATGCAGCCACTCCTCGCGCTTTTCGACCGTATTGTAGAGTCGCGAGAATAGCCAAGTGATCCGGCCCATGACCCACATCGGCTTGTCCGTCGAGACCACGGTCCCGTCGGCGTCGAGGAACGTCATGAACCCGCCATGCGCCTCATCAGGCGCATGCTGCTGCCAGAACGGCATCGTGTCGTTCAGCAGGCCATCGCGATAGACCTCAATCAATTGTTGGCGACGAGCATTGTCCATGACGTGGGCCTGATATTTGGGCTCTGTGTGTCGAGAATAAAAAGCAAAGTCCAACCATACATGCCAACGCGAAGGAACTCGGTTCGGGGGCGGATGTCGTGGCTTCGCTGCCGCCGCCGTTGCCGTTTCCAAATCGACTCCGCCAGAACGTGTAGTCCCCTGTTCCAATGATGCCGTCACTGTCGCCATCGGCGCCGTCGCCGCGCGTTACGTATTGGCCCATCGTTTTACGCCAGACGACATAGTCAGCGGCGTCAACGGCGCCATCGCGGTTGTAATCGCCTGGCAAGGCCGGAACGACAAAGCCGCCGATGAAGGGAGCGCCTGTGTTGTATTTGAAGAGGTCGCCGGTCCCGCCAGGCAGAGTGAAATCCAAGTGGTAGAGCGAACCGCCGTCGTGGGTGAGCGGCACGACTTCGACCTGGCCTGTCAGCCGATTCAGCCGCTGCAGGCTGCTGATTCCAGTCGCGCCGAAATCGAACTCGACGTGAATCTGCTGAGTGGCGCTTTGCGTTTCGTCCATCAAAAGATTCACCAGCATGAAGTAGCGCTCATCCGTAAATTGTGGCCCGTCGAGCTCTTCGACCGCGGTTTCAAAGTGCCCCATCAACAAGTCGCCCTCCGTGACGTTGGGTATGCCGCCCGCGTACGAGGCCTGAATCGAAGTGATGAATGGCTCGTCAACCTCGGAATTCAACAGCGTAACGCCGACCGGCACGTCGTTCGGGACCTCCTGGCCGCCTTGCAGGTGCTTGCCCAGGATATAGCGGACCTTGGTGCTGTCCATCATTTTGAGCGTTTCGCCTAGACGAGACAGCTCAGGGTTGACATCCTTCACGTCGAAATACACCGGGTTAATGGCGTACATTGTCTCATTGTCGTCGGTCGCTCGCAGCATGCCGCCTTGGTTACCGTCGCGGAATGCGCCGAAGTGATCAAACATGAAATAGCTGATGCCTTTAAAGCCGTATGCCAGTGGAGCGAACACTTGAAAGCGCAACTCGGACTCGCTGGGCAACCGCGTGCCGCCGCCGTCGAACGTTTGCACGAAAAGGAAATACGGCACGTCCGCTTTCAAGCCGGCCGTGCGGATGGTCTCCACGCCTCGGTAATAACGATCGCGCACGTAGACGTCGCGAGGCTCGAGCGGATCGTCGCTGATCGGATAGATGTCGAACTGCAGCACGTCGGGTTGAACGACGTACATATAATCGTCGATGTACGTCGCATAGTCATACGGAACTGGCGGCGGGTCCGTGCCATATTCCTGGGAGTAGTTGTAGCTCGCCCTGCCGATCGTCGACATGTTTCCGTAAACGAGCGTCTGCGGATAATTCGCTTTGATCCAGTCGGTAACCTCACGCACCTGGTGGAATTCAGTCCGCAGGGGTTCATCCCAGACTTGGAAGGCCTGGCCACCGGGGCGCTGCACCATCCATGTCTGGATCTGCGAGGTCAATGCAGGGCTAAGTGGCTGCTCGCCAGTGTGCCATTGCCAAGGCAGCCCCTGGATTTCCCACGCTTTATCGACAAGGCCGACGTTGTTTTCCCATGCTATCACGTCGGTGAAGTGGGCGTTCTTATACAGTGGCGTCACAAGCGCATTGTCGCGGGCAACTAAGGCATGAACAGTAAAAGGATGCGACCGCACCCATTCGTTTCCGAACGTCACCGACCGGGTGCGAGGAACGGCGTCGCCAGCTTTGATCTCGCCAAACCAATCCGTGCCACCGGTGCTCGTGCTGGCGCCGGTAAACTCAATCTGAACGTGGTCCGGGTTGTACTGACCATGCCCAACCGTCGCATCCGCGACGATCAGCTTGTTGTTGAGATACGCATCGATAGTCTGCGTGGCGGACTTGTAATGGAAGTTGAAGCGATTCCAGCCAGTGCCTAGGTGAAGTTGAGACGCGGCGATATCGTACCCGTTGGTGGCATTGCCCACGCCCAGGCTCCAATTGTCCCCGCCGTTATTAAAAAGCGCGACGATCCGATCATCGTCGCCAAAGTTTTTCAAAAGGAACGGGCTGTTGAAGCTGTAGTGCGTGCCTGTGTGCTTGAATCCGATTTCGACGGCCCAATCCTGATTGGTCGGCAGATCGGTCGGCGTGCTCTGGCCTTGCACCGACGTTTGATAGCGCGCGAAGCGTGCGAATCCAGAGCTGCTCACAGTCCGCGCGGCATTGCCGTCATACAAGAACCCATTGCCGAGAAACTGATTCACGCCCCAGCCGCTCACGGACAGATTGTTATCGAGCGGCACGTTGAGACCAACGCCGCCGGTTGGAGGTACCACAATCGGCGGTTGTTGCGCCTGCGCCGACACAGCGAAAATGGTTACCAGGGCACAGAGAAGCGTGGCCGTCTTGGATCTCATGATGAAAAATCTTGTTGCTTTTTGATCGTTCGGCGGCGGCAAGGCGGTCCTGCCGCACTTCATTTTACAATCGTTTTGCTATAATGTGTTCGTCAGGCCAAGCACTTGTCGCAAACGGTTTTCGTAGATCTCCATTTCGAACCAGCTGGCGTCCACGGTCCGCGTTACGCCATGCTTTCTGCATAGCTCGAAGAAGCGATTTACCATCGGCCCCATTCGCTCGACGAGCGCCGGATCGACCGCGTCGCCTTCCTGAGCGTACCAGACTGGCTCAATGGCGGCCCGATACGCCCAGATCGAGGCCTTCTCGACGCGGACCCGCAGTACCTCGTCGCCACCTGCAAGCAGCATGGCTTCTTCTATTGCATCGAGACCGGCCTCGGCATCCGACTCATCCAAGCCATAGTCGCTGAACTTTCCGCCGAGGCAGCGGCAGTGTTTTCCGCTTGCCAGGGAGCGATCGTGCAGCCGGTCGATCCAGCGGGCAATTGGCGGCGCGGCCGGCCCGTAATGCAGCTCGAGCCATTCGCGCATGAGTTGGTGCGCATCGCGACTCGGATCCCACATCAAACTAGCGAGCATGTAGTTCCGCAGTTCTTCGAATTCATTGCCGTGACAACTCGCGGTCGCTTGCATGAACATGCCGCGGACGCCCAAAGATAGCTGGAAGCGAATGTTCTCATCGATCAGCCGCAGATTTGGAAGCGGGAGTTGCGAACTGTGGTTTTCGTCGTTGAAGTAATAGTTCCAGGTGTACAGGTGCGGCGAGATTTTTGCCCATTGGCGCAGTTGACTTATATGCAACTCGTTTTGCGGACAGCTTGGATCATCAAAGGCGTGAATGAAACATGTGCCGATGCTGCACCAACTGATTTGGACGTTATCCCTTGGTCGAAGCGTTTTGGGCGACCTCGCCGTATCGGAATAGGCCAGCGTGCTCACCATTCGATCCGGGTACTCGCGGGCAACTTCGTCGGCCACTTGATTGACAAACTCCAACAGCGAACCCGTGGGGCCGCCTTCGCGTTCGTCAATGGCGGCGCATGTGGGGCATTTGCAATGCACTCCGCCGTCGTTTTGCGATATGACGGCGTTCAGCAGGTCCTGTCGGGACGCTAACTCGGTTAGCACGTTGTCGGTGATGATCCGAAACACGTCCGGATGAGTCAGGCATGGTTGCAAGCCATACGCGAATTCACTCCGCTTGAATTCAATGCCCGCCGTGCCCGGCTTGAGCGTGGCGTAGCGTTTGCCGTCAAACAAGGCGTAGTATTCAGGATGATCCTGCGCGTACTTTGCCGGCGGCAATTGACGGTCAAAAGTATGTTCAATTTCCTGCATTGAAGTGCGGCCGCCATACTTACCTGCGTCAGTCCAATTGCTGCCGTCCACGGGGCAGGCGGGAAGCCGAGCCGCGTTGAGGCGGAGCCGGGCGGCAAACTCGGGCCGGTGGTAGTTCGCTTCATAACCGACCCACCGGTAATCCATGGGCGGATGATAAAAGCGATCAACCGGCCCGATCTTTCGCCAGTCGCCTACCGGCGGCGCGTGCGTGTGCTCGGCGGTCAGGAAGCGAACGCCGAGATAGTCTTCCAGAAACGTGTACACGCCGTATAGTGTGCCGCGCGGCCGGCCGCCGGCGATGGCGATGTTCTCGTCACGCACGATGATCCGCAGGTCTTCCTGGCCGAATGGTGCGATGTCGAAGCCGACTGGACTTCCGCGCATGGCTTCGCCCGGTCCGATGAAAATGTGCCGATTCGGCCGCGTCGACTGGCGAACAATGGGCAACTCAACCCCGCTTGCCTGCTTGTAGAGCCGCTGAAACTCCTCGGCGGCAAAAAGTTCGCTTTCAATCGCGTTATCGGCGACGACGATGTCCCAGTCGCTCAGCGCAGCGAGATCGACGCCCGCCGGCGGGGTCTCCGCCAATGCGGCCGTGGCATTCACCAAAACGCAGAAGCCAATAACGGGAGCAATAAGTTTCATAATTTTCACAGCCGGGCAATCCCCCCCGGCCGGCGCCTATTCGATTAATCTTTCAGTTTGTAAAGCTGGTATTCACCTTGGCAGGGCGGACCATCGCAGAAATAATACTCTTGCGAGCGCGGTAAAGCGATCCATGAGAGCACCGTCGAGATGCCGCCGCGTTCGTGCAGACAAACGGGGCCCTCTTCGCGATGCGATCGCAAAAGCGCCTTCATGTCGTCGAGCGTAAGGTCCGTCTGACTTTCAAGGCACTGTTCTATCGTGCCGAAGCGTTGCTGCGACTCGTGAAGATAGGAAGGATCGTTTCGATGCGGAATCTCGTCCGAGGCGAAAAAAGTGGTCGCGGTGATTCGCCCATTGTTTGACTTTCTGAGAACGCGTTTTTCCGGCGTCAGCTCGACCACGACCATTTCGCCGGAGGCGTCGCACAACAGAAAATTGCCCGAATCGCAGACGGGGTCGATCCGCTCAAGCAGTTCGAGGGCCTCCGGGACGTCTTTGCACTTCGATAGCAGCAATGGCGGTAGGAAGTAACTGCCGAACGACGGTAGTTGAGCCTTGTTCTGTTCCGGATGGGCTGCTGTTCCGGCGGTGCACAGCCCCTTCTCATTCATTCCGTGACCCCAGATGCGGCCAACGTGGCCGTAACCAATGAACGCGTAACCATCTTTTGGATAGACCTTCTTGAGAAAGTACTTGTCGTAGGCAGGTATAGGACTGGGCCTGTCTTTGTTCATGCCGAGAATCACGGTGTCGCCCGCTTTTACGGCGATGTTCGAGCATGCTTCCTGGTCCAGTAGGCTCACGATCGCGCGGTTGTTGAATAAGAAGACATCCAGAAATGGAACTTCGGCGCCCTCGGCGATTCCTCGTATCTCTTCGTTAATCTCGGGGAAACTTTCATCGAGGAGGGTAATTGTTTTGTTGGCAGCCTCCACGACCGCACGCTGCTGGAGCTCGTTTTTGAAATGGTCGATGCTTGCTTGGATGTCCTTAGCAAACCGTTGGCCGTGCTTGACGCCACGTTCGTACGGACTTCCTGCCAGCGACAGCTCTATCACCTTATGATTCTCTTTGGGTTGGCGAACGATTTGGAAAGCGTAGAGGGCGCCGTCATTCACAATGAACCGCAGGGCGAGCGGCTGGGTTTTTGCGGCGTCCTTCATAGATTGCTGCTGGCCATTAGCGTCCCAGACAACGCGGTAGCGAAGTTTGTCGTGTGCGATTAATCGAGAGGTCTGCCGGCCGAAACCGGGAAGCACCTGGCCGGCTTTGTCGACTAGCTCAACTTGGAAGTCGGCCTCACGCCCCTCCGCATTGACCAGCAACGTGTCGCCGGAAAATTCGAGCAGTCGAGTCTGAAGCTCGCCAACCGCACTTGCATCCTGTTGCCGCAGGGCAACGAACCGGTCGGCCGGCAACGTGGCCAGTCCGATGCCGGCTGTGCCCCAACTTTCCGATCCATGACGCGTGTCCGCCGCCGAATAATAAATGTGGACGACGTCGTCTTTCACGAGCATTGACGCCGCGGGCGCATGGATTCGACCCTGGTCCCACGTTCCCGGCGACGGCGCGAGGAACGTGGCACGATCCGCCACGCGGCTCCAATTTCGTCCGTCGCGGCTGACCACCAATTGCGTGTCTTCATCACCCAGGCTGTTATTCCCTTCTACCTTGTCAAGATGAAGCACCAAAAGAATACCGATGAGCTGGTCACCATACGGCGTGACGGACAGTCCGTACGTCTGAGTCCACGGGTAACCGTCTTTTTCATCGGTGGTGAAAATCGGTTGCTTGGCCGTCCACTGCTCAAAGTCCTTGCTCACGGACAGGCCAATGCCGCGCATCACTCCGGGCCATTTGGGATCTTCAACCTGATAACGGACAAACGCGAGATACTCGTCTTTCCATCGCACGACACAGGGACTAGTGTCGTTCTTGCCGACGGCATCGCGCCAATTGTGCGTGTTCCAACGGATGCCGTCCGGCGAGAAACCAAAGATCGGGCCACCCACGCCGCGGTAGCGCTTGTTTGAATCAACTGCATCCGGCGACGGGAGAACGCAAAAGCCGTGTCCGCCCGGAATCACAATATTGTGCCGCTCATGCACGCCAAATTTCTCGGCGCTGACAAGCGGCTTCTCCCAATGAATTCCATCTTCACTCTCGGCGTAGCAAATAAAATACTCCGCTGTGACGGGATGTTCCGGCGTATCCGGGATGCCGTCCTTATGCTCGCCGGCGGTGTACCAACAGCGAAACTTGCCCGATTCGGAGTCGTAAAGCACGGTGCCGTAAGTGGCGATCAGACGCTTTTCCCATGGAAGGTCTTGGATAATGAGCGGATTGGCCGGATGTTTGGCCGGTCGCGCGATTTCGCGCTTCAGATTTGTGGTCTTCGCCACTACGTGGTCGTCGAGGAACAATTGTGGATGATTAGTTAGCTTGACGGCAGCGTCCGCCAGCACATCTTCGGCTGACATCGCGGGCACCAACAACAGGCTCACGCAAGAACACACGACGGGCAACAGGCAGGTACGAGTCATATGTCGTTGCGATTCGCTAAAGAACACTTCTTCGTGAATATCGTAGCTAATCCAATGCGGTAGGGACTTCTTTATTACACCAGGATTTCTTGGACCACGCGGCCGCCAACATCAGTCAGGCGGAAGTTGCGACCTTTGAATCGGTAGGTCAGTTTCAGGTGGTCCAGGCCGAGCAAGTGAAGCATGGTGGCGTGCATGTCGTTGATATGGATCGGGTTTTCCACAATGTTCCAGCCGAGTTCGTCCGTGCTGCCCACCACATTGCCGCCTCGGACACCACCGCCGGCCATCAGAACGGTGAAAGCAAAAGGATGGTGATCGCGCCCATTGGGCATATCCGGCATTTGCCCATTGTCCGAAACCGGCGTTCGGCCGAACTCCGTTCCAATCACCACCAGCGTCGACTCCAGTAGACCTCTCTGTTTGAGATCACGGATTAGTGCTCCAAGCGGCTGATCAACGACCAAGCATTGCTTTGGCAGATCACGCTCCAGATCCTTGTGATGGTCCCAGGTGCCGTGCAGCAAGTTGACGAAGCGAACGCCGCGCTCCACTAATCGCCTGGCCAACAGACATTGCGTAGCAAACGTTCGCGCGTCGTCTTCGGATCGCGTCACTCCGTACTCCTCCAGCGTTCGCTGTGATTCGCCGGAGAAATCGATCAACTCCGGGGCCGCCGTTTGCATGCGGAAGGCCAATTCGTAGGCGGAAATTCGCGTTGCAATCTCCGGATCGTGCATGTGGCGGTAGCGAACGTCATTCAAGTCCCGAAGCGCCGCAAGCTGGCTCTGCTGCATGGCAATCGAAACACCTGGTGGATTGGTCAGGTTGAGAATCGGCGCACCATCGTTGCGCAGCCGCACTCCCTGGTAAACCGAAGGCAAGAAACCGTTCGACCAGTTGTACGCCTTGTCGCGATTGCCCATCACAAACACAGCAAAGCCAGGCAATTCCCGCGACTCGCTGCCCAGTCCGTACGTCACCCACGATCCAACGCTGGGGTGGCCTGCCATCTGCGTGCCCGTGTTGAACAGCAACTCGCCGGGAGTATGGTTAAAGGCCTCGGTGTGCATCGACCGAATGACTGCCAACTCGTCGGCGCAGCCGGCCAAATTCGGCACCAGCTCGGAGAACTCCAAGCCGGATTGTCCGTGGCGCGAGAATTTCCGCGGGCTTCCCATAATCGTGGCGGTTTCTTTCTTCACGAACGCAAATTGCACGTCCTTCACCAGCGAGTCGGGGAGCTTCTGGCCGTGCAGCTCAGTCAGCTTCGGTTTGGGATCGAACAAGTCCATCTGGCTGAACCCGCCCACGAGGTAGATGAAGATGCAGTTTTGCGCCCGCGGCGGCATATGAGGCGGGCGCTGCGTCAGCGGGTCGTCGGTGAGAATCACTTCCTTGGCGAGCGCATCGGCCAGCAACGATGACAAGGCAGCCAGCCCGGCGCCGCAGCATGTGCTTGTCAACAGCGATCGGCGACTGAACTGAACTTCCTGCAACATTGGATGCATGGCTCACGCCTTAGTGTGGTGCACTCGCACCGCGAGTGCGGACCACTTTACTCTCGGGTTACAAACTCATCGAGGTTCAGCAACACCCGCGCAACGGCGATCCACGCAGCCGCTTCAGACGCCGTCACGCCATGTGGCGGCTGCCGACCATTGAGCACTTCATTCGACTTCGACAAATCTTGCTCGTAGAGTTTCCGCTGCTCTCCCAGTAATTGCTCCATTCGCTCCAACTCTTCAGCGATCGGCTCTCGGCTGAGACACAATCGAAATCCATGGGAGATTCGTTGGGAATCTTCAGCGGGCGCCTCCCGAAGCGATCGCAAGCCAAGTGCCCTGGCACATTCAAAAAACTGGCCGTCGTTGAGTAGAGTCAACGCTTGCAGTGAGGTGTTGGATTGGTGGCGGCGAGCGCAAGTGACATGCCGGTCCGGCACGTCAAACGTGTTGAGCATTGGCAGCGGAATCGCTCGCTGCACAAAAACGTAAAGACCGCGGCGATAGCAATCGGGGGCCGGCGAGGGAGTCCAATTTGTCAGCCGCTTGCTTTCGTCGCTGGGCAGCGGTAATTGTATGCTCGGACCGCCGACCGTCGCGTGCAGGAGCCCCGAGGCTGCCAACGCCAGGTCGCGCACGATCTCGCCTTCCGGGCGCCACCGGTTTTGCCGCGCCAGCAGCATGTTTTCCGGATCGCGCTGGCGCAGCGCCGTGCTTGCCTGCGAGGACTGCCGATAGGCGGCCGATTCGACAATCAACTTGATCAAGGCTTTGCGGCTCCAGCCGCGATCAATCAGTTGTCCGGCCAAGTAATCCAACAACTCTGGGTGCGTCGGCGGCTCGCCCTGGGTGCCGAAGTCCTCGACGGTCCGCACCAAGCCCAGACCGAAAAGGTGTTGCCAGATGCGATTGACCGTCACCCGCGCGGTCAGCGGATTCTCTCGATCGAAGAGCCAGCGGGCCAAGTCGAACCGGTCGGCCCGCTGACCGCGCGGCGTCAGCGGTGGCAGAAACTCGGGCGTACAAGGCTGCACTGCAGCGCCTGGGCGACGGTAGTCACCGCGGATCATCACATGCGTTGGCCGAGCCGCGCCCGCCTCGACCATCGCCAGCGCCTTGGGCGGCGCCTCCGCGCTATCTGCCAACGGTGCATCGGTCTCAATTTCTTCAATGGAATTGTAAAATGCCAGCAACCCGTAGAAATCGCCTTGCGAGATCGGATCGTACTTATGCGCGTGGCATTGCGCACAACCGATCGTTAGACCAAGCCACACCGTAGCGATGGTGTTCACCCGATCCACGGCAGTGCTGATGCGAAACTCCTCCTTGTCGATCCCACCTTCTGTATTCAGCGGCGTGTTGCGTTGGAAGCCCGTGGCCACCAACCGTTCCGTCCGACTGCTCGCGGCATCGTTGGGAAACAAATCGCCGGCAAGCTGTTCGATCGCGAACTGATCCAGCGGCACGTCGCGATTGATGGCATCGATCACCCATTGTCGATAGCGCCAAGCGTGCGGGCGCGGCTCATCGTTGTCGAAGCCGTTACTGTCGGCATAGCGGGCCAGGTCGAGCCAGTACAGCGCCCAGCGCTCGCCGAAATGGGGCGATGCCAACAAGCGATCGACCAGCCGCTCGTATGCGTCGGGGCGGCCATCGGCCACAAACTCGGCCACCTCTGCGGGTGACGGCGGCAGTCCAATCAAGTCCAGACTTAACCGGCGAATCAACGTGTGGCGGTCGGCCTCGGGCGACATGTTCAGCCCGTCGCGCTGCAATCGATCAGTAATGAACGCATCGATCGCGTTGGTTCCCGGTGGTACGCTAGGCCGCGCGATCGGCTGAAACGACCAGTGACTTCTTGCCCCGCGCGGTTCGCTCGACGTGCTTGGCTCAGGCCACACGGCGCCTTGGTCGATCCACGCGCGAATGGCTTCGACTTCCGCTTCGCTCAGCCGATCACCTTCGGGCGGCATGACGATATCGGGGTCGAGTCCGGCGACGTAACGGACCAACCGACTTTCGTCGCTCTTGCCTGGCACGATAGCCGGGCCGCTGTCGCCGCCGTGCAGCGCGGACTTTCGGTCATCCAGACGCAATCCACCCTCTTGGCTGTCGCCGCCATGGCACTCCCAGCAGCGCGCTTTGAACACGGGCTGGACGTCGCGAACAAATTCCAAGCCGGGCTGCGCGTTCGCCTGAGGCGCGTCGCCTGTCGCGGGGCCCGGCGCGCAAACCGATGCGGCGACCATCACCGACCCGGCAACACGTGCCCCTAGTCGACGCAGACTCAACTCGCAAGTTTTTCGGGTCAACGCGCCGCGGAACATTTGCGAGAGCCTGGTATTCATACCTCGGTACCGCGTGCACCAATCGTTTAGGTTCGTCGCTCCGAATGATGGCGAACGATTAAACACAAAGAGTCGCGCTGAGTCTTCCCGCCACCGGTGACTCAGCGCAACTCAAAGGTGATAAACGTACGTTACAACACGTGGTAAAATAAATTTGACGAAGACTGCTTTCTAATCGCCTTAACCTACTTCCGTCTGCGGAGTGAACTTGCAATGCCGATTGCTCCAAAAGCCAGTAAGACCACGCTGGTCGGCTCCGGTATTAACTGGCCGAGTTTAAGGCTTTGATACGAGTCCGTTCCCTGCCTCATCCATTCGAGTTGCACGAAGTCCGCTGCGTAGTTCCCGTGCGCCAACGTTAAATCGCTCGCGACGGGAACGTCGTTGCGATACACATCAAGCGTTGAAGACGCGGCCTCGTAATGCACCGTGAACTTATTGAAATCGGAACCCAGCGCAAAGGGGGAACCAATCGCGGTCCAACCACCACCGACGGTGCCTGCGTAAAGGCTCCAAGTGTCATCCGTGTTATTGGCGCCGATGTGACCAATACGAACGATCCTTGCATCCGCAGCGTTCTCTTCCGCCTTGAGATACCACGGCCACTCGCCGCCATAATTCCCGCTATGCTTGTAGTAAAGTTCGAACACCCAGTCCTGAGATTCCGACATGGCTGCAACCGGGCCAGCAGCCGTATTACCTTGATTCGATGTCCTATACCGCAAAACCCCATTATTGTTGTCGATGTTCGCCGCATCGCCGTCATAGTTCCAGTTGCCTTGCACGAGCGACTTCCAACCGTAATCCACCCCTTCCCCATCGGTGTCCAGCGGCGCATTGATGCCCGGCCCAGGCGGAATAAATCGAACGCCAGGTGCGTCGGCATAACACGCTGTTTGCCATGCGGCAAAGCAGATTGCTAACAATAGTCCCCACACTTTCTTCATCATTCGGTCTCCTCAAGAAATAGATAAGCCCTTCATCACTAGCAAACTACGAAGCAAAGTCATGCACGAAATCTCACCGCAGGCGCGAGTAGCACGGTTGCAACAGTCAACAGTATGAGCCCCGCCGGCTCAGGAATTGCCGCACTTGCACTTGATCCGCCGCCAGATCCTAACGGTGTCGTCGCGCCAAACCGCGACACCCAAAACGCATAGTCGTCCTCATCGACGATGCCGTCAGGCGTGCCAGTGCCGGTGCCGTCGTCGCCGTCGCCGGTTACGGTGCCTGGCAAGCCGGCCGTATTCAGGAATTTTCGCCAAACTACATAGTCGCCCGAATCCACTACGCCGTCGCCGTTGTAGTCGCCTTCGATCGGCGCGCTGACGTCGTCATTGGGAATGCCCAAGCGGAAATTGCGGAAGGACTGCGAGCCCTCCCAAACCCTTCCCTCCGGCACATTCCCCTTGTGCTCCCACTGCAGGAAATCGATGTCATAACGGCCATGGCCGGTAGTCGCGGTGCCCACCAGGTCGCTTTCCCAGTAAAAATCCATCTCCTGCTCTACCGCACGAAAATGCACATCAAAATCCACATATTGTTCGGGTTGAGGAGCTTCGGGGTCTATTGTGAGCTGCAGATTACTTATGGCCGTTGACCATCCTCCCGACGCGTTCCCAACCAGGATATACCAGCTATTGGCGTCCGCGCCGGGAGCGACGGCGAAGATGCGATCTTCACGTCCGTCGGGCGTGCCTCCCGAGTCTGCAGGCACGTGCTTGGCAAACAGAATAAATTCATCCTTGCCGGTTGCGGCGGTTTGGCCGTATGGACCTCGATGCACAAACTCCATGTGAAACACCCAATCCTGGCTTTCTAACATCGGAGTCGACATCGTGGGGAACGTGTACGGTTCGCTCGTCGAATCGAACATCAGCGTGGGTGCCCAACGGCTGACAGCGTCCTGGGGCGGATTCTCAATAGAATAGCCCTGAAAGGGGTCAAAACCCCATCCGACATCGAACACTTCCCTGCCATAGTCGACGCTGAAGCGTCCATCGAACGGGTTGATCTGCTGACCACATCCAGTTCCAGCGCAAAAAGGCAATTGTAGGCCCGGCGTGCCCTCTGGCAGGGGAAATGTCACCATCGGCGGTTGAGCGCGCGCCGCATCGACGACCAAGAAAAAGCTCAAGCAAAACGCCGGCAGCATGAGCCGACGAGTCCTACGGCCACGCCTGGCTTGGCGCGCCTTAGTACGAATGGAGGATTCCGTTCCGGCTCGTAGTATTGGTCCGCGTATCATTGCTGAAGACTCCCATTGTTAAGCCCACTTTATGCATCGCGACTTTCATTCCGGCTACGCCCGAATCGCGACGAACCGTCCGTCTCCACTTAGCCACTCTTGATGGATCTTATTCAGATCGGCCTCTTGCGGCGTTCCCGCATGCAGCACAACACAATACTTCAAACTCAACTTTGCCCCACGGTCGAGCCTCCACGGCTTCCTCAGAAAATTAAAAGGCGACGGCGACAAATGGCCATAGTCACGGGTGAACCACGGGCAATCGCCGCCAAAATTATCGGGATGATTGAAGATCGCGATGCCTTCAACCTGCTTTGAATGTTCGCGAGGGCCATGGTAGCCACACCACACGGCTGGACGGCCGTAAGTGCCCGCGGCACCCAGTTCCCCTTTTGAATTCATCAGTACGCCGCCATTAAGTGGCGAGAGATCCGCCGCTGTGCGCAGCGCGAAGAAGGAATGTTTCGCTGAATCGATACGGATGTCTTCCCGGGCCGTCAGGTCAATTTCAACGTCGATCAATCGAACGCGCTCTGACGAAACGCAAACCACAATTCTCCGGCGATCCTCTAATGGCGAGGGCGCGTCATTTCGCAGCCATTCGCAACGGTCGCTAATCACAGCGCACGAATTGTTCACTGATCCGACAACGGGGCCAGCCGACAAGATCCGCCCCTGCTCAAGTGGGCCGTCACTCCAATAATCACCCCCATTCAGCGGCTCGCATCCAAGCCAGATGCCGCGATGATGCGGGTAGGGTATCGACGATTCGGTGGTCATCGAAATTCCCGACGCCGGACCTACCAACGGCCCAAAGTATGGGAACTTCAATGAATCGTGTGCACGATAAGTGACTACGACCGAATTATTCCAGCGGATAAATACTTGCTTCTGGTTTTGATAAGCGGTCAGGCCCTCGGCTTCTACAGGCGGCTTCTCGAGATCGGTGGCGAAAGCCACGCGCCGCCCGATTCCGGCCAAACCGGAAGCCGCTACGCCTAACGCAGCGCCGGCGAGCAAATCGCGCCGTCGTATCCGGCGGGGAGCGTTTTCTCTTTGCGGCTCGGAGCGTTCCATTCGTCTTCTTGCTTGTGTCACTACGTTTAATGTACGTCATATGTCCGATGCTGTCGCGGCGACTGCGAACATCGCCTTCGTCACGCTAGCGGACGGATGTTCAACTCCCCGCGGCCCCAGAAACAAACTTTCCCCCGCTTTGGCGACACGCTTCCATACTCGGAATCGAGTATCGATGCTCGATCCAGCGCCTACGCCCGTGGTCCAATCGGGCAGCGACATTGAAGGGCCTTCATCCAGGCCTATTTCAACCCCAGTGTCTTCGAAGCCAGCCGCAAGCCACTTGGGAGTTGGAGTTCGACCGTCATAGAAGACGTATACGTTCGCATCACGTGCGAAGGCGACGGTGACCTGCAGGCCGTGGACGCGTTTGTCTTCGTTAAACGGCATCACGTAGTCAGCGCCGATCAGAAAGCGCGGAAGGCCTGCGGACGTCACTCCATTCCATTGGTGCGAGCGATCGACATAAGCCTGTGCATCTTCTTTTAGGCCGCCGTAGATCACGCGGTAGCACTTGTTGGTGGCGCCGTCTCGAACGTTATCTTTGACTGACGCGATGACTGGCGCCGAAGTGGAGACGACGTTCCCCAGCCGGGGAATTGGAAACTCGGAGTCGTTGACGGACACGATTCGATGCAACTCGCCTCCGCGGCTAACGCGCAGCGCCTCGCCCTGCGTAAGCCGTTTTGGCTGCTTCAATCCGCCACTGCTGCCGCGCGCATGCAAATCGACAATTCCGTCAAATACGACGATATCCGTCTCCTCGCCTTGGACGCCGACGCCGAATTTAGTTCCCCAGTCGACGATATTCGCCGATGGAGTCTCCACCGTGAAGCCGGTGGATCGCTCTCCGACATCGACCATAATGCGGCCACGGCGACTGGTCGCGCGCATGTCCGTCAGAATTTGAAAGTCGGCAGGTCCCTTGATGGCGACAACCGTTCCGCGATCAAAGGTAAGCTCCACAAATCCCTCGGCTACTTCGAGTCGCTGACCTTCTCTCAACCGCGTGCCCACGTGCACGGCCTGTCCATCCGACATTCGTGCGTCGACGAGTTGAGTCACCATCGCCACGTCCTGCGGGACAAAGAAGTACAGGCCCGCGGCGGCCAGCAACACGGAGGCCGCCAAGATTCCAGTTATCCACGAACGACGCCACCTGCGCGGCGGTGGGGCATCAGGAATTCGTAAATTCACGGTTTGCGTTACGGCAAAATTGGAATCACTATCCAGCCGGACGAAGGCCAGCAAGTACTTCCTGATCGCCTCTTCACGTACCTTTTTGAAATGGGATACAAGCGATTCGTCAACAACGGCCGCCTGAACGAGCGCGGACAAGCTGCCTGAATCGGCAAGCAACACGCGGCGAAATTGTTCGAGCCCCGCCGCGTCGAGCGTGCCGTCCAAAAAGCTGCGGGCGAGCTCGTGCGATCGATCGTCGTTCATGGGTTCATTGCCTAGATCGGTCATGAAGCTTCTCCGCCGTTGACCGCGGCCAGGCGCCTTTCGATACATTCCGCGAGCCGCTTATGGATCCGCGACAGCGCGCGCTGCGTCGCCCCCATCGTCTGCCCAAGGCGGGACGCAACTTGTTGAATCCGCATGGCCTCGCCATAGCGGAGCTGCAGCATTTTTTGCGACGTCGGCGGCAGCGATTCTACGCACTTGTCCAACGCTTCTGCCGTATCTGACACCGATCCTCGCGACGTCAAGAACCGTTCGAACTCGTCAAGAATGGCGACAACGACTTCCGGCGGGAAAGGCGTTGGACAGCGGGCATTGCCTCGACGCATCGCCAGCACTTCTTTGGCTGCAATCCCCCTGGCCCATGGACCGAAGGGACGGCTTGTGTCGTATTGATCAAACTTTTGCCAAAGCACCAGGGCCACCGCCTGAAAAATATCGTCCACTTCGCGCGGATCATGCACGAGCGTCCGCACAAACGCGCGGATCTGAGCCTCGTTCGCCATGAAAAGCGGCAAAAAATCAGCGTTGCGGGACACTTCACCGTTTCCATTCGAGGGGGCAGGGCGAGCGTCGACCTTGCCATCGGATAAATCTGCGCCGCGGCACCTAATCCAGACAGAAAAATGTGGTATGTGCTTATTATTTCACGGTTTTCGACGGCACTGAGCTCTGGATTCCATAGCAAGTCGGACGACGTCTCCCACCGATCAGTCAAACGGATTGCACTTAAGCCGCTGGCTGCCGACACCGTTGCCACGAACGAGAAAGTACTCGCGTTCGAACGGCTCGCCTGTGCGATAATCATTGTAAATCTTGGAACCCATTTCACCTTCCGGCGTCATGTATCGAAACACAATGACGCGTCGCCACCGGTTGGATGCGTTGGGCTCGGACGTGTGGGGCAACATCGTATCGTGTGTCGCCATCCAGCCGGCCGGAAACTCGTACTGTAATTTCAGCTCTTCGATATTTTCCGGCAACGCCGCGGGTGCGATTTCCTCGGAAAATACGTTGTTGCCCGTTGCGCGGCGCGGCAACGTGCCTTTGTGATGCCAATCGGGCAACAGACACATGCCGCCGTTTTCAGCGTCGATGTCGTCGAGCGCAATCCAGGTCGAACCCGGAAGTGGGCCGGAAATGTTCCAATACGGCGTGTCCTGATGCCACGGCACATGGATTCCGGACCTAGGCGGCTTGCAAATCAAATGCGATGACCAAAGCACAATGTTCGGCCCAATCTGTTTCTCAATCATGTCGAGCAGCGCGGGCTGCGTCGCCAAATCGAATAGCCAGGGTTCCTGCTGGTGAGCCGATATGATCCGATCAGCCGGCAGATCGGGCAGTTTCTTCTCGTTGATCATTGCGTCGACTTCGCGCTGGCAAGCTGCAAGACCCTCGTCGCTGAGAAGATTGCCAACAATGCAGTAACCGTGCGTCAAGTAGTGTGCGTGATGATCGTCGGAATACTTGAATGAAGTATCAATGAAGTTCATTCATTGGCTCCGTAATAAAAAAGCCCGGTTAAGTCAAAATGCGTCAGCCTAATACGCCACGCAGATCAATCAAGTGCAACTGTCGCCCTTCGTCTTTGTCGGGTGAGTCGATGACAAGCATTTGACCGTTTCGGCTCACGCGCGGATGGGTGTCGCATCGCCATTCGCCCGTATACGGAGCAGGCGAATAAAACTTGCCTAGCGAGACGCGGCGGTCGGTCGACGGGTGATACAGAAAAACCTCCTGATTGCGATCCGCGTCGGGATACGTGTCGTCGACGATCCATTCACCGCCCGGAAGATAATTGACATGCCCGTCCGCTTTAATTGCGGTCTTAGCAACAACATCGATGTTGCTGCTCCCGTCTTCGAACAGATACAGCGCCGGGCCATGACTCGGTTGGTTAGACCATGCCAGAATATGCGTGTTGTCCCGCCAGATGAAATGCGACGTCAGCCCATTGTCATCGAGCACCCGTAGGTCGCTTCCATCGGGATTCGCCGTGAACATACGCGATAACCGCACTCCGTTCGGATATCGCCAGCGGTGGAGAAATACGAAGCGGGTGCCATCGGGATTGAATAGAAGATGATTGAACTTGTGCTTGGCGTCGGTCATCGAATGCTTCGGCTTGCCGAAGCCGGCAATATCGGCAAATGAAAACAGCATTTCCTGATCGCCGGTCTCGAGGTCGACACGGTAAAGCCCCGTTTCTTTTGGCGCCAAATCGTTCGCGTATGGATCCGGCAAACCCACATAACCGTAGCCGGGACGCACGTCGTTGAGGCGTCGGAAATCGGGAGCTAAGGCGATTTTGCCGTTCGGACTTACCGTGTAAATGGGATGCGGAACGGTTCGCTTCTCATATATTTTGACGTCTAGTATGCGGGACACATAGTGGTCCGCTTCGCGATCGTTCCAAATTACTTCCGAGTTGGAGCCAGGCAGCCACTGCAGCATACATCCCTGTTGCCAACACCACGCCGTCGTCGAACCAAGTTCGATCCATCGGTCGCCGTCCTCGATGTCGACCATACCGACACGAATCTCGTCATTCGCGCGCGGTGAGCGATGCTCAAAGTCAACCTCCATGCCGAGCACGTAGCGATCGCTCGGATCGAACTCAAATTTATCGTAGTAACCAAACCAATGGTGCTTAGGGCCGCGAGTGATCGGCCGTACGTTCGGCGCGCCTTCGCTCGCTCTCAATGTCTTAGCGCCCATGCAGAATGCGGCAAGTCCTGCGACTCCGCACTGGATCATCATCTCTCTACGGGACAGCCACGAATTTGTCATGTTCGGTCTCAAGTCGAGGTATGCTAACTCATCCGGTGCATGATCTAGGTAAGCATTCCATAAACACCTGCTCAACGGTCATCGCGGCTGGCAGGGAAGCCAAGGAATCGGAGGGCGGCCAACTAGCGAGGATTGAAGATCGTGTTCATTCCGTTAGCGAACAACCTTGACTCTGGGCATCGCTGTTTGGAAGTCTTGAACCCCCACGTCGGTGACATTGGTGCCCTTGAGGTTTAGTTCTTCAAGGTGGGTCAGTGGTTTCAGATGCACTAATCCCGCATCGGTGACCGCTGCGTTTTCGAGCGATAAACTCTGAAGTTGAGCCAAACTATTCAGGGACACCAGGCCCGCGTCAGTGATCCTTGCGGATTTGAATTGGAGCGTCTTAAGATCAGGAAACGCGGTCAGGAGCGGAGTCAGCGTCATTAGCTCTTGATCGTCGACCTCGTAAACGACTTTCACGCTCACAACCGGCTTACCAGGGCTTGCCTCGTCTAATTCAAACGTTCCGCCGAATGCCCGGATGGAGTCGAAGGCCCGCTGTTGCCGGGCGGCAAGGTCGAGGGCTGGCGGCGATGAGCGCACCAGGCCAAGCGTTGCCCAGGCGCTGCCGAAGTAGGTAATCGGCACCGGATTTCGCTGTCTCGTCGTATCGACGCCCGGATGGCTGCGGCAAGTCATGGGCCAAGAGCCGTCTTCGCGCTGATTGGCAACCAGGAACGAGACCGCGCGACCAATCTCCGGGCGGTCTTGCTTGACGCCCGCGAAACTGAGCACCCACAACGCTTGCCCGGTGGCGTAGGCGTCGCTGGGGCTGTCGGTGACCTGGCTCCAACCACCATCGGAGTTCTGTCGGCTTAGGAGCCAGTTGATTCTCGCCTCACACTCTTCCGCCGACTTGCCCGTTCGAAGGTCGACGAGCAAGCGCAGACCGATCGACTGAGTGGTCTCCGTGGGCTTATTTTCGCTTAGCCACTTGGTCGCTTTCTCACGGTTGACGCGGGCCGCTGCCGCTTCCTGTGGATCGGCTGGCACGCTTGGCTCCCAGGCAAGGAGAGCCCACAGCGCCAAGGTCTCGCGCGACTCCCAGGTTGGCGGCGCACCGTTCGCGGCAGGCGGCATCAGCCACGCACCGTCCTCTTCCTGGTGCCGAGCCAAATGCACCGCGATTTGGTTGATCTCGTCGCGCGTGAGGATTGGCAAACTTTGGGCCATTACGCCCAAGTAAATCGCAGGAATGCTCACCAAGTTCCATCCAGGGCGTGGATCGCGAGGCTTATTGAAGCGCGGCACGAATTGGTCTTTTGTCCATCGGACCGTGTCCTCCAAGGTTTCCACATTGACGGTGTGGCCCTGGCTTCTTGCTTCGCTCAACGCCCAGACGGTCATGGTCCCGTGGTGGCAGGTGGCACAGCCCCGCTCCTTCCGCCATTTCGCGGCATCCTTTTCCAGAAACTCCAAGGCCCGTTCGACCGCCTGTTGCGTGTCTTGCGAAACACAAGCCGCTTTTAGCGGCATCACAGGGTCGTCGGACTCCCTGGAATCGTTGGATCCAGCCGGCCTTACGACCACGAGGCAAAGCGCGCCCATCGTCACGTGGATAATCCAGCGAGTATGCATTGCGGGCTGCATTTCAGAACGAGTTTTAGCATTTTACAGGTTAAGGATACAAACCTCATGCCGCGACACTCGACCGACCGAATTGGGCGTGATTAATTGTGGCACTCAACCGCGAGGCTGGAGTATCGTGGTCATTGCATCCGGTAGCTGTACAGTTTTGCGCGGTCCAGAAGGAATCTCAGTCGAACCTCCTGTCCTTTCAAGGTTTTCAATTCGGCGCCGTCCCAAGCGACTTCAAAATCGAGCGAGTCGCCTTTAATCGGTCGGCATACTTCCCATTCAAAGCCGGGGAGTGGCGTTCCATGTTGGTCGAGAACTTCGACTTGCAGTGAGCCAGACGGTTGAACATCCGCATTTAGCAAGAGAGCGTCCCCATCAAGTACGACCGGCCCTGTCGTGAGGGAACCGTTATCGCTCACTGGCTCAGCATGGCAAACGCGCCCGGGCAAGCATCGCGCTAAGCCTGTGTAATAGCGCATTGTCTTGCAACGCCGCCAATACTGGTCCCAATTCACGAACCCTGGCATCTGGGCATAGTTGGGAAATTCCCTCTTCAGTTGTTCGACGTCGTTCATCTTCGCCAGGCCGATGTAATCCTGATGGAGCGTGTTAATTGCTTGATACGGGAACCACCATTCGTTATTGAATTCGTGGTAACGCGATTCAATTTTGATCAAGCCGTGGTCGTAGCTGCCCTGCGGACCGTTCGGAATCATCTTGCGGCGCGGGGAGAAGCGGCGCCAATGCAACAGGTCGCCGGTCGTGGCGAGCTCGGGCCATAGTTGGTTGGCCTTTGCATCGTAAACCGTGAACGACGCCAGCGTGGCCCGACCGCCATCCACCGCGATTTCGTTCCAATGATTCTCCAGCGCCATGGCGGGGCGGCCGGAATCGGTTTCGTGGTCGCCGGCGTACAGCGCGTTGTAGTAAAACTGGGCCCCTGGCGGGTCGTTTTCATCGGGCACGGCGATCAGCCGCCGGTCCCACTGCATGCCGTCACTGGTCCACATTACGCCGATGCAGCGGCGAGTCATGTGCATGTTGTCGTAGGGGGCGTCGTGTGGCGGATACGATGGCGCCCCAGGACGAAAGAAATAATAAAGTTTGCCGGTCGACTTGTCTTCAACATGGAGCGTGATCTTTTCCGTCGTGTGAAACAAATCCATGCCTACGCCGACATAGAGAATTGGCTCGTGCGTCAACACCAGGTACTCATCGCCCCGTTTTTCCATTGGCCACGCGCCTGTACGGAAGGGATGGCTGCTGGCGTCGATGCACTGATTGACAAACGATTCCTTGACCGACGCTACAAACACGTTCTGCATGTTTACGGGGCCATCCCGCTCCGGCTCATAATGACGGAACGTGGCTTTCGCGTAATCGTGTGCCAGACTGGGAGGAAGGTTTTCCGGCCTCGGGGAAACGTATTGCTGGCCGGCGGGCACCAAGTTGTTGTCGGTCGAGCCGCGGTATTCCACCAGACCCAGCGACGGCTTCGTCCATGAAAGTCCGTCTTTGGAAATTGCGCGGCAGATTATCGATGGAAGCTGCGCACGCTCTGCTTCGCGCTGTTTGTCGCCGCCCGCGAGTTCGTACTCCAAGACGTATTCGCCTCGCTCCTTGTCATAGTGAAGCGTCTTGTAGTACAAGAGCTCCGTTTCCCATGGCTTATCCATCACCAGCAGCGGTCCTTCAGGCTGCTTCTGAAGCTGGTCGGAAATGAAACGAATGCCGCTAACCTCATCGAAGCCATGAGAACTCGCCAGCACATGATGGTCGCGACCGACGGGCAGCGGCGTTGCTGGTGCCTCCTCCGGTGGAAGAATTTCCTTCCATACTTTTCGGATTAGATAAGGTCCAACCGGCTCGCCCTTCTTCTGCAGCCGGACGCGAATCCAATACTCGCCTCGTGGCCAGTCTGACGAATCGAAATCTTGCTGCTGCACATCGCCCGTTAACTCGATCGTCCATGGGCCGGCTAGTACCGTTTCATCATTTCGAGCCGTTACATCCGCGACCACGGTGCACTCGGCGACACGTTCAGGCAGCGTGCGGACCGTGAAACTCATTTGATCCGTGTCGATATAAGCTGGCCGCACGGCCGAGCATTCAATGAACTGTTGTGGATATGTCGAGAAAATCGGGCCGTAATTGTCGCGCTGACAAACGGACGTCGGATCGAAAATCGCCTCCGCGGTGTGAATCACTTGCGAGCCGTCGAGCAACTCCGCGCGGAGCTGGTATACGCCCATATCCCAGTATCCGGTCCAGTTGCCCGGCTGCACGTCGAAGCGGCCCTCGTCAATGAGCGGATACACGAGCCGCCAGCGAGCCTTTCCCTTGTCTATCTCGGCTGAACTTTCGATGACTTGAGTAAACCCTTGCGGCTGGACGATCGTGGTTCGCGCTCTCAACGACTGCGCGGCTATCGAGTCTATGTCACACTCCAAGTCAATCATCCAATGATCGACCGGCTTGACGATCAGCTCTCCGGCAAAAGCAGTAGAGGAAATCAACAAGCAACACAATGTGACGAGCCGTTTCATACCTGATTCTCAGTTGTCGCGCACGAAATCGAACCTGAGCCAGTTCTGGTGTATGCCGTCGCGGCATAGTGGCAATTATAAGAAGCCGCGCACTTCTTTGCGTCCAGACCGTCGCGAAAATTTTGCAGCCGAAACTGGTTTGAGGCGTCGAAATATCGACACAATTGTGTCTGGTTTTGCCACGCTCGAGCCGACATACTTCTGCATTTTGTGTGATGGCTTATAAGCCGTCGCTTCGTGACGGTTTCACGCCGTGGAACGATTGATTGTCATCGCCCTCGTCGGCCTGCGATCGACCTGTAGCCGGCCGTCGATTGGCAGGGAGCGGTGCTTCGTGGTCCGATTTGTTATAATCGTAAGCATCTGACTGCAGAGGATTTATCCATGCTCCGGCTGCTTTTCTATTCGATCACCGCGCCGCTGATGGTCGCGATCCCCACCGGTTGGGCGGTTGCTCAACCTCCTCTGGTCCAACCACCCTCCGGCGGCGTCGGGCTCAATGTGCCGCTCGATAACAATCTGTCCGTGAGCGGCTGGGGCGTGAATCAGTTTCTCGGCAATGGGTTCTTGATGGACGGCAACGCCGCGCGGACCGTGAGCAGCTCTGGGTTCGCACGCTTCGCCCGCTATCAAACGGCTGTGGAAAGCCAAAGCACCCCGACCGCTCTGCCGACCAATCAGGACTGGGCGATCGAGGTCGGGTACAAGCACACGGGCGCCTACAGCAGCATCAACAATCCGTTTTTCGTGAAGAACTTTGGTAACGACAAACGGATCGTGGCGCTGTTCAATAACGGCGGAGACAGTTGGAGTTTGGGCGTGGGCAATGGCAGCGGCGGCTACGACATGGCCGCGTCTCAAATCTCGTTGGGAACGGGCTGGAACCGGTTCAACTTCCACTACAAGTCGACGACGCAGTCGATCGATGCGTATCTCAACAATACGCTGATCGCCGCCGATATGACGGTCGGGCACGGTCAGTACAACGCGGACCATGTTCAAATCGAGTTTACCGGGGCCGGCACCGATTGGTTTAGCGAAATCAAAATTGGTGATGCGGTGCCCCGCACGCGGTCGGTGACATTCGGTAACGAGTGGGTGCGGTCTCACCCGTTTACGTTGCACGGACAAGCGCTGCGCGACAGCTCGCTGGTCAACACGCGATATCGCGACGCGAATTTCACCAACGTGCTGGCCTGGGAAAATAATGTCGGCCTGGTCGACAAAGCATGGGAGATTCAGCACCTCCCTTGGCGGTGGCACACCGGCGAGCGGCCACTCGACGCTGACCTCATGGCCACGATCAATTCATTCATGAGCAGTCGGCCGGGTGGCGAAGGTTTCGTCGTCTGGGATGAGCCGAAGCGCAACGAGTTCTTACAAGTAGCCGAGGTTGTAAATTGGATCCGGCAAAACTATCCGACCATGCTCGTCTACAGCAACATGTCGGCGAAACTTTCACCAATTCGACCCCCATGGAACTACGGCCAGGAGTACGGCACCAATCAACTTCCGGATGGCAGCTATGAAGATCCGCCGGTGCCCTACGACTACGAGACGTATATCGACGACTACATTCATTTCGTGCAGCCCGATGTGCTGCAATTCGACGGCACTTATGCCTTTCTGGAAAACGATCCCGACGAAACAACCGAGCAGTTTCTGCAGGATCGGTCCTACTTCGATGCGTTGGGAATTATCCGCAAGGCCGGTTTGAGGGCGAATATCCCCTATTTCGCTCACGTGCAAAGCTTCGACGGCGGCGGCCATCGGCACCCGAGCGAGTCCGATATGCGTATGGGGGTTTTCGCGCCACTTGCCTACGGCTTCAAGGGACTTGCCTACTTTACGTTCGATCATTACGGCAGCTACGAAGACGGTAACGGCGGAGGATTGCTCCGCGCCCTCAACCCGAATTATTCTTCCTACCTGACGAACCCAACGTACTTCTACGCGCAGGGGGTCAACGCTGAAGTCGCTCGACTGGGTGAGACCCTGAAGATGCTCGACAGCACGCAGGTCCGTTACGTTCTGGGAAAGCATCTCGACGCCGGCAGCGGCCAGGTCGTGCCAAACAAATTGCCGCTCGGTGCCACGCCTTGGAATTCACAGACCGACGACCCCTATATCACACTGATCGAAGCAAGCAATGTCGGAACTATACCGGGGGTGACCGAAGGCGACGTATTGATTGGCCACTTTCGGACGGCTTTAGAACAGCTCGACGGTCCGCAGTTCGAAGGAGAAGGCTATTTCATGATCGTCAATCTTCTGCGCGAGAAGGATGTGTCCGCGACGGACGCTTCTCAGCAAATCCACATCGAATTTGACTTTGGGGCGAGCGGCATCAACAGCCTCCAGCGATTGAACCGATCGACGGGGCAGGTCGAACTCGTCCCGCTGACGCACGACGGTGGTTCGCTGTACTACTTGGATCTCACGCTCCCTGGAGGAACGGGCGACCTCTTCAAATACAACACAGGCGCTCCCTTCATCGGTGGTTTCGTCGTTCCAGCCCTGCCCGGCGATTATAACCGCGACGGCGCCGTCGACGCTGCCGATTACCTCGTGTGGCGTAAGACGCTGGGCCGATACTTGACTCGCGGCGATGGGGCCGATGGCGACGGTGACGGCATCATCACCAACGGCGACTACAATTTCTGGAGGGCGCGATTCGGAGATAACTCGAGTGAACCTGTGTCCGCTGCCGTGCCGGAACCAGCTTCGGTATTGCCGCTCATTTACGCTGCCATCGGCCTCCTATTCTGGCGACAGGCAGGCTACCAATTGGGGCCCCGCCACTACTGATGCTTCGTAATGTTCCAGCGCAGACAATCCACGCCATGTATGGGGCCAAATCTGAGAAACCCCCAAACTTAGGTAATCGCTATCGCAATACTGTCACAAAAACCGGGCTGGTCGCGCGTGGTGCAGGATCCAAAAATCGCGGAAATGTCGGCAAAACCTTGTCTGATTTTGCGACGCCGGCGCAGAATTAGGGTTGGGGCTTTGTAAGAACCAAACGTTGGCTACAATCCTGCCTACATCGGTGCCATGGCTGCGGTCATTGGGAGGCCGAGAATTCGTCGAAGCAATCGCACGCCGGTGGAGTGAATCTTCGATCAGCCGCTGTGAAGGAGTGCCCCGAAGTGGTGAATGAGCGCCGTACAGTTGGCGAACGAGGATTGACCGGTTTCACTCTCGTTGAGCTGTTAGTCGTAATCGCCATCATTGGAGTGCTCGTGGCCCTCTTACTGCCGGCCATTCAAGCGGCTCGCGAGGCGGCGCGGCGCGCGGAGTGCTCGAATCACCTCAAGCAGATCGGGCTGGCGATTCAAAATTATGAATCGACCCGCGGTAAAATTCCGCCTGCCTATCTGTCAGGTATCGGCCATGCGACTTGGCTCGTCTTGATTATGCCATATTTGGAAGAATCAGCACTTTATGAGAATTCCAATGCGGAAATAATCTATTGGGGCGTGCCGCAGCAGTTCGTTCAGACGCAGGTTTCCATTTATTATTGTCCGTCGCGCCGCGCACCTGGTCTTAGTGTGTCGGGCGACGATAGATCGGGCTGCTCGGCGCACGTGCCAGGCGCGCTCGCCGACTACGCGCTCAATGGCGGCGACCATCAAGCCTGGATCTACTGGTATTATGGCAATGACGTAAATGGCGTGGCACGTCATACGAGAGAACACGAGAACGCCGACCCAGGCTATCTCGTGGGCACTTGTCCAAATACAAAGGTCAGCAAATGGACAGCTCAACGCAAGTTTAAGGACGTAACGGACGGCTTGTCTCAAACCTTTTTGGTCGGCGAAAAGTTCATGCACCCCGAGTTCTTTGGTCTACGAGACTACGCCGACAACAGCTTCTTCAACGATAACCACGTTAACAATTACGTGCGTCAAGCTGGAATAAAAACGAGCAACCACGATTTCTTCATCGTTCCGTCCCCCAATTACACGGAAGACAAGTTTCAGCTCAAGTTTTACCTTACGAGGAATTTTGGCAGTTCGCACCCCGGCGGCCGGTGTCAATTTGTGTTTTGCGACGGCAGCGTCCATGCAATCGATCCAAACATCGATGGCGTGATCCTCGGTCGGCTGGCGAACATTCATGACGGCGAGGTCATCTCCGATTTTGAGTAGACTGCAGCCTTTCTCCATCGGACGATTCCTTCCCGTGGCCATGCTATTGCTGGCTTCGGCATCCGCACTAGTTTCAGTCGCTCGTGATTTGGCATCTGAGCGGCTTAGGCTCTCCGGTGGGCCACAGCTTTTCTTGGACGATCATCTCATCGCCGACATGAAGAACTTGCGGCGCGATCTCAAGCAGCCGACCAAGCACCCCGCGAATCCGCTCATCATCCCGGACCAACCATGGGAGCGGCGAATGATCGAGCTGTACGGGACCGTGCTCTTCGATGACGACACTCAATCGTTTCGTTGCTGGTACCTGGCCAGCGAATCCGGTTCTGCGAAACCTGAGTACTATATCTGCTACGCGGAGTCAAAGGATGGCATTCATTGGAAAAAGCCTTTCGTCGGTAGCGAGCCGTTTGGACCGTACCAGCGCCACAACATTGTCATACCGGGCGGTCATGGCATCTCGGTCATCAAGGACGTTGACGACGCCGATCCTCAACGTCGGTATAAGGCCGCCGGTGGAGACATCTTCGCCACCTCGCCAGATGGCAGCCACTGGAAGGTAGAAAACAATCGCTATGCCGTCGGCAAAAACGACACGTGCTCATCACTCGTGCGGTGGAAGGACGAGTACCTTTATTTCGTGCGGAACCAGGAGCCCGAGACGGGCACGACTGTTCCCGACCCCAAAACCGGCAAGAACTGGACGGGCACGATGCGCGGGGTTGGTCTATCCACGAGTAGCGATTTTCGCACCTGGACTGAGAAACGGTCGATCTTCCGCACCGATGAGCGGGACGGTTTTCCCTGGGTTCAGCCACACGCGCTATGCGTCACCGCTTACGGCGACGTCTTAATCGGGCTGCTGCCGATCATGCAAATAATTCCGGAAGAAGGCAACAATATCATGGGGACCGTCCATGTGGAGCTGATGATTAGCCGCAACGGGCGTAATTGGGATCGCGTCGCCGATCGCGGCGTCTTTATGCCATTCGACAAACCCGAGCCGAAAAACCGGCGCAAGTGGGACGCCCGCTTTCACCCCGGTGCGAACATGTTCGTCAAGGATGACATGGTCTACATCTACTACTTTGGAACGAAAGTGCTCTTTGGTGAGGGAAGCTGGCAGGATGGCAGCCTGCGGTTCGGCGGCGCGGTGGCACCAGCCAAGTTTGTCGAACAAGTCCACACCAAGCCACGTCCGTTCGGCATCGGTCTGGCCACGATTCCCGCGGATCGGTTGCTCTCGCTGCGGCCGGTGAATTGGGAAATGGAAGGAGTATTGAAAACGCGACCGCTGCTGCTCTCCGGTCAGCATCTATTGGTCAACGCCGATGTGGCGCCAGGTGATTTGCACGTTGCATTGCTTGATGCCGATGGCCGTCCCATAAACGGCTTCGCACACGAAGACTCGATCGCCACTCCCCATGACAAACTTCGGTATCGCATCGTGTGGCGGAACGAAGACGGCGAAAAGTCGCTGCAGCACGCGCCCAGCGAGCAACCTTTCGCCCTTGAGTTCCGATTCAGCAATGGCGACCTTTATGCTTTTCAGCTACTCAAGTAGTTCGCAATATCTTTGAGGTTGCTGCCCGTCGAAAGAAAAGCCGAGATCCAAATGGCCCTTTTTGGCTTTCATCTCGTGGACGGCTTGGTGATCGTTATTTACCTGGCCATTCTTGTTTGGATCGGCGCCTATTTTTCGAAAAGGCAAAAGTCCCTCGAAGATTTTATCAAAGGCGGAAAGCAAGTAGGCTGGTTACCGATCGGCGTTTCGCTGATGGCCGCCCTGAATAGCGGCATCGATTTCGTGCAGACGCCCGCGGTGGTTTATGCCGTGGGACTGGTCTTCATCACGCTGATTTTGGGATGGCTTCCGCTCTATCCTTATATTTCGCGTGTCACGATTCCGTTTTATCAGAAGCTCGATGTTTACTCGGCCTACGAATATCTCGAGCGTCGCTTCAACGTGGCAGTTCGCACGATCGCGTCGCTCATATTTGTCCTGTGGCGAGTGGGCTGGATGGGGGCGGCGTTGTACGTTCCTATTCTCGCGTTTCAAGGCGCGACGGGAATCGAAGACAAAGAAGTCAGCACCACGATAGCCATTGGTCTGGGCGTCGTCGTGACTACCTACACGATGCTCGGCGGAATCAAGGCGGTGATTTGGACCGATGTTCTCCAGTTCTGCATCATGTTTGCCGGACTCTTCACGATGCTGGCCGTCATCGTCTGGCAAATGCCGGGTGGCATCCCGGAGATCTACGAGATTGTCCGGGACGCGCCGCGGCTCAATCTAACCGCTCACATTCCAGAAATGGCGAGCGCCACCGGCTGGGAAAAAGTACGTTTGTATTTTACGACTGAGGTGACTGTCGTCGGCATCATCCTCGCCGTGCTGATCAATCACTTTACGGCGTACACCTGTGACCAGGTTGTTATTCAAAGGTTTCAGGCAACCAAGTCGCTCAAGGACGCTCGCAGGGCGATCGTAATAAATGCCCTTAGCGACAGCCTGTGGATCGCCGTCCTCGGGCTAGTGGGATTGGCCCTGTTTGCATTTTATTCGATCTCGCCAATGCCCGAGGGCAGCCAGAATTCGTTGGTGGTGCCGCACTTTCTTCGGGAATACTTTCCGATCGGCCTGACGGGACTCGTGCTGGCGGCAATCACCGCCGCCAGTCTTTCCAGCGTCGATGCGGCGATCAACTCGACGACTTCCGTCGTGATGGTGGATATCTATTCGCGCCTCTTTCTGGGCCAAGTACGCCCTGCTGAAAATCTGACCCCGAACGAGCAGAAAAAACAGGTACTTGTCTCGCGCTTAACGAATGCGGTGTTGGGGATCATCATGATCTCGATTGCCTGCTACATTCCCTATATGGAAAAGGGCGAGCTGTACCAAGCGGTCAACAAGATTCTCAGCGCGTTCTTCGGGCCGTTACTGGGTATCTTTCTGCTCGGCATGTTCAGCAAACGTGCCTCAGGCCCGGGAGTCATCGTCGGCGCCGTAACCGGGATTGCAACCAGCCTCTTCTTTTCGTTCTTTAGCGAAGCGCCGTGGCTGCAAGACGTGTGCGGCCGAGTCTTCGGAACGCAGTTCGTTGAGTTCTTCCGCGAGGTGAGTTGGACCTGGCCGTCATCGTTTGGCATCGTGGCTGTGGTCGTCGTCGGATATCTGGCCAGCCTGGCAATACCTTCCGAGCGAACCGATCAGCCGCCGTTGACCTATCGCCGTGTGATGGCGATGGCGCCGCGAGACACACAGTGAGGGAAGCGGGATCAATGGAGCGCTTGCACGCGGTTTATCGTCGAATCCATGAGCAGGGCTTTCTCCCAATCTTTACGGAGAATGAATATGACAGCAAAGCGCTGGTAGAGGCCTGTGTTGTGGCTGGTTGCAGCGCGATTGAATATACGCTGCGAAGTCGTGACGCCCACATCATGATCCCGTGGGCGCGCAAGCAATATCCGGACCTGTGTCTGATCGTTGGAAGCACGCTAGATAGTGAACCGTTAGTGCGACATGCTCGATCAAGGCATCCGCAACTTTTGACCATTGAGGAACTAGCGTCGATTGGTGTGGACGGATTCGTTTCGATGGTCGGTTTTCGCCCCGAAACTCTCAAGCGGTACTCATCCACACACCTGATGATCGCACCGGTCTCCACGATGTATGAAGCGTTCTCGGCCATTGAAAGCGGGGCCCACTTTGTCAAGGTGGCCGGTACGCAGTTGGAACTTGTAAAATATCTTCGCTACGACGCAACGTTTGGTTTCTGTCCCATCATGGTCACCGGCGGCATGACGATGGACCGGATACCGGCGGCCGTGGAGGCCGGCGCTGTTTTGATTGGCTCGGGTTTTGAGCTCATCCTGCAAGGGTTGCCGACGGACAGTTCAGCTCGGCAAGCCGCCGATGCCCTAGCACCGTATCTCGATGCAACTCGTCAAGCACGGGACAACAAATGGCCCGCATTGGCCAAGGCACGCGACGGCGACATCAATTCCTGGTCGGCCGCGCTTCCACATCATCATCCGTTCGATAAGCACCAAGAATAAAGACCGGCATGGTTCCGACGCTGAAAAATCTGCTCGCCAAGTATGGGGACGAGCTGCTCGAAAACGTCGTTCCATTTTGGATGCAGCATGCTATCGATGCGGATGGCGGGATTAACACTTGCATCGACGATGACGGAACCGTCATGAACCGTGACCGTTGGGGTTGGTCACAATGGCGGGCGCTATGGGTTTTTAGCAAGCTTTTCAACTCCATCGAGCCGCTAAAAGAGTGGCTCGAAATTGCGCATGGAATTTACCGCTGCATGTCAGCGCGCGGCCCGCTGCCAAACGGCCATTGGCCGCTGCTGGTGAATGAGCAGGGAGATGTGCAGCGTGGCTACGAAAGCATCTATACAGATGGGTTCGCAATCGATGGGCTAGTAGAATACTGGCGCGCCACGCGCGACGACGGCGCTCTCGCTCTGGCCGAATGTACGTTCAACGTGGTGCAAGATGCCCTGAATCGAAAGGAATCTCCGCCCGCGTGGCCCTATCCCATCCCTCCGGGCTGTAAGCCGCACGGGCTGAGCATGCTTTTTTCACTCGCGTTCTTTGAGCTCGCGGA
This sequence comes from Pirellulales bacterium, assembly GCA_040902605.1. Taxonomy (GTDB): domain Bacteria; phylum Planctomycetota; class Planctomycetia; order Pirellulales; family Lacipirellulaceae; genus JABDGM01. The sequence continues at coordinate 2,669 of JBBDWY010000020.1, read as the reverse complement.
GGCGACCAATAACGGCGATCATCTAGCGGAGGCAATCCGTCATCACGATTTGGTGATGGACGAGTTCTTGCGAAGCGAAAGTGGCTTTGTTTTGGAGTGGCTCAACCGCGATGGAAGCCTGTGCAATGAACCGCATGGCGCGGTGGTTTGCCCAGGCCACGCGATTGAGTCCATGTGGTTTCAGATCCATATTGCTCGCGCCAGAGACGATCAAAACGCAATCCGCAAAGCAATTGATGCAATTCACTATCACCTCGAGAAGGGCTGGGACTCAGAATACGGCGGACTTTTCCTGGCGATTGATGCCGAGGGAAGCCCGGACGTTCATTGGCCACACGCCGATATGAAACTATGGTGGCCGCACACCGAGTCGCTTTACGCAACCCTTCTCGCCTACGAACACTGCAAACAGGATTGGTGCCTCGATTGGCACCAAAGGATCCACGATTATAGTTTCAATCACTACCCGCTGCGGCAGCATGGCGAATGGACTCAAAAATTGGATCGGTACGGCGACCTTGTTCGCGAAACCTTGTTCCTTCCCGTAAAGGACCCGTTTCATCTGCCCCGGGCACTGATCTACTGCATTGAAGTGCTCACGCGGATCGTATCGAATGAATCAGCTCTCGAACCGGATGTAGCGGCTGTCCCATGGCCCGAATGATCCTTAGCATGGTCGATGTCGCGGCGTGCCCCGATGTCCTGAAGCCGCTGCAAACAATTGGGGAAGTGATCGAGTTGCCGGCATGCCAGGACGCGCTGCTGGAGCGGATTCACGAGTTCGACGCCTTCGTAACCTCTCTCGCAGTGCAAACGAATCGAGAGATTCTTGAAAACGCTCGAAAACTGCAAGTCATTGCAACACCCAGCACGGGTGTGGATCACATTGACGTTACGGAGGCGCAAAAAAGGGGCATTACCGTTCTGTCTCTCAAGGACGATAGTGAGTTTCTCCGGAAAGTTACCGCAACTGCGGAGCTTACTTGGGGTCTGCTGCTCGCCTTAGTGCGAAGGCTGCCCGCGGCGTTTACTGCGGCACGTGCAGGCCGGTGGGCTCGCGATGAATTCAGAGGAACGCAGCTGTTTGGCAAGACCTTGGGTGTCGTCGGTTACGGGCGGCTCGGCAAGATGGTGGCCGAATATGGTTTAGCGTTCGGCATGCGGACGCTGCTGTGTGACGTTAAAAAAGTGCCGACGCCGAGCGGCGTCGAACAGGTGGATTTCGATACATTGCTGCAATGCTCCGATGTGGTCACCATCCATGTGCATTTGTCCGACTCAACCCGCGGCATGTTTGACGATACGGCCTTCCGAAACATGAAACCAGGAGCGGTCCTAATCAATACGAGTCGCGGCGGAATTATTGATGAATGCGCATTGTTAATGGCTCTCGAAACAGGTCGCCTGGCGGGCGCCGGACTTGATGTGATCGATGGTGAGTGGAGAAGGGATCTCGATCAGCACTCACTAATACGATATGCCAACGAACATGAGAATTTGCTCATATCTCCGCATATTGGCGGAGTTACGCGAGAGTCTCAAACAGTGGCCTACGAACGGATTGTTCAGAGGCTAATCCAGTTCTTTCGAGAACCGCAGCTATCAAGAAGTTGCCGATCACAAAAATAGAGAAACGAACGCATGCGCTGGCACCTCACGATTGTAGTCTGGGCTTCGCATCAAAGAAAACGATCAATAGTAGTTCTAACGCAGTTGCCGGGTGAACCGTCCATACGGAAAATCTCTTTGTCGAATTCCGATCCCAACACAGCACGCTTTCAATAGTTTTACCGGATCAATCATATTATGAACCTTGCAAATTTTCGACTGATCGCCGCTCCGTTTACGCCGATGAAACACGATGGCAGTTTGAATCTGGCTCTGGTGCGCGACCAGGCGAAGTATCTTGTCTCGAATTCTGTCCGCGGCGTTTTTTTGGCGGGCACCTCAGGTGAGGGACAATCACTTACCGTTGACGAGCGAATGGCTCTGGCCGAAGCGTGGGCCGGTGACGCCGTGCGGCGCGAGCTGCAGGTGTTTGTCCACGTTGGCCATAACTGCCGTGATGACGCGATACGCTTGGCCCGCCACGCCGTTTCTGTAAGTGCGGATGCCGTCGCGGTCCATGCGCCATCCTGGTTTAAGCCGCAGACATTGGAGGGGCTGATCGAGTTTTGCGTGCCAATTGCCGCGGCCGCGCCTACCTTGCCCTTCTATCTCTACGACATTCCGGAAATTACGGGCGTTAGCTTGCCGTCCTCCAGTTTTCTCGCCAACGCCAAAGAGCTGATACCAAACCTGGCGGGAGTCAAGTATACGAATCCCGATCTAGCCGCGGTGCAGGAATGCATCCAGATGAATATGGGCGCTTACGATATTCTATGGGGCGCTGACCCGGCGCTATTGGCCGGAATTGCCTTCGGCGCCATGCTCGCAGGGATCACTTGGCTCTGGCTGACACGGGATTGGGTGAAGTGCCTGCTCGTCTTCGCGTTTGGGCTGGCCGCTTGGCTGGTTGCGGTCAACACCGCGAGCGAGGTGTTTTCCAATATCGTCAGTTCGGACCTGTTTGGCACCACGCCTGGCGCGAAAGACAATCGTGAGATTCTGGGCTTGCTTCTTGGCGGCCTTGCCGGAGGGGCGGCCGGCTCGGGCCTCGCGACCTTCGG
>JBBDWY010000019.1:124809-195294 GCA_040902605.1 Pirellulales bacterium | reverse complement strand
AAAGGCCATGAGGACTTGACGTCATCCCCACCTTCCTCCGGTTTAACACCGGCGGTCTCGCTAGAGTCCCCGACATGACTCGCTGGCAACTAGCGACAAGGGTTTCGCTCGTTAAGGGACTTAACCCGACATCTCACGACACGAGCTGACGACAGCCATGCAGCACCTGTGCATGTTCCACCCGAAGGCGTGGCCCTGCTTTCATAGGGTTAATCCATGCATGTCAAGACTAGGATAAGGTTCTTCGCGTAGCCTCGAATTAAGCCACATCCTCCACCGCTTGTGTGAGCCCCCGTCAATTCCTTTGAGTTTCAGCCTTGCGACCATACTCCCCAGGCGGAGCACTTAACACTTTCGCTACGACCGGGAGCCTATGGGGGGGCCCTCGATCAAGTGCTCATCGTTTACAGCTAGGACTACGGGGGTATCTAATCCCCTTCGCTCCCCTAGCTTTCGTATCTCAGCGTCAGAAGAGACCCAGTAAGCCGCTTTCGCCACCGGTGTTCCTGATGATATCAACGCATTTCACCGCTCCACCATCAGTTCCGCTTACCTCTGTCTCCCTCAAGCACTGCAGTATCGGGCGCAATTCCTCGGTTGAGCCGAGGGATTTCACACCCGACTAACAGCGCCGCCTACATACCCTTTAAGCCCAGTAATTCCGAATAACGTTTGGACGGTTCGTATTACCGCGGCTGCTGGCACGAACTTAGCCCGTCCTTCCTCCTAGGATAGGTCAATCCGGCAGGAGAACCCACCGGAACTTCCTCCCCTACGACAGCGGTTTACAACCCGAAGGCCTTCATCCCGCACGCGGCGTCGCTCGGTCAGGCTTGCGCCCATTGCCGAAGATTCTCGACTGCAGCCACCCGTAGGTGTCTGGGCAGTGTCTCAGTCCCAGTGAGACGGGCCACGCTCTCACGCCCGCTATGCATCATCGCCTTGGTAGGCCATTACCCTACCAACTAGCTAGTACAACGCAGTCCGCTCCCGAGGCGGAATCACACCTTTGATCCGGGGGCTTTCGCCCCCAGATATTATCCGGCATTACCCACAGTTTCCCGTGGCTATTCCGGTCCTCGGGGTACGTAACTACGCGTTACTCTCCCTTTCGCCGCTCTCAGGAGTCCCTCACCCCGGCCCTCTCCCAGTGGGAGAGGGTGAGGTGAGAGACTCCCTACCGCTCGACTTGCATGCCTAATCCACGCCGCCAACGTTCATTCTGAGCCAGGATCAAACCCTTCAATTGGTGTATGCATTAACGGCAATCCGGGCGGATAAACCGCCCGGCTCGCACGTGAATGAGCCGTTTGAAAAAGTTTGGTTGGCTAATTGTTGAGGCGCGCCGCGAGCAGCGTCCGAACCGAAGTCCGGTCGTTACCCTCAACGCTCCTCAGCCATTTCACAGTCTTGGCTGACAAAAAAATTGGAGGTCACTTACCAAATTGTCAAAGAGCAAAGCTAGTCATTCTAGGCATGTCCAGTTGAAGAGCAAGCCCAGAACAAAAAATCCCACCCGGGAAGCGCCCAACACCGGGCATTTCCCGACTGAGACCAAACATAATAATACGCTTCGGCCGCTCAATGTCAACGGCTTAAATCGACGATTTTTGACCGTATTTTCGACCGATTTCGCCCACCTAGCCCACCTGGATAAACCAGGTCCTCAACACCGCACGTGTCTGGCAACGATGCGTCGGGCGTATCATGATTATGATGCCCGAGCCGATGGGTTGCTTACGCTGATTCTTTGACGATTTCGGGGCCAAACGTGACTTATTGTCGTGGAGTGCGCGGGGCGACGACTGTCGCCGAGAACACGCGGGAGGAGATCCTCACCGCCACTCGCCAGCTCGTCGCGCTGATGGTCCGCCGCAACGGCATTGATCGCAAAGACGTCGCCAGCGCGATCTTCACCACGACGCCCGATCTCGACGCCGAATTCCCCGCATTGGCCGCCAGGCAGCTCGGCTGGCTCGACGTGCCGCTCCTTTGCGGCCATGAATTGGCCGTCCCCGGCTCGCTGCCGCGTTGCATTCGCGTGCTGGTGCACTGGAACACCGATGTGCCGCAATCGGAGATCCAGCACATCTACGTCCGCGATGCCGTGAAGCTCCGCCCGGATCTTTCGAAGCTGCCGCCGGTGAATTGGGAGGAGCTGGAGGCGTGGATCGACGAGCAGATGCGGGTGTCTGGTGAGTAAGGTGAGTAGGGCCGGCTGTGCCGGCCAGCAACTCTCGAACCGGAAGAATCGCACCTCAGCCATTCGGCCGGCACAGCCGGCCCTACACCAATGCCCGCTTATTGCCACGCCGCTGCGTATGACGCGTTTGCCTGCGAAATGCCGCGCGTGGAAACGACTGAAGGCTTGTTCCGCGCCGCGTTTGCGATCACGCTTCACGAGCAGCCCAGAGCTGAGGTGGAACAGGCGGAGGCAACCATAGCGGAGCTTTCGGATACGGTTCGTCGGCGCGTCCATTCTTCAAGCGTTGAGGCGAAGCTTGCACACCTGCACGACGTGTTGTTCGACGTCGTGGGGTTCGTCGGCAATGTCGAGAACTACTATGACCCGGCGAACAGTTATCTGCCGGACGTGTTGCGGACGCATCGCGGGCTGCCGATCACGCTCGTGCTGATTTACAAATGCGTTGCTGAGGGTGTGGGGCTCGCCGTGCGCGGCATCAATGCGCCGGGGCACTTTCTGGCTGCGGTGAAGTCCAACGAGGGCGGCCAAACGGCGAGCGGTCGCAGCTCCTGGATGTATGTCGATCCGTTTTATGGCGGGGAGCTGCTCCATGGCGACGATGTGTGCCGTCGCATTGCAGAGACCACGGGCATGGTTCCGGCCGACGCATCGCAGTGGCTGGCACCCGCGACGCATCGACAATGGTTGAGCCGGATGCTCAATAACTTGCAGGCAGTATTCGCCCACGCCGGCCGCGAACGCGATCTTTACGCGATGCAGGAGCTGCAGGAACTGCTGAAAGTGTAGTCCGCTCGCTCCGTTCGGCTGAGCTCACGGCCGAAGCCGCGAGCGGAAATCATCTCGCGGAGCGAGATGGCTACACTGTTTTCCGGCCACGCGTATGTCGCGGGCTATTGGCATAGTAAAATGCAGAGATGCGTCATTATATGTTTCATTGGTTGATTTCGGCGGCACTGGCGGCGACGTCCTATGGCGTGGCGATTGGCGACGTGATCGTGTTGGCCAATCGCACGGGAGTGCAGCTACCGCTGCGATTCTTGCCTGCTGCCGGGCAAGCGCAACAGGTGACACTTCCGGTCGGCGAGGTAATGCCGCTGTTTCTCGACGGCAAGGCGCAGGTGGAATTTTCGTCTCCGGGTGGGTCGAAGCGCTATGCGGTCGATGCCAACTGCGCGTATTTCTTCGGACGCAGAGGGGATGGCCGGATCGACATGCAAAAAATCGGCCTTGGGGAAGACGGCAGCACGAGCCGGGGCCGCTCGTTGCCGGGCAGCGCGAGCCGAGCGCCGTCCGCCACGATCGCCGTGAAGATTCTCGTCGATGAGGAAGAGCCGGCGCGGCAGCAGCATTGGGAGCGTCGGCTGCGGCGGCGCGTCGAGGCGGCCTCCGCCATCCTCGAGCAGTATTGCCGGGTGGGCCTGCGGGTCGTCGCCGTGGACAGGTGGAATTCCGACAATGCGACCAACGATTTCAACGCTTCGCTCGCAGAGTTCGAGCGAGAAGTGAAACCGTCACCAGGCCGCGTGGCAATCGGCTTCACGAGCCAATGGACGATGGTCCGAGGGCGCACGCACATGGCCGGCACGCGCGGGCCGCTGCACACGCACATCCTGGTTCGCGAAGGCTCGCCGCAAATCAGCGAGCCGGAAAAGCTGGAATTCCTGGTGCACGAGCTCGGCCATCATTTGGGCGCGGCGCATAGTCCCGAGCGCGGCAGCGTCATGCGGCCGGTGCTGGGCGATAACCTGGCCGGGCGGAGCGACTTCCGCATCCAGTTCGACCCGGTCAACACGCTGGCGATCGCGATGATCGGCGAAGAGATTCGCCGCCGCAATATCAAGCGGCTGTACGATATGACGCCCGGATCGAAGCGACGGCTCAGCCAGATTTATACCGAATTGGCGAGGTCGCTGCCGGGCGACATGGCAGCGCCGCATTACGTTGAGTTGATGAAGTCGGCTGCCGGTACGCCGCTGGCCGACGGCGCGAAACGCGTGCTCCAGGAAATCATGCGATCGGCGGCAGCGAACCGGGCGCTGCCGGTCGCGAACGGCAATAGAAATGAAGGCCAACCGCGCCGCGTTGGCGACGCGCTGACCGAATACTATGTGCGCCAGGCGGCTGGTGCTGCCCGGACGCTGCCCGACGACGTTGCCGGGCCGGCGTTTCTGGTGGCCGTCGGCTTGGCGCTGGGCGATTCGCAGCTTTTGGCCGGAGTGCCGGGTGTCGGGAATTTGGCGCAGGCGGTGGAGCCGCCCAGTGAACGCGCAATCCGTTTGACCCTGCTCGGCGATCCGACACTGCTCGGCCGGCGCGACCTCGCGCAGCATTTCTTCGTCTCGGCGTATCTCACGGCGGCGTTGGGGGCACAAGCCGCCGATGCCGCGGGCCTGGCGAAAGAAATGCTGGACGCCCAAGCTGGCAGCGGCCTGAGCTTCGCCGACATCGCGGCGGACCGGGCGGGCGTTCGCTTTGCGAACGGTATTCTCAATAAGCGGGTGCCCCTGCGCCTGTTGCCGCAATTATTTTCCGTCGCCACATTCATGCCTGCTGTTGACGGGTTGCCTGAGGAAATCACAGCCGCCCAGTTGAAGTCGCAATTTGGCGATCAGGACGATCGGCGATTTCGGCAGCAGCTTGAAGAAATCGACCGGCGAATTTTGGGTCTGCCGCCATACCGGGCGCCAACACCGTAGTTCACGCGCTAGGCGGGAGTGTGCCACTGCTTGCGGCGGGCCTATCATGCCGCGACGGCGATTGGGCACTGCTCGCTGTTAAAGGATTACGAACGTGGGGAGGCAAGCAGTGCCGCATCGGGAACCGACGGCCCTTCTCTCCGCCGCGAGCAGTGGCACACGGCCGACGGGAAGCCGTCAGCTTGCGTCGCCCTCGACCGTTGCGGCGGTCGCCAGTAAAATGCGGCGCATGTTGTCGATTACGCCGCAGCACGATTATCTCGTGGGCATCGATTCGGACGGGTGCGTCTTCGATTCGATGGAGCTGAAGCACAAAGAGTGCTTCATTCCCAACTTTATCAATCACTATGAGCTGCAGGGCGTCAGCAAAATGGCGCGCGAGGCGGCCGAGTTCGTCAATCTCTATTCGAAGAGCCGCGGCGCGAACCGTTTTCCGGCGCTGGTCGAGCAGCTCGATTGGTTGCGGCGGCGGCCGGAAGTGAAGGCCCGCGGCGTGAAGGTTCCGCGGCCGGAAGGATTGGTTCGATGGATCGGCCGCGAAACGAAGCTCGGCAATCCGACGCTAGAAAAGGCGGTGGCGGAGACGGGCGACCCCGATCTCAAGCAAGCGCTGGCCTGGAGCCTCACGGTCAATAAGTCGATCGCGGAGATGGTTCGGGCGGTGCCGCCGTTTCCTTACGTGCGACAGTGCCTGGAACTGTTTTGCGGCCATGCTGACATGCTGGTCTGCTCGCAAACGCCGAATGCGGCGCTCGAAGCGGAATGGGCCGAACACGACCTTGCGCGGTTCGTGCTGGCAATCTGCGGGCAGGAAGTCGGCAGCAAGCAGGAGTCACTGGCCGCAGCGAAGCATTATCGGCCGAACCACGCGCTGATGATTGGCGACGCGCCGGGCGACTACCAAGCGGCGGTAGCGAACAAATGCCTGTTTTTCCCGATCAACCCGGGTAGCGAGGAGGCCAGTTGGCGGCGGCTGTACGAAGAAGGCATCACGCGGTTCTTCGACGGCACGTTCGCCGGCGAGTACCAACAACAGTTGCTCGACGAGTTCGACACGTTTTTACCGGAGCGGCCGACGTGGCGAGTGGATGAGGAGAGTGTGAGTGAGTGATTATGTGAATAGGTGAGCAGGGTGATCAAGCCACAGAGGACACAGAGACCACAGAGCGATACCATTGCAAAAATGAAAAATGAAAAATGCAAATCGAATATCTCAAAATGCAGGTCAGTAAGATTGCATTGGGTCGGACCATCTCCACTTCGCATTCCCTCTCTGTGACCTCTGTGTTCTCTGTGGCTAAACCCGCCGGCCCACCATTGGAGCCAACTGATGAGTAATGCAAAGTGCGATATTGGCCTGATCGGCCTCGCCGTGATGGGCGAGAACCTGGCGTTGAACATGGAAAGCCGTGGGAACTCGGTGGCCGTGTACAACCGCACGACGAGCAAGGTCGACGAGTTCATCAACGGCCGAGCGAAGGGGAAGAAGTTCGTCGGCTGCCAATCGGTCGAAGAGCTTGTCAAAAGCCTCGCCAAGCCGCGAAAAGTGATGATGATGGTGAAGGCCGGTTCGGCCGTCGATGAACTGATCGAAACGCTAATTCCGCTGCTGGACAGGGGCGACGTGCTCATCGACGGCGGCAACACGCACTTCGCCGACACCGAACGGCGCACGAAATATGTCGAGGAAAATGGCCTGCTGTACGTCGGCACGGGCGTGTCGGGCGGCGAGGAAGGCGCGCTCAAAGGACCCAGCCTGATGCCGGGCGGCAGTCCCGCGGCGTGGCCGATCATCAAGCCGATTTTCCAGGCCATCGCCGCCAAGGTGGGACCGCAGAACGACATTCCGTGCTGCGAGTGGGTCGGGCCGCGCGGCGCCGGGCATTATGTGAAGATGATTCACAACGGCATCGAGTACGGCGACATGCAGCTCATCTGCGAAGCGTACTTTCTGATGCGCGAGACGCTCGGCCTGTCGAACGAAGAATTGTACGACGTGTTCGACAACTGGAATCGCGGTGAGCTGAACAGCTATCTCATCGAAATCACGCGCGACATCTTCAGCGTCAAGGACCCCGAGGGCGACGGCTACCTGGTCGATAAGATCATGGATAAAGCGGGGGCCAAGGGCACGGGCAAATGGATGAGCCAGCTCGCGCTCGATCACGGCGTGCCGAGCACGCTGGTGACCGAGGCGGTGTTTGCGCGGTGCTTGTCGGCGATGAAAGAGGCCCGCGTCAGGGCCAGCAAGATTCTCAAAGGGCCACTCGGACAGAAGTACAAGGGCGAGCGGCCGGCGTTCGTCGAGCAGATCCGGCAGGCGCTGTATGCCTCGAAGATTTGCAGCTACGCGCAGGGGTTCGTGCAGATGCAGGCGGCGGCCGGCGAGTATGATTGGCCGCTCAACTACGGCAATATCGCGCTTTTGTGGCGCGGTGGCTGCATCATTCGTGCGCTGTTTCTCGATCGCATCAAGGAGGCGTTCGACGCCAATGCGAAGTTGGAAAACCTGCTGTTGGCTCCGTACTTCACGGAGGCGTGTGCAAAAACTCAGGACGCCTGGCGGCACGTGCTGGCAACCGCGGCACAACTGGGAATCGCTGTTCCGGCGTTTGCCACCGCACTGGCCTATTACGACGGTTACCGCCGCGACCGACTGCCCGCGAACCTGCTGCAAGCGCAGCGCGATTATTTCGGCGCTCACACGTACGAGCGGATCGACAAGCCGGGGACGTTCCACACCGATTGGATCCGGCTGCGACGCCCGCCGAAGTAGGTGCTACTGTAGCTGGCCTCGATGAGGCCGGCAGATAACCGGGGTCACAGACCCCGGCTACAGAAATGTCCGACTATCTTCAAAAGCTGTTTGGGTTGGATGGCCGCGTGGCGGTCGTGGTCGGTGGCACGGGCGTGTTGGGCGGCGAGCTTTGCAATGGGCTCGCGCAAGCGGGGGCCAATGTGGTGGTGGCCGGCCGGAGTGCCGAACGCGGTCAGCAGCGCGTGGAGGCCATCGAGCAGCTCGGCGGCAATGCCACGTTTGCGGCAGTCGACGCCTGCAACCGGGCGTCTCTACAAGGCCTGCTGGACAAAACGGTCGAGCAGCACGGTCGAGTCGATGCGCTCGTGAACTGTGCGGGCGTCAATTCACCCACACCCTATCTCGAAATCAGCGATGAAGAGTTTCATCGCATCATCGACGGAAATCTGCTGGCCACGCACCTGGGTTGCCAGGTGTTCGGCAAGCAGATGATCGAAGCCGGTGGCGGGGCGATTCTCAACATCGGAAGCGTGACCAGTTACCGGCCACTGTCGCGGGTATTCATTTATTCGGCGTCGAAGGCGGCCGTGCTCAGCCTCACGCAGAACGTGGCCCGCGAGTTCGCGCCGCACGGCGTGCGCGTCAATTGCTTGTGCCCGGGGTTCTTCCCTGCCGAGCAGAACCGCAAGATTTTGGATAAGTCGCGAGTCGAAGCGATTCTCCGACACACGCCGATCGGCCGGCTGGGCGACGCGCCGGAGCTGATCGGCGCGATGCTGCTCCTGCTGTCGCCCGTGGCCGGCAGTTTTATCACCGGCGAAGCGATTTACGTCGACGGCGGCTTTACGGCGATGACCATTTGAGGAAAGGGGGAAGGCGGAAGGGGGAGGGGGAAGGCGGCGGGCGTAGAGCTGCGAAGCAACACGTCTAGCTTCCCATTGCCACAATCGATTAATCTTCTTGCCCTTCCCCCTTCCGCCCTCCCCCTTCCCCCTTTATTTCCATGCCGCATACCTTTGTCATCTTCGGCGCCTCGGGCGATTTGACGCAGCGGAAGCTGGTGCCGGCGCTGTACCAGCTCTTCCGCAAAGGGCGACTGCCGAAAGAAACGCGGATCGTCGGCTTCTCACGGACGGAGTTTACGCATGAAACGTGGCGGGCCGAACTGGCGAAATCGACGGCGACGCACCTCGGCAAGGATTTCGATGCGGGCCTGTGGGACAAATTTTCGCAATTCATTTATTACCACCCCGGCGACATCGCGCAAGCGGACGACTTCGTGAGCTTGGCGCCGTTTCTGAAGGAAATAGAAAAGGCGGATCGTAGCACGCGGGTGTATTATCTCGCGACCGCTCCGCGGTTCTATGAGCTGATCATCGAGCAGCTGGGCCGCAGTGGATTGGCCGACGAAAGCGGTGGGCCGCGACGCGTGATCATCGAAAAGCCATTTGGCACCAACCTGGCATCCGCCCGGCGGCTTAACGAAGCGATGCACGCCGTATTCGGCGAGCGGCAGGTGTATCGCATCGACCATTATCTGGGCAAGGAGACCGTGCAGAACCTGCTCGTGCTGCGGTTCGCCAATACGATCTTCGAGCCGATCTGGAACCGCAATTACATCGATCACGTGCAAATCACCGTGGCCGAGGAAGTGGATGTGGCTCGCCGGGCGGCCTATTACGATTCGGCCGGCGTGCTGCGCGACATGTTCCAGAACCACTTGCTTCAACTCATGATGATCACCGCCATGGAGCCGCCCGTGCGGTACGAGGCCGATGCCGTGCGCGGCGAAAAGGTGAAGGTGCTGCAAGCCGTCCGGCCGCTCACCGGCGAACAGGTGGACCGAGACACACTTCGCGGGCAATACCGCGGCTATGCGGAAACCGAGGGCGTCGAGCCGGGCACGCGAACAACGACATTTGCTTCCGTAAAACTGTGGGTCGATAACTGGCGGTGGCAGGGCGTGCCGTTCTATCTGCGCAGCGGCAAGGCCATGTCGTGCCGCACGACGCAGATCGTCGTGCAGTTTCAGGAGCCGCCCCACATGGTGTTCCACGCTGGTCCCAAAAGTACCGTCGAAGCGAATCGCCTCGTCATTCAAGTGCAACCGGCGGAAGGCATTCAGATTCACTTTCAGACGAAGGTGCCCGACGCGGGGATGAAGCTGCGTCAGACCGATCTGGAGTTTCGCTTTTCGCGGGAGTTCCGTGGCACGATGCCGGATGCGTACGAGCGATTGTTGCTCGATGCGCTGGAGGGCGACGCCAGCTTGTTCGCGCGGGCCGACGAAGTGGAAGCGGCCTGGGCGATTTGCGATCCGATCATCGAGGAGTGGCAGCGAAGCGATCGGCCGCCGCTTTACATCTACGAGCCTGGCATGTGGGGGCCGCCGGAGGGCAGCGACTGGATGGCGGCGCAAGGGCGGCAGTGGTTCGATATCTGCCCGGTGCTGCATTGAGGCGTCGGGGGCAGGACGCAGACGCAAAGACGGCGGAGTGCCTGGGGCAACGCCCCAGATCATTCACTGGGGCGTTGCCCCAGCCACCCCCGGACTTTTGCAATTTCTAAAAATGATTTCGCTCACGTCGATATCTGAACGTTTGCAGCTGGGGGCGCCTCCGCGGTGGTTCGAGCGGTTGCCGTTCGCTTGTTGGGGTTGGCGCGAGCTTAACCTGTTTGGTTGGCCGTTGCTGGTGTTGACGATCGTTTTTCTGTTTCTAGAGGACCCTTGGTGCTGGCTGGCGGTTGTGCCGGCGGTGCTGTTAGGGCAGCTTCTATATTTCTTTCGCGATCCAAAGCGAGCGCTGCCCGAAGGCCCGAATCTCATTGTCGCGCCGGCCGACGGCACGGTGACCGACGTCACGCCGTTGGCGAACTACGACTTTTTGGATGGGCCGGCCGTGCGGATCGGCATCTTTCTTTCGATCTTTAACGTCCACATTAACCGGGCGCCGTTCGCGGGGCGGGTGGTCGAAACGCACTATCAGCCGGGCGAATTTCTCAATGCCCTGCGGCCGGAAAGCGCGGAGCGCAACGAGTTTATGTGGATCGGCTTCGAGCGGACCGACGATCCCGAAATTCGCTTTGCCGTGCGGCAGATTTCGGGCATGCTGGCGCGGCGGATCGTCTGCGATCTTACGCCCGGATCGACGGTCCCTCGGGGCGACAAGTTTGGTATGATCAAACTTGGCTCCCGTACCGAGCTGATCCTGCCGGCCGACGCCGTTCAAGTTCATGTCCGGCCAGGCGACAAGGTGCGGGCCGGCAGCGACGTGATTGGGCGCTGGAAGTAAAAGACCTCACGCAAAGGCGCTAAGGCGCAAAGGAAAGCAAAAGAGATGAGGGGATAATGATGCCCAACATCATTTATTCTTCATCCTGTATCTTTCATCTTGCTCCTACTTTGCGTCTTTGCGCCTTTGCGTGAGACACGAACTGATACAAGTCAGTTAGCATGAAACCGATCCGTCCTATCGCTGTTTTTCCGACGCTGTTTACGCTGGGCAATTTGGTTTGCGGATTCTTCGCAATTGTGGTGCTTTCGCGGATCGAGAAGCCTACGACCGAATTTGATCCTGCCCCTCGGATCGAGTTGAACATCGAATCGGCCAAGCAGCTCACCGAATCGGCGAAGGAGTTGATCGGCAGCGAAGACCCGACGCACAACCTCATGTTGTGCGGTGCGCTGATTCTGCTGGCGATGTTCTTTGACGCCATAGACGGACAAGTCGCACGAATAACTCGCGGAGTGAGCGACTTCGGAGCGGAGCTCGATAGTCTGTGCGATTTGGTGTCGTTCGGGCTCGCGCCGGCGATCTTGTTGGTGAAAATGTGCCCGCAGTTTACCAATTTGCATAGCGAGGCGATCTGGAGCGTGGCGGCACTGTTCGCCTGCTGTGCGGCACTGCGGCTGGCGCGGTTTAATGTGGAGACGGACGTGGACGACGATCACACCTCGTTTGTCGGGCTGCCGACTCCGGCCGCCGCCGCCGCCATCGCCAGTTTCGCCGTTCTTTCCTATACGCTGCGAAATGAGGCGAACGTGGGCCGCGAGAACTTCGCCACGTACGATTGGTGGATGCAGCGTATCGTCCCCGTGTTTTCCATAGCGATCGCGATCCTGATGGTGTCGCGGATTCCCTATCCGCATCCGCTGACGCAATTTGTGCGCGGCCACCGCAGCTTCGCGCAACTGGTTGGCATCGTGTTCGCTTTGATGGCAATTCTGATCGTCCGCGGCTACGCCGTGCCGTTGCTGTGCGTGTTGTTCGTTTGTGTTCCTCCCTGGCGCTATGCCTGGGATCTCGTTTGGCATCGCCGGCCGAGTAAAGAGCCGCTGTTTTGAAGGACGCAAGCTAAACCGCACACGGAATGTCGGACCTGCTCGCCTATTCACCATCGAATGTTCACCGGACTCGTGCAATGCCTGGCTGAAGTGGCGGACGTTCTGGCGGAGCCACCCGGCATGCGGCTGCTGATCCGCGGGCGGCGGCTGGCCCAGATCACCAAAGTGGGCGACAGTGTGGCACTCAACGGCTGTTGCCTCACGGTGGTTGCCGTTGACGGGGACCGCCTATCATTCCAAGCGGGCGAGGAGACGCTTTCGCGAACGAACTTGGGCGAGCTGGCTGCCGGCGACGTGGTCAACGTCGAGCCGCCGCTGCGGGCGGGCGATCCGATCGGCGGACATTACGTCACCGGCCACATCGACGCGGTTGGCGTCGTGGATCGTCGTCAGGACGATGCCGAGTGGTGTACGATGTGGTTCCGGGCGCCCCGGGCGCAAACGGCACAAATGGCTAGCAAGGGTTCTATCGCGGTGGACGGCGTGAGTCTGACTCTGGTCGACGTCGAAGAGGATCGCTTCAGCGTGGCGTTAATTCCTCACACGCTGGCGGCGACGACGCTGGGCCGGCGAAAGGTCGGGGACCGCGTGAATCTCGAGACGGATGTGCTCGCCAAGTACGTCGAGCGGCAAATTAAGCTATTAGCTGTTAGCCCTTAGCTATTAGCTACAATCGTCTCGCTAACAGCTAATAGCTTACAGCTAACGGCTTCTGCATGACTCGCCAAACCAAGACTTTTCTGCTGGAGCGTTTCCGCGAGATGGGCATCCGGCCTGCCACGCGGCATGGGCAGAATTTTTTGATCGACCTCAACCTGGTGCGGTTGATCGTCGAGTCGGCGGAGTTGACGGCGGACGACGTGGTGCTGGAGGTCGGCACCGGCACGGGCTCGCTGACCGCGTTGATGGCGCCGCTGGTGGCGGGAGTTGTCACGGTCGAAATCGACGCGCACCTGTTCGAGCTGGCCAGCGAGCAGTTGATCGACTATCCGAACGTCACCATGCTGAAGTTGGATGCGCTGCGGAATAAAAACAACTTCGACAACCGCGTGATGGAGGCCGTCGGCGAGCACCTGGCCGCCGCGGCTGGGCGGCGGTTCAAGCTGGTCGCGAATTTGCCGTACAACATCGCGACGCCGGTGATCTCGAATTTGCTTCTCACACGGCACGTGCCAGACTCGATGACGGTGACGATCCAAAAGGAGCTAGCCGACCGCATCACGGCCCCGCCTTCCACTAAGGATTACAGCGCGCTGAGCGTGTGGATCCAGAGCCAATGTACGGCGGAGATTGTGCGAGTAATGCCGCCGTCGGTGTTCTGGCCGGCGCCCAAGGTAAGCTCGGCCATCCTGCGGATCGTCGTGGATCACGAGCGGCGTGCTGCCATTGGCGAGTTGGAATACTTCCACCAGATTGTCAAGGCGCTCTTCCTGCACCGCCGTAAGTTTCTCCGCGCGAATATCGTGGCGGCGATGAAACGGCATTTAACGAAGCAGCAGGTCGACGAGCTGTTCGAGGAAATGGGCTTCGCGGCCGATACGCGGACTGAGCAGCTCGACGTGACGACTTTACTCAGGTTGGCGCAACGGCTGCGTGCCGCCGCGCCCGATTGGAAACTGTCGTAGCAACTAGTTCTGGTCGGCGGTGCCACCCTACCCTGCTGACATCGATGGGTGAGCGCGTTACAATGACGACCCAAATAGCCATTAGGAACGCGACGCCGTTGAGGACTCAACCATGTCGTTCATTGAGATGACGGGTGCCACGCTCGAGCGAATTGTGGCCGACGATGAGCTTCATCACGGCGATCTGGCTGCCGCGGGCGTGAACGGCCACACCATCGTCCGCGTCAACCGGCAGGGCGATATCGAGGTCCGGCGGCCCGGCGGCTGGGACGTCATCGGCGGGCTGCTAGGCGAATTCGACGAACGCATCCGCCGCGAAACCGGGCTCGATTGGGCCTAGTTTAGGTGGCGGCCGGCACAATCGACAATTGCTGCTTGGCGGTGCTAGAATTATTACATGGATCAATCTATCCAAGCCATTTATGAACATGGCGTGCTACGACCGCTAGATCCCGTTTGCCTGAACGAGGATGAGGTCGTTTCTGTGGTCATTAAGCGGCCAGAGGATGAGCTGTCGCAAACTGCATCGGACGAACAGCGCGCGATTCGTCAGCGTGAGATTCTGTTGCGATTCGTGGAGAAAATGGAGTCCTATCCGGACAACGTGCCTCAGGACGGGCTGACGAATCGCGACCACGACCGAATAATCTACGGTTCTTAGCATGGTGTTTGTCGACACCGGAGCCTGGTTTGCTCTCACCGTACAGTCGGACCCGGACCGGAAATCGGCCAAGGAATTCATCTCGCGAAACCGGGAGCCACTGCTCACATCGGACTACATCGTTGACGAGCTGCTGACACTTTTTGTGGTCCGTGGCGAAAAGGCTAAAGGCGTTGAGTGGCTTCGCGATGTGCTTGAGGGTAATGGAGTCGAACTGGTGCGAATTGACTCGGAACTATTCCTGGAAGCCTGCCGCGTCTATAGGCAATTCGCTGATAAAGCCTGGAGCTTCACGGATTGCACAAGTTATGTTGCAATGCGTCACTTGAATATCGAAAATGCGCTGTCTTTTGACGAGCATTTCCGACAATTCGGGACGGTACCGATACTCCCGTAATTGCGTGAACCGAAAACGCAATGTGATCGTCTATCTAGCATGGCAAGAAACGCGACCATTAAACGCCAGACGGCGGAAACCAACATCCAGCTCAAGCTCGATCTTGACGGGTCGGGCCAGGCTGACGTCACAACGGGCGTCGGCTTTTTGGACCACATGTTGACGCTCTTGGCCAAGCATGCAGTGGTTGACCTCACCGTGCGAGCTAAGGGTGACCTGGCGGTTGATCCGCATCACACGGTCGAAGATGTGGGCATTTGCCTCGGCCAAGCGCTGCGACAGGCGCTGGGCGACAAGGAAGGCATCCGCCGCTACGGCCATTTCACGCTGCCCATGGACGAGACGCTGGCGACGGTGGCGATCGACCTGGGCGGCCGGTTCACGCTGGTGTTTCGCGCGGATTTCCCCGCGGCGAAGATCGGCGACTTCGATACAGAGCTCGTCGAAGAGTTCTGGCAAGCGGTGGCCGCCAACGCGCTGTGCAATCTGCACGTGTTGGTGCATTATGGTCGCAACAGCCATCACATCAGCGAAGCGATCTTCAAGGCAGCCGCGCGGGCACTGCGGATGGCGATCGAGACGGACCCGCGGATGACCGGCGTGCCCAGCACGAAGGGTACGTTGTAGAGAATCCCTTGCTTGCGCTGCGGGCTTCGGGCGACGGGGTGAGCGCCGCGAGCTTACCGATGCGGCGCGCTGATCTGCCGCCGCGTCAGTTCTTCCTCGTTGACGTACACTTCCAGGAAACGCGTCAACCGCTGGAAGTCGCTGTCCGGCTCGATGTACCGGACCACGGTAACCAGCGTGCTGGGGTCGACAAGCTCCTCAAACGGCACGTAGTGGAGTTGCAACTGGCCCGAGACGGAAACCATCACTCCGTTGAGTCCCTTTTCGACCAGCGCGCGATACGCGCCGACGCCGAGCTGGCAACCGAGCATGACGTCGAAGGCGTGCGGCTTCGCGCACCGCGCTTCGTAGCCCAGCTGCAGCGCGGTGATTTTCCGCTTTTTGCCGGTCTGCTTCGCATATTCCTTCGAAATCAGCTCATGAAATATGTCGTGCAAATTCACGGCCGCGACGCTGATGTGGCCGTGCTCGTCGCGGCCGATTCCTTGCAGATATTTCTCCGGCAGCAGCTCGGCCAGGCCTTCGGCGATGACGATCACGCCGTACTCCTTGCCTTCGCGCTCGCGGGTCGTCATCGTGAGCACGATCCGCTTGACCACCTTGTCGACATCCATGACTTTGCGCTGGCTTTTCTGGCCGGTTTTCGGGTGGACGACTTCTTCGGTGGATGCATAGGGCCCTTCGATATCTTCCACGCTGATGACGAGGCTCGCTTCGCCGGCGATCGCCACGCCGTAGGCCAGCCAGCCCGCGCTCCGGCCCATCGATTCGACCAGAAAGTACGAGCGGTTCGCCTCCGCATCGGCGATGAGGTTGCGGACCTCGTTGCCTAAAAAGTCGACGGCCGTGAAATAACCGAACGTAAAGTCGATGCCTCGGTAATCGTTGTCGATCGTCTTCGGCAAATGAACTACGGGGATCCGCGGCGCGTCGGGGGGCAGCTTTTGCTGAAAGAGCTTGAACTTGTTGGCCGTCTTGAGAGTGTCGTCGCCGCCGATCGAAATCAGGCCGCCAACGCCGATCGAGCGCAGCGCATCGTACACAGTCCTCAACGGCTTGACCCGCACCGGGTCGTCGAGATGGGTCGGATGCGACACATCCTTGCCCGGGTTCGCACGGGCCGTGCCAAGAATAATGCCCTGCGAATTGCGCGTGCGTCCCAGCATGCGATGATTGAGCATCACATAGTCGCGGCCTTCTTGCATGGGATGTTCGGGTGAATACTCCACCAAATGGGAATAGCCATGCAGTACGCCGACGACTTCGACGTTGTGGCGCAAGAATGCGGTGGCGGCAGTGGAGATCACGGCGTTTGCCGCAGGGGCAGGACCACCCGCAAAGAGGATAGCGACCCGGTCGAAATGATGGGCCACTCCCAAGGGTGACGCCATCGTGGAAACATTGCGGTCAGTCATCGCTTGGCTCCATATTTGAAAGCGGGAGTGCCGCCTCCTCGCCCCCGCTCGCAACGTATCTTACCAAATTCTGCCGAAAGCGACCAAGTCCGCGCGATTAGTGTAGGCCTCTCGCTCCGCGAGAGGCAATTCTTCCCGCAGAGCGGGAAGACTACGCCGCTACTCCGCCAGCAAGATCCGCTCGACGAACGTGGTGTCGATGCGGGCTTCGACGAATGCCGCATGGCTCAGGATTTCCTGGTGGATGGGCACGGTCGTCTCGATGCCCACGACGCGCAATTCGGCCAAGGCCCGTTGCATGCAGGTGATCGCCTCGGCGCGGGTCGGCTGGTGCACGATCAGCTTGCCGATCAGCGAATCGTAGTAGGGCGGCACCACGTACCCGCTGTGGGCGTGAGAATCGAATCGCACGCCAAAACCGCCCGGCGCGATCAGCTGCTCGATCTTGCCGGGCGAGGGCTGAAAATTGCGGCGTGGATTCTCGGCGTTGATGCGGCATTCAATCGCCGCGCCGTGCTGCGGGACGTCCGCTTGCGACCACGGCAGGGCTTCGCCTGCGGCCACGCGGATTTGCCACTTGATGAGATCGATGCCGGTGACCATCTCGGTGACCGGATGTTCGACCTGGATCCGCGCGTTGACCTCAATGAAATAATAGTCGCCGCTCTTATCGACGATGAATTCCACGGTGGCCGCGTTGGTGTATTCGGCCGACTGAATGAGCCGCCGGGCGGCGTCGCACATGGCCGCACGAGTCTCCGGCGAAATGCTCAAGCTCGGGCTTTCTTCGATGAGCTTCTGGTGGCGCCGCTGCACGCTGCAATCCCGCTCCCAAAGATGGACGACTTTGCCATGATGGTCGGCCAATACCTGCACCTCCACATGGCGCGGATGCTCGATATATTTTTCGAGATACACGTCGCCGTTCCCGAAAGCGGCTTCGGCTTCGGCGCGCGCCTGCTGCAGGGCCGACTTGAGCGCCAAGTCGTTCGATGCCACGCGCATGCCGCGTCCGCCGCCGCCGGCTACGGCTTTGATGAGCACGGGGAAGCCGACATCGTGCGCGAACCGCAGCGCCTCCTGCTCGCTGCCGATCACGCCTTCGCTGCCTGGAACGACGGGCACCTTGGTTTGGCGAGCCAAGGCTCGGGCCGCGTTCTTGTCGCCTAAGCGGGCCATCGCTTCGGGGCTGGGACCGATGAAATCGATCTTGCAGCTGCGGCAAATCTCGTTGAAATGCGCGTTTTCCGCCAGGAAGCCGTAGCCCGGGTGGATCGCCTGCACGTTGCCGACTTCGGCCGCGCTGATCACGCTGGAGATTTTGAGATAACTCTCCTGTGCCTTCGCGGGCCCCACGCAGTACGCCTCGTCGGCCAGGTCGAGGTACCGCGCGCCGCGGTCCCCCTCGCTGAAGATGGCGACGGTTTCGACGCCCAATTCCCGACACGCGCGAATAATTCGCAACGCGATTTCACCGCGGTTGGCTACGAGAATTCGCTGGTACATTGGGCTCGGCGAAGGTTCGGGGGTTCAGTGAGAAAAGCTGAACCCTCACTCGGGCTCCACGCGGAACAGCGGTTGGTTGAATTCCACCGGGTCGCCGTTCTGGGCGAGCACCGCGACGATCCGGCCGGCGCATTCGGCCGGAATCTCATTAAAGACCTTCATCGCCTCGATGATGCAAACCGTCGTTTCCGGACCGACGCGATCGCCAATTTTCACAAACGCAGGCGACTCCGGATTCGCAGCGGCGTAGAACGTGCCCACCATCGGGCTACGGATAACGATCGTTTTGCTGTCTTCGACCGGGATTTCCGCAGCCCTTTTCTCCCCTGTTGAAGGGTGTGCGGCCGCACCGGCGTGCAGGGCCGGCGTCGCGGCGACGGTCACCACCTCTGGCCCGCGCCGCAACCGAATCCGCTGTTCGCCCTGCCGCAGATCGATCTCGGTCAGATCGTGCTCGTTCATCAACTCGATGAACTTGCGGACCTTACGCACATCGAACACATCGCCGGGAATGGAGCCCGAGTTCGAGGCCATGCATGATCCCTTGTTTGAATTTCACGTTGCAGGAGGTAGGTCGGACAATCCTGTCCGTCGCCTGGCAGACGGACAGGATTGTCCGTCCTACGATCAATGGTCAGGAGGCCAATACACAGTCCTCAAGCTGTTTGGGCACGTCGGAGAGAACTTCGTGTCCGTTGCGGGTCACGAGCACATCATCCTCGATTCGCACGCCGCCCCACCCGGGCACGTACACGCCGGGCTCCACGGTGACGATCATTCCCGGCCGCAACTTGGTTTTCTGCCCGACGGCCAGGCGCGGCGCTTCATGAATTTCCAGGCCGGTACCGTGGCCCAGGCCATGGCCGAACGCCTTCCCGAACCCAGCCCGCGTGATGATCCTCCGCGCTACGCGGTCAACTTCTTCCCCAGTCAAGCCGGGACGAATCGCATCAATGGCGGCAAGTTGCGCTTTGAGCACCACCGCGTATATTTTCCGTAATTTGGGCGAGATTCTACCGGTGACCACCATTCGCGTCAAGTCGCTCATGTAGAGGCCGGAGTTCGCACCCCAATCGATGAGCGTGAAATCGCTTTCGCTTAACCGCCGGCCGCTTGGCGTAGCGTGTGGCAGCGCGGCGCGCGGTCCGACGGCCACGATCGGCGGGAAGCTCAACGCCTTGGCGCCGAAACGCCGCGCCTGATACTCGAGCTCGGCTGCCACATCCAGCTCCGTCATGTTGGGCGTCAAAGCGGCGCGCACGACGTCGAACGCTCGACGCGCTTGTTGGCACGCCACGCGCGTCGCCGCGATTTCGTCCTTGTCTTTCACAATCCGCAGCCGCTCGACCAGATTTTCAGTGACGACAATCGGCAGATTGGGCATCGCTTTGGTGAGCGATTGCTGAAACGCCACGGTGGCCGAAGTCCCCTCGATGCCCAGCCGCTCGATCTTGGCCCGCTTCGCCGCTTTCGTCACCGCCTTTAACATGCTCATGCCCGGCGGGCGGACTTCCAGCTCGAGTCCGACACATTCCTCCGCGAGCTGGGTTGTGTAACGCATGTCGGTGACAAGTCGCTCGTCGTCGAGCGTCACCAACAAATAGCTGTCGTCGCCAGTAAAGCCAGTGAGATACGTGACGTTCTTGAAGTTGGTCACAAGTAGCGCATCGGCCTTGGACTTCCGGACCAATGCGCGAAGCTGTTTGCGGCGCGACGCGAATGACGACATAGCGCAATCAATTCAAAATCGCAAAGACGTTCGACCAGAAGGGACTGAGCCAACATGATACTGCGAACGCTGCAGCCGGCAAAGAGCGGCATCGTGCAACCGTAGCGGGCGGTAGGACGGACAATCCTGTCCGTCGATTCGCGAACGACGGACAGGATTGTCCGTCCTACGAGCAAGCGGGTATCATTGGAGTATGCAAAACAATCACGAGCCAACGACCGGTGTGCTGCTGAGCGGCGGCGTGGATAGCGCGGTGTTGCTCGATCAGCTCCTTGGCCGCGGCTGGCGCGTGGTTCCGTTTTACGTGCGCACCGGCTGCATCTGGGAAAGCTGCGAATTGAACGCCGTGCGGCGCTTGCTGAAATCATTGGCCCAGCCGCGATTGTTGGAGCTGGTGCTGCTCGACATGCCACTCATGGATCTTTATGGCGACCATTGGAGCATGACCGGCACAGAAGTGCCGGACGAGACTTCTCCCGATGAGGCGGTGTTCCTGCCGGGCCGCAACCCGCTGCTGCTGATCAAGCCCGCGCTGTGGTGCCGGATGCACGGCATCGAGCAGCTCGCGCTGGCGACGCTGGCGGACAATCCGTTCGACGATGCGAGCCCCGAATTCTTCACGCAATTCGAGGCCATGTTTCGCGCGGCCACCGGGGAGCACGTGCAGATAGTGCGGCCCTTCGATCGGCTGCCGAAGCACCGCGTGATGGAGATGGGTCGCCACTTGCCGCTGGAGCTGACGTTTTCGTGCTTAGCACCGGTCGATGGCCAACACTGCGGCTGCTGCAACAAATGCGCGGAGCGTCGCAAGGCGTTCCGCCGTCTTCAATCCGTTGATCCGACGACCTACGCCGACGCCTGCATTGAGGCGCGAGGGCGCTCCTAGCCCCTGAGAGCTGGGCGTGACACGGTTTGCGCGGGGGCGGCGAAAAAAGCAGTCCGGGCAGCTTCCTCAGCCGACACCGGACTGCGCCCCCCTGGGAGTTCGCTTTCACCCTCGCCGCGGAACCTGCTGTGTTATCGGCACGCTGCAAAGGAACCTTTGCAAAACTGTGCCGATTCGGCTGACTCGTTGGATTAGCGAATCCGTGGCTGCCAGGCGCGACTTTCTCTCATCAACTCTGACGATTAGGTCGATTTTGAGGGACAAGGGATTGTCGCCCAGCGTGGGGAGCTGCGCGCAGTGTGGGCTTCTCGCTCCGCGAGAAACATGCTCTCGCGGAGCGAGAGGACTACACTGCTAGCTTGACGGCAGCGAAGTCAACAACAGCGTGGAAAGCAAAGCGATGGACGCGATTCAAATAACACACCTGGGAATCGCACTGGGCGCGGTCGCGACGGCGATGGTCGGGTTGCATTTGCTTATTGGCAAAGGGCCGCGCGGCACCCTGTGGATCATCGCGGCTTCGCTGCTGACCTGGGGCACCATCCTGCCAATCGCGCTGCGAGACCCCGATAACGGAACGCTTTCGCTGGAACTCGATTTGTTGGCCACCGTGCTGCAACTGTGCGGCTTAGCTGGGGCACTGTTGGGCATCATCGATGTGTTTCAAGAGCGAACGACCGACATTCGCCATTCCGTAGCCGAATGGGCCGTGCGCCAGCCGCTGCTATGGGGTTTGGTCGTTAGCGCGAATTTCTACGCGCTACTGTATTCAGAAACCATCAATAGTCCGCTGCTGTGGCGCTACATGGCGGGCCATCCCGTCGAGGTCATTGAGGGCGCCTTCTTTTTCATCGGCATGGCCATTTTGGTGATTCGCTTCGGCGACGTAAACGGGCAACTGCGATTGCTCGGCCGCGCGACACTCGGCCCAATTCCCGCCGGCGGACAAGGACCAGCCGATTGCGACTCGCTGCTCGGCCGTTTAAGCCGGCTGCCCCATCAAGTTCAGCAGACCTATGTGGTGCGCCGGCTGTGTGACGCCCTCGTATTCATTCGACGTAAGGGATCCGCGGACGATCTTGACCAGCACCTACGGCATCTCGAAGAGCTCGACGCGTTGCAGGTGCACTCCGGATATGCGACGCTGCGGATCATCATCTGGGCGATTCCGATCCTTGGGTTTTTGGGGACGGTGATTGGCATCACAGTGGCGATTGCCAGCTTGTCGCCGGATGCCTTGGAGCAATCGATGAGCGAGGTGACGGCGGGCCTCGGCGTGGCGTTCGACACGACGGCCGAAGCCCTCGCGCTGACGATGGTGCTGATGTTCGCCAAGTCGCTGGTGGAGCGCGTGGAAGACCGCTTGCTTTCGAGCGTCGATTCGCGCGTCTCAGACGAGTTGGTGGGCCGGTTCCAGCGGTCCGACATGGCGGACGACCCGAACGTGGCCACGATTCGCCGCATGTCGGAGCAAGTCGTGGAAGCGGTCGAGGCGCTCGCCGCACGCCAGGCTGACGTGTGGAAAGCGAGCATCGAGGAAACGCATCAGCAGTGGGCCGACGTGACCATGGCGGCCGGCCAGATCGTAAAAAACTCGCTCTCCACCGCCATCCGAGAAAATCTGGATCAGCACGCACGGGTGTTGGGGCAGAACGTGCTCAAGCATGCCGATCGGCTGGAAGCGAGCGCGGGTCACCACGTGGAGAAGCTGCACCGCAGCGCGGAGGAGACGGTCGGACGGCTGCGCGAAGGGTTGGAAAAGTTGGGCGAGCTGCTGGTCGAGTCCCTCGAGCAACATGGCGAGGTGCTCACCAAGAGCGAGCACGAGCTGGCCGAGGGGAACCGCCAGCACCTTGCGGAAGTGGGAGCTGCATTGGGCCGGTCGATGGCGGACTCAACCGAGCGACAGGAAAAGCTGATCCGTCAGAGCGAAGAGCTACTCAAGGAGATGCAGGTTGCGCTGGTGGAGGCGGCCGGCGCCACCGTCAGCCAGCAGGAGCAATTGGTCCGACAGGGCGACATCCTGTTGAAGGTTGTCGACGCCACGGGCCAAATCAAAAAGCTGGAGGAGTCGCTCAACGAGAATCTGGCCGCGGTTGGCCAAGCGCACAACTTTGAAGAAATGGCCCTTAACCTCTCGGCGGCCATCCAACTGCTCAGCGCCCGACTCGGACACCCGCCGTTCGGCGTCCGGCCCAGGGAAATCGCTGGCGGCGAGGCCGCCCATCAAGCCGCATGAGCCGCCGTAAACCTGTCGATAACTCGACCGCCGTGTCGCTGTTCCCCTTTCTGGCAGTGCTGCTGTGCACGATGGGCGCACTGCTGGTGGTGCTGGTGGCGGTAAGCCGGGCGGCGCGCGAGGCGGCACTACGACAGGCGACCGAGCAGCAGACGGCCGCCGTTGAAGCCGATCCCGCGCTGCTGCGCGAGCTCGAGAAGATCGATCAATACAGCGCTAATCTAAAGCAGCTGCGGACTGAGGCAGAGCAGCATCTGCGCGAGGATCAGTTGCGATTGGGCCATCTGGAAAACCACATGCGCCGGCTGCAGGACCAGTTGTCCCTTCTGCAAGCCGCCGCTCTCGAGCTCGACGCGATGGAGGAAGAGCACTACGACGATCGCGAGCAGGCACAGCGGGAGATCGAACGGCTCGAGCGGCTGATCGCGGAGACTCGCGAGGAGGTCAAAACAGTCAAGGAACAACTGAAGTCGGAAAAGCGAACGTATGCGCTTATACCCTACGAAGGTCCGAACGGCACGTTCCGGCGGCCGATTTACATCGAGTGCTGCAAGGATGCGTTAATTCTGCAACCTGAGGGAGTACGCATCACTCGCGACGATTTGTATCCGCCCTTTGGCGCGGGCAACCCGCTGGCTTCGGCACTCCGGGCGGCACGCGATTACTTCGTGCGGCTGCACCCGCAGGAAGGCCAGAGTCGCGACACGGAGCCTTACCCGCTGATTGTGGTGCGTCCCGAGGGTCTGCACATGTATGACAGGGCGCGACGCGCGATTGAAAGCTCGGATATGGAATTCGGCTTCGAGCTCGCCGAGGCGGATTGGGAACTCAAGTACCCGGTGGCCGACCCGCAACTGGCCAGCATCGAGCAACAAGCGATCGATCAGGCCCGTATTCGCCAACAGGCGTTGGCAGCCGCGGCGCCGCGCGCGTACCGCCATCCGGCGTTAGCAGCGGCGGGCCGATTTGAAGTTGAAGACGCCGGCGAGGCAGGATTTGGTTTCTCCGACGTGAGCGAAGGTGACGAGGGCGGCGCGGGCGGCGGCCAACTTGGGGCTGACGGTAACGAGCCCGGCGCGGGGACTGGCCCCGGCACTGGCGGAACGGCGGCTCAGGGATCCACCGATGGCGAGCAGCCGGCAGCTGGCGGCAGTTTCGGCGACCGCGGCGGACCCACGGTTGCCGATGACGCCGAAACGTCTCGCTTGGCGGGGGAACAAGGCACTGGCGATGAAGCCGCCCCAGGAAACGCCACTCAAGCACCCGGTGCGAATGCAATGGCAGGCGGAGCCGCAGCGACAAGTGCGCCCGCAGGAAACTCGGCCGGCGCCGGCGGAGGATCGGGTGGCGATTCAGCGATGGACCCCAATGCGGGCCAACAGGCGGTCGTTTCGACAGGGACACCGCCTCAAGATCCGCCAGAGGATTTGCAACCGCACGTCGCTGCCGCTCCGCGTGGGCGGGATTGGGCCCTGGATCGCAAGAAGCCAGCCGCGGTGCCGATCCGGCGCACCATCCAGGTCATCGTTCGCGACGATCACGTGGCGATTTTGGCCGAGGACGCACAAAGCAATAAGGCGGCGCCTCGCGGCAAGCGCGTCGAGATCCAGGGCGACACGGTCGAATCGCTCGACAAGGTCGTGGCCGCGGTTCGCGAGCACATCGAAGCCTGGGGCATCGCCGGCGATGGACTGTACTGGCGGCCGGTGCTGATCCTGAACGTCGGTCCCGACGGCGAGCGCCGCGCTGACGACCTCACTCGACTGTTGAAAGGCAGCGGCCTCGAGCTGCGCCGCGGCAACGTAGCCAGCAAACAACCTCAGGGCGAATCTCGTGAGACGCGTTGAAGATAATACCGATGAACTGGGAGGCCAGGATTCGTTTCTCGATGTCGTGACCAACATCGTCGGGATTCTGATTCTGCTCGTCATGGTGGTCGGCATGCGGTCCTCGAATGCAGTGACGACGGCCTTGGCCGACACGCGGCCGCCGCAACCAGCAGCCACGGAAGACGACGTGCTGGCTGCCCATCAGACCGCAGCGGAGGCGGAGCGCGACGTCCGCGACTTCGTTCGGCGCACGGTAGCCGCTCGCGACGAAGCGCTGCTTCGCGAACAAGAGCGGATGTGGCTCAACACGGCCGTCGCTGAGGCGGAGCACGAAATCGCCGCGCGGCGAGCCAAATTGAACACCGAGGACCAGCGCGACTTCGATCTGCGTCGCCAGCTGACCGAAGCACAGGTAACGCTGGAGGAGCTCACGCGCGAACAAATTGCGCTGTTGTCTCAGAAGCCGGCCACGGAAGAAATCGAATGCGAACCGACGCCGATCGGCAAAGTGGTGACCGGCAAAGAGGCTCACGTGCTCCTTTCCGACGACCATGTCGCGATGGTTCCATTCGAGGAACTACTGGAGCTGATGAAGGACGATGTCAGCGCCAACATCTGGCGGCTCCGCCAGGATGACGAGCTGGAGCGCACGATTGGGCCGATCAACGGCTTTCGGCTGCGTTACTGGTTTATTAAAACAGCCGTGATGGCGCGGAGCGAAGCGGGCACTGTGATGGCCGGCAGCTTTCCGCGGTTCTCGAAGTGTTATTTTCTCCCCATCACCGCGCCACTCGGCGAACCGGCTGCCGAGGCGCTGCGCCCTGGCTCGGAATTCGCTCAGCATCTGCAGCGGCTTCGCCCGGGAACGACCGTCACCATCTGGACTTACCCTGGAAACTACGACCGGCTGCGCGAGGTGAAACGCACAGTGCGCGAACTCGGTTTCCTGATTGCCGTGCGTCCGCTCCCACCGGGAACGCCGATCGGCGCCTCTCGATACGGCAGTGAATCGGTTAGCGAGTAGCGGGGCGGCCGTTCCCAATGGGAACCGTTTCCTGACACGCCAGCAAATCGGCCACAGTCAGTCTTTGCAGTTCGACGCGGGCAGAGTGCGCGATTTCCTGCAGCGTTTGCAGGATGCTGGAACGAACGCCGGGCGACATGCCTTCCAACATCGGCAGCCGTGTTTCGAGTGGATTGTCGAAGGACTCGACGATGTCGCCGAGGGTGATTTCATCAGGCGGCCGCGAAAGAAAATAACCGCCATCGACGCCGCGGGCCGATTGCAGCAGCCCCCGTATCACGAGACAGCGGAGGATCTGCAATAGGAATCGTTCCGGCAAATGACCCTCCCGCGCTAATTGACTGCACGGCACGGGCACGCCAGGCTCAGCACGTGCCAAATACAAGGCCGCTTGAACCGCATACGTAATTGTCCGCGAGAGCTTCATTACTCTTCATCGCGCAGGCACGCACGGTTGGTCGACCGACTTCGTCTAAGCGAAATCAGATCGCGCGCCTGAGTGCTTGATCCGAGCCCAGTTCTAAGAGCAGTCGGATACGGCAACCTAATGTTTCAATCGCGTTCTAGCATGTCGCCCCACAAGGGGTCAAACCCGACTTTTGCGCCGGCGCGGCGTTGTCTATGACATGAGTCTGACACCCCCCACTGTTGAGCGGTCCGGGATCCGTCACCAACGGGGACAAATCTCATGTGCCAGCCGCGGGCAAAGAGCCATGGTCCAATGATTTTGGCCGGGGGGTCGGCGGCTGCCGCAGTGCGTGCAGCAACAAGAGCGCAGCCCCGACGACGAGCAGGGAATCGGCGATGTTGAAATTGGGCCAGCGCCAATCATCATTGGCCTGCCACAGAATCCAGTCGCGAACCGCGTAAATCGGCTCGCCGGCGCGTGGGTGGGAGGCCGGCCAGAGTTCGCCGTGCATTCCGAGCCGATCGTAGAGGTTGCCCAAGACACCGGCCATGATGCAGCCGAGGGCGAACGTCAGCCAGGCGTCGCGCGCGGCACGAAACCAAAAAAGCCAGGCTGGAATCGCAACCGCCGCCGCGATGCTCAACGCCACGAACAACCACACCCGGCCCTGCCCGATGCCGAACAGGGCGCCTTCATTCCAGCTCAGCTGAATTCCGACATGGCCGGCCCAGAGCCAAAAGATCTCGCCCGCGCGGAGGGCCGGGGAGGCAAAAAACCAAGCCTTGGTCGCCAAATCGGCCGCGCAGCCGACGATCGCGGGAACCGCAAAAAGAACATACCGACTGCCCGGAATGCGATCCATTGCACTCACGACCGCCTCAGCGATTCTCCTGCTGTTCAGCGCACTTGATGCAGACGGGCGTGTACGGAATGGCATTGAGTCGGGCCTTCGGAATCGCACCCTCGCACTGCACGCAGCGGCCATAGTGGCCGTCATCGATACGCGCCAGCGCGGCCTCGATCAGGCTCAGCGTATCCTCCTCCGCCTCCATCAGGCCTAAGGTAAACTCCTGCTCGAAGTTGTCGCTGCCGAGCTCAGCCATGTGGATCGGCATGGCGTTGCTGTCGCTGCCTTCGATGCCGGATTTGCGCAGCGCGACCTCGGCCATCGCCGAGACGTCGCCGCGCAGTCGGGCGCGAATGGCGTGGAGCTTTTCCTTGTAGGCGAGCATATCGGTCTTCTTCATGATGTTCTCCAAGGCGCTTGGTCGGTTCTCCGCTTGATGCCTCAATTAATGCGAAGACTCGTTATTTTACGTACAAACATGAAGAGTTGTCCAGCGGCTGGTTTTTGGTGGCGACATTCTGCGCTTCAGTTGCGGCTGGTGTCCTCGTGCAGTAGACTGTCACTAAGTTGTTCGGCGACAGGGCTTTATTAAGCATGCACCGGTTCGCCAAGGGAAGCGATCGGGGTGTGCCGAATCGCAGGGAGCAAATTGTGCGCCTCGAAAACTGCTCCGGCACTGATTCGAAGCGCGATTTGACGTGCAGAAAGGCACAGCGGTGGCGGCCACGGTAAACACAATGACCGACGTTGCCTTCCAGCGGTGCGTCATGCCCGACTGCGGTGCGACCTACGATGTCGCCCAAGTGCGTACGTGCTGCGATTCATGTGGCTCGCTCCTGGATATCGATTACGATTGGGACTCGCTGCCGGTTCCCGATTCGCTCGATTTTTTCGAGGAAAAATGGGGCCGGCGCAACGAGCCGCTGTGCCTGAGCGGGGTCTGGCGATTCTACGAGTTGTTGCCGTTCGCGCCGCCGAACAAGGTCGTCACCATCGGCGAAGGCCAGACGCTGCTCCACTCTTCCCCGGGTGTGGCTCGCTTCGTCGGCGTGCAGCCGGCCAATTTGTTTCTGCAATACGAAGGACTGAACCCCTCCGGCAGCTTCAAAGACAACGGCATGACAGCCGCGTTCACCCACGCCCACACGATTGGCGCGCGGCGGGCGGCTTGTGCGTCAACGGGCAATACCAGTGCATCGCTGGCGCTGTATTGCGGCGTCAGCAAGTTGATGCAGGCCATCATCTTCATCGGGTCCGGAAGAATCTCTTACGGCAAGCTTTCGCAAGCGCTCGATTACGGCGCGCTCACGATTCAGATTGCCGGAGATTTCGACGACGCCATGCTTCGCGTGCAGCAGGTGAGCACCCAGCAAGGCATCTATCTGGTGAACAGCGTGAATCCGTTCCGGCTCGAGGGCCAGAAGACGATCATGTACCGGGTGCTGGAAGCGCTGCGCTGGCAGGTGCCCGATTGGATCGTTGTGCCGGGCGGCAACCTGGGCAACAGCAGCGCATTCGGAAAGGCGTTTCACGAGCTGCGCCAGTTGGGGCTCATCGACCGCGTGCCGCGCCTGGCGGTGATCAATGCGGCCGGGGCGAATACGCTTTACCAGTTGTACGAACGGCGCGGGCTGCGCTGGAACGGCGGCCGGCCGGACGCGAGCATCATCAACAACTACATGGCGGAGCTCGAAACCACGGGCCGCCGCGCATCGACCATCGCCAGCGCGATCGAGATCAATCGCCCGGTTAACTTGTACAAATGTTTGCGGGCGCTGGAATGTTGCCGCGGCGTGGTGCGCGAAGTGACCGACGAGCAAATGCTCGACGCCAAGGCGCAGGTCGGCGCGAATGGGCTCGGCTGCGAGCCAGCGAGCGCCGCCAGCGTGGCCGGGGCCAGGCTGTTGCGCGATGAAGGGGTGATCGCTCCCAGCGAGCGGGTCGTTTGCATCCTGACCGGCCATCAGTTGAAAGACCCCACAGCGACGGTCGCCTACCACACGGCCGATCAGGCGGAGTTCAATCGCGTGCTGGGCAGCCGTGGCGTCAATCGTGCCGCCTTTGCCAACCGGGCGGTCCAGGTCGAGAATAATCTGGACGAAATTATTCGAGCGATTGAGCTGAATAGTTGACGCCTAGATAGCCCGGCCATCTTGGCCGGTACCGCAGGGAGCTCACCAGAAACGGAACCCTGCAGCCAATCCGACCCAATTTGGGTCGGCTATGTAAGGAAACAAGCATGAAGCTCGCAGTTCACGGCGCCGCGGGACGGATGGGCCAGCGCGTGACTGCGCTGGCGGTTGCCGACCCGCGGTTTCAAGTTGTCGCCGCGCTGGAATCGGCAGATAACGCGCAATTGGGCAAGGACGCGGGCGTGGTGGCTGGCGTGGGACCAATTGGCGTGCCGCTCGGGGTAGTCGGCGAATCGGGCGCGGACGTGGTGATCGATTTTTCGGTGCCCGATGCCGCCGTGGCCGTGGTCGCCCATTGCGTCGAATACAAGCGGCCCGTGGTCGTCGCCACGACCGGCCTAGAGAAGGATCAGCAGGAATACATTCGCAAAGCGGCGCAGAAGATTCCGATCGTCTGGTCGCCGAACATGAGCACGGCCGTCAATGTGGCGATGAAACTGGCGGAAGTCGCCGCCAAGACGCTCGGCAATCTGCCGACGGGTGTGGACGTGGAGATCGTTGAATGTCACCACCGCTTCAAAGAGGACGCGCCCAGCGGCACTGCGCTAAAGTTCGGCCAGATCATCGCTGATTTGATGGACATCGACGTGCACACGCATGGCCGGTCGGGCCGGCCCGGACCGCGCCCCCGCAATGAAATCGGGTATCACTCCATCCGTGCGGGCGACAATCCGGGCGAACACACGGTCACATTCGGCATGATCGGCGAGACGCTGGAAGTGCGCGTCGCCGCCACCAATCGCGATTGCTACGCTCAGGGCGCCCTGCTCGCCGCCGAATGGCTCATCGGCAAGCCGCCGGGACTGTATGGCATGAACGATGTGTTGGGTTTGTAGCTGTTAGCTGTTAGCTATTAGCTATTAGCCAAACTTCTTCTGGCTAACAGCTAAGAGCTAACAACTAAGAGCTTTTCCCATGGCCAAATGCGACGAAGGCTATCTGTGCGACGTGTGTGGCCAAGATGTGGCCGAGCTTACCGATAGCGATCTTTACCTCCGCTACATCATCGGCACGCTCGACCCGGAAGTGCTCCATACAACCTCCGAGCGCCACATCCGCTGCAACCCGACGCTTGCCCAATACATCGTCGCCGACGATTTCGACCCGGTCGCCGTGGAAGGTCCGTTCGATAAGCGGCAACTCGACGCGGCGTACGTCCGCGAGCGCGAGCGGCTGGTCACACGCGGCTGGAAACGGCTCAAGGAAGTTGTGGGACTCGGCGTACCCATCATCGAATATCCGCTACCCGAGGTGCTCGCCAAGATTAAGGCTCGCAGCATCGGACCGGGCGAATTGTGATCTTGGCGCGGCGCGTTAATCCAAGCTATGTATTAGCCGCACTGATCTTGTGGCGATTGTTGCACGTCCGCCATAATCGCCTTTATGAAGGCTGATTCGGCGAGGCAAACGGCTGGACATTCCCCCGCCTTGGCTATGCGCAACGATGGCTCGCAGCCGGCGCTACGAGTGGCGCCGATCGATACTTCGGTTTCGCACGAAGAGCTGCCCCCGCTGTCGCGCGACACGAGCTTCTGGGGGATGGCCATCACTCAGTTCCTCGGTGCGTTCAACGACAACGTTTTCAAACAGCTTATTCTGCTGCTGGCGACGCCGACTGTCGTGCAGCTCAAGCAAGGGACGGCAGAAGACCTGCAATCGGAAGCACAATACGTCTTCGCGGCCTCGTTCCTGATATTTTCCGGCTTCGCCGGGTTTCTGTCGGACCGCTTCAGCAAGCGGCCGGTCGTAATCCTCTCCAAGGTGGCCGAAATCGTCGTCATGCTTCTTGGAATGGTCGGGTTCATGTACTACGACCAAATCGGATTGACTGGGATGTTTGTCGTGTTGTTCCTGATGGGAACACAGAGCGCGTTTTTCGGTCCCTCGAAATATGGCATCCTGCCCGAGATGATTCGGCCATCCGACCTGCCACGCGCGAACGGTATCTTCCTCATGCTCACTTTTCTGGCAATCATCTTCGGGATGGCGGCGGCTGGCGGCTTGAAAGTGCTGCTAGGCGATCGAATTTGGCTTGCGTCGCTCACTTGCGTCGGCATTGCCGTCATGGGAACAGTGACATCGCTCTGGGTCCGCCGCGTGCCGCCGGCGCGTAGTGACTTGCCCTATCGTTGGTCGTGCTGGATCATCTCGCGCGATACGCTTCAATTGCTGCGGCGGGATCGCGCGCTTCTGTGGGCCGTCGCCGTTGTCGCCATGTTCTGGTTGGTTGGCGGCATGGTCCTACAAACCGTTAACGCCCTCGGCAAATCGCAGCTCGGCCTCGACGAGCTTCGTACCAGCATGCTGGCCGCATCAATCGGCGTTGGCACGGCGATCGGCTGTATGCTAGGCGGCTATCTGTCGCGCGACCGCATCAATCGCAATGTCATCAGCGTTGGCGCCGCCGGCACAGTTCTCGCGCTTGTCCTGATGAGCCTGCCGGGCGGCGGGCGCGATCATCTGCTCGGATTTTATGGCAGCATTCCCGTTCTCATTCTGCTCGGCGCGGCAAGCGGCATGCTGATCGTGCCCGTGCAAGTGACGCTGCAGTCGCGCCCCCCGCGCGCGGAAAAAGGCCGCATGATCGCAACCATGAACCAGATCAGTTGGATCGGGGTGATCCTCGGCGCCGTTACCTACAAGCTCTGCATCATCATCTTGGGATTCACGGGCGGGCCGCGCAGCCTCATCTTCGCCGTTACGGCACTGCTCATGCTGCCGGTGGCGCTGCTCTATCGTCCGAAAGACGAGCGCTTGGCGGAGACGCCAGTCGATGCACCCGTCTACTGAACGGCCGACGCCGCGTCCGCTTCGGCCGTAGCCGCATCGCCCTTTAGCGTCGTATGATCAAACCCGTGATCGACTAGTGCCGCCAGCGCCTGCTCGGCGTCAAACTTTCCGTCCTCGATTGCCACCGTTGCCGTCTTGGCCTCGAAATTCACGTACACATCCTTCGCCCCCGGCTGCCCGGCCAATATCTCCTTCGTCTTCTCACCGCAGCCTTCGGGACACATCATGTCCGGCACGCTGAACTCCACCGTCGGGGCGCCGGCAGAATTGAACGCCACTGGTGTAGTTGATTCTGCACTAATGGCTGTCGGGAGATTCGTTGCATCCGAGCAGCCGTAGTGGGCGAACGAAAGAGCGAGTATCGACAGCCAAAACAGTCTCGAACTCATGATAATCCTCAATTCGGTTTTTGATCGCTAACCCAGGACCATACATTCCTTACCGTATGTTATAGAAATAAAGCAACGCTGCCCAGCCAGACGGCAAGTTGGCCGGCGCTTCCTGTAGTTCTTTGCCGTATTTTACTGCCATCTCCAAAAAGAACTTCGCGTGAAAAAAGGCCTCAAGAAATACGCGGGTATGCGTCGTCCAATGTTCGTTATGAGCGTCGTCAAACCGCTTGCCACTCGCGCCGGCGTGATAGATTTCTTCAAACCACGGATTAACACTCGCTCCACAGGGGGCTAAGCTTCGCAAGGCCTCCACAATTCTCTTGGTGTGGTCCTGAATGTCATAAACCTTAAAGGACTGATGATAGAAACGGTAAATGCGATCTTGGTACACCCAATGCGAACTGATTTCTTTGAGAAGCTCCTCCAGCTCCGGCAGTTTCGCCTGGATGCGCGCCAGCAATTCCACATCCGTTTCTAACGAGCCGCATCGTAAAACTTCAGATTTGCATTTGCGCCCACTTTAGCGGGATCAACGATTCCTGGTGCGGCGCTGCGATTTACGTTTTCTCTCGTGACCATTTCTTTCACGCGGCCGCTTGGATGATTCGACCTGCTTCCAGAAATCGTCATGCGGAATCCCGGCACCTTTCTCAATTCGCCGTTCCGCCGCATCGAGGATGGCCTGCAATTTTCGTAAGTGAGCCATGATTTCCCTCCCGCGCTGCTATCCGGCTCGTCGAGAATCTGTTTCCTGTCGGTTGGGAATGAGACCGACAACCCGTGTAAACCACTGGCCATCATCTAATATCCAGCGCTCGCGGAACATGTGGAAGCCGTAGGCCTCGTCCTGCCAGAGCACGTATACGTAGGCGAACGGCCGTTTGTCCCGCTGTTTGGGCATGGCCTCCAAGTGCAGGCTGAGATCAGTCCACCGCGGCTTGACGCTGCCATACACATTCTTGAAGCTCTGCATCAACTCGGAGTAGGTATCGAGATTCACCTTGCCCCGCCCGGTGAGTTGGGGATCGATCAGCGCGTAACACTCCTCCCAGGCTCCCTTGTTGAACCGGCGGCAGAACTGTTGCACCCGCCGCCGGAGGGCCTGGCGTTCAGTTAAATCAGGCTTCTTCGTCTGAACGGTTCGCTTCGTGCTCATATTAATCCCGACGATCGATGCGGATTAAACCATTGCCCGGTCTGTGGGTCTCGATCCGCGCTGACCTTCACATTCGTGCAACTTGACTCGTGGTAGAGAAAGTACCTGCGATTCCAGCCATGTCTCCCATCGGGAGGCATATTGGTCGGTCCATTGGTCACACGTCTGGCAATCGATGGTCGCGCAGTCATTAAACAGCAGGCGGGTAACGGTCTAATTGTACCAGTACGCTGCGGATGGCAACTAGGGAGGCGCGATTCATGGCCAGCGCCGCAATCGTCGTTCGCCCCGTCGGCGAGCGACCGACGACCCGCCATCGCTTGCTGAATGCGAAATGTTCGTGCCAATCGTCAACGCGCGGGTTGAATAAGGGGACAAGTCTTCCGGTCTTTGGATCGCGGGCACGATGACGAGCGCCCTTTCGGAGAGAACACGTCACACATGCCAGCGCGAGATTCTCGAGCGTCGTTGGACCGCCGCGTGATCGCGGCACGACATGATCGATGTGAAATGTCGCCTCCTGAGAGTACTGCGGCAGCAAGCAGTATTCGCACACATCGCCAGCTCGCTCGCGAACGTTGCGAGCCAGTCGCGCAGGAATGCGGCTACTCATGCGCTTTGTTCCGACTAGCGCTTTCCGCTCGGAGCTTCATGAGCGAGAGCATTTCCGCCAATTCCGTCAGCGCTTCCGCCTCGCGTCGCTCGGCCCGAGTAAGCCTACCCTCTTCATCCTGCCGATCTAGCAATTCCTGCAGCCGGGCATGGAGCGCAGGGGGCATACGAAACCTGCGCCAGTCGCGCGGTAGGTCGAGTTCAACTAAGACTTGGCTCATAAGTCACCGCTTCAACTCGGAATCTCCGCCGTCATGAGCGTCTCATTGCTGAGCGATTGCGCGGCGAAGTTGAGCGCTTCCTCCACGTCTTTGGCCGTCAACTGCGGATAGGACTTCACAATATCGTCACGACTTGCTCCCGAAGCCACCCATTCCAGCACCATCTCGACACTAATCCGCGTGCCTTTGATGCAGGGTTTGCCGCCCAGAATTGCGGGATCGGAAACGATGCGAGTGAACATGATGAAACCCTCCACGGCCATTATAGCGGACCGGCCGATCGTGCGGGAATGCAGGTATTGTTTACCACACTATCGCAGGATGTTCCTCTTGAACATCGGGTGGGTTAATGCCAAATTAGATACGTCAGGATGCGTGCCGAATTCGATGGTGCTTGCTTTTCTGGGTACTGACTCATGACTTATTGGCTCGACCTGTTTACCGGGACTACGTGGGACGAGTTCCGCCGGGCGGGTGAGAATGTCACAGGATTTCGTGAAAAACAACGAACTAGAGCAAGCAAAGTGAAACCCGGCGACATCTTTCTATGCTACCTAACCGGAGTCATGCGCTGGGTAGGAGCTCTAGAAGTTATTGGCCCCAGTAAGGATACTCGGCCGATCTGGTCACATGATTTTCCAGTCCGGTTTGATGTGAAATCTCTGCTAGTCTTGGATGCTGAATGCGGCGTCCGGATGCAATCATTGAAAGGACTCGTAAGCTTCTATGTTGATGAGAGCGATCGTGGAAAATACAAGGGGATCATTCGCGGAAGTCCGAACCGATTCCGTAACGATGCGGATGGCCGAGTCGTGTTGCGACTGTTGGAGGAAGCGCAGCGGAATCCGGTTCGTCGCCCGGTCGATCCGAAGAAGCTTGCGCGGAAGCCGTTCTTTAAGGCCGAACAACGCAAGGGCAAGCAAACTGTTTCGACTGTCGTCAGTGTGCCGGAACCGGATGAGTCCGAAGAACCGAAATCTCTTGAGACGACGGCGGCCGAACCTGACACCGCATCGCTGCACACGCAGATCCAGCATCATTTACTCACGCTGGGAGCCGATATGGGCTTTGACGTTTGGGTGGCGCGCAATGATCGTTCGAAGACGTGCAACGGACACGTCTTCTCGGCGCTACCGAAGATGAGCTCCGAGCTGCCGACGCAATTTAACGAGGCGACAAATCGCACGATCGAGCTGATCGACGTCCTCTGGCTCAAAGGGAATTCAATTGTCGCGGCGTTCGAAGTCGAATGCACGACTGCCGTCTATTCCGGGCTGCTGCGCATGAGCGACCTGTTGGCATTGCAGCCGAATTTGGAAATCCGACTTTATCTTGTTGCGCCGGATGAGCGCCGAGAAAAGGTCGAGCGAGAGATTCTGCGGCCAACTTTCAAGCTGCGTGAAAAACCGCTTCACGAAGTATGCGGATTTCTTGCCTTCTCGACATTGATGGAGAAGGTCGAGGGAATTCGTCGATTGGGACTCGCCGCTTCTCTCAAACCGGATTTTCTTGAACAAACAGCTGAATTCTTCGAAACTGCGGACGAAGAATGAACTCGGTCTACGTTTTTGATGCAATTGGCAGCGGCACTTCGCTTTCCGCCGCCATCGCGCGGATTTCTTCGGTGATCTTCATCGAGCAATACTTCGGCCCGCACATGCTGCAGAAGTGGGCGCTTTTGAACGTGTCCTGTGGCAGAGTTTCGTCGTGATACGCTTGGGCCGTTTCCGGGTCGAGCGCGAGGCGGAATTGTTCGTTCCAGTCGAACGCGAAGCGGGCGCGCGAGAGGGCGTCGTCGCGGTCTTGCGCGCCGGGGCGTTTGCGGGCGATGTCGGCGGCGTGGGCGGCGATTTTGTAGGCGATCATGCCTTGCTTGACGTCCTCGCGCTCCGGCAGACCGAGGTGCTCTTTGGGCGTGACGTAACAGAGCATCGCGGCGCCGTGCCAGCCGGCGAGCGCCGCGCCGATGCAGCTTGTGATGTGGTCGTAACCCGGCGCGAAGTCGGTAACCAGCGGGCCCAGCACGTAAAACGGCGCGCCGTTGCAGATCTCGATTTCCTTCTCGACGTTCATCTGGATTTGGTCCATCGGGATATGGCCGGGGCCTTCGACCATCACTTGCGTGCCGCGCTCCTGGCCGCGGCGCGTCAGCTCGCCGAGCACGTCGAGCTCGGCGAATTGCGCCGCGTCGCTGGCGTCGGCGATCGAGCCCGGCCGCAAGCCGTCGCCCAGGCTCCACGTCACGTCGTATTGCCGCATGATGTCGCAGAGGTCGTCGAAGTGCGTGTACAGCGGGTTCTGCTGCCGGTGCGTCATCATCCACTTGGCGATGAGCGAGCCGCCGCGGCTGACGATGCCGGTGACGCGGTTCATCGTCAGATGCAGGTGCTCGAGCATCACGCCACAATGCACCGTCATGTAATCAACGCCCTGCTTGGCTTGATGCTCGACCATGTCCAAAAAATGCTGTGGCCGCATGTCTTCGATGTCGCCGCCCAGCTCTTCGAGCATCTGGTAGATCGGCACGGTGCCGATCGGCACGGGCGAGGCGGCGATGATCGCCTCGCGTATGGCGTCGATGTTCCGCCCGGTCGACAGGTCCATCACCGTATCGGCGCCGTAGTGCACCGCGTGGTGAAGCTTGTCCAATTCGCCGTCGAGATTGCTGGTGACGGCGGAGTTGCCGATGTTGGCGTTGACTTTGCAGCGCGCGGCGATGCCGATGCACATCGGTTCGAGCCGGCCAGCGAGATGGACTTTATTGGCAGGAATGACCATCCGCCCTGCGGCGACCTCGCGGCGGATCAGCTCCGGTTCGAGCTGCTCGCGCTGGGCGACGAAGTGCATTTCGGGCGTGATGTTGCCCGCGCGGGCAAGTTCGAGCTGAGTGACTGGTTCGGATCCCATGGTGACGGCACCTCCTTGGAGCATGGCACGAGAGCCGCGACGCCGCCGCAATTCGCGCGGTCGGCCCACGACTATGATAGATCGTATCGCTACCGCCGTGATGGTGTCAACGAACCAAGGCGACCCGCATCAGCATTGCATCGTTAGCAGGTGACCGCGACAATTGAATCCCTCCCGCTAAACAATGGCATGTTAGTTCGGGCATGTTTTCGCGCGTAATTGCCATCGGGGATGTTCACGGCTGCGCCATCGCGCTGCGCAAACTGATCGAGCTCATAAATCCGCTGTCCGAAGACACGCTGATTCCGCTGGGCGATTGCATCGACCGCGGGCCCGAGAGCCGGCAAGTGATCGAGGAGCTGCTGGGCCTGCGGGAAAAGTGCCGACTGGTTCCGATCCTGGGCAATCATGAAGAGATGATGCTGAACTATCTCGACGGCCGGCCGCAACCCGACGATTGGCTCGAATGCGGCGGCGCTGCCACGTTGGAATCGTACGGTACGCAGCGTGATGCGCCCGCGGTTCCGGCCGAACACATCGCATTCATTCGCACCTGGGGTGATTGCTTTGAGACCGAATCGCACTTCTACGTCCACGCCAGCTACGAGTCCGCCCGCCCGCTCACCAAGCAACATTGGCAGACGCTCCGTTGGCACTCCCTGAAAATGGGCGTGCCGGAACCACATTGCTCGGGTCGCACGGCGGTGGTCGGCCATACATCGCTGAAGGATGGCGAGATTCTCGACCTGGGCCACCTCATTTGCATCGACACGTACTGTTGGGGCGGCGGCTGGCTCACCGCGCTCGACGCATCCAGCGGTCAGAGCTGGCAAGTGGACCGTGCAGGCCGATTGCGACAATAACGCCGACGGCGCTGCCTTCCGGGAGCCGCGTCGACCGCGATTTCGTTGTCGGATTGGAACCGCCTGGGTACGATAGAAGAAGTGTCAAGAGAATTCATCTCAGGCATCTCATCCAGTCGCCGGCTGACCGGAACGGCATTGGGGTCGCGGTAAGGGGATCATCCCGCGATCCGTTGGAGAAGCAGGCAATGTGGAGACGTTCGCTTTTGAGCACCGTAGTTGTTGCTGGGCTGGTTGCGCATGCCGCGCCAGCCCGGGCGGCGGAGCTGTATGCGCAGCTGTTTCCGCTCACCGGCGAGATTCGGCTTCTCAGTAAGGACGCCGCACCGGTCCCCTTTGTGTTCTATTCCATTACTTCGGCCGCGGGCGCGCTCGACGGCAGCAGCGTCGTTTGGAACTCGATCGCCGATCATTACGACGTGAGCGGCAACAGCTTGATCGATCCCAATCATGAATGGTTCAAGCTATCGGATGATCCGTCCGAATTGACCGAGGCTGTGTTCACGGGGCCCGGCGGCAGCCTGCCACCGATGCGGGCAATCAGCCTCGGGCAGATTTGGAATCCCGCGGCGGCGGACCCCTTCTTGGACTTGGAATTCGATTTCCGCGACGACGAGCAATCGATTCCCGTCACGATTGAACTGGCTATCGACGGCGATTACTCGTTCAATCAAGTCGTCGATCAAGCCGACTATGTCATTTGGCGACGGCATCTTGATTCGACAACCGTGCTGGTAGCCGATGGAAATCTTGATGGCGTCATCGACGCAGCCGATTATTTCGTCTGGCAACAGAATTTCGGGCTCACCGTGCCTTTGCCGCCGTACGTGGTGGGTAGCGGCGGCTCTGGGTTGTCTACGCACGTCGGCATCGTCCCGGAGCCATCAACGGCGGCTCTGTTGCTTGCTGCGCTTGGATGGCTCGCAGCCTCGATAAGGTGCAGGGTGGCCAGACCGCGGCTGCCGTGGTGCCCTCGATGCCCCAGAAGCCTGGCTCTCTGGGGCGTCGCGGACTCTGCCCCAGCCACCCATCCAGACGCGCACGGAAATTATTGCGCGCGCTCCAGCACCGCTCGTTGCACCTGCCGCAGCACCTCGTCGCGCGGTTCGCCGGTGACGGCCAGATGGCCGAACGGCATGACGAGCGTATCGGCGACGCCATCCAGCCGGCCGCGCTTGAGAGCGACGACGCCATCCCCTTTGCCGACGACGAGCTCATCCATGTCGTTGAGGATCGCCGCGAGCCGCTCGGCGCTGCGGTCGCCGCCGGGCATCCGGGCCAGCTTGTCGCAAATCGAATCGCGAATCCAGGCGAGCTGTGCTTCCTCGATGCCCGCACCGGTGCCTAGCAGGATTGTATAGCGGACGCGCGGATGAAGCGGGCGCGCGTTGAGCTCGCCCAAGAACTCGGAGCCGGGACACAGGTCGTCGGCCGCTTCCCCCAGGCCGTCGACGATTGAATCGCGGACGCGCCGCCAGGGGCCGCCCTCCGTGCGGGCAATCCAATGCTCCCACAGATCCGTGCCGACCGCGAAGTGCGCGATCATGGAACCGTGCGTCGGCGGGGCGATCATGATCAACCGCTCGACGTTGCCCGGATCGTATAAGGGGTTCTCAACGCAAGCGCGGGCCACGAGACCACCCAGGGAATGGCACACCAAAACGACCCGCCGCTCGGGATAGCGCGCCGCGAATCGACGCAGCTCGCACGAAAGAAGCTGTGCCGAATCCTGTACCGTGTGATCGTTCGGATAGGCGAATGTGCCGCACGGCAGCTGGGCCTGGCAGATCGGCTTCATCAATGCCACGTTTTGCGCCGGACAAGAATTGTATCCGTGCACCAGGATGATGACCGGCTGACCCGCCGGCGCAGCCCGCCAATTATCGTCGAGGCGAAGACCGTATCGCGACAGATCGGAGTCGCAGATGATTTTCTGCCTCAACCAATTGCGAGCGCGGTAGCGCTCGCATTCGGCAGACGAGGACAACGCAGCCTGAGCCAAAATCTCTTCCGGCGCTAAATCATGGTGGCGCTGTGGGGGCGACGCGCCTGCGCTCGAAAAGAGTATGCTGACGGCAACGAGCGCCGTGAGTCCGAACTTGCCGATACGTCGCCAAATTCCATCCACGCGTGCGGTCTCGCGGGGGTTCGTGCTGGCGGGGCCATTCAATGGAATAATACGGGGCCAACGGCGTGGCGGTTTTGTGCCGCCCCGCGATTGACCCTGATCCGATGGAGCACAAGGACGATCTAAAGCACGGCCGCATTGTAACTTATCGCTGTGGCGGCCGGCTATTGCGAATTCCAGAACGCGACACCGGCGATGCCATCGCCGGCTTTATGGCATTATTTGTTGGCGTCTATGTCAGCGTTCGCCGGCGCGACGGGCTGCGTAAGGCGAATGTCGAGCTTGTCGCTGGCAACGTTGCGGACCGCCGCGCGGAATTCGTCCGGAGTTGAAACACGTTTGCCCCCAACATGGCTGATAAACATTCCCGCGCGCACGCCAGCGCGCCAGGCGGGACTGGGCCGGTCGACTTCGATGACCAGCACGCAGCCTGCGGCGTCGTACGCGCCGGAGGCAATGGCTTGGGCGAGCTGCGCCGCATCGAGGGCGGTCGCGTAATCGACCTGGATGCCGCGCCACGCCTCGGGCCGCGCGGTTGCGATCTTCTTACCGGCGACCGCCAGCTTGGCGAGGGTCACCTTGGCGGTTGTCGTGTGACCGGCGCGCTGGTACTCGACCGTCGTCTCCGTCGCAGGCGGCAGCATGCCAACCGCTAATTGCACGGCGTCGATATCAACGACCGACCGATCGCCGACGCGGGTGATGATGTCCCCAATCTGAAGACCGGCCCTCGCGGCCGGACCGCCGGGATAGACTTGGGCCGCTCGCAGCGGCCCGCCTCGTTCCGGCGTTGTTTCAACGAATGTCTGGCCGAAGCCGATGCCCAGCATGCCGTATTCGACTTCGCGCCCTTGCTTGAGCGTGTCGATGATCCTCCGCATGGCGGCGTTGAGCGGGATTGCGTAGCCGGCCGGCTGCTCATGGCCGGCGATCGTCGCGACGGTGGTCGTCAAACCGACTAGTTCGCCACGAAAATTCACGAGTGCCCCGCCGCCGGCGCTCCAGCCGAGCCTGGCATCGGTTTGGATCAGCGTGCCC
Source organism: Pirellulales bacterium (assembly GCA_040902605.1). Classification (GTDB taxonomy): domain Bacteria; phylum Planctomycetota; class Planctomycetia; order Pirellulales; family Lacipirellulaceae; genus JABDGM01. The sequence goes on along the minus strand of JBBDWY010000019.1, from coordinate 153,796 downwards.
AAATGGTGCAGCGTAGTGCGGTAGTCATTAGCGGGACCAGGCGCGTCGTTGAGGTTCGTGCCGGCCGGCGCCTTGCGGGCCAGGTTCGTGACCGTGCCCCAACTGGCCGTGGCCTGGCCATCGTTGACGATTGCAAATGGATTGCCAACGACGACGACGAACTGGCCCTTGCGGAGCGCGCTCGCATCGCCGAAGCGGATAGCGGGGAAGCTGCCGGGCGTAGCGTTTGTGCGGTCGCCCGTTCGCGACTCGACTGAGCTCGCCGAAGTCCGCGGCGAACTCGCCGTTGGGTCGATCTTCAGCACCGCCAGGCCGCTGCGCGGGTCGGCGCCGTGAATCGCCGCTGAATAACGTTTTCCATCGGTCGTGATGACGGTGTGCTCCTCGCCCTCCCGCACAGCGAGATAGTCAGTGAGCACCAAGCCGGCCCGATCGATGATCACACCGGCGCCGGTGACTAACCAGCGCGTGTCTGGGACGACGGTCGGGCGGAGGTCATCGAATTGGTTGCGGCTCTCGACTTCGAGGACTATTTGTGCGTCGTTCGCAATTCCTCTGCAAACCGCAACGACGCACGGCTCAACGCGGGCGATCACGTCGACGAGGGTCCGCTCGATTGCCGCGACGCTCGCCGCCGCATCGCGCGCGGCCGCTGATTGAGCGCAGGCAATCGCCGGCAGCAGGGCGGCGAGGATGGAAGAGTTTAAGACAACCGCAATCAATGGTTTCACAAGCCTGCGAGCCGGCGGGTTTATCCCGCCGGGACAAGCCCGGCGGCTCGCCAGTGCGCAGCGAAACCGCAAGCGGTTGGCGGTCCTAGTCGGCGGCCTCGGCATCGCCATCGTTGCTGAAGGATTTGGTGAGCACGCCCTTGTGGCCCCCGGCGGCCAGGACCTTCTCCTTGATTTCCTGCGCAATCTGCGGGTTCTCCTTGAGGAAAAGTCGCGCCTTTTCTTTCCCCTGGCCAAGCTGCAAGTCGCCGTAGCGGAACCAGGCGCCAGTGCGGCCGACGATCTTCTGCTCCATGCCCATATCGAGCAAATCGCCTTCGTAGCTGATGCCGTCGGAGTGCAGCATATCGAATTCTGCGGAGCGGAACGGCGGGGCGACCTTGTTCTTCACGACTTTGGCCCGCACGCGCTGGCCGACCACTTCCTCGCCCTCCTTCAATTGGCCGATGCGGCGGACGTCGATGCGGCAGGACGCATAGAACTTCAAGGCCCGGCCGCCGGGCGTCGTTTCCGGGCTGCCGAACATGACGCCGATCTTCTCCCGAATCTGGTTGATAAAAATCACCGAGGTGCGGCTCTTAGCGATGGCGGCCGTAAGCTTGCGAAGCGACTGGCTCATCAGCCGGGCTTGCAGGCCGACGTGCGTGTCGCCGATATCCCCGTCGAGCTCCTTCTTCGGCACCAATGCGGCGACCGAATCGATGACGATCACGTCGACCGCGTTCGATTTGATCAACATCTCCGTGATGTGCAAGGCCTCTTCACCGTAGCTGGGCTGGCTGACGAGGAGCATTTCCAGGTCGACGCCGAGCTTCTTGGCCCAGCTTGGGTCGAGGGCGTGTTCGGCATCAATGAAGGCGGCGATTCCGCCGTCCTTTTGGGCCTGGGCGATGACGTGCAGGGCGAGCGTGGTTTTGCCGCTCGACTCGGGGCCGAAGATCTCAACCACCCGGCCGCGAGGAATTCCTTGGCCCCCCAGTGCGATGTCGAGCGAGAGGCTGCCGGTCGAGATGCCTTCGATGACGTGGACGGTCTCGGAGCCCAAGGCCATGATGGCCCCTTCGCCGAACTGCTTTTCGATGGCCGCGACCGTGTTGCGGAGCTCTGGACTGGTCTCCAGCACGTTCGTCGGCCGGGTGTCGCCGCGTTTGGACGGCTTTTGGGCTGTTTTTTCGACTTTGGCCATACGGTTGCTGTTGGCGGCGGATTGATTTTCAGCGCGGTTGTTCGTGACAGCGGTAGCGACCATGAGTTGAAATCCTTTTATCTAGTAGAAATGCTCAGGCGGCAAGTAGCCGGGCTTTTCCCCCGCTCCCTTTGGGCGGGGCCAGGCAAGGCCGGTTTTGTGATCGGAAAGACCACGGCCGCCGGCCTCCAACTAGCTCCGCCCTTCAAGGGACGAGAGTGCAAGTCATATAGTGAACACTTGTGTACTATATCGGTGCCCCCTAGCACATACAAGAGGAAAAACCGTTCGTGCAGTAATTTGTGGTTGACTACAGGTGAAAACGCTAGGGATTGGGGATAGCCCAGGAGCGCAGCAGGCGAGCAGAAAGGAAACCCGCGGGATCACTGCCGGTCCGCCGACGCAGGTTCCGCGAACGCGAACAAGCGTCGCATCGTGGCGACGTAGAGAGCGCCGTTGGCGGCGGTGGGCGTGGCGTGGATGGGATCGCCGAGGTCAACGCGGGAGAGGACTTTGTATTCGCGGCCGGCGGCCAGGATCCAGAAGTCGCCGCGAATCGAACCGACGTATACCTTGCCGTCGGCGACGAGGGTGGAGCCCCATATGTCGCCGCCCGCGCGGTGGACCCAGACAGGTTCCCCCGTTTGGGTGTCGATGCACGACACCTGCCGGCCGCAATCCGCGATGTAGGCCAAGCCGTCGTGGATGGACGGCGTGGACATACAGTGGCGACTCAGCGGGGCCGCCCATATGCGGCCGGTTTGCGTAATGTCGCCGCTGCCGCCGGCATTGATCGCGTGCAGCCAGCACTCGAGCTTGCCGTGCCAAAGGTCGCCGCTGGCGGTGACGTAAACGCGGCCCTGGTCGAAGACGGGCATGCCGGTGATCGTGCTGGGGCCCGTGCGGCGGTTTCCCTGAAAAACCTCGAGCTTGCCGCGTGGGCTGCCGGGGTCGCAATCATATTGCCAGACTTTTTTGAGCGTCGCCACATTCACCCCTCCCCTGCCCTCCCCACGAGTGGGACGGAGATTAATCGCGAGCGCTTCGAAGGCGTAGCAGATTGCGTTGCCAGCCCCGAAGAAGACGAGATCGCGTCCTCCCACGGTGCCGAGCGATGGCGAGGACCACGTGCTATGGGTGATGTGCTCGCCGATCGGCTCGCGGTCTCTGGCGAGCAAACGGCCTGAGTGCTTGTCGAGCGCGATGAGACTGGGCGCATCCGGCGCGGGAACGTGGCGGTGGGTTTCGTCAACGCCGTTCGATGTGCCGACGTACAGCACATCGCCGTGGATCAGCGGCGAGCTGTGCATTTCATCATGGGTCCGCACGCCGAGCTCGGCGAACATGTCGAACTTCCAGATGATGTCGGCGTGATTCGCTGCAATTTTGAGCGGCGACTGGTCGTCGGGGACCATGTATTGGGCTTCGTCGCTGAACGGCCCGTCGTTTCCGTCGGCCTGGCCGTCCAGGTCGAGGCAGAGCACTTCGCCCCGGTTGCTGGTGAGATAGACGCGGCCCTGTACGACCGTCGGCGGCGAGACCATGCCGACGCGCGGCCAGTCGTGGTACTGCTCGCGCTTCGGCGCCGCGAGATGCCACAAAAGTTTGCCGTCGGCCTCGTTCAGGCATAACAGGACGCCGCGGTCGCCGCGATTATCAGGATCGCGCGGTGGGTCGTTGTTGGTGCCCACCAGCACCCTGCCCTCCGCCACGATCGGCGTTGCGTAGCACTGCGAGCCGAGCTCGAACACCCAGCGAACGTTCTCGCCGATGTCGGGATCGAACGACTCGGGAAGACCCCGCTCATCGGATACGAGGTTGCGGGAATAATGCTCACCCCACTGCGGCTGGTCCGCGGCGCGGGCGAGCTCTACGGCGGCCAACAGTGGTAGAACCAGGGAGAGGCGCGTCGGCAAGGAGCAGTGCTTTTCCACGGTTATTCTGACGGATGGACCGCGAGTTGGCTGGTTTTGGTCAGCACAGTGTAGCGGATCAATCGCCAGGCCGCACTACTTCGTTGATAGCTCGACGCCTAACGGACGGCGGCTTAGCGGCCGCGAAGGCGCAGGCATGCGGGATTCGAACCAGAGTGGTGCGCGGACTAATTTCGTTTTCTTCCGAGAAGCATGCTCACGTACATCATGCCAACCGCCAGGATGAATTGCGACGACGGTTCCGGCACGGCGGCCCCAGCGCCGGAGCCCCGGATGCCGCTGGTGAGAGACTTGCCGAAGTTCGCTCGCCAGAGGTTGTAGTCCAACTGGTCTACGTTGCCATCGGGCAAGCCGTCCCGGCCAGTGCCGTCGGCGGGCAGGTTTGTACCGACGAGCCCGATTGAATTGCGCCACACGACGTAGTCGCCCACGTCGACGATGTTGTTTTGGTTGAAATCGCCAAAGAGGGCGTGGCCGGTCGCTAACAGGGAGAGCTGCAAATAGTCAACGTTCGGGCCGCTCGAGCCAGCGGCAGTCGCGCGAATCGTGTTGGTCCCGGCCTTCAACAGCTGTCGTGGCAGCGTGGCATAGGCCCACGTGTTCCAGGCGCCGGTGGCGGGAAAACTCAGTGACGGATTGACGACTTCTCCGTTGAGCTGAATTTCGAGTGGCCGGTCGCCGCTTTGGAGCGCGTAGCGGAATTTCAGATCGTAGAGGGCGGGTGCATCCGCGTCCACAGTCCAAGAGACGAAATCGCCGCTGTCGTTCACATAGTCGAGGAATCCCGTGCCGGTATACCCGGTTTGATTGCTGGCGATCACTGGTCCGTTGAAGTAGGCGTTTTCCGCCTCGTAGGCGCCGGGCGGCGTATTGCTGACGCCGGGTGGCAGTCCGTCGCGGAACGTACGGACGGCGCGCCACTTCGCGATCGCGGGGACATTGCCGTTGGTCGTGCCGTACACGCCGTACTTCCAATAGTTGTCGACTTGCTCGTTCTCGCTGAACTGTCCCTTCAGGACGCCATCGACATAGAACTGCACATAGTTGTTCTGATCGTGAATGACATTGATCCGGCGCTCGATGCCGTAGGTGTTGTACTGGATGTCGCCGATGCCGCCGACGACACGCAGCTTGCCGCCGTTGGACGAGTAGCCGCGCATCATGCAAAGCGTAGCGCCGCTCGTACTGCCGAATATCTGGAACAGCGATTCGTCCTCGAGAGGATCGTAGAACGTCACGTAGCCTTCGAACTGACGAATGCCGGTGGAATACTCGTTTACGAGGCGGATCTCGGAGCGGTTGCTGCGACTGTCGAATATCCGGAACGTTTCGGTGTCCGTGGCGCTGTCGTAGCTGTAATCGGCGCAGCTCGTTGGGCTGCAGACTGATCTCGACGGCGACCAGGTAAATGTCTGCAGTCCGGCTTCGTCGTCGAGGTGGATGCGCTTGGTGTAAGTGGTCGGAAGCCAGCCAAGGCCGAGCTGGGCCTGGGCAGGTGCGCTGAGTCCGAGCGCCGCCGCGGCAATCAGCAATGCGCCGCCACGGCTCGGTAAAAGAACCGACGCTTTTGCGACTTTCGTCGTACCGATCTTCATCGTATTCCGTACCGTATATCCGCGGCCGGTCGGTTTTATTTCCAGTTTTTTCGGCCCCAACGCGTTTTGAGCTGAAAAAGCCCATCGCCCGACGCAGTGCCCGACGGCCGGCCCCATCGGTCCGACTGCTTCTGGCTCGCTAGATCACTCGAAAAATACCTCATCCAAGCGGGGCGCGGGCGAGGACCTCATAACTGGGCCCGGTCGGGCCAAGCTGGCTGGCATAGACGGTCACTCCGTCGACGAGCATCGAGCCGGCGTCGAATTCGGCGAGGGCGGCCAGCTCGCGAACGAGCGGACGCGGCGGTGCTTTTCGGCCAGCGCGGCCGAGCGTGATGTGCGGCACGAAGCGGCGTCGCTCACCGCGGTAGCCGAGACGGTCGAGCTTCTTCTGGATAGCCGCGTGCAATGCAACCATGGCCTGCGCGCCGGCGCCGGCGCCGAGCCAGAGCGTTCGCGGCCGGTCAGGCGCGGGAAAGGCCCCTGCCCCACGCGCTTCGAGGTCGAAGGATTCGATTGGCGCAACGGCGGTTGATACCGCGCTGCACACGGCCGGGATTTCCAGCTCGTCGACGTCGCCCAAGAATTGTAGCGTCCAATGTAGGTTTTCCGGCCCAACCCACTTCACATCGCCGGCTGCGGAACGCAAGCGGTCGGCGAGCCTCCCCGCAGCTTGCCGGATTTCGGGCGACGCATTTACTGCGATGAAGGTGCGAATGGGCATGAAAACACCACCCGAGCTAGAAGCTGAGCATTTTTCGATACTCGGTCATGCGATCTTCAATATCGTCGCGGCTGATTTGCTGCATGCGTTCCAAGCCGAAGCCTTCAACGTTGAAGCTGGCCACCAGGATGCCGTAGGCCATGGCGGTTTTAAGCGTCTCGGGCTCGAAGTTGTCGTGCTGAGCGAGGTAACCCATCATGCCGCCGGCAAAGCTGTCGCCGGCGCCGGTGGGATCGACCACCTTTTCAGTGGGAAAGGCCGGCATGACGTACGTTTCGTGCTCGCTGAAGAACATTGCGCCATGCTCGCCCTTTTTGATGACGACAAACTTCGGGCCCATTTCGCGCACACGATGTCCGGCCAGGACGAGGTTTTCGGTATCGGCCAGCATCTTGGCCTCGCTGTCGTTGATCACCAGGCCGTCGATGCGGCGAAAGAGCTCCATCAGGTCGGCGTGCGTCGTTTGGATCCAGAGCTCCATGGTGTCGGCCACGGCGAGCCGGCAGCCGGGCACCTGGTCGAGCACCTTGAGCTGAAGGGCCGGCACGCCGTTGGCCAGGAATACGTACTCCGCACGGCGGTACTCTTCGGAGAGCACCGGGTTGAACTCGCCGAAGACATTGAGTTGGATGTCGAGCGTTTCGCGGTCATTCATATTCGGCTCATAGCGGCCGGTCCAGCGAAAGGTCTTTCCGCCGCCGACAACGCAGAGGCCGGACGTATCGATGCCGCGGCGCTGGAACAGCTGTGTGTGCTCCGGCGGCCAGTCTTCGCCCACGACGCCGACGAGTTGCACTTCGGTAAAGAAGCTGGCGGCATACGAGAAGTGCGTGGCGGAACCCCCCAGCAGGCTGTTCCGGCGGGCCTGCGGGGTTTCGACATTATCAATCGCGACGGAGCCGACGACGAGCAAGGGCATGGCAGTAGAGAGCAAGGAGCACGGAGCAGGGAGCAAGGGTGATGTGATTGCGGCGATTATGGGCATGCGGGGAGGCACCCGCAAGGTGTCGCGAGGCGCATGGACTTTAGGCCGCCGGACCGTATAGTTCCCAATTGCTGAAAGTGTAGTCCTCTCGCTCCGCGCGAGGATTTCATCTCGCGGAGCGAGATGTCTACACTCAAAATGCTCGGCAATTGGGGGGCGGGCGATTATGCTGAGGGTTTGGGGCTAGTCGAGAGGCGGGACATTGATCGGGCAACGACGAATTGCGGCGGCCTTGTTTTGCTGCCTGCTGATGCTGTGCCGCCTGGCCGTCGCAGATGCGTACGATCCGCCGGCCGGATACTACAGCGCCGCCACCGGCAGCGGCGCGACGCTCAAGCAGCAACTTCACGACGTGATCGACAGTCATACGGTCCTGCCATACAACTCCGACAGTTCTACCGACACTCGCTCGGCTCTGCAGGTAACCGACGCGGATCCAAATAATCCCGGTCATATTCTGTTGGTTTATGATCGTGTTTCGCTGGATGTGTCTGGTCTGGCAGGGCCGCCAACTGGCTGGGACTTTGGCGCAACTTGGGACCGCGAGCATACGTGGCCGCGCAGTCGCGGTATTTTTGAATCTGGAGCTGACAATACCGATTTGCACGCCATGCGCCCGTCGACGCCGACGGTTAACGGCAGCCGCGGCAACCGGAATTTCGGCGGCGCCTACGGTGCGCAATCGTTCGGCATCGTGAGCGATAGCGCGCCCGGCATGTGGTACCCAGGCAATGCCGACGCCGGAATGATCGCGCGCTCGGAGTTCTACATGGCGGTCCGCTATGACGGCGGAGATAGTGCCACCACAAATCTTGAGCTCTCAGCCGGAAACCCGGCCGATTCTGGCACGATGCTCGGCGATTTGAATCGCATGATCGAGTGGCACTTTGCCGCGCCGCCGGACGACTTCGAACGCCGCCGCAACCAGATCATTTACGACGACTACCAGCATAATCGAAATCCATTCATCGATCGGCCGGAGTTCGTATGGTCGGTGTTTGTGGATCAAAGCAACGACAGCCGGATTACCATTGGCGGGACGACGCCAAATGCCAACGGCGGCTCGACGCGAAATGTCGATTTGGGCCGGGTGTTCGTCGGCGGCGCCGTGCCGGCCGCACAGTCGTTCACACTCAACAAGACCGGTAACGATGGAACTTATTACGAAGTGACGACGTCGGGTGCGGCGACCAGTTCGATTGCGGGCCGGTTCAATGCCTTTCGCACGAATCAGACCGATAGCGCGGCGATCAGCGTGGGGCTCGATACGACGACCACATCGGCCGGCCTGCGGACCGGCACCGTGACGATTGACAATCTCGACATCACGACCGGGGGCGGCACGGGCCGCGGCGCCAACGATGCCAATGACACGTTCAACGTGAGCCTCGCCGTCCTCGATCATCCGCTGGCCTCGTTTTCATTCAACATTGAACAACGGGAACGGGTAATCGATTTCGGCATCCTGCCGATTGGTAGCGACACGCAAAGTTGGGCTTCGTCGCTCACGAATCTAGCGGCCTTTGGCGCTCCGGAATTCGCGGCTAATTTGGATCTCGACGGAGTTACGGGCGTAGGGGAGACGGGTGCCTTTCAAGTCGACCTTGCGCCATTCTCGGGTCTCGAGCAGGGCGATTTCGTCGCGTTCGACTCGTTGTTCTTCCCAGACACCGTCGGCCAGTTTGCCGCGACTTATACGCTGAACCTGTCCGATGAAGATTTGCCGGGCGAGCAGACTCAGCAACTTACGCTGTCATTGATGGCCCAGGCGATACTCGCTGGCGATTTTAATCGTGACAATGTGGTCGATGCGGCGGATTACGGTGTGTGGCGCAAAAGCTATGGCCAGAGTGTGCCGCAATACACTGGCGGGGACGGCGATGGCGACGGCACAATCGGCGATGGCGATTACAACGTGTGGCAAACCAACTTCGGCACAACGGCAGCAGGCTCAGGCGAAGGTCGCTTTTCTGCGGCAGTGCCGGAACCGGCAAGTGTGCTCCTCCTGGCGATTGGCTTCGTGACCGCGTGCCACTGCTTGCGGCGTGCCGATTTGCGCTTGAACCCACGCAAGGCACTGCTCGCTCCCATGCGTTGAATGTCGTTATCCGGCAAGCAGTGCCTTTTTCGCTGGCTGGCCAAGCACGATAGCCGCGAGCAGTGGCACACCAGATTCACAGTCCGGGTTCGGCCTCCGTCGGCGGCTCGGTGGGTTCGCTAGATTGCGGTGGCTGTTGCTGCGCGGCCTTGCGAGCCGCTTGAATCGCCGGCGTGAGCAGGCCAGCCATCATCCCCATGGCAGCTATGCCCATCAGCTGTTTTTTCGATGGGTCTTGGGCCTCCGGGTGAAAAAACGTCAGGCTCGGCCCGTTGCGTTGCGGTCGCATCTGCTCGTTCCAGCGGCTTGACAGACGCTCCATATATCGCGACATGGCCTGCTGAACGGGATCTGCGCTGGCGGCCTGTTCGGCGAATGACGTCCTCATTTTTTCCTGGTACTGATTCATGGAATTCGCGATCAGCGACTCGAGTTCCCCTGCGGCGGTTTCATCGTTGGCATGGACCACCAGCGAGGTGGGGCCAGCGGCCGAAAGGTTCACGGTCAGCTCGACGGCGGAAACTAACTCCGGCACTTTGAGGAATTGCTGCGCCTCTGGCGGAACCTGGGAGGCAGCTTGGGCCAATCCCATTTGAATAAACGGCCGCAGGCTCGCCACATCGAAGGCCATATAGAGATCGTTGCCGGCCGGCACCTCGCGCAGGCGATCGATCATCGGGCCCGTTTTGGATTGGCCGTTGGATTCAATCAACTGCCGCAGCGTGGCGTCGGGCCCGACCATGAGCGTCCTATTGTTGGGGCCAAAGAAGCTGGGCAGCATCGGATGCGCACTTTGCAGATACTTCTTCCCGGCCAGCTCGGCAAGCTGCGCATGCGCGCGCCGCTCGGGCGGAATCGATGCGCCTCGGAACGGCTGGTTGAACTTCACTGTCAGCCCGTACGCCGGCGGGGCTGACGGATTCGACATATCGAAAAACCCGACCAATTCATCGACGCCCGCCGGGTCGATGCCGGCGTATTTCAACCCCGCAGCCGTGGCGACCTCCGTCGGCAACAGCTCCGCCAGGGGTGTGGACATGATTTGAGCGGGCCTCACGACAATGACCGCAACGGCGCCCCCCGTCACGAATCTCGTGTCGATCCTGGCGGCGGCTGGATCGCGGGGCACAGTCGACTCGTGCTCCGCCGCCGGCGGCGCCTCGTCCGGAACCTCCCGCAATGCTTCTTCTCGGCCATCGAGCCCTTGCACGCGCTGCCGCACTGCCTGCTGGGCCCCATAGGTTTGGGCCCACGAATTCATCGTTGGCCCGAACGCGATCGCCAGGGCAAGCGCGACAGAAATGCAGCGAGAGAATGGGCCTCGGCAGAATGTGCGTGTGTTCATGTTCATGTCCCGTTGCAGGTCAAGCTTTCTGCTTAAGATTGCAGTGCAGTATAGGGTAAAAAGTCTGGCGAATGCACGCGCATCAGCTTAGGGCGGATTGCGTGCGCGGTCAAATCGGTCGGTCCCGTCGCGGATGCGCGCTCCGCGGGCACCCGGCTCTGCGGGTCGGCGTCGCGGCTAACCTCTTCTGCTCGCTCGGCCCGCAGTTTATTTCTTTCGCTCGTACGTGCCGATCAATTCGGCTTCGCCAAGCACGTGGCCTTTCATCGTGGCGAGTAGCTGCTCTTTGGTGGCCGCGGGCGCCAGACCTACCGGCCGATCGAGCGCGTAGAGCTTGAAATGGTAGTGATGCGTGCCGTGGCCAGGTGGCGGCATAGGTCCGCGGTAACCAATAGTTTTGCCCGAATCCCACGAGTTCTTTCCCTGCCTCGCAGCGATGGGCTTGGTAAGCTGCGGCTCGTTCGGAACAGCTTCCGGCAACGCGCGCATCTCGGGGGCCATGGCGTAAATCACCCAATGCACCCATGGCTTGGGCGTCGGCGCATCGGGGTCGTCACAGATCAAGGCAAACTCCTTGGTGCCCACCGGCGCCCCGTCCCAGGCGAGTGGCGGTGACACATCTTCTCCTTCGCCCGTGTACTTTCGGGGAATTGCACCGCCCGGTTTGAAAGCACTCGACGTCAGTTTGAATGACATGGCTCTGTCTCCTGTGGCCTGTTTTTCTGTCGGGCGCGAGGCCCGCTCGCCGCGAGAAAGTTCAGCCGATTGCGAAGGCGGGCGATCGCCTCCGCAGCCACAAACGCTGATCACCGCGAGAAAGACGATGACCAACCATGCGAGCGGTTGGCACATCCCGCGCCTGGCACTGGTCCCGGAATACATAGAAATTATGGAATGACTCGGCCGGCTACATGGTGCCGAGAACGTATTGGCATCGCCTTGTCGATCGGCGCGTTCAGTGTGACCTTTGCCCGCTATTTTGCAAGCCGTACGGCGGCCAACGAGAATCTTTCTTGGTCCATGCCCGCGAGGTCGGGCAATGTTCAAGACGGGGGGATTAAAAAGGTGTGGCCAAGCAATCTCGGGTCGTTGGGGTGACAACGATTGCGCCTGCGAGATGGGCCGATTGTGCCGGCTGCGGCGATCCGATCGTGGCGCAAAACGGTAGCGGTAGTCGCAAGGGTTCAGACCAGATTCGGGAAAACTCGGAATTCTTGCGAATTCCGCTACGGCCAATTTGGAAGCCCTCGGCGGAATTCTCGATGCTATGTTTGCTCAGGCGCGGGTGGGGTATCCAGCCGCCACCTGGGTCACCGCGGAAGGTCGCGGCGCGGCCAATTTCGTGAGTGGGCGATCTTTGGCTTGGGTCTGCGATGATTGTCATTATTGGCTGTATAGTCGTGATGGCGGGCGTGCTGGGCGGCTTTTCAATGGCAGGCGGCCATATCGGCGCGCTGATCCACCTCTCCGAGTTCGTGACAATCGGCGGCGCCGCGCTGGGCGCGCTCATCGTCAGCTCGCCGAAGAAAGTGCTCATCGACCTCGTGAAAGGCATCCTGGCGTCGCTCAAAGGCTCGCCATACAACAAGCCCGCCTACGAGGATGCGTTCAAGTGCCTGTACGATTTGCTGCGGCTGGCGCGACGCGACGGCATGCTGGCGCTCGAGCCGCACGTTTCCAAGCCTGAAGAAAGCAACATCTTCAGCAAGTATCCACGGATCGCAAACAACCATCACCTGCTGCACTTCATTTGCGGCGGCATGGGTCCGCTCATCGACGCCACGGTGAAGCCCGAGCAGATGGCCGACCTGTTGGAATCCGAGTTGAAAGTTATGCACGAGGAACATGAAGCGCCGATGCACGCATTGATGAAAGTCGCCGACGCGCTGCCGGGCTTCGGCATCGTGGCAGCCGTGCTGGGCATCGTGATCACGATGGGGCACATCGACGGCCCGCCGGAGGAAATCGGCCACAAGGTAGGCGCGGCGTTGGTGGGCACGTTTTTGGGGATTTTGCTGTCGTACGGTTTCGCCGCGCCGCTGGCGACGCGGATGGAATTTATGGCGCACGGAGAAGGGGCCTTCTTCCGCACGATGGCGTCGATCATCGTCGGCTTTGCGAACAACTTGCCGCCCAAGGTGGCGATCGAAATGGCCCGCCGCGGCGTGACCCGCGAATTCCGCCCCGAACGCGACGAGCTCGATAACTGGTTCAAGGAAGCCGAAGCAGCGTAAGAAACGATTAGCTGTTAGCCGTTAGCTATTAGCCGGAAGACGGCAATGCGGTTTGGCTAATGGCTAAAAGCTAACAGCTAATAGCTTTGGAGTAGACACATGGCAGGCGGCGGCGGTGCTTGGAAGGTGGCCTACGCGGACTTCGTGACCGCGATGATGGCCTTCTTTCTCGTGATGTGGATCACTTCGCAAAGCGACGACGTCAAGAAGGCGATCGGCGGCTACTTTCAAGACCCCTGGGGAACCGCGTCGGAGGATCGAACCGTAAGCGTGAATGCTACGACGGGCATCAAGGGCGATGCTCCTTTTTCCGACACGCCAACCGGCGTCCTGCCCGATCGATTTCCCCAGGCAAATATGGAAAACGCCACGGAGCGAGATCCCGGGGCCGCATCGGTGTGGCAGCAGAAGCAGAAGGTGCATCTCATGAATAACGCCGACCGCAATCTGCCCGCGCTGGTCGTGAACTTCGAGGAAGCCTCTGCCGAATTGCTCGCCAACGCGCAGCAACGGCTTACCGACTTGCTGCCCGCGCTGGTCGGCAAGCAAAACAAGATCGAAATTCGCGCCCACTCGACGCGACGCCCGCTGCCTAAAGACAGTCCGTTTCGCGACCACTGGCAGCTATGTTACGAGCGCAGCATGGCAACCATGCGATTCCTGCAAGAAAACGGCATCGAGCCGGAGCGGATCCGTTTGAGCCAGTCGGCGGCGTTTGAACCTCTCACCACGCGGCTCGAGTCGGCTTGGCAGGATGAAAACAACTGCGCGGAGGTCTTTCTGTTGACGGCGGTGGTTGACCGCACGCCCGGCACCGCGCCGCCGAGCACAAAGCCGAGCGAGCCACCGAGCCAGCCAGTCAGCGCGCCACCCAGCCAGCCGGCGAGCGAACCGCTGAGCAAGCCGGCGCCCGAGCAAAGCGCGCCCGTCGAACATGGCCCTTAGTGCATTTTTCAGGTTGGTGTGCCACTACTTGCGGCACACCGAGTTGCGACGTCGGCCATGTAGCACTGCTCGCTGTTAAGATTCCCCGGGCCGGGCGAGGCAAGCAGTGCCAAGCTTGGTTCGAGTGGCCCTTTGTTTCGCCGCGAGCAGTGGCACACACTGGTCGACGCGTTCAAACTCGTAGCCGCGTCGAGTCAGCTCATCGCACAGGGGGCCGAGCCGCGGGTGGAACGGGTCTTTGCGACCCGCGCCAAGGTGCAGCAGCAGTAGGAATCCGTTGAGCCCATGCGGATCTTTTTCTTCGTAGGCCAGAATATCGCGGTAGATCGCGCGCGAAGGCACAAATCGCGGGTCGCCCTCCCGTGCATAGTCGCGGTTCGAGCCGCTGCCGGGTGTGAAGTTGATGAGCGTAACGCCCAGCGCATCTGACCACTGGACCTGATCAGCGTTGTACCACTCATACGGCGGGACAAAGAGCGGCCGCCCGTTGCCGCGTAGCGCGCCCAATTCCCGCAGGTCGGCGATGTTCTTCCGCAAATCGGCATTGAAGAACGCCTGCGTGACCAGCGTCTTCTCGCGGTCTTCCCACGAGCAGTACAGCGGGTGCGAATCGGAATGCGGGCCCACGTAATGTCCCTCGGCGATCGCCCGCTGCAGCAGCGGCCTCAAGGTCGGCCGGCGAAGGAAGCTGCCGGTAACGAAGAAGGCGGCTTTCACGTTGCGTTCTTTCAGCGCGTCGAGAATACCCGCCGTGCCTTCCCCGAAGTCGCCGCCGGTGAACACAAAGGCAAGTTGTTTTGTCTTCACGTCGCCGCGGATGATCGCGCCGTACTTGTCGCGGACGAGCCGACCCCCTGGCTGCGGCTCGGCTCGAGCGTCGGAGACGCACCCCGCCGCCATACCGGCGAAGACGATGACAGCACAGCAGCGGAACATTCGATTCATTGTACTGCAGTCGCGAAGCCGTGGCCCACCGCGGGGTGCAGGCTGCATTGCCCTGGCGGCAATTCACGGTGTTTGCTATGGATTTCGCCGCGCGATGTAGATCGCATCGCGTTGCTAGCTGCGCCAAACTTCGAGTCGCATCCACGATTGCTATGTTCAATGAAGAATTGCCGTTGGCGGTGTACCAGGAGCTGGACCGCCGCGGCTTAAACGGGGTCCCGGTACTTTTATCCGCAAGCAGTGAGTTGTCGCTGTCGGGCCGGCCGGAACGCCATTGGATTGTCGCGACGCGGGAAAACGTCGCTGTTGTGCGCGGGTCTCCCGACCCCGCACTCAGTGGCACGGTCGGGAGACCGGCCACAACTGAAACGCCCACCGTCGAAGCGCATCTGCCCGTGGCCGAAGTGCGCGAGTTTCGGACGCATGGCGCTGTCGGCTCCGGTTTCTTGCAGGCGTACATCGACGACTATTGGGTCGATCTCGCGCGCTTCCCCAACACCGAGGCCGACCGCTTCAGTCGCCTCGCGCGCTACCTGGAAGACCTCCGCACCGGGGTCGAGCTGCGCCTGGATAACGACGAGGATCCCTCGGTCACGCACTGCAAGCAATGCGGCCAGCGGCTGCCGGTGGCGAATGAATCTTGCCCACGCTGCATTCCGCGCAAAGCGATCTTTGCCCGCCTGTTTCAAATGCTGTGGCCGTATCGACTGACGGCACTGGCGATGTGCGGGCTGATGCTCGTGGCGGTCGCCGCCGAGCTGGTGCCGCCGAAGCTGCAGCAATACCTGGTGGACCACATTCTCGATGGGGGCGCGCGGGCGGCCGATGCCGCGGCGCTGTTTTCCGCGCTGTTGGCGGTGGTTATGGCTCTGGCCGGCGCGCGCCTGGTGTTAAGCGCCGTCAACTTCGCAAAAGGCCGATTGGCAACGCGCGTCGGCGTCGCCCTGACGTTTGATCTGCGTGCGCGGCTGGTCGCCAAGCTCCATTCACTCGGCCTGAATTACTACGATCGTCACCAGGTTGGCTCGCTCACCAGCCGCGTGGCGTACGACAGCGAGGTCATCCAAAGCCTGCTCCAGCAAATCACCGGCGGTTTTCTGCTGCAAATCGTGCAGGTTACGGCCGTCGGCATCATGCTCTTCACGCTCAACCCGAAGCTGGCCGTCTACACGTTGATTCCGGCCCCGCTCGTGATTTTCGGAAGCTGGTTCTTTTGGAAGCGCGTGCACCCGAGGCACTATCGCTATTGGGACTCCAGCAGCAAGCAGGCCGGCATGCTGACCGGCATGATGTCCGGCATTCGCGTGGTCAAGGCGTTCGCGCAGGAAGATCGCGAGTACGCCCGTTTCAACCGCATCAGTGATTACTTGCGCAACTGCCGCATGCGGGTCGATTACTCCACCGCCGCCTTCTCGGCCACCATGCAGCTGATCTTCAGCCTCGGCGGGTTGATCGTCTGGTATGTCGGCGGGCGCGATGTGCTGGCCGGCAGCATGTCGCTCGGCTCGCTGATGGCCTTTCTGGCGTACCTCGCGATGTTTTACACGCCGCTGGCCACGCTGTCGCAATTCACCACGTGGCTGACAAACTTTCTCACGGGTTGCCAGCGCGTGTTCGAGCTGCTCGATACGCCGGTGGAGACGACCGACCCGGCCAACCCGGTCGATCTGCCGCCGCTTCTTGTAGGGCCGGCTATGCCGGCGGCAAACGGTTCTGTTACTGCCGGCACAGCCGGCCCTACCGGGCGGGGCATCCGCTTCGAACGCGTGACGTTCGGTTATGAGCGGCATCAGCCCGTGCTGCGGGACGTCGATTTTGAAATTCGGCCGGGCGAAACCATCGGCATCGTGGGCCGCAGCGGCAGCGGGAAGACAACGCTCGTTAATCTACTGTGCCGCTTTTACGACGTGAACGAAGGCCGCGTGCTGGTCGACGGCGTGGACGTGCGGCAGCTCGCATCCCACCAGTTGCGGCGGCACATCGGAGTCGTGCTGCAGGAGCCGTTTCTGTTTCGCGGCACGATTTGGCAGAATCTCGTGTACGGCCTGCCGACCAGCACGCCCGAGCAAGCGGTCGCGGCGGCCAAGGCGGCTCAGGCGCACGATTTCGTTCTCAACTCGCCGTTGGGATACGACACGTGGTTGGGCGAGCGCGGCGCCGGGCTGTCCGGCGGCGAACGACAGCGACTCTCGATCGCCCGCGCGATCCTCTACGATCCGCCGATCCTGGTGCTCGACGAAGCAACAAGCAATGTCGATTCCGAAAGCGAACAGGCGATCCAGGAAGCGCTGCGCGCTCTCACTCGCGGCCGCACCACCATCGCCATCGCTCACCGGCTCTCAACGCTCCACGACGCCGACAGGATTCTGGTCTTCGACCGCGGCCGACTGATCGAGCAAGGCACCCCCGCGGAGCTTGCCGCACAAGGGGGCCAGTACGCCAAGCTAGCGCGCCTGCAGGGAAATACCCAAGTCAATGACGAATGTCGAATGTCGAATGACGAATGTCAAATCGTAGACTATGGAAATGGTGGTTCGTCATTCGTCATTCGTCATTCGGCATTCCGGCATTCACCATCCTGGCTAACACCCCTGGAAGCTACCATACGCGTTGCCCGTCGGGGTGGCATGGAAGTTGAGTTACCGGGCGGCGATATCCACCGCGGCGTCTTTGCCGTGAACCTGTTCCCGGCCACCGACCCCGGTGATTACATCAGCCTGCGGGTCTGGACCCGCGACGGCGGCGACCAGGAAATCGGCATCCTCCGCCGGCTCGACGAGTGGCCCGCCGAAGCGGCGTCGCTCGTGCGCGGCGCGTTGAATCGCCGCTACTGGCTGCAAACGATCACGGGGGTCGACGAGATCCGCCTCGAGCTCGGCCATCTGACGCTCGCGACGCGCACAAACCACGGCCCACGCCGGTTCACCATGCGCTGGAGCCAAAACCAGGTGCAAGACTTCGGCGAACGCGGCAAGGTGCTCATCGACCTCGACGACAACCGCTACCTCGTCCCCGACGTCGAAACGCTCCCGCCGCGCGAACGCGATCTGTTTCAACGGTATGTGTATTGGTAGGCGTTTTCCGTAGAAGCGGGCGGCTCGCCTGCCGCTGCAATACAGGCGAGTCGCCTGTTTCTATGAGGCTTTCGCCGATTCCTTTGGCCACGTGTCGCGGAGCGTGCCCGTGCGGATGAAGACGGGGCGACCGCTCTTGGACTCGACCGGGTCGGTGAAGAAGGTTGCCGAGGCATTGAAATTGGAAGCGGGGGCGGAGCCCGGCCAGCGACAAATGCCACTGCGCCGCAGTTTACCATCTTTTGGCTTTTTTTGACTAATTGACTGGCAGTTGCACTATACTGCACGGCCTGGCACCCCCCGTGAGAAGGTTCGCCCCATGTTAGATGAAAGTGCACCATGATTTCCGAGTCACGTTTCGATTCCGTTGCTTCTCGATTGTTACTCCCCGCGTTGATCGGCTGGATGCTCGCCACGCCGACTGACGCGGCGGTCACCGTCATGACGCAAAATATGTATGTGGGCTTTGACGTTGGGCAGTATGTTGCCGATGTGAGCGCGAATCCGGGAAACGTCGTGACGCTCACCACCACGGCGTATGCGCAAGTATTGGCCAGCGATATCGCGGCCAGAGCAGACGCGATCGCTCTCGAGGTCCACCAGAAGCGGCCCGCCCTGATTGGTTTACAGGAAGTGTCGCTGTTTCGCTCCGCACCGTTTGATGGTCCGGGTGCGCCTCATGCGACGACCGTGGAGATCGACTTTTTGCCGACCATGCTCAATGCACTCAGTGCGCGGGGCTTGAACTATGCGGCCGTGGCAACAGTTCAAAACGTAGATGCCGAGTTTCCGCGACTCATCGGGTTTGATGCAAATGGTCCGATTCTGCAAGACATTCGGGTGACGGACCACGACGTGATCCTCGCCCGTACCGATCTTCCCCTATCCGAATTCCAAGTCTCCAATCCGCAATCCGGCAACTTCGCGGTGTTCGGCTCGGCGTTGGGAGTTAATTTCTTGCGGGGTTGGACGTCTGTGGACGTCGAAGCAGGCGGCGCAGACTTCCGATTCTTCAACACGCATCTTGACCCGGTGTCAGCGGCGCAAGTGCTTCAAGCGGCTGAATTGCTGGCCGGCCCAACTAATTCGAGTTTACCCACGATTCTCGTCGGCGACTTCAACTCCCCGGCGGACGGCAGCGGCTCCTCAACCTACGCCAGCCTGATCGGCGCCGGATTCACGGACGCTTGGAGCGTGATTCACCCCGGTGACCCCGGATACACTTGCTGCCAAGATGCGAATCTCTTGAATAATCCTTCCGAGCTGTCGCAAAGGATCGACCTGATCCTCTATCGGAACGGACCTCTGGCCTTGGAGGCAGACATCGTGGGCGAAGCTCTCGACGATCGCACGCCGTCTGGCCTATGGCCCGCCGATCATGCTGGCGTCGTGGCGACCTTGAGAGTGCCGGAGCCATCGAGCGCGTTGTTCGCAATCGTGGCCGCGTTGGGATTGATGATTTTCGTTCCCCGATTAAATCGCCCATAAGCCGCGCATGGTATGCCAAGCCGCGAATCAGCCATACCATCGCCAGATTACCCGAGACTCCCTTACTCTTTCGCCGCTTCTTTGGCCCAAGTATCGCGCAGGGTGGCGGTTCGGTTGAACACCGGGCGGCCGGGTTTGGAGTCGACCGGATCGGTGAAGAAGTAGCCAAGCCGCTCGAATTGGAAGTGCTGGCCAGGTTTCGCCGCGGCGAGCGACGGCTCGAGTTTCGAGTCGCGAACAATTTCCAGCGAATCGGCGTTGATGTTGTCGAGGAACGTGCCGGTTCGCTTGGTTCCCTCTCCCGGAGGGAGAGGGAGAACCTCATCCGGAAACTCGGTTTTGAAGAGGTGATCGTAGAGACACACTTCGGCCGCGACGGCGTGCGGCGCGGAGACCCAGTGGATCGTGCCTTTTACTTTGCGGCCGTCTGGGGCGTTTCCGCCGCGAGTGGCGGGATCGTACGTGCAACGTAGCTCGATCACGTTGCCCGCCTTGTCCTTCACGACTTCGTTGCACGTGATGAAGTACGCATACCGTAGACGAACCTCGCGGCCCGGCGCGAGGCGGAAGAATTTCTTCGGCGCGTCCTCCATGAAATCGTCGGCTTCGATGTACAGCTCGCGCGAGAACGGCACCGCTCGGGTGCCCAGCTCGGGCCGCTGCGGATGATTTGCAGCGTCGAGCTGCTCCACTTCGACTTCAGGATAGTTGATGATGACCACTTTGAGCGGCCGCAGCACGGCCATCACCCGTGGTGCTCGCTCATTGAGATCCTCGCGGATAGCGCCTTCCAGCCAGGCCATGTCGATCGTGCTGTTGAATTTCGCCACGCCGATCCGGTCGCAGAACGCGCGAATCGCCTCCGGCGTGTAGCCTCGGCGGCGCAGGCCGCGAATCGTGAGCATCCGCGGGTCGTCCCAGCCGGCGACGTGCTTCTCCTGCACGAGTTGCAAGAGCTTCCGCTTGCTCATTACCGTGTACGTGAGATTCAGCCGCGCAAACTCAATCTGCTGTGGATGGTGAATCCGCAGCGCGTCACAAAACCAGTCGTACAGCGGCCGGTGGTTCTCGAACTCCAACGTGCAGATCGAATGCGTGATGCCTTCGATCGAATCGCTCTGGCCGTGCGCCCAATCGTATGAAGCGTAGATGCACCACTCGTCACCCGTGCGATGATGGTGCGCGTGCTTGATGCGATACATCACCGGATCGCGCATATTGACATTCGGATGTGCCATGTCGATCTTGGCACGCAGGGTCCGAGTGCCGTCGGGAAACTCGCCCGCTTTCATTCGCTCGAACAAATCGATATTCTCATCCACGCTGCGGTCGCGGAACGGGCTGTTGCGACCGGGCTGCGTGAGCGTGCCGCGATACTCGCGAACCTCTTCGGCCGAAAGGTCGCAGACGTACGCCCTGCCCTCCTTGATGAGCTGAATCGCCCATTCGTAAAGCTGGCCAAAATAATCAGAGGCGTAGAACAGCCGATCATCCCAATCGCCGCCGAGCCAGCGGACGTCGTCGATGATCGAATCGACGTATTCCTGCTCCTCCTTGGTCGGATTGGTGTCGTCGAACCGCAGGTTGAACTTGCCGCCGTACTCCTGAGCCAGGCCGAAGTTGAGGCAGATGCTCTTGGCGTGGCCGATGTGGAGATAGCCGTTCGGCTCCGGCGGAAAGCGCGTGTGCACTCGGCCGCCATGCTTGCCAACTGCCCGGTCGGCGTCGATGATCTGCTGGATGAAGTGGCGGGGTTTATCGCCGCGTGCTTCTTCGTTGCGGGCCTGCGGAGTGGTCGTGGCCATATGCAAATCCTATGCGTGCAGTAGCCGCCTGCCAAACGGTTGCAAAATCATTCCGGCACGGTGCGGTCCAATCTAACATATAGGCCCCCAAGCCTGTACCGCAGCTTCGCCGCCTTACCAAGGCCGCTTCGCCAATTTTTCGGCCGATGTCGGGCGCCGGTAATTGCTTTTCCGCAAACATCGCCGCAAAATACTCCGGCGCTCCTGGTCCGTTTTCACACAAGTGGGAAAAGCGATGATTGTCACGAATACCGAAACGGTCGTCGGCTATCAAATCACGCAGGTGAAAGGATTGGTTCAAGGCAACACCGTGCGTGCCAAACATGCCGGACGCGATATTGCCGCCAGCTTCAAGAACCTGGTCGGCGGCGAGCTGAAAGGGTACACCGAGCTATTGACCGAGTCGCGACGTCAGGCGGTCGAGCGGATGCTTGCGCAGGCCCAGCAGCTTGGAGCCAACGGAGTCGTGAACGTGCGTTTTACGACGAGCGCCGTTACTTCCGGCGCCGCGGAGCTTTACGCCTACGGGACCGCGGTCGTGCTGCAACAGGCCACGCCCGAAACCTATTGAGCCGCGAACACTGCCATGGAATATATCGAACACATCGTCGATTTTGGCATCCTCGTGGTGCTGCTGGCCTTGGGCTTATTGGCCGGCGGGTACGCCGAACGCAAACACTTGCGCAGCCTCGCCCGCCGTGAAGCAGCCAATGGCGATTTCTTTATTTCCCAGCTCAAATCCTTCCCCGGCGCTGTGCCAGGCATGACGGCGCCGTCGATCATCGTCGGCGAAGTCGTCATTGCCAGCGATTATCTCAAGACATTCTTATCGGGACTGCGGAAGATATTTGGCGGCGAGCTGCGCAGCTACAATTCGCTGCTCGGCCGCGCCCGCCGCGAGGCCTTGCAGCGCCTGGTCGAGCGGGCCCGCGCGGAGGGCTACAACGCGCTCTGCAACGTCCGGCTCGAATCCGTCGACATAGCCGGCAATACCAAGGCCCGCCGCATGCCGATGGCTGCCATCGTGGCCAGCGCGACCGCGTATCATCGGGGCACGGTGGCTGTATGACCAAACCCAGCCGCGATCCTTCGATCGAGCAGGAACCGCATCTACAGAATCAGCAATTCGAAGCGGACTCGAGCGAAGCCCTTGCCGAAGCACGATTGCGTCGCGAGGCCGGCCACCCTGCAGGCGACGATGCTGTCGAGCATACCGTGTGGGACGAATCTGTCCTGTCGTCCGAGTTGGCCGGCGCACCCGCCGACGATCAGGTCACTTACGCCCGTTGGCTGGCGCAAAAAATGGCCGAGACGTCCGCCACGAAGAGTTGGCTAGTAACGCTCTTCGTGGTGCTGGTGGCAGGGCCGTGGGGCGTGCTGGGGGCGCTGGGCGGCAGCGGCCAGAGCGCATCCGGATTGGCGATGATTGTGCTCGTGGGGCCAATTACCGAAGAGGTCATGAAAGTGGCCGCCGCATTATGGGTGATCGAGAAGCAGCCTTACTTGTTCAAATCGTTGTGGCAGATCTTCTTCTGCGCCGCGGCCGGCGGCGCCGCCTTCGGCTTCATCGAAAACCTCATGTACCTCTACGTTTATGTGCCGGAACATTCCGCGAAGTTAGCTGCCTGGCGCTGGTCGGTTTGCACGGGCCTGCACATGAATTGCTCGTTCGTCGCCGGCGTCGGCCTGGCCCGCATCTGGGACAACGCGATGCGCAACAGGCATCGCCCGCAATTGTGGCTCGGCGTGCCCTGGTTCGTCATGGCAATGACGGCCCACGGCATCTACAACGCAAGCGTCGTCGTGGCCGAATCGCTGGGCTGGCTGAAGCTGTGAGCGCCGGCGGTGCCAAGCTGCCCCATGCGTGTCTCACAGAGTATCTACATGCCGTTCCACAATCAGGATCTCTTCCTGTAATAACTCCGCCTTAAGACGCTGTTTCAGCTTTATCAAAAACCGCCTGGCGCGCCGAGAATCAGTGGCGAGAACGCGGTATATGACAATCTCATCGCGGTACGTTACATCCCCCAGTTTCCAGAAACCCTGGTTGGCTTGAGGAAAGTACGTTAGCCCTTCGAAGTGGGAGAGCAGCTCCGCTTGCAGTTGCTGAAATTTGCGGCCTTCGATCGGAGTTCCGTCGTTGTACCGCAACGGCAGAAAAATGTCATATTCTCTCACCGATTGGGATGTCCTCGACAAGTGGCATATTCACCTGCGGCGAAATCTCTCGAAACTCGATCCCCGCGTCGCGCAGAATTTGCCTGATGCAATTCTCTACCACGTACGTGCGATTTGACAGGATCGTACCTGGCGAATGCCGCAATAAGATAGGGAGCGCCTTGGCTTCCTCTTCCGGTGTAAATTGAAGGACAATGCTCATGCTTGGGCCTCAACCGTAGCGATACCTCAATCTGAATCGCCGTTGCAATTATAATATCCAAACCCGAACGTGGGTAGCTGAGCAGCTACATTCAGGCGACCGGTTCGCCCCAGTCGGCGACGAAATCGTGCTGGCATTTGGGACAGCGGACCTTCTGGCCGAGCAACGACGCGCGGGCTTTGCTCGCGTGGGCGCAGTCGGGGCAGGTAATGCGGAAGCGCCGTAGGCCGTCGTCCGCCATTTCCAGTGAAACGTCCGCCGGCAGGCCTTCGAACTCGATGTCGTCGACCTCGAGCAGCGTGAGCTGGTCCGTTGAAATCTGGCGAATCTCGGCGATGCGGTTCGCCATGCGGCGGACAGCGTGCTCGAACAAATTGCGGACCGCGCGGCCGTTGCCGAAGTGGCGATCGCGGCTACGGTGGATCTCCGTCAGCCCGAGCATCAACTTCGCCCGCGTGCTCGGCGAAAGTTTGTAGTGGTTCTTCTCGCACAGCCAGGCGAAAATGCGGGCCAGCTCGATCGGCGTGTAGTCCTCAAAGTCCAGCACCCGATTGAATCGCGACGACAAACCGGGATTCGATTTCAGCATAAGCTCCATCTCATCCGGATAGCCGGCGAGAATCACCACCAACCGCTGGCGATCGTCCTCGGCCCGCTTCAGCAGCGCCTGAATCGCTTCGCCGCCGTATACATCCTGGCCTTCATGAACCGCCAGGCTATAGGCCTCATCGACGAACAGCACGCCATCGAGGGCTTCGTTGATTTTGGCTTGCGTCTTCGGCCCGGTCTGGCCCATGTACTCCGCCACGAGGCCGGAGCGATCCGTTTCGACGAGGTGCCCCTTCTGCAAAATGCCCATCGCGCCGAAAATCTTGCCGAGGATCCGAGCCACGGTCGTTTTGCCGGTGCCCGGGTTGCCCGTAAAGACCATGTGCAGGCTCATCTCCGTGTCGGGCAGACCGGCCTTGCCGCGGCGCTGTTGCAGCTTCAAGTAATTCGTCAGCGTGCGAACTTCTTCCTTGATCCGCTCCAGTCCGATGAGGCCGTCCAGTTCGACGAGAGCGTCCTCCAACGTCGCGCGCTGCGTCGCATCGTCAACCGACTTTCGCTTACCCGCTGCTTCATGCGTGGCGACATAGATATCCTGCGCTTCATCCTTCAAGGTTTCGATCGCCTGGCTGCTGACCGCATTCGGCTCCTCGTGTTCGGTCGGCTCATCGATGGGAATCGTCCGCAAATGATGGCGCAGCTCCGCCTGAATCGACATGATCACCGCCGCTTCTTTGTCGTCAAGCTGGCCGTCCGCGCGGGCGACGAGGTTCGCCAGCCGCATCACCAGCGTTTCGAGCGTGCCCACTCGTTCCCGCAGCGGCACAATGCGATCGAACGGCCGGATGATGCTGTACCACTTGAGCTTCGTCGTATCCTCGGCCGCCTTGCGCGCCGCCGCACGGAGCTTCTCGCCCGTCAGCCGTTTTCCCCACAGATGCTCGAACAGCACCTCAGCCAGATAGCGCTCAGCCTCCGACCACTTGCGGTCTGCTTCGCAAACGCTGAAGTACACCTTGAGCACCAGCGCGCGGTGCAGGTCGTCCATCAGTTGAATGAACCGCTCGCCTGGCTTGGGAATCAGGTGCGGATACTCGTGCGCGCACAATTCGCCGCTGGAGACGTACAACTCGCGGCACTCGTCCAGTGTGCGAGTGAAGAGCGACGGCTGGTTCGGTATGTCGGGAGCGGACATGGAATTGGTGGGGCGATGCCGAGAGCGAGCGCTGCTACACCAGAACTTAACACATCGCACCCTCTCGGTGCCAGAATCGCCAGACGGTTTACCGACGCAACAGACCGGCGATCCAATCGCTGGCTTCATGGACGATTAGCCGGGCGGCGCGGAATCCAACGCGGCACGCTGCCGCAATACGCGGCGTACTGGTCGCCGAAGAGGCGGCGAAGCGTCGGTTCTTCATAGAACACGACAAATGCATGGACAACGCCCCACAGGATCGCCGCATAGATGAGCACGTTCCAGCTTTCGTACAGCAGCGCCTGTCCGACCACAGCCGACAGCACGCCAACATACATCGGGTTGCGGACGTAGCGGTACATTCCCGTCGCCACGAACCGCTTGGGCGGATCGATCGGCGCCGGAGTCCCCTGCCCTTCGCTGGCAAATTCCCAGACCGACCACAACAAAACAGCGATGCCCGGCACGAGAAGCAACCAGCCAATATGCCGCCACGCGCCCAGCTCCAGCGCCGGCAAACCGGTCGGCCAGCGGCTCAACCAGTACGGCACCCACCCGGCTACGGTGCCGGGAACGAGGATCACGAAGATTAGTACTTTAAGCGCAAGCATCGAACGAACGATGCACAAACAGGCCGTTAATGGCGCACGCCAATTGCGGTGGGCTCCACCGTCTTTTGCTGCCCTGTCTTGGAGGCAACTCCGCCCCGCATGCCAGTCGCCAACGTTGCTTCGGCAAACGACTCTTCCGTTTCCCAGATGACGACTTTCGTTGCCGTGACACCGGTGCCGGCCAGCAGCTTCGGGCAGACTTCGTGCAGCAGATAGATCGCCATGTTTTCGGCCGTGGGGTTGTACGGCAGCACGTAGTACTTGCACGGCTCGACGATCTTCACGGCGGCCAAACCATTCTCGTCCGATTCGCTCAAGACGAAGCCGTGGTCCCAGTGCTCGTCCAGCCAGCCCTTGAAGAGCTTTTTGAGCTCGGCGAAATCGATGACGCGGCCGACGTCGTCGACTTCTTGTCCCGTGACGTAGAAGTCGGCGACATAGTTGTGGCCGTGGAAGAACTCGCACTTGCCGCCGTGGCGATGCAGACGGTGGCCGGCACAGAACTTGATCCGCCGCATGATGGTCAGACTCATGGTGAAATCCTGGATGCAGGATACGGGATGCAGGATGCTAGGGGTCAACCATCATTTTCCCACCGATGGGACTGTTTGGGAAGTACGATATAGCGGACGATGGAGGTGGCAAGTGCGTCATCTAGCATCGTCGCGGATCCTGCACCCCGCATCCTGCATCCTGCACCCGGCATCCAGCATGATCGATATCACGAGTCTCGGGTTAATCGGCCTGCTGGTCTTATTGTTCCACTTGCTTGGTATCGCCAGCGCCGTGCACGCGGTGATGACCGCGCGGACCGCCCAAGGGGCCACGGCATGGGCGCTTACCTTGGTGTTGTTTCCTTACCTCGCCTTGCCCGCCTACGGAGTCTTCGGGCGCGGCAAGTTTCAGGGTTACGTCAAGGCCCGGCGGGCCGGCGACTCGCAGATCGACCACCTGGCCCGTGCGCTCGAAAAGAAAATGCGCTTGTTTCGCGTGCGCCCCGACGATTTCGTCCCAAAATACTCAGCGCTCGAGAAACTGGCCGAAATGCCGTTCACCAGCCACAACGACGCGGAACTTTTGATCAATGGCCGGGCGGCATTTGCGGCCATGTTTCGCGGAATCGAGTCGGCGCGTGATTACGTCATTGTGCAGTTCTACATCATCCGCGACGACAACATCGGCGGGGAGTTCAAAGCGCTGCTCAAGCGCAAAGCGGCCCAAGGGGTTCGCGTGTACGTGTTGTACGATGAGATCGGCAGCTACAACCTGCCGCGCGCGTATCGGCGCGAGCTCGTCGAAGCCGGCGTGTTAATACTGCCGTTTCGCACTTCAAAAGGACTGCGGAACCGATTCCAGATCAACTTTCGCAATCATCGCAAGATCGTAATTGTCGACGGCCGCACGGCCTACGTGGGCGGCCTGAACGTGGGTGATGAGTATCTCGGGCACAATCCTGCGCTCGGCCCATGGCGCGACACCCACGTTCAGGTGAGCGGCCCTGTCGTGCCGGCGATTCAATTCGCTTTCCTCGAGGACTGGTATTGGGCCACCGGCGACGTTCCCAAGCTGGATTGGACGCCCTATCCGGCCCCAAAGGATAACGAGACCGCGCTCGTACTGGCCTCGGACCCCTCCGACATGCTGGAAACGTGCGGATTGTTTTTCATGCACGCCATCAACTCGGCCCGCCAGCGCCTCTGGATCTCCAGCCCCTATTTCGTGCCCGACACGGCGTTGATCTACGCCTTGCAATTGGCGGCCCTCCGCGGCGTCGATGTCCGCGTGATGCTGCCCCAGCGGCCCGACCACCTGCTCGTATTCCTCTCGGCGTTTTCCTACATCGCCGAAGCCGAGCCGGCCGGCGTCAAGTTTTACCGCTATCAGCCGGGATTCATGCACAACAAGGTGATCCTGGTCGACGACGACCTGGCGGCTATCGGCACGGCCAATTTCGACAACCGCTCCATCCGCCTGAATTTCGAGCTGATGCTGATCTTCGCCGATAAGTCGTTTGCCGCGACCGTTTGCGAGATGCTGGAGAAGGATTTTGCCGAGTGCCGGCAAGCCACGGCCGATGAAGTGGCCTCACGCCCATTCTGGTTCCACGCCGCCGTGCGGCTAGCGCGCCTGATGGCGCCGATCCAGTAGGTGTAGTGGAGTAGTGAAATAGTAAAACATGCCGCTACTCCACTACTCCACTACTCCTCTACTCCTCTACTCCTCTATTCCTCTATTCCTCTATTCCTCTACCAATACCGGAACGACACCCCGGTGCCGGTGAAGAAGTCGTCGGCATCGTCATTGAGCCCTAAGCCGGCGCGGACGTCCCATTGCAAATCGTCATTCAACAGCACGGTGAATCCGCCGTTGACGTAATGCTCGACGTGATCAGTATCAGCGCTTGTCGGAGCGAGAACGAACCATTCCGTAAAGGCCCCGACGCGGTCGGTCAAACTCCGGACCACAGTCCAAGACTGATGTAGAAGAACGTAGGCATCGTCAGTCACCTCATCCTTGGCCCGATGTGCCGCCGATAGGCCCCCGGTGGACCAGTTGTCATTGATCTCCCAACTATAGAGGTAGGCAACAGCCGGCATCACTTCGTCGGCCGTGAAATCGGACGAACCGCTGGGCACCGTCATCTGCAGGATAATCGCCGTCTCCGGCAGCAGGCATTCCTGCGGCGTGAGCGCAAGTTTGATGCCCAGGCCCAAATCCTCGGCGCCGGCGGCCGACTCGTCGACACCGCCATCCTCGGTATCCTCTTCGAGATAATTCCAATCGACGCGAAGCTCGAGCCACTCCGCAAATATCCCGACACGAAGCAGCGCTTCCGGAAACGAGTGACTCCGCAACGTCTCGTCGCCATCGTTGTTGTACGTGAACGTGTAGCCCGTTTCGAGCTGCGCGACGCCGTAGCCCACGGTCACGCTTGACTCGGTAAAGTCCGGCCGATCGGTAACGAGCGGTTCATAAACGTCCGGCCCGCCTTCGAAGCTGGTGCCGTAGCTCCATTGCAGCAGTGTCTTGCGATAACCCGAATAGGCCGCCGCCCGGTCGGCAAGACCGGTAGTAATGGCAATGAAAGCCAGGAATTGCAGAACCTTGTGGGACGCGCGCATCGGTTGCGTGTGAGGGGGGGGGGGGGGGGGTTTTAAAA
>JBBDWY010000019.1:0-124799 GCA_040902605.1 Pirellulales bacterium | reverse complement strand
GGGGGCCTTGTTAATAGAATCTTCGTCTGGACCGCACGCCTCTCCGAAACGAAAGCACCGCCCGCTTTTTTGACAGATCAAAACTCGATCCCATCGGTGGAAAGATCTGACGATTATGGCGATCAATTCAGCGACGGATCGGGCGGCACGTGCTCGCGATCGACTTCCGGCGCCATGATCTCCAGGCCGATGCGCTGCGTCACGGTCTTCCAGATCGTTTCGTAATTGGCGAATGCGTCCTCCAGCGTGGCGGCCGTCGAAAGCCAGCCGCCTACCTCCATTTCACCTTCCAGTTGACCGCGGCCCCAGCCGGCATGGCCGCTGTAGAGCCGTACCTGCGCATCACTTTTGCGGACGATCAAATCCAGCGCGTCCTTGTGCGTCGCCACGTACAGGCCGGGCAACACCTCGTGCTGCGCGAACGCCTCGATCGTATGCAGCGCCACGAGCGGCCCCGGCACCGGCCCGCCAATGAAAATGAAATCATCCCGCTCACACGGATCGTTGCCGATCATCTCCCAAACTTCACGAATCGTCTTGTCCGAGGGCCGATTGATCACCACGCCCATCGCCCCTTCCTGGTTGTGATGGATCATGAGCACCACGGAGCGCGCAAAATTCGGGTCGCGCAGATAGCGCGATGCAACAAGAAAATGCCCGGTAAGTGACTTGTCGGCCATGGTCGCATTCTAAACCCGGCCGCTGCGAAAAGAAAGGCAGTCAACCCGTCATTCAAATGCTTGCCGCACCGCGAACGACAACTCCGGCGCAGCAGATGGCGATACGACGTCGTCCCCTTGCCGAATCTGTATAGTTCTGTAGTTTGCTCCCTCGGGATCGCGATGAATGATGAAAGCCTCTCGCTCCAAATCGGCAATCCAGTATTCAGGAATGCCAGCCGCAGCGTATACCGGAAGCTTAACTTTCTGATCGTGCGGCAACGAGGATTCTGCCGCTTCAATTATGAGCAGCACGTCGGGCGATTCCGGCAAATTGCTCTTGTACCCGTCCGCCCGCCGTCGCAAAAGCATAACGTCGGGATCATATACTTGGCCCTCAGAAACGTTGAGGGTCCCCTGAATTGCAATTTTATATTTTCCCACAAGGGGCGCCAAAAGCTCGACCATCGTCATTAGGAAACCATTGTGCGGAATGCCGGCTGGTGACATTTCAACGATCACCCCTCCAATAAGCTCCACGTGATCATCCGGACCCAATATGCCCTTCTCGATCATCTCCACATAGTCAGCCGTGGAGAAGCGATGAGGAGAGATATCCGGCTCATTTTTTTCAACGATCAGGCCATGGATGAGCTCAACCTTGTCGTGAGGTCCCAGCACACCTTTTTCGATCATCTGCAAGTAGTCCGCGGTGCTGAAGCGATGCAACCGCAAATATTCCGGAAGATCAATCGATGTTTGCGGAACAGTGACCATGACCAAATTATAACCTACTTCAATTTAATCGCCAACCACACATAGTTTTAGCTCATTTGATTTGGCATACGCGATCACATCAAGAACCCGGTCAATTAGTGCCAACATCGTCTCCTTGTGATCCATCCTTTGTTCCGCGGTTTTCCTGCTTATGGTTGATCCGCTCCAGCCAATCGTTACAAGCCACGATTCCGCACGCCATTGCATGTCCATTTTTGCGTCTTGCAGTCGATTCTCAAGTCGATCGAGTTCGTAGCCTGAGATTTCGTTATCACCATAAAGATCGATTAGCTCGTGTTTCGAGGGTAGTTTTGCCGACTCAAAGTAGGGGTACAAATACCAGTAATATCCATCGGACTGAAACTCAACA
Organism: Pirellulales bacterium; assembly: GCA_040902605.1. Lineage (GTDB taxonomy): Bacteria > Planctomycetota > Planctomycetia > Pirellulales > Lacipirellulaceae > JABDGM01. The sequence continues at coordinate 122,993 of JBBDWY010000019.1, read as the reverse complement.
TAAAGCTGTTGCCGTGATGTAGACCTTTCATCGAAACTGGCGGCTGCAAAAACTTCACAAGCCATTTCAGTTGATCCCTTATATACGATTTGAAGCACGTTGCTGCGTGATTTCAATCGCCTTCAGCAAGCCGCGGGCTTTGTTAAGCGTTTCTTCGTATTCACGCTCGGGGACGCTATCGGCGACGATTCCCGCGCCGGCTTGGATGTACGCCGTGCCGTTCTGAATGACGATCGTCCGCAGCGCGATGCACGTGTCCATGTTCCCGGCGAAGTCGATGTAGCCGATCGCCCCGGCATACGGCCCGCGGCGATGCGGCTCCAGCTCGTCGATGATCTGCATCGCCCGCACCTTCGGCGCGCCGGAAACGGTGCCGGCGGGCAGGCAGGCGGCCAGGGCGTCGAAGGCGTCGCTGCCCGCTTTGAGCTGACCCGTGACGTTCGAAGTGATGTGCATCACGTGGCTGTACCGCTCGATCACCATCACGTCGGAAACCTCGACCGAGCCGTAGCGGGCCACGCGGCCAACGTCGTTCCGACCCAGATCCACCAGCATCACGTGCTCGGCACGCTCCTTCGGGTCCGCCAGCAGCTCCTCGGCCAACCGCTGGTCCTCTTCCTCGGTGCTGCCACGGCGCCGCGTGCCGGCCAGCGGCCTGACTGTTACTTTGCCGTCGACGACGCGGACCATGATTTCCGGCGAGCTGCCTACCAGCGTGCAGTGCGGCGTACGGAGGAAAAACATGAACGGGCTCGGATTCACCACCCGCAGCGTGCGATAAACTTCGAATGGATCGTCCGCCAGCGGCAACGCCAGTCGCTGGCTGATCACGACCTGAAAAATGTCCCCCGCGCGAATGTACTCGACGCACTTGCGAACCGCGTCCTCAAATTGCGGCTTCGTGAAATTCGATTGGTACGCCAGGCTAGCGTCGGCCGCCTCAGCGATATCAACCGGTGCAAGCCCATGCGTTGGCTCAGCCAGTTTCGCGACAAGTCGGTCGACGCGTCGGCAAGCGTCGTCGTAGGCGGCCCTGTAGCCGGCCTCTTTGAGGCCGGATCCCACTTTCGCCAACACCACGACAACCGCGGTCTTCTGCACGTTGTCGAAGACGATCATGTGATCGTAGAACGCGAACGACATATCGGGCAGGCCGCGGTCGTCCGGCGGCGCGTCTGGCAATTTCTCGACATAGCGAACCGTGTCGTAACCGGCATAGCCGACTGCGCCGCCCACAAAGGGCGGCAGGTTGGGCAATTTGGCGACGCGAAACTCTTTCACCAAATCGCGAAGGTCTTCCAGAGGATTGTGTCCGGGCCCGCAATCCAACGTGGTGGACGACGTGGCCTCTGCGTCGTAATTGGTCGTCGTGGTTTCGGTACCTCGTGCTTCGATCAATTGCAACGGCTCGGCGGCCAGGAAGCTGTAGCGGCCGACCTTTTCGCCGCCGATGACGCTTTCAAACAGGCATGCGCTGCCGCCGTCATCAATTTTGTGGAACGCGCTGACTGGCGTGAGCACGTCGCTCAGCACTCGGCGATACACCGGCACATAGTCGGCGGTGCTAGCCAACCGTGAGAATGTCGCGAAGTCCGGGTAATGCGGCATGGATTGGCTCGGGATTCGCAGCGCTCCGCTTGCGCGTCGCGGCTAAATCGTTCGATGGTATGGCAAGTCATCGTACCACGGCCTCGCCGAGCGCTGCGAGGCGAATACGGTGGGCGGCATCCTCCTGCCACCAAATACTTTACCAGCGGCGCTCGCGGGCGCCGTCTCATCTTGACACTAGGTTGGCCCCGGCTAGAATCCCTCTAGCCAAGCCGACTTACGCGCTCTCGCCGCTCGTTTCGTGCAAAGCTTGAACGCCGGATTATGCTTTAGATAGATGGGCGCGGAGTTTGGTTCGCGCCGCTAACGAGATCGACAATGAAATGCCAGAAGTGCGACAAGCCAGCCACGTTCCATATTACGGACCTGGTGGATGGCAAGCCGAACGAATTGCACCTGTGCGAGGATTGCGCGCACAAGTTTCTGGCGCCCTCATCCGATGACGTTGCCGAATCGATGCCGACGATGGCGGGCCTGTTGGCTCAGCATCTGGCCGTCGGGGAGACGGCGGAGCAATTGGCCCGGCTCGACCAGCGTTCCTGCCCCGTCTGCGGCGTGACGTTCCTCGAGTTCCGCAAACAAGGCCGGCTCGGCTGCCCGCACGACTACACTTGCTTCGCCGAAGAGCTCGAACCGCTGCTGCTGAACATTCACGGCGAGACGCGGCACGTCGGTAAGGTGCCGAAGTTCTGCGCCCGCGGCGCCGAGGAACAAACGCAACTGATCCGCCTGCGCCGCGAGATGAAGGAGGCCGTCGCCGCTGAAGAATACGAGCAGGCGTCAAAGCTGCGCGACGAAATCCGCAAAATCGAACAGGTGCGAGACAAAGCCAACAAATGACGAATGACGGAATGACGAATGACGAATAGGTGCTCATTCGTCATTCGTCATTCGGAAATTCGTCATTCATCACATGGTCTTCTCCAAACTAAATCTGCAAGAGCTCGCTCAAACCAGCGGCGAATGGCTGCGCGGGTCCGGCCCGGAATCGGACATCGTCATCAGCAGCCGCCTCCGCATGGCGCGCAACCTGGCGGATTTCCCGTTCATCTCCCGGGCCACCGACACCGACCGGGCCGAAATCGGCAAAATCCTCCGCGGCCGAATCGAAAAGCTGCACGAGGAGGGCAAATTCACCGGCCAGCTCATCTACGTCGACGTCAGCACTCTGGAGGCGGTCGATCGGCAGTTTCTGGTGGAACGCCAGCTCATTAGCCGCGAACATGCCGACGCCGAGGGCGCCCGCGCCGTCGTCATCGATCACCGCGAACAGATGAGCGTCATGATCAACGAAGAGGATCACTTGCGAATTCAGGTAATCAAGAGCGGCCTCGACCTCGGCGCTGCCTGGGAGCAGATCAATGAGCTGGACGATCTCATCGAATCGCACATCACCTACGCTTACAACGACCGTTTCGGCTACCTCACGGCATGCCCCACGAACGTCGGCACGGGCATCCGCGTCAGCGTGATGCTGCACCTGCCGGCGCTGGTGATCACGCAGCAGATCGACAAGGTGTTCCGCAGCCTGCAGAAGATCAACCTGGCCGTACGAGGCCTGTACGGCGAGGGCTCGCAAGCCCAGGGCGACTTCTACCAGGTCAGCAACCAGATCACGCTCGGCCAGAGCGAAGACGAGCTCACCAAGAAAGTGGCCGACGTGGTGCCGGTGCTCATCGATTACGAACGGCAGGCCCGCGACTTCTTGATCCGCGAAAGCCAGGAAACGCTTCACGATCGCGTGAGCCGGGCCTACGGCATCTTGCGCACCGCGCAGACGATCAGCTCCGAAGAGACGATGCACCTCTTGTCCAGCCTGCGGATGGGCGTCAATTTGGGCCTGATCAGCGACGTGCCGATTCCCACCGTCAACAAGCTCTTCGTCCACACGCAGCCGGCCCACCTGCAGAAGCTCACCGGCATGGAGCTCGACCCCTCGGACCGCAACATCGAGCGGGCGACCTACCTGCGGCGCCATCTCAGCGGCGAATCGCCCAAAGCCCGGCAGAATTGAATCGGCCGACGCCCCATAAAGCCGGCCATGGTATTGCCGCGGATTGTGATCCGCGCGAACCCAATCGCGGCCGCCAACCTCTGTAAATTGTTGGCGAAATCCCGGCAATTATTGTGTAGCCCTAACTGAACGCCCGATTATAATGATAGGCGACGGGTTCGTGCTTACGCGGCACGACTGACTAGAGGGCAAAACTGACCTGTCTCAGTTTGTGGCATTCTAGGTCGGGTTTGCCAGGTCTTTAGTAGGAAGGAGGTGGTCTTTGTACGACAAATGTTCTTGCAGCCAACGAGGTGGTTTAACCTGAGTTTGGCCGGCGGGTCGCCTCAGGCGACCACCACCTGCTTCTGAGTAGAGCGCCGAATTGACTTCAGCTGGGTCATGTAGGCCCTGTTCTCAAAGCAACTAACAGAGCCCGGCTCCCCGCACCGCGGGGGCCGGGCCTCTTTTGTTTGCCAGCAACGCCGCTGAAAGCCTTCCGAAGACAAATGCAAAATGCAAAATGATCAATGCAAAATGTTCAATGGGGAACGTTTCCCCCGATTTTGCATTTGTCATTTTTCATTTTGCATTCTCCGATTGATCCGTGCGCGACAGATTCGAAGTCTATATGCCCTATCGCATCGTCCTCATCCCTGGCGACGGCATCGGCCCCGAAGTCACCGCGGCCGCACGACGCGTTGTTGATGCAACCGGCCTCGATATCACCTGGCAAACCCACCTGGCCGGGCAAGCGGCGCTCGACACTCTCGGCAGCCCATTGCCTGAAGAAACGCTTGCCGCGGTCCGCAGTGCCGATGCCACGTTGAAAGGCCCCACCGCCACGCCCAGCGGCACCGGCTTTCGCAGTGTCAATGTCGAGCTGCGGCAGAAACTGCAGTTGTACGCCAATTACCGCCCTGCTCGATCGATGCCCGGCGTGCCGTCGCGCTACGAGGAAGTCGACCTGATCGTCGTCCGCGAGAACACCGAAGGGCTTTACAGCGGCTTGGAGCACGAAGTCATCCCCGGCGTAGTCGAAAGCCTGCGCGTCGTCACCGAAGCAGCTTCGGAGCGGATCGCCCGCTTCGCCTTCGAGACGGCCCGCCGCCAAGCCCGCAAACGGGTAACGTGCGTCCACAAGGCGAACATCCTCAAGCTCAGCGACGGCCTGTTCCTCCGCACCTGCCGACGCATCGCCGAGTCTTTTTCGGACATCGCGTTCGACGATTCGATCGTCGACGCCGCGGCCATGAAGCTCGTGCTCGACCCGCACTCGTTCGACGTGATGGTCATGGAAAACCTCTTCGGCGACATCATCTCCGACCTCACGGCCGGACTCATCGGCGGCCTCGGCCTCGCGCCCAGCGCCAACGTCGGCCACGGCGTCGCCGTCTTCGAAGCCGTCCACGGCTCCGCCCCCGACATCGCCGGCAAAGGCCTCGCCAACCCCACCGCATTGATCCTCAGCGCCGTCCTCATGCTCCGCTACCTCAACGAAAAACAAGCCGCCGACCGCATCGACAACGCCGTGCGCACCGTCTTCGCCCAAAGCGAGCCTCCGGGTTCAACCCGGAGGCTCACCCGCGACCTCGGGGGCACCGCCACAACAGACGAGTTCGTCGAGGCCGTGCTCGCCGCACTTTAACGGCGATTGGTCCGTACGGTGGCCCCAATCCAATCGCAACGGCCCGCGATTTGGGGTGGCACGCCCTGAGGTCGCGCCAGCGACCTACCCTGGATAATCGCCATCATGACGATTGTTGAACCCTGAAAGGGTTCTATCTCGAAACAGGTTCAACAGCGCGGTCAACCGGCCCAAAAGTGATATGGACATTTGTATACATTTCTGCTATGCTGTCGCTCGCACTGCACTCCGGCTTGACTGACCGCTCTTTGATAATCCGGTCGCATAAACCTCGTTCACGTTCGTGAGCCGCGCTACCGGTGCGCTTCCGTGGTCGACCTGTCTTGCCTGCGGAACAGATGCGCAAAACCCCGGGGGGAGTTTCGCGCATCTGTAGTAATTCCCGACAAATTTACCCCTGCGGCGGGTGCCCGGGCTGCCGGTCTGTCGCGGCAATCGCTGTGATCCGGTCCCTCACTTAACGCCCTAACCTACACGCAGATTCCATCATCGACGTTGTTTGTGGCGGCCCCCGGCCCGGCATATAATGACCCAAATCGCCCGATTAGCGGCGGGATAGCTTTCGACAAATGCGGAGTGATCGAGCCATGGCCAAACGCACCCACCACGGCCGTTGGAACTACCTCGCTATTACAGTGACCGCACTGGCAATATTGGCGGTCGGGATCACACGGGCCCAAGAAGCACCGGTGGTGGTCGCGCCGGCAGGCCAACCGATGACGCCGGAGATGATGAAGGCCATGGCCGAGCAGGCGGGGCGACGTGGCGGCCGGCCTGGGCCGCAGCCGCCGCAGGAAGCGAAGCCCGACGACAAAGACAAGAAAAAGGAAGGCGAAGGCGACGACAAGAAAAAGGATGATGCCGGCGATAGCGTGAAGCGGCCGGAGAAGCCGCCCCGCATTCCTGATCCACGCGAGTTCGAAGTCGCGCTCGACGACAAGGGCCGCGTGCCGCCGTTCAACTTCATCGGGCAGCCGTGGCCCGACGTGCTGCAGTGGCTGGCCAACATCTCGAAGTCGAGCCTCGATTGGCAGGAGCTGCCCAACGATTATCTGAATCTCACCACGCAGCGCAGCTACACGCTCGATGAACTCCACGACGTCATCAATCGCCATCTGCACGCGCGAGGGTATACGTCGATCCAAGCGGGCGAAGTGCTCAGCGTGTTCAAGATCGATAAGCTCGACCCGAGCCTCGTGCGGCGAGTCGACGAAGATCAGCTGTACGATCTCAAAGCGTACGATTACGTGAAGGTCTCCTTCGAGCTGCCCGACGGAATGGAAGTCGACAAGGCCAAAGACGACGTGAAGCAACTTCTCAGCCCCAGCGCGAAGGTGTTTCCGCTCGTCACGACCCGGCGACTCTTGCTGATGGATGCGGTCGAGAATCTACGCACCGTCAGCGAGCTTTTGAACCAGGAGCGCATGGTGCAGGATGGCCGGATTATCCCCAATGAGTTCGTGCTGAAATACGCCCGGCCACAACAAGTGATCGAGACTCTGTACGTGCTGTTGGGAGTGGATCCGAAAGCTAAGCCGGCACAGACAGATCCAAACGTTCAGCGGCAGCAGATGGAAATGATGCAGCAGATGCAGCAGCGGGGCCAGGACGTATCCAAAATGATGCCGCAGAAGGAAGGCCCAAAAGTTTACCTGGCCTTCAATCGGCAGCGGAACAGCGTCCTGGCAAACGCGCCGCCGGAGGAGATGAAGAAAATCGAGCGGGCGATTCGCTTGATGGATGTGCCGTATGGCGGCGGCGAGGCTGCTTCAGCAGCCGGGGTCTCAGACACCGCCCCCGGCGCTAGCCAACGCACAATGAAGAAGTACCAGCTCACGACGCTCGATCCGAACAACTTTGTGTTGACGCTCTCGGAAATTGGCGGCCTCAGTCCGTTCGCCGAGTTCAAGGTCGACGAAAAGAGCAAGACGCTGTTCGCGCTGGCCACGGACGCGGAACACGAAAAGATCAACGGGCTCATCGACCAGTTCGACGGCACCGGACGGCAGTTCGAGGTGATCTGGCTCCGCCGCCTGCCGGCCGACGCGGTCGCAGCGACGATCTTCAACCTGATGGCCGGCCAGACGGAGGAAGAAGAGGACGACGATCGCGGACGCTATTGGAATTTCTGGGACCGAGATCGCGAGGAGGATAAGGAGAAGCCGGTCAAAGGTTTCGGCGTCGATGCCGACATCGAGAACAACCGCCTGTTGATCTGGGCGAACGACGCCGAGATGGAACGAGTCCGCGACCTGTTGGTGAAGCTTGGCGAAATCCCCAGCGGCCAGCAGGACCCGCGGCCGGTGCGTTTCGTCCAGCCGGCCGATGGCAAGGTCACCCCAGAGCTGCTGGAGCAGCTCCGGCAAGCGTGGTCGGCGGCGGGCGGCAGCGAGCTGATCATCAAAGTGCCGCCGCAAGCGAAACCGGACACCTCTGAGGAGAAAAAGAAGAAGGATGCTGCGGAAACTAAGCAAACAGCGCAACCGGCTGAGGACCGGTCGACGGGCGTGCATCGATCGTTGCGCGTTGCGGCCCGGTATGTCCAACTCGCTGCGGAAAGCAGCTCAGGCGCCAACGAAAACGCAGCGGCCAAACCGGGGGAGGCAGCCGAGCCCGCTACCCCGCCAACCGACACAGCCGAGCCAGCTGCGCCACAGGAGGAAGTAACCGCCCAGGCGCCCGTCACGATCACCGTCACCGAGGACGGCCAGCTGATGCTCAGTTCGCCCGATACGGCCGCGCTCGATCGCCTGGAGGAGCTGATCGCGCAGCTTTCGCCAGCGGAAAGGCGGTTTCACGTATATCCCCTGAAACACGTCCGAGCGTCGGAAATGTATTACGTCTTAACGGACTACTTCAAAGAAGACTTGGCGGAAGAGGATGAAACATCCTACGACTTTTTCTGGTATCCGCCTCGCCGGAGCGGCGGAAAGGACAAAGGGGCGACGGGTTTGGGCACGCGCCGTAAACTCATGATTACCTGGGAAACTGCGAGTAATAGCATCCTCGTGTCCAACGCCTCGCCGAGCCAGAGTGCCGAGATTGAACAATTGATCGAAGTGTTCGACCGGCCTGCCCGCTCCGACTCGGTGGAGCATCGCCAGACAGCGGCGATCAAGGTCCATTACTCGCGTCCATCAGTGATTGCCACGGCAGTGAAAGAGGTGTACCGCGACCTGTTGAGCTCGCGGGATAAGGAATTTGACCGCGGCGACCAGCGCGGCGAGCAACGTACGACTGCGGAGCGCGTGACCATTCTCAACTACGGCAGCTCGTCGAGCGATGACGATCGCCAGTCGCCCGTCAAGGTTGGCTTCGACGGCGCGCTTTCGCTCGGCGCAGACGACATTTCTGGTATCCTCATCGTGTCGGCCCAGAAAGGAATCTTCAACGATATTGTGCGGATGGTCAAAGAGCTCGATGCCGAAGCTGCGCCACAAACCACCGTCCACGTCCATCGCGTGACTGGCAATGTGACGGCGGCGGCGTTGCAAAAAGCGATCGACGAGGCCCTCAGTAAACCGTGGCTCGGCAACCGGCCCGAACAGACTGGCACCAGTGCCCAAACGGATCAATCGCGCGATGGGGACCGAGACAGAGACCGCGATCGAGGCCGACGCCGCGACCGCGATAATGACAACGACTAGCGTCCTAGCGGCGATTATCCACCGGCGGCAGATACACGGGCGTGCCGCGGGCGAAACGGTCGTCCGACCCAAGGTGCAATTGCTGAGCGTAAGCCGCCATGCGAGCCAATTCGTTGCGAAGCTGGGCCACTTCCTGTTGCAGGGCGCCGGCCTCCTGCACTCCATGCTGCCGTGCCTCCATGGCAGCGAGCCGCACGTCAAGCGCCGCCAGTCGTTCTGCCAAGCGGCGTTCCAAATCGCTGGCAAACACCTCCGATTGCCGTACTTGGGCCACCAGCTTGTCGCCGTCCTTCAGGGTGAAGTGCGAGCGGGCGTTGTCTTTCATATCGTTGACGGCGCTTTCCAACCACTTGCGCAGGCCTTCTTGCCGTTTTTCGACGTCAGTAAATTGCTCCTTGGTCGCGATGAGCTTCTCGTCGACGCCCGCCAGCAGACCCGCATGCCGGAACGTCGTCTGGCCGACCCACAGAATCAACGCGCCGAGAATCGCGTTGATCAGGGTGCCGCCCAGCCGATCGAGTTTGTCGGACATTTCACTGCCTGCTGGCATAATGTTGGCCCGCGTGCGCCGGCATTGCTCGGAGGGAAATTGCAATGTCTGCGTAGACATTGAACCGTCATCCATTGAATCGACCGGAACAATCGGCAAACTTGAACAGAGCAAAGATGTTGGTGTGCCACTGCTTGCGGCACGCCAATACGTGTCGAGTCCCGTTGACGTACTGCTCGCAGTTGGAATCATTGTGACGCTTTGGAGGCAAGCAGTGCCGTCTCAATATGGGTGCCCTGAGAATATGCCGCGAGCAGTGGCACACGCTTGGCTAGCAGCGATGTCGCGCTGCCGGCGGACAAGGGGCGCATGCCTCTTCGCCCGGCGACTCGAACTCGACCGTGGAGTGGTGGATGCCGAACCGGTCGCCAAGGCGGAGTTTGATTTCCTGCTTGATTTCACTCCAGCGGACCAGGTGCTCGTCGTCGACCACAACATGGGCTTCCAAGGCGCGATGATGCTCGTCCAGTTCCCACAGATGGAGGTGGTGAATTTCAACCACGCCTTCGATCGCTTGCAGGTCGGCCACGAGCATGTCCGCATCGACGTCGGCCGGGGCGCCTTCCATCAGAATGTGAATCGACCGGCGCATCATCGAGAGGCTTTGCCAGAAGATATAAGCCGCGATGACGATCGTGATGGCGGCGTCAGTCCAATAGAGGCTAAACCACAGGATCAACCCGCCAGCCACAATGACGCCGAGCGACGAAAACGCGTCGGCCAGGTTGTGCAGGTAAGCCGCCCGAACATTCAAATTGCCGCGCGACATGGCATGCAGCAGTACGGCTGTGCCAAGATCGATTGCCAGCGCGACGGCAGCCACTGCGACGACGATCCCACCATCAATGGGCCGCGGCTCGAAAAGCCTGGCAATCGCTTCGATGACCAGATAAAGCCCGACCACGATCAGGATTGTGACGTTGATCAGCGCGCCGATGATCTCTGCCCGCCGATAACCGAACGTGCGGCGCTCATCGGAGGGCAGCCGAGCGATCCGCCGGGCCACCAGCGCGATAATGAGCGAGCCGCAGTCGCTGAAATTGTGGAGGGCGTCGGCCAGCAGGGCCAAGCTGCCGGCCAGCAGCCCCGCGATCGCCTCGACCACGGTCAGCAGCAGGTTTAAGCCCACCGCGAGCACCAGCCGGCGATCGCTCAGGTAATCGTCGATATGCGGATGGTCGTGGGCCATGGCGGGCGAACGAGAGCGGTAGTGGAGTAGAGCAGTAGTGGAACAGCCGGCTGCTCTGCGGTCATTATCGGGTACGCGCGGTGGGCACGTCGACCCGGCGGAACGTGCCACGGTGGGCTTGCGCGATGGCCGTGAGGTTGTATTCCGCGTCCAGCGAGCTGACGCCCATGCCCAACGTATGGATGGCGAAATCCCATTGGTTCGGCCGTGTGAAGTGGGTCATCACATCCAGCCGTACTTTCTCGCTGTATTTCAAATCGCCGTCCCACAGCAGAAAGACGGCGTGCGGCCGAAGCGCGGCGGCCATGTCCATGGCTTTGATCAACTCGCGGTTCTTTCCGGACGCGAGGATGGCTTTCGGCAGCCAGTCGGCCAGCCGCTTCTTGTTGGCAGCCGTCGCCGGCAGCAATTCGGGTGCCGGCAGGGGAAAGAACATCGGGTATGTCTGATCGCTGACGAAGATGACGTAGAAGCCCTGCCGCGGCGACAGGGAATCGACAGTCCTCAGCAGCTCGGCAGTGGCCGCTTCGAGCCGGCCCCCCTTCATGCTGCTCGAATTATCGACCACGAACACAAAACGGTCGCCTTTGGAGCGTGCGCCGAAGAACACGGCCTCACCAAGGGGACCGCCGGGCTTGCCGCCGCCGGGCGAGCCGGCGCCGGCCATCAGCGTGCCGAGGTCACTCGGCAGCGCGTCGAGCTGGCCGACGTCGCCAAGCGGCTGCGCTCCGGCACCCAGCTCCGTCGGCTCGAATTCGCGGAGCAAGTTATCCGCGAGGTTGAATTCGGAATCTTCCGAGACAACATTTTGCAACTCACTGTCGTCGAACTTTGTCGGCTCGATTTCGACTTCGCTGAACTGTTCGCTCGCCACCTCGTCGAGGTCCGTCGGGCTGGCGAACAGCGGGATGCCGTGCTGAACGAGCGTGGCGAAAGTGAAAGTAAAGCAGAGAGACAGCGCGAGGGCATGCACGGCGAAGCTCAGCAGCAGTGGCGAGGCATTTTTGCGATGCACGGCGATGGTGGGCTGCCGCGGCCCCGAGAGCGGAGAATGGGCGACGACTTGCGGCAGCGCCGGCGTGTTGCGAGGCGAGGCGACTTTGCTTGGGCTGGCCTTGGTGCCATGTGCTGAGGCGTTGTGGCCGGGGACTGAGACCCCGGCAACAGGGGCAAGGTCGAATGACAAGACGGCTGGCGCGCCGTCGGCACTCGGACGCGGACCAGGCGAATGCGGCTGATCGAAGCGCTCCCGAGTGGGCGGCGATGCGCGGCGGCGAAGCTTGCGGCTCAGCCAGTCGGCGACATCGTCTTCGTATTCGGCCTCCAGCCGGGCGAGCTCGGCCTTGATGCGATGCGCTTCGATCTCCAAGCGCCGGAGCCGCCGCCGCGTGGCCTCAATGGCTTGTTCACGTCGCGCCAGTTTGGGCGAGCCGAGAGACATGTGAGGGGCGAGGAGCGAGGAACGAGGAGCGAGAAATGGTCCAGGTCGCTTGTCGCCTCAATCTGTTCCGGAGTTCAATTTACGGGTTTCGGCGGCCATTTCAAGGGCGCGATCGATGCGCGCCAGGCACCGTTCGCGACCCAGGATGGCAAGTGTGTCGAATAGGCCAAATCCGACCGGTTTTCCGGTGACGGCAACGCGGACAGCGTGAACGATGTCGCCGATCTTGACGCCCTGCGCTTCGACGAACGAATGGGTCATCTGCTCGAGCCGCTCGTCGGTGAATGGCTCAACGACCGCCAATTCATCGCGGAACTTCATGAGCAGGTTACGAGCACCGGGCGGTTTGCGGATACGTTTTTCGATTGTCGGCTCATCGAAGCGCAGTTGATCGTCGGCGACGAAGAAATCGTCGTAGTCGAGGATATCGCCGGCGACTTTCAGGCGATCGCCGGCCGCTTCAACGATGCGCGTCAAGTAGGGCGCCGTGTCGCATGGCGGCGGATCGGGCACCAAGCCAGCCCGCTGCAAAAACGAGACGACGAATGCCACTCTTTGCTTAAGTGGCACTTTCTGCATCGCGCGGCCTTCGAACGCCATCAGCTTTTCGGGGTCGAAGCTGGCCGGCGCTTTGTTGACTCGCTCCAGCGAAAAGTGGCGCAGCATCTCGTCGCGTCTGAACTCTTCCGTCTTGTCGTCGAGCGACCAACCGAGAAGCAGCAAATAGTTCAAGAGTGCGTCGGGCAAGTAACCGACTTGCTCGTAGAAGTCGACGATCACGGGGTTGAAGGTTTCGAGTGCGACCGCAAGGTTGGTCCGCGCGGCGATCGACTGGCCGTGCTGCATCAATTGGGCGAACTCGCGGTTCTTGAGGTATTTTTCGAGCTTCCGTTTGCTGAGCTTGGTCTTGCTGCCGGGCTCGGCTACAAATGGCAAGTGAGCGAACTGCGGAACGTCGTAGCCAAGCCGCTCGAACATGAACACCTGGCGCGGCGTGTTGGAAAGGTGCTCCTCGGCGCGGATCACATGGGAGATTTCCATGTCGTGGTCGTCGACGACGGTGGCGAGGTGATAGAGGCACGTGCCGTCGGCCCGCTGGATGACGTGGTCCTGCTCACTCGCCCAATCGACGCGGACATCGTCGCGCACCAGATCATTGAGAACGAACTGGCCTTCGCGGGGCATGAGGAGGCGGACGACCGCTTGGCGGCCTTCGGCTTCGAAGCGTTCGGCATCGGCGTCGGTTTCGGCCCGCCAGCGGCGGCTATAGACGAAGGGGCGGCCAGCCTTCTGGGCAGCCTCGCGCTCGGCTTGAAGCTCTTCAGGGGTGGCGTAGTCGCGGTAGGCGGCGCCGGCTTCAAGCAGCTTTTTCACCGCGGCTTGATACTTTTCCAGGCGTTGCGATTGATAATACGGCGCGTGCGGACCGCCGACTTCCGGCCCTTCATCCCAATCGAGCCCGAGCCACTTCAGGCCGTGAAGGATGGGCGCGAGCGCTTCCTCGACGTTACGCTGGGCATCGGTGTCATCAATGCGCAGGATGAATTGGCCGCCCTGCCCTTTGGCGAACAGCCAATTGAACAACGCAGTTCGCACACCGCCGATGTGCAGGTAGCCGGTTGGGCTCGGAGCGAAACGAGTGCGGACGGGCATGGCGCGCGGAGGTCAGCGATGAATGGTCACGCCGCGCGGAAGCACGATTGGGATTTTGGTCTAACGCGGCGCAAGGATGCAGGATACAGGATGCGGGATGCAGGGAAAAGAAGGCAGAGACGGCACCCTGCCCCCCGTATCCTGCATCCTTGTCATCAGGCCGCGCGGTTTTGGGCCTTGAGCTTGCGGAGCCGTTTGCGATCGGCTTTGCTGAGTTTGCGCGGGCCGTCAGGCGAATCGTCGTCGTTGTCGTCGTACGGATCGCGCTCGGGCCGGCTGCCGTCGATCCAATCTTTTTTCGATGCTGACTCGATTGGCTTAGCTAGTGACGCGTTTTGTCGGGAGTAGCCGGCCACCGAAAGGATGGACGGCGCGGTCGTGGCGTATTTTCGCTGAAGCCGGGCTTTTGCTTTTGCAGTGCGCTGGGAGCCGGCACGTATTCGAATAAGTCCTTGGGCGTCGAGGACGACGAACCGCGCGTACGACACGACGGCCGTCAGCAGAAGCCAATGACCGACGAGCGTCAAAACGGCGTGGAGCATCGGGTCGATGCGCGGTCCAAAGGAGGGTCCGGCACCGAGATAACTCGCAGCCGCCGCCACATAGCAGCCAAGCGCGCTGATCCACAGGGTCGCGGCAAGGCGGCATTCCATCACATCACGCAGCGTACGAAAAGCGACCCAAGCCAGCGGCAATCCACCAATGGCCAGCCACCAGGCGGCTCCAGCGCGTAGAGCCGTCCACCCAGTGACCTGGCTCAGTGTGTAGGCCAGGACATGATGCAGGCCGGCGACGCTATTCGCGCTCAGAATCAAACAGGCCGCACTGGCAGCGAACCAGATTCGATACCGGCCGCGATAATCGTCGATGCGGTGGCGGCGAATTGCGTAGACCAACAGGCAAAGTGCGGACGCGACAAGCAGCAGGACGGCGGCTACCCAGCTCGCAAGGCTAGCGGCGAACGTCAAATCAAACGGTGGCATTTCCACAAGACCGATGGCGACTGCGAACGAGGGGGCAGCATGGTGAAGCACCGCCAAAGCGAAGCTGCTCGTCACACCGGCGACAAGCAAGAACGCGATCGTGCGATATCGTCTTGGAACGAAGTCGGTGATCTGTGGATGATGTTCAACGCCGGCCGCCTCGCTGTACCGTGGTGCCGGATGCGCCGCGTCCTCTTCTGCATGCGCGCAAAGCACGGGGCGCGAACTGGAGGCGGACAGCACCTCGTCGTTGAGCACCCGGCGGCGGCGACCGTTGCGGCCTGGGAGATTTGCCATGATGGTGTGGGCCAGGCCTTGTAGCCTGACATTCCGGCACTTGGTCGGGCTGGAAAGCTAGACCCGCTGGGAATCGAAACGATAGCGCCAATTCGTATATCCGGCATGAGGCGCATAATCCAATTCGGCATTCGGATGCTGGCAACTGACGCCCGCCATGTCGGCGATGGGTTGTAACACTTGCGGCAACTTGAAGGCTTGGTGAAACATCGGCTGGCATGGTCGCCGGCGTGTGCAATGCCATCCACTCGGATGGGGGCCAAATGGCGTAAAAGTGCTTTGCTAGCAGGCTTAACGTGACCTACGGTTGCAAGGAGCCTGCAGGCAGGATGACGGCAGACGGTCGTTTTGCGCCGTTCGTCCGCAAGGCTACACCGCCCCGAAAGAGCGGGCCCCATCGCAGCGAATAACACCTATGGCCGACCTTGTGGGACCAAATCCGTACGTGGCGATGTCAGACACTTCATCGCCAGTCCCTGTCGTGCCTTCGTCCGCGACCGTGCAACAGGTCTCCGAGATTTCCTCGTTGCTCCATTCGCTGGACGAAGTTGCCGCGGAAAGCGGCCAATCGCTCGCGGAGCAGCGCGATAGCGCTCATGAAAACACATTGGTACAGGCGCGGCTGGGCATGGCCAGCGGCCTGTTCGCCGCGCTGCGTGCCAAGCATCCTCCGACCGCGTCGCACTGTTTGCGAGTGGCATTGGGTTGCAGTTCTTGGGCCGCGCTGATGGAGCTGGACGGTGAAACGCAGGACATGCTCGAGGTAGCAGCGCTGCTGCACGATGTGGGCAAGATCGGCGTGCCCGACAAGGTGCTGCTCAAGCCATGCCGACTGCTGCCGGAGGAAGTGGCGCTCATGTCGCGGCATGCCGCCCGGACGACGGAAATACTGGCCAGCTGCGGCGTGCCGCAGCCGCTGCTCGAGATCGTGCACTACAGCCGCTCGTGGTATGGCAGCAATGGTCAGCCGCAAGACCGGCAGGGCGATGAGTTGCCGCTGGCCGCGCGAATGTTGTCAATCGTCGACGCATTTGATTCGATGACGACCGACCACGTCTACCGCCCGGCGCGGTCTCGTGAGCGGGCGCTGGCGGAGCTGTTCGAGTGTGCGGGGAGCCAGTTCGACCCGGAGCTGGTGCGATCCTTCGAGAAGCTGTTTTCGGAAGACCAGAATCTGCTGACCGAGAAGCTGGCCCGCCGCTGGCTGCACCGCTTGCCGCAGGACGGCAGCATCCTGCCGTGGAAAGCGGTAACGGAATACGAGCGGCCGGAGCCTCCCACCGATCCGACGCCTTCGTTATTCGAGAAGAAACTTATCGACAACATGCACGACGGCGTGGTGTTTGTCGACAGTCAAGCGACGATCTTGCTGTGGAATACGGGCGTCGAACGGCTCACGGGCGTGAGCGGCGCGGCGGCCTGCGGGCGGACGCTGCTGCCGACGTTGATGGACATGTGCAACAACCGCGAGCAGCGGATCGCGAATGAAGACTGTCCCGTGGCACATGCCATCTCCACCGGCGTGCAATGGCTGGGCCGCGTGAGCATCATGGGCCGCCAAGGCCGCCACGTGGCGGTGGACTTGCACGCCATTCCCGTGCGCAGCAACGACGGCGCGATTCACGGGGCGACGGTGCTGCTGCACGACGTGTCCTCGGAAACGTCGCTCGAGGAAAAATGCCAGGCGCTGCATGCCCAAGTGGCCAAGGACCCGATGACGCAAGTGGCGAACCGGGCCGAGTTCGACCGGATGCTCAACAACTTCGTCGCTGCACATCAAGAATCGAATCTGCCGTGCAGCCTGATCATGTGCGACTTGGATCACTTCAAAGCGATCAACGACACGCACGGGCATCAGGCGGGGGACGAAGCGATCATCACTTTCGCGTCGCTGCTCAAATCGATGTGCCGCTCGGGAGATCTGGTGGCCCGTTACGGCGGCGAGGAATTCGCGATTCTTTGCGCAGATTGCACCAACGCCGCGGCCGTGCGCAAGGCCGAGTCGATCCGGGAGACGCTGGCGGACGTGAAGCATTCCTGCCTGGGCAACAATTCGATCACCGCCAGCTTCGGCGTGACGGAGCTGCAAGTGGGCGATACGCCGGAGACGATGCTGCGGCGGGCCGATCGGGCCCTGCTGCAGGCCAAAGACCAGGGTCGAAATCAAGTGGTCCAATTGGGGGACGGAATGATGGAAGAGAAAGTGAAGCGCAGTTGGTGGCCCTTCCGACCGTGGCGCGGCGGCGCGCTCGTCGAGGCGACGCTGGTCACTACGGTGCCCATCGAGGTCGCCGTGCAGAAGCTCCGCGGATTTATCGCGGACCATGCGGCCAAGATCATTAAAACCGATGACAACGAACTCCACATGGCGATCACCGATGGCGGTGCCGACACCAATCGTCGGGCGAGCGATCGCGTCATGACCTTCTTGATTCAATTGAAGTTGTCGCAGCGACATACCGAGCGGGCGAACACGCAGGGTTTCGCCGCGGGGACGTACGTCGTAACGCGGATCGAAGTCGCGATCCGGCCCAGGCGCGATCGAGACCGGCGTCGCGATGCCGCAATGGAAAAGGCGCGGCGACTCTTGGGCAGCTTGAAGTCGTATTTGATGGCCCGCGAGGATGAGGGCCGGGCGCCCCAAGGGGCTGCCGTGTCAACGTTCGTTGAATAGCCAGTCAGCTGGACAGGAGGGAAACATGCGGCACGATCCGATCGAGTTTGCGATGCTGGGAAGAGCGGATCGTAATCCTCTCGCTCCGCGGGAGGAAATTTCGTCTCGCGGAGCGAAACGGCTACACTGCTCGTCGCGCGGCGTCGGGCTAACCAGTGATCCGTACGCCGTTGACGAGGCATTCGCCTGCTTTGACGGGATATCCACATCGCAATGCGACGCGAGCGATCGGCGAATGGTGAATCAGGCGCTTGTGAGTGACCTGGCCGGGCAGCTTGAAGCTTTGGATCGCCAGCGCGAGCGTCTTGCGGGGCTTCTACGAAGTATCGAAACGAATTCGATCGCTGATTAGAACGCAGGGGCACTGTCCCACCGCTTCAGGCTATTGTGGGACAGTTTGTCGGTTGCCCGCACTTCTATCCCGGCCGCTGAAGCGGCCTCGCCGTGCGTTGTCGTCGGCCGATTGTCAAAGGGCTGCGCCAGCGGTATCTTTCTAATAGTCCCTTACCGGCACGATTCATAACGAGGAGACTCGAATCATGGCTTACAAATTACCTCCGCTGCCGTATCCGCCGAACGCTTTGGAGCCTCACATCGATGCCCGCACCATGGAAATTCATCACGGCAAGCATCATCAGGCGTATGTGGATAATCTCAATAAAGCGCTGGAGGGCAAAGGGGTGCCCGAGCAAAGCATCGAAGATTTGTGCCGCAACATTAACAGCATTCCGGCTGACATTCGCACGGCGGTGCGCAACAACGGCGGCGGCCATGCCAATCATTCGATGTTCTGGACCATCATGAGCCCGAACGGCGGCGGCAAGCCGAGCGGCGATTTGGCCAAGGCCATCGACAGCGAAGCGGGAGGCTTCGAAAAGTTCAAGGAGGACCTCTCCAAAGCCGCGATTACTCGGTTCGGCAGCGGCTGGGGCTGGTTGAGCCTTGACAAATCGGGCAAGCTCATCATCGAAAGCACCCAGAACCAGGATAATCCCTACATGGAAGGCAAGACGCCCGTCATGGGCGTTGATGTGTGGGAGCATGCATACTATCTGAAGTATCAGAACCGCCGCCCGGAGTACGTCGCGGCATGGTGGAATGTGGTTGATTGGAAGGCCGTCGAGAATCGCTACAAGGCGGCGAAGGGCTGAGCGGCGTGCTTCGACGCTATTACACAAGCCCGACGCGCTAGCGACGAAAATCGCTTGCTTTCGCCTCGGGCTCCTCGATTACGGCAGTACGTTGCCATCACTGCATTGCTAGCCGTGGTACTGCCATTGACCGCGCGGGCCGCGCATCTATAATCCGGCCCGCTTTTAAGACTAGTCCGCCCGCAGCACGCTCGTGCATGCACGCAGATCGATGGCGATATTGTGCGCGCGACATTCGCAGCCATGTGTTTCGGTAAACGTCGCGGCCCGTGCATGCCGAAGATTCGTTTAGAAACGGCTCAGGCCGCACAATTCCCGAGCGGCCTTAGGGTATGCAGTGCGACGGTCGGCCGGTTCACTGATGAGCGGCTGACTACCACTGCGAGGTGTGAATCTGGTCGGCCGAGCTCAAGCCGGAATTGCACAACATGAAAATGACAGCCACTCGCGCGTTGTGGATCGCCGTCCTCGTAGCTGGATTGGCCGGCTGCCAATCGAGTCCGCGGTGGGCGTGGTGGAAACAGAAAGACGCCGCGGAGGACGCATCGGTACTGGCTCGATCCGCGGCCCCCGAACTGCCTTCAACGCAGTCGACGCCCCAGGTCGCTGAATCGGGCGGCTTACAGCCGGCTGCGCCGCCCTCGTCGGCCAACTTAGCCGCCGCAGGCGCCCAACCGACGACGGCGGCAACGTCGATTCCAGCAACGTCGGCCGCCACGATTTCAAACGCGCCCTTGGCAAGCTATCCGAGCGCGAACACGGGTGCCATAACTCCGTCAGCGCCGTCAAACGCCGCAGCTGCCGCTCCAAGTGTCGGCGGTGCGACAACGCCAGCCGGTTTGGCGCCGACCGGCGCTTCGCGAGTTGCGGCGGCTAGCGTGCCTGCGGCTGGACCGTATGATCCCAATGCCTATCAATCGAGCACACCAATCGCCGCCTCACCAACAGCCACCCAAGCTCCTTCCAGTGCTGATCGGTATGCAATGTCAGCGGCGGATCGTAATGCGGTCACGCCGACAAGCATACCGACGTCGCCGACGGTCGACCGCTATGCTTTGCCATCCACGATGACGCCGACCACGACGACGACGGCGGCCCAACACAGTGAAGGCGAGCGCAATAGCGCCGCGTTGTCGGACCGGTATGCGACATCGCCAACGACGACTGTTCCGGTTGCCGCCATGCCTGCCGCACCAGCGCCCAGCCCTGCAGTGAGCGTGCAATTGACCGCGCCAGCGGGACAGTATCGGCCGGGCGGCACCTCGAGCTACACGAGCGGTACGGCGACAGAGCACATCGAAGTGGCTACTCGTCCAGCAGCCCCAACTACGAGTATGCCGGCCCAAGCTGCGGAGCCAATAAGCGTTCCGTGGACGCCTCCTTCAACGCCCGCGGCCGATTCCGGCGTTCGCACTTATTGAGAAATCGTAACGGCATTGTAGTCATCTCGCTCCGCGAGATGGTTCCGCTCGCGGAGCGAGCGGTCTACACTTGGCCTTACCAGCCCATCACCATGTTGGATTCTATCGCTTTACGCGCCTGCTCCAGATCGGAGCCGGTTTCATGCATATACAGCCGGATTGCATGGACCTTGTCGCCTTCGGCCTTCGAGAGGCAATCGCGGGCGGTGTGGCAGGGATCCATTTTGCCGGCAATGCCTAGGGCACTCTTCGAGATTACCCACGTATCGCGCGGACGCTTCGTAAGTCGCAGAACGCGCTCCTGCGGATACGCTTTCCCGACGACGGCTGACGCCGCATCGCCGTCTTCTGCCCAAGTAATAACAATGTGATACTCTGTCTCGACTTCAAACAGCGGCATGTTCCACTCCTTTTCGACAGGCAGACAAGCTGTGGCCGGCGTCTGCGACGCCCGGCGGACTTCGCAACCGGCTGGCCGCGGCCGGCTCTCAGTGCCCCTTGATGTTACGGAATGCCGCCGCGGGGCGTCAACGTGCTGGCCGCTAGTTTAAGGGCGTTTGCAGGCGTCGCCTTCAGGACGAAGCGTGCATAACGAGCGCGTCCGGAGCGTCGCTTTGACCGGCTGCCACCGCCTCTGAACTAGCCTCAATCAGCAATGGCACGGCTCGGTGCTCCCGGATATGGCCACCCGTATGGAAGAACGACCTGCTGGGGCCGGCCGCTTTGGCACTATAGAGGGCCGAGTCTGCCCGAGCCAACAAGGAGCGGGCATCGTCGTTCGCTTGCACTTCGGTGAGTCCACAGCAGACCGTGGCGGCCAGGTCGTCGGCCGCCCGCTTGCGCAATCGGTCGCTGAACACTCGCGCGCCGGCAAGGCTGGTTTGCGGCATCACGACGACGAATTCATCGTCGCCATAGCGGGCAACGAAGTCGGTGTCTCGCATGCAGGTGCGAATCACCCCCGCCAAGCGAGGCAGTAGCGGCAGAACGCTGGACAACGACCGGCCTTCGGCCGTTGTGGCATCGCGATCCATGCTCACCAGCGCGACGGCGAATTCAGCGTTGCCGCGAGCGGCTGCGGTCAGCAGCACCTGCAGCTGTTGATCGAGCGCACGGCCGTTCCCGACTCCCGTTAGAGGATCGGTGCGGCCGCGCGTGAATGTCTCGAGCGCATCGGATTGCTGACGGATCTGATCGTAAGCGTGCGAAAGTTGATGGGCCAGTTCCATCGTCGGTCCGAGCATGGCTTCGGCATCGAGGCACAGTCGCTGCCAGCCTTCATCACCGGCAGCCTCTCCAGCTTGCTTCAGCCGCCGTCGGAAAGCCGTGACCTGCGAGTGGTGGACGACCAGGTCCCGCCGCAACCCTTCGGCGATGGTCTCCAGTTGTTTGGCGACCCGCACCGCGCGGTCCAACTCTTGCTGTCGGCGCTCGTCGATCGACGCTGCGCTCATTGAACGCGTACGACGACCAAACAAGTATCCAATGAGTGCGACCGCGGCCAGCCCCATGGAGACAGGCAAGCCAATTTGCGTGGCGTTCGAAACCGTCGCCAAGAACCCAGCGCAGAGATTTACCATAGCTAATCCATTTTCTAGTTAAATGCGTGACGCGTTGGTTACAGCCGGCGGCCGTGAAACCCGAGCAAGCTCACGAAGCCGCAGGCGCATACCATCGCCAGCACTACGAGCCACTCCTCGCGGTTCAAGCCGTTAAACCATTGCCAGGTAGCGCCCGGAAAATCGGCCGCCAGATACCACAGTGATTCGAACCATGAACTCATGACACCCTCCGCCGTAAAACGGCATAGCTCATACAAATCTACGCCACGCCGCAATGGGTTTGGCTCCGGTTCGGCCGTCCGCTTAGAGCGGAAGTAGCGGCTGGAACGACAGGACCGGTATGGGGGTCAGCAGGAAAGGACGGATCGCGGCCGGGAGAGGGATTTCATCGGATCGTTCAGAAAAGGACTCTTGTCGCTGGCCGCCACCATCGCGCTTCCGTCCGCTTGTCGCGGGTAACGTGGTTTGGTATAGTTTTGAGTTCTATTCGAGTGAGCCTCGCGACTTGACCGCGGGTCTTTCGATACGGCGCGGTAGCTCAATTGGTTAGAGTCCCGGACTGTCGATCCGGTGGTTGCGGGTTCGAGTCCCGTCCGCGTCGCTGAGAGGAAAAGACAAGCCTCTTGAGCAGTTACAGTACTGCGACTTTTCTCCTCCAACCATCTGTTGGTCGCAGGTTGCCAGTTTTCGTGCTGGTCTGGCGGTTCGTTTACGGTCCTCCTGGAATCTGACCGCTCAGTTGGACGCCACGGCAGCTCTGTACGCTGGTCGATCACATAATCCACGGTGTGCGCGACTGAGGCAGAGCGACTTCCTAGGCCCGCTCCACCGCATCGAATGCCCTGTCGAATGCCGTGCTCCCCACGAAATCTGCCGCGCATAGGCCGAAAAATAAATAATTTCCCTAAAACCTTTGCCACGGGATATTGGATTGGTTGCGTTGCATAAGTAAACTAGGTGGCTATCGTCGTCTGCGAGTGTTGCACAGACAAAGAGCTTTGCGATGACAGGGATGTCAGCGCACTTCGAGCACGATCCGGGGCATTTCGACCCCCCGTGCCTCCACCGAAAACGTACCCGCTCCCCCGGACGGAGTCGCAGGAGCCTGCTAGTCCTTCAACCCCTGCACTCCAATGGTCGCGACCAACCAAGCCCCGTTGACGCCTCGAGAAATCGCTCGCGTTCTCTTTCGGCACTGGCGCAAGATGGCCCTATTTTTCTGCGGTGCCATTGCCCTGACGCTTGTTGCAATCGCCTTCTTTCCGAGATCGTACTCGTCTGAGGCGAAGTTGTTTATCCGCGTCGGGCGGGAAACGGTGGCGTTGGATCCCACTGCGACAACAGGTCAGACGATCCTGCTGCAAAAGAGTCAAGTCGATGAAATCAATTCCGCGCTCGACGTCTTGGGTTCTGGTGAAGTCCAGCGGCAGGTTGTCGATTTGGTGGGTGCCGGGCGGATTCTGAATGACGCAGCGGCGGGCGGGTCCGCGGACGCCGGTACGGACTCATTCATGACGTCGGTCCGCGATGCAGCATCTTCGGTGCGCGCACAGCTAGGGACGTTGTTAACGAGCCTACGGCTATCCGATCCCGGCACCGAGGAGGAGCGTGCCGTTCGCCGGCTGGAGAAGGGAATCCGCGTCTGGGCGCCCAAGGAATCGACCATTATCACGGTCTCCTATCGGGCCGCCACGCCGCAGCTCGCGCATGATGTTGTCGACGCAATGACAAAGGTGTTTCTCGAGCAACACCTACGCCTGAATCATGCGGAGGGCTCGCTCCAATTCTTTTCACAACAGGCGGACACGCTGCACGGCGAGCTGGCTCAAGCGCAGGCGGGGCTGCGAGACCGCAAGAATGAGTTTCATATCGCCTCCATGTCCGGAAAACGGGCGATGTTCGAGGAACAGATTAAAGACGTCGAGCTGCAATTGTTGGGTGTGCAGCGAGACCTTGCGTATTCGGAAGCAAAAGCTGCCGATTTGACGCGGACCATTGCCAGCCTCGAGCCAGAAATCGTGACCAGCCGTGTCGCAGGAATTGCCAACGAGGCCCGGGACGGCATGCGCGAGAAACTTTATGAGTTGGAGCTCGAGGAAAGCAAATTGCGATCGAGCTATCAAGACCAGCATCCTCTGCTAATGCAGATTCGGCAGCAGCGCGAGGAGGCCGAACAGATTCTCGCGGGCCTGCCGGACGACAGGACGCAAACAACGTCGGCTCTGAACTCCAATCAACGTGAGCTGGAGTTGCAGCTGATACAGGCGAAGTCAGATACCGAGGCCTTGCGCGCCCGGCAAAAGACGGCCCAAGGACAGCTCGGCCGCCTGCACGAGCAGTTACTCGCACTGAACGATCTTGAGGTGCAAATTGACGAGCTCGAGCGCAATGTCGATCTGCTGGAACAGAAATATCGAATGCACGCGGAGAAACTGGAACAAGCCCGCGTGAACGATGAGCTAGGACGCTCACGAATTAACAACGTCAAAGTCGCGCAGCCGGCAACGCTGATGAGCAAGCCGGTGTCGCCCAACAAACGGTTGTTGGTGGCGTTGGGGTTGATCCTAGCCACGGGCGGCGCCCTTGGTATGGCATTCCTTGCTGAGACTATCGATCAAACGTTTCGGACAATCGAGCAGATTGAGAGACAGCTCGGGTTGCCCGTATTGCTCTCGCTACCTGCGCGCCGACGGCGGCGGCATCGAGCGTCGCCCGCCATCGATTCGTCCGCTGCCAAATCGAACGGCCGGGCGGGCAAGCATGTCGCTTCCTCCATGCTCGGGAGCTATCGCGAATTGCTCAGCGAGCTGCTGTCCGCCAACGGAAATGGCAAGCGACACGCCAAAACGGTCGGGGTTATTGGTTTTGACAATTCGAATCTCCGCAGTCGAGTGGCAGCTGAGCTGGCCGCCCAAGCCGCAAACATTGGCGCGGGCCCTGTATTGTTGATTGACGGCGACGCGCATCGTCGCCGAATCGCCAGACGTTTCCACGTCAGCGACTCGCCGGGCTGGCGAGAGATGCTGGCTGGCGTCGCCGAGGCGGCAAATTGCATTCATCGGCCGCAACCTGGCAATTTGGCCGTGATGGCGCCAGGAGGAACTAACGGCCATACGTTAACCGCCGAGCGGCTGATCGGCGTGCCCGGGCGGCTGGATAAAATCAAATCCGAATACGGGCTGGTTGTAGTCGACTTGCCATCCGGCCGGGAATGGGAAGGGCCGACTATATCCGCCGAGTGGCTCGACCAGATCGTGCTGGTGATCGATGCGGAACGTACGCGAATTCAGTCGGCGCAACGTGCCAAACTGGCGCTGGAGCGGGCGGGCATCCGCCTGACCGGCGTGGTGCTGGCGAATCGAAAAGAACACATCCCTGGTTGGTTGGATCGGCGGTTGTAATGGAACTCCGGCGGGCGAGTTGCCTGAAACGTTGCGTCGCTGGGGCCGGCGCAACATCGGAAGGAGCAAATGCATGTCGCAATCAGAAGCTGAGTGCAACGTGGCAGGGAGCGTGGATCAGAGTTGGCAGGCCGAATCGACGAATCTGGAGCTTGGATACGCCTGCGCTACAAGCGGCGCGGTGGCAGCGGTCGCACCGAGTGTCGAATGCGACGTTGCATCATCTGGAGTGCGGCCAGATCGTGTCGCTGCCAAACGTCTCCATGCATCGGTGTGCCCATGTCCGTTTTGGAAGCGGGCAATCGATGTGGGCGGGTCAATCGTCGGACTAGTGATATTGTCGCCACTTTTGCTGGCGGTTGCGGTGCTCATTAAATCTGTTTCGCAGGGACCGGTCTTCTTTCGCCAGCGGCGATTTGGGGCCGGCGGACGGCCGTTCATCCTCTGGAAATTTCGCACGATCGACATCAACGAAGCGACCGCACGGCACCGCTCTCATGTGAGCAACTTGATGGACAGCGGCCGGACTCTCCAAAAACGAGATGACGAGTTAGCCATTATTTGGGGCGGCCGCATGCTTCGTAAGCTTGGGATCGACGAACTTCCCCAATTGTTCAACGTGATGAAAGGCGACATGAGCCTGGTTGGCCCGCGGCCTGATGTACTGCCGCTGCGCAATTATCAAACCTGGCAGCGGCGGCGGTTCGACGTCGTGCCGGGCATTACAGGCCTGTGGCAAGTCTGCGGCAAGAATCACACGACGTTTTCCACCATGATGCGAATGGACATCCTGTACGTTCGCCGCCGGAGCTTCTGGCTGGACATGATCATTTTGTTGCGAACGATTCCCGCAGTTGCGAGAAACTAGCGGCCTCACGGGATGGGCGAGTACGAGTATTGAATGTCGAGAGAGCACCTTACGGCTACGAGTGACGATGCCGGAAATAACGGTGAATCAACAACGCGAGGAAGCTCGATGGTTCGAATCGGTGTCATTGGGGCCGGCTATTGGGGTCCGAACCTGGTCCGCTGTTTGCGAGAATCTGCGGATTGTCAGGTGGTCTATATCTGCGACCGGGACCCGACAAAGCTTAGCCAGATTTGCGACAGATACCCCGACATTACTGCCACAACGGATGCTACAGAAGTGCTGCGGCGCGACCGTGTCGACGCGGTCGTCATCGCAACTCCTACAAAAACACACTACCGGCTCGCGAAACGGGCGCTCGACGATGGGCTTCACACATTCGTGGAAAAGCCGCTGGCCACAAGCAGCCAAGAGTGCCTCGACCTCATCAACCGGGCCGAGTCAAACGGCTGCGTTCTGTTTGTCGGCCACGTGTTTCTCTACTCGGCTGCGGTCGCCAAATTAAAAGAGATCGTCTCGAAGGGCGAGCTGGGCGACATTTATTACATCAGCGCGACACGACTCAATTTGGGGCCCGTTCGACATGATGTCAACGCGCTGTGGGATTTGGCTCCCCACGATTTGTCGATCATTTTGGAGTTGATGGGCCGCTCGCCGGTCAGCGTGAGCTGTTCCGGATTGGCCTACCTTGATCCGAGCATCCATGACGTCTGTAATTTGACGATGCGGTTTGCTGATAACCGCATTGGCATCGTGCACGTGAGCTGGCTGGATCCGCACAAACGTCGCATGATGACTGTTGTCGGCAGCCGAAAGATGGCGGTCTACGACGACATCGAACCGCTAGAAAAGATCCGGATTTACGACAACGGCGTGCAGGCCGCGCCCGGGGCCAGCTCCTTCGGAGAATTCCTCTACAGCTATCGTTACGGCGATATTCATAGCCCTCGGATCGAAGAGGTCGAGCCGCTGAAGGCTGAAATCCACAGCTTTGTGGACGCGGTTGTCTACGGAACGCGGCCGAAAACCGACGGCTGGAACGGTCTGCGTGTCGTGGAAGTGATTGAGGCGGCCGATCGATCATTGCGCGACAGCGGCGGGCACGTGCGGATCGAACATCTGATGCCGTCTCGCAGATTCGTCGAGCCCGCCGAGAACGGGGCGCAGCGAAAACCAGCCGCGACAACGGCGGGAGAACGTTGACATGGATGTCCGTTACTATCATCCGGCCGCCTTGGTTGAATCCGATCAGATAGGCTCGGACACGTGCGTTTGGGCGTTTGCGCACGTTATGCGCGGGGCACGCGTAGGCAGCAACTGCAACTTGGGAAACCATGTTTTTGTCGAGACGGGCGTATCGATCGGCAATAACGTGACGATCAAGAACAACGTCTGCGTATGGGCCGGCGTCACGTTGGAAGACGACGTATTTGTCGGACCGAATGTGGCGTTTACGAACGATCGCTACCCGCGATCGCCGCGCATGCCACAAGCCCGCGAGCGCTATGCGCAAACTGAGCGCTGGCTGCTGCCGACTGTCGTCGAGCAAGGTGCGTCGATTGGCGCAAATGCCACGATTCTTCCCGGTCTTCGGCTGGGTCGGTATTGCATGGTGGCCGCCGGTGCTTTGGTCACGGCTGACGTTTCGCCGTTCGCGCTCGTGCTCGGATCTCCGGCGCGGCGCGTCGGCTATCTATGCCGCTGTGGTTGGAAGCTCGTCGGCTCTTACTGGACAGCGACCTGCGACCAATGCGGCGAAACTCCGGAAACCCGTTGTCAGGCGTCCGAATTAGAAGTTGTCCCATCATGACTGTGCCGTTTGTCGACCTGAAGATTCAATCTGCCCGCTTGCGGCGGGAAATATCGGCGGCCATTGAACGGGCCGTCGACGATAGCCAATTCATTCTCGGCGATGAGGTGTCGTCGTTTGAGCGGGCGTTCGCCGAATTCTGCGGCGCCGACCATTGCATCGGCGTGGGCAACGGCACAGAGGCGCTGCATTTGACCCTGCGAGCGCTGGGCATCGGACCGGGCGATGAAGTGATCACCGCCGCCAATACGTTTATCGCGACCGCGCTGGCGATTGCCTACACCGGCGCAACGCCTGTATTGGTCGACGTCAATCCGGATGATTATTTGCTGGATATCGATCAAATCGAGCGCGCCATTACGTCGCGCACTAAGGCGATTCTGCCCGTCCATCTCTTTGGACAACCGGCCGATATGCCCGCGATCCTTGAAATCGCGAAAAATCGCGGGCTGCTCGTTGTCTCGGACGCTTGTCAGGCACACGGAGCCCGTATTGGCGGTGAAAGCGTGGCAGCGTTTGGCGACGCGGCTTGCTTCAGCTTTTATCCGAGCAAGAACCTCGGCGCTTGCGGCGACGGCGGCGCCGTCGTCACCCGGCGCAGCGAACTGGCGGAACGCATTCGGATGCTTCGCAATTACGGTCAGCGAACGAAAAACAGCTATTCCATGCTGGGTTACAACAGCCGCTTGGATACGCTGCAGGCAGCGATCCTGGGCGTCAAACTTCGCTATTTGGAACAGGCAAACCAGCAGCGGCGTGAGGCGGCGGCTCGATATGGTGAGCTGCTGAAGAATTCCGATCTGGTTCTGCCTTGCGAGCGGCCCGGTATCACGCACGTCTACCATCTATACGTTGTGCGACACCCCCAACGGGATGAGCTATTGAGGCATTTGCAACAAGCCGGCGTGCAGTGCGGCATCCACTATCCCGACCCTATTCATCGACTCCATCCATTCCGTTCCGTCCGGACCGTGCCCGAAGGCGCGCCGGTAAGCAGCCGGCTCGCGCGGCAGATCCTTTCGCTGCCGATGTATCCAGGAATCACGGATGAGGCGATTCATCGGGTCAGCGAGGCCATTAAGTCGTGTTTGCTGGCGGCCGCTTAAATCGATCCTAGTTCGTTGTCGTACCTGCGCAGGTCGAAATGCAATCGTCCGCTCACTTTCCGATCGCCGCGAACCAGGCTAGCCACGATGAGTTCGGCTTATCTCGGTGGTTGACCGGTGCGCTCGTCCTGTGGTTGCCACTGTTGCTGTTCGGCGCGACTATGTGGTTCTCACAGCACAATGTGAAATACGCATTTCCCGCCGACATGGAAGACGCACTAGTTGATGTAACCCCGAGCATGGCGCGCCAATTGAGTTTCGTGGCGCTTGGGTCCTATGGCGCGCTGCTTCTGTTTAAACCCGCGCGTCTCCCGTTGACCATAAGCGGACGGCTTCTGGCGTGCCTGATTTCGCTTTGTCTCTTGCTCGTGCTGAGCGTCTTCTGGGCCGACAATTTTGAGCTTTCCTTCAAGCGGTCGATGGTCGCCGTGCTCACGCTCATCGCCGCGCTGGGCATCGCCAAACAATGGCATCCCAACCAGGTTTGCTCGTTCAGTGTTTTGCTGACTTCAATCTTCCTATTGCTGGGGGTCGCAAACGAAATTGCCAGCGGGACATTCTTGAGAGGGCCGGATTACCGCTTTGCCGGCACGCTTCACCCGAATGTTCAGGCCGTGAATTGCGCGGTCCTCTCTCTGGCGTCACTGGCTCTTTATCGAGATGCACGACAGCGCACGTCGGCCGCATCGAGCTCGTTTTGGCTATTGGGGTTCGGCGTCGGCACGTTGTTTCTTGTTCTGACAAAATCGCGGACGGCGTCGGCGGCCTATCTGCTCGCATTGTTGTTCTTTCTCACCCTGGGCATGTCGCGCGGCAAAAAGCTGCTGATCCTTGGGGCCGTGGCGCTGTTCTTCAGCGTATTCGCGATCCTTGCGATGGAAGCGGACGTTCGCCTGGGCAGCTGGCTCTTCGACGCGGTGAGAATGGGTCGCGAGCAGGAAGCGGCAGATGTTTCGTCGCTGAGCGGGCGGATTCAAATTTGGGAAGAGATTTTGAAAGACGTGGCCGAGCGCCCCTGGTTCGGTTACGGCTATGGCGGATTCTGGACGCCTCACCGCGTGGCGGAGTACGCGTACATCCACGATTGGGAATTCGGCCATGCCCACTCCGCCTATTTGGAGACTCTTCTGCAGGTAGGCGTCGTCGGGCTGACCATGGGATTGCTGATGGTCCGATCTGCCATACGCTCGGCAGACCGTGCTTTTCAAGTGACTGGCGACTGCGGATATCGCTTCGCCGCGGCCATGCTAGCGTTGGCTTTGATCCACGGCTTCCTTGACGCCAATTTCGTCACCGTAGGCTTTGATTCAACACTGGCGTTGATCTGCATATCTGTAATCGCGCTTCACGGCCGCCAGACCGTTGATGACGATGCCCCACCTGAATTGCGCAATACGTGCCACAGCAATTGGCGAGAGAGTCATGCTTGATCGAGACGAAATGACGGTATCGCAGACCAGTGGCTTGGCAACACTGCGACGGGTCGTCGTGAACACGACGTCGCTATTGACAAGCGACGTGCTCAATCGGGCCGCTACGTTTGTTGTGTACGTGCTGGTGGCCCGCTATTGCGGCCCGCGGTCGTTCGGCCAATTGTCGCTCGGCCTGATGCTGCTCTATACGTTTCAGGTATTTGCCAGCGCCGGATTGCCTGTGCTGATCACCCGAGAAGTCGCCAAACGTCCAACCTCGAGCGGCCGCTATTTCGCCAGCGCCAGCCTGATCGCATTCGGCGCATTCTTTCTCAGTCTGAGCGCCCTGTGGGGATTGGTTATCGTTTCGCGGTACGCCAGGGACACCAGGGAAGTGGTTTTGTTGCTCGGACTGGGAATTCTTCCCTGGTCGCTATCCACGATCACCAATGCGATTCTCCAGGCATGGGAGAAAATGCACTTCATCGCGATGGTCGCTATTCCGGTGAACTTCGTCAAAATAGGGTTGTCGTACTACCTACTTTCGCTGGGGCATGGCGTTCGCTCGGTCGCTTTGGTATTTCTGGGCTGCCACTTTGCGACGCTGTTTCTGCAGTGGCCGGTTTTGTTTCGCTATATCCGTCTGCGAGACGTGTCGACCGACTGGGCCTTTTGCCGCGATTTGCTGCGCCGCGCATGGAGATTCCTGGGCATCGACAGCTTGATCGCGGTGTGGGCCAGCATCAATACACTGCTGCTTTCCTGGTTCGCCGGTGAAGCGGCAGTCGGCCTCTACGCGGCTGCGTGGCAATTACTGGTTCCGGTGTCGATGACTTTTCAGGCGGTGGTCAACGGCCTGTTCCCCATCTTATGCCGCCGCGCCGATGATAACCGCGAGCGTTTTCGACAACTCACGGTGCTGTTGCTTGAAATTCTGACGATTGTCGCGGTGCCTGGTTGCATCCTGCTTTATTTTGGCGCCGGGCCGATCATTTCGGCTGTCTACGGTGACGAGAGTTTTTTCCGCTCGGTGATTGTCCTGCGGATCATGATTCCCGTCCTGCTTCTGCAGGCGATTTGCAACACGTTTGGCCAGGTCCTGTTCTCGCAACGGCAGGAACACGTCACTCTGCGAATCGTCGCCATCGACGTCGTCTTTAATGCGATCTGCGGAACCACATTGATTTATGCCTTTGGCCTGACTGGCGCCGCCGCCACGCTGCTATTGACCTGGACATTGAACGCGTACCTCCATGTCGCCACCACGCGCCGCTGGCTGACCGACGAAACCGGCCGCGGCCTGGCATGGAATAGCACGTTGTTGTGGAGAATCGTTGCGGCCGGATGCATCATGGCCGGCGCGCTGGCTGCGTCCGATCATCTTAATTTCATCGTCACGTCGATCTTTACGAGTCTGCTGTACCTAATCGTGTTGGGTGTGCTCATCTATGTCGCATGTCGACATTCGATTGGAGTTCGGGAGCGATTCCTCGTTCCGTTGAAGGAACAGTAAACAACGAAGGTGTTAGCGGGAACAAGGTATGACCGTCAGCGATCAAGAGCCGTTGAAATGGCTTCCTGTGCTCATGTATCACAGGATCGTGGATCGCGTCGAGGGGCCTGATCCGCACCGCCTGAAAATAGCAACGGCAGATTTTGACGCGCAAATGGCGTATTTAAAGGCACGAGGGTATCAAGCAATACCGCTCGACGCTGTTCCCGCCGCTGTCGGCGAAAAGTCGCAATTGAAGAAACCGGTGGCCATCACCTTTGACGACGGCTACGTCGACACGTACACGCACGCGTTGCCGGTGCTCAAGAAACATGGCTTTACGGCGACCATCATGCTCGTCAGCGACTACATCGGCGGCCGAAATGACTGGGACCACGGGCGGGAAGACTCAATGCCGCTGCTTTCCACAGGCGAAATTCGAGAGCTGGCCCAGGACGGCATCCGGTTCGGGTCGCACGGCGCAACACACGAGTCCTTGCCGGATATGAGCATCGATGACGTGCGCAGTGAGCTCGCCGGCTCCAAGGCGAAACTCGAACAACTACTGGGTTACGAAATAAAGGCGTTGGCCTACCCCTATGGGCGATGCAGCCCCGATGTATGCCGTATCGCGGAAGAAGTCGGGTATCGTGCCGGGTTCGGCGTCGATCATGGAAGTCACGCGATGTTCAACTTCAGCCGCATTGATGCGGCATCTTGCAAGGGCGATACGCTTCTCTGGCGGCTAAAGGTGTCGGGCGTCTACGACACGTTAAGACAACGCGGCAGCTTGAGACGACTCAATAACCTCCGCAAACGAATGGCCAACGGACCAACTTACTCTCTCAATCAACCAATAGCGACAAGTTCCACCTGAGGGACTTTGAACATGCCGGAAATTTCGGTCATCATCATCGGTCGTAATGAAGCGGCATGTATTGAGAAGTGCCTGCGATCCGTGTTCGCGTCGCTCGAGGGCATGGAGGACGGTGAGGTTATCTACGTCGATTCCGCGTCGCAGGACGACACGGTGGAGATTGCCAGCAAATTCCCGATCCGAATTCTGCAACTGCGTCGCGACTGGCGGCTCACGCCCTCTGCCGGACGCTTCATCGGATATCAGCATGCATCGGGCCGTTATTTGGCGTTTGTCGATGGTGATACGGTATTGCATCCGCGATGGTTGGCCGAGTCGCGTGCATTTTTGCGCGAAAACCCCGAGTACGGCGGCGTTGCCGGGATTCTCGACAAGGCCTGCCTATCCGAGGGCGACGACAGCACGATAGTACAGCAAAATCGCTATGATCAGAGCGAGGAACATCGGGTGCAGACGGTCGGCTCGCTCGGCGGCATTGCCACGTATCGTCGTGAGGCGATGGAGAAGGCCGGCACGTTCAACCCCTTCCTGCCCACCGGCGAGGAGTGCGAGGTGGCCCTTCGCATCCGCGGCGCCGGCTACAAGCTGGCCCGCATCTACGCGCCGATGTGCGTCACGCATACGCTGCCCCCCGAATCGATGGGTGAAATCCTCAGGCGCTCGCGGGCTCACCTCTACGACTACGGCGCGACGTTGCGATATTGCCTCGCCAACGGATTTGGCCTGCGGTTTTCCATTGAGCAGATGTGGTTCGTCTACACCTTTGTTGCGGCCGTCTTGGCGTTCATCGGCGCCGTGGTCATTGGCTGGATGACCGGGACGGTCTGGTTGCTCGCCGGCGCGCTAGCCATTGGCCTGCTGTATGTCGGGCTGAAGCGGCGGCATCCGAAAAAACTCGCCATCAGCATGCTTAAGCGCACGTTGATGACCTATCGCACGACCCTTTCGTTCCTGAGCACGAAGCCGATGCCCGCCGAATCCTATCCCACGGACGTGCTGATTGTGAAATGAGCAGTACACCTTCGAGTTAGACTTTCGAGCAGTTACCATGCACGTTGGCGTCATTGCATCCATGAAAAAGGGGCTGGAGCACTTCATTTATCGTGAAGTGTGCGAGCTCGCGAAACGCGGCGCCACAGTCAGCCTGTTTCCCACGAAGCATGGGCCGGGCCTGTACAATCCGCGACCGGAGTGGACGGTCCATCGCTGGCGAGTTTGGTCGGTCGTCCTATCGCAACCGTGGCGATTGCTGGCCATGCCAGTCCGGTACGTTGCGACGCTGCTGGTCGCGATCCGGTATGGCGCCGTTGCGGATTTCTTTTTGGCGGCGTATTTCGCACCGCGTATGAGGGGTGTCGACGTCATCTACGCGACGTTCGGGGATCGAAAACTGTTCGTTGGCTATTTCTGCAAGCTTCTGTTGAATAAGCCGTTGGCGGTCGAGATTCACGCCTACGAATTGTACCTGAATCCCAACTTGAAGCTCTTTCCAATCGCCCTGGCAGCATGCGATCAAATTGTCGC
Organism: Pirellulales bacterium; assembly: GCA_040902605.1. Taxonomy (GTDB): domain Bacteria; phylum Planctomycetota; class Planctomycetia; order Pirellulales; family Lacipirellulaceae; genus JABDGM01. Next base: position 88,686 of record JBBDWY010000019.1, on the reverse strand, counting down.
CGCTACTGAACATAACCGCGCAGTGCTTTGTGACCGGTATGCGATTGCACGGGAGCGCATCGAGGTGGTCCGTTACTCTGTCGACCTGCAAGAGTACCGGCCGGCCAAGAAATTCGTCATCTTGATCGTCGCCTTCTTTGTGGCCAAGAAGGGACACGAAACGCTGTTCGAAGCGGTCAAGAAAATGGGCCGCGACGACGTCGAAGTGTGGGTCGTTGGCGGCGAAGGCGGCTCGACCTCCAAGGTTGACGTCCACGCGATGGTTCGCGGGCTTGGACTCGAATCGCATGTGGCGTTCTTTGGCAAACTGCGCGGTACGGCACTGCAGGCCGTGTATCATGCCTGCGACGTATTCTGCCTTCCTAGCCGAGTCGACGGTCGCGGCGACTGCGAAGGGTTTCCCAACGCTCTCATCGAAGCAATGGCTTGTGGAAAACCGGTTATCACCACGCGGCATGTCGAGATACCCCGGATCGTCGAACAAGTCCTCGTCAACGAAAACGATGTTGACGGTTTGGCCGATGCGCTCGAGCGGGTCTATGCGTCGGCCCCGCTACGCGAACAGCTCGGCCGGCGAAATCGCGAGTTGGCGGAAGAATTGTTTTCGACGGACAACGTCGCTCAAACAATCGGATTGCTTCAACGGATAGCGGATTTGCATTCAAAGCAGCCCGAGCGGCCCAGGCACGATCGTGGCGCACGGGCCGGGCTCGATGCGCGCCGGCGCGTCCTGATGTTGCTCGAAAACGAGAGCTATCCGGATGATACTCGCGTGGCGCTGGAGGCCCGTTCTCTGCGTGACGCCGGCTGGCAGGTGACGGTGATTTGTCCGACGGGCGTATCACGCCGGTTGTGTGAAAATGTTGAGGGCGTCCTGGTTTATCGCTACCCGAAGCCATGGGCCATCGGTGGTTTTGTTGGCTATCTCTGGGAATACGGCTATAGCCTGGCGATGACCTTCATCGTGTCGTTTTACGTGCTGGTGCGGCGTGGTTTCGACGTCGTGCACGTCCACGCCCCGCCGGACATGTTGGTGCTCATCGCCGCGTTCTACAAGTTGTTCGGCAAGCGGTATGTGCTCGACCAGCATGACCTGTCTCCGGAGTTGTATCGAGCGCAGCGTAATGGAAGAGGAAATCGTCTCGTTTACTCGGTGCTCTGTCGGTTCGAACGAATGGCATGCCGGACCGCCGATTGCCTGATCACGACGAACGAATCACAGCGACGAATGCAGATCGAGCGCGGCGGAGCACCAGCCGAGCGTTGCCACGTCGTGCGCAATGGTCCCGACGCCCGCTTCCTGCAACCCGTCGAGCCTCACCCATCGTTGCGGGATGGCGGCCGGCCCGTCATCGGCTATGTCGGAATGATGGGCGTGCAGGACGGCGTGGATTACCTGCTCCGCGCGCTCGCTTGCCTGAAGAACGATTTTGGGCGAGTCGACTTTCGCGCCGACATTGTGGGATCCGGCCCAGCCCTGCCCCATTTACAGCGACTCACCGATGAATTAGGCCTCGGCGAGATCGTGCGGTTCTGTGGCTATCGCATTGGCGATGATCTGCTCAAGCACCTGGCCGGCTTCGACATCTGCGTCACTCCGGATCCCAGCAACCCTTACAACGACAGCTGCACGACGGTGAAGTCGATGGAATATATGGCGATGGGCAAGCCCGTCGTCGCGTTTGATCTGCCGGAAAACCGCATTACTTTGGCCGACGCGGCACTTTATGCAACGGGCAACAACGTACGTGAGTTGGCTCAGCTCATTGCGAGACTGATCGACAATCCAATTGAACGAAAACGTTTGGGCCAGCGTGGCCGGCAACGCGTAATCGACTATTTTTATTGGGAACGCCAACAAGACATGCTGATTCAGCTGTACGACGGTTTGCTCCGCCGTCCTCAGCGATCACGTTCTATCGGCCATCGCAAACGCGGCACACTACCAAACACAGCCACAATGCAAACGACCGCGGCGGCTTTCGGCAACGGCCGTCTCGATTCGTGATATGAGTATTTCGTCCCCAATCAGCGGCGGTTTCGAGACCTTTCCAGGCGAGCCGCCGGGCTTGTCCCGGCGGGATAAACCCGCCGGCTCACTAGCCCTCGAATACATTGGTCTGGACGAATGGCAGGCGTTCGTCGATTCGCACCCGCACAGCACCATCTTTCATCACCGCAAATGGATCGAAGTGTTTATAGATCAGTACGGCATGGACCTTCTGATCCCATGTTTGAAAAGGGGCAGTGAGATACAAGCGGCGATCCCGTTCCTATCGGCTCGCTCACTATGGGGAGCCACGACCTTAAAATCCTTGCCCTTCTCGGACTGCGTGCGCGTTCTCAGCCGTCAGCCGCATGCCGCTGCAGAGCTCGCGAGCATGTTGCTGTCGGATCCGCCGCCTTGTGTTTCAATGAGCTTGCGCACGGATACCGTGCTGGCGAACATTCCACGCTCTTCGCATTGGGTTCGGCATGAAGTCTCACTCGGCCATTCTATGGAGGCTTTGTCCAAGAAGTTCAAGCCATCGATTCATAGAAACCTTCGGCGGGCGCAGAGCGCCGGGCTTCGATTTGCCAGGCGCAGCGACGCAGACGCTGTGGATGAATTTTATCGGTTGCATGTGCGCACCCGGCGAAAGTCAGGCGTCCCGGTGCAACCCAAGCGTTTCTTCGAGCTGCTGTGGAAGCGCGTCCTGCACGAGGGGCTCGGGTACGTCGGTCTTGTTTTCCAAGGCAGCGAGCCGATTGCCGCAGGCGTCTTTCTGGAATTCAACAATACAGTCACCTACAAATATGCCGCGTCACATCCAAACGCTTTGGCGGACCGCCCGAACGATTGGCTCGCGTATAACGCCTTGCGACTCGCGGTGGAGAACGGCTACGAAGCGCTCGATTTCGGCATATCGTCGCGAAACCAGGAAGGTCTGCGGCGGTTCAAGCGCAATTGGGGGGCCGACGAGATCGACGTTTACACGCTGCAGTTTGTCGGCCGTGACAAAACGCCGGTTGAGGAATCGGCCCTGTTCAAGATGTCGAGCATTTTGATACGCAACTCGCCGGCCATTGTCTGTCGTTCCCTTGGCGAAATCTTGTATCGGTTTGCGATGTAACGGTAACGGCTCAGCCGCCGGAAGTAAGTCAATCCACAACCTGATTGTGACAGAAATATGCCCGACTTTGTCGTCCAGCTAGATCGTGAATCAGCCATACGGGCAACTGCGGCGTCGTCGCTTGCATCGGCTCCAGAGATCATCATCTCGGAGGCAGCTGTCGATCGAGACTGGGACGCTTTTTTGGCGCAGACTCCCGGCGGACACCACGTGCAAACAAGCATGTGGTCGCGGCTGAAGGCTACTATCGGATGGAAAGTCGTGCGACTGGTTGCCAAGGAAGGGGGCCGAATTGTGGGCGGCGTGCAGGTGCTGATGCGACGCTATGGCAAGGGGCTCGAAATTGGCTACGCCCCAAAGGGGCCGATCTTTTCTGCCGCCAGCGAACAGACCATGGCGGCTTTTGTCGCCGCCCTGCGGCACCAGGTGCGGGCACATAAACTTCAGTGCCTCATCGTACAGCCTCCGAACGAGACGCCTCTAATCACCGTGCTCCGCGAGTCGGAATTTCGACCCGTGCGAATGGCCACATTCTTGCGAGCGACCACGCTCGTCAATCTAAAACCGAGCGTCGACGATATCCTAAGGGCGATGAAAGAATCGACTCGCCATTCCGTGCGCAAAAGTCAGCGCCGAGGCGTTCAAGTTCGACGCGGCGGCGGAGAAGACCTCGATATTTTTTATGAGTTGCTCATGGCGACGGCTGCCAGGCAGGGGTTTCGCGACTATTCCAAGTCGTATTTCCAAGAACTCTGGAGACTATTCGCACCGAACGGTCATGCCCAATTGTTCGTCGCGGAAGCGACTGGAAAACCAGTAGCGGTCCTGCTCAAGATATCGTTTGGCGATACGGTAGTGTCCAAGAAGCGCGGCTGGTCCGGTGAATTGGGCAGGCAGCGCCCGAACGAGGCCGCCGACTGGGCCGCCATCCAGTGGGCGAAAGAGGCTGGTTACCACTACTACGATTTCGAAGGCGTCCCACTTGGCTTGGCGCAATCGGTATTGCGCGGCGAGTCTCTTTCAGACAGCGGGCGGAGGATACCGAGCTCGTACAAGTTGGGGTACGGTGGGGAAATTCGCATTTTCCCGGAACCGCTCGCGTTCTTCTCCAATCCCATGATTCGTTGGGGACACCGCTGGCTTTACCCCACGATTGCCGGCTGGCCAATCGTGGATCGTCTGGCAAATCGAATTAAAGTGAATTGACCGCAACACCGCCGTGCGGCGATGGAGAATCTGCTTGCCTGCGACCCGACACAAATCCGACGCGATAACTTGCCGATTCGTATTCGGCGGCGGCGCGGATGACGTCTTGAGCCAGTGGCTGGGGGCCGACATGCGCGCAGCCCGGCTGTCGGCGGCCTTTCGCGCTTACTATCTCGTGCGCTCACTGCTCCCACTGCCAGTTCGTCAGTTCCTGCAGCGACACCGCAGCGTCGAGTGCCCTCCGGACTGGTATCTGCCGCAAGCCTGTATTCGCGCGTTGGCTGAATGCATTTCAACGACGGGCGACGGCGTTACCGCAATCCATCCCTGGCCCGACGAAGCTGATTTCGCGTTCGTCCTCACTCACGATGTCGAAACGGCCGACGGCATGCGCTTCGTCGCAAAGATTGCCGACCTAGAGCAGGGTCTCGGCCACCGATCCTCCTGGAACATCGTGCCGCATAAATATCCGGTCGACTACGGGTTGCTTCGCGAGCTGCGCGAGCGCGGGTTTGAGATTGGCATCCATGGATACAATCACGATGGCAAGCTGTTTTTCAGCCGGACCGAATTCAATCGCCGCGCGACGAAAATCAACGCGACGCTCCAGTCCTTCGGCGCGGTCGGATTTCGCGCGCCGATGGTCCATCGGAATCTCGCATGGATGCAGGCGCTCAACATCGAGTACGACGCATCGTGCTTCGACGTCGACCCGTACCAGGCGATGCCTGGGGGCGTCGGCGGTGTCTGGCCGTTCATCGCCGGACGGTTCGTGGAACTGCCCTACACGCTGCCGCAAGATCACACCTTGTTCGTTGCCTTGCGCGAGCGCGACGGCCGCATTTGGAATCGAAAGCTGGCTTATGTCGCCGCATTGCGCGGCATGGCCCTGTTGCTCACGCATCCCGATTACCTTAATTCGCCCGGCCGGATCGATATCTACCGCCGCCTGCTCAGCGACGTGCGCGAAAGGGCCGACGTGTGGCACGCCTTGCCTAGGGAGGTCGCCGCATGGTGGCGCGAGCGGGATCGATTGTCGCTGCGCCGCGACGCCGACGATAACTGGCACATCGAAGGGCCTGCCGCCGATCGCAGTCGCCTGGTGATCGTCCGGCCGGCCGACAAAACCGGAAGCGTACATCCATTGTCGGGGGATGCAGCGGACATTGCTTTGCCGCTGCAGTTTGAGATTGCTACCAATCGCCTTCGAGTCAGACAACCCGCTAGAGTTCCATCATGCCAACCGCGCCCAGTGACAACGAATTGAAAGCGTCAGCAGCAAAAGAGGAAGTCGCGGCGTCAATACGCCGTTTCATCCTCGAGCAATTCCCGGTTGCGCGCAGTCGTGGCATCGACGCTGACGACTCGCTGTTGACACACGGAGTCATTGACTCGATGGGCGTGTTGGAAGTCGTCACGTTCATTGAAAAGGAATTCCACCTTACCGTCACGGACGATGAACTGCTGTCCGACCACTTCGAATCCATCTCAAAAATCACCGATATGGTTGTTCGAAAACTCGCACGAGAGAACGCAACGTGGATTTCCTAGTGCATCACATGCTGCGCACGAGCACCGAGCGATTTCCCGATAAGGAAGCGGTGGTCCACGGCGACGATCGGCTCACTTACGCCGCCATGTGGCGGAATACGGCCGGCCTGGCCGAGGGGCTGCGATCGGCTGGCGTCGCACGATCCGATCGCGTCGGCGTGCTGCTGGAGCCTTCCATCGCACTTGCGACGAGTCCGTTTGCCATCTCCCGTGCCGGCGGCGTCTTCGTGCCCATTCATCATGCGCTGGTGCCCGGTCAAGTCGAACACATCATTCGCGATTGCCAGATGAAGGGCCTCATCACCGACGCGGACCGATTTGCTCAGCTTGAGGCCGCCATCCGGCAGTGCCCATCGTTGGAATTTGTCGTCGTTGTCGGTCAACCCGGGACAGCGAAGCAAAACGGGTCGATTGCGCGGTACGAGTACGAATCGTTTTGCGTCCGACAGTCAGATGACTCCCTCGGCGACCGGGCCATTGACAAAGATTTGGCGGCGATCCTTTACACCTCCGGATCGACCGGCAAGCCAAAGGGCGTGATGCTCAGCCATGCCAATGTGGTGGCCGGGGCGTCGATCGTGTCCGATTACCTCGGGATTACCGAGACGGATCGCATCCTGGCCGTATTGCCATTCAGTTTCGACGCGGGCTTGAACCAGTTGACCACGTCGATCCAGCAAGGCGCCACTTGCGTGGTGATGAAATTCCTGTTCGCCAGGGAAATCGTCGCGATGCTCCATAAGGAGCGTATCACCGGGCTGGCAGGAGTGCCGTCGCTGTGGAACTTGCTGGCCCAAGACAGCTCGCAGCTTCACGCCAAGCCATCCCGGCAACTGCGGTATATCACCAATACGGGCGGCGCGCTGCCGCTCAACGTTCTGCAGCGGCTCCGCGAACTGCTGCCCGCGACGCAAGTGTTCTTAATGTACGGGCTGACGGAAGCATTCCGCTCGACGTACTTACCGCCGGAAGAGTTAGACCGCCGACCAACCTCCATCGGCAAGGCTATCCCGAATACTGAAATTCTGGTGATTAACGCGGAAGGCAAACGGTGCGGGGCGGGCGAAATCGGCGAGCTGGTTCACCGGGGGCCTACCGTTTCGCTCGGCTATTGGGGCCATCCAGAGTTGACGGCGAGAGTGTTGCGGCCTCACCCGTCGCCACCACCGGGATTGGGCGACGCTGAAAAAGTATGCTACTCCGGCGACCTCGTGCGAATGGATGACGACGGTTTCCTGTACTTCGTGGGCCGCCGCGACAATTTGATCAAGTCGTCCGGTTTCCGCATCAGCCCGAACGAGGTTGAGGAAGCACTGTGTAAAGCGGGCCGGCTGCGCGAAGCGGCGGTCATCGGCCTGCCCGACCCGGCGTTAGGCCAGTTCATCAAGGCGTTCGTCGTAGCGCACGAGGGCGCCTCGCTCGATACAGACGTGCTCCTGGAAGAAACGACAGCCCTTTTGCCGCGGCATATGGTTCCCAAAGTGGTGGAAGTGCTGCGCGAGTTGCCAAAAACCAGCAGTGGTAAAATTGATTATCCCGAGTTGCGCAGGCGCGAGAAATCCGTACTCGAAGTCAGCTCAAGTGCTTCATGACGACAACCGATCCAATCCGCCGGGACACAGCAATCGACCACGTGTCGGACCTCGTCGCCCGGCATTTCGATCGTGCCGACGGCGAACTACTCGTTGGCGGCCTCAGCGTCAGTGACCTCGCCGCCCGACATGGGACGCCGCTTTTCATCTACGACGAGCGAACGATTGGCCACCAATGGCAGTCGCTTCGCCACGCGCTGCCGGCCGAGTTTGACATCTATTACTCCGTGAAGGCGAATCCTAACCAGGCGATCCTGCGATATTTTGTCGAGCGGGGTTGCGGCCTGGAGATCGCTTCCAGCGGTGAGCTGCGACAGGCCTTGGCAGCGGAATGTCCGCCAGAGAAAATCTTTTTTGCCGGGCCCGGCAAAACCGAAACGGAATTGGCCGAGGCGCTTGATTGCCAGATCGGCGAGATTCACGTCGAGTCGTTGCTAGAAGCTCGTCGAATAGCACATTTGGCTAGCCGCCGGCAATGCGCTGCCCAGATTGCCCTACGCGTGAATCCCTCCGGCGACGTAGAAGGCGGTGGCATGCGAATGGGCGGTAGGCCGACGCCGTTCGGTATTGATGAAGACCAGCTCGATGCCGTCGTCGAAAAGATCGCGGGCGAGCGATGGCTCGACATCGTGGGAGTGCATCTATTTGTCGGCACCCAGATCCTCGATGTCGAAGTCTTACTCGCGCAATACCGGGCAGCGCTGCGAATTGCCCGCCGCCTGGCCGCCAAGCTGAACAAGCCGCTCAAGACCATCGACTTCGGCGGCGGGCTGGGAGTGCCCTACTTTGCTCACGAACAATGTCTGGATCTCGAACGCCTTCAACTAGGGCTGACCGATTTTGTGCGTGAGCTTCGGTCCGATCCGGCTTTGCGGGCGGCGCGGTTGATCGTCGAGCCGGGGCGCTTTCTGGTGGCGCCGGCCGGGCTGTACATCGCGCGGGTTGTCGACGTGAAACTCTCGCGCGGCAAGAAATTCGTCATTACCGACGGCGGCATGCACCACCATCTGGCCGCATCGGGCAATCTGGGTCAGACGATCAAGCGGAACTTCCCCGTCGCCATCGTGAACAAATTGAATCGCCCCCGCAGCGAGACGGTCGACATCGTCGGCCCGTTGTGCACGCCCCTCGACGTGTTGGCGCGGGCGATCGAGCTGCCGTCAGCCGAGGTGGGCGATTTGATTGGCGTATTTCAATCCGGTGCCTATGCCCGCACTGCGAGTCCGCTCGGGTTTCTCAGCCGTCAGTCGCCGCCCGAGATTCTCGTCGAGCGGGGCCGAGACCGCGTCATCCGGCGCCGTGGAACCGATGACGACTGCTTCGCCGATCAATTGGAAATTGATTGCGCCCCAACCGCGAGGTGAAATCGAACGGTCATGCTGTGCACGATCAAAATCACCTCAGCGATGTTTCCGGAGCTGTACGGGGCCATCCTGGGCGAGTGGAATCCGAGTCTGTCCCGCGAGCAATGGCAACAGGCTTTCGTGAACCGCTGGGGATGCGACGAGGACCATTTTGGGTATGCCTTGACCGACGACGGCCGGATCGTCGGCATGTTAGGCACGCTGTTCAGCCGGCGTCCCGTGGCTGGCCGGGAACAGCGCTTCTGTAATTTACATAGTTGGCACGTTCGGCCGGAGTATCGCGCCAGCAGTCTGGCCCTGATGAAGCCAGTCCTGGACTTGAAAGATCACACGCTGACCGACTTTACTGCCAGCGCCGCGGTGATCGCCATCGCCAAGCGGCTGGGCTTCAAGTCGCTCAATTCGAGCGTGTTCGTGCTCCCGCCAATTCCAGCGAAGGCCCGAAGCCCAAAGGCGGTGATTCGCGAAATGGTGGGTCCCGAGGATGCCGAAGCGGCGCATCTAGACGCGGCCGATCGCCAGATTTATCAGGATCACCAGGATGTCGACTGCGGCCACATGGTTGCCCGCGTCGGCGAAAGCAGTTGCTACGTTGTGTACTCGCGCATCGCCCAGCACCGGCTCCCCTACTGCCTGGTTCACTATATCAACAACAAAACACTGTTTGTGGATCAGCAGGCAGCAATCCGCGCACATTTGCTGCACCATAGCAGGTCGCAATTCGCCGTGGTTGACGCGCGGCTTTTGGACGGCTTTCACTTGCCGCTGACTTTCCGCGCAAGCTCCAGGGAACAGTTGTATCGCACGACCGATGTTGCGGCCAACGAGATCGATACACTGTACTCCGAGATCGTGCTATTCAAACACTCGCCGCTCCCGACCCTGCGGCAGAGGCTGAGCACAACGGTCAAGCGCTACATTGCGCCCGCCGTGCGACGCTACGTCGGCATCAATTTGTCGTTGTAATTTAACCGATCGAGATCGGTTGCCCGGCTTCCACCGATTGCTGCGCGGCCAGGCACATGGCGACCGCGCTGCGGCCGTCTTCCGCCGTGCAGGCAAGCGGCCGCCCGTTGCGAATCGCATCGACCAGCATCGCCATCTGGTCCTCCAGCTCAAACACTTCGCCGGTCACTTTTTCAATCGGCACGTTGACCACTTGCTCACCAGCGAACGCCCGCAGCGAAAAGGTAGGATGCAACGTACGATCCATCGCGCCGCTCCACGATGCCCACAGCGCGCCTTTCGTGCCGGTGAGCTTCACGGTTTGATGATGATCGAAGGCACTTAGCGTCTGCGAAACGACGGCATAGGCCCCCCGCGGGAAGTGGACGATTGCGCTGAAGTTGTCTTGCAGCTCCGGATGATGCGGCTGGCGTGAGTTCGCCGTTGCGTACACGCTGATTGGCTCGCCCAGCGACGCAAAATACCATCGCGCCAGATCGAAGAAGTGAATTGGCTCTTCCAGAATCCAATTTCCCACGCGATGGATGTCGTACCGCCAACTTTGCGAGCCTTGCCGGTATGGTTTGCGCGATAGCTCGATAAGCAGGTACTTCGGCTCGCCAACGTAGCCGCTCTCAACCATCTCTTTCACCTTTCCCCATAACGATGACAGCCGGAACTCGTGCCCAATTGCGAGCAGCCGCTTATTCTTGTGGGCCAGTTCCATCAAATCGTCGCACTCGGCAAGCGAGATTGCCATCGGTTTTTCCAACAGCAGATGTTTCCCCGCGGCGAGCACGGCCGAAGCAATCTCATGGTGCAGATAACTCGGCACGACGACATCGACGATGTCAAGATCATCGCGCGATGCAAGTTTGCGATAGTCGGTATAAACGTCGGCCGTGGGATGCGCCTCGCGGGCAGCGCCACAGCTCGCCTCTGAGGCCGCCGCAATCGCCTTGAGCGCGGCACCGCGCGTTTTCGCGATCGCATCGGCGTGGAATTTACCCCACGCGCCGAAGCCGACCAGGCCGAAGCGAACGTCTGTGCTCATTGAAATCTAAAGTGTGGCAACTTCGCCACTGTTCTGAAACACGCGCTAATTCAGTTCCTTCACCCACAGCCGGCGGAACTCCACCTGGTCACCATGATGTTGCAGACCAATGGGACCGGCCTTCGGCAAATTTGGCAACATCGCGCCGTCGATCACGCGCTCGCCGTTGAGCTCGACGGACATGCGACCGTCCTCGAGCGTGATTAGAAAGGCATTCCAGTCGCCGAGGGGTCGATCCGCGTTCTTGATCGGAATGCACGCACGGCGAACTTCCGGCGGCATCTTGCGGTCGGTGCGATAGCCGTTGATCTCACCCGAACCCAGGTCTTGGGACCAAATGTTTGCCTGGCACTTGGATGTGCCGCGGAGCAAGATGCCGCTGTCGCCGGCATCGAGCCCTGGCCGCGTCACACGCCGTCCCTCGTCGTTCAGCAAAAAGTCGCCGTTGAACAGCACGATCGGTTGCGGCTTGATCCGCGGTTCGGCCGGCAGCCGCCATTCGGCGCACAGTTTCACGTCTGCGTAATCGCGCTTCGTCCAGAGCGATTTCTTACCGGCTTGCTTGTGTTCGGCCTTGCCGTCGTAGTGGATAACGCCGTCGCGCAACGTCCAATGCCCTTCGTGCCACGGCTCCACGTTCCAGGCGGCGAGCGAATCATCCTCCACGAGCGGCATGTAACCTTGCTCGCGAAGCGCCGCGTCGCTCATTTGGCCGAGTATTCGTGGTTCGGCAGCGAAAGCAAATGAGGCGGTAGGCAACATCAAGGCAACAACGATGAGAAGATCGCGACGATTCACAGGCTCGCACTCGTCAGATAACTCGGGTCGTGCCCGGCACTGCGATGGCATAACGGCCGTCCGGGTCGGGAAAGATCGGCGCAGCGGCGTCCCAGTTCTCCGCGTCGGTCGTCAACGCATTTGGCGATTGAAAGGCCGCGTCCCAGGATACGGTCTGTCCCGAGTAGGTCGCCGTTCGGCCGAGAATGGCGGTCATGGTGCTCAGTGCGCCGTACTCCGCCTCATTATAAGCCTTGTCGTTGCGAATGGCGTCGAAGAGCGCGTCATGCTCCGCCTGGTAAGCACCGCGTTTTCCGGAAGCTCGCTCGCGGGCCGACCGCCATGCCTTTTTCGCGCCGACGACGATCTGCGCACCGCTCGCATAGAGATTAGCGACGCCTTCGGTGCCATGGGCGCTCTCGGCGACGTAGTTCCAGCACCCGGGGATTTGCCGGCACTGACTGAACATCTTCGTGCCGTCCGCATACATGAATTCGACCACGTGATGGTCAAAGATATTGCCATATTCTTTGCCCGTGCGGACCTGACGGCCGCCCAGACCCTGGGCCTTTACCGGATGTGCCTGCGTGATCCAATTGCAAACATCGATGTTATGCACATGCTGCTCGCAAATGTGATCGCCGCTGAGCCAGGAAAAGAAATACCAGTTACGAACCTGATATTCCAATTCAGTGAGCCTACCGCGCGGCACGGGAGATTTAGCCGGCGCGGCGGAATTCCAGTAACATCGCAGCGCCAAAATCTCGCCGATCGCTCCGTCGCGAATTCGTTGGATTGCGTCGTGGTAACAGGCCTGGTGGCGCCGTTGGAGTCCGACGCCGACCTTCAAATTCTTTTTCTTCGCCGCTTCAGCCGCCGCCAACACACGCCGCACGCCCGCGGGGTCGGTCGCCACCGGCTTCTCCATAAACACATGCTTGCCGGCGTTCATCGCGTACTCAAAATGTTTCGGTCGAAACCCAGGCGGCTCGGCTAGCAGCACGACATCGACACCGCTTTCGATTGCCCTTCGATACGCGTCCAAGCCGACGAACTGGCGTTCTTGGGGTACGTCGATCCGGCCGGCCAACGGCGCGCGGCGCTCACGATGGTTGCCATCCGCGAACTCACGCTCGATATTTCGCAGGCAGGTTTGCAACCGGTTCGAAAATGCATCCGCCATCGCCCATAGCTTGACGGGTCCTGCCGTGCTCAGCGCCTGCACGGCGGCGCCGGCCCCGCGCGCTCCGCAGCCAACCAATGCCACTTTGAGCGTGTCGTCGCTGGCCGCGTGCACCGGCACGGTCACAGTACCCGCCAGCGCCGAGCCCGCCAACGCGGCCGCCGTCGTCCGCAGAAAATTTCTACGCGACGGGCCCGATGAATCCGGGCACTCGTTGGACATGGCGATCCCCAAAAGTTAAGATGACCAGTTTAGCGGCCATCGAATCCACCTTACGTCGCTATATTAACTGGGCTTCTATGGACGTTGCAACTCTGCGGCTGGCGAATGGCGACCAAATGCCCGCCGTCGGCCTCGGGTTTTGGAAAGTCGAACCCGACCGAGCCGCAAACACCGTGTGCGGTGCAATCCGCTGCGGATATCGCCACCTGGATTGTGCTTGCGATTACGGCAACGAAGCGGAAGTAGGCGCGGGTTTGCAACAGCTACTGAAGTCCGGCGCCTGTAAGCGCGAAGAACTGTGGGTTACTTCGAAGCTGTGGAACACCTATCATTCGACCGAGCACGTGCGACCAGCACTGGAGCGCTCACTACGAGATTTACAACTGGATTTTGTCGACCTGTACCTGATTCACTTTCCAATCGCGCTCCAATATGTTCCTTTCGAGAAGCGTTACTCGCCAGGATGGTTTTACGAGCCGCAAGCTGCGCAGCCGCATATGCAGCCCGAGCGGGTACCGCTCAGCGAAACCTGGCGAGCCATGGAAGAGCTCATACATGCCGGCCTGGTACGGAACATCGGCGTGTGCAACTTCAATATTTCGCTGCTGCGAGATCTGCTGTCGTACGCCCAAATAGCGCCGGCCGTGCTGCAGGTCGAGCTGCATCCATTCCTGGCCCAAGAAAAGTTGCTGCGATTCTGCCGCGAGCAAGGTATTGTGAACACCGCATTCTCGCCGCTTGGCGCAGCATCGTACGTTTCGCTCGGCATGGCCGAGGCAAATGAATCCGCATTGGATCAGCCGGTCGTTCGCGAGGCGGCTTCGCGACAAGGAAAAACGCCGGCTCAAGTGGTGCTGCGCTGGGCCGTACAGCGCGGAACGGCCGTCATCCCGAAAACGACGCGTCCCGAACGATTGCGCGAAAATCTGGCCCTCTTCGATTTCGAGCTTTCGCCGGCAGAAATGAGGGCGATTACGGCGCTCGATCGCAATCGACGCTTCAATGACCCGGGAGTGTTCTGCGAAAAAGCCTTCAATACGTTCTTTCCGATTTACGAATGACAAGCCGCTTCTGGAGAAGCCATGGTGCAGGCTACACGACTTGACGTGACGGCCGCTGCGGTGAAGGGACAACAGACTGTGTACGACCGCCAGTTCCCCTTGGTGCTCCAGTGTCGTACGCGGGACGCAACGTTGGAGGAGACTTCCGACTGGGTATCTGCTCGCTGCGAAGAGCTCCTCGCTCAGTCCGCTCAGCACGGCGCCATTCTGTTTCGCGGTTTTCCCTTGTCCTCGCCGCAGGATTTCGACGCGTTCATTGCAGCGTTCTCCTTAGTGAACTTCCCCTACTACGAGTCGCTCTCCAACGCCGTGCGGGTCAATTGGACGGAGCGAGTTTTCTCCGCCAATGAGGCGCCGCCGGAAGTGACGATTTACTTCCACCATGAAATGGCCCAGACGCCGATCTTTCCGGCCAGGCTGTTCTTTTTCTGCCAGCAGCCGGCGGAGGATGGTGGCGAAACGCCGGTCTGCCGATCGGACATCTTGTTTGAGCGGCTCGCCCAGCGCTGTCCCCAGTTCGCGCGTGACTGCGAGGAAAAGGGCCTGCAATACACGAACGTAATGCCCGCGGAAAACGATCCCAAGTCCGGCATGGGCCGCAGTTGGCAGAGCACGCTCGGGGCCGAGACTCCTGAAAAAGCGGAGGCGCGGTTGCGAAGCCTGGGCTACTCCTGGGAGTGGTCACCGGATGGTTGCCTCCGCGCCACTACGCCCGTTTTGCCCGCGGTCCGCGAGGTTTCGCCGGGCCACACGTCGTTCTTCAATCAGTTGATCGCAGCGTTTCGCGGCTGGAAGGACGCCCGCAATGATCCGGCCAAGGCCATCCGCTTCGGCGATGGTTCGCCGCTGGACCGGGACGCAGTCCAAGTTGCAATCAACCTCGCGGATGAATTGACGTTCGATATCCCGTGGCAGCGCGGCGACGTAGTGCTGGTTGATAATTTTTTGACCATGCACGGCCGCCGCACCTTCCGCGGCACCCGCAAGGTGCTGGCCTCCCTGGCCGATCCGCACCGGCATAAGCCTGTGCGATCGAACGCACTTCCCACAAGCGAGCAAGTGCTGCGAAAATAGTGCATAATCAATCGATGTGCCGCCGCTTGCGGCTTAGCGCAACCCCACAAGCGACGTTTGTACGGTAAGGAGAACCGCCATGACCGTTCATCAAAAAGTACTCAGCACAACCCCCGAGAACCGGGAGACGCCGCTGGCCGAAGTCTCGAGCTGGGTCACGCCCAACCGCTGGTTCTTTGTCCGCAGTCACTACGAAACGCCGCAACTCGATGTCGCGCAATGGCGGCTAAAAGTTGACGGTTGTGTGCAGCGGGACCTAGAGCTGAATTGGGAGCAACTGGCTGCGCTGCCTCACCGTTCGGTGTTCGCCACCATGGAATGTGCCGGAAACGGCCGGTCGTTCCTGAGGCCCTATGTCGAAGGCGTTCAATGGACGGCTGGGGCCGTGGGGCATGCTGAATGGCGTGGAGTGCCTTTGCATTTCGTGTTGGAGAAGGTCGGTCTGCGGGCGGACGCAAATGAGATTGTATTTTATGGCGCCGATGGGGGCGTCGAGCACGGGCACAGCGAGCATCAGGCGTTCGCCCGCAGCCTGCCGCTGGAAAAAGCCATGCATCCCGATACCCTGCTCGCAACCCACATGAATGGGGAAACGCTCGAACCGTCGCACGGTTATCCCGTTCGACTGATGGTACCGGGTTGGTACGGCGTGGCGAGCGTGAAGTGGCTGACCCGGATCGAGGCCGTTACTACGCCGTTCAAAGGCTATTTCCAGACGGCGAAGTACACGATCAAGCACCGCACGGGCGGCGGCACCAGAACCGACGTCGTCGGCCCCATGCCGGTCAAATCGGAAATCATCCGGCCCCTCGAGCAAAGCATTCTTGGCATTGGTGGGAATCGTCTCTTTGGAATGGCCTGGGCAGGAGAGTATGCGGTGGCGGCGGTCGAAGTCAGCGTCGATGGCGGTGTGAGCTGGCAACGCGCAGAACTGCAAGGCCCCCGTGCTCCGTATTCCTGGACGGCGTGGGAATACTTGTGGGAAACCGCCATGCCGGGTGACTACACGCTGTTGTCGCGAGCCATCTCCGAGGATGGGCAAGTGCAGCCGATGGACCACGATGCCGACCGGGGCGGCTATCTCATCAATTTCAGCCGGCCGATCGAGGTGCGAGTCGACGCCGCGCGACTGAGCCAGGACTTCGTCGGCGACGTGGCCAAGCTGCAACGAGAAATGGCGGCCATCGCGCGCGAGCGTTCCTCGCGGCCGCTCGATGCCGAGCTCGAGTTCATCAGCGGCGCAGGAATCTAATGGTGAGTAAGTGAGTCGGCGGGTGAGTGGGTAACAAACAGCGAACATACTCACTTACTCATCTACTCACCTCAGGATGCCGGCGCATGCCCGATCGCATACCTTCCGCGACATCAAGCGAAGATCGGCCCTGGTACGCCGGCATCACGCGCTATCAATGGCTGGTGCTCGCGATTGCCTCAGCCGGTTGGATCTTCGACGTCTACGAGGGACAGATTTTCGCCATCACGCGCGATCAACTGCTGGCCGACCTTCTCGTCAGTAGCAGCAGTGTAGACGGCTCGCTCCGCGAGACGAATCATCTCGCGGAGCGAGATGACTACACTTTCGGCTCCGACGTGAAGAAATACGGCGATATGTTTCTCGCCGTTTTCCTGCTCGGCGGGACGATCGGCGGTTTGGCTGCCGGATCGCTGGCCGATCGATTCGGCCGGCGCCCGATTCTCATCCTGACGATCCTGTTGTACTCGCTGTTCTCCGGCCTGACTTATTTCGCTACGGAGCTCTGGCACGTCGCCGCGCTGCGGTTTATCGTCGCCATGGGTGTGGGCGGCGAATGGGCCGTGGCGGCGAGCCTCGTGGCGGAAGTCTTTCCGCCCCGTGCCCGGGCGCACGCATCCGGCATCTTTCACGCCTCCAGTGTGTTGGGAACCTGGATGGCCGCGCTGGCCGGGCTGGCCGTGGGCGCCGAGTGGCGATATGCGTACTTGATCGGCGTCCTGCCGGCCCTGCTGATTTTCTGGGTTCGGGCCCGCGTGCGCGAGCCTGAGAAGTGGCAAGCGAAAGCGGCTGAAGCAAAAGCGTCCGAAGTCGCTCGCTCGCAACTCGGCAGCTTCAAACACCTGTTGCTGCAAGCGCCTTGGAACCGCCATGCAATTCTCGGCGTTGCGCTGGCGGCCGTGGGACTAGGAACATTTTGGGCCGTGACGGTGGCCGGCCAGGACCTCGCCCGCGAGCTGCTGCTTCGAGACGGCGCGAGTCCTGAGCAGGCCGCCGAACAGGCCAAATTCGCCTACGGCATCGTCCAGACCACCGGCGGCGGACTGGGGCTGTTGGCGTTTGGACCGCTGGCGGCCCGATTTGGCCGACGCCCCACCTTCATCACTTTCCACTTGCTCGCATTGGTCATTGTGCCGCTCACCTGCTTTGGCCCTCAAACCTACTCACAGCTACTCGCGACGCTCCCGGTTTACGGCTTTCTCACGCTCGGAATCCATGCCGGCTACGCCATTTACTTTCCCGAGCTCTTCCCCACGCACCTGCGCGCCACCGGCGCCAGCTTCTGTTTCAACGGTGGCCGAGTCGTCGCCGTGCCGGTGCTGCTGTTCTCCGGCCACCTGAAGGCGCTTGAAGGAGTCGATTTGCGGTGGGCCGTTACGTCGTTGGGCGCCCTGTTTCTGATAGGCGCAGTGTTAATGCATTTCTTGCCGGAGACCAATCAGCAGGAACTGCCCGAGTAGCGCGGGAAAAAACGCCGACGCGATTCGTTAGACGTCGGGCATCCAACCTTTCCGGTACTCGCGACCCCAGAACGCTTCAGCCACCGACTTGTTGAGGATGTGCCCATTCGTCGGATCGACCTCCAACGACTGGCCCGTGCGGTAGGCGATGTTGCCCAAGTGGCAAAACATCGTGCTTTTGTGCCCTTCTTCAACATCGCAGCTCGGCCGCGAGCCATTGCGCACGGAGTCCAGGAAACTGCGAGCATGCTCATCATCTCCGCGCGATCCATTACCTCTCTCGAGTTCCTTCCCGGCCCGATCGACGATCACAAAACCGCCGTCATCGACAACCAGCGTGCCGTTTTCGCCCCGCAATTCGATATTGATCTGGCTGCTCGATCCGTGCGCTCGCGACCAGCTGACGCCTTCCCACACCATGGTGCGGCCGTCGCAATCGAATGTCACGCTGCACGTGTCGGGAGTCTCCTGGTCGTCGTCGTACCGCAGCTTGGCGCCGGCCGCGGTGACGCGCGACGGAAAGTCGACGCCCAGTGCCCAGCGGCAGATATCAATCGTATGCACGCCGTTGTTGGCCAGCTCGCCGTTACCCCAATGCCAGAAGAAATGCCAGTTGTAGTGCACCACGTTGTCTCGATACGGCCGCTCCGGCGCCGGTCCTTGCCAAAGGTCGTAATCCAACCACGATGGGACCGAAGTTTGCTTGCCGCGGCCAATCGAAGGCCGATCGGCAAAGTAAGTCGAGCGGGCGAACAGCACACGTCCGATCGAGCCGTCGCGCACGCGATCGATCACTGTGCGGTACAGCGAACCGCTGCGCCGCTGCAGGCCCACCTGCACTGCGCGATTCGCCGCGCGGGCCGCCGCGATCATTCGCTCGCCTTCCTCGGGCGTGTGGCTGACAGGCTTTTCGACGTACACATGCTTGCCGGCCGCACATGCCAGGATCGTTGCCGCGGCGTGCCAGTGGTTCGGTGCGGCGCAGATCAAGCCATCGACCGCCGGATCATCGAGCGCCTGCCGAAAATCCTTGATGCCGTTGGGCCGGCGGCCGCCATTGGCAGTCGCCGCGGCGATCCCCTTCTCAATCGCCCGTTCATCGCAGTCGCACACGTACGCGATTTCCGCGCCTTTCTGTTTGGCGAACTCGACCGCCAACTGCGAGCCGCGACTATTCGCGCCCATCAGTGCCAGGACAACCGTGTCGTTCGCCGCCGCGGCGCGCGTCGTTCTACCGGCAGCCATCGCGACGGTGGCCGCGGTCGCCCCAGCTAAAAATGTTCTGCGATGGATGTCGCTCATGAGTTTGCTCCGGGAACTGGCGAGCCGCCGGGTCCGCCGCAGCGGATTCGCCGTGGCGAACTTGTCCCGGCGGGATAAACCCGCCGGCTCGCGCGGTTTAAAACTAGTTCGTCTAATCACCGAGCGGCCGCCGGCTCGATCTCGGCCTTTCGGCTCGCCACCTCTCGCTCCGCGCGCTCAATCACTTCGGCGATCACCACCGGCTCGCCGCCGCGCCGCTTGCTCTCGTCGGCTGCCTCCATGAAGGCGAAGATTTCGATCGTTTCATGCCGACTGACGGGTGGCTTACCGGTGTGGAAGAATTCGCAAATTTCTCGTACGAGCGGCTCGTAGCCAGAAAAGCCGGCGCGGTGGGCTACTCCGTTGGTGCCAAAAACCGTGGCCGCATATTTCGCCTGCCCTTTCTTCAACCCGCGAAACGAACCGATCCGGCCGTCGCGCCATTTTCCCACGACCAGACTGGATGTGTCGGAATCCGTTCGCGAGACGCTCTCGCAGCCCTCGCCCATGATCGCATACAGCGGCTCCACGCCGTGGATGCCATACCAGAACAAATCCGGATGGTGCGGCTCGATCGGCATCGGTCCGGACGTTTCGCAGCCGAGCAGCTCGCCAATCGTGGCGTCACCGGCTAGCGCGGGGACTTCATCGACAAATCGCAGCGACGAGGACGAGAACACCGGCGTCTTGGTGGCTTCTGCGATGTGGAAAATCGCCATCACATCCGCGAGCGAGGCCGCCGCCGGCTTGTCGACGAACACCGGCTTGCCCTTGGCAATCTCGCGGAACTGCCCCAGATGCACCCGTCCATCGACGCTCTCCAACAGGATGGCGTCGCACTGATCGGCAAGCTCTTCAAGCGAATCGACGATCGTCACGCCCTTCTTGCGCAATTGTGCGACGAAGTCGGGAAGCCGATCTCTGCTCGCTGGCAGGTCGTCGCTGCCGCCGGGAAAGGCGACCGTCACCTCGACATTGGCCAGCGAACCGCTGGCATCCGACTTATTGATCAGGTCCGTAAAGGCGATGACGTGCGACGTATCGCAACCGACGATGCCCGCGCGGAGAACACCTTCTTTGGCGCATGCTGCGCGACAGAACACGGCCGCCAGGCTCAAACTCAGCAAGCAGATAAATTTGCGGTATCGCATTGGCCCGACTTAGCAAGAAATCGATCACAAGCGAACGTGGCTCAATGTAGCCACGATACCTTGCGAACGCAACCTGTAGTGTACTCATTACGCTCCGCGTGAAGAATCCTCACGCGGAGCGTGAGGACTACACTTCTCAGGCCAGCTTGGTGCGGCCCGGTATCGCCACCTCGCTGGGCGGCACATCGTCGGTCCAGGCATACAGTTCAGGCCCTAGATGTTCTTGGCTGTTAAAACATTGGTCCCAAGAAAGAGTTTGACCGGTGTAAGTGCACATCCGCCCCATGATAGCGAGCATCGTACTGTTGGCCATGTAGTGCCCGTCGTTGATAGGCCGGCCTTCGCGGATGCTGCGAAACAGCTCTGCATGCTCGATGTCATACATGACGGCGGCATCTCCTCCGTCCTTGCCGTCGTAGTGCCATGGATTTTCGCCGTCGATGCGATATTGAAGAATCTCCGCCCGCCCCTTGGTGCCCAGCACGACATCATCGACGTAGCTGCTGCAGTCCTGTTGCTGACGGCAAGTGAAGTAAACGCGCACTCCCGCTGGGTATTCGTAAAACACCGTGTGGTGATCGTAAATATTGCCGAATTCAGGACCGGTCCGCTGCTGCCGGCCGCCCATGCCGAAGGCCCGCAGCGGATGAACATCGCCCTGCAGCCAGGCGGTTTTGTCGAGGCTGTGCACTGCCTGTTCGCAAATGTGGTCCCCCGATAGCCAGCTGAAATACAGCCAATTGCGAATTTGGTACTCCATGCGGCTCCACTCAGGCTTGTCGCCGCGGTGCCACAATGTGTTGGCATTGTAGCACGATTGAATCGCCACGATGTCGCCGATCGCTTTGTCCTCGACGATGCGCCGCACCGTTTCGCGCACGGCCGGGTGATACCGCCAACACAAACCCGAGACAATCGCCAGGCCTTTTTCCTTCGCCTTGTTGCAAGACTCGATGATACGGCGCACGCCCGGCGCATCGACGGCCACCGGCTTTTCCACAAACGCATGCTTGCCGGCCTCGACGGCATACGCCAGATGCTTGGGCCGGAAGTGCGGCGGCTCGGCAAGAACCACTACGTCAACGCCGCTGTCGATCACTTGCTTGTAAGCGTCAAAGCCGGCGAAGATGTGGTCCTCATCGACCTGGACGCGGTCTTTGGAGCTTTCATTGCGACGCAACCGCTCGACGCTCGCTTTCGCAAAATCCGCAAAGGCGTCGCCCACCGCCACCAGCACGTTCTCGGGGCTGGCATCCAATGCGTTTTGAGCGGCCGCTGTGCCGCGCCCTCCGCATCCGATCAGACCAATGCGCAGCCGTTCAGCAGCGCCGGCGTGCACCGCACGAGGCACGGCAAGCGTGCCAGCCAAAGTAGCTCCAACGGCCAAACCGGTGGAAGACTTCAAAAAGTCACGCCGCGTCGCGTTTGTTGTGTCGCTCCACATATGCTTATCTCCGCTGGATTCAACAGGCAGATGGCACACAAATCTTCGTTGAAATTACACCATTCTCGCGCCCCTTGCAAACCGCTCCCACTGGCCCCAGCGTCGTTCACGATCCTTTCTCGACCGCGCCTTGCAAACCGCCCCCAATGGCCCCAGGGTCGTTTCGAGCGCGGCGTCCGAAAAACCGAGGGCGGCAACGGCTGGGCCGACGTCTGGATGCGCGGCCACTTCGGCTGGGAATACAAAATCGTCGGGGACTGGCTCATTTTGCGGAGTCTGCGGAGCAAAATGTGCCTGTCCCCTTCTCCCAGGGAAACCGCGAGGAGCACCCCACTATCGGCACCGTCCGCTACCCGCGCACCGTCCCCAAAGACGATGAGTGCGCCAAGCACCTCAAAAAACGCACGCTCACCAACCTCTACACCGACCGCCCCACCTGGCTCGCCCTCGCCCACCAAAAACTAGACACCGCCGTCTTCGCCGCCTACACCTGGGACCCCACGATGCCCGACGACGACCTCCTCACCGCCCTCTTGGCGCTAAATCGTCAGCGCGCCGCAGGTGAAAAGGAGTGAGGAACAGTGGCGCGGGGATTCAGCGCTTACATTGTCTCGCAGATACTCACGTCGCCCGTTATTGCTACCTCTGATAAAATGAAGTGCGCATCGATTCCCGAGCGACCTTCTTGAATTCTTGACTATGCCCACCGTTGAGGTAAAACCCGAACTCATTCGTTGGGCGATCGAACGCTCTGGTTTGCCGGCAGGCGATCTTTTTCAGAAGTTTCCTCATCTTGAGGGCTGGCTGAATCGCGAAAGGCAGCCCACGATGCGCCAATTGGAGAACTTTGCCAAAACGACAATGACTCCATTTGGCTTTCTCTTCCTTGATCAGCCCCCCGAAGAACAACTTTCGATTCCTGACTTTCGTACAGTTGGCGATACGCCAATCGACCGACCAAGTCCCAATTTGATCCATACGATTCAAACCATGCAACGGCGGCAAGCCTGGATGCGAGACGTGTTAGTTGAGGAGGGATTCGAACAGTTTCCGTACGTCGGCAGCGGAAAGGCCGTTCACAACTTCAAATCGCTTGCGCAGCGAATTCGACAAGAGTTAGATTTGGATGCCGACTGGGCGGAACCTCTTGCTACTTGGGAGGAGGCGCTCCGGACGTTGCGAAACGCAATCGAACGAATCGGCATTCTGGTGTTCTCCAATAGCGTGGTTGGGCTGAACACTCACCGCCCCCTTGACCCCGAAGAATTTCGTGGATTCGTTTTAAGTGATCCTTATGCGCCCCTGATCTTCCTGAACTCCGCCGATTCGAAGTCGGCCCAAATGTTCACTCTGGCACACGAACTCGTCCATGTCTGGTTGGACAGGGATGCGCTAGTTAATCTCGTCAACATGATGCCGTCGAATGACGAGACGGAGCGGTTTTGCAACCGTGTCGCGGCTGAATTCTTGGTTCCCGGTTATAAATTGACCGAGCGCTGGGATGAAGCCAAAGCGACGGCCCGACCTTTTCACACAGTTGGACAGTGGTTCAAAGTTAGCCCCGTTGTCGCCGCACGACGTGCGCTCGATCTCCGACTAATAACCAGACCAGAGTTCTTTAAGTTCTACGCAAAAGACAAAGACGAGTGGCGCCAGCTTAAGGCAAGACAACGGACGAGAGGTGGAGGTGACTTCTACCGGAACCAAGATGTTCGCTTGGGCCGCCGCTTCGCGAATGCGGTCGTTCGCGCTGCCCGCGAAGGTCGCGTCTCATATCGCGAAGCATACCGTCTAACTGATCTCAAAGGCGAGACGTTTGATCATTATGCCGATCTCGTTCTGCAAAGGATGAAGAATGAGCGGCAGTAAACGATATCTGCTCGATGCAAATGTTTTCATTGAAGCGAGTAAAAGATACTACGGCTTCAACCTGTGCCCCGGCTTCTGGAAGGCACTAATCGCCCACCACAGAAACAGCCGCGTGTTTAGCATTGATAGAGTGCTCGTTGAACTGACTGACGAAGGTGATCAACTCAGTGATTGGTCGCAGAATGACGTTCCCGATACATTCTTCAAGAAGACGCAAGACCAAGCTGTGATTGAAGCGTTTCAGGAGATGGTCAAATGGGTGAACGCGGAACCGCAATTCACACCCGCGGCCAAAGCGGAATTTGCCGATCTTGATAACGCCGACGGTTGGGTCATCGCATATGCAAAAGCGAACGGGCTGATAGTTGTCACACACGAAGAGTACGCGCCCGATGCACAGAAAAAAGTACCAATCCCCAACGTACGTCTTGAATTCAATGTCGACTACGCTAACACGTTTGAAATGCTTGACGACCTCAAGATTAAATTCATATTGAGTACCAAGCGGCCTCGGGCGAGATGACACACGGTTTCTATGGCTCGCCCTATTCACGTGCCAAGAGCCGATCGCTCTCCTCCGGCTCCACGTTCTTGACCTTCCTCAAAGCGCGCTCGAACTTGCGACCGCTGCCGCGTGCGGCGCGCTTTTCCAGATACTCCCCCGCGGCCAGCGCCGAGATTCTTTCACCCCAGCAGCAGGAACACTGATCCTCGCTAATCAGTACTAATCGGCATCAGCGGATATTAGCGGCAATTAGTGTTCCGCATGAATTTTCCCCATCTTGCCGCACGAGCGCGTTCGGAACGTCGCAGTCCTGGACGCTCTGCTCCCTCTGCTGCCTGCTGTGCGAGAGCCTTGGATGATGCTCCCTTGGTGGCCAAAAATAGAACTATAAATCCGTACACTATCTGCTACACTGCACGCACGCTGCATTCCAGCCAGCTCTTTGGCAATTTGACAGATAGTCGATCGTCCACCGCTCGTGGATTGCGCTACCGGTGCGCGCCTGCTGAATAGCTCTGCAGCGTGCCCCAACCGCGCGCCACCGACCCGCAAGAAAACTTGTCCTCTTGTGTCCCCTTCCGAGGAATTTGGCACTTTCCCGGAATGAGACGATAGCGCGCTCCAAAAACGCGCCGTGATTCCCAATAATCACGATTGTTGGAGCACACCCATGCGCCGCATGCCTGCATTTACAGAGCGGTCGGCGCTACCGCTGTTCCAATAATGGCGAATTTTGGATTTAAAAATCGAGTTTGCGAAAACGATCCAAAAATCCACTTGCGATGCCTCACAGCAGCAGCACGCGATTCATCCGCTGGGCGATGTCGGCCAGCACTTCGCGTCCGCCGCCCTCGACTTCCGCCGTACACCAGCCGGAAAAGCCGATGTCGGCGAGCGCCTGCCGGACCGCCGGCCAGTCGACATCGCCGTCGCCGATTTTGCAGAAGCTTTCCGTATCGCCCCAATCCTTGCAGTCGAGTTTGACGATCCGGCTGCCCAGCGTGCGGACCCAGTCCTCGCTCTTGCCAAACTTGCGGCAGTTGCCAATATCGAAGTACGCGCCTACCCACGGGCTGTCGATCTCATCGAGAAAGTCGCGGAGTTGCATCGGCGACTCGCAAAAGCCGTTCCAGACGTTTTCAATGAGCACGCGCACGCCCAGCTTGCTCGCCAAGGGCAGCACCTTGCGGATTTCGACGATCGACCGCTGCCAAACGTCGTCGTGAGTCTCCTCCGGCCCAGCGACACGGCCCGGCACCAGCAGGACCGAGCTACCGCCAAAGGCTTTCGCATCGCGCAAGCATTGCTCGAGGATGGCAACGCCTTGTTCGCGCACATCAGCGTCCGGCGACGACAGCCGGATTTCCCAATGCTTCATGTCCACCAGTCCGTGAACGGGCATGCCCGTCTCGTCGCTCGCGTGGCGCACCTCATCGGCCGGCAGATCCGAAGGGCTGACGAGCTCCATGCCGTCGTAACCGAGATCCATCTGCAACCGAAATTTGTCTAATACGCTGCCTTGGATGCCGATCATGCCCCACTTCACCGCCTTGAAAATACGGCCCTTTCCGGCCGCATCCGGCACGCCGGGGTCAGCGGCCGTTGCGCTTCAATGGCTGCCAACGCGTCATCAATGATGTCTAGCGCGCAGACCCGCAGATAGTCCAACGCCTCGCGGCCGTTGTCGCTGGAATGGATTGAGTTGCAGTGCTGATTTTCGAACCAGCACGGCACCGCGTCGTCGATCAGAAGCGACGGCCACGTACGGCAAATAACCGGCCGCGATGAGCCCTTCCGCGAGCTTGCCGCGCGTGGGGCCGATTTCGATGATCCGAGACTCGGTCGGCAACAGGGCAGTAACTTGCATTGGTATCCGAAGCGTTACGCCGCCAAGCGTTGCCACTTGCGCTTGCCTTCGGCCGGCGGGGGCCCTTCGCTTTCGAAGGCGAGGATCGGCTCGCCGGTTTCGCGGGCACGGTCCGCCTCCGGATCAGGCTGGGGCAACGAGTAGTGAAGCTCCCACAGCTTGGCCTGCTTGAGGAACGCATAGTACGCGGTGTGCATGCAAATCTGGAAGCCCGGTGCGCCGTCCAAAAAGCCCAGCCGGAAAATATACAACTGCAGGAAACGAAACGGCGCACGCAGCATCATCGCCAGCAGGCTCGGCCGCCTGCCCGCGTCACGCAGATTGAGCGCCCCCCAGCCCGCATAACGGTTCAGCTTGTACAGATAGTGGTCGGAATCCCACATCGTGTAATGCAACAAGGCCTGCTTCAGCTTACCGACTCGGCTCGGCGGCAAGTCAACTTCTGCATGCACCCAACGGGATTCATAGCGGCTCTCATCGCGTCGAAACAGCCGGATCACGTCGTCGCTGTTCCAGCCGCAGTGCTTGATGCGATACCCCAGGTAGTGATTCGCGCGTGGAATCCAAAACCCGTCCTTCCCCGCTGGGGGCGACTCGAGTACCTGGCGGATTTCCTGCGCCAGCCCGGGCGTCACCCGTTCGTCGGCATCGACTAACAAGATCCACTCGTGGCGGGCTTGAGGAATCGCCCAGTTCTTGAAGTTCGCCGAGTTGACGTATTCGCGCTCGATAATGCGGCAGCCGCCAATCTCGCGCACGATGTCCAGCGTGCCATCGGTGGAGCCGGAATCGGCGATGAGAATTTCGTCGGCAATGCCTTGCACCGACTCGATGCAAGCGCGGATGTTGCGGCGCTCATCCTTGCAGGGGATGAGCACGGTGAGTTTTACTGTCACGATTTGAAGCTCGCGTAGCCGGAAAAGAATGGTAGAAGAGAGCAGGCGCCAGGGCGCCGCGCCGTCGGTATCGGCTAACCGGGCGACGGACTCTAACGATAAGCCGTCATTAGAGCAAGAACGGTAAACAACAGCAGTGCCCGCAAGAGAGCAAGGCATGCATCGCAGTCCTGACCATTGCGCCGTGGGAGCTAGTTCGCCGCGAATTCCGCGAACGCGGCGTCGATATCCGCCGACTCCGTGGTCCCGCGGTGCAGTAGCAAGCGATAGCGGAGCGTCAGCGAGTCGCCTCCCTTGATGGTGACAGCGCCCTGTTCGGCGGCGTCAGGCTGCGGAAAATCGCGCTGTCCGAAAGGATTGGCCGCAAACAGACCATAGCCGCGGACGTGCCATCGCGGCACTGGCCGAAAACTCGTCGGATGGCTCATCATTGCGATGCCGACGACCGCTTTGTGGCTGGGGTCTGAGACCCCGGCTACAGCGTCGACTGGCCCTGTGTAATCCACCCAGCGAGCCGGCAGGCCCCAGGCGTCGTCATCGACTTGGCCCGCGCTATTGATGATCCGGCCGCCGCGCTTCGCCTCCACGCGCATCGTATCGGCGACGCGAACCGCGAACGTGCCTTCTTTCGTATCGCCAAAAGTGACGTCGCCATCGGTCGCGTGAATTGTGATCGTGAAATCGATCCAGCGATCGCCGTTTTCGCGGACTCCGCAAACGGTGGTGCGCTCGTCCTCGCAGATGCGCTGCTCGCCGTTCATCCAGTCGTTGCGCGTCACAATGCGGGCCGTTTGGCCGTTGCTCTCAACCTCGGTGAATACCCGGTGCGCGATATGGGGCCCTTGCTTGGGGCCGGGGTCTGAGTCCCCGGCTGCCGCGTTGACGTTCGCCTTCCAAAAATCGACACCGTTCACCTGGTCATGCGTGAACCACACCGATTGATGATGCGGATGATCTCGCGTTTCACCCTTCTGCGTGGGCCCGGCCGGGTACGAGCGCGTCATCGGCTTGCCGGTCGGCCCGATGACCGGCCACATCGCGGGCGCTTGGCCGGCCTTAGTGAGATATTCCGTGAACAGTTCGCCATCCATTTTGACGATGACGCCACGTTCGCTCGGTTCTGCGCTAATGTCGGCAAGCACTGGCACGGGCACCATGAAAACAAAGACAACCGTAATTGCAATATATTTCAACATAGGTGCGTGCGGACGCGATTGCATTTGAGTCACCTCACGCAAAGGCGCCAAGGCGCCAAGAATGGCAAGTTACTCCATCTTTGCGCCTTGGCGCCTTTGCGTGAGATCCGATTCTACTACGCTATTTCCGGTACCACAAACGGCCGGCGATCCGCGCGCCGCAACAGCTCGTTGGCGGCCGGATTGTTCGTGAACCGCTCGGTGGCCGGGTCCATTTCGAGCCACGCGCCAGCGGTCACAACCGGCGTATCGACGTTCACCTCGTTGGCCTCGAGATGGGCGAATATCCGCTCCAGGGATTCGCGCAATTGCTCGTGCTTTCCGACCGAAGCCAGGATCTCTTTGGCCGTTCGCGGCTCGCCCAATTGATGCGAGATATTGCCGGTGTGGCAAAGCGCACTCGATAGATGCCCTTCCAGAACGTGGGCGTTCAGGTCGCTCGGTTTGCGCGAGCGGACGGCCTCCAGAAAATTGTCAAAATGATCGCCGCCGCCGCGCCACGTTTCAATTTTCTCGCCATCAGGGCCAAAAGCCTCCACCTCGTTGTACGAGCTCGTCGATAAAACGTGTCCCCGTTCGCACTGCACGACTACGCCGACCTGCGAACCACGGTAGTCGTCCATCGAGTCGGCCCAACGCTGTTGAGCGGCCTTCGATTTCGGCAGGCCGCGGGTCTCAAAAAGCAGCGGCGCCTCGGGATAATCGTGCAGCACGACTTGCGTGTTGGCCGTGTTGCCGGCATCGTCGTAGCCGAGCCGGCCGCCAAAGCTCACCACTCGCGGCGAGAGCGCGTCCGCGCCGAGGAACCAGCGGGCAATATCCATCTGGTGGATCCCCTGATTCCCCATGTCGCCGTTGCCCGTGTTGTAATCCCAGTGCCAATCGTAGTGCAGTTTCGGTCGGTACAGGTCCACCTTCGCGGCCGGCCCGCACCACAGGTCATAATCGACGTGCTCGGGAATCTGCAGTGGCCGGTCGAGCTTTCCGATCGACGGACGCGCCTTGTAGCACGTGCCTACTACATATTGAATGCGGCCAAGTTTGCCGCTACGCACGTAATCGACGGCCTGCTGAATCGAGCGATGCGACCGCGCCTGCGTGCCGCACTGCACGATGCGATCATGCCGCTTGGCAGCATTCACAAGCTGCCGCCCTTCCCACACGCCGTGACTCACCGGCTTCTCACAGTACACGTCCTTCCCCGCTTGGACCGCGAGAATGGCGATCAAGGCGTGAGTGTGATTCGGTGTGGCAATCGAAATTGCGTCGATATCCTGGCGATCGAGCAGCTTACGAAAATCTTGAAACTGCTCCAGCTTACGGCCGTGGCTCCTCTCAAAATCTTCCGCCGCACTGCCAAGGACCTGCGCATCACAATCGCATAACGCAACGAGTTGGTCCCTGAACCCATCGATGTGACTCTGCCCGCGCCCGTTGAAGCCGACCACCGCCATGCGAATCTGGCTGTTCGCATCGGAGCGGGCAATGCGTGGCAGCACCGCACAGGCAGCGGCAGCACCAGCGGCTTGCTTCAGAAATGCGCGACGAGTTGATTTGGTCATGGAAATCTCCTAATCGTCAAGTTTCATCTTTCGGATAACTTCAGGACCGCAGCCGGCCAAAGGATCAGCAGCAGAGAGAGTGTGATTCGTTTCATGGTCGCATTGGGGCGCATGAGGCTGAGCCGGAGGAGTCTGAGACCCTGGTCCACATTGTACCAGCGATTGGCCGCCGCGCAAGCCACTACGAAGCCGCGGGTTGCGGCGTTTTTTGCTCCGGCACGGGACCGCACGATCGATCGCCCAGGGTAACCGGCCCGGTGATGAGCCGCGCTGAACGGTCATGAGTGAAATAGTTCCAGCCCCATTGCACCAGCACGAGCAGGCGGTTGCGGAAGCTCACCAGGTTAAGCAGGTGCACCACCAGCCACAAAATCCAGGCAAAAGTGCCGCTGAATCGGAACTTGCCGAAATCGGCCACCGCGGCCGATCGGCCGATCGTTGCCATGTTCCCGTAGTCCCGGTAGCGGAACTTTGGCAGCGTCCGGCGACGCAGGCGGGCCTTGATCAACCGCGCCGCAAACCGGCCCTGCTGAATCGCCACCGGCGCCACCCCAGGCAGCGGCTTGCCCGTCTGGTGTGGATAATTCGCCATGTCGCCGAGCACGAAGATCTCGGGATGGCCGGGCAGCGTCAAGTCGGGTTCAACCTGAAGGCGTCCCGCGCGATCGACCGCGGCGCCGGTCGCCTCGGCCAACATCCTGCCCAACGACGAGGCTTCGACGCCGGCCGCCCAGACCACATTGTACGTGGAAATCCGCTCGCGCGTGCCGCCCCAATCGACTGTCACATGTTCTGGCCCCACGTCGGACACCATGGTTTTCGTGCGCACGCTCACGCCCAACCGCTCCAAGAATTCTTGCGCCTTGGCCGAGAGGTCCGGCGGATAGGATGGCAGGATGCGATCGAGACCTTCCACGAGAAGGATGTTTGCCTCGGACGGATCAATGCGCCGGAATTCGTGGCGGATGCTGAATCGCGCGATTTCCGCCAGCGCGCCCGCCATTTCTACGCCGGTCGGGCCGCCGCCGACAATGATGAAGGTCAGCAGCGCGCGACGCCGCTCCAGGTCCGTCTCGCGCTCGGCCAGCTCGAAGGCAACAAACAGCCGGCGGCGAATTTCCGTCGCGTCCTCGACCGTTTTCAAGCCGGGCGCGAATTGCTCCCACTCCGGATGGCCGAAATAACTATGACGAGCACCGGCGGCGGCGACGAGCGTGTCGTAAGGGACCGCGCTTCCATTGAAATACGCCAACCGTTTCGTCACGTCGAAGCCGCACACTTCGCCCAGCAGCACCTCGCAGTTCGCCTGCCGCTCGACGAGCCAGCGCAGCGGCGCCGCAATATTGGCGGGCGACAACATGCCCGTCGCCACCTGATACAACAGGGGCTGAAACAGATGAAAGTTGCGGCGGTCAAGCAGCGTGATGTGCACAGGCGTGCGCCGCAGCGCCCGCGTCGCATTCAACCCGGCAAACCCGCCGCCAACAATGATGACGCGGTGTGGCAGAAGGCCGGTGCCCGACAGCGGAGCCGGAGCGGAATGGGCGATGGAGTCGTGCATCGGTGTCGTCATTCAAGCGGACAGACCGCGTTTTGCAAAAACAGCGCATTTCTCGGAAGCGGACACAAGGGGACAGGTTTTTTGGGTGCCCTGATTGGTCCGTTTTGTGGCAGTTTGGGGGAGTCTCGTAAGCCAGGATGTTGGGGACCGCAGCGTCATAATTATGGACAAGAGGGCGCGCACTGGTAACCGGCGCTGCGGTTTTGGCGCTCAGCCGCAAGCGGTACTAAACGTGTGTTCAGGAATGCGAGCTTAGCGGATGGGATGGCCAAAAGCGAGGGGGCACGCTGGAGACGGCTGGAACCGGTGGGATCACTCTGGCAATGGTTGGTCTTTGGTTTCTGGCAGAAACGGCAAGACCAACAGGCCCAGCACGAACACGCCGCACATCGTGAGCCCCGCGTTGCGGAGCGGTTCGGCCGTGTCGGCATACACGACGCCCGTCAGCCATCCCAACAAGGCCGGCCCCACCGCGGCGACAAACCGCCCCACGTTGTAGCAAAAGCTCGTGCCGGTGCTGCGCAGATAGGTCGGAAACAATTCAGGGAAGTAGATAGCATAGCCGGCGAACAGCGACAAAATGCAAAACCCCATGATCGGCACCATCCAGAAAACCTGGTGGAACTCTTGCAGGAAGTAGAACACCGAAGCCGTGCTCAACAGCGCTGCCACGAAGCAAATTGCGAAGGTCGGCTTGCGTCCGGCCCGCTGCGCGAGAATTGCAAAGCCGTACATTCCAAACGCTGCCCCGACGTTCATCATCATCGAGGCAATTCCCTTCCAATGGGCGACGGCGCCGGCAACCTGCCGTTCGGACATGCCCTCCGCGACGAACCGCTCGCGAAGCACGTTACCTACGAGATCGAACGTGAAGAAGCCAACGCCCCACAGGCCGACGATCCCGGAGAAAGCGAGTCCCAAGCCGAGCAGCGCGTGCTTGCGCCAGACCGGATGGCCGAACAATTCCCGATACGAGCCGAGTTTGCGAGCGACCTCGCCCTCGTGCGAAACCTTCTGCCAGCGCTCCGGCTCTCGGAGCCGCCAACGAATCACGAGGGCCAGTAACGCCGGAACGGCGCCGACGACGAACATCGGCCGCCACACGCTGGCCACGAGGCCGCGCTCGGCCAGCGTTCCCATCGTCATGCCGATGCCGGCTGCGCTGATGTTGCCCACCGCCGACAGGGCCTGCAGCACGCTCAGGCAGTAGGGCCGCGCCCGGTCGGGCATCACCTCGGCCACCAGCGCGACGCCGACGGCAAACTCGCCGCCGACGCCAAGCCCGGTTAGAAAACGGTACAGGGCAAAATCCCAGACGGTCACGCTGAGCGCGCTGAGACCGGTAAACATTGAGTACATCAGAATCGTAATGATCATCGTCCGCGCCCGGCCGATGCGGTCGCCCATCACACCGAACACCAACCCGCCAATCGCCCAGCCCATGAGAAAAATCGCGGTGGCGTAAGCGCCGGCTTGATCGATTTGCGCCTGCGTCGGGCTTCCCGGCAGCAGCTCTTTCATCGCCGGCTGGCGGGCCAGGATGAAGAGCTGCTGGTCGAGACAATCGAACAACCAGCCCAGCGCGGCCACGATCAGCACGAACCAGTGGTAGCCGTTGAGCTCTCGATACCAGCGATAGCGCGATTCCACCATTTCGTCGCCTCAATCGGGGAGCGTTTCCTGCTCGGGCTCGGGGAGGAAGAAGCTGAGAATGATGTTGACGAAATAAACACTCGTGCCGATGAGGGCCGCGGCCGCGGCGACTTTCAGCGCGTCGGCCTCGCCCGCGGTGGCGGCCTCCGCTCCGACCGGCATGACGAGCGCTAGTTGGCTGGTGACCCAGGCGAAAGACGTGCCGAGCATGCGACCGCCGATGTTGGCGGCAAAGCTCTCGCCGGTGCCGCGAAGGTGGATGGGATACACGCGCGGCAAGTAGTTGCCCCAAAAGCTGAACTGGCCGACCGTAAACATTCCCACAAAGAAAATACCGACCTGCAGCAGCCTCTGGTTTTCGACTGCCGCGTAGCCGAACACAAACGGCAGTATGAGAAAGCCGGGGAAAAGAAACACTCGCAACAGCCAACGTCGGCTGACGATCATCGTCACCAGCAGCGCGAGCACGAACCGCCCGGTAAGACCGCCCCACTCCTGAATCTTCGTCACGTGGGCGGCGGTGCTCTGGACCACCTCGGCTCGAGCGCGGCCCGCAGCGGGTGGGGGCAGGCCCTCGGTGCGGGCGGCGACCCGCGCCCGAACTTCGGGCAGCGCGGGGATAATCTGCGGAATCTGCTGGATCGCGCCGAATGCCGCGCCGTAGCTGCAGGCGAACATTAGCGTGGTGACAATCGTGGTCCGGCGCAGGTCGGGCGCAAAAAGTTGTCCGATGCTGGGCCGCCGCAGCGTTCCGGCCGCTTTCCTGGCGCGCCACGTGGGCGATTCCGGCAGAAACGGCCGGATCACAGCCAGCGGCAACGCCGGCACGAGACCGGACATCAGCGTGTAGCGCCACGCGGCATGAGAATCGTCAATCGTGCCGAGCGACGAAAGCCAGTCGGGCAAACTGATCGCCGGGAAGCTGAGAGAGTGCTGTACGATCCAGTAGTTGACATACGCCACCATCAATCCGCCGATCGATGAGAAGAATTGAGTATAGCCCAGCACGCGCTCGCGCTGTTTCGGCTCGGGAAACAACTCCGCCAGCCAGGCCACGGCGGCAACGAACTCGACGCACACGCCGATGAACGTCGTGCAGCGGAAGAAAAGCAGCATCCAGATCGAGGTCGAATACCCGGCCGCAAAGGCCGACAACGCATACAGAAAAATGCTCCAGGTGAGGACGCGTCGCCGGCCCAACCGATCCGTAAGGTATCCGCCCAAGAGCCCGAAGATTCCGCCGACAAACGCCGGCACAAAGAACAAGAGCCCGCGCCAGAGATTGAACGCTTCGGTGCCGGGAGCGGCGCCCAGCAACTCCAGGAGGGCCGGCCGCAGAATCAGCGGCAACATCAACAGCTCGTAGATATCGAATGCGAAGCCAATCGCGGCGATGACGCATACGGTCCACTGGACTGCGGTCAAACGCTGAGAGTTCGCCATGAATCGACTGCCCCGTTCACGATGCTAAGTTGCAGCGGCTGCAATCAAGAACGACATCTTAGCGAAGCCGAGTCCCGGTGCCCACCCTAGCCAATAATCACGCGCGGCCGCTTGGCGGGATCGGGCTCGGCCTTGAGAATCAGTTCTCGCACCAGCCATGGCACATTCCCTTCGCCAAACAAAATGAAGCTGAGATTGGCCACGAGCGGGCTTTCATCCGACCAGCCAAAATGAATCTCCGGCGGCTTGCCGGTCTCCGAGAGTTCCAATGCCACACTGGCGATCGCGTGGGCAACCGAGGCGCAGCGCTCGAGCTTCAGCACGAATCGATCCTCTTCCTCGGTGACTTCAATCATTGGATTGTGTTGAAACTCGCTCGGGTCGCCGACCGTCGCCTCCACAAAAACGATCGGCACCTTGGGCTCGAGCCGGTGAACGCGACGAATCCGCTCGTCCTTCTGAACGATCGTGTGGTGCCCCGGCCGATGCGGCACCAGCACCGGAAACTCCAGGTGCCGCAGCGCGTCCCACAAGAATCGGGAATGGTCGTCCACGAACTCAAACTTCTCGAACCGCAGCTCCGTGCTGCGCCTGGTCCGTGAGATCATCGAGAAGATCACTACGGCGGCGATGAACGTGCTTGCGATTTTGATTCCCTCCGGCTTTTCGATGATGATCGCGACGGTCGTATAGAGAAACACCCCCGTGGCCGCCACGAATCCCCAAGGCAGACGCTGCCACCAGGCGCCGCTTCGTTTTCGCCAGTCATCGATCACGACCGCGACGCCGGCACTCGTCATCAGCACCATCACGCCCGTCGCGTAAGCACCGGCCTGCGCTTCCACGCTGGCGCCAAAGATCCACGTCACGAGCAAGTTGATCACCGTAAATACGATGACCAAAGCGCGAATCGCTTCCGTCCACCGGGGCGCCATGCCATATCGCGGCAAATAGCGCGGCACGAGATTCAACAGGCCGGACATCGCACTCGCGCCAGCAAACCACAAGATCGAAATGGTACTGATGTCGTAGATCGTGCCAAATATGTCACCGAACATCGGGTTCACAAAGGCCTGCGTTTGTCCGTGGGCCACAAAGGCCAGGGCTCGGTTGGCCGCCAGGCCTTCCGTGACCAGCGCCTGCGGGTCGATCAACATCGCCGTGATAATGCTGGAACCCAGCAGCATGCAGGACATGATGAGGGCGGCTGAGAGCAGCAATTTCTTTGTATTGAGAATGCGGCCGAGCGGTTGGTGCGGATCATCGTTTAGGTATCCGCGCACGAGGGGCATGACCGCCACGCCGGTTTCAAAGCCGCTCAATCCGAGCGCCAACTTCGGAAAGAAAATCAGGCAGGCAAAAATCGCCCCGCCGAGGCCACTACCTTCGAACTCCATGTGCCAGTTGCCCGATACAACAGCTTGGTACCACCCGGCAACCCGCGATGGATGAAAAATCAAATAGCTGATGCCGCTGCCAATCACGATAACATTCAGCACCAGGTATACGAAGACAATCATCACGGCGATCGCAATCACCTCGCGAAAGCCGCGCAAAAACATTGCGCCCAACAGCACCAACAGGAACATCGTGATGACCATTTGGTCGTGGAGCAATGTGGGCGTGTCGTCCCAAAACGGGTTATGAATCACATGCTCCGCGGCATCCGCGGCGGAGAGAGTCTGGGTGATCACGAAGTCCGTCGCCGCGAAACCGAGCAATACAAGCACCATAAACTTGGCCGTCCAGCCGGATAGCAAACGCTCGAGCATGGCAATCGAGCCTTGTCCGAGCGGCGATTCCTCGGCCACCCGGCCGTACACGGGCACCGCGCAGAACAGCGTCACTGCCACCAGCACGACCGTCGCCAGTGGCGCGAGAAGCCCCACGGCTTCAAACGCGATCGAAGGCTGATAGCCGAGCGTGCTGAAATAGTCCACGCCCGTCAGGCACATCACCCACAGCCAGAAGCTTTGATGCTCTGGCGGCTTGACCACCGCCAACGACGGTGTCAGGAGCCTGGCATCGACGGGCGGCGGCGCAGCGGTACTGCCCTCTGTAGCGGGAAGTTCGATCGCCGAGGTGGCGGCGCGAACATCGGCGGGATTCATTTCGCAGTGCCTTTGCGGGCGTTGGCAGCCTGACTGCGGAATCGCTCCGCATGCCGCAGCAGCCGCTCTCTCGCCGGCTTGCTGCGACGAGTGCGAGCAAGTCGCTCGTATTTGTCGGCCAGGTCCGTTTTCACCTGGATGATGTTCTCAGCTTGCGTTTTTTTGGCCACTACGATTCTCCTTCTCGCTCAATCCTTGAATTCGGCAAACCGTTCTTCAAGCGTCCGCAGCCCCACCGCCAGGCAGTCCAGATCGCCGTAAATGCTGAAGAACTGGCACCCCAGCTCGCGACAACGGCGGGCATGCTCCACGTCGCGCGACAATATGCCCCACGCCTTGCCTGCCTTTTTGGTGGCGGCCGCCACACGCTTCAGCGCATCGACGCACTTCGGGTGTAAGAACTCGCCGGGCACGCCCAGAGTGACCGACAAATCGGCCGGCCCGACAAACAGCCAGTCCACACCGTCGGTCGCCGCGATTTTATCCACGACTTCGACCGCTTCGGAGGTTTCGATCTGAATCGCCAGCCAGCGGTCGCGGTTGGCGTCGGCCACGTATTTCGCCATGCCGATGGTGCCGAACCCGCCCTCGGCATTCGCGCCAAAAAATCCGCGCTTGCCGACTGGGGGATACTTCGCCCACTGGACGGCCTGCTCTACCTCCGCCACCGTGCGGACCTGCGCGACCATCACGCCGCTACAGCCCGCCTCGTAAGGCCGCATGATCGCTGCGTAATCGGTCAGCGGCACGCGGGCAAAGGCGTCCGTGCCCGCCGCGCGGCATGCGATCATCATCAGCTCGAGCATGGCGTGCGGAATCGCCGCATGCTCCTGGTCGATCCACATGCCGTGCATATTTCCGAGCCGCCCCAGCATCTCGACGACTTTGGGCGTGGCGAAACCCGTCAAATGCATCGCGCGGACAATCTGCCCGGCCGCGAGGCGCTGCTTAATTACGCTGTTCATTTTCGGATGGGGGTCACGCAGACAGATATTTCAGAAAACTGGCCCGCAAAGTGCGACCCGTAATAGCCAGATGGTGACACAAGATGCGTCCAGCCGCAAGCAGCGGGATTTGTGCCGCGGCGATTGCGTCGCAGTCTTATGCCGCTTGTCGGCGTCGCCGTGCCAAAGCGAGTCGTCGATTGCCAGCCACAGCCAGCCCGGCAATGAGTGCGAGAAATGAGCCAGAGGGCTCGGGCACGCCGCCCACTGCCAGCCCGCCCCCGCCTCCGGTGGTGCCCTGCAGATTGCCGAAGTTGGAGCGCCAAATCGCCAGGTCGGCCTCGTTGACGATCCCGTCGCCAGTTCCATCGGCGCCTGAAAAAGGCGTCACAGTAGTGTTGCGCGTCTTGCGCCACAGAACGTAGTCCGCCGCGTCCACCACGCCATTGCGGTTGAAATCCGCGGAGGCAACCGAGAGCGTAAATGCGGTCAGTGTTCGATTAAGATCCCATACCAGTCCCGCATTGAGCAGCGGCAGATCGACGCTCGTGAAATTACCGATGATCGTCCCGGCAGTGAGGAGTGTGAAGGAGTTTCCAGCCGTCGGGAGGAAGCCACTCAATAGCGACACGTCCAACTTGCCGCTCAAAAAGGCGTTATTAGTGACCACGAGCCGATCGTGCAGGGTGTCGGGCGTGGTTCCACGCAGTTGAATGTCCAGGGTGCCATCGGAGTGCTGCTCGTACGATTGCACCGTAATGGATCCGAGCTGCAGCCCGGGCGCGAGCGTGCCGTGATTGACCAGCGTGCGGGTTAGGCTGGTTCCTTCGCGGACGCCCAGCGTGCGGCCCGAGGCGATCCCCAATGAACCCGTGCCAGTGAACATTGTGCCCGTGTCGATGAATGCGTCACGGTCCGAAAACGTCAAGCCGCCGGCCGGCACGTTGGTCGTAACACCGGCGCCGAGATAGTCCACGCGCCGTGCCTTTTCGAGCACCACGAGAAGATCGCCCGAAATGCCTACCAGGTACGGCACTCCGTCGGTTGCGGAATTAAAAAATGGACCAGCGTCGCGTACGCCGTCGTCGTTGACATCGGGATTGAGGTTCGCGATGGAGAGTGAATTGAAGGCATTGAACAGATTCATGCCGTCGGCCAGTACGGTCGCGAACACGGTAAAGCCACCGTCCACGGAATCCAATCCCGTATTGTTGTTGAGATTCACAAACCACTGATTGGTGGCGCTATTGGGCTGCCCGCCGATCCTCGCCATGGCAATTGTGCCGGTCACGTTCGAGCGCGTCGGCGAATTGCCATATTCGTTCATCACCGTAGGGTTCGGCGTTGCCAGGTTGCCGTCCAAATCGACTTTCGCGTTCGGATCAAGGGATACGGTCAGCGGCGCCGGCTCGTCGATGAACTCCTGATAAAAACCGCCTCCCTGGATCACAAAGTTCTTCGCCAGGCGATGCATGATGCTGCCGTCGTAGTGGCCGCCATTCACGTATTGCATGAAGTTGTCGCGCGTCAGCGGCCGATCGTCGAACAGCTCGATGAATACCGCATTGCGCGAACGAGAACTGAGCGTCAAATTGTAGTCCAAGCGGACAAACTGATTGGCGCCCGCATTCAGTGCCGCCGTGAAGAAGACCACGAAAGCAACGGAAATCCAGCCGTACAGCCAAGCGCCGCCAGAATAGGAGGAAAGGCGCCGCCAAGCGGCGCCAACCACAGCGTCGCTCGCCCCCCAACACGCCAGATCGGCGCATACGCGCCTGGTAAAAATGCCCATTCTGATCCGTTCCTCGCGGGCCGCCTGCCGAATCTATCCCCACTGTCGGCCATGGCCCATTCCTTTCAGGTTACTCGTGGCCTGCAAAACTGTCCAATCGCACCCCTCCCGGCATAAGCGTTCCATCCGCTAAAATAAGCCGCTCGAATTTAGCAGAGTGAGACTCGCCGCGGCTGGAAACCTTGGCTTCCGGCTCGACTCGGCCCGAGGGGCCCAGTCGCGAAAATGTTCCCGCTCTATTCCCTAATTCCGACGAACAGGTGAACCAATGGCCGCGTTTCCCGAAATCCAGCGCATCCGCTACGAAGGCCCTGAGTCGAAGAATCCGCTCGCCTTTCGCCATTACAACGCCGACGAGAAAGTCGGCGGCCGCTCGATGCGCGACCATTTGCGGTTCAGCGTCGTGTACTGGCACACGTTCCGCAATCCGCTGTCCGATCCATTCGGGCCGGGGACGGCCGTGCGGCCTTGGGAGGACGGCAGCGACTCGGTCGAGAATGCTCAAAACCGCGCCCGTGTGGCGTTCGAGTTCATGGAGAAGCTCGGCGCTCCGTTCTACGCATTTCACGATCGCGACGTCGCCCCCGAAGGCGCGAATCTGGCCGAAACCAACCGCAATCTCGACGCGGTGGTGAAAGTGCTCAAAGACGAGCAGCAGCGGAGCGGTATCAAGCTGCTGTGGGGCACGGCCAACCTCTTCAGCAACCGTCGCTATATGCACGGCGCCGCCACTAGCCCCAATGCGGAGGCATTTGCGTTTGCCGCCGCCCAGGTGAAAAAGGCGCTTGAGGTCACCAAGGAGCTTGGCGGCAGTGGCTACACGTTCTGGGGCGGCCG
This sequence comes from Pirellulales bacterium, assembly GCA_040902605.1. Taxonomy (GTDB): domain Bacteria; phylum Planctomycetota; class Planctomycetia; order Pirellulales; family Lacipirellulaceae; genus JABDGM01. The sequence continues at coordinate 48,699 of JBBDWY010000019.1, read as the reverse complement.
CGAGGGATACCAGAACTTGTGGAACACCAACATGAAGCGGGAGCTGGATCACCTGGCCCGCTTCCTGCACATGGCCGTCGATTACGCCAAGGAAATCGGTTTCACAGGTCAGTTCTACATCGAGCCGAAGCCCAAAGAGCCGACGAAGCATCAATACGACTCCGACGCCGCAGCCTGCATTAACTTCCTCCGCGAGTACGACCTCATCGACCACCTGAAGCTGAACCTCGAAACCAACCACGCCACACTCGCCGGCCACACGATTCAGCACGAGCTGGAAGTCGCCGGCAGCGCGGGCGTTTTGGGCTCGATCGACGCCAACACGGGCGACATGCTCTTGGGTTGGGACACGGATCAATTTCCGACCGACATCTATCTCACCACGCAGTGCATGTACGGCGTGATGAAATACGGCGGCTTCACCAAGGGCGGCGTGAACTTCGACGCCAAGGTCCGCCGCGAAAGCTTCGAGCCGATCGACCTGTTCTATGCCCACATCGGCGGCATGGATGCTTTCGCCCGCGGCCTCAAGATCGCTCACGCCATGCTCGCCGACGGTAAGCTCGAAGAAATGCTCCGCGAGCGCTATTCAAGCTGGGACAGCGGCCTCGGCAAAGAAATCGAGTCCGGCAAACACAACTTCCCCTCGTTGGAAAAAATCATGCTCCAAAAAGGCGACGCCGCCCCCAACCGCAGCGGAAGGCAGGAGCTGATCGAGAATCTTATCAACACGTATCTGTAGGGTTGTCATTGCCGCTACCAGCCGGAAAGGGTGATGTCGCGTTTTGTCCAATGAGACTTCGGCAGCTGATATGAATTCCCATTTCCTCGGGGAGTCCTCGCACGCGGGCACAGGTCAAACGGAAAACCACGCTATCGTCATAGCCGAATTCCTGAGTTGGCGGACCGTCAAAGAAATGCTCAGTGCCGACGCGGCTCGCGCCTAGCCCGTCGATGACTGCCTCCAGCCAGTCCGCGCTGAGGGGGTTTCGCGTCAAACCCTCGGCAAACGCAAGGCTGATCTCGATCCGCGTGCCGCGAGGCGCCCGGAAATGAATGTGGTTCGCTTGTTCGGCGGCCTGCTGGACTGCACGTCGGCGGTGTGTTTTCAAGCTCTGCCGACCGACAAAAAACGACAAACCCGCACCGCGTAACGGTCCTTCGAACGACAATTCATCCACCGGCCTCACGTGTATGGTAAACCCTACTTGTTCATCATTCTCCACTAGGGTCTTCGAAGCTGTAACCAATTGACATAAACCGCCGTGCTGTATCAGGCGAAGAGTGGGACGTTCCAAATTGCGACAATTCAATAGGCCACCAAGTGCTCCAATAATCATCGTGTCAAGGTCTGGTCCATTACTCGACACGTTCCGGTTGTAGAATGGCGAGCGAGGATTTACCCGAAACTCGAAATCTAGTTGCACGGGCTTATTAAGCGTCGAAAGCGCCTCGACACCTTCCCATTTTCCTTCGGTAATTGCACGCCTCCAAACATCCTCCGTTCTTCTAGCTCCGTAAGTTCGGGGCGTCCCCAGAACAATGCCTTTCCATAAAAAATCGACCCTTGATTCGGTCTGCGTTGGCGCAACAACGTGAGTGGCCTCGGTTGCGACAATCCTTTCAACTCTTTCCAACTCTTTCGCAACCAGTTTTGACTGCGAAACTTCAGGTTTCGGTTCGGCCGCCACACGAGAACAGAACCCGCACGGTTGAAGCTTGCCGCCCACTTCGTGCAGTGCCCAAGCGTTTAATTGATCGCGGTTGGTCGAACAGATTTTTATATAATCTGGTGCTGTCCAATTCGAGCGCTGGTCAGTCGAAATGTGCACGCATGTGGCACGATGCAACTTCAGATAAGCAGCTGTTGGTTGCCGCAGCGAGTTGACAACAAAACCGCCTGGATTTTCGTCAATCCACCGCAAGTACGCGTCGTCCTCCTCAATGAAGATAATCAAGTATTTCCCCCCGACGACGAAGGCCGTCGTACAATCACAGGCAAGTCTTGCGCTCCATGCGCGACCTGAACAATGTCGATACCGCCCTTTCGGGGCTGGTAGAGAACGACGTAATTACCCATCGGCCAGATCCGCATGTTCGGGCCGAATTCGGGACAAGCCTGACCGATCAGAGGGGAGCGAGCCAGTCGTCGGAAACTATCCAAAAAATATCCGCGTAGTCGATTCGCGCCTTCGGGACTCTGTCGTTCAACAGCTATGTAATGAGAAATCCGCTTGAGATCGTCCCGCGCTGCCGGGGCTATGCGGTACCGTTTCATGGCCTAAGGCGTTTTTCAGGTTGGTGTGCCACTGCTTGCGGCGCGCCGAATTGCGTTCTTGTGTAGTTCGGCACTGCTCGCCGTTAAGAAATCGCGGTCCGTGGGAGGCAAGCAGTGCGGAGTCGAGTAGAAGCGCCCCTTCGTCCGCCGCGAGCAGTGGCACACCGCGGACACATCAAATTGAAAACCGCTCTAGGAGCTGGAATCTACGCGACGTTCGGCGTCAACCTCAGTGTCAATGGCGTCCAGAAAGTCGCCCAGTGCCTCGTCCCCCTCCAAAACGATGGCTCGCCCGTCACTGAAGGATGCCAGCCGCTCCGCCAATTGCGTCTGGAAAGCGCGGCTCTCCCGCAATATCCGCAGCCCGGCCAATAAGGCGTCCTCGGGCGAGTGATAGCTTCCCTCGGCCAGTTCAAGCTCCAGCAGGCGATTGAGCTCGGCTGAAGCGAATTGAGGTGTCATAGCAAGGCCCTCGTTAACGTACCATCGTCCATTTTACTACCCGCAATACCTCGGCGTCCAGCTAAGTCAGCGAGCGAAAGGTACTCCGAAGTATTATTCCCACTCACTTTGTTGCTCGGCCCACTTGTTGTCGGGAAGTCGGACTAACAATTGGTTCCGGTTGCGATTCATCTCTCGTCGCTCGCTCGTGTCGCGCTAGAAGTATTCGCCGCCAAGTGACGGAGACGGCCGCGATTACCATCGAGGCGCCGGCATAGAACAGCGTGACGAAGAACACGCCACGGCCGATCGGGTCGTCTTTTTCGGTTGCGGGGAACAGACTCGCGACTAGCGCAATCGCCAGGTTGCCGTTGCGGACCGCGACTTCGATTCCCATTGTGAAGGCGTCCGACCAGTTGTAGCCAAGCAGCAGGGCGAGCCACTTCGTCAGTAGCAGCGACGCGTAGACGAAGACAACGAGCAGCACGGGGACGCCGAGCCCGTACTCGGTCACGTCGATACGCCCGCTACCTAGCGCACCGACCACGATCATCGTCAGCGGCACGAGGCTCGCCCGCACTGCCCACTTCGCGAACGCGTGCTTGTGCTTGCTCCAATACCGGGCGATCAGCATGCCGGCGATCATTGGCAAGACGAGAAACCACAAAACCGGATACAGCGTCTTGTCCACGGGAATGCGAAAGTCGCCCGGCAACTCCGCGGTCGTCAGCAAATCGATCACCAGCGGGGTCGTCACGAAACAAACGGCCGTCGATGCGCACGTCATCACGATCGACAGCGTCACGTTCCCGTGGCCAAGGTACGTGAACACATTCGTGAACGAGCCGCTGGGCACCGTGTTCATCAGAACCAAGCCCACCGCGATGCCGGGCGGCATGCCAGTTACCCGCGCCGCAACGGCTGCCAGCATGGGAAAGACTACGTACTGCAGCACGAGCACGAGCGCAACCGGGTGAGGCCGCCGGAGGATAGCTCGAAACTGGTGCAGCGTCAGCGTCGCGCCCATCCCGGACATAGCCAGGATCAATTGCGTCGCCGCAAGCGGATACTCGATGTGCGGATAGAACCAAAACATCGCCCCAGCATGCCCAATACGCGGCGGCGGGGCAAGGGAGCGCGGGCGGCGAACTACTGCGACAAATGAGGCGGCCACAGCACGTCATGCGACTTTTTTGTGGTGCTGAGAATTGTCGGCCGACTCTACGAAGTACGCCGGGCGTTGCTTGATCTCCTGGTAGATTCGCGAAAGATATTCGCCGATCACGCCGAGGCACACGAGCTGAACCCCGCTGCCGAAAAAAACAGCCGTGGTGATCAAGGCCCAGCCAGGAATGGCCAGGTCGGTAAACAATTTGACGCCCAGGATCGCGCTCAAGCCACCAAGCGCCAACAGCGAGCAGAATATCCCCATCACCGACGCGACGCGCACCGGAAAATCAGACGCGTTCAAAAACGCCGTGATCGCCAGACTGAGCAAACCGGTGCGGCCAACCCGCGAAGCGCCATTGCCCCTGGCTTTACGATCGACCCGAACCGTGGCAATCGACTCCGACGCGAAACTTACCAGGGTCGGAAAATATCGCGTGCTCTCCTTGAGCGCGATGAGGCGCTCGACTACGGCGCGGTCTAACAGGCAATATGTGCCGAACGGCGGATGACCCGGTGAAAGCCGCTTCAAAATGAAATAGAAAAGATGAAACAGCCAGCGGTCTCGCTCCTCGCGCTGCCCTCTCACGGCGACAACCGTCTTGGCGCCTTGACTCCAGCTGCCAAGCATTTGCGGCAGCGCGGCAGGTGAATCCTGCAAATCGGCATCCATGAGCACCACCGCGTCGGCCGTGGTATGTGCCAAGCCACAGCGGACCGCGGCCGCGTGTCCGAAGTTATGGATCAAATGAACGGCCCGAACGTCGTCCCGTTCAGCGCACAGCTTTTGGATCGCCGTGCGGCTCCCATCCGTCGATCCATCGTTAACGAACAAGTAGCTGAATCGAAATCGCGTCCTCAAATCCGCGGTGGCCGCGTCCAGCGCTTCGACAAGCGGCAGGATGTTGGGCGCTTCATCCCAGACGGGCAGCACGATCTCAATATGCTTACGCACCGCAGGCTCCTTCGATCGGACCAATCATTTCGCGAGCGACCAGCGACGAACGATAACTTTTCGGCACATCGGAATCAACGTCATCGTCGCACTCTTGGGCAGGTTGCCAGATCACCGGCCGATCTTGTGGTTTTCGGGCCGAATCTCTATGTTCCGCGTCCTCGCCGCGACTTCAGTCCCGCCCTTCCCTGCCGCCTGCCTGCCCATGCCGGCCGATCTTCCTGAAACAGCGTCGATAATCGGCCTGCGCCGGGGTGGCTGGGGTCGAGGCTCTGCGAAACCCCCGGCCCACTGGGGCGTCGCAAAGCCTCCGCCCCAGGCACCCGCACCCGTTGCTCGGCAAGACGCAGCGGCCGTGGTGCTGCTCTTGCTATTCGTGTTGATGATTTACGGCGCGCGGCTCGACCGGCAACCGATTGTCGGCGAGGAGAGCCGCTACGGCACCGGCGCTCGGGAGATGCTGGCCACGGGCGACTGGATCGTGCCGCGACAGCAAGGCCGCGTCTTCCCCGAGCGGCCGCCGATGACCATGTGGCTGATCGCCGTGGCCGGCTGGCTTCGCGGTGAAGTCGATCCGATTGCCGTGCGTCTGCCGAGCGTTGTCGCGGTCGTGCTGACATCGCTATTGATTTATCTCTATGCGCGATTCGTTTTGTCCCAGTTCGCGGCGCTCGCCGCAGCACTTGTTTACGCCACGATGGGCCAGGTGTTGCAAATTGGCCGGATGGGTGAATCGGAAGCGGTGTTCACCCTCTTGGTCAGCGCGTCGCTGCTCGTCTGGCACCTCGGTTACCTGCGCGGCTGGTCGCCACTCATCACATGGTCGTGTGGATTTGCTTTCGCGGCGCTGGCAGCCTTGGTCAAAGGGGTACAAGCGCCGGTGTATTTCGTGGCAATTACCGCCGTGTATCTGGTAGTGCGGCGCGACTGGCGCTTCCTGGTTCGTTGGCAATACGCCGCTGGCGTAATGCTCTTTGCCGCCATTTTGTCCGCGTGGCAAATTCCGTTTTATTTGGCCACCGACTGGCCGACGGTCGCCGCCACCTGGTCGGGTCTGGCTGCCGATCGCATCCGCCTGGGCGGCCTCGCGAAACACCTCTTTTTGTATCCGCTGGAAACGTTCGCCTGCTTGCTGCCCTGGTCGCCGATCCTGGTCGCGCTCGCGAAGCGCGAAACGCACGCGATTCTCGACGATCGCCGATCCGTCACAACTTTTTTGCTCACAGCCTTGCTCGTGGCCTATCCGACCGTGTGGATTGCCGCTGGGGCGCGGGGGCGATACTTCATGCCGCTGTATCCTCTTATCGCCGTGCTCATTGGTTTGATGATCGAGCGCTGTTCGACGGCTGAGCACTGCCGCTACCCACGCGTGGCGTGGCATCAGTTTCTGCTGCTCTGCGGTGGGCTCATCGGCGTTGGCGGGGCGGTTGTCGCCGCCAGCGGCTTGTTGCCCGCTAATTGGGCGGCGGTCCTGCATCAGCCGCGATGGTTCTGCATCGTATTTGGTCTGGCGGCCTTCGTGACAGTTCATACTTTATGGACCTGCTATCGGGCCCCGTGGCGGGTTGCGCCTGCCGTCGCTGTGCTCGCGATTGCGGGGTTTGTAGGTATGGCCTATGCCGGTATTGTCATCAACGTGAACACGGCCCGCTGGAACGACCCGACCGCGGTAGTGGCAAGCCTCAAGCAGCACGTGCCGGCCGGTGCATCGCTGGTGAGCTTCACACCGATCGAGCATCGCTTTACCTACTACTACCAAGCGCCGATCGCTGAGCTCGACTGGCCGATCGAAATGCGCGACCTGCCGTCCGACGTGGAATACTTTTGCTTCATGCGCCAGCCGGGCGACACGGCGAAGAGCCGCGAGGCCGGCCGTGGTCGCAGCTGGACCAAGACGCCCGGCACGCTCCCATTCGCTTGGGAGGAAGTCACGTCGATCTGCGTCGACCGCCGCGTCCGCGAGGAAACGAAGCAAACGGTCGTGCTCGGCCGCGTCATCCGGCCGCTGCAGGCGATGATCTCCGACGCCACGGTCCGGCAGTTAGATGGGGAGACGGGGAGAGGGGGAGATAGGGAGAATCGTTTGGGCAGACGCATCCAGTCTCCCCCTCTCCCACTCTCCCCCTCTCCCACTCTCTAAACGCCACACGGGTGATGCATCTAGATATCTGGCCACGGCCGAGTAAACGTGGTCCACCGACATATCGCGCATGCAGCGGTGATGCACCAGCGGGCACGTGCGCGCCATACATGGTTGGCATTCGAGCGACAGACTCAAGCATGTTTCGCGATCGTACCGGGTGGCGGTCGCTTCCGGATCAGTGGGACCAAAAAGCGTCACGACCGGCTTACCGAACGCGATGCCGAAAAACCGCGGGCCGCTGTCGGTGGTGACCAGCATCCGCCCGCGGCGTATGCAGGCTTTCGTGAGCCCCATCGGAAGTTGCTCGACATCGGCGAGGCTGACGACTTGCGGATGGGCCGCTCGAGCGGCAATCTCACGCGCGATGTCGCGCTCACCCGGTCCGCAGTTCACAAGCACCGCGAGGTTGTCGCCGCGGCGACCGGCGATCCGCCGCGCAAGCTCGGCGAAATGTTCCGCCGGCCAGTGCTTGGCCGCACCAAAGGCGCCGCCCGAGTTCAGCACGACGACGCGCTCGCCGGGCGGCAACGCGAGCTGCCGCCAAACCGTATCGGCGGCCTGCTCATCCGCCGGTGTCGTGGCGAGCTCCAACCGCGGCGGCTCGGGAGGCGCCCCGGCTGCCTCGGCTAACGTCAAATAGGCATCGAGCGTCGTCGCGAACCGACCCCCGGCAAGACGTGGCCGCGGCAGGCGTTTCGTGAGCAGCCACGAACGCGCGTCATGGGCGTGGCCGAGCCGTTCGCGTGCCCCACTCCGCCAGGCGATCCAGGCGGTGCGCAATGAATTCGTAAGCAGCACGGCCTGGTCGAGCCGAGCCGAGCGAAGCTGCCGGTAAACCTCCCGGCTTGCCATGGCGAATCGATGGGGTGGTTTATCGTAAAGGATCTGACCGTCGAGCCAGGGTGTGCCGGCCAACACCTCGGCCACATAGGGCCGCATGATGCCGATGAGCTGGCCATCCGCCCCCACGAGCTTCCGCAGTGCACGAATGGCCGGCGTGGCCATGACCACGTCGCCGATCCAGTTCGGGAGAAAGATGCCGAGGCGCATAGCGGCAGGGAGCACGGGGCATGGAGCAGGGAGTACGAACGCAGCGGATGGTAGCAATTCCAGGGTTGGGAGGCAAAGATCAGAGAACTGCTGTTGCCCCCGCTAGCAGCGAACCGCCCCTAACGGGCATTTAACGGATCACAGCCACCTACAATGCGGACGAATTTGGGCTAATCTGTGAGGAGAGCCTTTTACTTTCATGATGCGAGGTAAGCCGTGATTCGTTTCAACGTCGCAGTTTGTACGCTGTTGATCGGAGCTTCGATCGCCTCGGCACAAGAGCCGCCGGCCGATGACGCTCAGCCGGTTCAAGTGACAGTTAACGCCACAAAGCTGGGGCCGCCGATCAATCCATTCATCTACGGCCAGTTCATCGAGCATCTGGGGCGCTGCATTTATGGCGGCATCTGGGCCGAGATGCTCGAGGATCGCAAGTTTTATTTTCCGATCGCGGATGAATATCGTCCTTATCGCGACCTGGTCGACACAGAGTTTCCGGTTGTGGGCGCATCGCCGTGGGAAGTTTTGGGGCCGGCCGGCTCGGTGACGATGATCAAAGAGGAGCCGTTCGTCGGCGAACATACGCCGCGCATCGCGGCCGGCAGCGGCATCCGGCAAAACGATTTGGGATTGGTGGCCGGCAGGAAGTACGTCGGCTACGTGTGGCTGCGAGCGCCGGAAGGCGTCGCGAACGTGACCGTGTCACTCTCGTGGGGCGATGGAGCCGACCAGCGGCAATCGGTAACGATGCCTTCAGACGGCGCCGACTTCGCGCAATATCCGCTGGATTTCACGAGCGGCGCGGGCACCGGCGAAGGCCGCCTCACGATCGAAGTCGCCGACGCACCGTGCCTGATCGGGGCGGCGTCGCTGATGCCGGCCGACAACGTCCGCGGATTCAGGGCCGATACGCTGGCGCTATTGAAGCAGCTCAACGCGACGATGTATCGCTGGCCGGGCGGCAATTTCGTGAGCGGCTACGATTGGCGCGACGGCATCGGTCCCCGTGACCGCCGGCCGCCCCGCCGCAACCCGGCCTGGACTGGAGTCGAGCACAACGACGTGGGCATCGACGAGTTCATCGACTTCTGCGGTGAGGTCGGCGCTGAGCCAATGATTACCGTCAACACCGGCTTCGGCGATCACTACTCGGCCGCCCAGGAAGTTGAGTACACGAACGGCTCGCCCGACACGATCGGCGGCTCGTGGCGCGTGCGGAACGGCCAAGCCGAGCCGTATGGCGTGACGTATTGGTGCGTGGGCAACGAGATGTTCGGCAATTGGCAACTTGGCCACATGCAGCTGTCGCACTACACGCAGAAGCACAACCTCGTGGCCAAAGCGATGTCGAAGGTCGACCCGTCGCTGAAGCTGGTCGGCGTGGGCGATTTGAAGCCGAACGACCGAGCGAACTGGTCCGAGGGGATGCTCCGCGATTGCCCCGAAACCATGGACTACATCTCCGAACATTTTTACCGCGGCCGCACGCCGTGGGGCGAGCAACCGCCGGCGGACGTGACGGCACACGTCGGCCTGCTCAAGGAGGAAATCCGCAAGAAGGCCGACGGGCACCGCGCGCTGCAGAATAAGCTCGGCCTCTTGCCCGATCGCCCGATCCCGATCGCGATGGATGAGTGGAACTACTGGCACAAAGATTATGTGTACGGCGAATTGGGCTGCCCCTACGATCTGGCCGACGCATTGGGTGTCGCCGCCGGGTTGCATGAGTATTTCCGCAACAGCGACATCATCCACATGGCGCATTACGCACAGACGGTCAACGTCATCGGCTGCATCAAGACGACAAAGACCGATGCCTTTTTCGACACGACCGCCTTGCCGCTGTTGCTCTACCGCCGCGAGTACGGCGTTGTGCCGTTGGGTGTCGAACGCGAAGGCGCAAGCGGCGCGGTGGACGTGGCGGCGGCGAAAACGGAGGACGGGGACGCGATGACGATTGGGGTGGTGAATTCGGGAGCTAAACCGCAAGCGGTTCGTCTGAACATTGAAGGGGCCAACATTGACTCCAAGGCCACGGTTTGGCGGATCGCGGGCGATAATCCTGCCGTGCGGAATACGCCGGAGAGCAAAGTCGTTGCCATCGCGGAAGAGAAAGACGTTCCGTTTGCCGAGGAGCTGACGGTTCCGGCGTACAGCGTCAGTCTTTATCGCGTGCCGCTTGAGTGACGAACTGACCGGCTAGCCTTGCTCCGCCCAGCTTCCCAGCTTGACGGAGAGCTTTTTCCGCTCCTCGCCGCGGATGACCTCCACGTCGATCGTGTCGCCGGGTTGATGCTGGGCGATGCGGACGGTGAGGCGGTCGAAATCCGGGAGCTGGTGGCCGTCGATCGTGGCAATGATGTCGCCGGGAACGATCCCGGCGGTCGCGGCGGCAGTGCCGGGTTGCACGTGCTGCACCAGCACGCCGTTGGCATGGTTTTCGGCCGAGACGCCCAGCAGCGCTGCATTGCGGACGTAGACGGTCGCGCCCGGATGGCGCTGCTTGAGCGAGTCGATGGCCGCGGGAGTCACCGCCGTATCGCGCAATTGCAGGAAGGCGAGTTTTTCTTTCTCTTCAAACAGCCTGACGGCCGCGTCGTCAACCGGAGCGCCCTCCAACCGGAAATGTAGTTGGTGGCGTAGCTGCGCCACCGGCTTCAAGTCGGCCGTCGTGCCCTTCCATTGCGGACCGAGCCGTAGCTGCACCAAGGGAACGACGTTCGCAATGTCAATCTGTTCGTACTGAACGGAAAGCTCTGCGCCGAGCGGCGTGAGTCGTTGCTCGCAGGCAACGATAATTCGCTCGGCCAGCTCCGACTCGGCCTTTTCGACGATGAGCGGCCAGCCGCGCAACTGGACCAACCGCTCCAGCGCGGCGATGGCCAGGTCGTTATCGCGCGAGCGGGCGAGGCGGCGCAATATCCAGACGGCGCGGTCGGCAGGCTCAATACGCTCGGCGTGGGCGGCGGCGAGCAGCGGATCGAGCGCCGCTTCGCCGGATTCCAACAACTGGCGCGTGGCTTGCTCGCGAACGAGATAGCGATTGTCGTCCAGCTCGGCGATCCAGGCGTCTATCTGCTGCGTCGTCGGCGCCGATTGTGACTCTTTAGCCGGGGGCGTTTGCTGCGCGGTGGCCATTGGCAACGGCACCAAAGTGCCCGTCAGCAAGACACACGCGCAGAACCAATTCAGTTCTCTGGCGGCCATGGCAGTTTCGCGCCGTTTAGTGGTACGCACAAATCAAGCCGCTTATTTACGACAAACCAACCTGCTGTAATCTTACACGAAAACGCAATCCAAGCGATAATCCAAATCTAACCCTGGTACTCCCCAGCCGAATACGGCCTTCCTTTATCCTGTCCATTCGATGAAGCTCGCCCTGCTTGGCACGAACGCCGATGTCTTGCGGCTCGCGGCGGCGGCGCGGGAATTGGGGCACGAGATCACTTGGGTGGGCGATGTCCGCCCCGCCGACGCAGAAGTTATCGCCCTTCTCAGTCGCCGCCTGATAGATCGCTCGCACGAGTGGGAGGCGCTGCTCGACCGCGCGGTCGCCGATGCGGTGGTTGTCGGCCGAGGCACGGCTCCGAGCGAGTTGCGGGCCGAGCAGCTTAAGCGGTTGGCCACGGAGTCCATACCGTTGCTGGTGGTGCATCCCGCGTGTGATTCGGTCCTGCCGTACTACGAGGTCGATATGAGTCGCCGTGAGGCGGGCGGCATCGTGCGGCATTACAACCCGGTTGCGGGCCATCCTGTCGTAGCGGAGCTGGCCGCGTGGATCCGGGAGGGCCATCCCGCCCTCGGGCCAATCTTTCAAATCACGTGTGAACGTCGCCTGCTCGACGCTGCTCGCGCTAGCACATTGGAACACCTGGCTCGCGACGTGGAGTTGCTGGCGGCCGCGGCCGGCGACATTCGCCGCGTCACGGCGATCGGGCCGCGCGTCGGCGATCCATCGTTCGCTTCGCTGCAAATCCAGATGATCGCGAGCGGTCCCGCCTCCCTGGGCTGGTCCGTGCGTTCTTCGCGCGGCGCTCGCAGCGGCCTCCAAATGAGTTTCATCGGCGAGCATGGAACCGCAACGCTGTGGATCAACGACAATGCTGCGGACGGCCGACAATCAGTGTGGGAGCTCGAAACGAATACGGACGAACAACAACAGCGCCGATCGCTGGAGGCGTACGATGCGCCTAGCATCGCAATCGGTGAGCTTGCTGAAGCCGTAGCGGAAACCAGTGCGGAGCGGCGATCATTCTCGTCGACGTGGGATGCCGCCACGCGTGCGATGGAGGTCGTCGACGCGGTGGGGCTGAGTCTTGAAAAGGGTCGCACGATCGACGTCTATCAGCAGCAGCTTACAGAACGACTCGCGTTCCGCGGCACAATGGCCGCGCTGGGCTGTGGCGTGCTGCTGGTCGGCTTTCTGACAATCGTGCTCATCACGATCCTGGGCGGCGCCGAAGGCGCGGTTGGCCACCGGTTGCTGCCCGCCTGGCCGCTGGTTCTGCTGGCGGTGCTGGCGGTGTTTCTTGCGATGCAGCTCGTTCCACTGCTGGTGAACAAATCGAAGCCGGGCGCGTCGGAGGCAGCGGCCTCAGAGCGGGTTCACACGGGTCCGCAGCGCTAGCGATGGCGGTGACTCTATCGTTTACGTGAAGTTTCCGCTCGCGGCCGGACGATGCTTCAAAGCGTGTCTAATCGCGCTCTCCGCCGTCTGTACTCCGTCGCAGCCTGTGCGCTCGTGGTGCTTGCATTATGCACCGGCTGCGTCCGACCATTGCTCAACCGGATAACGGGCCACGGCGACGGCGTTTGCGGCGACACCTGCGAAAGCGAGCCATCGATCCGTGCCGGTTGCTACGACCGAGCATTGGGGCGTTGCCCCTCGTGTCCTGCAGGCTGGCACCTGGCGCACGAAAAATGCGCTCACTTGGTGCCACATTGCTGGCCCCCGACAGAGGACTGTCCGAGCGATCCGCCGCCGCCGAGCCGGTTTCATGCGGTGCCGACCCGACCGGTCTTTTCCGGCCGAAATCCGCAATTCTAGAGCGCTTTCAATTTGGTGTGCCACTGCTTGCGGCGCACCGATGCGTGCCTACACGCTGATTCGCACTGCTCGCTGGTAAAACGAGACGGGCCGTGGGAGGCAAGCAGTGCCGCAGCCGAGAACCTACGCTCTTTGTGGTGCCGCGAGCAGTGGCACACCGCTGATCCGCCCCCCGCTTTTCCGGCGGAAAACCGCTATTCTAAGAGCGACGTGGCGAGAAGCTGGGCCGAGTGTGCCGGCCTCGATCTGTAGCGTTTAAGCCAGTGGTAGCGGCGGGCCGATCTTGCCTGATGGCGTCGGTGCGCTTCGCCAGTGGGAATCGGGGACGACCCGGCTCATATTTGCACCGGGCCACACCCGCTCGATCCAGCCGCCGATGACCCACCCGCCGCGCGCCTCAAGTCGTCGCCCACGCGCCCACTGCGCGCTCGTGGGTAAGTTACTCGCGCTGGGCCTGTCGCTCTCACTCACCGCAGGCGAGTGGGCAAACGCCCGAGAAGTTTCGGAGCATCGCCTCACTCCGGTGGTGCTTGCCGTGCGTCAGGCCCGACCCGCCGTCGTCAGCATCCGCGGCCAGAAAACGGCTACGGCACAGGATGACGCGGCCAGTAGTAGTGACACCCCCCGACATGTCAACGGCATGGGCACCGGCACGATCGTCGATCAGCGCGGATACATCCTCACCAATTACCATGTCGTCTCCGACGTCCGCCGCATCGAGGTGACGCTCGATGACGGCCGGGAGTATACCGCCGACCTAGTTGCCTACGATGCCGCGGCCGACCTGGCCATCATCAAGATTCCCGCCCCCAAGCCGCTGCCCATCATCCGCCTCGGCACGTCGGCCGACCTGATGGACGGCGAATCGGTAATCGCGCTCGGCAATGCCTTCGGCTACGAGCAAACGGTGACGCGCGGGATCATCAGCGCGCTGGGCCGCGACGTGCAGGTTAGCGACGTGCAGTCGTACGACGATTTGATCCAGACCGACGCCAGTATCAACCCCGGCAACTCCGGCGGCCCGCTATTGAACATCGACGGCGAAATGATTGGCGTGAACGTAGCCGTGCGAGCCGGCGCGCAGGGCATCGGCTTTGCCATTCCGATCGACAACGCGCTCTCAGTCGCGGCCCGGCTGCTGAACGTCCAGCGACTGCGGAGCCATTGGCACGGCTTGGTAACAAAAACCGGCGAGGAGTTGGATGGCCCGCTGCAAGTGTCGAAAGTCGAGCCGGCCAGTCCAGCCGATAAGTTGGGGATCCGGCCGGGCGACCAGATCGTGCGTATCGGCTCCATGCCCATCGCCCGGCCGCTGGATTTAGAACGCGCATTCCTGGATCAACCGGCGGGCCAGCCCCTGACGGTAGAAGTCCGCCGCGGCGACCAGTCGTTTGTGCTCGACTTCGCGCTGGCCGAGTCGCAAGGGCCCACGATCGCGTCACGGCCCTCAACGAGCGCTGATGCGACGAGCGCGTGGGAAGTCCTCGGCCTGAAGCTCACCGAAGAGTCGCGCGTCACATTCCAGCGGCGAAACACCCGCTATCGCGGCGGCATGCGCGTCGACAGCGTTCGGCCGGACAGCCCCGCGGCCCAGGAAGGCATTCTGCCCGGCGACATCCTGGTCGGCATGCACAAGTGGGAGACGGCGTCAGAACAGGACATCCAGTACATCATCAGCCGGCCGACACTCACCCAAATGGGCAAGCTCAAGTTCTACGTCCTGCGGGGCCAGAACACACTCTACGGCCATCTCAACGTCGCCGCCAAGGCGGACGGGGCCGCATCTCGCCGTTGACAGTGTCGTCTTCTCGCTCCGCGAGAAGAAATCCTTACGCCCCAGCTGTGCGGACGACACTGCCGCTCGCTCACGCCGCTCGTTACAGTGAGGGGATGGAGCTCGAATTCACCCGCTGGCTACGGGAGCATGTTCCCGCCCATCCGCGTGCGCCCCTCGGTCTGAGCGACGATGCGGCGCTTGTTTCGCTCGCCGGCCGTTCGGACGTTGTCGTGACGATCGACTCAACCACGGATGGGGTGGATTTTCGCGTCGCCATCGATGACCCGCGGCGAATCGGCAGGCAGGCGCTGGCAGCGAACCTGAGTGACCTGGCCGCGATGGCGTGCCGGCCGCTGGCAGCCGTGATCTCGCTCGTTTTGCCTCGCAACGGCGTTCGTAAAACGACGCCGCTTCAGTTAGCCATCGCGCTGTACGAAGGCTTGTTGCCGCTGGCCGAGGAGTTCGACGTGGCAATCGCCGGCGGCGACCTCAATACGTTCGATGGGCCGCTGGTGATTAGCGTTACGGCGTTGGGGCAGCCGACCGATCGTGGCCCGCTGCTTCGCTCCGGCGGCCGCGCCGGCGACTGGCTCCTCGTGACCGGCTCGCTCGGCGGCAGCATCCTGGGTCACATGTTCGATTTCACGCCGCGGGTGCGCGAGGCGCTGCTGCTCAACGAGCGTTACGAGCTGCACGCCGGGATCGATATCAGCGACGGACTGGCGCTCGACGTTTCCCGGCTGGCAGCCGAAAGCGGCTGCGGGGCCGTGATCTTCACCGAGAAAATGCCTGTCTCGCCGGCCGCGTATCAACTTGCTGACCAGGAACACGCCGCCGATCGAAACGCCGCCGCATTGCATCACGCGTTGAGCGATGGTCAAGATTTCGAGCTGCTGTTCGCCGCGGCGCCCGACACGGCCCAAGCAATCCTCCGCGACCAGCCGCTCGATTGTCGAATCACCCACGTGGGCGAGCTCGTCGCCGCACCGGGCCTTTGGCAGCAAGATAGCGCAGGCCGCCGGCCCATGGAACCATCCGGATGGCTTCACCAATAGTTTTCAACGCCAAAGATGAGCGCGACACCGAGCGGCTCGGCACAGCGCTGGCTGAAGCGTTGCCGGCGGGAACAGTCGTGGGCCTGATCGGCACACTGGGGGCCGGCAAAACGCGGCTCGTGCAGGCGGTTGCTGCCGGGCTCGGCGTGCCGCCTGGCAGCGTCACCAGCCCGACGTTTGTGCTCGTCAACGAATACGCTGGCGGCCGGACGCCGGTCTATCACTTCGACACGTATCGCCTCAAGGACGAAGATGAATTCCTCGCACTCGGGCCGGACGAGTACTTCGAATCGAGCGGCATCACGTTCGTCGAATGGGCCGATCGCGTGGCCGAATTGCTGCCCGACGAGCGGCTGGACATCACTCTCGAAGTAACCGGCGAAACAACGCGCCGCATCTCGTTGCGTGGTACATCGCCACGAATGCAAGAACTTGCTACCCGAGTTGCCACTGCTTGCGGTTTACCGACCTAAGTGTGCCACTGCTTGCGGAGCGCCAAGGGATATCCAAGTTTTGATACGGCACTGCTCGCTGTTACCCTCTCGTCGGCCTCGGGAGGCAAGCAGTGCCTTTACAATTAGCCACCGCGGAAACGTCCGCCGCGAGCAGCGGCACATCAATTACTTCTTCGCCGCCGCGCGGGCCTTCAGCACGGGGTCCGCCTGGAGTGGCAACTTCACTGTTTTGCCGGTCTCCGCCGCCTTGTACACGCCGAGAATAATCTCGACACTCCGTCGCCCTTCGTGGCCGTCGATCGCCGGCGGGCGGTT
The DNA here is from genome assembly GCA_040902605.1 of Pirellulales bacterium. GTDB lineage: Bacteria > Planctomycetota > Planctomycetia > Pirellulales > Lacipirellulaceae > JABDGM01. Next base: position 32,016 of record JBBDWY010000019.1, on the reverse strand, counting down.
TTCGCGCACGGCAGCGACAAAATCGCGGAACTGCATCGCGTGGCCATGATGGCCGATGGCCGCCGGGTCGCTCGCGCCGCCGCCCGTGCTTTTGTGCTGCTTCATTTGTTCCAGAACGGCTTGATCTTCGTCGCGCGGCGTGGCGAAGTCCCACGCTTTGAGATCCTCCTCTTCCAACCGCGCGGAGCCTTCGGAGCCGTGAATTTCGATCCGCTTCAAGTAGCCAGGGTACGCCGCGGTGGTCGCCTCGAGCACGCCGAGCGCGCCGCTGGCAAACCGCAGCGTTGCCACCACCGTGTCCTCGACCTCGATCCGCTCGTGCGCCAGCGTGGCCGCGTTGGCTTGGATTTCCTCGACTGGCCCCATCAGCCACGTAAGCAGATCGACGCTGTGGATGGCCTGATTCATGAGCGCGCCGCCGCCGTCGAGCGCCCATGTGCCGCGCCACGCGCCGCTGTCGTAATACTGCTGCGTGCGATACCACTTCACGTAGGCATCGCCGAGCGTCAGCCGGCCGAACCGGCCGGCGTCGATGGCCCGCTTGAGCTTCACGCTCGAATCGTGGAACCGCGACGGAAAGATTGCACCAAGCTGCACGCCGGCCTTTTCGCACGCCTCGATCATCCGGTCGCACTTTTTGAGCGTAATCTCGAGCGGCTTCTCGACAATGACGTGCTTGCCGGCCCGCGCTGCCGCAACGGCCGGCTCCATGTGCGCCCCGCTCGGCGTGGCGACGGTCACGATCGAAACCTGCGGATCGGCCAGCATGGCGTCCAGCTTGGTGTACGCCTTGCACTGGTTATCGGCCGCAAACTTCTCCGCCGCCGCCTCGCGCGTGTCGAAGCAAGCGACCAGGTTGGCCCCAGGCACGTCGGCGATGGCGCGTGCGTGGAAGGTGCTGATCATGCCGCAGCCGACGATGCCGAAACCGTAAGCCATGTGTTGCCTGTGGATGTTAGATGTTAGATGTTAGATATTGGATGTTGGATATTGAATGCCGGACATCGAATATCGAACATCCAACATCGAGCATCCAGAACGGGGCCGCCATTATAGGCAGAGGCACGAACTGGCCCAAGCGCCCATGTCGCCTACCACCGCATCCTACGAGCCCCAACTGCACGTGGTGCTTTACCAGCCCGAGATCCCGTACAACACAGGCAGCGTTGGTCGCACGTGCGTTGCCGTTGGGGCTAAGCTATGGTTGGTGCGGCCGCTGGGCTTTCGCGTCGACGATTATTATCTGCGTCGCGCCGGCCTGGATTACTGGGAACATTTGGCCTGGCAGGTGGTCGATGATTGGGACGAACTCGAGGGCCAAATCCCCGCCGGCCGCCGATGGTACTTTACAAAAAAGGCCGAGCGGTCGTACCTCGATGCCGCCTACCAACGCGGCGACGTGCTGGTGTTCGGCAGCGAGTCGTCCGGCCTCCCCGAGGCACTTAGCGCGGACCACCCGGAGTCGCGGTTGCGGATTCCAACGCGCTCCGACGTGCGGAGCCTGAACCTTTCGAATGCGGTGGCGGTGGCCGCGTATGAAGCGCTGCGTCAGTGGCGCGCCGGCGACGTAAATCTATAGCACTCAAGGCGATAAACAGGACATTGGCACACGATCGGCGTTCTCGATTGACGCTCCGCCAGCTTGCCGTCAACATTGGGGGAACGTAGCAGGCACATTCCGTGTGCCGCAGCTAAACGCAGCGGACGGCACACGGAGTGTGCCTGCTACACTTTCGACAAGGTATCCACCATGGCCGCGATGACTGGAATTAGTTGTGTCCGCGAGAACGTGCCGCTGGCCGACCGCACGTGGTTCAAGCTCGGCGGGCCGGCGCAGTATTTTGCCGAGCCATCGTCGGTCGAAGAACTATTGGCGGTCGTCGAGCGATGCCGCGATGAAGGGCTGCACGTGCGACTCTTGGGCGGCGGCTCCAACGTGCTCGTGCGCGACGAGGGCGCCGCCGGCATGGTCATTACGCTGGCTCACCCGAGCTTCAGCGCCATCAACATCTCGGGCCATCGCGTCACGGCGGGCGGCGGCGCCAAACTGGCGAACGTCATCACCCTCACGGTCGGCGCCGGCCTGGCCGGTCTGGAGTCGCTGGTGGGCATTCCTGGCACGGTGGGGGGCGCGCTGCACGGCAACGCCGGCAGCCACGGCGGCGACATTGGCCAGTGGGCCTTACAGGCCACCGTCATGACCAGCGCCGGCGAGACTATCCAGCGCGAGCGGCACGATCTCGTGTTCGCCTACCGCCAAAGCAGTCTCGACGAGCTGGTCATTCTGGAAGCTGAATTCGAGCTGGAAGAAGAGGACCCCGTTGAGGTCACCAAGCGGATGCAGAAGCAATGGATCATCAAAAAAGCGAACCTGCCGATGGCCCATGAGAACACCGGTTGCATTTTCAAAAATCCGCGCGGGATGAGCGCCGGGATGCTGATCGATCAGTGTGGCCTCAAGGGGGAACACGTGGGCGGGGCCCAGGTCAGTCAGCGTCACGCAAACTTCGTCGTCACCCAACCCGGCGCAACCGCCAAGGACGTGCTGCAACTGATCGACGTGGTCCGCAACCGCGTGGCCGAGCGAATGGGCGTCGAGCTGGAGTCGGAAATCGAAATCTGGTGAGCTACGTTGTTCCCCTCCCCGATCGCTGAGGATTTGGGGAGGGGGGGTTTGCACCGGGTGCGGTCACCCTCCCCTACCCCTCCCATCAAGGGAGGGGAGACATGTCGACACATGGAGGTGTCATGATGGCCAGACAGTCGTCGTCATCGAAGCTAGTTGCTGCCAGCGGTCCGACGGGCTGGTTCAAGCTGCGCCCGCGCGTGTGGATGCTGTTGCTGTTGTTGATCGCACTGGGAGTCGCAGCCCATTTCGCCTGGCGGCATAGCGCGCCAGTCATTGCACGCCATCCACAATACTTGCTTACGGCCGAGGGCATTCACATCACGCCGCCGCCGCCGTGGATCCGTTCCGACATCAAAATGCGCGTGCTCCGCGATGCCGGCCTGATCGGCACCGTTTCGCTGCTGGACGATTGGGACAGTCTGGCCCGCCGCGTGAAGAATGCGTTCGAGTTTCATCCGTGGGTGGCGTCGGTGGAGCGGATCACCAAGCGGCCGCCGACGTCGCTTGAAATTGAGCTGAAATACCGGCGCCCCCTCGCGGCCGTGGAGTCGGGCGATGCAAACGGCGTAACGTTTCTGCCGATCGACGAGCAGGGCGTTCGACTGCCGGAGGCCGACCTGACCGACGCCGAGCGGCGTTACCTGCCGCGAATATCCGGCGTCACCGGCCGGCCGCTCGTGGGCGATGTCTGGCCCGACCAACGCGTCATCGGCGGCGCAAAGCTGGTGGAGGCGCTGGCCGACACGTGGCGCCAGCTAAAGCTCGTAGAAATCATCGCGGCCCAGCGACCGCCACTTAACGAGGCAGAGCCGGTTTACACGTTCGAAATGGTGACCACGGGCGGCACGCGCATTGTGTGGGGCGCCGCGCCTGGCCAGGAACGATCCGCGGGGGAATTGTCCTGCGACGAAAAGCGAAAACGGCTGCTCGATTATTCCAATCAGCACGGCCATCTGGACTCCATCGATGGCCCGGCGTCAATCGACGTCCGCAGCGACCTGCTCGTCACGCCCCGCACCGCCCGACGCAAAGCAAGCGCCGCAACCAAATGACGTTCACGGAGAGGCGAGCCGCCGGGTCCGCCACAGCGGATTCGCCGTGGCGAACTTGTCCCGGCGGGATAAACCCGCCGGCTCGCCTGTCGTTTGAAGCCAGTTCACTCCACCGCCGGCTCAGTTTGCTCCGACGCCAGCGCCCGTTCGGCCCGCTCAAGTTCAGTCGCCAGCTCCTCGCGCACCACGGCCAACTCGGCCGGCGCCTCGACGCCGATCCGCACGCCGCCGTGGCCGATCTTCACCACCGTGACGACGATCCTATCGCCGATGAGGATTCGCTGGCCGACTTTTCGACTGAGTACCAGCACGTCCTTGGCCTCCTCAGCAAAGCTTGTACGCGATGCGCTCAAGCTATCGGGTGCCCGTGGCAGTTGCAAGCATGGGCGGTCGGCGGCGGAGTAAATTTGGTGGCGGGTCGAGATGTAAAAATGAGTGGACTGCAAAGACTGGGGAAACACCGCGGCGCTTTGGAGCCCGCTAGCCTCTTTCGCCCCGTTGGGGCTTTGTCTGTTTATGGGGCGACTCCCACCAGGGGTTTCTACCCTGGCTAAACCCCTGGATGCTCGCGGGCACCGAACGTTAAGCCCGGGAAGGGCGACAGCATCCGGGAGCGCAAGCCTTATCGGCAATTAGGTCTTGCGGTACACGGCATTCGCCGCAGCCACTCCGGCGCCCTCGTCGAATCGGTGGCCTTGTTCGGCGAGCAGTTGTTCCAAGGCGGCTAACAGCAACAGCACATTGCTCTGCCGACTGGAATACCCCATCAGGCCAATCCGCCAGACCTTGCCCTTAAACGCGCCCAGCCCTGCGCCGATCTCGATGCCAAACCGCTCCAGCAAACCTTTGCGAACCGCCATATCGTCGACGCCCTCGGGAATCCGCACGGCGTTGAGCTGGTACAACTGATGCCCTTCCTGCGTGGCGTAGCCGATTCCCAGCGCGGCCAGCCCCGCCTTCAGCGCGCGATGGTTCAGCCGGTGCCGCGCGATGCACTCCACGAGGCCTTCTTCCAACACCAGCCGCAGTGCTTCGTGCAGCGCGTACGTCATGTTGATCGGCGCGGTGTGGTGGTAAACGCGCTCGCCGCCCCAATACTTGGCAATGAGCGATACGTCGAGATACCAGCTTCGCACCTTGGTCGGCCGGCTGAGGATTTTTTCCACCGCCCGACTGCTGAACGAAACGGGTGCCAAGCCTGGCGGACAACTCAAACATTTCTGCGTACCCGAATAAGCCGCGTCGACGTGCCAGGTGTCGAGTTCCACCGGAATGCCGCCCAACGCCGTGACGGTATCCAAAATCAATAGCGCCCCGGAGTCATGGATGGGCGCGTAGATCTCCTTCATCGGCTGCCAGGCCCCGGTGGAAGTCTCGGCCAACACGATGGCCACGACCTTCGGCCGGACCCGCGCCAAGGCGTCTTCGATTTCACGCACTTCGAACACTTCGCCCCAGGGCCGCTCGATCGTGGTCACTTCGCCGCCGGCCCGCTCCGCCATGTCGACCAGCCGTTGGCCAAACACGCCGTTGACGCACACCAGCACCCGGTCGCCCGGCTCAACCAGGTTGACCACGGTCGCTTCCTGCCCCGCCGATCCAGTGCCGCTGACTGCAAACGTCATGCGGTTCTGCGTGAGGAACACCTCGCGAAGCATCGACTGCAGCTCGTCCATGATCTGGAGGTAATAGGGATCAAGGTGCCCAACCGTCGGCCTGGCCAGCGCGGCCAGCACCCGCGGATGAACGTCGCTTGGCCCTGGGCCCATGAGCGTGCGAACGGGAGGTGTCACAGTGGCAGGAACTGAACTCATAACCCATCCCTTTTTCCAACCCGATATTTAGAGTCGAAATATAAACCGCGGATGAACGCAGATAAACGCGGATTAAATCTTACTTATCCGCGTTCATTTGCGTTTATCAGCGGTTAAAAAAGGACCACCAGCAGCCAATTACTGGGGCGGCTTCTCCTTTGCCAGCGCGCTGATTTTCTTGAACTCCGGCGCATCGGCCGTCCGGCACCATTCGAACATTGCCGCTTCGGTCGTCGTCAGCACGACGCCCGCTGCTTCCATGCGCCGCAGTGCAGTGTTGTGATCGATCGCGTGCCGTGCACCCACCGCATCGACGGCGACATACGGCTCGAACCCGACGGCCGCGAGATCGAGTGCCGTCTGCATGACGCAAACGTGCGTTTCGATGCCGCAGACCAGCACGCGAAACAGGTTCTCGGACCGCCAGCGCTCGAAAACTTCGCCGCAGGCGCAGGCGGTGAATGCCATCTTCTCGGGCACGGGGCCGAGCCGCTCTTTCAACTCGCCCACCAGCGGGCCGAGCTTCAGCGGGTTCTGTTCCGTGGCGGCGATCGGCACGCCAAGTGCATCCGCCGCATCGAGCAGCCGCCGGATGTTCCACGCGATCCGCCCGCTGTCTGGAATTACCGCCAGCAGCTTTTCCTGTGCGTCTACAACCAGCAGCGCCGAGTCCTCGCGGTTCATCAACTCCGGGCTGCGCGGCAGGGACTGCGAATTCACTGTTTCTTGATGCCGCTTCGATCCCATGGCGACAAAGTTAACCCCTGGCTGGTCGCGCCACAATGGGCAACAATAATTGCGTACCGGGGTGGCTGGGGCACGGCCCCAGAGATTTAACAAACTGGGGCGATGCCCCAGGCACCTACAACAAATGGCAGCAACGAATAATACACTACGTTCGACTACCATCCTCACCGTCCGCCACAAAGGTCGTGTCGCCATTGGCGGCGATGGGCAAGTGAGCATCGGCGACACGGTGATGAAGGCCGACGCGGTGAAGATCCGCACGCTGGCCGATGGCCGCGTGATCGCCGGGTTCGCTGGCGGGGCGGCCGATGCCTTCGCCCTGCTGGAGCGGTTCGAGGCGAAGCTTAAAGATTATCCGGCCAACATGCCCCGCGCCGCCACGGAGCTGGCCAAGGATTGGCGGATGGACCGGGCGCTCCGCCGGCTGGAAGCGATGATCGCGGTGGTCGATTCCCAGCACACGCTGCTGGTTTCAGGCACAGGCGACGTGATCCAGCCAACGGATGGCATCCTGGGCATCGGCTCCGGCGGAAACTTTGCCAAAGCGGCCGCCAAGGCGCTCGTGGCCCACTCGAATCTGTCTGCCGCCGAAATCGTCCGCACCGCCCTGGAGATCGCGGCCGACATTTGTGTGTATTCCAATCGCAACATCGTGATCGAGGAGCTGCCTGCTTCGTAATCAAGGGTGTGGGATGCCGGATGCAGGGGGCAGGGAATGGCATTCAAGTTTTATCCCTGCCCCCTGCATCCGGCATCCTGCATCCTCACAAATATGAATAAGCGAAGCCTACCGTGAGAGAACTGACTCCCCGCCAAATCGTTACCGAGCTCGACCGCCACATCGTCGGCCAGGATGATGCGAAGCGTTCTGTCGCCATTGCCATTCGCAATCGCTGGCGACGCCAGCGCCTGGAAGACGACATGCGCAACGAAGTCGCGCCCAAAAACATCCTCATGATCGGGCCCACCGGCGTCGGGAAAACGGAGATCGCCCGCCGGCTCGCGACGCTCACCGGCGCCCCGTTCATCAAGGTCGAGGCCACCAAGTACACCGAAGTCGGCTACTACGGCCGCGACGTCGAAAGCATGGTCCGCGAGCTGGTCGAAAACGCAATCGGCCTAGTGCGCGAGACGGAGCTCGAGCGCGTCGAGCCGGAAGCCAAGCGGCGCGTCGAAGAGAGGCTGCTCGACCTCTTGGCGCCGCCGCCGGCCAGCTTCGACGTCGGCGTCGATTCGCCCAATTCGCCGGACCGCTACGAGCGCACGCGCGAGAAGATGCGGGCGATGCTCGTTGGCGGCGAGATGGAAAACCGCATGGTCGAGATCACGATCGAGCAGAAGGCCCATGCCATGATGATCCCCGGCATGGGACCCGGCGGCGACTCGATGGATTTCGACTTTCAGGGCATGCTCGAAAAAGTGCTGCCCAAGAGCGTCTCGCGCCGGCAGATGACCGTGGCTGAGGCCCGCCGCGTGCTGTTCGAGCAGGAAACCGAGACGATGATCAACGCGGAAAAGGTCAACGCCCAGGCGATCGAGCTGGCCGAGAATGTCGGCATCATCTTCGTCGACGAGATGGACAAGGTCGTGGCCAGCGAGGGCGGCCGCGGGGCCGATGTCTCGCGCCAGGGCGTGCAGCGCGATTTGCTGCCGATCGTCGAAGGCACGGTCGTCAACACTCGTTATGGCTACGTGCGGACCGACCACGTGCTGTTCATCGCCGCCGGCGCGTTCCACCGGGCGAAGCCGAGCGACCTCATGCCGGAGCTGCAGGGCCGGTTCCCGATCCGCGTCGAATTGAAGGACCTCACCAAGGACGACTTCGTCCGCATTCTCACGGAGCCGAAAAGCTCACTTACCAAGCAATACACCGCGCTACTCAAAACCGAAGGCGTCGATTTGGAATTCACGCCCGACGCGATCGACGCCCTGGCCAGCTACGCCTATGACGTGAACCAGCGCACCCAAAACATCGGCGCCCGCCGGCTCTACACGATCCTGGAACGGATGCTCGAAGAGCTCTCCTTCGAAGCCCCCGACATGCACATGGGCCGCGTCGAAATCAACGCCGCGTACGTCCGCGAGCGGCTGGAAGAGATCACGAAGGATGAGGATTTGAGCAAGTTTATTTTGTAGACTGGCGAGGCCGTTTCAGCACGATGCGCGCCGGTAACTCTAAGTCAATCTTTGGACAATCATCATAACGGAGACAGCATAGAGCGTGACCATGAGAGTTAGGTGTAGCAAAATGTGCGCGGGAGTTACCCATGTGGACTGGTCATCCCTTTGCGACGAGATTCTCGCTGCTCCCATCGCAGACCATGTGGCAACGATTAGGATGATAAGCCACCAAGAAAAATTGATTCCTAGCGCTATAGCCCCGAGTACATATCCAACGCGGTTGATCCAAACCAGTCGCCGCGCCCAGTTAAATCTGCCGCCTCCCCGCCTTTGCTGTTCATAGGCTAGAATCCCGGCCAATTGAATCGATTTCTTTTCGTCATGCGTGAGTGGCGGTGAACCCATCATACTGACTAAGGCTTCACAAAGTTGCACAGTGTTTCCTGGCTCCGGAATGTCTCGCGGTCGAAGCGTGTTGGTTAAAGCGAAAATAATCCCATCAGCAGGATTTCGCTCCTCATCTCTAAGTTTCTGGTACACCCATAGCTCGATGGCCTGCGCGTAAATGTCCTTTAACGGGAGCATGGCGGTATTTTAGCTATTTTATCATGAATGGCTAGCCAGCGTTCGTTCGCGGCCATTGATGATGACTGAATTTTGCGTTGCTCTTGTCGTCTAGGTGAGGTATGCTTGAACTTAGAGAGTCTTACTGGTAAGATTTTGGCACGAATATTATAAGATCGCCATGTCCACACTAGCAACAACTCGAATGTCCTCGAAGGGACAAGTGGTAATTCCCGAAGCGATTCGCGAAGAACTGGGGCTTGCGCCAGGAGCGCAGTTTGTCGTGGTCGGGCAAGGTGACGCCATCATCTTGAAATCGATTTCGAAACCGTCGCCGGCGGAATTTAAGGCGATGTTGAAGACTGCTCGGCAGCAAGCGCGCAAAGCCGGCATGAAGAAATCCGATATTGCAGCCGCCATTCGCAAAGTCCGCAAACGATCGTGAAGATCGTGCTCGATACGAATGTGTTTGTCTCGGGCATCTTCTTTGGCGGCCCGCCGGCAACCATTCTCGAAGCCTGGCAGGAGGGCCGAATTGAGCTGGCGGTTTCGCTCGAAATCCTGGCCGAATACCAGCGCGTGGGAAACGAATTGGCCGCTAAATATCCAAACATCGATCCGGCACCATTTTTGGCATTGATTGCTCTTAGCGCGGAAATACGGGATTGCCCGCCGCTGCAGGAACAGGTGTGCGCCGATCGCGACGACGACAAGTTTCTGGCCTGCGCAATGTCGGCCGGATCGAGGATCGTCGTGAGCGGCGATAAACTACTTCTGAGAGATAGCGGCTATCATGCAATCGACGTGATTCGTCCACGCGACTTTGTCGATCGGTATTTGTGACCTGCGTCATGCGTTCGCAGTTTCGCGCAAAAGAAAATGCACTGCCGCGGCTTGCACGGCAGTGCATGAATTGTTATCTGGCTGAGGCGATGGCAATCATGCCATCGCCGTGGTTACAGCGTCATCGGCTGGGGCTTAGTAGCCTCGGCGTGCGCCGGCGTAGCCGCCGCGTCCGCCACCGCCGCCGCGTTCTTCGCGCGGGCGGGCTTCGTTGACGGTGAGCGTTCGGCCGTCGTGCTCTTTGAGATTCAAGCCCTCAATGGCCGCTAGGGCTTCCTGGTCGTTCTGCATCTCGACGAAGCCAAAGCCTTTGCTCCGGCCAGTGTCGCGGTCCATGATGACTTCGGCGCTCTTGACGGTCCCGAATGCACCAAACATCTGTTCGAGATCTGAGCTCGCGACGTTATAGCTCAGATTGCCACAATAAAGCTTCTTTCCCATGCTGGAACTCCTGCAATTGGAAAAAGTCACAGCCCGGCGTTTGACTTTCGGGGCTGCAAAGAAAGGGGCCAGAAATGGCGGCCCGCCAGGAGGTGCGGCCGAAAGAGGCAGAGGCAGCCGACCAAAGAAGCACGGCTAACAGAGACACGTTCGCTGAACCAACCGGCTGCATTATTGGCAGGGGTGGGCAAGAAGTCGAGGCCAAATGGGGCGTTTCCCGTTGGAATGGAAGTTGCAGCCCCTATTTCTCTCGGTGGAAGCTTCAAGCAGGCACGAAGAAAGGAGGGTCTATCATGGCCATCGTATCACTTACCGATAAACGAATCGCCTTTCTGGCGACCGACGGGGTGGAGCAGATCGAATTGACCGATCCCTGGGAGGCCGTGAAGGCGGCCGGGGCCAAGCCCGAGCTGGTCTCCATCAAATCCGGGAAAATTCAGGGCATGAACCACGACGAAAAGGCCGACAAGTTCCCGGTCGACAAGTTGGTGGGCGAGGTCAGCGCGGAAGATTACGACGGCCTCGTGCTGCCAGGCGGCGTGTTTAACCCAGATACCCTTCGCATGAATGACGAAGCGGTCGATTTGGTGCGCGATTTCTTCAAGCAAGGAAAACCGATCGCGGCGATTTGCCATGGCCCGTGGATGCTGGTCGAGGCCGATGTCGTCGAAGGCCGCACGCTGACATCCTATTGGAGCATCAAAACGGACATCCGAAACGCCGGCGGCAACTGGGTCGACAAAGAAGTGGTCGTCGACCAAGGAATGATCACCAGCCGCAGCCCACACGACCTGCCGGCCTTTAACGCGAAAGTAATCGAAGAAATCGCCGAAGGCGTCCACGCCGAGCGCGACCAAAAACACGCAGGCATTGGAGCCGGCGGGCAAGGCGGAGAAAAGCGGCGAAGCGACGACCATTAACGCCGCCAAACCTGGGCCCGCGAACGATCAATCAAGCATCTGAGGTCATCTACTCGGCGTCCTCATCCGGCGGCGAGAGCGTGCGGGGCGTTGAGGCGGTGGCATCCGTCTTCTTGCTTTGCCGGCGCTTGCGCTTTTCTTCGGCTCGCTGCTTCTTCTCGATCTCGCGGCGCCGTTTCTCGAAGGTGTTTTGATTTTTGGCCATGCGTGCCTTTGCTTGTTGGAGGTGCTTCTAGAAGCATGAGCGCGCAGTGCCGCGCAACGCGCAGCACTGCGCACGTGAACATCGGCGACCATTACTTGATCGCAATGGAGGGCAAATCGGCGAGTTAGTACCCGCCGCGTCGGCCCCCACCGCCGCCGCCGCCGCCGTAGCCGCCGCGTCCGCCGCGGCCGCCACCACCGCCGCCGCCGCCGCCGCCGCCGCGACGCTCTTCGCGCGGCCGGGCTTCGTTGACCGCCAGCGCACGGCCGTCGTGCTCTTTCAGATTGAGACCTTCGATAGCGGCGGCCGCCTCGGCGTCGCTGCTCATCTCGACGAAGCCAAAGCCTTTGCTACGACCGGTGTCGCGGTCCATGATCACTTCCGCGCTTTGCACCCGGCCGAACTCAGAGAACATTTGCTCCAGGTCGGAATTCGATGTGTTGTAACTTAAATTCCCGCAATACAATTTCTTTCCCACCGTAAAAACTCCTGTGGTAGGGAAGCACAGCCCGCCTTTATTACTTTCGGGGCTGAGGAGAAAGGGGCCGAACTTGGTGGCCCACCAGGAGGGACGGCAAATGGGACATCCGGGCAGCCGTCTGCAGGAGATGCGGCGGCGCGTGACGTTTTCGTCGAACCAGCCAACGGGCATTATCGCAAAACGGGGGGAAGAAGTCCACCCCTAACGACAAGGCTGATTTGACAGGGCTGCCCCCAGGATGCCAGCGAAACGCTCTTCCACCACTGCGAACGGCTATGCAACAATCCGCCCCATGTGGCGACGAGCGCTCGATTTTGGCGTGTACGTTTTCGTGCGGGCACTGATCGCCCTCGTGCAGGCAGTGCCGATTGCAGCGTGCGAAACAGGCGCCGAGGTCCTAGCGACGCTCTCCACCAGCCTGCTCGGCATCCGGCGTCGCGTCGTGGAAGGCAACTTGTGCCAGGCGTTTCCGAATCTTACCTCGGCCGAGCGCCGAGCCATCACCTGGCAGATGTGGCGGCACCTGTTTCTGATGATGGCCGAGATCGCCCACACTCCGCGGAAGATCCATGAGACGAACTGGAAAGAGCATTCCCACATCGTCAACCAGGAGCTGTTTGTGCGGACTTTGCTTTCAGGTCGGCCGCTGGTGCTGATCTCCGCGCACTACGGCAACTTCGAGCTGGGAGGCTACCTCATGGGCCTGTTCGGCTTTCCGACGTACACCGTGGCCCGCGCGCTCGACAATCCGTATCTCGATCGCTTCGTGAACGACTTCCGTGGCCGCACCGGGCAGTACATGCTCTCCAAGAAGGGGAGCAGCGACGAGATTCAGCAGGTGCTGGCTCGCGGCGGCATTCTCACGCTATTGGGCGACCAGCACGCGGGCAAGAAAGCGTGCTGGGTAAACTTTTTCGGCCGGCCGGCCTCTACGCACAAGGCGGTGGCGCTGTTCTCGCTCGGCAACGACGCACCGACGATGGTCAGCTACGCGCGGCGGCTGGACCGGCCTCTGCACTATGAAGTCGGCCCCGAGGCGATTTGCGATCCGTGCGATCCGGATTTCCAACTGGGCAGCATTCCGCTCCTGGCGCAGTGGTACACGGACCACTTGGAGAATCTCATCCGCCGCTCGCCGGAGCAGTATTGGTGGCTGCACCGGCGTTGGAAAGGCAAGCCGCCTGCGCGAACACGCAGGGCGGTGGACAAGGCGTCGGAGGCGGCGTGAGCGGTAGGTGCAGCGAGCTAAGCACCACGGAAAGAGTAGGAGAGGGAGAGAATTCAATTGCACGAATCTCCCATCTCCCCCTCTCCTCGTCTCCCCCTCTCGCTGTAACGTGGCCGCTGAGCTACGATGGCCGCTTTGGTTCGCCGGACCGTTACCACTAGCCACCGCACCCGTGTACCATTTCCGGCCGTTTCGCAATTCCGATCCGCCCCGCATCGCCGAAATCTGGCGCGATCAGCCCCCGCAGCGCGGCCGGATGCAACCGGTCTCAGCCAGCCTGCTGGAGCAGCTAGTCTTCTCGAAGCCGTACTTCGATCCGGAGGGGCTCGTCGTGGCGTTCGACGATACGACGGCGGTCGGCTTCGTGCATGCCGGCTTCGGGGCGAATGAAGAACAGACGGCGATCAGCACGGAGATGGGCATGACGTACCAACTCATGCTGCGGACCGGCCGTCGCGACGATGCGCTGGCCGACGAGCTGCTCGCGCGCGCCGAAGCGTACCTTGGCAGCCGCGGCGCGAAGGTGCTCTACGGCGGGGGCATTCGCCCGATGAACGCCTTTTATCTCGGCCTCTACGGCGGTAGCGAGTTGCCCGGCGTGCTCGTTACCGATCCAGTTTTCGGCTCAACCTGCTTGCGCAACGGCTACCGCGAGATCGATCGAGTCAAGGTGTTGCAACTTGAATTGGCCCACTTCCGGCCCGCGATTACGCGCGAGCAGCGGCAACTTCGCCGCGAGATGACGAGCCGCGAAATCTACGCCCCGCCAACCGAGACGTGGTGGGAAGCCGTGACGATTGGCGAATTTGAGCGGCTGCGCTTCAATTTGACGTCCAGCGGCCGCGACGAGCCCGTGGCGCAAGTCACGTTTTGGGATATTGAGCCGATCTCCACGCGATGGGGCGTTCCGGCCGCCGGCATGTTCGACCTGCAGGTGGCCGCCGAGCGCCGGCGTCAAGGTCTGGCCACGTTCCTGCTCGGCGAGGCGTTCGAGCGGCTCCGCAGCCGCGGCATTGTACTCGTTGAAGCACAGACGATGCAGCACAATGAGCCCGCGCTGGCGCTCTACGAGAGACTCGGATTCACGAACGTCGATGAGGGCGTGGTGTACCGCAAAGTGTCGTAACACCGTAGCTCGAGTTGCAAAACTTCAGAAAGCAGCTGAATTCTTGCGAATCCAGCTACGAAACACGACTGCTCCCTCCTGCTTACTCCTGCTTACTCATCGCAACATGGCCCCTTGGCTCAGGCCGGCCAGGTAATCACCGAGCATCCGTTCCGGCTCAACGGCTTGCTGCTGGAGCCGCCGCGAAAGGGGATCGACTAGGCTATGGGCCCGCAACTCCGCGAGATACCCGGTCAAGAGCTCGCGCCGCTCCGGATCGGAATGCAGCAGAAAGTACACCCACGCCCAGGCCTCGGCGTAATCGAGCTGTTCCATCTGCGCCGCATCGGTGAGCCGCTCCAACTTCACGAGATCTGGCCGCCAACCTTCGCGCATCATCTCGGAGAGCAGATCGAGATGCGGCGGATTGAGGCCCGCCTGTCTGTGCGGCACTTCGAAGAATTCCGCCAGCCCCTCGTCGAGCCAGAGCGGCAGACCCGGCACCATCGAGTGCAAATAACCGTGCGCCACCTCGTGCCGCAAATCCTCCGCCACCCGGTCGCTCCAGTGCGCGTACACGGCTAGCCGCGTGTCGCTTTCCACAAAGAACGCTCGACGCGACGGCACGGTCGGGAAGTGGCGAGCCAGGTATTGACGGTAGGTGTCGGCATCACGGAACAGGTGCACCTCAATCAATTCCTCGCTGCATGGCAAACCCAGGGTGCGACACACATCCTCGCGCTCCCACATCAGCGCGCGGACCATCGCATCGTCTTGCGACAATTCGAAGTTACTGCGAATCAGCAGTTGCCCGAGGTGCATCTCGTGAGCATCGGGCAGCGCGGCCCGCGGCGGCAGCCCGCGGCAGCCGCAAGTCGCGGCCAGCACCAACGCGATGATAACGCGAATCAATGAGTAAACCAGCATGCGGATCGTATCGGCTAGAAATGACCAATGACCAAATCGCAATGACCAAGGCAAGCAGTCCACGGGTTGGTCATTGCGACTTGGTCATTGGTGGATTGAACCGGGGATTCTAACCGATGCGCGAGGGAGCCCGAAGATCAGAAATGCGGGCCGGGCACGTTCGGATGGGACGCATCAACCCGCGGTTTTTGTCGCGGTTGCCGATGCCGCTTGCCATTCGGCCGCGAGCTCCCTTCGGGTCTGAGCCTCAGAGTCGAAGACATGGCCGAGCGGCGGTTTAGCTTACGGCCCAATCGCCGCAATTCCTTGCGCCGCAGCGCGACCAAACACACCTCCTGCCCGCCCGTTACAAGCTGCCGCGTGCGGACTTCCCGATAGCCCCAAGCCCGCACTCGCGCGGCCAGCTCCGGCAATCGCCGCGCCGCATTCCAATCGGAGAACTTCAGCGTGAGCACCATCCCGCGAATGGCAACATCCGGATGCGTGACGATGGCTTCCACTTCATCGAGCGTCGCCTCGGGCGCGATATTCATGTCGGCGGCCAGCCAGCGCACGCCCTCAAATTCCTTTCGCCGCACATCCGTGCCGCGCTTCTTCAGGTGGCGAAACCGCGGATGAGAAACGACGACCGGATCGACATTGGCCGGGTCGATGCCGGTCACGAACAACCCGCGGTCCAACAGCGCCTGGCTGGCCCCGCCGGGTGCGCAGCCGATTTCAACACACTCGTCGCCCGCCGCCAACGGCAGGCCGCTCCACTGGACGGCCTCTTCCATCTTGGCATAGGCCCGCGACACCGCGTGCTCCGGCATTTGCACGGGTATAGCGCCGCCCGGCCAGCGCTCATGCCGCCGCATCGCGCGGTGATGACCGATCCACCACAGGCCCGGCTCCAAAACGATGACGTCGAGCACCCCGGCATTGCGCGGGGTCGCTCGCCGCCGGCCCGTTCGCACCTGTCGTAATTTGTCCAGCGATTCGGGTGCCGCCGCGCGCACGGCAGTTTCAATTTCATGGCAGAGGGGCGTGTCGAAGACTTGCTCCACCGAATCACCGGTGGACGAGAATTCGCGCTGCCAGACATGCACATCGCCGAATTCACCGTGTGTTGCTAAACGTGCAACACTCTCCAGCCGCCAAAGCTCGCCGGCCAAATCCTCCAGCCGCTCGCCCGTCAGCCGGCCCAGCGAGATGCCGTGCGCATGCGCGAATGTCCAATTCCGCTCCGCGAGCTGCCTGGCATCGAGCGGCCGCTCGAGCGTGTTCTTAAACGTCAAAAACCCCGGCCGCGAAAAGGATAAATGCCACGCCGGCTCGACCCGCGCAACCTCATCCTTAACCGCCGCTTCCGCGCCGGCACGGCAGGTCATAAACACGAATTGCGAGCCGACCTTTGACACGACATACTCTTGGTGAGAAACTTGCCACAGAGGACACTGAGAGCACAGAGAGAGGAGTAGAGCAGCAGACGAAAGTACAAATCCAACTAATCCACTACTGCTCTACGGCTCTGCTGCTCTTCCGTCCTCTCTGTGATCTCTGTGTTCTCTGTGGCTTTCCTCGACTCTGCTAATTTAACTAGTAGCCATGCCGAACAAAATCCAAAAAACCGACGATAAGTGGCGCGAGGGGCTCACGCCCGATCAATTCTACGTAACCCGCCAAAAGGGAACCGAGCCTGCCTTCACCGGCGAGTATTGGGACCATCACGAGCCGGGCATGTACCGCTGCGTCTGCTGCGGGGCCGAATTGTTTCCCTCCCAGACGAAGTTTGACAGCGGCTGCGGTTGGCCCAGCTTTTACGCCGCCGCCAACGACAAGATCGTCGACACTCAGGCCGACACCAGCCACGGCATGGTCCGCGACGAGATCACTTGCAGCCAATGCGGCGCCCACCTCGGCCACGTCTTCCCCGACGGCCCCCGCCCCACCGGCCTCCGCTACTGCGTCAACAGCGCTTCGCTGAAGTTCGAGCCGAAGAGCGAATGATAGATTTACCTTATTCGCTGGTTATCGAGGCAACGAAGGATCCTGATTTCTTTGGATTCTATTCGCCAGAATTGGAAGGTTTTACAGGGGTGGGGCACTCGGTCGAGGATTGCCTTTACCAAGCGCGGTGGGGCATGAAAGAACACGTCGAACTGCCGGCCCAGCAGAATCTCCCCGTGCCGCCGACTAATCCGAATCCGACGGTCATGATCCGTAACGAGCAGGCGGCGGTTGTTTGAACCAAAGCTGCCGCGCTATTTTATCTATGCCGGAGACGTCTCCCCAACGGCAGCTCACCCAGCTCAATTTCGAGATTGAGCAGGCTCAGGCTGAGGCAGCGCGTTTGGACATGGAGCAGAAGGCGCTCGCCAAGGATGTCGCGCAGGCGGCGCGGCGGCTGCGATATCTGCACTTCGTGCGCTGGTTCCGTCGGCCGGCGGCGGCGTTCGAGTTTTGGCCGATTGCGGCGATGATTCTCGGGCCGGGCGTCGTCGGCGTGCTGCTGTTCATCCTAACGCACGTGATCTCGGGGGCATTTCCGCTTGCCCTGCTCCTATTTATCGTCGGGCTCGGCGCTGGCGGAGCCGTGTTCGCGGCGCTGCTTTATCGTCCGGCCAACACGCTGCTGGAATCGGCGATCGCCGACGCCCTAGCAAGGCGCCGCCTGGAAAACGCGCGGTCGGCCGAAAAAAGCCTGCGACTTAGAGAAGTGAACGAGCGGCTACAGCGACTCATCGACGAGCGGCGCGACAAGATTGCCACGGGCAAGCTGCAGCGGGCGGCCCTGTTGCAGCGCGACTGGAAGTCGATGAAAGAGGCCGAGTGGGAAGACTTTGTCGTCGAGGCGTGCCGAACTCTTGGCGCCACGGTCGAAAGGACGTCGAAAGTGGGGCCGGACGACCCCAACCTGGTCGTCGATTTCGGCAACCGACGCGTCGCCGTGTTCACGCAAGGCGAGGGTCACAATGTCGCCAGCGGAACCATCCAGCAGGCGCTCGCGGCGAAGGACCGCCACCGTTGCCAGGCGTGCGCGGTAATCATCAACCGCCGCTTCACCGGCGCCGCCCAGGATTTTGCACAGCACAACGGCTGCTCCGCGATCGGGGCCAGCGAATTTCCGGATTTTGTGCTAGGAAAGATCGAACTGTGACGGGTCCGCTGGTAGACTAGGCGATCTTCCACAGGAGCACAGAGTGGTAACGCCGCGGCGGACGCTAACGACGCTGGACGCCATCGCGATGGTGGTCGGGATCGTCATCGGCGCCGGCATTTTCCGCCTGCCACCGCTGGTCGCGAGCAACGTGGACAGCGCAGGGGCCTTCATCGCCGTGTGGGCCGCCGGCGGGCTGATATCGCTCGTCGGCGCCTTGTGTTACGCCGAATTGGCCTCCACGTACCCCAACACCGGCGGTGACTATCATTTCCTGACCCGCGCCTACGGCCCTGGCCTGGCATTCCTCTTCGCCTGGGCGCGGCTGGCAGTGATCCAAACGGGCTCGATCGCCCTGTTGGCGTTTGCGATTGGCGATTACGTGGAGGCCGCATTTACTGAAGCCAGCTCCCCAACGGCGAAGCAATGGGTGTCCTCCCTTTGCGCAGCAGCCGTCGTGATTGGTCTTACTGGGCTCAACATCGCGGGCGTCCGGGTAGGAAAAACGACGCAGAACTTCGTCACCGTGCTGACCGTGTTGGGGACTCTGCTCGTCGTAATCGCCGGGGCCGTGGTAGCCCAGCGCGGTGGCATCGCCGCGTCGCCAACGCCGGCATTGGGCACGAATACTCTCGGCATGGCCATGGTCTTCGTCCTGTTTACTTATGGCGGTTGGAACGAGGCGGCCTACCTCTCCGCCGAGATGAAAGGCGGACGGCGCAGCATCGTGGTGGCCCTCATGCTCGGCATCGCGACGGTGACGCTGTTGTATCTCCTGGTGAACGTTGCCTATATGGCCGCAATGGGTATTGAAGGTGTGCGCGCATCGAAGGCCGTCGCGGCCGAAACGCTCGACGCGGCATGGGGCACGACCGGTGCCATGTTCATCACCGCGATCTTGATCGTCGCCGCCCTGAGCACTGCCAACGCCACGGTGTTTACCGGCGCGCGAAGCAACTACGCGCTAGGCCGCGACTTCCCGATCTTCCGCTTCTTAGGTCAATGGACCGAACGCTCCAGCACGCCGCGCAATGCCTTCCTGGTTCAAGGTCTGATCGCTCTGGCGCTCGTGGGCCTGGGCGCTTTCGCCCGGGACGGCGTGAAAACCATGGTCGACTACACATCGCCCGTCTTTTGGTTTTTCTTCCTGCTCGTGGGCGTCTCGCTGTTCGTGCTGCGGTACAAAGACCCGCACGCCGACCGGCCATTCCGAGTGCCGTTCTACCCCGTGCTGCCGGCGATTTTCTGCGTCACGTCCGCGTACCTGCTGTACTCGAGCCTCGCCTATTACCAGCGGGGTGCGCTGGTGGGCGTCGGCGTCCTGGCCGCCGGGGTGCCCTTCATGGTCATCGCGTTCCTTAAGCGCAATTAGCCGCCCAATGGCGCAAAAGTTGCAACGCTGGCGGACGCGGCCGAAACGATCCATGATTGACCGTCCTGCAACCCATCAACGGAGAAAGCCATGATCGCGCGAAAACTGAATCAGTTAATGGTGGCCTGGGCAGGCCTGCTGCTGCTGACGTCGCTGGCCTGTGCCCAAGTGCAAAAGGACGTGCCGTTCGTGGAGACGCCGCAGCCGGTGGTCGACGAGATGCTGCGGTTGGCGGACCCGAAGGAGGGGGAGATGCTCTACGATCTCGGTTGCGGCGACGGTCGCATCGTCGTCACGGCAGCGAAGAAGTATAAGGTCAAAGGTATCGGCGTCGATATCGACCCGCAGCGGATCAAGGAGAGCAATGAGAACGCACAGAAGGAAGGCGTGACCGACCGGGTGAAGTTTCTCGAAAAGAACCTGTTCGAGATGGACTTCAGCGACGCGGACGTGCTGTGCATGTATTTGCTGACCAGCGTCAACGCCAAGCTCAAGCCCAAGATCCTGGCCGACATGAAGCCGGGTGCCCGTGTCGTCTCCCACGCATTCGACATGGGTGATTGGAAGCCTGACAAAACCGTCCAAGTTACGGCGTCGAACAACCGGACGGTTTACTTCTGGATTGTGCCCGCGCGCGTCGATGGGACCGTCGAGGTAACGCTCAAAACACCGCAGGGCGAGCAAAAGGCGACGCTCAACCTCAAGCGGACCTACCAGCAGGTGAGCGGCACGGCTCGGATCGGCGATAAGGAGCTGCAAATCAACGACGGCAAGCTGTCCGGCGACCAGTTAACGTTCACGGCCGACGGCCAGAAGTACACCGGCCGAGTACCGGTGAAAACTGATAAAGCGAAGTCATCGAATTTGCCACAGCGAGCGGCGGGGTTTATCCCCGCCGGGAAAATCCCGCCGGGATAAACCCGGCGGCTCGCTTTGGCTGGCGGCCCGCAACAATCGCGGTTCGCTACCTCGCCGGGCGCACTGGGCTGTGGGAGAGAATGATCTTCTTCTGGCCGACGGTTGCGAATTGAATTGTCGCCCGGCGATTCTTGCCGGCGCCGGAGAGAGCCACGATCTTGCCCGGACCGTATTCAGGGTGGATCACCGTCATGCCCTGCTTGAACACATCGGGCGAAACGCGCGGCAGTTCGTCGGCGGCTGATTCGCTGCCGCCGCTCGATTCGCGCGACAACGTGGCCGCGGTTTTAATGCTCGCCGCAACGACGCTGAGCGCCGGCTTGGCGTCGTCACGGCGGGGATGAACCCCGCCGCTCGCCGGTTCGATGGAGATGTCTTCAATCTGCCAGTCGTCCCACGATTCGTCTGACTCCCGAATGATGTGTTCCCACGGATCAAATCCCGCAGCACTGGCGGCGTCGACGACCTCCATCTCCTCACGCGGCATTTCCATGAGGAACGAGCTCGGAATGGTTCGCCGCCGCACGCCGCGAAAGTCGCGCGTCACCGCATAGCTGAGCTGCAACTCGTCTTTGGCCCGCGTGATGCCGACGAAGGCCAGCCGCCGCTCTTCCTCCAGCTCGTCCGGGTGCTGGCCGACCCGCTCGTGCGGCAGCAGACCGTCCTCGACGGCGACGATGAAGACGACGGGGAACTCGAGTCCCTTGGCCGCGTGCAGCGTCATGAGCGTGGCCTTTTCGGTCTCGGTGTCCCAATCGTCGGTCTCGTTCACGAGCCAGGTGCGTTCCAAATATTCTTCGAGCCGGCCGCCGCCGGGGTTCTGCTCATCGAACTGACGGGCATCGGTGAGCAGCTCCTCGATATTGGCCAGCCGATTCTGGTCCTGCTCGTCGTCGCTGCCGGCGAGCGACGCGCGGTAACCGGATGCCTCGAGCACGGTGCCGATGATTTCCTCCACGTCGCCGTGCACAACCGCCGCAATCCGGTCCATGATCGCAACGTACGCCGCCACTTTCGCGGCCGCCCCTTTTGGCAAGCCTTCGACGTCGTGCGCCACCCGGGCCGCTTCCAATAGCGGCCGGCCGTAGCGGTACGCGTACTCCGTGAGCCGCTCGATCGTCTTGCGGCCGATTCCACGCGTCGGCGTGTTGACCGTCCGCTCGAACGCCATGTCGTCGCGCGGATTATTGACCAACTGGCAGTAGGCGAGCACGTCCTTGATTTCCTTGCGGGCATAGAACTCCTGGCCGCGAACCATCTGGTACGGCACGCCGGCCGCGCGCAGCGCCTTCTCCAGCGACCGCGACAGGGCGTTCACACGGTAGAAGATCGCGAAGTCGCTCGGCTTGCGCCGACCATTTTCCACCGCCGAGCGAATCTGCTCGGCGATGCCGGCCGCCTCATGATCTTGATCCACGTAGGCGGCCAATCGCACGGAAGTCCCATCATCGTTCTCGGTCCACAGCTCTTTCTTTTTACGCCGCAGGTTGTGGCCGATGAGCGCGTCGGCCACTCGCAAGATTCGCTTCGTGCTGCGATAGTTCCGCTCCAGGCGCACGATTTTTACGTTCGGGTAATCGTGCTCGAACTCCAGAATGTTGTTGAGATCGGCCCCGCGCCAGCCGTAGATCGATTGATCCGGATCGCCCGTCACGGCCAGGTTCGGATAATCCGTCGACAGCGCCCGCAGAATCACGTACTGGGCGCGGTTCGTGTCTTGATACTCGTCCACCAGGACGTACCGAAACCGCTCGTCCAGTTCCGCGCGAACCTCGGGATGATCGTAGACGAGCTGCGCTACGTGCAGGAGCAGATCGTCAAAATCAACGGCCGACGACGCCAACAGCCGTTCCTGGTAGGCCGGGTAGACCTCGGCCACGACGCGCCCCAGCATGCTGCTCGCGCGCGGCTCGAAGCGATCGGGGGTGATGAGCTTGTTCTTCGCATCGCTGATGGCATCGGCCAGCCGCTCGGGCGAATAGTTGAGCGTGTTGATTTCGCGCGTCTCGATGATCCGCTTGATCGTCTGCCGGGAATCGGTGGTGTCGTAGATCGTGAAATTCGGCTGCAAGCCGACGTATTCGGCATACCGCCGCAGGAGCATGGCGCCGAACCGATGAAAGGTGCTCAACCACACGCGGTTGCCGGGCGCGAGCTCGGCCACGCGGCGCTGCATTTCGTCGGCCGCCTTGTTTGTGAATGTGAGCGCCAGGATTTGCGAGGCCGGCACGCCGCTTTCGATCAAATACGCGATGCGGTGCGTGATTACCCGCGTTTTGCCGCTGCCGGGGCCGGCCAACACCAACAGCGGCCCCTCGCGGTGGGTGACCGCCTGACGCTGTGGCTCGGTGAGGGGTTCCAGAAGATGGGTCACTAGTGGGGAGTGCGGAGTGGGGAGTGCGGAGTCGGGAGGATCGTGAGCGACTAACCTTCGGGCGGTGCCGGTCGCGGGTTAATGGCTCATCATTTCCGATTCGTGTTCGGGCGTATATCCCCGTCATTTGGAATTGCGACGACCACGACCTGCGGCTGAAGCGATTATTGAGCGCGGTGCTAGCATCGCCATGAAAATTGTCCCTTTCTTGCCGAAAGTGCTCGCAACATGCTGGAAACTTGGTATACTTCGCGGCGAAACCCACCTGCCATGCCAGCTCGCGCGAGCTAGCGCCGTGGCGTTCGTCCAACATCTCATTGCAAAAGGGAGGGAACCCGCCATGACACGCATCCCGATCAACCGTGCGTACGAACATTCGCAAGACCAGAAGGAAAAGCTGGAGATGAGCACCGCCGAAATCGGTCTCGCCGTGCGGACGACCAATTGCCTCGAAGAGCGGGGCGTGTTCACCGTGAACGACCTGTTGCACTGCACGCGCGAGGACCTCTTAAGCATCTCCAACTTTGGCGAGAAGACCCTCGAAGAGGTCTACAAAGCTCTGGAAAGCATCGGCTTCTATCGCCCCGGCCGTGGACCGACGACCGATTCTCCCGCCAAACGCGAGCCGGCCCACGCTTGAATTCGACGCGTCGATGCGCATCTGTCGGCGTGCTGACGTTTGTGGGACAATGAGCGAATGGGGTTTCGCCGCGAGAAGCCCATCCCATTTCGCGCCCGGCCAAGTCTCGTCGCCATGCCGTCCCGTCTGCGACTGTTCGTCAAGAAGCGCGGCACCCGCCGAACCGGGGCCCGCTGGCCGGGGTTGCTCGCTGAGGCCGCGCTCTTTGCCGGATTAACCGCTCTGGGCACCTTTGGACTTTATTGGCTCATCGCGCGGGTGCTGTTGACGCAAGGCGGTTCCTACGGCTGGTGGCCCTGGCTGGCCATCATCGTGCCCCTGGCGCTCATTGCCTACGGCGCAACCGGTCTCGTGATGCTGCTGTGGCAGAACATCGCCTCCAGCGAACGCCGGGCCGTCGTCGTGCAGATGGCAAGCGATTGGGAACTGCCGGGCGGCGCGGCCACTCCGGCTCGACATTCCCTGCCCACCGTGCCACCCATCGACGCGGTGATCGACAGCCCGGGCGTGCGCCTGGCCCACCGATTGCCGATCGACGCGGCGTCCGGCTGGGTGTCGTTTACGATGGCCGCAGTCTGCCTCGCCTGGAACACGCTGGTCGCCATGTTTGTTGTGCAAGTAGTTCGGCAGCACCTTGCCGGTCGGCCGAATTGGCTGCTCACCTGGTTGATGGTGCCGTTCGTCTTGGCCGGCGCGTGGACATTGGTCGCCCTTGCTCGCCAGGTCCTCGTGGATATTGTGATCGGCACAACGCGCCTGGAAGTGTCGCAACATCCGTTCTATCCAGGCGGAACGTTTCGGGGATTGGTGTCGCAGTCCGGCCGAGTGCACGTCCGCTGGTTTCAAGTGCAACTCGTCTGTGAGGAGCAAGCCGTTTATCAACAGGGCACCGACACACGCCGGGCGACGAACCCGGTTTACCGGGCGACGGCATTCAACCAACGCAAGTTCGATATTACGCCTCACCATGCGTTCGAGGCGGAATTCGACGCCGCCATTCCCGATTCCGCGATGCATTCCTTCGTGTCGTCGCACAATGCGGTCATCTGGACGCTCGTGGTACGCGGTCGCATGGCGCGGTGGGGCGAGTTTGAGCGTCGCTTTCCCGTCTATGTATACCCGCTCAGCATTTTAAACCGCCCGGCGCCAAGCGCGCTCACGTTCGCCGGGAAGAGCTCCACGCCATGACTCCATCCTCGATTCGTCTTACGCTCGACGCTCCCACCGCGCACTACCAGGCTGGCGAGCGTCTCACCGGCCGCTACATGGTCGAGGGGACGCAGGCCTGGTCCGCGCGGGCGGCCGAGTTATCCGTCCTTTGGTACACGGCCGGGAAAGGGGAAGAAGACATGGCCGTCCACCATTTTGAGCGGCTGGTCGACGAACCGGCGCGGCCACTCGACTTGCGCGTGCCGCGGCGGTTTGCCACCGTGCTCCCGGCGAGCCCGCTCAGCTACGACGGCCAGATCGTGAAGGTCTGTTGGTGCGTTCGCGTCCGGCTATTCCTGCCGCACGGTCAGGAATCCGTCGCCGAAACGGCGTTTCGCTTGGGCAATGTGCCGGCAGCGAGGAACGAGGAGCCAGAAATGAGGAGCGAGGAGCGAGAACTAGGCGCAAGGAGCGAGGAGCGAGGAGCGAGGAATGTCGACTGAGCCAAGAATCAATTCTGTGCAAACGCGCTTGGAGAGAGACAATCCGAGCGTTGGCGGTGCTGGGATTTTTACTCGCTCCTCGCTCGTCGCACCTCGCGCCTCCGAGCTGCCTTCGCTCCTCGCTCCTCGCTCCTCCGAGCTTCCTTCGCGCTACGCCAACCCCTTCGCGACGTGCTGGACGCGGCCAGGGGCGCTCCCCTTTCGCTTTGCCGATGGACAAGGCGCGGAGCAGCTCGTCGAGAAGCTCGCGGCCCAGAACTGGCAGGGCGCGATTGTCGGGCCGCACGGCAGCGGAAAATCAACGCTGCTGGAAACGCTCAGGCCGGCGCTGCAAGCCGCTGGCTGTGAAATTCAATCCTTTGCCGTGCGCAACGGGTGTGCCACTGCTTGCGGCACGCCGTTCAACGTGAAATTCAAGTTCGGCACTGCTCGCTCGATTACTTTCGCCAACCTAGAGAGGCAAGCAGTGCCGCATCCAGAATCAGCGCGGCGGCCATTTCCGCGAGCAGTGGCACACACGGACAAATGTCGCCGATTGATCCTCATCGACGGCTATGACCAGCTCGGCTGGTTCGAGCGACTACGGCTGACGCGACTTTGTCGTCGCCAGAAACTCGGGCTCCTTGTTACGGCACACGGCCCGCTCCGCATCCCGACGTTAATTCGACTCGAGCCCGGCCTGCAGCTCGTACAGCAATTAGTTGCGGAACTGGCCGCGCGCGTGTCCACGTCGATCGGCGCCGCAGACGTAAACGCTAGCCATGCATGCTACGGCTGCAACGTGCGAGAGATTTTCTTCGATCTGTATGACAGGCATGAATCGCTGCGCCACGCGGTGTGAACCGGCGGCTTCGGCGGGGCGTAACGGTTGGGGGGAATCAGGCGGCGCCGGCCTCAAAAATCACCAGTCGAATGTTGCCGCCAGGCAACATCCCCGTTCGCGTCGTTGTTTCTCCGCAACCGAGCGCGATGTAATCCGCCTCGTAGGCTATGCTTTACCAAGGTCCCTCGTCTGCTCCAGGAAAGTGCGCTGACATTGGTGTATGGCCGCGCTTTTCGTGGCAAGCTGCTGCCCGCAATGCTTGACCAGCCGGCAAAGCTTGCCCAGCATGCAATCCCCACCAAATTCGTTTTCCTCGTGCTCGGATTGTTGCTTTCCGGCGCGAGGGTGAGTAAACCAAAAGGTAGGGTCCTTTCTCATCTCACAGATAAGAGAGCACAACATGATCGCCAAATCGCTGGGTCGCATTTCCTTCCTGATCGCGCTCGGAGTGTTTCCGTCGTTCGCCGCTCGTGCCAACGCTCAATGCTGCGGCATGGGAGGGACGACGGCCTATTATCCATCGGCTTACACGGCCTACTCGCCCGTCGCGTATTCATCGTACTATCGCGGCGGCTGGTATCCGGGTTACTGGCTCGATCGCATCGGCGCGCGAGTGTGGGGATCGCCCTCAACCTATGTCGCCGCCTATCCGTCGAGCTACTACACTTCCTACGCGCCGGCGTACGGAGCGTCCTATCGACCGGCATACTCGGCCGGTTATGCAACGAGCTACGCCGCGCCAGCGGCCGGTTGTTCAAGTTGCTCGAGTTGCTCCAGCTGCAGCGCGGGTTATGCGCCGTGCAGCTCGTGCACAAGCTCGTACGCCCCATGCTCCGGCTGCGCGACGTGCGCAGCCCCGGCCGTCAGCCAGGCCGCCTTCCAGCAACCAGCCGGATGCGCCTCCTGTGCAACGCCAGCGGCTGTCGCCGTGCCGGCGCCGGGCATGCCAGCTCCAGCACCGCAAGGCTACGCGGTACCCGGGCCGATGCCGGCCCCAACACCGGCGCCGCAGAGCACCTACGGGTCGCAAAATGGTGCGCCATCACTCGAGCCGGGTGCGAATGTGCCGTCAGATCGCCAACAACAAGACGCCCAGCGGCCGCCCACGAACGGCACCAACGGGATCAATGGCGAACAGCAATCCATTCAGCCTGAGCCCGGCAGCGAGACCAACGAAAAGGATCCCTACGACCCCAACGACGACAGCTCGACGTATTTCCAGGCGCCGAAGCTGTTCGACCCGAACGACCGCACGGCACAGCGGAGCATCGCGCCTGTCACCACCGCCCTGTACGAGAAGCCGGCTTCCTTCCGCCATGTGTCGACTCAGCGGATTACGTTGCAGCAAGCAGAGCTGGATGCGGCCGGTTGGGTCAGTGCCTCAAAGTAAAACCGTTGTTGGCGAGCCGCCGGGTCCGCCGCAGTGGATTCGCCGTGGCGAACTTGTCCCGGCGGGGTAAACCCGCCGGCTCGCTGGCTTTTGAAGCCAATTCTAGCGCACCATCAGCACGGAGCACAGTGCCGACGACAATACCTGCTCCGACGTGCTGCCGAGCAGCAACCGCTTCACGGTCCCAACTCCGCGGCTGCCGAGCACCACCAGATCGATCGATTGCTGGTCCGCTGTGGCGACGATCTGCTCTGCCGCGCGACCCTCCGCCACGATCACGTCGTGAGATGCAAAGCAGGCTGGCAGATTCTTGCGAAACCGATCCAGCTCGTCGCGTGCCGCGGCGAGATTCCCCGCATGCTCCTGTTCCCACGCCGCCGCCATCGCGGCCACGTCGGGATCGCGCGGCTGATTCTTGACCCAATCGGGCAGGTCGGCCAGGAACATCGGCCGCACGACAGTCATCACGAAACCGTCGGCGTCTCTCGGCCAGTTGAATCGGGACAAGAACGCGGCAATCGCCTCGGTCGCGTCGGAGATGTCATACGCGACCAATACGCGCAACGGCCGGTCCGCCGCCGTCTCATTCGCCTTGCCATCCGTCCCGCCCTTGACGACGAGAACCGGCATGCTGGCCGAGTGAACGACGGTCCGGCTCACGCTTCCGAGCATGAACCGTTCCATGAGGCTGCCCGTGCCGCGAAAGCCGACGGCGATCAATTCAGCGCCGTGTTCCGTCGCGGCCGCCAATAGGGCTGGGCCCGGTGAGGCGACTACTTCGCGCGTTTCAGCCCGTGATCGCCACTGCGTCGGCAAGCGGTCCAGGGCCGCGTCCAAGATCGCGCGGCTAAAAGAGGAGCGGGCACGCTCCTCCACCGCCGCATCGAGGCGCTCGTCGTCAAAGGACACAGACGGCGCCGCGAACAATACGATGAGCTGATCGCGATCCGGTGACAGCAGC
This sequence comes from Pirellulales bacterium, assembly GCA_040902605.1. Classification (GTDB taxonomy): domain Bacteria; phylum Planctomycetota; class Planctomycetia; order Pirellulales; family Lacipirellulaceae; genus JABDGM01. The sequence continues at coordinate 3,670 of JBBDWY010000019.1, read as the reverse complement.
CGCCCGACAAACTCGACCGCGGCGAACGAATTCGAGGAGCCATCCACGCCCACTAGAACTTTCATAACGCTTCATTCCTCTCCGTCTGCGGTGATTGGTCGTTGGCGGTCTCGCGCTCCTTTTGCGCGTTGGCCGCATCCTGATCCTTCAGCTTCGGCTTCAGGATGAGCCGCACGGGTGCGCCCAGCGGCGGAATCCGCTCGGTGAATGCCTCAAACGCCAGTTCGGTGTTCGCCTGCGAGCTTTCCACAGGAATATCGAGCATGGCCGTGCCGAAGTTCGATACGCAGATGAAGTCGCCGCCCTCAGCCTGGTAATATCGCTTGCCGGTTTCCGCGTCGGTCCAAAACGAGCTGCCCGCGAATACGAACGGATGCGTCATCGCCTTGCCGGTGCGGATGTCTCGCACCCAATCCTGAGCGCGGGCCGTTTGCTCTTTGCCCCGCTCATCGACCCATCGCACGAGCACCTCGATCTCGGTGCCCGAGGGTGGCTTGTAGTGGGGCACGAATTGCACCGGACTACCTGTCTCCGCGCCAAGACTTAAAAGCGCCGCGTGGACAATGTAAGCCTTCGTCTTGGCCGAGACGATCGACTCGTGCTCTTTCGTATTGCGCGTGCAGGCGAACATTTCAAGCATGCCTTCCCGCAAAGAAATCTGCCCGTCGATAAGGACTGCCTTCTCCTGCGGATCCAGCCAGACGTCGTACTCAGGCGAAAGCCGCTTAGCGCCCTTCGGTTCGGGCAACTTCGGTGGTGAAGGAGCGCCCGCATCCGTGGAAGCGGTCTCCGGTTCGGTCGCGCCGGATTCCGCCTCGTTCGCTGCCGGCTGTTGCGCGATTGAGAAACTTGCGGTCGCGACGAACGATAGAACGAAAAACGTCGCCGCCCACGCGGATGGCGTCGCGACAAAAATTCGAGTCTTGAATTGCATCATGATCATTGTTTAATGGTATGCTTTCCGCCAACCCTCGACCGTCAAGTCTGGAGCATGTAAGATATCCTGGCTGCGTGGAACCGTCTATTTGCTCAGTAACTCGCCGGATTGAAGCGCCGACATGGCCGTTGCGTTTACCGAACAGTTTGCCGCCGAGTTGCCTAAGCTGCAACCGCTCTGGCACAGCAGCGCCCCGCGGTCAGTGACTGAAAAATCAGCGGTTGATCCGCCATTTGGTGGCTGGGCAGCGTGGCAGCAGCATCTGGCCGGCCGGAAGCGGCCGGTCTTGCCGTCGTTTCTTAGCGGCAAACGGCCAGCGTTGCTATGGGGTTGGCCACAAACGTGGCATCGAAGCGATATAGAGTCAGTCCTCGCATCGTTGCGAAGCATAAAAACGCAGCAGTCAGACTTTGCGGTGGAGGCAGTAGACTTCGTTGAATCCGTGGCGATTTCCGACCCGTCCATTGCGCTGCAACTGGTCGCGTTCGCGTATGAGCTGCCTCAAATCGCTGGTAAGGTGCCTCCAGAAATGTGGTGGCGCCTGGTCGAACGCCTGCACGAACTGGTCGGCGAGGCAGACCACCAGCGTGTCAATTGGCCGGGCGACCCGGCCGACGTTGTCCGGCAGCAACTCTTAGCGGGCGAATTGCCGCTCGCACTCGGTTGCTTGTTCCCGGAGGTTCGCGCGCTGCGGGCGCTGCGAAAAAGCGGGCGGGCTGCCCTCTCGGAAGGTCTCATCGAGCTGACGGACGGCCAGGGTTTGCCGCACGCCCGTTTACTGCCCGTGTTGGGGCCGCTATTTGCCTGCTGGACCCGCGCACGTTGGCTGGGCGCGCGGCTCCATCGCGGTCCTTGGTCGCGCGCAGCAGAATTGCAATACCAGTGGCTCGTGCGCTATGCGCTGCGATTGGCCGACGAAGGAGGCCGCTTTCTTTTGACTCCACACGACGAGTCGTCGCCGGCCGGGACAAAGAGCCTGTTCAGGATGGCGTTGGATTTGGCGGGCGACCGTGGCGATCATGCCGCGGCCGCTGCCGCCCTGCCCCGCGGTGTGGTTCCTAAACAAGCCAAGTTCAAAGCGGACGATCTGCCCGACCCGTCGCTGAATTCCGATTGGTCGGGAATTGCCGTGCTTGCCAATGGCTGGTTGCAATCAGACGTGCGGCTCGCGGTCACGTATTCCAACGATCCGCTCCACATCGAGCTTTCGGTCGACGGTGAGCGATTGCTCGCCGGCGACTGGACATGCGACATCACTTGCGACGGCGCCCCGGTGCAAGTGGTCGGCGAGTGGGAGCGGCTCTGCTGGGAAAGCGGCAAGCGCTTCGACTTTCTCGAGCTCGGCGTGGAACTATCCCACGGCTTGCGGCTGGAGCGCCAGTTGGTCCTCGGGCGAAAGGACGCCGTTCTGTATTTGGCGGACATGGTCATCGCACGCGGCGGCGCGCAACGACAACTAAAACACTCGCTGAAATTGCCGCTCGACGATAAAGCGACCTGGCGGCCGGAGGTCGAAACAAGCGATGGGCAGATCTTCGGAGTCAAGGCCCGCGCCGCCGTGATGCCGCTCGCACTCAGCGAATGGCGCTCAGATTCACGCAGCGGCAGCCTTGTCGAAGATGGCGGGCGACTTACGCTCACTCAGGGAGCCTACGGCCGAGCGGTCTGCTGCCCGCTGTTCTTTGATCTCGATCGTACGCGAGCCGGCAAGCAGCGCACCTGGCGGCAGCTCACAGTGGGCGAATGGATGGAAGCGGTCCCTCGCGATGTGGCCGTCGGATTCCGCGCTCAATCTGGCCGCCACCAATGGCTCTTCTACCGCTCGCTGGGTCCGGTCGGCAATCGCACCTTTCTCGGCCAGAATATCGCCGGTGAATTCTCCGCCGGCCCATTCCTCGAGACAGGCAAATACAAAGAATGGATCGAGATCGAAGCCGTGTAAAAAGGGGACGCAGCTCTTTTTTCTTGCCGGACGCCTCGCTATACTCGCACGTCATGCCGCGAACCGCCCGATACGCGCCGGGAGGCTTGATCTACCACGCGATGAACCGCGCGGTGGCCCGGCTGCCGCTGTTTCGCAAGCAGGCACACTACGCGGCCTTCGAGCGCGTGATCGAAGAAGCCCACCAGCGCGTGCCGCTCGATATCCTCGCCTACTGTGTGATGCCCAACCATTGGCACTTTGTGCTCCGCCCCCGCAGCGGCAGCCAACTCACCGACTTCCTTCGCTGGCTCGCCCACACCCACACCATGCGCTGGCATGCACACTTCCACACCGCCGGCACCGGCCACCTGTATCAAGGCCGCTTCAAGGCTTTTCCGCTCGAGGATGATGAGCACTTTTACACCGTCGCCCGCTACGTCGAGCGCAACGCCCTGAGGGCCTCACTCGTCGAGCGCGCTGAAGAATGGCATTGGTCGAGCTTGTGGCGCCGAGTGTCCGGCGATGCAAAGTCCCGGGCCCTGCTGGCGCCGTGGCCACTGCCCTACCCGCGCGCCTGGCTGGAACTAGTCAACACACCGCAGACCGAAGCCGAACTCGACGCCGTGCGCAAGGCCATCCGCCGCGGCAGCCCACTCGGCGGCGAGCAATGGAAAAAGCGCATCGCCAAGCGGCTCCGCCTCGAATCCACACTTCGCCCCCGCGGACGCCCAACCAAGTCGCAAGAGCAGTGAAAAAAAGAGCTGCGTCCGGCTCTGTAGAAAACCTGGACGATCACGAGAATCATGACG
>JBBDWY010000018.1:174079-197873 GCA_040902605.1 Pirellulales bacterium | reverse complement strand
GAACAACTACGGAGAAGCGTACCAACTTCTCCAGGCCCCTACACGGTTTTACGCTGGTCGAGTTGTTGGTTGTCATCGCGATCATCGGCACTCTTGTCGCGTTATTGTTGCCGGCGATCCAAGCGGCCCGCGAGTCGGCGCGCCGGTCGCAATGCATGAATAACCTGAAACAGATCGGCGACGCGATCCAGATTTACCATGACGTTAAGAAGCAATTTCCGATGGGCCGCAATGGCCGCGATCAGTACACGGTGTCGTGGGCATACTACCTCCTGCCGCAAATTGAAGAGCAGTCGCTCTATGATGCCTATAACGAGAACAAACGGGTCGATGACCCGGTGAACGCGCCGACCATGCGCACGCCGATCGCCATTTATGCTTGCCCGAGCCGCCGCCCGCCGGCCGCTGATCGCAACTTCGACGACAATGACGATCCGCCGACGCCCGATATGCAAGGCGTGGCCTCGCTCGGCGACTACGCCGCCAATGCCGGTATCGAGGAAGATACTGGCCTGGAGGCCGAGGATTATATCGGCCCCGGAGTCATCGACGTGACGGATGCGGGTCCCATTTTCACCGGCTCCAATATCAGTGCTCGCCGCGTGCTGGACGGCCTTTCCAAAACGCTCGCAGTAGGTGAAAAGCACATTCGGCCGATCGAGCCGGATTGGGACGAAGTGATGATCCATTTCGAGCAGGGCGATACGGCCTTTTTGGCCGGCGACCACATTTTTTCCATCTTGCGCTGCACTGAGGAAGGACTCGCCACTGGTCCGGACGATGACGAAGACGAAAAATTCGGCGGGCCGCATCCGGGCGTTACCCTGTTCGTGTTTCTCGACGCGCATGTAGAAGCTATATCCAACGACATCGAAATTGAGGCGTTGGAAGGGCTCAGCACGATCGGCGGCGGCGAAATTGTGCAGCAATAATTGCCCAGAGCGTTATTCGCCGCTCGCGGTTTCGCTACAATCGCCGTCATGTCCAATTACGGCGTGATCTTCGACGTGGACGGCGTGCTCGTCGATTCGTATCGCGCCCACTTCGTGAGCTGGCGCAAATTGTACGGCGAACTAGCCATCAACTACAGCGAGGAGGCCTTCGCCGCCGACTTCGGCCGCACCAGCCGCGACATCCTTCGCCGTACCCTCGGCGATCAGTTGTCGGAGGAACGAATTCGCGAGCTCGACGAGCGCAAGGAATCGCTCTTTCGCGACATCCTCCGAGAAAGTTTTCCGGCGATGGACGGTGCGGTCGATTTGATTGACGCCTTGTCCGCCGACGGTTTCTTGCTTGCCGTTGGATCCTCGGGACCGCCGGAGAACATCGCTTTGACGCTGGAAAAACTTGATCGCGCGGAAAAATTCGCCGCCGCCGTCACCGGGCTGGAAGTGACGCGCGGCAAGCCCGATCCGCAAGTGTTCCAGATTGCGGCCGAGCGGCTCGGCCTCCGGAGCGCATCCTGCGCGGTGGTGGAAGACGCGGTTCATGGCATCGAGGCGGCCCGCCGCGCCGGCATGGCGAGCATTGCCCTCACCGGCACAACGACCCGCGAGCGGCTTGCTGACGCCGACCTGGTCGTCGATAATCTGCGCGAGCTGAACCCACCGCTGATCCGCACATTGATTCGCCGGCGCGGAGCCAGGAATTGAGCAATGCGGAAAACGACGAGCTGTTTAATCGCATTGGTCCTCAGTTATCTCCTGCTGGGATCGACGCAAAGTCACGCCGTGCCGCCGAAAGTCATCCAGGCGGTTCCGGACAATGGCGACATCGACGTCGCCCCAAACTTAAATGAGATTCGAATCACGTTCGACCAGCCTATGTCGGAAGGCATGTCGGTCGTGGGCGGCGGCGAAACCTACCCCGAAGTCCAAGGTCGGCCGCAGTGGGTAAACGATCGCACACTTGCGGTACGCGTAAAGCTCCGGCCCAACCACGACTATTGGCTCAGCGCGAACAGCAACCGGTTCCAGAACTTCCAAAATCGAGCCGGTGAGCCGGCAGAGCCCTATCCCATTCAATTTCGCACCGGTGCGGCGAAACGACTTGCCGGCCGCACCGGCATCGACGATCAGGCAAGCAGCGGCCCGCTTAACGCGAAGGATAATCGCCGCGCTGTGAACTTGCTGCGGTCCGCCATCCGCGACCACTACTCATACCGCGACCGCCTCAACATCGATTGGGATAAATTGCTTCGGAGCCATCAAAACACTCTGTTCGCCACGAAGACGCCGGTCGAATTCGCGCGCATTGCCGGGACCTTGCTGGCCAGTGCGCAGGACAAACACATCTGGTTCCAAGTCGGCGACGAATTCATTCCGTCCTATGTTCGCCCCTCCGTGCCGAATGCCAATTACTCGCTGCTCCCGAAATTGGTGCCCGGCTTGAAGAAGCATGGTCGGGCCGTCGTCAGCGGCCGCTGGGACGATGGCATTGGCTACCTGGCGGTCGCCAGTTGGGATCGCAACAAATTAGAAGATGGGAAGTCGCTGTACGATGCGCTGGATGCGGTGCAGGGCACAGAAGCCTTGATCATCGACGTGCGCGCGAATGGTGGCGGCGATGAGCGATTGGCCCAGCAGCTCGCCGGCTGCTTTCTTGCCGAGCGGCGGCTCTACGGCAAGCATGTTTACCGCGATCCCAAGAGTCCCACCGGCTTCACGCCGCCAAATGAGCGTTGGGTCGAGCCGAATCCAAGCCGCCCTCGCTACGCGGGCCATGTCGCCGTGCTCAGCGGTCCCGCCGTCATGAGCAGTTGCGAGTCATTCCTATTGATGATGAAGCAGGTGCCTGATGCCGTGATCGTCGGCGCAGCATCGCAAGGCAGCTCGGGAAATCCGAAGCCACACGATCTACAGAATGGCGTGGTCGTCCTGTTGCCATCGTGGAAGGACATGATGCCCGACGGAAGGGAACTGGCGGGCGTCGGCATTGCTCCGGATATCGACGTCAAGGCGGCGCCCGCCGACTTCCAATTGGGCGACCCGGTTCTCGAGGCGGCACACGCCCACCTGCGCGGCTCGAAGCAATAAGTCACGGGGTTTCATCGGTGGCCAAGTCGCCGCGCCCACCGCTCAATGCGCCGCATAAATCCCCCAAACTCAGTTTTTTAACGCCACGCGCACGTCCGAACCGGCAGATATTGGAACCGCTTGCCCGGCATCGAGATACGACCAAGCCGGTAGCCGCCCGTCTCAACCCTGGACAATCTAATTTTTGTTCAAGATTCATTAGACCTGGACAGAACGAGTCGCTATACTTAGCCCTCGGATTGTTCCATTTCCCGATGGGTTTGGTGGCCTTGTAGGACTCCAAGACGATCGCGGAAGTTTTTGTAGCCGAGTTCAAACGTGTTGTTGTAGCTGGGGTCTGTGACCGCGGCACATCTCCGATCCTGCCTCATAGAGGCCAGCTACAATCCGATTTGAAACCGGCTCTAGTGTTTTGGAGTTTCGCACGATGAAGCTGTATGTTGGCAACCTCTCCTTTTCCACCACGGAGGATACGTTGCAGGCCGAGTTTGGGGCGCACGGTCAGGTTGAAGAAGTGGCGGTCATTACGGACCGCGACACCGGCCGGCCACGCGGATTTGCCTTTGTCTCGATGAACAACGACAACGAGGCCCGCGCCGCGATCGAAGCCCTCAACGGCACCGAACTCGATGGTCGCACGATTACCGTCAATGAAGCCCGCCCCAAGAGCAATGAGGGCGGCGGCGGCGGCCGCGGCGGTTATCGCGGCGGCGGTGGCGGCGGCGGCGGCGGCGGTGGTGGCGGCGGCGGTGGCAGTCGAGGTGGCAAGCGCTGGTAAGAGAATAGCGCGCGGCAAGAGCATTTTGGCCCGCTGACGTGAGCACATCATGTCAGCGGGTCTTATTATGCGCCCTTGCATGAGCCGGCAGGCTACCAGGGGACACTGTAATGTTTCCCTGTCTGACGCTGCGACATTGAGTGCTGCGCCAAGGTAAAACGACCTTATCTTGCCGTCGCGCAATCCCCAGATTAGGCTGCAAGAATGAAAAAGCAACGACTCTTGAAAGAACTCGATCAGCTCAAAGCCGAGCTGTCGAAAACTGAGAGCGCCGATCCGCAAACGGTGGCGCGACTTGAAAAAGCCATCGACGACGTCCAACGCGCACTCGACGCGTGCGACGAGCGATCGGCGGCCGAACTCGAGCCGATCTCCGGCCTGAAGGATCTGCTCCTTAAGTTCGAGGCCGAGCATCCCCAACTGGCAACCACGATCGGCCGAGTCGCCGACGCGCTCGCCGCGCTGGGGATCTGAAACTCCCCGGTTCCTTGTTTCCTTGTCTTCACGATGCCGACGAACCTTGGAAACCGCGTCCTTCCCTGCCTGTTCGTCGCCGACATGCGACGTACGCTCGATTTCTATATCGACGTGCTCGGCTTCACGCAAACTGGGTACTATCCGATCGAAAGCAATCCGATCCGCACGGAAGTCCGCCGCGACGGCGTGGCGATCATTCTCTATACCGACGAGTTCCGAGCCAACGACGGTGTGCCGACCTTCACCGGCGCCCTGTACGTATTTCCCGAGAGCGTCGACCGCCTGGCCGATGAGTTCCGCGGCAAACTCCCGTTCGCCTGGGGCCCGGAAGACACCGACTTCGGCACGCGCGAATTCGCGATCCGCGACCCTAACGGTTACACTCTAGTATTCGCCGAACCGGCCTAACGGGAATAAAATTCTCACGCAAAGACGCAAAGAACGCATGAGGATATCTCGCACTTCAGATAACCAATCAACCAGAAGAACTCAAATAATGTTTTGGGCCAGGCAAGTCTCTTTTGGAGCCTTTGCGCCTTTGCATGAATTTTTCTTGGATGTTTACAGTTTCAGCCGAGAGTTGGAGCGAGTTACCAAATGAAGACGCTGATTGTTCCTATCTTGCTGATCACCTTTGGCATCGGTTGGGTGCTTACCACGTTGGGCGCCATGCCGCAAATCGATTGGGTTTGGACGCTGGGAATTCTCGTTGTAGGCGTATTGATATTGGCGGCGGGCGGCATCGACAAAGTGACCCTTGTCGCAGGGCCGTTTTTGATCCTCGCCAGTTTTCTCTCGATCTTGCGGCAAACCGGCCGCCTGAAAATCGATCTGGAGGTCCCCTTGCTGGTGATCGCGGTCGGCGTTTTGATGCTGATTGCCCGGCTCGATATCGTGCCACCGCCGACGTGGCTGATTAAACCGCCAGAAAAACTGCGCTCACGCTGAAGAAGTTCGCCTATAGAACGAGCGACGCAAAAATCTTGTCGAGCGTGTCATCGCCTAAATTTATCTCTTCATCGGCCCACGCCTCATCAATCTGATCGCTAAGCTCCTGGTCAACGTCGTCATCTTCATCGACCATTTGCGACGACAGCCACGCCACGAGGGCATCATCGTGCCGCCACAGCGCTGGCCCGACCGACTCAAGGCTTGATTCTCCTTGACGCTCCACCCGGCGAGCACGACCATCGCTGGGCGATGGTGCCCGCTCGCGGCTAACCGCATGAAGCTGCAAGTCTCCAATCTGCACTTCGCATCTAGCTTCCGAGCGGACCACAAAATCATCCGCTAGCGACAGCCCGAGCGCGTCGCGGTGCGCCGAGACGTAGTCAGGCGCCGCGGCGCCAAACTCAGCGTGTCCCGCTGGCTCCCCCAGTGCCGCGGCGCCGACGCCTCGCGCGCGCATGACGCCCGCTTCTTCGATGCGGACCGGGACGAGGCCGCTAATTCCGGCGTTCTCATCAATCAGCGTGCTGACGGTGAGCGAGAGCAGCCGCCGGTCTTCCAGCGGCTCGATCCGCAGCCGGCGATATAAAGAAACGACCGGCCGCTGGCACGTCGCCGAGCGGCGACGGTTTGATTTTTTAGATGATGGCCAGCGGGTGCGCAACCCACGAAACACGCGTCATCGTTTCACGATCATAATTAATGCGGCGAGCGCACGATAATACGGCCACGGGCCGGCGGCAAGGAAATAATCAATCGAATCGCGCACTGTTAGCCGATTTTCTGCCGCACGGACTCAATTCAACCTAAAACAGCCGAGCGAGTAGGTCAAGCTCCGCCTGACGCCATTTCTAAACGATGTCAGGCCGAGTCTGACCTTCCAAACGTTTTGTCGAATGGGGGGCGACCAATACACTTCATGTGAACAGCCGCTTAGTGGCGGCCGGGCCGCGGGCGGCGATGGCCGCGTCGATCAGCGTGCGCTGCTCGGCGCTGAGCGTCCAGGCAATCGCGCGGGCCGTTTCCTCGATTTGCGAGGGGCGCTTGGCGCCGCAGAGCGCCGAGGTGATGCCAGGCTGGCTGATCGTCCAATTGACGACAAGCTGCGCGACGGTGTGGCCGGAGAGGGCGGCGGCCGCGCGCAGCCGTTCGACAAAGTCCTGATTCTTTTGCCACTCGTCGCCCTGATACATCGGGTACTTGCGCCGGCTGTCGCGCTCGTCGAGTTTCCCGTCGCGGGGCAACTTGCCGGCAAGCAGGCCCTTCATGAGCGGCCAATACACCATGACGGCGATGTTACGCTCGCGGCACCAGGGAATCGTCCGCTGCTCAATGTCGCGCTGCAGCATGTTGTAGGGCATCTGCACCGCGGCCAAAGGACATTCGGCGGCAAATTCTTCCAGCTGCTCCACCGTGAGATTCGACGCGCCGACCGACAGTGTCTTTCCAGCGTCCAACAGTCCACGGAGGGCACCAGCCGATTCGCGAATCGGCACTTTTTCGTCCGGGGCATGCAAATACAGCAGCTCGACGCGATCGGTTCCAAGCCGCCGGAGCGACTCGTCGCACTCGAAGCGCAGCCGCTCCGGGCGGCCGTCGTTCACCATCTCCTGGCCTTCGTAGTGAATACCACACTTTGTCGCAATCACCATTTCTTCCCGGCGGTTGCCCAGCGCGCGGCGGATGAGGTTCTCGCTTTCACCGTTCGGCCCGTACACGTGGGCGGTGTCGAGGTGATTGATGCCCACCTCGAAGCACTTCTGGATCGTGGCGATGCTATCGGCCTCGTTCGCATCCAGCGTCGTCACGCCGGCGACCGGCCAGCAGCCGAGCGCGACCGGCGCGACGAAGATGCCGGAGTTACCCAGCGGCCGGCGGTTTTGGACGTCTTGGTTCATACAAGCAACAATCGTCGGGACAAACGTCATGGCTGGGTCCGAGCACACCGAGCGCGAGTCGGTTCGGTGCATCGGCCATCCGCTCCTCAATCAGCTCGCGGATCATTTGCACGAAGCGTGGGTGCGTGCCTACTGTGGCCGCGCGGACCATGTTGATGCCCAGCCGGTCGCAAAGCTGCCGGACTTCGGTGTCCAGATCGTACAGCACTTCCATGTGATCGGAAATGAAGCCGATCGGCACCACCACGACGTCCTGAACCGTGCGCGCCGAACCGTGAGTCGCCACAAGAAAATCGCCGATATCCGGTTCGAGCCACGGCTGTTGCGGCGGCCCGCTGCGGCTCTGGTACACCAAGCGCCATTCGCCGCGGCCAACGCCTTTCGACACGAGCCGGCAGGCTTCGCGAAGCTGCTCTTCGTACCGACAACCGGCGGCCATGGCCAACGGAATGCTATGCGCTGTGAAGATCAACAGAGCTCGGTCGCGCCGCTCGGAAGGTATTTGCTCCAGCGCGGTGCTCGTCCGCTCGATCATCGGCTCGATGAACCCGGGATGATTGAAGAACGCGCGCAGCTTGTCGATCTGGGGCGCCGAGGAACCCACTTGCTGCTGCGCACGGGCGATGTCCTCTCGATACTGGCGGCAGCCGGAGTACGAGCTGAACGCGCTGGTGACGAACGCCAAGGCACGCCGGACTCCATCGGCTGCCATTTTTCTCAGCGTGTCTGCGAGCAGCGGATGCCAGTTGCGGTTGCCCCAGTAAATCGGCAGTGGCAGGCCGTGGGCCGACATTTCCTGCTCGATGGCCGCGATCAGCTGGCGATTCTGATCGTTAATCGGGCTGCGGCCGCCGAAGTGATAGTAATGCTCGGCGACTTCCAGCACCGACGCGCGCGGCACGTTGCGGCCGCGCAGCACGTTTTCCAGAAATGGCAGAACGTCGGCTGGTCCGTCCGGCCCGCCGAAGGAGACGACTAGGAGCGCATCGTACATGTGGAATAGAAGTGCGGCAGATAATGACGAATGACGAATGAGCGAATGACGAATGAAACAGGCAACTGTAGGCTTTGCCAGCCTTCGTCATTCGTCATTCAGGACTTCGTCATTCAGCAGTGACCCCGACGGGACTCGAACCCGTGTTACCGGCGTGAAAGGCCGGTGTCCTAGACCGCTAGACGACGGGGCCGGCGCGAACAGCAGCTATCGATCAGCCGGACTTTTTTCCGGCGACCGTGGCCCGCCCCGTTTCTGATGCAGTGACGCGAGGGCGATCAGTGTCCGCAGCTTCCTTAGCTGTATATGGTTACGCGATGCGGGCGTCAAGACAACGGACGATTGATTTGCAACGTGTGTAGGATTGAAATTGCGCGCCAACAGTCAGAAATCGAAGTGTCCTGCCAGAGGCGAAATCCGCCGCGACGTCCGAGGATCGGCGTGCAAGAGTGCTAGCAGCGATCGGACAGCGAGAAGAGTTGAGAGGTGAAGCGACGAAGTGACCGGTGCCGGGCGGTTCAATCGGTCGAGGTCGTGCCGTCGCGCTGGGTCACCGGCTGGTCGACGGATTCCGGCTTTTGCTGATTCCGCCGGATGGCCTCATAGACCTCATTACGATGCACGGGCACTTCCTTGGGGGCTTCTACGCCAAGTCGCACCTTGTCGCCGCGGATTTCGACGACAACAATCGTAATGTCATCATTAATAATGATGCTCTCGTTCTTTTTCCGTGACAGAACTAACATGCTCGATTCCTTCCGGTGGCACGTCCAAACGCCTCGCAAACCTTCGCGATCCGGCTTGAGGCGGTTGTCCAACACCCTATGGCCGACGGCCCATTAGGCGGGTGTTGGCGCCCGAAGGCAGACGACCCCCTTCAATTCACTCTACGTGGTGCGGGGGCCTAGTCAAGGAAAGATTAGGCTCGAAACGCGCCTTTCTGGCCGTTGCGCGTCCGTTTGGCATAAGATTTGGATTGCCATCTCCAATCTGCCAAGATTCTCAATTGACCCGTCCAGGCGGTCCAGTTAGCTTCATAACGCGGCGTAAGTTATTTGGAACACACGGCTTGCGAACGTTTGGACGAGGCCGATTCGCGCACTGTGAAGTGGAGTGAACAACGGAAGGCAGGGGATGAATCGATTCTACCTATTTTGCCACCCTTCGCCTTGAAATTCGCCCGCAAGCACGACAATTTGGCAATGCATCGCCGATATATCGTCTCCCGGGCCGGCGCTCGCCGGGCGTTCATCGCTTGTCACGGATCGCCTCAATCGGGCCGAGTTCCGCTGGGCGGTAGACAGCGCGCAGCCGTCGGTGTCGATTCCGGCCGCGTACTTCTCTTCGTCCGTAATGCCGAGTGCTCTGAATTTCGGAGTCATTATCCGACGCGCGCGGTTCGACCATGGAATGGACAACAGACGCGTGCCGGGCGATGAACCTCGATTGCAAAGTTAATGCTCGAGATACCGATTGGCGGTTGCGGGCGAATTGCGGCCCCTTATAATTAACCGTTCCATCTGCATCGCGCACTGCATGGTAATCTGGTGTCGCAGTGCGCCGTGTTTCACTTCCTTTCCTCGAGCAATCCAAGGGACGTTCGGCCTGAGATGATTAAGGCAGTCAAGGCTGTTTGGCCCTGGATGGGAAATATCGTCGAGGCGGTATACACGGTTGCCCACGGCATGTGGGTGACCTTTCGAACCTGGATCAAAACGTATCGCCCGGAGCGCAAGGCGTTCACGGAGCACTTCGAATATCCTGAGCTGCCGGTGCCGGTGGCGGCTCGATACCGAGGGTTCCACCGCTTCGATCTCACGACGTGCATTGCTTGCGATCAGTGCGCGAAGGCCTGCCCGGTCGATTGTATCTACATCGGCAAGGAGCGGGTCGAGAACGGCAAGGGCTTCAAGATCACCGGTTTCACGATTGATTACACAAAGTGCATGTTTTGTGCGCTATGCGTGGAACCGTGCCCGGTTGATTGCATTTTCATGGGCGCGACACACGACCTGAGCTGCTACAGCCGCGACGGTTGCATCGTGGATTTTTCGCGATTGCCACTCGACGTGGCCTGGGGCCGCTCGACGTTGAATCCAACGGCCGTGGCAGATTCCAAGGTAATTACCGATCCGGTCCACGGGGGGCCGAACCGGTGAGAAGCTATCAGCCATCAGCTTTTAGCGGTTAGCTAAGAGCTAATGGCTAACAGCGACGAGCTATTCATACATGGCAACACCGACCGCCATCGCCGCGTATGTCGCCCTCTTCGCCCTGACGGGCTTTCTGTTCCTGTTTGTAAATTTGCTGGTGGGTTGGCTGGTTCGTCCGCGGCTACCGAACCAGGAGAAGCTTGAAGTGTACGAGTGCGGCGAGCCGACGATCGGTTCGAGCTTCGTGCAGTTCGATTTACGTTTCTACGTCGTTGCGCTATTGTTCATCATTTTCGACGTGGAAGTGGCGTTTTTCTTCCCGTGGGCGACCGTCTTTGGCAAGGCGACGCAACTGGCGGCGGAGAACGCCCCAGTGATGGCCGCGGACGTCGATCCCTCAGTCCCGACTGATCAACTGTCGCCGTTCGCAGCGACGCAATTACGCGAGCTGGGCATAAGTGAACCAGCTGCCCTGACTGCTTCCGCCGAAGCGAGCGCTTCGCTTCGAGAAACGGCCGACCGTCTGGCTTTAACTTCGATCGCCGACATTGGTGTGTTTTTCGGCGTGTTGTTGGTCGGCTTCGCCTATGTTTGGAGGCGGGGCGATTTAGATTGGGTGCGGGCCATGACGCGGCAGAAGATTGAGCCGACGCACCGTCCGCCGCCAGCGCGGGCCTTGGAGCCGAGCCAATCGATCCTATCGGCATGACGAATTTTGGCGTCGGCCGCAAGGCCGAACGTACTACGCACCGTATATCACTCGACCGACCTTGCGGTCGGCGCTAACAGAATCGCGACGTAAACATCCATGGCCGGTCCTGCATTTGTCGATCAACTGAAAGCCAAATTCGGCGACACGATTGCCGGGGCGAATCTCGAGAACATTGATCCGTGGATCGAGGTGGCGGCGGACGGGCTTGTCGATGTCTCCCGCTATTTGCGGGACGAGCCCAGCCTGGCGTTCGACTACTTGAACTGCATCACCGGCGTCGATTATCTACACACTGACGAGAAAAAAGCGGCCAAGACCGAGTGGCAGCCACATACGGAGGTCGTCTATCACCTGTTCAGCATGAAGCACAAGCACAGCCTCGTGCTGAAGGTGATTGTGCCGCGCTGGAAAAACAACCAGCCGGGGGAGTTGCCCGACGTACCATCAGTTTCCGGTATTTGGAGCACTGCGGACTGGCATGAGCGCGAGGTGTACGATCTGTCCGGCGTGTTCTTTACAGGACATCCGAACTTACGCCGCATCCTATGTCCCGAAGATTGGGTTGGCCACCCGCTACGCAAAGATTATGAGATGCCGCTCGAATACCACGGGATTCGCGGACGGTAGAAGACAACACAGACAATCACCAATGACCAAATCCCAATGACCAATTTACCCGAAGCGTCCTTGGTCATTGGTGCTTGGTCATTGGTCATTTCCGTCGAGTTTTAAGCACAAATGAGCGCCACGATAGAAGATCCCCGGATCATCGAGTTCGACGTTCGCACGGACGAGATGCTCGTGAACATGGGCCCGCAGCACCCCAGCACGCACGGCGTGTTGCGGCTCGTGCTGCGGACCGACGGCGAAGTGGTTTCCGAAGTTGTTCCGCACATTGGTTACCTCCACCGCTGCGCGGAGAAGATCGGCGAGAACCTGACGCCGCGGCAGTGGATTCCGTACACCGACCGCATGGATTATCTGGCCGCGATGAACATGAACCTCGGCTGGTCGTTGGCGGTGGAAAAGCTGCTGGGTTATCGCGTGCCAGAACGCGGCCGTCATCTCCGCGTGCTGATTGCCGAATTGAATCGGATTGCCAGCCACCTGGTCGGCATGGGGGCGTATGGACTCGATTTGGGCACATTCAGCCCGTTTTTGTACGCCTTCCGCGAGCGAGAAAAAATCCTCGATCTGTTTGAAGCGGCCTGCGGTGCACGGCTGACGTACAGCTATCTGACGCCCGGCGGCGCAACGGCCGATCTGCCCCGCGGCTGGCTGCAGAAGTGCGAAGAGTTCCTCGATCCGTTCATGCCCCTGATCGACGAGTACCACGCACTTCTGACGACCAACGCGATCTTCATCAAGCGCACGGCCGGGGTCGGCGTTCTGTCGCCCGAAATGGCGATTGACTTCGGTACCAGTGGCCCGGTGCTGCGTGGCAGCGGAGTGGATCATGACATGCGGCGCGACGGCGAGGAGATTTACACGTCGATGTACGATGGCTACGCCTTCGAGGTGGTTTGCCAGCGCAACGGCCACTACCCGCGCGACCACGACTATCCAGCCGTGCCCCAAGAGGCCGTCCTCGGCGATTGTTGGCACCGATTCTACGTGCGGATGCTCGAAGTGGTGCAAAGCGTCGACCTCTGCCGGCAGGCGATCGACCGCTACAGCATGTCGACGGGCAGCCACGGCGAGCCGATCAAGCTTAACCAAAAACTGCCGAAGGGCGAGTGTTACCTGGAAACGGAGTGCCCGAAGGGGCAGATGGGCTTTTATCTGGTGAGCAACGGCGAACCGATCCCCTGGCGGGCACGCGCGCGGAGCAGCAGCTTCTGCAACCTGTCGGTTACCAACGCGCTATGCCGCGGCTGTCTCATTGCCGATGTGCCGGCGATTGTGGGGTCGCTCGACATCGTGATGGGGGAGATTGATCGGTAGGTGAAGGTGAGTTTGTTTTGCGAAGACGCAAGCGGTAGGCATTGCGAATAGACGCTGTTTACCGCTTGCGTCTTCGCGAATAACGGAATAAGGCATGTCGAAACCGCGTCTGATGATCATTGGGCATCATCTCATTTGGACGCTATACGGGCATTGGTTGGCGAACGACCTGCGGGGGAGCGGGTCGATTGCACTTTACGATGAAAAGTTCGCTCCGTTGGGACCGATTCACTACGGGCGAAAACCTGCGAACTTGCAGCCCACTCGCAAGGAATTGAAAGAGTTTCATCGTCAGGCGGAACCGTTGCTGAATTTTCCGAAGTTTTGGATTGAAGATGCGAAGAGGCAAGCCCTACGCGACGCCTTCACTAAGGTCATTTCTGATCGAAAATATACCGTCTGGGCTTGCGCGATTCTGTCGAATCACGTGCACATGGTGATCCGTCGTCGCCGCGACGATGCGCTGGCGATGTGGCAGGCCCTTGCTGATAACTCGCGGTTGACGCTGCGCGAGTTCAGCGATGTGGGCGCGGAGCATCCCGTTTGGTCGGCGCGACCTTATACGGTCTTTCTTCGCACCCCTGAGGAGGTTCGCGGTCGGATTGAATACGTGGGCACAATCCTGAGAAGGAGGGCCTTTCGGCGCAGCGCTTTGATTTCGTACAATCGTACAACGATTGGCCGTATCATAAGATTCATGCAGCATTAGGTTGAAGGACGAACCCTAAGTGGCCGAGTTTTTGATCGATGTAGGTATCTGGCCGTGGCTGGCGTACACGCTGGCTGCGCTGGTCCATATTTTCCTGCTCGTGAATCTCGTGGCGGTCGGCGCACTCTTGTTCATTTGGATGGAGCGCAAGGTGTCGGGCCGCATCCAGGATCGGCTGGGCCCCACGCGCGTGGGCGGGCGATTCGGGTGGCTGCAGACGCTGGCCGACGGCATCAAGCTTCTCACTAAGGAAGACTTGATGCCCGAAGGGGCCGACGCATTTCTGTTCAAGCTCGCGCCGTATGTGAGCTTTTGCGCTTCCTTGGCCGCCTTCATGGCGATTCCGTTCGCCGGCGGGCAGCATCCATTTGTTGCGCTGCATCTCAATGTGGCCGTGTTCTTTATCATCGCGGTGCTGGGGCTCGAAGTCTTCGGCGTCATCCTCGCTGGTTATTCATCGGCCTCGAAGTGGTCGCTGTTCGGGGCGATGCGTGAGGCGGCCCAGGTGGTGAGCTACGAAGTGCCGCTGGGCATGTGCGCCGTCGTGCCCGTGCTGCTGGCTGGGTCGATGGATTTGGTCTACATCGGCGACCGGCAAGCGGGCGGATTCTGGAACTGGTACATCTTTCACGACCCATTCACGTTCATCACGTTCTGGGTCTACTTCACGTGCGCGACGGCCAGCGTCAATCGTGCTCCGTTCGACCTGGCGGAAGCGGAGAGCGAACTCGTGGCCGGGTTCCACACGGAGTATTCCGGCCTGCGATGGAGCTTCTTTTTCATGGCCGAGTACGGCTCGATGATGGCGGTGAGCCTGCTGGCTTCGATCCTGTTTCTCGGCGGCTGGCACGGGCCGATTCCTATCGCGAGTGTGCTTGGCTGGACGTTTGAAGATGGTTTCTGGAACGGCATCGCCGGCAACGTGCTCGGCACGCTCAACATACTGCTCAAAGGCATCATCGGCGTCACCGTGATGATGTGGGTCCGCTGGACACTGCCCCGGCTGCGGATCGACCAGGTGATCACCACGTGCTTGAAATACTGCGTGCCGATCGCGGCGATGACGTTTCTGGGGGCGACGCTGTGGCAGTACGCCTTGCCGGACAAGATGTTTTTTGGATTCCTGGACGTGCCAGCGCATACCTACCAGGTTGCCGAGCTTTGGCCCGAAACCAAATCGGCCGCAACGCAGCCGGCGGCCTCGCAGCGGACCGCCTCAGCCGACACGGTGAGAATGGATTAGCGCCCGCGATGGAAGATCCGATTTATTGGCCCTCGTTGTTTTTTCTGCTTTTCGCGGGCATTGCATGCGCGTTTGCCGTGGCGGTTGTCGTGAGCGCGAACATCGTGCGGATGGCGTTCTATCTGGTGATGTCGCTGGCCGCGACGGCCGGCCTGTTCTTTCTTGCCGGGGCCGACTTTGTCGGCGCCATGCAGATCTTGATTTACGTCGGCGGCACGCTCGTGCTGCTGGTGTTCGGCGTGATGCTCACGTCGCAGGACCGGTTCATCTCCATGAAGACGAGCCGCTTCGAGCTGGGCATGGCTGCAGGAGTTGGCGCCTGCTTATTCCTGCTGTTGTGGTTTGCGGCATTCAGCGTGCCGGAGTGGTCGCGAGGCTTGACCCGCGCGGAGGTGAACGCGGTTCCGCTTCAACCAACGGCCACGCCAATCGGCATGGGGCTGTTGGGCGCACGCGTGGACGGGGCCGATTCGCCTGATAAGGCCGGCTACTTGCTGATCTTCGAAATAGTTTCCGTTCACCTGTTAGTCGTACTGATTGGAGCCGCTTTTTTGGCACGGGCCCGCTACAAAAGGAGCACGATCGTCGAATGATGCCGCTAGCCAACATGTTGACTGAGCCGGTTGGCGTTTCGCACTACCTGGTAGTGGGCGCGGTGCTGTTTGTGTGCGGCGCGCTGTGTATGGCCACGAAGCGCAATGCGATCGGCGTGCTGCTCGGCATCGAGTTGGTGCTCAACGGGGCCAATTTGAATTTCATCGCGTTCGGCAGCCCGTACTTGCGCAATGATGCGGGCATCATCGGGCTGGACGGGCAGCTCATGTCGCTGTTTGTGATCGTGCTGGCCGCGGCCGAGGCGGCGGTGGCACTGGCGATCGCGCTCAACTTCTATAACAGCTTCGGCACGATCGACGTGGACCGGGCCGATCAGCTACAGGGCTAAACCGCAAGGCAGCTAAACCGCAAGCGATATGGAAAAATTGCCGACACTACTGTTGGTTGCCTGGCTGCTGCCGCTGGCGTCGTTTGCCGTGATTCTCGTCGGCTATTCAGTGCCGCAGCTGCTGGGGTTGCGCGTGCGGTATGCGACGCAGAAGTATGCCGGCTATCTCGCCGTCGCGGCAATCGTCACCGGCTGCCTGCTGAGCCTGTACGCGCTGTTCGGCGTGTGGTTGCCCAATAATCCACTCGCTCACTCGGAGCACCCTGCCGAAGAGCAGCCGGATACACTTGGCGGTCAACCGTCGCCGTTTCGTTTTGTCGCCGCGCAGGTTGAGCACACGGAGGAAGGCGAGAGGCATGCCACGAATGGCCCGCCGCCCTACATCGCCGGCGACTGGTATCCGCTCGGCATCTTTGGCGACCTGAAGATCACCATCGGCTACTACATTGACACGCTCACCGTGGTGATGTTCTGCATGGTGACGCTGATCGCTTCGGCGATCCATATTTACGCGCTCGGCTACATGCACGATGAGCTGCACGACGTGGTGGACCACGAAGTCGTGCTCTCGAACGGCGAGCACTTGCACCGCCGCGGGCGGTTCCACCGCTTCTTCCAGTATTTCTCGCTGTTTTCGTTTTCGATGCTGGGCGTTTGCATCTCGGGCAACCTGGCGATGACGTTCGTGTTCTGGGAGCTGGTAGGCATCTGCTCATATTTCCTGATCGGCTTCTATTTCGAGCGGCACAGCGCGAGCACGGCAGCGAACAAGGCGTTCATCGTCAACCGCGTCGGCGACTTCGGCATGCTCATCGGATTGATGGCCTTGTGGTCGAGCCTTGGCACGTTTTCGTTTGGCGATGTGACGCAACCGGACGGCACCGTCGAACGCGGCATTTTCAGCCTGCTGCACGCGGAGGCGCACGGATTTGAATTGGCTCTGCCGGAAGGCATGAGCCAGTGGCTGTTGTTTGTCGCTGGCGTAGGAGTTTTTTGTGGCTGCATGGGCAAGAGCGCCCAGTTTCCGCTCCACGTGTGGCTCCCCGATGCGATGGAAGGCCCAACGCCCGTGTCGGCCCTGGTGCATTCGGCGACGATGGTGGCGGCCGGCGTGTTTCTTGTCGGCCGCGTGTATCCAGTTTTCTCGCCCGAGGCGCTGTTGGTGATTGCAGTCATCGGGTGCATCACGCTGTTTCTGGCGGCGACCATCGCCATCACGGCGGTCGATATCAAGCGCGTGCTTGCGTATTCGACGGTGAGCCAGCTCGGCTTCATGATGCTCGCGCTGGGGCTGGGCGGCTGGTTGGCCGGGCTGTTCCATCTCATTACGCACGCGTTCTTCAAAAGCCTGCTGTTCCTGTGCAGCGGCTCGGTGATTCATGCCGTGCATACAAACGACATGCGGCAGATGGGCGGGCTGCGGCACAAGATGCCGATCACCGCCTACACAATGCTCATCGGCTGCCTGGCGATTGCCGGCGTCGGCATTCCGTTTGTGCTTGGCTTCAGCGGGTTCCATTCGAAGGACTTGATCGTCGAGCAGGCGCTCAATTTTGCGCTCACCAACCGAAGTTATGGCTGGTTGTTTGTGATCGTTCCGTTGGCCGGAGCGTTGATGACGTCGTTCTACATGTTTCGCTTGTGGTACATGACGTTCGCCGGCGCGCCGCGCGACCATCATCGCTACGACCACGCGCATGAGTCGCCGTGGGTGATGACGGGGCCGCTGGTGTTGTTGGCCGTGTTCGCGGTCGGCGTGGGTTGGCCCGTTTCCGAGTGGGTGGCCGGCGTTCCGGACGTCGAGATCCTGCTGGAGCAGGCCCGCCCGGTGGGCCAGTTGGGCAACAAGGTCGGCGTGCTGTTGCCTGATTTCATCGTGCCTGACGAACACGCGAGTCATGCCGACGCGGTGAGAATCCCCGCCGGCTGGTCCGCCATTCTGGTGGCGCTGGCAGGCATCGCGGGCGCTACGATTGTCTACCTGTGGGAAGTGATCAGCGCCGCGACGCTACGTCGTTACCTCAGCCTGTTGTACCATCTGACTTGGAACAAATGGTGGTTCGACGAGTTGTATGACTTCGTCTTCGTTCGGCCGACGCTTGCCGTGAGCCGCTTCATTGCCGAGACGCTCGATCGCGGCGTGATTGATTCGATCATTCACGCCTGCGCGTGGATATACCGAGGGTTTTCGGCCGTGGTGGCAGTCGTCGGCGATCGCTGGATCATCGACAACGGCGTCGACACGTTCGCCGAGAAGACCTGGGATCTTGGTCTATCGCTGCGGAGTGTTCAAACTGGCCGGCTGCGGCAGTACGTGATGTTTATCGTCGTGTGCACGATCGTGTTGTTTGTGATTGCCAGTTTATGGTGGAATTTTGCCATCGCGGGATGATCCTGAACCCTGAACCCTGAACCCTGAACCCAAAATGTTTGACTTCGCCAACCCCGCCGTCTTTCTGAGCTGGCTGGTGTTTCTGCCGGCCCTTGTTGCGGTTGTCATCTCGCTGCTGCCGCTCCGCGGCGAGACGATCAAATGGATTTCGTTCGCCGCGACGGCCGTGGTGTTCGTAATGTCGCTGGCGATGATCTTCGGGCGGAGCCAGGTCGATTTCGAGGCCGGCGTGGCTGAGATGCAGAACCTGTTCGCCGTCGACTGGATCCCCTCATTCGGCATCAAGTACCTCATGGGCACCGACGGCATCAGCTTCCCGCTCGTCGTGCTGACGACCTTCATCTCGATGCTCGCTATGGGAGCAAGCTGGAACATCAGCAAGCACGAGAAGGCCTATTGCGTGCTGTATCTGCTCTTGGAAACGGGCATGCTGGGCGTGTTCCTGGCGCTTGACTTCTTCCTGTTCTACGTGTTCTGGGAAGTGATGCTGCTGCCAATGTACTTCTTGATCGGAATCTGGGGCGGGCCGCGGAAGGAGTACGCCGCGATCAAGTTCTTCCTCTACACGCTCGTGGGCAGCGTGTTGATGTTGATTGCGATTTTGATGCTGTACTTCAACAGCGACCTGCGGCAACTTTCCGCCGACCAACTCATCGCCAGCGGCGTGGTCAGCGAACCGGACGCTGCCCAACGCATCCTCGAAGCCGCCACGCCGCAGCACACGTTCAACATCCTGGCCATGCAGCAAATGGGCCAGCACACCACGCTGTTCACCGATCCCACGTGGTGGGGCCACTCGCTGCAGTGGTGGGCGTTTTTGCTGCTGTTCATCGGTTTCATCATCAAGGTGCCGAGTGTTCCGCTGCACACGTGGTTGCCTGATGCGCACGTCGAGGCGCCGACGCCCATCTCGATGATTCTGGCCGGCATCCTCTTGAAGATGGGCGGTTACGGCATCATCCGCATCTGCTACCCGATCTGTCCTCAGGCCGGCTACGATTTGGCGTACTTTGTGTGCGCGGTGGGCGTGGTCAGCATGGTTTATGGGGCGTTCGCCGCGATGGCGCAAACCGATTTCAAGCGACTTGTGGCGTACAGCTCGGTGAGCCACATGGGGTACGTGGTGCTCGGCCTCGGCGTGTGGAGCGCGGCGGCCGGCACGAATTACAACCCCGATTACTGGAAGATGGGCATGAACGGCGCGATGTACCAGATGATCGCGCACGGCATCAGCTCGGCCGGCATGTTCTTTCTAGTGGGCGTGATTTACGACCGCGTGCATCACCGCGACCTCAACCAGTTCGGCGGCCTGTTCAACAAAATGCCGGTGTACAGCGGCCTGTCGATCGGCATTTTCTTCGCTGCGTTGGGGTTGCCGGGGCTGTGCGGGTTCATCGGCGAGGTGTTCGTGGTGCTTAGTGTGTGGAACTACAGCACGGGCATGGCCGTGATCTCGGCGTCAGTCGTAATTCTCACGGCCGGCTACATTCTGTGGGCGATCCAGCGCGTGTATTTGGGTCCCGAATACAAAGGCCCGCATCCCGAGGCGCTCACGCCAATGACCTTCCGCGAATTTTCAATCGCCGCGCCGCTTTTGGCCCTCGCCATCCTGTTCGGCGTTTATCCACAAGCACTGTTGGACTACATGCAGCCCTCGGTCGATAAGACGGTCGTCGAGCTGACCGAATGGACGAAGGAACACGAAGGCGGCCAACAACGGCCAGCGACCGCGGCGACACTCATGAACGAATACACTGAAACATTGTGAAAGGATGGAGGATGCGGGATGCAGGGGGCAGGAAATCAATACAACCCCGCATCCCGCTTCCTCAATCCTGCATCCTTTCCTTGGACATCGGACAAAACTGTGAGTTTTCAATCGCTGGTCGATAATCTGATCGCCGACACGCTCGACGTGAGTCTGCCGCTGTTTCGGCCGGAGCTCGTGATCTGCGCGACGATTATTGTCATGCTGGTGGTGCGGCTGTTCCGGCTCGGCGAGAAAATCGATCCGTTTCTTCTCGCGATCGTGGGCTCGGCCGTCGCCCTCTGGTATGCCTTGCCGGACGGGTTCATGAGCAGTTGGTCGGGCGTCGAGCGGCGAGAAATCTTCACCGGCATGCTGGTGTACGATTCGCTAACCGCGTTTTTCCGGATGTTCCTGTTGGCGTTCGCCGTGTTGTTCATCGTGCTCGTCCGGATGACCGGGCTGGCCGATAAGTACGACGGCCAGGATTTTTACACGCTGCTGTTGGGCTCGACGCTCGGCATGTGTCTCATGGCGTCAGCCAACCATTTAATGACGATATTCCTCGCCGTCGAGATGGCCAGCGTGCCGTCGTACGTGATGGCGGGCATCATCAAGGGCCGCCGGCGCTCCAGCGAGGCGGCGCTCAAGTACGCCGTCTACGGCGCCGGTGCCGCGGGCGTCATGCTGTACGGAATCAGTCTGCTGGCCGGGTTGTTGGGCACCGCCCACTTGCCGACCATCGCGACCAGGCTCCTGGCGATGGATATTCCCAGCATGGTCGCCGCCAAAGAGGGCGGCAGCACGCTGATGGTGCTAGTGCTTGCCGCGCTGATGATCGCGGTCGGGCTGGCATTCAAGCTCTCTGCGGTGCCGTTTCATTTCTGGTGCCCCGATGTATTCGAGGGCGCATCGGCGGAGGTCGATGCCTTTTTGTCCGTGGCATCGAAGGGCGCCGCAATGGCGCTGCTCGTGCGCGTGGTGCTCGGCGTCAGCGCTGGAACTGAAGCGGCGCCATCCGTCGCAGATCGCCCGGTCGCCGCCCAGACAGTCGCCTTCCTGCAACCGCCCGCCGGCGAGGCCGCTTCAGCGGCCGTGGATCAGGCGAGCGACGCTTCTTCGCTCGCACCCGTGCGCACCTTCCTGGTGCGCCTGTTGGCCGTTCTCGCCGCGATCACTTGCACGTTCGGTAACCTTGCCGCCTACGGCCAGTCCAACATCAAGCGTTTGCTTGCCTATTCGACGATCGCCCACGCCGGCTACATGATCATGGCGGTCGCCGCTGCCGTGCAACTAGCCGGTAGCGATGCAGTCGGCTCGCGCCAAGCGGTGACTGCACTCGTGTTTTACCTGACCGTGTACGTGTTTATGAACCTGGGCGCATTTGCGATCGTGGCCTTCCTGCGAAACGCAATTGCCAGCGAGGAGATTGCGGACTACTCCGGATTGATTCGCAGCGCCCCGATGACGAGCGTCGCGCTCACCGTGATTCTGATCAGTCTAATTGGGTTGCCGCCGCTCGCCGGATTCTTCGGCAAATTCTACGTGTTCTATACGCTCGTCGTTGCCGGCGGGCCGTGGATGATTGGGCTTCTGGTAATCGCCGGTATCAACACGGCCATTTCGCTGGTGTATTACTTGCGTGTCGCCAAAACGGTGTGCATCGACCCGGAGCCGGCCGGTCGCGGCCCGGTCTCGATGGGAGTGCTGGCGCCCGTTTATGTGTTCATCGTCTCATTGCCCGTCGTGATCTACGGCATCTATCCGGTGCCGATCACAAGGATTGCCGAAGAGGCAACCAAAAATTTGTTGATGTAATGCTTCCTATTGTGAACTGGTCGCTGAAGCGACCAGTCCGAAGTTCGGGTAACCGATGTCCTCGTTGGAAACGATCGATATTCTGAACCAGGTGCTGGCGATCTTACAGCGGTCGTTCCCGCAGTACATGCGCTACGCCCGGCCGTATATTCCGCCGGGCCGCGAGAAAGTGATGCAGACGATCGACGAGATCGTCGCCGGGCAGGATGCCTTGGCCGAGCGGGTGAGCCAAACTGTTTTCGAGTCCGGCGGGCGGCCCGACACTGGCGAGTTTCCCATCGAACTCACTGACACGCATGACCTGGCAATCGACTTTCTTGTCCAGGAAGCGATTGACTATCAAAAGCAAGACATCGCGGATCTCGCGCAATGCGTCGAGGCGCTGCGCTTCGCTCCCCTCGCTCAATCGCTGGCCGCCGAAGCGCTGGGTCTGGCGAAGGGCCATCTCGAATCGCTGGCAGAGCTAGAAAGCAAAGCGGGCCAATCGACCATTGTCCGCGATCGCGCGCCCGCGTTCGCGAACGACGCCCCCGTCGCGAAAGAGGCGGCCCGCGAGCCTCATCGACAGCAAGAGCGAAAGCTCCTCGCCGGCAATCCAGATTCGCCCAGCTAGTTCCAATAGCCGGACGTTGTGGGCCTCCGGCTATTCGGCTGTGTTCTATTAAACGAACTGCCGCCGACGCCTCCCTCTTGAAGCGCCAGGCATGTGGTACAATCCAGCCGGCTATGTCCTGAAGACCAGTCATGGCCGCTCACATGCAGCTTTTCGACACGCACGCGCATCTCGATCAGCCGGAGTTTGATGACGACCGGGCGGAGGTCGTCGCCCGCGCCGTGGAGGCCGGTGTTCATCAGATCACCGCGATTGGCATTTCGGCCGACACGAGCCAAGTGTGCGTCGAACTGGCCCACGAGTTCCCGGGCGTGTACGCGGCCGTCGGGATGCAACCGAATTACCTGGCCGAGAGCCAACCCGGCGATTGGGACCGCGTCATCGCCATGATCGACGAGCCGGGAGTCGTGGCGATCGGTGAGACAGGGCTCGATCGCTATTGGGACTTCACGCCGTTCGAGATGCAGCAGGATTACTTCGACCGCCACGTGCGGCTGTCGCAGGAGCGCGGGCTGCCGTTCATCGTCCACATGCGCGATTGCGATGAGGATATTCTCATCATGCTTCGCGAGGCCCGCCAACGCGGGCCGCTCCACGGGGTGATGCACTCGTTCAGCGGCAGCCGGGCAATGATGGAGGAGTGCGTGGCGATGGGCCTGCACATCAGCTTCGCCGGCATGGTGACCTTCAAGAAATCGGGTGAGCTGCGGGCAATCGCTGCGGCGGTGCCGGATGACCGCATCCTCATCGAGACCGATAGTCCCTATCTCACGCCCGAGCCGGTCCGCAAAGTGCAGCGCAACGAGCCGGCCCATGTGCGGCACACCGCCGCCTGTCTGGCTGAGGCGCGAAACGCAACGTTGGAAGAGTTCGCCGCGATGACGACCGCCAATGCGCGGCGACTCTTTCGGCCATCTTAGCGCTGGAATGTTCCCTGTGGCTTCGTTTGCGGCTGCGTCGCGACTTGAGCTGGCTGCTGACTTGCACCGTTGTCGTTGGCCACTTTCGCTCTGCTTTGAGGGGTACGCTTCGCATACACTTCGGCAGTCGTGGAGTACGGGTGATCGTACGGTGCACGGTAGGCGCCGTAGGGCCCGATCCAGTTGCCGTGCCGGTCGCAAGGATCGCAGCACCGCGGCGGATCATTGTGCCATTCGCACCAATACAGTTCGCTGCTGCAACCGCCACAGCCGCAGCAATCACTGCCGCGGCATGGTCGGCACAACAGGCCCAGGACCCGGCCGATACATGAGCCGAAGCCGCACCGTTTCAGGCAGCAGGTGCCGCCTCCATCAGGGCAACAGTTGCCGCAGCCGCGTTGGTCGCCGCAGCCGCATGGGTCGCTACATCCGCACGGTTGGTCACAGCCGCATGGCTCATCGCATCCGCA
>JBBDWY010000018.1:0-173979 GCA_040902605.1 Pirellulales bacterium | reverse complement strand
TGGCTCGTCGCATTCGCATGGCTCGTCGCATTCGCATGGCTCGTCGCATTCGCATGGCTCGTCGCATTCGCATCCGTGGCCGCACGTCGAATCGCAGCCCGCGCAGGATTGGCCTGAACCGCAGCAGCACCCGCCGCGGCAGCAGCCGTTCGGCTCGACGCACGTACAGACGGGCGGCCCACAGCATTCGCCGCAGCCGGTCCATCTCTGCCCGGCGAATTGGCGGCCATTGACAGTGCAGCAATCGTCGCAGCCACAAGCTGGTTCGCCGCTGCAGCCGACGTCGCATCCGCACTCGCACCCCGTTTCGCAGGCACAAGTTGTTTCACAACCACAGCTGCATCCGTTGTCGCGGCCGCAGCCAAGCAGATCAAACAAACCATAGCCGCGGGCCGGCGACACCGTGAACGACAGAGCGACTACCAACGCGGTAACGGGCAACAAGCATCGCATCTCTGGATCCCCTCAGCGCTGAATCCGCGCGGAGCGCAATAGGGAGAGTGCGTGCGGCCCGTAGACAAGAATCCCCCCTATGCTGCCCGACACGGCGCCTAGCGCGCCAATGAATGTGGGCCGTCGCGTCGGATATCATCGACGGTGCGCCAACGGCTCGTGCAGCAAAAACTGGTTCAACCGGCAGAGTTTGTGCCGTTACGCTAGCTAGCGCGAGTCACTTGATAGCAGCGTCCGCCGTCGAGCTCTTGCCGAGCACCAGTGGTTCATAAATCATCGGCGCCGGCTGGCGACAACTACCATTCTTGCAACAACAGCAGCTCACGCAGCTGTGGTGGTTCGTCCAATCGGCCACGTAGCAGTGGCGATCGATCGATGAAAAGAGCTCCTTCGGCGCGCAACCCAATATGCCGCCTGCCAACAGCAATAAGAGAATGTAGTTTTTCAATCGGGCGAGCACGCGCAGCGTTTCGTGAGTTTAGAAAGCGGTCGATTTGGCGTTGCGTCTTATCGTCGGTCCACCTGCTGCCCGGTGAGAAAATCAGTACAATCGGGGAACGATCTGCTAGCATCTCTTGGCTAACCGTCCTTGGCCACTACACTAACAACTGACAACTAACAACGGACGACCGACAACGGACAATCGACATCCGCCATGGAATCCTCCGCTAAGAAATTCTTTACAGATATTCTCGAAACACCGAGTCCGTCTGGTTACGAGCAGCCCGTGCAGGAAATCGTGCGGCGCTATGTCGCCCAATTCGCCGACGATGTGCGCACTGACTTGCATGGCAATGTCATCGCCTGCTCGAATCCGGACGCGCCGCTGCGCGTGATGTTCGCCGGGCACTCCGATCAGATCGGGCTCATCGTGTCGCACATCAACGAGAATGGTTATATCTACACGAACACAATCGGCGGCTGGGACCCGCAGCAGCTCATCGGACAGCGGATGACCATTTACACGGCGGCCGGTCCCGTCCCGGCGGTAATCGCCCGTAAGCCAATACATTTGCTCGATCAGGAAGAGCGCAAGCAGGTCGTAAAGCAGAAGGAGCTATGGCTTGACATCGGCGCGAAGGATCGAGAGGAGGCCGCGGCGACGGTGGCGATCGGCGACCCGGTGACGCTCGAGCTGGGCTATCAGGAAATGCGCAACAACCTGGCCAACTCGCCCGGCATGGACAACAAAACGGGCTTGTGGGTATCGGTCGAAGCGCTCCGCCGCGCGGCAAAGCGGGGCGGACTGAAGGTGGCGCTGTACGCCGTCGCGACGGTGCAGGAGGAGATCGGACTTCGCGGCGCGACCACAAGCGCGTATGGCGTGAATCCGCATGTCGGCGTGGCGGTCGACGTCACTCACGCCACCGATTGCCCGACGATCGACAAAACTCAGGAAGGCGACATCAAGCTGGGCGGCGGACCCGTAATTTACCGGGGCCCGAACATGAATCCGCTGGTGGTCGAACGGCTCCGCCAGGCCGCCGAGTCGGCGAAGATCGCGGTCCAATGGGGCGCCAGCGGCCGAGGCACGGGCACCGATGCCAACGCCATTCAACTTGCCCGCGGCGGGGTGGCCGCTGGGCTCATCAGCGTGCCCAACCGCTACATGCACAGCGCGGTCGAGATGATCTCGCTGGACGATATCGACAAGGCGGCCGATTTACTGACTGAGTTTGCGTTCGGCCTCGAAGCGGACGCCGATTTCACACCACGGTAGCGTCGGAACTGCATGTGCAGACTGATCTTGTTCTCGGAGAAGGACCAAAATTCTCAAGGCGGGGTGGGATGCATGGCTGGCCGCCCATCGGGACGACAATTACGAGCGGCGCGACGAGCTAGCCTTTTTGCTCCAATCCTTGGCCGCGGCGCGGCAACGCAACGAACAGCTCGATCGCCAAATCGCCATGATGCAGCTCAACCTCGAGGCAGCGCAGGCCGGTGTGACGTCGCTGTGGGAAGTAACGCTTTATCCCGCGCGGCCCAACGCGGGGCCGCCCCTGTGGGTCGTCGTGCCCGGTCGCAATAGCGCCCAGGCCACAGCCAACGCCTTGGCGCAACATCCGGGCTACGTCGCCGGCCCGGTGCGCCGCGACAGCCGATTCTGAAATAACCTTCGCGCGTCACTTGGCACGCCATATCCCCACGACCGCTGGTGAATACGATCGCACATCGCAATGTCCGGTCATCGTGCCGGCGCTGGCGAGCTGGTTGAAATCGAACGTTTCATCGGCTTCGACGATGAGGATGCTGCCGGGCGGTGCATGTCGTTGGATGCGGCCAATGAGCTCGAGCACTTCGGCCTGCCGCTCGTGGTAAAAAGCGTATGGCGGGCTGCAGAATACGAGCCAAGGCGTATCGGTGGTAGGACGGACAATCCTGTCCGTCGGGTCACTTCCCGCGTCGACGGACAGGATTGTCCGTCCTACGTTTGCCAGATCGCGCTTCGCCCACAAGAACGCGCTGGTCACGAGCAACGTCGCGCGGTCTTCGACACCCAGCGTGCTGATATTCTCCGCAACCACCCGGGCTGTTGGCACGTGTTTTTCAATCAAGGTGGCGCTGGCCGCGCCCCGGCTCAGCGCTTCCAGGCCGAGCGCACCGGTGCCGGCGAACAGGTCAATGGCATGTCGGCCGGTGCATTCGGTGCTCACGAGATTGAAGATCGCCTCGCGCGTGCGGTGCTTCATCGGCCGCACGCCGGGGTCGCCGTGATAGCGGAGCCGGCGGCCACGAAATTCGCCGCCGATGATCCGCACTTCGGTTCCGCGGGCCTCCGCCTCGGGACGCCTGCGCGGATGCGATGTCTTGGTCGTTTTGCGTTTGCGTGGCAAAGTCGTGAAGAGCCCCTGATGCCTGCTGGTGAACAGCGGTGGTCGATTGCGGGAGGAATCTGTTATCGTGTCTTTAGCGGCGTGCGCCTAGAACCGATCGGGCAGGAGAAGGTGATGATGAATTTCGACCAAGGCATGATTTATTTGCTGGCGGCATACGTGACGCTGGGCGGCGCCGTGGCGGCTTGGGCTCAAGATGAGCCCAGCGAGCCTGCGGCGACCAATGCCCTGCCGAGCCCCGAAAGCGCCCCGCCGAACGATCTCACTCGCGCCGACAAGGCGCTCATTGGGGGAACAAATGCACCAGGGGCGGGCACCGATGCCGCCACGCAAGCCAAGGCGGCCTTTGATCGGAAATTCCAAGAATACAAGGGGATCATCCGTGAGATCGAGCGACTGCAAGGTGAGTACCAGACCGTCGACGAGGCCGAGCGCAAACGCATCAACGCGGCCATGACCGGGCAAGTAGCGCATGCCCAGGCGATCGTCAATGAAATGGTGGAAGCCGCTACCGATGCCTACCGTTTCGCGCCCAACGCCGACTCGCGAATCACGGAGCTGCTTATCGCCGTTGCCAGGCATTACGCCATTGGCCGGCAGATTGGTCCCGATGAGCCGGCCCTGGGTGGCCATCCAGAAGACATCTATTATCCAATCGATGGCGGCGACCAATACGAGCGGGCGTTGCCGATCATTAAACTGCTGATTGAAGGCGGCGCCGAAAACAAGGAGCTCTTCGTTTGGGGGTTTCTCTCTGCCTTTATGACCAACGATTATGATTTGGCGATGCAGTATCTGGAGAAGGCAAAAGAGACGGGCGCCCTGGAAGCCGTCGCGGCGGCTGCCCAGAAGAGCGACAAAGAAGATCCGCAAGCCGGCTTGATGAAATCCGTCGTCCACCTGATCTCAACCTGCGCGACCATTCTGGATGAGTATCGGGAATTATGGTCGAAGGAATCGGCCATCCGGGCCGCTGAAGCGGAAGCAAATGACCTGCCGCGCGTGAAGCTCACTACGACCAAGGGTGAGATCACGCTCGAGCTGTTCGAAAACCAGGCCCCGCAGACCGTGGCCAATTTTCTCACCCTGGTGAAACAGGGCTTCTACGACGGCAGCCCGTTTCATCGCGTGCTGCCAAAATTCATGGCCCAAGCCGGCGCCAAAGATGACCAGGGCCAAGGCGGACCCGGATACACGATCCGCTGCGAATGCTACCGGTCCGATTACCGGCGCCATTTCCGCGGCACGCTCAGCATGGCTAAGAAGCAAGAGCGCGATTCGGGCAGTTCGCAGTTTTTTCTGACCTTCGTGCCCACACCCCATCTGAACGGCCAGCACACGGCCTTCGGGCGAGTGATCGATGGCATCGAAGTCCTCGGCGACCTCGAGCGCCGCTCGCCGCAGCATCAGGCCAATCCGCCGGAGGCCGACCGTATTCTGAAGGCGGAAGTGGTTCGCGACCGGGGGCACGAATACTCGTTCGAGAAGCTGCCAGAACGCTAACCGCTCGCCTGAGCCAGCTTTTCAATATCCGCCCCGCGATCTCATTGGATTTTCTCGGGCAGCCCTCAGCGCTGGCCGGCGCAGCCGCAAAAACGGCTATTTCCCCCCCCCGGTTTTTCGGCCGGGAAAAATTTTTCAAATAGGGTCTTGCGAAAAGGGCCGCCGAGGAATACCTTGGTCACTATTGATTCTGAATCTCAGTATCGACTGTGTCAGTTGACGAGAATTGTCCCGTTTCTGAGGAGACCCAAGCATGGAAAGTACCGCCAAGCGTGGTTTTCGCGTTTTCCGCCCCGCTTTTACCCTCGTTGAACTGCTGGTTGTCATCGCGATCGTCGGTATCCTGATCGCGCTGCTTCTGCCAGCGATTCAGGCCGCCCGCGAGGCCGCCCGGCGTATGGCTTGCGAGAACAACGTCAAGCAAATCGCCCTGGCGACGCACAACTTCGAGTCGTCGAAGAAGGTGCTTCCGCCGGCGCTCATTTACTACGCGCCAACGGATCCGCGCAGCGTCAACAACAGCAAATGGTCAGCCCAGGCAAGACTGCTGCCTTACCTGGAGGAAGGGAACTTCGAGTCACTGATCAACTATTCCAGCGATTACGAAACCGCAGAGTATGGCGGAAAGTTACTGGCGACGTATCGCGTCAACACATACCTTTGCCCAACGGAAGAACGCGACGAAGTGCGACTGAAGAACGGGGTGCCAGTTCACTATCCGCTTAACTACGGCGTCAATCGCGGCGTCTGGCGCGTCTTCGATCCGACCGGCCAATTGCCAGAAGAAGGAGCCATTCAGCCGAATCAGGGGACTGCGATGCGGACGTTTACCGATGGCACCAGCAAAACGCTTTTGATCGCTGAAGTGAAAGCGTACACACCGTACTTCCGCGATCAGTCATATAGTGTCGCGACGCCGCCGAGTAATCCCAGCGAGATTTGCAACCTAGGCGGCTCATTCTTTAGCGAATCGGGGCATACGGAATGGGTCGACGGCCGTGTACATCAAACGGGGTTTACCGCGGTCTTCACGCCGAACACGCGCATAGTATGCACGCAAGTTGGCCAAACGTACGATGTGGATTGGACGTCCAAACGTGAAGGGATCACCGCCACGGAGATCACGTACTCGGCCGTCACCTCGCGGAGCTACCATGCGGGGGGCGTGGTGAACGTGGCGATGGTGGACGGTTCGATTCACACGATTGCCAGCGACATCGACTTGCCAGTGTGGCGTGCGATGGCAACCCGCAGCGGCGGCGACGTGGTCGAACTTCCGAAGGAGTGAGTGCTGAGTTAATCGACCGTCACCTTTGGAGTCGATTTGCGCTCCATCCGGCTGATCAGGTAGCCCCAGGCGATGGGCAGCAGCGAGATGAAGACTATTGCCACCACTACCAGCTCGAAGTTTTTCTTTACGAGCGGGACATTGCCGAACCCATAGCCCGCGCCGACGCAGAGCCCCACCCATAAGATCGCGCCGGCGACGTTGTAGAACGCGAAATGTGGGTACGACATCGACCCGCAGCCGGCCACAAACGGCACGAACGTGCGGATGATCGGCACGAACCGGCCGAGCACGATCGCCTTGCCGCCGTGACGCTCGAAAAACGCATGAGCTTTCATGAGGTGGTCGCGATTCAGGACGCGGTGCCAGAAGCCGCGGCGATCTTCGGCGCGAAATATCCTCGGGCCGACGAAGTGGCCAATCGAGTAATTCACCGCATCGCCCAGCACGGCAGCCGCCGCGAGAACGGCGAACAAGGCACCGACATTAAGGGTGCCGCCGCTGGTGGCCGCCAGCGCGCCGGCGATGAATAGTAACGAGTCGCCCGGCAGGATCGGCGTAATTACCAACCCGGTTTCGGCAAAAATAATGAGGAACAGCAGCCCGTAAATCCACGGTCCGTAAGCCTCAAGAAAGCCGTGCAGGTAGGTTTCTAAATCGAGGAAGAACTCGAGATAATTGTCCATCGACAGGTCCATGCGATCTGAAGGGCGGGCATCCTCATTCTAGTCGCGGGTACAATTCCCGCGAGGCTGCATTCAACGTAAACCACGCAGTCTTCCCGACTTCCGGCCAAAGCCGTCGGATTCGGCCCAATTCAGCGACTGCGACAAAAAACCCTGGCCGCTGCTTGACAGCACGTGGCGAGCTAGCTACCTTACTATTCTATTTATTAATTCTGCTCGATCCCGATATTCCTATTATTGATCGACTAGGCGGCACGGATGGCTCCTCGCTTTAGGCGGATGGCTGCCCAATGAGGAGCCAATCGCGTCTTGTCTCCAAACCAATTGTAGGTCAAGCGGCGCGACCTGGCATCCCCTGGGTGCCTGTCGCGGCGATCGCAACGCGCTTACACGATTTCCTTTCAATCCTCGCGCGCACATGCACCTGAGATTCCTCAAAATATTCTGCGATATCGTCGACCTTGGCAGTTTCTCGCGAGCGGCCAAGGCGAACAGCGTCTCGCAATCGAATGCCAGCCAGGTCGTTCATCACTTGGAGGAACATTTCGGCGTCCAGTTGATCGACCGATCGAAGCGGCCATTTGTGCTCACGCTGGAAGGCAAACGATTTCACGAGGGCGCGCGAGTCATCGTGCAGCGGTACGACGACCTGGAGCGCGAAGTCCGGACGCTCCACGAGGCCGCCGCCGCCCGGCTCACCGTGGCCTCAATTTACTCGGTCGGCCTGGCGCACATGAGCGGCTGCCTGCGCGAATTCCTGGCCGCCCATCCCGAGGCCGATGTTCGCTTGGAATACCTCCATCCGCATCGCGTGTATGAAACGGTCGATAGCGGGCAGGCCGATTTGGGCCTGGTGAGTTATCCCGAGGAGTCGGCCAGCCTGGCGGCGATTCACTGGCGCACCGAGCCGATGGTCGTCGTCTGTTATCCGCATCATCCACTCACTCGGCGGCGCAGCGCAACCTTGGATATGCTCCGCGGCGAATCGATCGTTGCGTTCCAGGCCGGCTTAAAGATACGTGAGGAAATCGATCGCGCATTGGCGCTGCATAAGGTTTCGGTGAAAGCGGCACTGGAGTTCGACAACATTGAAACGATCAAGCGGGCGATTGAAATCGGCGCGGGCATCAGCTTGCTGCCCGTGCCGACGATTGCCCGGGAAATCGATTCCGGTACGCTGGTGCAAATCCCGCTTGAAGGTCAGTCACTCGTGCGGCCGCTGGGAATCATCCACCGCCGCGATCGAAACTTGAGCGAAACGGCGAAACAATTCATCCAGCTATTGAAGTCGCAAGCGACGTCGATTGAAGCCGAACTGCCGCCCAAACTGGCCGAATCCAACGGCCAGCCGCAACGGAGTCGGAAGAAGGCAAAGGTAGCTAGTTAGCTACGCGTCATTTACGGAATGATTTAAACCACGACGGCACGACGAGCACGACGCCGAGAAGAACTTGAAATGTCATGCTTGCCCTTGTGATCGTCGTGTCCTTTGTGTCGTAGTGGTTCAAAATAAATTCGGATGGCTCGTAATTCGAGGCGGGCACTGCAATGTCATCAAACCAAAAACAGCCGGCGCCGTTCACTATGCTCCCGCCGAAGCAGGGTTTGTATGATCCGGCCTATGAGCACGACTCGTGCGGCGTGGGGTTTGTTGCGCACATCAAGGGCCAGCGGAGCCACCAGATCTTGATCGACGCGGAGGAGGTGCTCCGCAACATGGACCACCGCGGCGCCTGCGGCTGTGAGCCGAACACGGGCGATGGCGCCGGCATCCTGACCGCACTGCCGCACGAGTTTTTGCAGCGCGTGGTTCGTAAGGAGATGAGGGCGGAGCTGCCGCCGCGCGGCGCGTTTGCCGCCGGGATTGTCTTCCTACCGCGACATAGCAGCGAACGGGCCAGGTGCAAACAAGTCGTCGAAGAAATCATCACCGCACAGGGCCAACGGCTGGTCGGCTGGCGCAAGGTGCCGACGCAAACCGACAAAGCGGACATCGGCCCCACCGCCAAGGCAGGCGAACCGCACATCGAGCAGCTCGTGATCGCCGCCGGCAAGGGCATTTCCGGCGATGCCTTCGAGCGGCAGCTGTATTTGATTCGCAAGCAGGCCAGCCACCGCCTTCGCTGCGACGCCTCGCTCGCAGAGGCGAAGATGTTTTACATCTGCTCGCTCTCCACGAAAGTGATCATCTACAAGGGGATGCTCACCACGGAGCAGCTATTCCGCTACTATCCCGACCTCGCTGCGCCCGACTACACGAGCCACCTGGCGATGGTCCACTCGCGATTCTCGACTAATACGTTCCCCTCTTGGGATCGCGCGCAGCCAATGCGCTTCATGAGCCACAACGGCGAGATCAACACGCTGCGGGGCAACATGAACTGGATGCAGGCCCGCGAAGGCATCGTCGAGAGCAAGCTCTTCGGCCGCCAGTTGTCGAAATTGTTCCCGGTCGTCGAGCCCGATTGCAGCGACTCGGGCACTTTCGACAACGTGCTCGAATTTCTTTTGATGACGGGCCGCACGCTGCAAGAGGCGATCATGATGATGATCCCTGAAGCGTGGCAGAATCACGAGACGATGCCCGAGGACAAGCAGGCATTCTACGAATATCACTCTTGCCTGATGGAGCCGTGGGACGGCCCGGCCTCGATCGCTTTCACCGACGGCAAGTACATCGGCGCGGTGCTGGACCGCAACGGCCTGCGGCCCTCGCGCTACTATCTGACGCACGACGACCGTGTCATCATGGCCAGCGAGGTGGGCGTGCTGCGGATTGAGCCGCAAAATATCAAAGCCAAGGGCCGCCTGCAGCCGGGCCGCATGTTCCTTGTTGACTTTGAGCAAGGCCGCCTCATCCCCGATGAGGAGCTGAAGCACGAGTTCGCCAACCGCCGACCATATGGCGAGTGGCTTTCACGGCAGCGCATCGAGCTGAACGATTTGGGAGCAAGCAACGAGCCGCACGGCTTCGAGCCGCGGACCCTGCTCGTGCGGCTCCAGGCATTCGGCTACACAATCGAGACGATGCAGTTCATGCTGTTGCCCTTGGTGCGCGAGCTGCGCGACCCGGTCGGCTCGATGGGCAACGACTCCGCGCTCGCGTGTCTCTCCGATCAGCCGCGGATGCTCTACGACTATTTCAAGCAGCTTTTCGCCCAAGTGACAAACCCGGCGATCGACTCCATACGCGAAGAAGTGATCATGTCGCTGGAATGCTACGTCGGGCCGGAGCAAAACCTGCTCGAGACCACCGAAGAGCACGCGCACCGCTTGCGAGTGCCCCATCCGATCCTCTCGAACGAACAATTGGCTGCCCTCAACCACATGGATCACCGCGGCTGGCGCACGAAGTCGATCGATATCACGTGGCCGCGGAGCGATGGCCACGCCGGCATGACGAAGGCCCTCGACCGGATTTGCGCCGAGGCCGAAGCGGCGATCGATGAAGGCTATTCACTGGTAATCCTCTCGGATCGGGCGATCGGCCGCGAGCGGGTGCCGCTCAGCTCCCTGCTTGCCGTCGGAGCCGTGCATCATCACTTGATCCGCAAGACCAAACGGACGCGGATCGGCATCGTCGTCGAATCGGGCGAGGTCCGCGAAGTGCACCACCATTGTTTGCTCGTTGCCTACGGCGCGGATGCGATCAATCCGTACCTTGCATTTGAAGCTCTGTGGCATTCGCGGCGCGAGGGACTATTGCAGCGGCCTGAGGGAGCGGATCGGTCCGATCAAAGCGGCGAAGGCCGCGAGCATCCGGCGATCGAAGCGGGCTCGGACGGCGAAGTCTATGATCCGGTCACCAAGGAGGATCATGAGTTGGTGGCCGCGTATCGCAAGGGCGTCGCGAAGGGCATGCTGAAAGTGATGGCCAAGATGGGCATCTCGACGCTGCAGAGCTATAAGGGGGCCCAAATCTTCGAGGCCGTAGGACTGAAGGACGACGTCATCGAACGCTGCTTCGCCGGCACGGCGAGCCGAATTCAAGGCGTCGATTTCAGCGTGCTCGCAGAGGAAGCGCTGCGGCGCCACGCGCTCGGTTACCCCCAACAGGCGATCGACCGGCTGCCAGTGTTGCCCAATCCGGGCGAGTTTCACTGGCGACCGGACGGTGAGCGACACATGTGGGACCCGCCGGCGATTGCCGACTTGCAAGTGGCCGCACGCAACAACAGTCTCGACGCATACCTCCGCTTTGCCGAGCATGCGAACCGCGACGCGCGAACACGCTGTGCGCTGCGCGGCTTGCTCACGTTCACGCCCGGCGCGAACCGCGGGCCAATTCCGATTGACCAAGTGCAGCCGGCGAAGGAAATCGTCAAGCGATTCTGCACCGGTGCCATGAGCTTCGGCTCGATCTCCGCCGAGGCCCACGAGACGCTCGCCATCGCGATGAATCGGCTGGGCGGCAAGAGCAACACCGGCGAAGGCGGCGAAGACCCCGAGCGATTCAAGCTGCTGCCCAACGGCGATTCGAAACGATCCGCCATCAAGCAGGTGGCTTCGGGCCGGTTCGGCGTGACGATCTGGTATTTGGCAAACGCCGACGAGTTGCAAATCAAGATTTCGCAAGGCGCCAAGCCGGGCGAAGGCGGCGAACTGCCCGGCCGCAAGGTGGACGCCAACATCGCCCGCATTCGCTACTCCACGCCCGGCGTCGGCCTGATCAGCCCGCCGCCGCACCACGATATCTACTCGATCGAGGATCTCAAGCAGCTGATCCACGATTTGAAGAACAGCAATCCGTCCGCGCGCGTGAGCGTGAAGCTGGTTTCCGAAGTGGGCGTCGGCACGATTGCAGCCGGCGTGGCCAAGGGCTTTGCCGATCACATTCTCATCTCGGGCGACACGGGCGGCACCGGCGCGTCGCCGCTCACGAGCATCAAGCACGCCGGCCTGCCTTGGGAACTGGGTATTGCCGAGACTCACCAAACCCTCGTGCTCAACGATCTTCGCAGCCGCGTCGTGCTGCAGACCGACGGCGGGCTCAAAACGGGCCGCGACGTGGTGATGGCCGCCATCCTCGGCGCCGAAGAGTTTGGCTTCGCCACGGCCCCGCTGGTGACGCTCGGCTGCATCATGATGCGGAAGTGCCACCTCAATACGTGCCCGGTCGGCGTTGCGACGCAGGATCCCGTGCTGCGCAAGAAGTTTGCCGGCCAGCCGGAACACGTCACCAATTACCTCTTCATGGTCGCCGAGGACGCCCGTCAGATCATGGCGGAGCTTGGCTTCCGCACCATCGACGAAATGGTCGGCCGTGTCGATTGTCTGAAGACGGATGCCGCAATTCACCACTGGAAGGCGGATGGCCTTGATTTAACCGAATTGTTGATGCCGATTCAAAAGCCACATCCGGACGTCGGCACCTATTGCATGCGGCCCCAGAATCATGGACTCGAGCTTTCACTCGACAGGACAAAACTGCTGGACCTGGCGAAGCCAGCACTGGAGTTCGGCGAGCCGGTCCGCGCCGAGCTCGAAATCGTCAATACGAACCGCACTGTGGGTACGATTCTCAGCCACGAGATCGCCAAGCGCTGGGGCGAACAACTCCTGCCCGACGGCACCATTCACTTCAAACTCACAGGTTCGGCAGGGCAGAGCTTCGGCGCGTTCCTGGCCCGCGGCGTCACGCTCGAGCTCGTCGGCGACGCCAACGATTACGTCGGCAAGGGTCTCTCCGGTGGCCGGCTCATCATCTATCCGCCGGCCGAGTCGAGCTTCGTGCCTGAAGAGAACATCATCATCGGTAACGTGGCGCTCTATGGGGCGACCGGCGGCGAGGCGTTTTTCCGCGGCCGGGCGGCCGAACGGTTCGCCGTGCGCAACAGCGGTGCCCGTACAGTGATCGAAGGCGTCGGCGATCACGGCTGTGAGTACATGACCGGCGGCCAGGTCGTGATCCTCGGTCCCACCGGCCGGAACTTCGCGGCCGGCATGAGCGGCGGCATCGCCTATGTCTGGGACCCCTATGATGCCTTCCTCTTGAACTGCAACATGGGCATGGTCGAGCTGGAGAAAGTCGCAACCGACGAGGACGCCGCCGATCTGCGCGAGCTGATCGAGAAGCACCACGACTATACCGGCTCAAGCGTCGCAGCCGACGTGCTGGCCCGGTGGGACGAAGTGCTTGCGCAATTTGTCAAAGTAATGCCGACCGATTACAAGCGCGTGTTGGAAGAAAGCAAGCTACGGAGCCTACAACCTGAACCGGCGGGGGTTTAGCGAGACGCGAATGGCCAATGACCAAGCACCGATGACCAACCACGCCATTCAAAAGGAACGCGTGTTTGACCTCGCAGAGCGTATCGCCGCATTTGGCGAAAACGCGGTTCACTTTTCGACGACAATTAGACGTGACGCTGTGACAATGCCGCTCATCAGCCAATTTGTAAGGTCATCAACCAGCATTGGAGCTAACTATCTGGAGGCAGACGAAGCCGGAAGCAAGAAGGAATTTCGCTATCGCATTAGCGTATGCCGTCGTGAGGCGCGAGAAACGAAAAATTGGTTGCGCATGCTGGTGGCAGCAAGTCCTGAGATCGCCGAACCCGCCCGTAAACTTTGGCAAGAAGCTCGAGAATTCGTCTTGATCCTCGAATCCATTCACCGCAAAGCTGCGGCTATGCCAAAATAATTTGGTCATTGGTGCTTGGTCATTGGTCGTTTGCAAATCAAACGGCGCATAGTAATCGGAATAGGCGTCCCCGCATGGGCAAACCCACAGGCTTTAAGGAATTCGAGCGGCAGGCGGTGCCGTATCGTGATCCGGTGAAGCGCGCCGAGGATTTCCTGGAAATCTTCACCGCGCCGGCCGAGCTGCACTTGCGCACTCAAGGCGCCCGCTGCATGGATTGCGGCGTGCCGTTCTGCCAGAGCGAATCGGGTTGCCCAATCGATAATCTCATTCCTGAGTGGAACGATCTTGTTTATCAGGGCCGCTGGAAAGACGCGCTGGACCGGCTGCATAAGACGAATAACTTCCCCGAGTTTACCGGTCGCACGTGCCCGGCGCCATGCGAAGGGGCCTGCGTGCTGGGCATCACCGATCCGCCGGTGACCATCAAGAACATCGAAAACGCGATTATCGACCGTGGGTTTGCCGAGGGCTGGGTCACGCCGCAGCCGCCCCAAGAGCGGACCGGCAAGCGCGTGGCGATCGTCGGTAGCGGACCGGCCGGCCTGGCCGCCGCAGCGCAGCTGAACAAAGTTGGTCATCACGTCACGGTCTACGAGCGGGCTGACCGCATCGGCGGCCTGTTGATGTACGGCATCCCGAACATGAAGCTCGACAAAGGCGTCGTGCAGCGGCGCATCGATCTCCTGGCCGCTGAGGGTGTCGAGTTTATCACCTGTGCCCACGTCGGTCGCAGCGAGGATTTCAGCAGCGGCCACATGACGCAGATCATGCAAGAGCGCGGCTGCCCGGTGAAATTCATCGACCCCAATCAGTTGCTCGCCGACAACGACGCACTGCTATTGGCCACCGGCGCCACGAAGTCGTTCGACCCGACCGGCCGCTGCCCGGGACGCGAGTTGAAAGGCATCCACCTGGCGATGGATTTTCTCACCCGCAACACAAAGAGCCTGTTGGATGCCGGCCTCAACAACGGCCATTACATTACTGCCGCGGGACTCGATGTGATTGTCATCGGCGGCGGCGACACGGGGGCCGACTGCATCGGCACCGCGCTGCGGCACGGCTGCAAGAGCATGACCAACTTCGAGCTATTGGATCGCCCGCCCGACCAGCGGGCACCCAACAACCCTTGGCCCGAATGGCCGCGGATCTTCCGTGTCGATTACTCGCATGCAGAAACTAAAGCCAAGTTCGGCAACGACCCGCGGGCGTACAACGTTCTCACGAAGGACTTCGTCGACGACGGTCGCGGGCATGTGAAGGGCATCAAGACCGTCGAGGTCGATTGGACAAGACCGGCCGAAAAAGGGCCGTTCAGCGAAGTGCCCGGCAGCGAAAAAATCTGGCCCGCCGATCTGGTGCTGTTAGCCACCGGTTTCATTGGACCCGAGTTGGCAGTCGGCGAGATGCTGGGGGTCCAGACGCAGCGGCCGCGCGGCAATTGGGAAACGTTCAAAGCCGACCACGGCCAATTCGCCACGAACGTGCCGGGGGTCTTCGCCGCCGGCGACTGCCGCCGCGGTCAATCGCTCGTCGTCTGGGCCATCAACGAAGGCCGCGGCGCAGCCCGCGCGATCGACGCGTTCCTCATGGGCACGAGCACACTGGCAGCTCCCGGCATTACTCAAGGCACGCTGGCTGTATCTTGAACGTCTGACGGTGTCGTTGGCTATCATTGGAATGGGCAGAGCACGTGGACTGGATGAATGACTCAACTTAAGTTCGTCATCGAGCAGCATGTCGACGGGTTCGTCGCCTATCCGCTAGGGCTGCAAGGTGCCGTAGTGGGGGAAGGCGATACTGCCGACCAAGCGCTGGACGACGCTAAAACCGCGGCCAAGTTTCATATTGAAACATTTGGTACGGAAGCCTTTCCTGCTGAGTCGCGCTTATTGGACGCGTTTATAGTCGATGCAGGAATTGATGCCTGATGGCGAAGTTTCCCCGCGATGCGACGAAGCGCCGCGTCCTCCAAGCGTTCCCAGAACTGGGATTCATAGTAGTGCGGGAGGCCGAACATATCGCCCTGCGGCGCGAAAATCCGGACGGCACCATCGCGCCGATGACAATTCCAAATCACCGCACGATTAAAGGATCGACTCTGCGGAGAATCTGCACGCAGGCAGGAATTGATCGCGATGCATTTGTCGGCGCTTACGATCGAAGCAAATGATCTCAGCCGAGCCGAATCCGTCTTCGTCCGTCGGGCACTACTTTGCTGCCAACCCGGGTATTGTCGCGCGCGTCGGCCGGCGGGGCGTGTTGTCGTGGACGAGCACCCCGCTTTCGCCCACGAAGTACGTGTTGAAGCCGGCGACGACGAGGTTATAGGCTTCTTCCTCGCCGTCCGGTACGGCTGTCTCGATGCGCCGCGAGCCGGTCACGCTGTGCAAGACCGCGCCGTCACCCAGTTCCTTGGCCATCCGCCAACCGATCCCAGCGACCCAGAGCGGGTGGCCAAGCGTCGTGCGCAGCTCCTCGCCGCCGATCGATAGCTTCACCATCGCGCTCGGCGGCCGAACGGTGCGGCCAATCACTGGTTGATACGTCAGCTGGCCCGTTTCCACGTTCTGTGCGAGTACCAAGTCGCCTAACTCCAGCGATTCGATCGGCCGCTGTCCTGTCTTGGTCCACACCAGCGTGCCTTTAGCAAAACACGAGAATAATCCCGGTGGTCGAGGCGGTGGCGGAGGTGGTGGTGGATAGCGTACGTCGTGCGCTGGAAACCCGTAATAAAAACTGTCTGTATGCGAGACGTAATGTCTGTCGACGTCCTTATCGTCCGAGGCATAGTACTCGTTTTGATCGCGCCACCAGTCCCACCAGGCTTTCGGACTCTCGCCCAGGTCCTTTCCAGTAGCCCCAGCCAACACAGGAAGGATACGCGCATTCAGCGCTTCGGCGGTTTCATTCGCCTGCCAAACCTGCCGCTCAGTGCTGA
This sequence comes from Pirellulales bacterium, assembly GCA_040902605.1. Classification (GTDB taxonomy): domain Bacteria; phylum Planctomycetota; class Planctomycetia; order Pirellulales; family Lacipirellulaceae; genus JABDGM01. The sequence goes on along the minus strand of JBBDWY010000018.1, from coordinate 157,628 downwards.
CCGCAGCGTTGCCGAAGCGGTTTTGATAACTGGACGCTACGGCGGCCTTTCTCCTCAGTGCTGCAGGCTCGGCCCCAGTCTGAGGACCGATTTCGAGCGTCTGGGTGGGCACGTCCCAAACGGTCCGCCGGCTGCCGAGATCGTACTGCATTGCGGAAAGACGCGCATCCATCGACCAATCCTTGTCCGCTCCCTCGCGGTATAGCGAGTGCGTGTAATGGACGCTGCCATCCGGGTCGGTTCTGACGTAGAACGACGATTCAATCGGCATCGCCAGGCCGCTCAATAGCAATGGCACGTATTCGAGTTGTGGCCGGGACTTGAGTTTTTCGATGGCCGCTGTCCGAACATCCTTCGCCGGCGAAAACACGGCGTGGCGCACGAGCGACTCGGTGGCCGCGGGCTCGGGCATTTTGGCCAGCGCTTCCAAGAAGGCCAGGCAGATTTCACGGCACTCTTCCGAAGTGTTCTTACGGCCGGCGTCGCGGCCGAGCGTCACGGCTTCCAGGCCGGGAATAACGTCGGGCGATGTAATTGCGCGGATTTCATCCAGCGCCGCCTCGCGCTTCCCAGGATCGCTACTCGCTACGTCTCGCCGCCATTTGGCGATGCTGGGCGACCGCCGCTTGGTTGCCCGCTTCGATTCTCGCAGTTGCTCTTTTTGCTGGGCGATATCCTCACGCGTGAGCAATCGGCCGTTTTGCCAGCGCATGTCGATCGCGCGGAGGGCTTCTTCGTTGTTCGGATCGACCGACAGCACGCTGGCCCAGTGGAACCGTGCTTCGTCGGTGAGATCGTTTTTCCGGCACCAGCGGGCGAGCGCTAACTGTCCTTCCGGCGACTCGCCGTGCGCTTTACGGCGATCGCGGTATTCGGCTTGCCGCGGATCGGCTGCCGCGCGGCGCTGCGCTTCCTCGACGGAGAGCCACTCGCCGCCGACTTGCATCTGGCCAAGCTGCCAGCGCGCCAGCTCATAATCGGGCGCGACGCGGATCGCTTGCCGCAGGAGCGCGAAACAGTGCGTCGTGTCGCCATCGATTTGCGCTTGCCGCGCCTCCTCGACGAGCCGCTCGGCCGTCGAGTAGTCCTTTGCCTTTTTGGCAGGCGCCGGACCTGAAATGAGAAAGACGCCAAGCCCACAGAAAGCCGCGATCCAAGGCGCCCGCCAGTGATTCTTGCCTCCAGTCGCGCCGCGTTTCATGGCAGATCTCCTTAACCTGGGCCGAAGGGTATCGCCCGAAGCCAGACTCCGATGTAATTTGATTCTACATTTTCCGCCCTTCTTATTCCCGGTTTCAAGAGGTTTTCTCCCGGGGTCGACATGAAAATCTCGCGGACACTACTCTCCAGCACGCTCATTGCCGCCCTTGGGGGGCTGCTATTCGGCTTCGATACAGCGGTCATCTCCGGGACGACCGACGCCCTCACGACAGTTTATCGGTTGAACGAGCCGTGGCTGGGCATCGATCGACCGGGGTTCTGGCTCGGCCTCACCGTCGCCAGCGCGCTCATCGGAACGGTCATCGGTGCGTTGGCGGCGGGCTGGCCGGCTGACCGCTGGGGTCGCCGCACGACGCTGGTATGGATGGCCGTGTTATACTTCGTCTCGGCTGTCGGGACTGCACTCGCCTGGGACTGGGCCTCCTTCTTGTTCTTTCGTTGGCTCGGCGGCCTGGCGGTCGGCGGGGCATCGGTCGTTTCGCCGATGTACATCGCCGAAATTTCACCAGCCGCGTGGCGCGGTCGGCTGGTTGCGGTTCAGCAGTTCAACATCGTCCTCGGCATTCTACTTGCCTTTTTGTCAAACTACCTCGTCGCCCTGGCCGACCTGGGAGAAACCGAGTGGCGATGGATGTTCGGCATCGAGGCCTTCCCGGCTGCCGCCTTCTTTGTGCTGCTCTTTACGACTCCTCGCAGCCCGCGCTGGCTGGTCGCGCAAAACCGCATCGACGAAGCCCGCGCAGCCCTCGCCCGGCTCGGCACCGACGCCAATAATGCGGAGCAGGAAATTCGCGTGATTCGCGAATCGCTCGAATCGGAGCGCGATGCGTTCGCCGAGCCGCTATTCCAAAAGAAATACCTGCGGCCGATCGCACTAGCTATCGCAATCGCGATGTTCAATCAGCTCTCTGGCATCAACGCCCTGATGTACTATGCTAAGGACATCTTCCGGATGGCCGGCGCCGGCAAGAACTCGGCCCTGCTCAATGCAGTGGTCATCGGCCTAACGAACCTGGTGTTCACGATGCTCGCGCTGGCGGTCATCGACCGCTTCGGCCGCCGCATGTTGATGCTCGTCGGCTCGGTTGGCTATATCGTCAGCCTGGCCGCCACGGCGTGGGCGTTCTACACCTACGGCACCCAGTTCACGAGCACCGGTGGCGTCATTGTATTGGTGAGCCTGATGGTCTTCATCGCGTCCCACGCCTTCGGTCAGGGCGCCGTGATCTGGGTATTCATCAGTGAAATCTTTCCCAACGCCGTTCGCGCCCGCGGCGTCGCGCTGGGCTGTTTTACGCACTGGATCATGAACGCGCTCATCTCCTGGACATTTCCCATCATCGCCCGGGAGTCGGGCGGGCATGCCTTTGCCTTCTACGCGGCAATGATGGTGCTGCAATTGATTTGGGTACTGGTTTGGATGCCGGAAACAAAAGGCGTTCCGCTTGAGGAAATCCAGAAGCACCTGCACATTGAGTAGCACTTGCCGAACACGCCAAACACGGAGCAGATATCGTGCCTGCCGCGGTGTGGGGGCGAGTCTTTCGGCGGAGGAAGTCGCCGCGTTCGACCGCGAGCACGTCGAGTTGCTTGAAGGCACGGTGGGCGCGTCGTTTTCCGTGCTGATTCCCAACTTGGGCCGCTATTGACTTTTCTCGGCCAATTGGACTCGAATGGTGGCAGTTCAACGGCGGCGCTAGAGGGAAATGGCCTCGAATGGCTAACAATATGGAGGTGTGCCATGCATCCGACCGAGCTTGACATTCCGCAGGACGAAATTGCCCGCCGCGCTTATGAGATTTGGCAGGCGCGCGGCTGCCCCCCTGGCGATGGCAGCGAGGATTGGCGAGCGGCACAGGCGGAATTGTTCGCTGCTCGTGTGGGCCGCAATGGTTCGACGCAGCAGCGGCTGCAATCGTGGTGGAGCCGCGTGCGCCAAAAAATCGCCGGACACGACACGTAGACGCGTCTCTCCGAGACGCGATTGCGAGTTTCGGAGAAACTCGCCTACGTGGACACTCACCGCAGCGATCGCGAGCGCTCGGCCACTCTTTCCCCGGATGCCGGTCCGACCGCCAGGCCCAGCCAGCCGTCTTCCAGCACGAGCTGGGTAATCATCAAGTCCTCGAGTCGCGGGTCGTCCGAGTTGTCGAGTCGCAGGAGCGGCAGCCGGCGCTCCGGTGGCAGCACGCTGTTGAACACGTTGTGCAGCCGGGCGCGCTCGGCCGAGCTGAGCCGGCCCTCGATGCCCAGCGAACCATCGCGCACGAGCTCCGCGTCCAGGCCATTCACGATGGGCACATAGTACGCATGTACGATAACGTCTCGCATCGCGCGACGATCCTGTTCCACACTCGTCAGAGCCAGCCTGAACTCTAACCGGCCGTCGGCGATATAAAACTGGATGGCATCTTGTTCCGCGAAATGAAATGCCACCTCCTGTCGCGTGGCGCCGTCCGGCGTGATGCTCGGGAGCTTCTCGCGGAGCAGGCGCTGCAGCTCGACTGCCGTGTATCGGTTTCCATCGAGCGAAAGCGTCACAGCCGCGTTCGTAAGCGCCGTCTCGTGAACCTGCACGCTGGCCAGGCTATCGGACAGCGCGCGTGGCCGTGGCGTATGAGAGCCAAGCTGGTGGTCGCCGGCAACGCGAAGCCGCGCCACCATCCGCTCCTGCGTCGTCGTCATCTCCACGGGCGTCAGGTCAACACCCGCCTCCGCCAACCGATCCGTGAATCGCTCACGGACTTGCCGCTCAATGCTTTCGACGGCGTCCAGCGTCTCACGGTCAATTTGATTGACGGCCTGGGCCGATACCTTGGACTCAACTTCCGCCCTGGCCCGTCCCCGTCGCGCGGCGTACTCGCTCACTGCCCGATCCCGTGCGTAGGAACCCAACAGCGGCACCCAATCAAAGTCGGTGGTCACCCCCATGAGCCGGTTGTGAGTCGACGCATTGACGACCGTGCGCTGAAGGCGCACGCCATCCGGGTCGACTGTGATCGATTTGTGGGCTGTGAAATCCGTCGCGCTCTGGCTGCGAACACGTGCCCTGCCGCCATCGGCCAGCGTATTGGAATCGACCACCCCTTCCGCTTCAACCGTCAACTGCCAGCGGCCCGTCGCCGGGTCGAGCCGCACCCGACTTTCGGATTGCAAACGGGAGCGGCCTCGCACGGGCGTGCCGGCGATGCGATCGCGCAGCGCCTGCGTCTCCGAGCGCTCCTGGGCGACCAGGCGATTGAGCAGCTCGGCCGTGACCGCGATGCGAACATTTGCGTTCCGGTAATGCTGCTCCACGGCATCGGCCAGCGAGCGGTTGTGGGCCTCAGTTGATGATTCGAGCTCCCGCTGTTCAAGAACGACGCGCCGAGCGACCTGCGGGTCGCGCGATCGTTCATACGCCTCGAGATTTTCCGTGAACGCGATCTCATCTGTCCCGTCGACTGTCTTGCTGGGTGTACTATCAAAGAACGCACCGAGTGAACCGCGGGATGCAAAGCGTTCTCGGGACAGCTCGGCAATCCGGATGTCGTGCATTACAGCCCAGCAATCAATTCGGCGAGCCAGTCCCCAATGAGCGCGGAGTAGCTCGACACGCAAGCGGTCGTCGCGGGTATCGTCAGCCATACGCACTGCTTCCTGGGCCGAATCGCTAAGCGACTCCAGCAGCGTTTGCACATCGTGTCCCTCGAGCCGACCGCGCTTGGTCAACGCGTGCAATTGTGCGATCGTCTGCTCAGCCCAATGGGCCGACTGCGGATGCCGTGTGAGCCGCTCGAGTTGGTCGAAGAGCACCTGTGGCACACACCACGGATCGCCGACAATCGGCCCGGCCACCTGACCTTGCCCTTGCTGGGCAAGGCTACGTTGACCCGGTGGAACTACCCTCTGCCCGTCCTCGGGGCCCAGCAGCCGCAGGGTGGAAGGAGCTGGCGAAGCTAGTTTATGAGCGGTGCCGTCCGGCCCGGGCGGCTGCAACTGCCGGACTACAATCGGCTGCGATGACCACAGCCGGTATAAAGCGACAGCCTTCGTGGTCAATCGCGGCAGCGCTTGCAGGGGAGAGTACTGCGTGAATATCCGACCAACGCGCTCGAACGTGGCAGTTAGGCGTGGCCCCGGCGCCGCTGGCGCTGCCACACGTGCGACCGTGCGGTCGCTTCCCGTTGCCGTGGCCGGCGGCAAAATTACCGGCCAACCGAAGGCCGGCTCCTCGAATCGATGCGCGCTTGCCCGGGCAGCAATGAGCTCTTCGATGGTGGGTGCAGCCCACAGATTCAGTGGGTCATTCTCCGCGACTGATCCACCTGGACGACGGCCAAACGACATAGCCGCTTTACCGGCGCCAACCAGCGACTCAGTGGCGCCGTTCGGATAGCTCTCGCTTTTCTTAGCAGTTCCATCTGAGATATCTGCAGCGTCATTGCTCCGCCAATACCGCGGCGCCATTAGACACAGCAGCAACAGGCCGACCAGCATCGCCGCGCACGGCCATGGATTTGGGTGTCGATCAACTTGCATCAGCGCACTCACAGGTCGCCAGTCAGGTCCTCCGCGCCGTCGCATCAATACTTTGATGACGCACCGCAAACCGCTGTCGATCACGGTCCACAACGGCAAGCGCGTTTGCGCCAGCGATTAAACGCATCAGCGCTGTGGTGGCTCGTGTCTGAACTGCGGGGGTGCGTGCGCGCTCGTTGCGGGGGGACACAGAATCCGGCTATCAGATAAGATCGGTAGGATATGTGGGGCCAATAAAATGAGATTTGCAGGTTTAAGCCGACCCCCCGATAGTTTGTTGCACAGCTCGACGAGAGCGAGGACGTCGGCACACCTTGCCCAAACGACACACTTCACATAACCTCAACTGAGTACGCTAGTTGAGCGGAATTGCCGCCCGGCAATGGGGTCTGCCGTCAACCGCCTGCGTGGCTGATGACTCCTACCAGGTTTCGTAGGCACAAAACGGTAGGAGTTCGTCATGGCTCACGTCCTCATCGTGGGTATCGGAGGCTTTATCGGATCGGTGCTGCGGCACTGGCTTTCTGGAATCGGGCAGCGCTGGGTGCAGGACGCCTTTCCGGCCGGTACGCTGCTGGTCAATGCACTCGGCTGCTTCGCGGTTGGCGCGTTCTGGGGCCTCGTCGAGTATCGCGAGTGGTTCAGCCCGGAGACCCGCATCTTCGCCACGGTCGGCATCTTCGGCGGATTCACGACCTTTTCGGCTTTCGGCTATGAAACCTTCGCGTTGCTGCACGACCGCGAATACCTCCCCGCCCTCGTGAATGTTGGAGCCAACGTTGTGGGCAGCATTGCGGCGGTAATGCTTGGCTGGATGGCTGCCAAGGCGTTTGCAGTTTAAAGTGGACAAGATCATGAAAATCGAAGGCGAAGCCCAACTGCTGCGAATCTTTGTCGGCGAGTCCGACCGCTGGGAAGGGCGGCCGCTATACGAGGCGATCGTCCGCGCGGCCCGCGAGCAGGGCCTGGCCGGGGCAACGGCGCTCCGCGGCATCGAAGGCTTCGGGGCCAGCAGCCGCATTCACACGGTTAAAATTCTGCGTCTCTCCGAAGACCTGCCGATCGTTGTCGAGATCGTGGATCGGCCGGAACGAATCGCCGCGTTCCTGCCGTTAATCGACGAGTTGCTCAGCGAAGGCATGGTGACGATTGAGCCGGTGCGCGTGTTCATGTACCGGCACGACGCGGCGCTCCCACCGCCAGGTGAGGGCGAATTCCGGCTCGAAACATCGGAGTTTTCGCCGCCATCCATTCCACAGGTCGTGGCCGGCCAATTAACGGATGGCGCCCAGCAAATCATCGGCACAGCGAAAAATACAGCGGCGAAGTCGCATCGCGTATTCATCGACAGCGTAGATGTGATGCTGGCGATGCTGCGTGAATCAGACGGGCTCGCGAGAAGGGCTTTGGCTAAATTGGGCGTCGATGCCGAGTTTGTCAAGCGGTCGCTACGCGAGGAAGTGAGCCGCGACGAGACGTCGGACGTGTACCGTTGCGCGCTGGAAGCGAAAAGCCTGGCCGAGGCCAGGTGGCTGGGGCACGACGACGCCAGTTCTGAGCACCTGCTCTTGGCGTTGTGCCAGATTCGCCCGAGTGCGGCCACCGATATCTTGATGCGACTCGGCGCCCAGCCACGCGACGTCTGCAAGGAGGTGTTGGAAATCTTCGGCCACGGAGACGACTGGCAACGCTGGCTGGCCGATCACCCGGATATGTGATCAACGTTTGGCAGGTCGCGCAGCAGTTTCTCGAAATGCCAGCGCGGGTAAAGGCAGAAGGCGTAATCGCGCGATCGGAGAATTGCTTCGGCACGTTTGCGCTGCTGATACTCGTCGCATTGCCGCTCGATTTGCCCGCGTAAATGGGCAACAAACGGCTGTAACGCCTCGTTGGCGGCCGCAATCGCTCGATGACGTGATCGCGCATTCTCCGGCGTCTTGCCGGACTCGATCCAATGTTGCTTGCTGGCGATGATGTCGCGTGCCCGCGAGAACTCTTCGGCCGCAGCAGGCCCATTCCGCTCAATGAATTGCTCGGGATGGAAACGCAGCTCGCGGAGCCGCTCAATGCACGAGCGTTCATCCGAACGCTCATCATGCCGGCGGGCGATTGGCAGGCGGAGGGTCGCTGAAACGGCGGCAAATTCCGGCAGCGGAAAGCCGAAGAACTTGTGCGCAATCTGGTCCGTCAACTGATCGTACTTCGCCCCGCCGATGCCGTGGAGAAAAAGATCGCTTAGCACCAACCGGGCGAAAAGCGTCGTGGTTAGCGCGCGGGTCCGGATTTTGATGCCGCGCCGCGAAAGGTCCTGTAGCTGCTCGACCGCCATGGTCGCATCGCGCTCGGCCGACAGCGCCAGGCGGATCGTACGCGATTGTCGATCCGTAATGACAATCTCGTCGCCGGATTGCCGGGCAAGAAGCGGGCGCCGCTGCGGATCGTCAGCCGACCAGATCCAGAACGGCGCTTCCAGCCAGCCGTCCGACTCCGCCAGATCGGGCACCGGATGGGCGCGGCTTCGTTGCCGATGCGATCGCCGGTATGCTGCTAAAGCGTCGTTATAAGCCGACCAGAACCTTGGCAGGTGGGCCAGCACATGCGCTACAAACCAGGCAAATTCGGGCAGTTGACAGACGGCGCTTTGCGGCAGCTCGAGCGTCTCGCTGTGCCACGTGGCTTCCAGCGCGTGACGCCCCTGTGCCAATCGCAGGCCTAGGTTCGATTGCTCGGGATTGCATTCGAGCGTCAGTGGCCAAAGCGACTCGACGAGTGGCTCGCGCACGAGCGGCCTGATGAGCGTGGCCACTCGAACTGAAAAGCTGGCGAGCGTCGCGAAGTCGCGGATTCCACGCTCTTCGTAGGGAACTTCCGCCGTTGGCTGGTCGTACGGCACCGCCTCGACCCGCGGCTGCTGCAGCGTGCCGGTCGGCACGCGGATCGACGCGCTGCGGCAGAGGTCGCTGTCAATCAGCAAGTGCACGGCAACGCCATTCAATCGACGGCCTAGCGCGCCGAGCACGAAGTTCTTGTACCAAACGCCGGGATGAAATAATTGCGGCTGGTGGCCCGAGAGTAAAAATGGAACATCCGCAGTGGATGCGCTTCGCCGCCAGCGATCTGGCACATCGCGGTATTCTCTGGTATAGGCCGTCGCCCGCTCTACCAGCGCCAATCGCGCGCTGGCGGACAGATCGGCGAGCGACCGTCCCTGGACGTCATACTCAATTTGGGCAAGTTGCCGCCGGTTTTGCACCACCACCTCGGGCAATGACGGCAACGGCGGCTCAATCAATTTCTCCCCGTCGCCTTGTGGCGCACGCAAGATCCGAGACTGACTGGCAGGTTCCATCAGCATGATTCGAGAGCGGCAACAATGCGCCGGGAGTGCTAGGAACACCTGCAAGCTGTTGTAGGAGGCGTCTCGCACGCCGAACTGGCGAGAAAACCGACGCCCTCATCCGTTTCACGCACGATCTCCGTCTCCACTTCCGCAGCCGCACGGTCAAGCACGCGATGATAATACTCGAGGCGCTTGCGGCCATCGTCGAGACTGCCGCCGAAGCTTCGCTCTTCATCCAGGTAAATCAGCGGCACCGGGATTTCGACGACATGCAACCCATGGTGAGCCGCCTGCACCCACAGTTCCAGCGGCATACCGTATCCTGGTTCTGTGATATTTAGTCGAGCCAGCGCAGGGACACGGTACGCTTTGAAGCCACAGAACGCATCGGTGAGCGAGAGGCCGAGCTGCTCGTTAAGCTCGCGCGTGATCTGAACGTTAATTTGTCGCCGTTCCGCCGGCGCGTGACGAGACTGCTCTTCACTCCACAGATACCGGCTGCCAGACACGATATCGGCATGGCTGCATGCGGCGACAAGCTGCCCAATCCGCTGCGGCTCGTGCTGCCCATCGCAATCGATCGTCACCAGCACGTCGTAGGAATTTCGAATTGCATAATCGAATGCGGTCTTGAGCGCTGCGCCGTAGCCGCGGTTCGTCTCGTGCCGGATGCAATGGATGTCGCGCCGCGCCGCCAACAATGCTGGCGTGCGGTCCGTCGAGCCATCATCAACGACCAAAATGTCGCACGCGTACCGCGCCACTTCATCGAGCACCGGGCAAACGTGCGCAGCCTCATTGTACACGGGCAGCGCAGTGAGAACGCGAGGAGATGTATTCATGATCATAGGCCAACTTGTCACCGAGTTCGCCTCGGGCGATACAGAAACGCCCTCAGACGGCCCGGTTGAACAAACAGTCAAAAGAATCGAAGACGCTGCCGCCAACGCTTTATTCTAGAAACTGGCTTGCCAGGGTCAATCGGCGCTGTTTGCGAATGACAAATGCGCCTGCTTTGCAGAGCGAATCATCATGGCTTGCCCAATCCTCATGATCCCGCGGTTGCCAGCCCCGCATCTGCATCCGCCGGCTTGCTGTCGTCCGTATCCTCCGACTTGTCGATGTCTTGGTCGGACTCCTCAGCCTTTTTCGATTCGACGGCGGCGACAAAACGATACCTCAGTACGCGCGGCCCGTTGAGCTCTTCAATTTCCAGCAGCATCTCGTTGCCAACCAGGTCCTTGCCGTCTGGAAAGCGATACACTTTGCGATCGACGCTGGGTCCCAAGCGATATACTTGCATGCGTTCAGGACGACGTCCCTTGGCATACAAGTAGCATTTCAAGTCGGCGAGGCGATCGGCGCTATTGGTCATCAATTGCTCGATGATGAGCGTGCCATCTTTTTCGAGATGCGTGTTTACCTCCAGCGTCAGATCTTCGGTGCCCACTTCCATTTCACGATACACGCTGAACTCAAATTGCTCATCGGCCTCGACTTTGAAATCGACCCGCACAGGTTGCTTGCCGAAAAGCGCGTTTTTGAGCCGGATGTCGAAGGGGAACTCGGTGGTCTGGCCGGCCGCCAACTGAAAGTTGCCCTGCGGGGGCTCGATGGTCCAACGATCGGGTGTGAAGCCGGAGCCTTCGACGCTGTTTGCCTCGCGGCCCAAGTGCTCGCCTGAGCCACGTTCTTGTTCGACGACGATTTTTAGCGATCCACCGACGCCCTGAGGAAAGTAATTCTGGAAGCGAAGCGAATTACGATGCGGTGTCGTGAAGATGCTCGGCACTTGATGCTTCTCGAAAGAAACGGCCATTCGCCAGCGAGTAATCGCCTCGTGCAAGCCAAGGACAAACGTGGGAGTCGGGCCGACCGGAATCACCTGTTCCCGGCCTTGCTGTTCCGGTGCGTTGCTCCGGCCAAAGATATCAAACTGCCGCACCTTGTTGCCCAAGCACAATACCTCTTTCGCAGGCGCCGCGCTCCAGACGACCATCACCACCTGTCCGTCTGGCCGAAGGAAGATGCGGTTTTCACTGCCGGCGGGCAGCGTCATTTCGCCGAGATATTCCGCACCCCCCAGCATGACTGCGGTCGTGCGCCACGGAAGCAGCAGTTCGCCCGGCATGCCGCTTGCGCGCATCAGGCCGTCCTCATCGTTGAACGGATTCGACACGATGATCGCGTCGGCTCCATGAACCTTCGCCGTCACCAGTCGCCGCACAAATTCGCTGGAACGAGCGTCAAGCGCCGCCGCGCTCATCGCGCTAGAATCCGGGTTTCGCGGCGGCGGCTCGACGAAGACCCAGCGCAGCGCCGTGTTTTCACGCGGTTTGGCCAACAGCTCCCCGAGTTTTTGTTCGGTGGGCGCCGAATCGACGCACATTTGCTGAAAATCCCACGTCGCCGTCTGCCCCGCTGCTGCGTCCATGCTGCCCCAATCCCAGCTCAGGCCAAGCCGCACGTCCTGCCCGAAACGAAACAGCGCCGTACGGAGCTCCTGGATGCGCTTCGAAAGCTCTGGGAAACCGACAAAACTGGTGTCGTACTCGCGCCCGAGCTGCCACCACCGTACGCGGAGCGAAAGGCGGCTCATCACCGGCTCGAGCGATGGAACCCAAATGGATGGGTCAAGGGACAAGAGCTCCGCGATCGGAATATTCCGCGCTATTCGTGCGTCGAGCTCCGACGTTTCCGGTGGCCGATCGATGATCCCCACCACGTCGATGTTCATAGCGCCGAGCAATTCGACGAAGCGGATCAGTTCGTCGCCGCGGCCAGGATCGTCTTCGTCGAACCAGACCGGTACTTTGACCCAATTGATCCCAACCTGCGGCAACAGCCGGCTCAGGTCCTGGAACGAGAGCGACCCGTCGCCCGCGGGCAACGTCCAGCCGAATTCGCCCTGCCGCGGCATCTCCAGCGGCGGCACCACCGCCAGATAGATGGTTCGGCTCGCCAGCTCGCGCTCTTCGTCAGAGTCGCCCTTTGCTGACGTGGAGCTGATCATTTTCACATCCACGCGATAATATCCGTAGTCGGCAATCTTTGGCCGCCACTCCGTTGACCCTTCATAGCAGTCGGGCCGTTTGCTGATTCCATCCGTTACCTCGGCTCCTTGGTCCGACCCTTCGACAATCAACCGACCGTTGAGCTGTACCCGGTCGCTTTGCAACACGTTGCTCGACGCGTCCAGAAGTTGGAATCGGATCTCCGGGTCACGCTCGGGTATGCCGGAGAGCTCGCAGCGGACGACGATGCCTTCCAGCGCGGTGTAGACGTTTGCCGGGTTGTTGGTTGAGACGGTGATGCGCGGCAGGCGGGCCATCCGCACCTCGGCCAGCGACACGCGCCCTCCCAGATCGCCCTTGGTGCTCCGCTGCACCTGCAGCCCAAGCACCGCGCGGTCGATTGCCGGGTCGCTCGGTTCCACCGGATCCAGTTCGACCGGCATCCATCCGGAGGTCGTCGAGAACGGCTTGCTCCGTTTGGTTTGGAGCACGCGGCCGTTCGAGTCGCAAAAATCCAGCGTAATTACAACCGTGCTGTAATTGAGCCCATCGTTTTTCAATTGGCCTTCCACGACGTAGCTGAACCGCGGCATAACGCGGATCGGTGGGCTGGAAACGGCGGCTGCGGCGCCATCCAGGTCCATCGTCAAGCATTTCCCGTTTGCTGCTGTCGGATCATCCTGGATTGCAATGTTGACATAGTGCGGGAAGCCCGGGCCCGTTTTGCGGATCCACCGGTCGGGCCAGCTGTCGTAATTCACGTCCCAATCTTCGCCGAAGGAGCAATGAAACACGCTCACAGCTTCGACGTGACGGCCTTCGCCCGCTGCTGCGGAGGCGCTTATAATCAACGGCGCAACCCAAGCGCAAAAGAACGCGCAGAGCGACTGCGAGTTTCGGATTGCTAATTGCTGGTTGTGCTGCATCCGGCGACTCGTCGATAATAAGAAGTTATCCACCGGAAAAATGTACCGTATGCCAAGGAGCAAGGAACACGGAGAGTGGAGCAGCGAGAAGGTCGAAGCTTACTCCTTGATCGCGGCTCCCCGTTCCTCGCCACAACCGTGTCAAACGTCAAAATCGGTATTCAAACCCACAGTCTTCGTCAGCCGTTGAAGCAGGCGCTGCGCACCGCCTCCCGGCTGGGAGCGGAGGGCGTCGAGATCGACGCGCGAACCGAGCTGCCGCCAGGCGAGCTCTCAAGCACCGGGTTGCGCGAGATTCGCAAGCTGCTCGACGATCTGAACCTCCGCGTTTCAGCGATCGCCTTTCCCACGCGCCGTGGTTACGACGACGTCGATGATTTGGAGCGCCGGGTGGTCGCCACGCAGGCCGCGATGCGGCTGGCCCACGATTTGCGCGCCAACGTATTGATCAACCGCATCGGGCAAGTGCCAGATGACTCGAACGACCTGCGATTTGGGCGGCTGGTCGAGGCATTAACGGCGCTTGGCGCGTTCGGCAACCACGTCGGCGTACGGCTCGCGGCACCGACTGGCGGCGAAAGCCCAGAACTTCTTGCGCGGCTTATCGAGGCACTGCCGGAACAAACCGTCGGCGTCGATTTGCATCCTACCAGCATGATTCTCGGCGGCCATTCTCCGCTTGAAGCCGTCGAGGTCCTCGGCCCACACGTGTTGCACGTGCACGCCTGCGACGCCGTGCGGGACGCGGCGGGCGGCCGCGCGCGAGAGGTTGAGCTCGGCCGCGGGATGGCCGATTTTCCCGAGCTGCTTGGCCGGCTCACAGAATTCGATTACCGCGGCTGGGTGACCATTGAGCGCCGCGATGCCCCCGATCCGTTATCCGATATCGAGAACGCCGTCGCGTATCTCCGCGCGCTATAGGCCTCGAGGTCCGCGATGAGTTTTCTCTGGCGGCGGAACGATGTGGTCAATCGGCGGCGAACGATCCGCCGCTTTCGCCTGGCAGTACGAGAGCGCTAGCAGGGAATACGCCGTCACGAGATTGGAATCGCCTTCCAGCCAACGCGTATTGTCGTTAATCCAGCTCCCGTCCGCCTGCTGCCTGGAAATCAACTCCTCGGCAAGTTCTGCGCGCCAGTCGTGCGAGTCTCCGTTGTCATCCGTAATTCGGCCTTCGCCCACGGCATCGAGTGCTTTGGCAAAGGTGTGATAGTAGTAATACAGCCCCTGGGCACCCATGCCCGGATTCTCCTCCAGCGTGTAATGCCGACGAATCCATTCGTAGGCCGCCTTCACACGGGGATCATCACGAGAGATACCCGCGTAGATCATGCTCTTTAGCCCCGCGTAGGTCATCGAGCCGTAGCTGCGCAACCCGCCCTCAGGGGTCTCGCCTGCTTGGCTTTGACCACCGGCAGCGACTGTGTAATAGAAGCCGCCGTCGTTCACCTTGGCGGCGAACGGCGAAGTATTGTGCTCGCTCTCCAAATTCTGACAACGGGAAATGAAGATGAGCGCTTTTTTCAACGCGGGGTCATCTTCGCCGCGTCCGGCAGCATGCAGTGCGTCGACCAGGAAACCGGTGTTCGACAAATCGGGCCGGCTGTGCGAGCCGTATCCCGCGCCGCCGTAGCTCAAGCTCGAGATTTCGTGTCCCTCGTCTTCGTCCCATTGCTGTGCTTTGACGAACTTTTCCGTGCTCGCCAGCAGCTCGTCGTATCGACCGTCTCGATTGGCGAGTTGAAAACAGACGATGGACAGCGAAGTTTCGTAATTCTTGTACCGGCTGCCCTCTTGATAAATTCCACCGTCGTCGTGTAAGTGCTGCTGCAAATATTGAAGGGCGCGTGCGACCAGCGGATCATTGGCGGTGCGTCCCGAGCGCAACAGCGCGGTGGCGACGATCGCCGTCACGCCCGGACCTGAGCTGGCGCTGAACGAACCATCGTCGGCTTGAGCCTGCTGGAGAAAGGCAATGCCGCGGCTGACCGACTGAGTCCGTTTCGCGCCGTCGGCCTCCGGTGCCCCAGCTTTGGCTGCCAACATACCGCTTATCGCGCTCGTCAGCAGGGCAGCGGTTACCAACAAGGAAGTCGATCGACGTCGAATGTTCCATCCAATCTGCGTGGAGGTGCTCATGCCGAAATTATACGTTCCTGACGCTACCGTATCGGATTAATGTTTGCTTTAGCCCTGGACCGCCATCGTCAGCAGGAAAACGACCCACATGGCCAACAGCGTGCTCGCAGCCATCAATTGCCAGCGACTGCTCTTTACGTTCTGCATCCCAGCTAGGAATCCGAGGTGATCGGCTGAAAGGCATCGCGCAGACCGTCGTCGAAGTCGAAAACATTATCGAAATCCTGGCGGCGATCCGCGTGCGTTTTCTTCATCTGGCCGATGTCGATCAGGCTGAAAACTATTTCGCCGAAGTCGCCCGTCGAGTGAACGCCCCACTCATTCAGCACATTTTTGGCCATCAGGCCGAACTGCTCAATCGCGTAGCGGCGAATGGCCTCGCAAAGCTGCTGGCCAGTGACGTGGCGCTCTTCTTCGCTTTCCGGATCGTCAATCGCTTGCGCCTGGCCCATGCCGAGGTGCTCTTGCGCGTACCGTAAAGCTTCGAAGATAAAGAAATACGCGTCGCGATGGTAGCGGCGATCGCGACGCAACAGTTCAGCAAGGGGATGTTGGGGATCTAACATACTTCTATTGTGGGTCCGACCGACGAATTAGGCAACCAGCGCCGCAAAACAGGAATTTGCGCAGGGGCTTTCCACGCAATCTCAGTCGCTGCTGCCATTCGCGTCGGGGAAATCAACTGCGTCGTCGGACAAACTCCCCGGTGGGACATCGATATCTATGGTATCTTCTAGTTTGGCCAAGTCCGGTGGAAGTTCCTCGCTCGCCAGTTCCTCGACGACAACGTCGTCGAATGCCGGACCTTCAGGGCCACGGGGCTTCTTCTCACGCTTGAGCACGGTGAGCACATCCGCAGCATCGATCACGATTCGGCGCATGTCCTCGGTTTCGATAAGCACCTGGCCCGCGAGAATTTCCTGGGCCAATACACGAGCCCGCCCCGTGTTGGTGATGATCTCCGCGCCAACCGGCGGCAATTCTCGCTGCAGTTCTTGATACGTTTCGTATTCGTACCGCAGGCAGCATTTCAGCCGGCCGCAGCGGCCCGAAATCTTCGTTGGGTCCAGCGTCGCCCGCTGCAACTTCGCCATTTTCATGGATACGGGCGGCATTTCGCTGAGGTGCGTGTTGCAGCAAACCGGCTTGCCGCAGTCGCCGTAGTCGGCCAGCAGCTTGGCTTCGTCTCGCACGCCGATCTGCCGCATTTCAATCCGCGTCTGAAACTCACCGGCCAACGATTTCACGAGTTCGCGGAAGTCAATGCGGCCCTCGGCCAGGTAGTAAACCACCACGCGCTCGCCGCCATACAGGTGCTCGACATCGACCAGACGCATGTCGAGGCCCAGCCGAGCAATCTCCTGGTGGCAGACGTCGTATTCGCGTCGTTCCTGCTCGAACATCTTGCGAAGATCGCGAACGTCGTCGCCGGACATGCGGCGGAGGATTTGGCCCTGTTTTGGGTCGACCAGTTGAGCGACGGCACCGTCGCTCGCTTCGCACAGCACTTCGCCAGATTCCAGCCCGCGATACGTGCGGGCAATCACCTGGTCTCCGCGCGCATAGATGTCGCGTCCACGGGGCATGAATACCCCGAGATTGCGCATCACGCCATGGCGGACAATGTATCGGGGCATAGCACGTAGATTTGCCGAGCCGAGAAGGACGAGGGATTTGATATCAGATTCGTGTCAAACGATGAGTATAGCTCCGTGCCAGAAAATCTTACAGATTGAGTTTTACAATGCCGCATCTCGCCAGGCGATTTCGCCGCTGTCCACCTGCCAATCGAGGCCAAATTGCCCCCATGCTCGAACGTCCGCCGTGCCCTCCGACAAAACATTCGGCCCCAGGATCATGAGGTCGGGATAGACGATGCCGGAAACGAACCAGCGAAGCCGATCCGTGAGCCGCATGCCGGCCGGGCCTGTGCCAGCAACGACGCCGACCATTGCCGCATCGCTGCCAGCGCGGGGACGCACCATCACGACCGCCAGATTGTCGCCCGACTCGGTTCGCGTGCCGACCCGCACCTGTCCGCGCCGCACTTCGACCGGCGAGGTCGCTAGCAGCGTCGACCAGGCGCGATTTGTGTCGGCGTTGCCGTAGAGGATCACGCTGCGATTGGTGTCGGTGTTGAAATCGAAGCGGTTGTCCGGCAGCACGTCCAGCGCGCCGCCGCCACGATAGTAAAACGTCTCGGCATCATAGCGGGCCTTGGCGGCCGCCCAGCGATTTTCCTCCTCCGTACCGGCGGTGCCGTAGACCAATAGCACGTCGTTGTCGAACGCGGCGTTGAACGTGCCGTAGCGCGCCGGCCCCTTGTGCTGCGGCGACGACGCTTCGGCGGCCGACCACTCGTCGCCTTGCCGCTCGAACCACAGCTTTCGCGACTCATCCGGCCAGGGAAGCCAATGCACCGGTTGCCCGTCGAGCGTCACGTCAATCGGCTGGCCAGGCGCGAGGTGAGCGACGTCAATCGCCATCCGCGCTACGTTGCTCGTGTTGGCAACGAAGGTGCGGGCCTCGACGTTTTGCCGAATGGCCACGTGGCTGGGGCTGAGCTGCTCCTGCTGCGATTCGATGCTGACCCAATGACAGCGGTTCGAGACGGCCGGGTTGGCCGTGGTGAAATCGACAAAGCTCTGCTCGGCCGGCGCAACCGACGTTTGATGTTGAAAGAACTCCATCATGCGAGGCCAGTCGCAGCATTCGTTGCCCCACCAATGATCGGCGCCGGGCTCTTCGTAATACACGAAGTTGGGATGGAAGGTTGCCAGGCGAGAGCGCATGAAACGGGCTTGCGCGGCCGGCACATTCTGATCGGCTCCGCCGTGCAGCACGTAGACGCCTGTGTTTGAGAGATTGCTTAACAGCTTGAGCGTGTCGCTGGCCGAATAGCCGCGCAGCAGCAGGGCGTCGATATCGGTGGGAGTTTCCGCCGAGGGCATGCCGCCGCCGTACGACCAGAAGCTGATCCAGGCGGCAATCGGCCCCACTGCGGCAAACTCATCCGGGTAGTTGACGCCCAGGTGCCAGGCGCCGTGACCTCCCATGGAGTGGCCTGTGAGGTAGGTGCGACGTGGGTTGTTGGCGTAATGCTTGCGGGCGTCGGCGAGCGCCTCAAGAACGTCCTGGCGACCCCATGCTTCCCAATCGAAGCCGTGTGGACGACGGCCTTGCGGAGCAACCACGTGGGCCCATTCCTTGGGCCCATACTGGGCGACGTGGTCTTCGCATGTCGTGCCAGCACCGTGAAGCGTGACGATCATGGCCGGCGGCGCCTCTTTGGCCGCTGCGGCGGCGGGCTGCACCGCATAGCATTGCAGGCTGCCGTCGATGCGACTTCGAAACGTCCGGACGTGGATGTCCTGCGGGCCCATTCGCTTGAGTTCCACTTTCGAATCGTCGAGCGGCGGATCACCGTCGTTCGACTGGTCCGTGTCCGCGCGCACCAATCGGATCTCAAACTGCACCGTTTCGCCGGCATCGCTTTCGGACGCGCGCAACTGGAAAGGCACGCGGCGCACGGTCAGAGGGGGAATCGGCGCGATCGGCGTAGTCATAGTCTCATGTTCGCCGGCCTGACATTCCACCTTGAAGTCGTCTAGCCAGTCGGTCGATGCGTTGACGATCGGCACGGCAGCCCACGTGGCTTCTGTCTCACCGGAAATCAGCGTCGGTAGCATGCGGTCATCGTCCGCGAAAAACGCGTCGCTCGGCGGCGTGGTCAGCCGCGCCTGCAGCTTGTCGCCGGATACGTGGAACAGGAGTGTGTTCTGACCCTGGCGCACTTGCACCGGTAAGCGGAGCCAGCCGCGGCTGTAGGGATCGCCGGCGCGTGGCTCGCCGTTGAAGTAGACCATCGCATGACCGGCGGCTTCGAGGAGCATGACGCGCTCGGTCGGCGCGTCGAAGGTCGCCAGGGCGTAGCCGCCGCGGTGTTTTTGCGTGTCGAGCGTGCCGCCGTCGTCGGCTTTTGCTGCCTGCCAGGTTTCGCGCCGGCCGTCGGGTAGTTCGACGGCGTCGCCCGCGGCGGGAACCTTCCACGTGCCGGCGACGACCTGGGCTTCCAGCGCGTCGCGATGCAGCGACAGCCGGCCGTACTGGCCGACCGCCGACAGCAGCAGGTAATCGGCGGGCACGATCGTATCCGGCGGCGACTCGGCGCTGGCCGGTTCGGCCGCACCGGCTGCGGACGATGCGATCGCCATCGCGATCCAGCAAGCTACACCTCGTAAAAGGGCATCATTCATGTCGCCGATTCTAAGTCGGCCTGCGCAATTAAAAAAGGCGTCGCCGGCCGACGACGCGTTTCGACGCAAAACGTGTCGAAAAGCGGCCATTCGAATGAGCTTCTCACGCCGAGGCGCGGAGGTCGCAGAGGGTCGGAATAGCGTGTCTTTCTCCGCGCCCTCTGCGCCTCTGCGTGAGATTTTTGCCTTTTACGGTCTGGAGGAACTGGCATGATCGGCCACCTGGCGTGGTCAGGTCAAAACTGTACCAACTGTGCCAGCACGAATGGCGGCGGCTGCCACAGGGCGAATTTTGTCGTGCGCACGCGAACACGGTTTTTTGGGACAGAATTCGCTCCTTTTGGAACAGCGTGGGCGCGGCCAGCCTGTAAATCACGGTGTTTCTCGGTCATTGGCAGCGCGGAGACCATCTAATTGTGTCCTTCTCGAGGCGCTTATCGTGCGCGACTTGGACCGATCGCCTTCGGCTATCGGAGGTCGGCGAGCAACCGCGCCCGAGGGGCGCACCGGTAGCGCACTCCGAGGAGTGCAAATGAGAACGTGCAATTAGGTTGTCAAAGAGCGGACGCTTCGGCGAGCTTGACCCGAGCCGGAATCCGGCGTGCGGGCGAGTATACCGGTTGTTTGGACAAATGTATAGTATGGATTTGGCCACTGGTGAGAGGCAAAGGGGGAGGGGGGAGGGGGGGAAGGGGGAGGGCGGAATTTCAGAACTCCCCACTCCGCCTTCCGCCTTCCCCCTTCCGCCTTCCCCCTTCCGCCTTCCCCCTTCCGCCTTCCCCCTTCCTCCTTCCCCCTTCCTCCTTCCCCGTTTGAGAGAGCGCCCCCGGCAGGAATCGAACCTGCGACACGCAGTTTAGGAGACTGTAACCGCTTAGCTATCAGGCTGCGCAATGGTGAAGACGTTTGGGTGCGCAGACTGCCACTGGCCGGATTCGTCAACGGTCAGCGGGGGGCGGAAGTAGCTCAAGTGAATCGCCTGCGATGGCTTATAGGGATCGTACACAGCCACGTCGCCACACTTATCAGTCGTGAGGGTTAGGTGGTGCGAAAGATCGATCTTGGTTTTGAAGTCCACTGTTTTGCCGTAGGGAAGCGTGAGCTGCGCGCGGCAATCGAACAGCGGCTCGACGCCGAGGTCGCCCAGTGTCAGATTTTCGATGTTCTTGAGCAGACGAACTTTTGCGAACAATGACCGCCCCAATAGCACTATGACAACCCACCAGACGGCTACGAACAGCAAGCCGAACCAAGCCAGCGGCTCCTCGACGATCGCCACGTAGATGACTGCGAGCGTCAGCCCCACGCCTACTATGGCCATGAAGCCGAAGAACATCCAGATGAACCAGCCGATGAGCCTCATGAAGGGCGGAAAGCTTTTCGTGTCGGAGTGCACGACCGTTTTTTCCCACCCCATCCCGAAGAGCGACAAGTTGTAACGGGTGATGAGTTGCTTGGGGATGGAGGCGATGGGCTTGTCCCAGACGGCGCGCAGCTCTTCGAGCGCCGTCTCATATGGCTTCCATTGCTCGGTTTGCGGGTCTTTGCACTCCAAGATGCGGCAGCGAGCCAGGTAGCCGCGGCGGAGGATGTTGATTTGCCGTTGCCAAATCTGGAGGGAGGCACTGGCGAAAAGCACACCGAAGCCTGCGAACAGAAGCGGCAGCGTGATGACGATGAGCGGCATTTCGTCTGGTTTAAACCACCACACGAGCACGAATGCGAGCGTTACGACAGTGCCCAAAGCAGCAAAACTTCCACCGCCTACCAACCCGCCGTGGACCTCGCCGCGCAGCAAATGCCAGCGCGCCCGGCGCGGCACCCGGCGCGGCGGGGAAGCAAGGACCGGCAATCTTTGCTCAATCGCCGCTGCCGTGGCTTCTCGCTCTTGGACCATCGGCTTTCGCGCTTTGCCACGCGCGCTTGCTCGCCGGCCGGCTGGAACGCTCCAGAGGTAACCCAGATACCGCGCCGTTGCGTTCACCACGCCGACGACCAACCCCAGACTGCCCAGAACCAAAACGGGCCAAGCCACAAGATAGATGAGGAGTGGATGGTCGCTGCGCATCGCCACGCGGCGCGGCTCATCGTGCTGCAGCGCATGAGCGGTGTGTTCGATCTTTGCATTGAACTCAATTGACTCCAACCAGCCGGCTGGCGAGAAAGGACTCATGGTCAGGGAAAACCAAGCCATGAGTAGCACCAGTCCGAGAACAAGTCCCAACACGGCACCGAGGATTCCCAGCAGGCCGCCGCCGACAAATATGTCGCGGATGCGGCGGTAATCGTAGGTCTTGGTTTTCTTCCTGCGCCGCGGCTGGATTCCAGCGGCCACCGTTTTGCGGAGCTGCCGCGGACTTGGAAAGGAGAACTTTTTGCCGTCCCGCTCGATCCAGCCCAGCGGCAGACCGATGGCTGCCAGCACAGCACCAAGCACCCAGCCCCATTCCCTCCCACGGCCGCCCCATTCTTCGCGAAGTAGCGACAATCCACCATCGACAAACGTGCCTAGGTATCCGCCGACGAGGCCGAGCAGCAGCACAACGAATACGTACTGGCCCACAGCGAGCAGCCACTCGATGGCCAGTGTTCCGACCGCGGCCCAATCGATCACGCGGCCTCGGCCTGTTTCGGACAGCGAACTTTCAGAATGTTCGACCATGGTCGCCGCCTGTAAGTAGAAGAGGGCGGTAACTCATTGCTATTCGACGGCTTGTTTCCGATCTTGGCAATCCGTTTTCACCTCTGCGCAGGTGTTCGTGCTTCCAGCTCGGTGCTCCCTGCTCCAGGCGGCAAAGTGCCCCGGCAGGAGTCGGACTTGTGGCACGCAGTTTTACTTCTCCAACACGACGGCGAGCCAGCCGCAGGCGTGCACGTCGGCTGCGCCGCCGAGGCCGAAGAGGGAGAGGATTTTCCAGCCATCGTTTGTGTATTCTTGCAGGTGCTCTTCGACAAAGCCGTGCTTGTCGGCGTGCGAGCCTTTGATCCAGCGGTCGCCATGTAGGCGTTGTTTTCGATGTCGATGGTGACAAGCTTTTGCACGGTCTTAGTCCAGGAAAATTTAGGAGCGAGGAGCAGAAGACGCCCTCAAGCTCCTCGCTGCGTGCTCCCCGCTCCCCGCTGCTGAGTGCCCCCGACAGGAATCGAACCTGCGACACGCAGTTTAGGAAACTGCTGCTCTATCCACTGAGCTACGAGGGCGGAACGAAGTCATTGTATCACTTGGCAAAGAGTCGGGTGAACTGGCGGCTCGCAAAACCGTTGCTGAGATACGCAATCCGACCAAAGAAGAGTATTTGACAGGATTGACAGGATCGACTGGATCAAGGGCAAACAGGCATCCTGTAAATCCTGTCAATCCCGTCAAAAAAACTCGTAACGTGGTAAGCGGGGGAACAGCATAACTCCAATGAGCAGCAGCAGGATCGAAGTCGGTTCGGGCACGGCGGGGTTGGCACTGGCGGAGCCAGTGGCACCCGCGCCGGCGGTTTGGCCGAAGTGGGCGCGCCACTGGTTGTAGTCGGCGTCATTGACTTCGCCGGGCGTGGAGTCGTTGGGCAGCGTGGTCATCGTGTTGTTGTGTTTGCGCCAGACGACGTAGTCGGCGGCATCGACGACGCCGTCGTCGTTGTAATCGCCGGGCACGACGGTGACCAACGGGTACATGTCGAATGATTGCGCGTCGAAGTAATCGATCCGATTCGGGATCGTCTGCACGATCGTATCAAGAAGCGACTGGGAAATTCGATCCGACCGGTAGCGAACGGCCAAGTAGGGCAGAAAGCTCTCGGCAATGTCCTCGCGGTCGGGGTAGTCACGAGCGTACACGGAGATGAACTCGCCGTCGGCTTCCTGGGCAGCTAGCCAGCCCGGGGCCGCCGCATGAGTGGCGTCGAGCGACGTGTGAGACGCCTCGTGTACGAACGTCTCTTCGAGGATGCCGTCCGCCGCATAGAGGTCGGCCTGACCGGTGTGAATGAGCAGGTTATTGTTGCCGCCGCCGAACAGCTCGGTGCCCTGGTGGATCCAGACCGTCTCGACGTCAGCTCGCAGCGCGGTCGGCAGCTGGCCGATGACGGCCCCATAGGTCTCGGCCTCGATCAAGGCATCGTCGGAGCTGCCGAACTCCGGGTTGACCTGAATCTCGATGGATAGTCCGTCGTCGAAGCTGGCATCGAAGAGGTAAGCATTGACGGTCGTCCAGTCGTTGACGCGGCGATCGAACATCAACCGCAAACCCTGCCCTGCATACGTTACGCCCTGGAATGTCGTGGGGTCCGAGGCGACGATAATGTCCGGGTCGATAAAGATCGTGCCAAAGAATGGCGGATCGGCGTAAATATTCCGGCCGATAAGGGCAACGACAGCGACGACCGTGACACAAATCGACAACTTTAACTTCATGAAAGCACTTCACGTCTTCCGCGTCGCCGAAAGAACATCGCGAACAATGGCAGAAGGAGCGTCAGCCCGGCCGCGGGTTCGGGCACAGCGCCGGTTACGGATGCGCCGTTGCCGGCGGCTTGGCCGAGGTGGGGCGCGCCACTCATTGTAATCCGCGTCGTCGACCTCGCCAGCACTCTACGGACCCGCGAACATGAATCGGACGAAGCTTGTCCAGGAGTCAGCAGAGGACGCGGAGAATTCCGCTCACACTCCGAATTGAGAACATAGTTCTGACGGCCGTCGCCTGCATTCATTCGCCAGTTTGGATAGGATAGATAAGTCAACTTCGCTGATGCCATAGCCGTCAATAGAATTTGTCCCATGGGAGACACGGTATGAGCGTGGTCATTACCGCCGTCATTTTTTTATTTGCGACAACTGCGGGCGCCGATGAAGTTTGGCGGCACAGCGTCGTCTTCTCCGGCAAGACCGGCGGCACACAGACGACGACGGTGGACGCCGATGGTCGAATTGTCGTCGACTTTACGTACCGAGATAACGGCCGGGGGCCCGACTTGCGCGAAAAGACGGCGCTTGCTGCCGACGGCACGCAGATTTCGTACAGCGCTCGGGGTAAGTCGACGTTCGGGGCGCCCATTGAGGAAAGTTTTACGCGCAGCGGCGAGCGAAGTTCCTGGCGAACGCTCGCCGGGCGCGGCGTCATCGTGCATAAGCAACCGGCCGTCTATGTGCCGGAGTCGATTCTCTCGGAGTGTTCCCCCGAATCGATGGCGATCCTCGCGCGTGCCGTACTGCGTTCGCCGTCGCGCACTTTGTCGGCCTTGCCGGGGGGCACGCTGTCGGTGGAGAAGTTGGAGGAAACGACGCTTAATTCGGGCGACGAAAGTCTTTCCGCCTCGCTGTATGCACTTCATGGCCTATCAACGCACCCCGAATTAATCTGGCTCACGAGCGACGTTGCGATGCGGTTCGTTGCTTACATCGAGCCGGGGGACATGCAAATCATTCTGGCTGGCAGCGAGTCGCAGGCTGATACGCTTGAGAAGTTGCAGATTGAAGCAGAGAACAAGTTGCTGGCGGCGATCGCCAAGCGCGTGGCGCATCGATTCCCAGAGCCGTTCGTATTTCGAAATGTGCGGGTCTTCGACTCTTCTTCGGGAAGGCGCTCCGAGCCTGTGGACGTATATGTCGCGCGTGGTCGGATCGCAGCGATTTACCCGGCAGGATCGAAGGCACAAGAAGGCGGCGCGTCGGTTGACGGGGCCGGGCAAACATTGATGCCGGGGCTGTTTGACATGCACTCCCACGAGGGTCCGTGGAATTGCTTGCTGCAGATTGCCGGGGGCGTCACGTCGTCGCGCGACATGGGCAACGACAATTCCGTTCTGGCCAAGTTGATGACGCGGATCGAGGCCGAAGAAATCGTGGGGCCGCGAATTCTTCCCGCCGGCTTTATTGAGGGCCACAGCCCTTTCTCGGCCCGGACGGGGATCGTCGTCGACAATCTCCAAGAGGCAAAGGACGCGGTCGATTGGTACGCTCAACGCGGCTTTGGCCAAATCAAGATCTACAACTCATTTCATCCCCAATGGGTTGAGCCGGTCGCCGCCCATGCACACGCGCGCGGAATGCGCGTCAGCGGCCACATCCCAGCCTTTATGAAAGCCGAGGAAGCGGTGGCTGCCGGATATGACGAGATTCAACATATCAATCAGGTGCTGCTGAACTTCGTCGTCGGCCCGAAGGACGATACCCGCACTTTGGCGCGGTTCACGCTCGTGGCGTCCAATATTTACCGACTGGATCTCAACTCGGAAGATGTGCGGCGGTTCATCGCCGCGCTGAAAGATCGCGACGTGACGATCGACGCGACCGTTGCCATTTTTGAACCGATGTTTACGCAGATGCAAGGCGAGCCCAATCCCACCTACGAGGCTGTGGAAGCACACATGCCCGTCGCGCTGCGACGCCAGTGGATGGTCAACTCGATGGATCTCAACGCGAGCAACGCAGAAACTTGGCGCGCTTCGTACGCCAAGATGGTGGACTTCATCGGGCTGCTTCACCGCGAGGGCGTTCCGCTGGTCGCCGGCACCGACGACATCGCGGGGTTTACCTTGCATCGGGAGCTCGAGCTCTACGCGAAGGCCGGAATCCCGGCGGCCGACGTCTTGCGGATTGCAACCCACAACGGCGCGAAGTATACAGGCACGCTCGATTCGCTGGGCGCGGTTGAGCCACATCGATTCGCCGACCTGATTCTGGTCGATGGAGATCCCACCACCGATATTTCAGACATCCGGCGCGTGAGTCTGGTGATGAAAGGGGGCCGCGTCTATTTTCCGGCCGAGATCTACGAAGCGGTTGGAGTCGAGCGGTTCATCGACCCGCCTCCGATCACTGTTGCGAAGTAACGCCTGACTTTTGGCAAGGGTTCGCGGGTTGCGCTGTCGACGTATCGAACTCTTTCCGGGTTCCCGGAATGTCGCAGGAATGTTTACCCCCGGCACAGGTCGCGGGGGCGCGACCAACCCTGGGCTGACATATTTGAATCCCGTCGAGATATCGGGCGTTGAAGGCGGTCGCGGTCGTCGAACTCGAATCATGTCGAACCCTGTGATCGTCGCGATGGGGACGCGGCGAGGGCGGATAGACACGATTTTTCGCCGTGCCCTTGACGGCCGCTAGTTTCCTTTATAAACTTGTTTGTAGTACAAACTAGTCTGTAACAAAGGAGGCGAAACATGGACCGAATACAGCACGCTACGTTCGCCGGCCCGCGCGATGCGACGAAAGTCGTCCTTACGGCGAGGCAGCTCTTGCACGCTCGGCTTGGCCTGCCGCTGGTGGCCGCGGGTTGTTGGATTCTTGTCGCGGCCATGGTGCAATACCTGGAATTGGAACGGGGTTTGGCACTCGGCGTTATCGCGGGTGGGGGCGCTTTGGCATTCGCTGCGATCGCCTTGGGAGAATGGCGAGCACGCAAACAGGGATTGTGGGCGCGCGCCGGCAATCCATCGCTTGCTGCACCGGCTGACTGGCCTGGGCTCGATCCGACGACCAAGGCCCGCTTGCAATTTGGCGCGCTCCTGGTTCTCGGAGCGCTCATCGTGGGAGCGTATCTTTTCGGTGTGACGATTGAGACGGCCTTGTTTTGGATCATGGCCTATGGCTTCGTCCACATGGCTATCTATACCGTCTCTCTCGCGTTCAATTTGGCGATGCCGGAACAGCTTCTTGCTTTGGCATGGTTCGTTTGTGGCGGGCTGTTCTGGCTCGCCACGGGTCACGCTATCGCGTTTGTATTCGGCGGCGGATGGTTGTTGATGGGCCTGCTGCTGTATGCTCGCCTGCGTCAATTCGAGAAATTGGCCAGCTCCCGCGCGAGCAGCGATCAATTCGAGGAGGACGCGCCGTGACTGCTGACCAATCGCTCGATGCTCGACTGGATCCGGTCATTCATGAGGCGGGCCGGCTCGTCGTGGTCTCGGTATTGAATGAGTGCCAGGTTGCCAATTTCAACTTCCTGTTGGCGACCACAGGACTGACACGCGGCAATCTGTCGACGCATATGCGCAAACTCGTCGATGCAGGTTACGTGGACGAGACGAAGGAGATCGTCGACCGCAAGGTTCGCACTGAATATCGACTGACCAAAACAGGTCGGCAGGCATTCAAGAAATATCGCAATGCCTGGTCGGCGATTACTAACGGCGCGCAACGGCGTTAAGCCGGAGGTCGCGACGACGCAAGCGGTAGGCCAAGCCGAGAGTGAAAATCAACGTGGCGACAATGCGGACGAGGGCGTTTTCAGGTGCGGCGCGAGGATTTCGGTCCAGACGCGATAGCCCTCAGCGTTCATGTGCAGGTCGTCGTCGAGGAAGAGCGCTTTGCGCGGCTGGCCGTCGGGGCCGAGCATTGGCGTGGCCGTGTCGATGTAGAGCAGCATTTCGTCGGAGTGTATGAGTTCTTGCACGAGGGCGTTGGCCGCTTGCATTTGCGGCCAGAGGTGCCAGCGGGAGGGGCTGGGTTTGATCGGCAGGTAAATGATGCGCGTATCGGGCAGGCGGTCGTGGACGAGCTTGGCGAATTTCTGGAAATCGCTCACGACCTGTTGCGGCGACTTGCCGGCGGCAATGTCGTTGTCACCGGCGTAAAAGACGATCGTGCGCGGCGCGTATTTCAACACGATGCGGTCGGCGAAGTGATTGACGTCGCTGATGTGCGAGCCCCCGAAGCCGCGGTTGATGACCGGGAGGTTTGGAAAGGTTTCGGCCGATTGCCACATGCGGATGCTGGAGCTGCCGACGAAGAGGATGGCGTCGGGGGGGACGGCGTTTTGTCGGTCCCAGGATTCGAAGGCGCGGATTTCGGCGTCGAAGCGTGCGGGGTCGGGAGAGGTCGCGAAGACGCAAGCGGTGGTCAGCGCGGCGCAGAGACAAATGCCGGATGTCAATTTACTCATCGCGGACGACGACTTTTTCCATTTTGTCGCCCTGGCGGACTGCGTCGACGACTTTTTGCGTGTCGTCGATGACCTGGCCGAAGACGGAGTGCTTGCCGTCGAGCCAGGGCGTGGCAATGTGGGTGATGAAGAACTGCGAGCCGTTGGAATTCGGTCCGGAATTTGCCATCGACAGCATGCCGGGACCGCTGTGCTTGAGGTCCTTGTGGAACTCGTCGCCGAAAATGTAGCCAGGGCCGCCGGTGCCGGTTCCCTGCGGACAGCCGCCTTGGATCATGAAGTCGGCGATGACGCGATGAAAGGTGAGGCCGTCGTAGAAGCCGCTGCTGGCGAGCTTCTCGAAGTTGGCGACGGTTTTGGGCGCCTTGTCGTCGTGGAGCTTGAGGCGGATGTCGCCGTGCGGGGTGGTGATGATGGCGGTTTTCATGGAAGTTGTCAGTGGTTCGTGGTCAGTTGTCGGTTGATGGAGCGGTACATGAGATTCACAATGACGCCATGAGTTTACTACGGAAGATTGGTTGGCGGCTATGGGCCGCGTACCAGGGTTTTCAGGAGCACGAAGGGACGCTGTCAGCGGCGGCGATCGCTTATTACGTGGCGTTGTCGTTCTTTCCGTTGTTATTGGTGCTGATGGCGGGGCTGGGATGGTTGCTCGAATGGACCGACTTCGGGCAGGCCGCTCAGCAGGAGCTCTTGGCGGCGATCGAGCAGCAGATCTCGCCCGACCTGGCGAACCAGATCGGGCGGATGCTGAAAATGGTCAGCGAGCGGGCCAGCACGGGAGGGCCGATCGGGTTTGTCGTGCTGGTAATTTCTGCGATCGCGATTTTCGCCCAGCTCGATGCGGCGTTGGACCGCATCTTCAAGATGCCAATGGATCCGCATGAAAGCTGGCAGCATTGGTTCGGCCAGTTGTTGTTCAAGCGCGTGAAAGCCTTGGGAATGCTGCTAGGCGTTGGCGCGTTCATCTTTCTGGTGATGATTTCGTCGATGATCTTGTCGGCGGCGCTGCGCATTGTCGAGCCGGGCGATCGACTTGGGCCGTGGGTCGAGTGGGTGTCGAGCGCGTCGATCAACCTGGTGCTCAATCTACTGGCATTCGCGATAATTTACCGCGTATTGCCGAAGCCCTACATTCGCTGGAGCGAGGCGCTGCGCGGGGGTATTTTCACGGCGATCTTGTGGGAAGCCGGGCGGCAAGCGCTGGCGGCCTACTTGCTGCGGCTGAATTACCCGACCGCTTACGGCGTGATCGGGTCGTTCCTGGCCGTGATGCTGTGGGCGTACTACGGGGCGCTGGTGATTCTGATCGGGGCCGAATATGTGCGCGTGCTGCGGGAGGAGCGGATGGCGACGCCAAGATCGGGGCCCGCGGCGCAAGCAAGCGTATAGCACCGCCCGATCGGACGCAAACGGAGCCATCCCTTGCTTGCGCTGCGGGCTTCAATCATACGGTTTGACGCGTTATTGCTGCAGGGCGTCGCTCATGGCGGCGGCCAGCGGCGCGAAGATGATGAGCGGCAGCCAGGCGGCTAGCGGGGCGGCGAGCCATCCGCCGGAGCCCAGCGACTGGCAGCCGAGCACGACGAGCATGAACACCGTCACGACCGCCAGGCACAGGCCAATGGCGAGGAACGGGTTGCGACTGGTCCGCGTGACCACAAACGGCAGGCCGAGGAAGAGCAGCGTTGTATCCAGAAACGGCTGGAGGAAGCGAGTATGGATGGCGACGCGGACGTCGGCGCCGATATCGGTGCTGGGGCTGCGGAGCTCGTGGATCATTTCGCGCGTGGAGGCGAAGTCGCGCCACGTGGCGCCGGCGGAGAGGAATTCGAACGACACGCCGCTGACGACGAACAACTGATCGCGCTGGAGCCAATCGTTGCCAATCGGCGTCATGATGACCGGTTTGCCTTCCAAAAGCAGCGCGGGTTGCCTGAGCAGAGCTTTGGGCGCTGTGACGCCGCTGAGCAAATAGCCGCTGGGCAAGTCGCCTTTGGCGGGCAGGTAGCGGGCTTCGCGGGCCGTGACCTGCTTGCCGTATTGATCGAGCTGGCGCGGAAGCACGAAATTGGGGGTGCGTATTTTTTGCTCGGCTGGGATGATCTTCTCTCCGCCGAGCAGGATGTCGGTCTGACTGTCGAAGCGCGATTGCATGAGGGCTTCCTGCTCGCCGCCAAGGTTCTTGGAATCGAGGGCAAGCTGGTGGCGGATGGCAGGCATGATGATTTCGCGATTAGCGGCGGCTGCGAGGCTTACGCCAATCGCCGCCACGAGCACAGGCCGCAGCACGCGCGAGCGCGTGATGCCGGCCGCGAGCAGGGCGGTCATTTCTTGGTGCCGCTGAATCCACGTGACCGTGAACATGACAGCCACGAGCGTGAGCACTCCGCTGGTGCGGTCGAAGAACATGATCGCCCGATAGGCATAGTAGGTGGCCATCGTCGCCAAGAGGCCGCCATTCTTTTCGGCATAGTCGACAAAGTGGTCGAGGTGGCCGAAGGCGTCGATCACGATGTATAGCCCGATGAGACTCAGGAAGCAAATCACCAGCACCTGAACGAACTGTCGCAGCAGATAGCGGTCGATGATGGTGGGCATGGGGAGGAGCGAGCGGCGAGGAGCGAGGAGCGACACACGGAGGACCAAATTCTAGCCGCGACCCAATGGGTCGCCGGTAAGGCGTGCCAGGGTAACGCGGGGATTTCCCATGGGTCAATACGGGTAGGGCGAGGGCGATGCGGGCCGCTATAATGCGCGTGCTAGCAATTTGCACCAGCGGCCGGATCAACGGACGGCGTACGTATGGCCGGTTATCACCACGCTTTCTGGCACCAGGGAAGAGCCAAGCTGACGCGCATGGCGGCGGGCGCTGCCCGCTGGTCGGCGGCCGCGGCGCAATCGAGCGCTTTGGCGGGACGATCAGCGGCTGTGGCGTGGCGTCGTGCGACCGTGGAGCTGGTGTTCCCGCGGGCCTGCGTCAGTTGCCACGCCGAGTTGAATGCCGATGAGCCGGACACCTTCGACGTGGCCTTCTGCGGCGCGTGCTACGACCAACTGGCCTTCCTCGCCGAGCCGACGTGTCGGCGATGCGGTGGTCCGTTGCCTCGTTTGAGCACGGCTGCGGAAACCGGCGGCTGCTATCGGTGCGGCGGTCGAAAGCTGTGGTTCGATGAAACAATTGCCGCGGGACTTTATATGGACCTATTCCGCGAACTGGTGCTGAGGATGAAGCGATCCGAGGGCGACGCGTTGTCGTTGGCGATGGGAGAGCTTCTCTGGCGACAGCGCGGCGAGCGGCTGGCGGCGCGAAAAGCCGACGTGATCGTGCCGATACCGCTTCATTGGCGGCGTCGCATCGTGCACCGCACGAACTCGGCCGCCGTTTTGGCCGAGGTCTTGTCGCGTCGGCTCGGCATTCCGCTGGCGGAAGGACTGTTGCGACGCCCACGCCACACGGTGCGGCAAGCCGAGCTAACCCCGCCGCAACGCTGGGAAAACGTGCGGCGAGCCTTTTCTGTGCGAGCGGGCTATCATTTAAGGAAGGCGCACGTGCTCGTGGTGGACGATATCCTTACTACGGGGGCGACGTGCAGCGAAGCGGCCCGAGCCTTGCGCAGCGCGGGAGCCGAGCGGGTCACGGTGGCCGTCGCAGGGCGGGCAATTGGATAAGAGTTTTCACCACGACGACACGAAGAACACGACGGACGGTTGGGGACGCACTTCTGGACTTTGTGCTCTTTGTGCCGTGGTGGTTTATTTTGAAGAGAGAATTTGATGAGACCAAATGAATTACCTGCGGAACTTGGGGCGCCCACGCGAATGGGGCCGTTCCGCCGCGCCGTGCTGCGCGGCTTGGGCATCTTGCTGCCCCCGCTGTTAACGATCGTCATCTTTCTCTGGGTCGCCAACACAGTGGCCGTGTACTTGCTGGAGCCGTTGGAGGACGCCACCCGCTACGTGATGGTCGAGTACCTGGCCGATATCCGCACGCCGAGCAACGTCGATGTCCGTCGGGGCGCCGCCGACAAGGTGATCATCGACGGCAAGCCGCACATTGTCTCATCCAAGGGCACGGTGACGATCGAGGACAAAATCCTTGTCCGCACGGCGGACGGCAAATTCATTCCACTCGAAGTACATGAGTTCGTCGACGACGGCGTGGGCAGAGACCCAATGCCGCGCAACGCGAAAGACATCTACAAGTGGTATGTAAACCACAAATGGTTGCCGCGGCGATTTGTGGTGCCGATCTTTTTATGCCTGTTCTTGTTGGTTTTGTACTCGCTGGGCAAGTTTCTGGCGGCCGGCGTGGGGCGATTCTTCTGGACGCAATTGGAACGCATTATTCATCGAGTGCCGCTGGTACGGAACGTGTATGGCTCGGTGAAGCAAGTCACCGATTTCCTGTTCACGGAAAGCGATATCCATTTCACGCGTGTAGTAGCGATCGAATATCCGCGCAAGGGGATTTGGACCGTCTGCTTCGCCACGGGCGAGGGAATGTGGGACATCCGCGGGGCGGCGAAGGAGCCGGTGATTACCGTATTCGTGCCGACCTCGCCGATGCCGTTCACGGGCTTTGTGCTTACGGTGAAAAAGAGCGAGGTCGTGGAGCTGGCCATCTCGATCGACCAGGCCATTCAATTCGTAGTCAGCTGCGGCGTGGTGATTCCGCCGCCGATCATCGGCGTGCCGCAGAAAGACGTGGAGCGTCAGCCACAGCCGTCGTTGGATATGGCGCGGTGAAGTACGATGGCCAACGCTGCGGCAAACCGGCGCTCTCTGCGGTTGGGCACGCGCGGCAGCCAACTCGCCCGGTGGCAGGCCGAATGGGTCGCCGATCAGCTGCGGCGGCTCGGCGAGACGGTCGAGCTTATTGAGATCGCAACGCGCGGCGACGTGGAGCGCGCCGCGGCGATCGAGGAGATCGGCACGCGCGGCGTCTTTGCGAAGGAGATCCAGCGGGCGCTGTTGGCAGGCGACGTGGATTTGGGCGTTCACAGTCTCAAGGACCTGCCGACTGAGCCAGTGGATGGTTTAACGCTGGCCGCCGTGCCGCCGCGGGAGAGCGCGGCCGATGTGCTGGTGATGAGCGCGAGGAGCGAGGAGCGAGGCGCGAGGCGCGAGGACCAGGAAGGTCTATTTCACTCCTCACTCCCCACTCCCCACTCCCCACTCCCCATTCCCCGCTCCTCGCTCCTCGCTCCTCGCTCCTTGCTTCCAATCGGTGCGCGCGTCGGCACGGGGAGCCTTCGTCGGCAGGCGCAATTGCGGCACGTGCGGCCGGATTTGCAGACGCTTGATATTCGCGGCAATGTCGATACGCGGCTCCGCAAGTTGGACGAGGGCCAGTTCGACGCGATTGTGCTGGCCGAGGCGGGACTGCGAAGGCTGGGGCTGGCGGATCGCGCGACGCAAATATTGCCATTCGAGGTAATGCTGCCCGCCGTGGGGCAGGGGGCGCTGGCGATCGAGTGCCGAGCGGACGATGCACAGACGCTGTCGGCGCTCGCGCCGCTGGAGGATCCGGTCACGCGCGCCGGCGTGACGGCGGAGCGAGCGCTGTTGGCCCACTTGCGCGGCGGCTGCATGGCGCCCGTGGGCGCGTGGGGCCGAGTGGAAAACGGCGTGCTGCATTTATCGGCCTTGGTGCTGAGTGCCGACGGCGCGCAGCGGCTTTCCGCCAATGGTTCGGCCACGGTAGAAGACGCTCAAACGCTTGGCCGCCAAGTAGCCGACAGCCTTCTCGGTCAAGGTGCCGGAGAATTGATTGCGGCAGCTCGAAAAAGCTAAGTCTTGTTCCCACGTGGGAACGAGGGAATGTGATGAAACCGGAATTTCGCAAACTATTCGATGAGCAGCTCGAGCGTGTTCTGCCGGAGCTGCCGCAGCAGGTGCGGGACTTCATGAATGAGGTGCCGCTGGTGGTTGAGGATTATCCGTCGCGCGAGGTGATGCGGCGGATGCGAGTGCGGCACCGGTCCCATTTATGCGGCCTGTACACGGGCATTCCGCTGATCAAGCGGAGCGTCGATCATTGGGGCGTGCCGTCGGATGTGATCCATATTTATCGGCTCGGCATTCTCAGCCAGTCGCGCAATCGTGATGGCCGCATCGACGAGGCCGAGCTGCGGACGCAAATTCGCCGCACGATTCTGCATGAATATGGGCATCATGTCGGGCTTTCGGAGCGCGATCTGCGCGGGCTGGGGTACGGGTGATCGAGCCGGGGTGCTTGACTGGTCGCTGAAGCGACCAGTCCGACGGGAATCGTTACGGCAGGGAAGACAGCTCGATCAATTTGCCGATGGCCGCGTCGCAGGCGGGGAAGGCCGTGGCGCCCGCGACGTTGGTGGCGGCCAGATACGCGCTATTGCGCGCCGGGGCCAGCCAGATGACGGCCATCCACATCGTGTTGCTGCCCGCGTGCATGAGCGCTTTGCCGCCGGCCCAGTCGCGTTCGCTGACGACCCACCCGTAGGCGTAGGCCTCGGCATCGTCGGGAAACGGCGTGTGCAGTTTGCGGAACACTTCGGCCGGTAGTCGCTGCTCTTCGCCGCGTGCACCGCGCACATGGAACGCGGCATACTTGGCCCAGTCGGCCAAGGAGCAGTGCACGGTGCCGGCGGGCCCGATGACGGCCGGGTTGTCGGCTTGCCGGCCCGGCGGCATGGGTTTCCAGGAGGAAAATACACCAATATGGTGTCCGAACGGTTGATCCACGGTGTTCGCGTCGCCGGGCGGGCCGAACCCGGCGGTGGTCATGCCCAGTGGCGTAAACAGCTCCTCGCGCATGAGGTCTTCCCAGGTCTTGTCGGTGACTCGCTCGCACATCGCGCCGGCGATGGTGTAGCCGTAATTCGAATAGATGAATTTCGCGCCGCGGGCGGCGGCCGGCTTTTCGGCGAGGACCAGCTCGACGAACTCCCGCCGTTGTTCGAGCATCGGTCCTTTCAAGCTCCATATCTTTTTCCACACTGTCGAAGTGGTCGCGCCGTCCTTGATGCCGGAGCGGTGCATCAAGAGCTGCTCGAGCGTGACGTCATGATAAGCGGGCAGGATCTTGTCGGCCTGATCCGCAAACACCTCGCCGATCGTGCTGCCCCACTTGAGTTTCCCTTGCTGCACCAGAATCGCGGACAACGTGGCCGTCATCGACTTGGTGCATGAGCCGATATGAAAGCGGTCGTTCACGCCCACGCGCTCGGTTCCGCCGGCGCGCCGCACGCCCACGGCACCCAACGCGACTGTGCGGCCATCTTTAACGACGGCTGCTGCCAGGGCGGGCAATTTCTTTTCGCGGCGAATCGGCTCCAAAATCTCCGCTAGGTTCCGGGCACCATCCAGCTCCTCCTCGCTGGCTGCCGTCGGTTCGGCGGCGGCTGCGGCGGGATCAGGCAAACGGGCGAATTGAATCACCGTGTACACCACGAACAGGATGACGACGGCCACAATCGCGCCGAGGGCGTACAGTATCCACATGAGAATCCTGCGCATCACCTGGTCCTCTGTCACATAAGCCGCAAAAACTGCCGGTCCCGCTGGAGCGGCTTCGGCAAGTTTCGCCGAATGCACCCGCTAGTGCAATCGCTAGCTGGACCTGTTCAGTTGTGCTCGGTTCGATTGGTTCGGCAAAGCAGGCAACGACTTGCGTCGCGGGTTTGGCTTGTTGTTATTCGTTCGGCACGGGCGTTGCTTGGCAGGCGGCCGAACGCAGGGGGGCGCACCTGCGATTCCTTGTCTCATGCCGTACGGAATGTACATCTCGGCCGAAGGGGCCGCCGCGCAGGCCCAGCGGCTGGAAGTCATCGCCAATAATCTGGCGAACGTCGACACGGCCGGCTTCAAGCAGGATGTGGCGACGTTTCAGGCCCGTTTTGCCGAGGCGATTCAGCAAGGCCAGGCGGAAGCCGGCGACGGCTCGATCAACGACCTCGGCGGCGGCGTGAAGTTGATCGACGTCCAGACCGATCATGCAACCGGCCAATTGAAGCGCACGGGCAATGATCTCGATCTGGCCATCAATGGCGACGGATTCTTCCATATCCGCGGCGATGATGGGCAGCAATACCTGACCCGCGCCGGCAACTTCGCGCTCGACGCGCAAGGCCGGCTGGTGACGCAAAATGGCCATCGCTCCGTACTCGACCAGACGGGGAATGAGATTGTGCTTTCGCCCGAGCAACCGTGGTCCATTTCGCCCGATGGATTCATTTCGCAGGCCGGCGCGATCTACGCGCTGGGTATGTCGCAGCCGGAATCGCTCAACGAACTGCTGAAAGTGGGAAACAACCTGTTCCAGCCGCATGGGGCGGTGAGGCCGCTGGCGCTCGCGGAACGAAACGTCCGGCAAGGTTATCTGGAAATGTCGGGCGCGAACCCCGTCCGGCAAATGATGGCGATGATCGAAACCACGCGGGCGTTCGAAGCGAATACCCGGATGATCCAAAACCAGGAC
This sequence comes from Pirellulales bacterium, assembly GCA_040902605.1. GTDB lineage: Bacteria > Planctomycetota > Planctomycetia > Pirellulales > Lacipirellulaceae > JABDGM01. Next base: position 120,878 of record JBBDWY010000018.1, on the reverse strand, counting down.
ACGATGCTGGGGTCGCTGATTAGCCGCGTACTACAGAGCTGAGTTGCGTGAGGGCACTTCATACCAGATTTTCAACCACGAAGGCACAAAGGACACAAAGAACTGAATTCTTTTTGATTTTTGCCTTCGTGTCCTTTGTGCCTTTGTGGTTTAGTTCGAAACTTCAGGGAATGAGTCCGCTAAGGACGGAGCGTAACCGATGACAGTTCAAAGCCTTTACACCGCCGCTACGGGCATGGAAGCCCTGGAGACGAAGCTCGATGTGATCGCCAACAACATGGCGAACATCAATACGACCGGCTTCAAGAAGGACCGGGCGAATTTTGAGGACGTGTTTTATCGGCAGTATCGCATGCCGGGCGCTGAAGATGGCGACGGCAACCGCACGTCGACCGGCATCGAAGTGGGCTTGGGCACGCGGGTCTCCAGTACCCAATCGAACCACACACAGGGCGCGTTTGAGACCACCAACAATCAGCTCGACCTCGCGATCGAAGGCGACGGGTTCTTTCAGGTCACCAACCCCAACGGCGGATTTTATTACACGCGGGCCGGCAACTTCGGCATTAACGCCAACGGGCAAGTGGTCCTCGGCTCGGCCAACAACGGCTACATCCTGGAGCCGAACGTCACGATCCCGCCGGAGGCCACGGACATCGTGATCACATCCGATGGCCAAGTGCAAATCCGCACGCAGGCTTCCCCCAATCTGCAGTCGGTGGCCCAATTGCAGCTGGCCAAGTTTGTGAACCCCGACGGATTGTTAAAGCTTGGCGACAACCTCTACGAGAAGACGGATGCCTCGGGCGACGAGCAAGTTGGCAACCCGGCTGAGCAAGGATTCGGCAACGTCCGCCAGGGGTTTTTGGAGGCGTCCAACGTCGAGCCGGTCACTGAGCTGATCGATCTTATCACGACACAGCGAGCGTTTGAGCTCAACTCGCAGGTCGTGCAAGCGGGCGACCAGGTCATGCAAATCGTCGCGAACCTGCGGCGGCTGGGGTAGCGGACAATAATATTCACCACGACGACACGAAGGACTCAAAGCAATCGTGACATCGCTTTTAAAGATTGTCCTTTATCGTTGTGTCCTTTGTGTCGTTGTGGTTCAACTATTGTTTGCAACATGAAACATGTGATTATCAACTTGGCCGGTGCGGCAGTCTTGATGCTGGCCATTTGTTCGACGGCGCGCGCGGCGATGGAGGTTTGCCTGCGTGAGCGGGTATTTCTCAGCAGCTCGGTGGTGCGGCTGGCGGATGTGGCGGAGATTGTCGCGACCGAGGACGAACGGGGCCGGTTGGCCGCGTTGCCGCTGATGCCGGCGCCGGCCTTCGGGACGCAGCGATTTTTGCAGAAGCGGGAACTGGCAGATTTGCTCGCCGCCCAGGGCGTCGATTTGCAGGAAGTGCGATTCGGCGGCGCCGCCCAGGTCGAAATCACCGCCCAGCGCGATGGTTGGAAAAGGACGGAGTCGGCCAGCGCGCCTGCGGCTGCCACGAATCGCCATGCGGCCATTCTAGCTGGCGAGGCGGGCGGCAGTGCGATGAAGGCGCTCGATACGCCGCGGGCCGAGGAATTACGCGCTGAGCTAAGCCGGGTCATCGTGGACTATTTGAAGACGAAGGGCAATGAGCCTGCCTCGTGGCGGATTAGCTGCGACGTGGCGGAGCGGCACCTTAGGCTAATGGATGCGGCCATATCGCCGCCGCTGTGCCAGGGCGGCAGCCCGCCGTGGACGGGCCGGCAACGGTTTGTCGTCGGTTTCAACACGCCCGAAGGTGCCGTGCAGGTGCCGGTCTACGCGGAGGTTACTGTCGCATCGACGCCGGTCGTCGTGGCCGTGCAGCCCATCCGGCGCGGAGACGTCATCACGGCGGCGCAACTCGAACTGCGAAGCGTCGATTACCTTCCGAAAGCCACAGAGCGTCGTGCGGCTGTGGACTCCACCGAAAAGCTGATCGGCATGGAAGCCTGCCAGGCGATTCAGGCAGGGCAAGTGGTATTCAGCGACCAGGTGCAGGCACCCGTGCTGGTGAAGCGCGGCGAGGTGATTACGATTTCTTCGCACGCCGGCGGAATTCGCGTGCGGACCACAGCCCGTGCTCGTGAAGAGGGGGCGCGGGGCGACCTGATTCAAGTCGAGTCGCTGGAAACCCGCGAGCGGTTCGACGTGCGCGTCGTCGGCCCGCGCGAGGCGGCGGTGTACGCCGAAGCCCGCCCGGACAAAGCTGAGCTGGCCGACGCAATTGAAATGGCCCGACGACCGCTGGGCACGAAATGAGTCTCACGCGAAGGCGCGAAGGCGCAAAGAACAATACAAATCACTTTGGATTTGTCAGCATGTTATTTCAGTCCTTCATTGATAGAAGAGCCTTTGCGCCTTGGCGCCTTGGCGTGAGAAATCTGCAGCTTTATTGGCTGCCGAGCATATTGCTTCATGGATGTCTGCTGAATGTGGCTGCTAAAGCGCAGGATGCAAGTTTGTTGCTGGCGCCGCCCGCACAACAAGAGGGACACCTCAAGTTGGAAAACAGCTCCTTTATCTACCGCAAGCTGCCGCCAGAGGCGGAGTATCGCGAGCTGCAAATCAACGACATCGTTACGGTGCTTGTAGACTACCGCTCGAGCATGATCAGCGAAGGCGACGCGGAGGCCCGGAAAACGGCCAGCATCAACGCCGTGCTGGCCGACTGGCTGAAGTTCGACGGCAAGGACATCTTTCCCGCCCAGCAGAGTCGCGGCAATCCGCGGGTCAACGGCTCGCTGTCGAGCCAGTACCGCACCGAGTCGGAAATGGAGCTGCGCGACTCGTTGACGTTTCGGATCGCGGCGGCGGTGGTCGACATCCGGCCCAACGGCAATCTGGTGCTGGAGGCCCGCCGCGAGATCCGCATCAACGAAGAAGTGTGGATGCAGTCGCTCACAGGCGTGGTGCGCCGCCAATCGATCGGGCCCGACCGCACGGTTCGCAGCGATGAAGTGGCCGAGCTGCGGATCGAAAAGCGGGAGCGGGGCTTCGTCAATGACGCTTACACGCGGGGCTGGTTCACGCGATGGTATGACAAGTGGAAGCCGTTTTAGGGTGCGGTGAGTACGTGAGTATTTGACTCAGTGAGTAAGTGAGAAAGTAATGGTCAGGAAGTTTCTGATTGCATGCTGTGCGATGGCGGTGTTGTCCGCACCCGTGGCGGCCACGACGCGGTTGAAGAACATTTGCCGGGTGAAGGGGCAGGAAGAAAACGTGCTTTACGGCTTGGGACTGGTCGTGGGCCTCAATGGCACGGGCGAGGCGAACGACGGCCCCACCATGCGGGCAGTCGCCCGGGCGATGGAGATATTGGGAAATCCACTGGCGATCAACGGCCAGCAGAGCGGACTGGACGAATTGCGGAAAATGAAAAACGCCGCCTTGGTCATGGTCACCGCGACGGTGCCGGCGACGGGGGCTCGGCGCGGCGATCGCATCGATTGTTATGTCAGCGGGCTGAATGGTAAGAGCCTCGTCGGCGGGCGGCTAGCGTTTGCGTCGCTACAGGGACCGAACACGCAGGACCCGCGCGTCTTTGCGTTGTGCCAGGGACAAGTGACGATCGACGATCCGGCCCAGCCGATGGTCGGAGTCGTGCACGGCGGCTGCCAGATGGAGACAGACATTTTTACGCCGTTTGTCCGCGACGGCAAGATCACGCTCGTGTTGGACAAAAACCACGCCAACTTCCAAACGGCCGCGGAAATCGCTCAGCTCGTTTACGAGCGGATGGCGAATTACGAAGCGACCGATTCACGCACGGTCCAAGACATGGTGCGAGCGGTCGATGCGGCCAATATTATCATCCGCATCCCGGAAACGTGGATGAAGGATCCCGTCGGCTTCGCGTCCGACATTCTCGAAACCCGGATTGCCGAGCCGGAGCCGGAAGCGCGGGTGGTGATCAATCCGCGGGCCGGTACGATCGTGATTAGCGGCGAGGTGGAGATCGGCGACGTGGTTGTGTCGCACAAGAACGTGGTGGTGGAGACGACGGCGGCGCCCGCGTTCGCATCCATTGACGTCGACCAAACGAACACTCCCAAGCTGGAACAGCTCGTGACGCAGCTCAACTCGCTCAAGGTGCCGACGTCGGATGTGATCGATATTATCCGCGGCATTGAGCGGAACGGCAAACTGCACGGGCGGCTGATTATTGAGTAAGGCGGAACGCGGAAGGCGGAAGGCGGAACGCGGAGAGTGGAAGGTAGAGGGCTATGAAAATAAGCGGTCACAACGCGGCGGCATCGTTACAGCTCCCGGTGACGCTGCCGCCGCGCCATCTTACCGCCGACGCGAAGACGCAAGCAACGGACGAGCTGCGCGAGCGGTTTACTCAGTTTGTGGGTGAGTCGTTTTTTGGGCAAATGATGAAGGCGATGCGGGCCACCGTGGGCAAGCCGGCGTACTTCCACGGCGGGCGGGCGGAAGAGGTTTTTCAAGGTCAGCTTGACCAGAAACTGGCCGAGCATCTGACCGAAGCCAGCGCGGCGCGTTTCGCCGAGCCGATGTTCGAGCGGCAGTTTCCGCAATTCGACTCATCGGGCGCAAGCGCTGAACGGACACCCACACTGGACGAACTACGCGACCTGCGGCGAGTATGACGAACGATGAACGATAATTGGGAATCGGAGATCGGCGCACTGCTGACCGAATTGGCGGACGTGCAGAGCGGGTTGCTGGCCGTGCTGAGTGAAAAGCGGCAGATGCTGGCGACGAGCGACCTTGAGGCGCTCGGCGCGATGGCGGGCCGCGAGCAGCAGCTGCTCGATCGCCTGCAAGCGTGCCACAATCGGCGCCAGCAGTTATTGGAGCGTGCCGGCGCCGACGGGCTGCCGACTGATAGCATCCGCTCGCTCAGCGACCGCCTGCCGGGCGAAAGCCGCGACCGAGTGCAAGCGGTGATCCGCGAGGCGGCCGATCGCTCGCGTCTTTTGCAGCACCAAAGCCTCACCAACTGGGTGCTGGTGCAGCGCACGCTGCTGCATCTATCTCAGATGATCGAGATTATTGCTACCGGAGGCCGGTCGCGGCCGACATATGGTAAGGGCTCCGACCGCGCGCCGAGCGGGACGCTGGTCGATCGGGCCGTTTAGCGGAAGAGGAGCAGTGGAGTAGAGGAGTAGTGGAGTAGCCGCTTTTTACTCCACTACTCCACTACTCCACCGCTCCTCTACTCCACTCTTCTTTTCTCCGGCAGCGGTAGCGCATGAGTCTTTTCGGCTCGATCCAGATGGGCGGCAACACGCTGCGGGCGATGCAAATCGGCCTGCAGGTGGTGGGCAACAACATTGCCAACGCCAATACGCCGGGTTACGTGCGCCAGGAGGCAATTTATGTCCCGGCGCCGGTCCAGCGCCACGGTAGCCTGATCCTCGGCACGGGCGTGCTGGTCGATAGCATCGTGCAGAAGATCGACAGCTTTGTCCTGGAGCGGCTCGTGGGGGCGAAAGGCGATCGAGCCAATGCGGAGGTGCAAGAGGAAGTCTATCGGGAAATCGAGGGAATTCTCAATGAATTATCGGAGGTTGATCTTAGCAGTGCGCTTACTGGATTCTTCAATTCGATCCATGAGGTGATGCTGGACCCGGGCAACTTAGCGACGCGAAATTTGGCCGTCGGCGCCGGTGACAACTTAGCCAGGGTGATTCGCGAGTTGCACGGTCGAGTGTTCGACATTCAGCAGGAACTCGACCAGCGCGTGACTGCGGCGGCCGACGAGATCAACAGTCTCGCCGAAGAAATTCGGCTGCTGAACATTCAGATTTCCTCCACTGAAGGCGGCGACACTTCGTCGAGCCAGGCGGGCGGTCTGCGCGTCAAACGGCAAGGCGCCGTCGACCGGCTATCCGAGCTGGTTGGCATCAGCGTAAACGAGCAGCCCAGCGGCGGTTTGAGTGTCGCTGTAGGGGGCGAGTTCCTGGTGTTTGAAGGCCAGCGCCGCGAAGTAGCGGTTGTGAATTCGAGCACGAGTGACTTGGCATACGGTGTCGTCGAATTCGCCGACACCCATTCGGCGATCAATACAACGGGCGGGGAATTGACGGGGCTTTACACGGCTCGCGATGAGACTCTCGGCAGTTTTCTGGACCGGCTGGACGAGCTGGCCGGCACGTTGGCCTTCGAGTTCAACAAAGTTTACTCGCAGGGCCAAGGCCTGGTCGGATTGCAGCAGCTGACGAGCATTGAAACGATCAGCGATACGAGCGCGGCGCTGGATGCGGCCGGCCTGGCGTTTACGCCCATCAGCGGTGCACTCAATATAGTGGTCAGCAGCAAAACGGACACCGAACTTACTCAAACACACGAGATTTTCATCGATCTGGATGGTATCGACCAAGATACGTCGCTGCTTTCACTCGCGGCCCAGCTCGACGCTATTGACGGATTGTCGGCCAGCGTGTCGGGGACGGGTGCGTTGCAATTGTCGACCGATTCCACCGATCTCGAGTTTTCTTTTTCGGATGATACAAGCGGAGTACTGGCGGCCCTCGGGTTAAATACTTTCTTCACTGGATCCACGGCGGCGACGCTGGGCGTCAATGACGAGGTGAAGGGCATCGAAAACGCAGCAAAGTTTGCCGCCAGCAGCGACGGTATTGACAACGGCAACGGCAATGCCGTGCTGCTGGCAGGCTTTCTCGAGGAGCCGCTTGAGTCCGCCGGCAATGCGTCGCTGGTCGATATCTACAATCAGCTGTTAAACGAGGTGACGCAGGGTGCTTCGACTGCACAATCGGTAGCCGAGGGGTTCCGCATTTTTGAAGGTACGCTGGAAGGCCAACGGCAATCGGTGAGCGGCGTCAGCATCGACGAAGAGGCCATTAAAATGCTCACCCTCCAGCGGATTTACCAGGCCTCCGCGCGGTACATCCAGACGATTACCGAGCTGTTGGATTTGTTGGTGGATTTGTGACGGCATTAGTCGTCAGTTCTCAGTCATCAGTTGTCAGTCGAATTCTTTCCCTGAACCCTGAACCCTGAACCCTCCGTGTCCCGCATCATTCCCATTCCGACCACGCGTGTAGGGGACCTGTTCATCCGGCAGCGGCAGGTCGAGCAGGTGCAATTCGACCAGCTTGCGCTATTCCGGCTACAAAACCAAATCAGCACCGGGCAGCGAATGCAGTTGCCCAGCGAGGACGCGCCGGCGGCGCTGCGAGCGATCAATCTGCAACGGCTGTTGGACCGCAAAGGCCAGATCCGCACGAACCTGAAGGCCAGCAACCAATACCTTGGCGCCGCGTGGGACCGACTCGGCCACGTTTCCACAGCGCTGAGCGAGCTGAGAGGCTCAGTCGTGGGGGTCGCAGGCACCGTGGTGACCGACGAGGCGCGTCAGGCCGTCATCCAGGAAGTGGATAGCGTATTGCGCGAGTTGGTGAATGCCGGGAATGCGAAATATCAAGGACGCTATTTGTTTGCCGGATCGCGGTCGCAAGTCCAGCCGTATGACTTTCGGGATGAATTCGTGCAGTTCTCCGGCAACGAAGGCGTGTTGCGGAGTTTTGTCGACCTGGAGCGGCTGTTCGACACCAACCTGTCAGGCACGGAAGTGTTTGGCGGAATTTCGGCGGCTGTGCAAGGCTCCGTGGATCTGGATCCGCATCTCACCTCGCGCACGCTTGTAAGCACTGTGAATGGCGGCAGCGGCATTGGCTCCAATCCGGCCATCTCGCTCTCCATCAATACGGGCGCATCGACGGAAACGAGCATCGTCGACCTCAGCACGGCGGTCACGATGGCGGATGTGGCCAGGCTGATTGAGGACGGCGCGCCGGCGGGAACGGAAGTGAACGTCGAAATCACGTCGACTGGTCTGGTGCTGCGAACCGATATCGGCAGCACGATCAGCGTCAGCGAAGTGGCCGAAGGCCGGGCCGCCCAGCAGCTCGGCATCCTCTCCGATCCGGGTAGCAATACCCTCGTCGGCGGCGACCTGAATCCTGCACTGCTGAAGACGACGCGGCTTGAAAACCTGCTCGGCAAGAAGGCGCAAGGCCTGATCGAGTCGGCCGGCGCCAACAACGACATCGTGTTGACAGCCTCATCGAACGGTGTCGATTTCAATAACGTGACGGTGAGTTTTGTCGCGGGCGCCAGCGAAAGTGCAAGCTACGACTCGGGCACGAACACGCTGACTGTGACTATCCGATCGGGAGTTTCGTCTGCGAATGAAGTGGCGGCCGCAATTACAGCGGAAGGGACGTTTACGGCCGTCGCCGATTATCACGACGCGCTTTCCACCGTACAAATCGGCACGAATCCGGTGGACGCAGCCCCGGCGACGTTCGCGAATGTTACCTCCGGCGGCAGCGGCGAAACGCTCGATATGGCATCGGGACTGATACTCACCAATGGTGGCGAAACGGTCACGCTCGATATCAGCGGCGCGGAAACCGTCGAGGACCTGCTTAACCTGATCAACGGCGCGGACATCGGTCTCGTGGCCGAAATTAACACGGCGGCGAATGGAATCAACGTCCGGTCACGTCTTAGCGGCGCGGATTTTACGATCGGCGAAAACGGCGGCACGACCGCCACGCAGCTTGGCATTCGCACGTACACCGGCGCGACAGAACTCGCCGCATTCAATCGCGGCGTCGGCGTGCCGACGGCCAACGATCCGACCAGCGATGATCTGCTGATCACGGCACGCGACGGCACCACCCAACTCACAATCAACCTCTCGACCGCCGACACAGTTCAAGATGTCATCGACTTGATCAACAACAACCCGGCGAACGGCGTACCGCCGGCAGTCGAGGCTCGGTTGGCGCTGGTTGGCAATGGGATCGAGCTGGTTGACTCCACGGTTGGCCCTGGAACTTTGACCGTTGCAGTGGTGGAAGGAAGTCAGGCGGCGCAATATCTCGGATTTGTGGCTGAGGGCGCAACTCAATCCGATCCATCCGCTGTGCAAGTGGACGGCTCCGGCAACCAGGTGCTAACCAGCGAGGACCGGCACACGCTCGAAGCCGACAGTGTCTTCAACACGCTGTTACGTTTGCGAACGGCCTTGGAGCAAGGCGACGTGGAAGAAATTGGCCGGTCGCTGGAGCGGCTGGATGCAGATTTGGACCGGGTGAATTTTGCCCGGGCCGAACTTGGGGGCCGGCTGCAGAATTTGGCTGTGATCGATGTGCGTCTGCAAGACGAAGATGTGCAGCTGCGCTCGGCGTTGTCGCAGGACATCGACGTGGATATTGTGCAGGCGATCTCCGATCTAACGGCCCGGCAATTCGCCTTCCAGGCGTCGCTGCAGACGACTGCCAGCATGATGCGGCTATCGCTGTTAGACTTTATCTAAATCATGCAGTTCCGCGAGCAGCGACGACGTGCGGATGCTATCACCGCACTATTTTGCGGACTCCAAGCTGTATTGGGGCCGATGAAAGCGGTAGTGTAGTCCGCTCGCTCCGCGAGCGGGAAATCATCTCGCGGAGCGAGATGACTACACTACGTAACATGGATGTTCAGTTATGAAAATCACCACCACCCGCTTTGGCAGCCTCTCGATCGAAGACGCCGACGTGCTGACGTTCGTCGACGGCCTGATCGGCATGGAAGAGTGCCGTCGGTGGGTTTTGTTGGCCGATGCAGAGAATTCGGCGCTGGGCTGGTTGCAGAGTTTGGACCGCCCCGAGGTGGCCTTGGCAGTGGTGAGCCCGCGGCGATTCGTGCCCGGCTATCAAGTTCGGGTTTCGCGGCGCGATATCCAGCCGCTGGCGCTGTCGGACCCTAACGACGCTCAAGTGCTGGCGATCATCAGTCATTCGAGCGGCTCCATGGCGCTCAATCTCAAAGCCCCGCTGGTGATTCATCTCGCGGAGCGACTGGGCCGGCAGATTGTGGCCCGCGACGACCATGCGGTGCAGCATCGCCTGCCGGCGACGGCGGTGCGCGAAGCGGCCTGAGGGATAGGGATAATGACGAATGTCGGAATGACGAATGACGAATGAAAACTGCCTGCATTCGTCATTCGTCATTCGTCATTCGTGCTTCGTCACTCGTCATTCGTCATTGGTCATTTCCTCATAACCGCTACGTTCTAAACGTGGCTCGGCTTGCTTGAGCGGCGCCAGGCGGCAGTCCGATCAAAGCACTACGCGGCCGCACCGTTTTCCCTCACCCTTATATTTCGCCAGGCCGATCGTTGCCGGTCGATGCCTCTGGCGCGTCGAGTAGACCATGCTTGTGCTTTCCCGACAGCGCGACGAGAGCATCATCATTGGCGATAACATCGTCGTAACCGTCGTGGACGTGCGAGGCGATAAAGTCCGGCTGGGCATCGAAGCGCCACGCGAGGTATCGGTCCACCGGCGCGAAATCTACGAAGCCATCCAGCGGGAGAACCAGCAGGCGTCCCAAATTCAGCTGGACGAGGCCCGGCAAATCTCCAACCGGCCGCCCGAACGAAAGTAGAGACCCCGTCCAAGCCCACTCGGACTGTCGCCAGGGGCGATTTCAGGTCGGACTGGATCGATTGTGACGGCTGTAGGAACGGGCCGCGGCCCGTGCATGCAAATTCGAGCGAGCCGCGTAAAGACCCCTAAATTCTCACGTCGATATCATCCGCGTAGGAGCATTGCAAAGCCGTAGCGGTGTGGCGAGAAATTTTCGCACTGGCGACTGGCCGTGCCGAAAATGCAACCTAGGCTTGCTCAGTTCGCGAACGGTCCAATTCCACCTAGTGGAGGGCCAGTTTGTGAGCTGAGTGGAACGCGATTAAGGAATCCAGGGGCAGTAGCGGTAGTTCGACAAACCATCGCATCGAATCGGTTCGTCCTTCAACAAATAACAACAAGCTGGCATCCGCTCTCGGGCGCTCCGGCCTAGGTTGGAACAAGTTCCTGTCCCAAAGGGGGTTTTGAAATGACTCGGATTAACACGAACGTGAGCTCGCTGGTTGCCCAAAACACTTTGGGTCGATCGAACGCAGCCCTCGAACAAGCCCTGACGCGATTGAGCACCGGTTTGCGGATCAATACGGGCAAGGACGACCCCGCCGGTTTGATCGCCAGCGAGAACCTCCGCAGCGATATCACGAGCATTAAGCGCGCGATCGGCAATACCGACCGTGCGAACCAGGTGATCGCCACGTCCGACAGCGCGCTCGGCCAGGTGAGCTCGCTACTCAACGACATTCGTGGCCTGGTGGTCGAGGCGGCGAACGCGGGCGCGCTGAGCGCGGAACAGATCGCGGCCAACCAGTTGCAGATCGACTCCTCGCTGGAAGCGTTGAACCGCATCGCTCAGACGACGACGTTCCAAGGCCGGCGGTTGCTGGATGGCAGCCTCGATTTCAATATCACCGGAGGGGCGAATTTTTCGACCGTCAGCGACCTGCAGATCGACCAGGCCAACCTCGGCGCGACGGGCAGCGTTGCCGTCGATGTCAATATCACGGCGGCCGCCACGCAGGCTCAGTTGACCAATAGCGCGGGTTTCTCCACCGCAGCTCAGGCCACCGCGACGTTGAAATTCAATGACGAAGTGACGACTGCCGCGGCCGCCTCCGGTGCGGTGATCACGATCCAGGCGACCGATACGTCGATCGAGAACGCAACGATCGAAGTTCTCCAAGTCGCGGGTCTTGGCGCCGGCAGCGAGACGGCGAGTTACAACTCGGTTACCAATATCTTGACGCTTACCGTTGATGATACGGATGCCACAACCGCAGCCAACATCGTCGACGCGATCAACAATCAAGTGACGGAATTCAAGGCGTCGGTCGACGTAGCCGGTGCGATCACGGCCGCGGAGACTTTGACTCTAATCGACGGTGAAGTAACGGACGCCGACTCGCTGGCATTTACGGCAGCTTCAGCTGGCGCGGCGTTCAACGACGTGGCGATCAGCATTGTTTCCGATCCCGGCACTCCCGCGGGCACGCCCACGGCCGTCTACGACGCGGACGCGCACACGCTGGTGCTTACGGTAAATAACACCGCCGACACCACGCTCGCCAACCTGGTCACGGCGATCGCGACGGACGGCACCTTTACGGCGGTCGCGACGTCCAATGGCGACGGCAGCCTGAACGTGGCCTCCGGCAACGTCGCGGACCTGGATGCCACGGCAAACACCGAAGATACAGGCGGCGAAGTGCTCAACGCCAACGTCGACCTGCAGATCAGCGGCAGCACCGGTGCTGAGGTTTTTTCGTTCGAGGCTGGCACGACGCGGGCCCAAATCGCGGCGGCCATTAATTTGGTTTCCGATTCAACGAGCATTACCGCGACTGAGTCGGGCAGCTCGCTCGTGCTGGATTCGTCCGACTATGGCAGCGCTGCATTTGTCGACGTGTCGATCATCGAGGAAGGCACAGGCGGCACGTTCGGCGGCGGCTTTGCGGTCACGCGGGACGATGGCACCAACGTTGCCGCCACTGTCAACGGTGTGACGGCTAATGCGTCGGGCAACACGCTGTCCATCAACACCTCTACGCTCGATCTGAAAGCGACCGTCGACGCTGGTTCCTCCACCGACTTCAGCTTCACGATCACCGGTGGCGGTGCGCTCTTCCAGCTTGGTCCCGACGTGGTCAGCAATCAGCAGGCCCGCATTGGCATCATCAGCGTGAACACCGCCCGGTTGGGCGGCGTGAACGGAAAGCTGTACCGGCTTGCTTCGGGCGGCACGGCCGACCTGACCACCGATCCGACGACGGCCGCCCGCATCGTCGACGACGCGATCAACCAGATCACTTCGCTTCGCGGTCGGCTGGGCGCCTTCCAGCGGACGTTGCTTGAGACGAATAAGAATGCGCTCAGCGACACGCTGGTCAACCTGACCGAGGCGGAAAGTCAGATCCGCGACGCCGACTTCGCCGCGGAAACGGCCGCCCTCACGCGGGCCCAGATCCTCGTGCAGTCCGGTACGGTTGTGTTGCAGATCTCGAACCAGAATCCGCAAAACGTGCTGGCTCTGCTGCAATAGGCGGCGTAGGGTGGCATTGCCCACCACGTCGTTGCGGTGGGCAATCCCCATCCTACAAGCTGAAAACCACCGGCCGGCTCGGTCCCACGTGGGCCGAGCCGGCTGTTTTTTGCTTGCCACAGTGCGGCGAGTGGCTATTGAGAACCGCCGCCCGCGCGGTCGATATATCCGGTAGGATTGCGCGCGCTGGTGCTAGCACGCGATGGAGTTTGGCGTTGGAGATGCGCCTCTCGTAATTCCCCAGCTCGGCTTTTCTTTTTCTCTTTGGGCCGCATATGACCCGCATCCAGTCCAGCGTCGGCCTCGTCACTGGCATCAAAATCGAGGAGACCGTCAATCAGCTGATGGCCATCGCGGCGCAGCCGAAGAACTTGCTCTCGAATCGCAATAAGCAACTCTCATCCGAGAAGCTCGTGCTCACGCAGCTCACGTCGCTGCTGGTAGCCTTTCAATTTGAAGCCAAGCAGCTCGGCTCTCTGAGCCTCTTCAGCTCGAAGCAAATCACGTCGAGCGATACAGACTCGCTCACCGCATCGCTGGCAACCGGCGGCACACCGGCTGCAGGCAGCTATCTTTTTACGCCCGTCCAAACCGCTTCTGCACAACAATTCCTTAGTCAACGTTTTGCGGCGAATGAGACAATCGGCGCAGGTTCATTTACGTTCGGCGTGGGCGGCTTTGTGGATCAGGCCATCTCGCTCGATGAGCTGAACGACGGCGACGGCGTGTGGCGCGGAAAAATTCGAATTACCGACCGTAGCGGGAATAGCGCGGTCATCGACCTGAGCTTCGCCCGCACTGTGGAGGACGTGCTCAAGGCGGTCAGCGACAACGAAACGATCAACGTGACGGCGATCGTGGTTGGCGACACGTTCCGCTTGATCGACAACACGGGCGGCTCGGGCAATCTCAAGGTGCAAGAGGTCAGCGGCGGCACGACGGCGGCCGACCTGGGGCTGGCCGGGATCGACGTCGCTGCCAACGAGGCGACGGGCAGCGATGTGCTTGCGCTGCACGCGGGCACGAAACTTTCGTTCCTCAACGACGGCAACGGCGTGCAGCTTCGCACAGGGAACGATTTGAAGATCACGTTTGCCGACGAAACGACCGTGAACGTCGACCTGGAAGATGCCAAAACACTCGGCGACGTGCTCGACGCGCTGAACGCGGCGTCGCCAACCAAACTGTCCGCGGCGATTGCCACCGACGGCAATCGACTGGAATTGACCGATCTGACGGCGGGCGCGGGGACATTCGCCGTGACGAATATCGCGAGCGGCTCGTCCGCCGACGACCTCGGTCTTACCACAACGGCCGTCGGCGACACGATCACCGGCGCTCGATTGATTGCCGGGCTGCGCGATACGCTCGTTTCGAGCTTGAAGGGCGGACAAGGTTTGGGGACGCTCGGCCAGGTCGATATCACCAATCGCAACAACGTCACATCGAATGTCGATTTGTCGGCCGCTGAAACGCTCAGCGAGATCGTTGAGGAAATCAACGATCAGGCCGTCGGCGTCACGGCCGAGATCAATCGGGAGCGCAACGGCATCGTGCTCACGGACACGACCGGCGCGACGGCGAGCAACTTCATCATCGCCGACGGCGACGTAAACGATTCGGCCACCGCGCTGGGCATCGTGTTCAACGGCACGGCGACCGAAGTCAATGGGGGTGCCCTCCACCGGCAGCAAATCAGCGAAGCCACGCTGTTGTCTTCGCTCCGCGGCGGGGCAGGCATCGACGTCGGCGACTTGTTGATCACCGGCACTAATGGGATCGAAGGCGCGGTCGACCTCGATAAAGTCGACGACGTGGCCACGACAATCGGTGATGTTCTTGATCGCATCAATGCACTGACGAACGTTGGCGTCGAGGCCAGAATTAACGACAACGGCGACGGCATCGTGCTGATCGACACGGCAGGCGGCACCCAAACGCTCAAGGTCGCCGAGGTGGGCAATGGTACGACGGCCAGGGACCTGCGGATTTTCGGCGAAGCGGTCGAGGTGGACATCGAAGGCACGCCCACGCAGGTGATCGACGGCACAGCCACCGTGACAGTTACAATCGAGGCGGAAGACACGCTCGAAGACCTGGTCGAAACGATCAACGCGCTGGATGAAGGCGTTACGGCGAGCATCGTCAACGACGGAACGCTTCAACGCCTTGCGCTCACTGTCGATCAAGGCGGCGCGGCCAATGCGCTGCTGGTCGATACGACTGGCAGCACGCTTTCTCTTGAAGAAGTCACGAGTGCACGCGATGCGCTGTTGCTCTACGGGTCAAGTGGTGCGGGCGGCGGCGTGCTGATCAGCTCGACCACGAACGTGTTTGAGAACGTGGTCGATGGGATCAAGCTTACGGTGCACGAGGGAACATCGGCGCCGGTAACGGTGAACGTCGCGACGTCGAGCGCGGCATTGGTTTCTGCCGTCCAGGAATTTGTGGCCGCGTTCAACTCGATACGCAAAACTTTGGATGATACGACGGAGTTCAATGAAGAAGACCTGACGACCGGAATTCTCTTCGGGACGCGCGAGGCGCTGCGGGTCGAGGCCGACCTGGCGCGGGTGCTCACAGGCCGGTTCTTCGGCGTCGGCGTTTTTGAATCGCTGGAGCAGATCGGAATCAGCCTCGACGATACAGGCCAAATGGAGCTCGACACGGAGAAATTGGAGGCCGCCTTCGACGAGAATCCTGAAGCGTTGGAAACGCTCTTTACTGACAAAACGCTCGGCGTGTCGAAAAAACTGGACGCCGCAATCGAGCAATTGGCTGGAAAAACCAACTCCCTGTTGTCCACCCGCACTGAGACGCTGACCGACATCATCGAGACGAACAACGAGCGCATCGAGGCCATGGACGAACGCTTGGAGCGGCAACGGGAGCGGATGTTGGCGGAATTCTTCCGCTTGGAAGCCACGATCGCGAAAATGCAGGAGAGTTTGAATGCCCTTTCGGCGTTACAGGTTATCCCGCCTTTGACGAGCCGCTCGTCGAATTGAGCCCGAATCGGTAACTAGGATCTGCCTTACAGGTACGTCTGACATGTCGGCGCAGCACTCTCAATATTTAGAAGCGAAGATTCTTACGGCGCCGCCAAACAGGCTGCACTTGATGCTCATCGAAGGTGCGATCCGCTATGGCCGGCAGGCGGAGGAAGCGCTGCGCCGGGGCGATGAGTCGGCCGCCGCCGCTCCGTTGCTGCGAGTGATCGATATTCTAGGTGAGCTGGTGGCCGGCGTCCGTGAACGGGAATCGGAATTGAACAAAAAGCTGGCCGACCTGTATTGGTTTCTCTTCCGTCGCGTTACTCAGGCGAAGATCAACGCCGACATGACCGCGCTCGCCGAAACGATGCAATTGCTGGAGTACGAACGGCAGACGTGGCAACTGGTGTGCGAGAAATTCGCTCAAGCCTCGGACCACCAGAGTGGCACGGGCAGCTCGACCGCGCCCCGCGCGACCAAGTCGAGCCTTTCTCTTGAAGCGTAGGGTCGCCGCCTGCGGTAGTGGGGCACGGCCAACACGCTGCATCGGTGGGCGGTGCACACCCTGCGTGGTATCATGCGGTTGTGGATTACACCGCATGAGGAACCCGATTGTGACGTCAACCAGGCAATTGATCCGCGTGGGCCACAGCCCCGATCCGGATGACGCGTTCATGTTTTACGCGCTCTCCGCCGGGCGCATTGACACGGGCGATTTCGAATTCACGCACGAGCTGGTCGATATCGAGACGCTGAACCGCCGCGCATTCGAGGCCGAATTGGAGCTCACGGCGGTGAGCATCCACGCCTATGCCTACCTGCACGATAAGTACGTCCTTTGTTCCTGCGGGGCCAGCATGGGCGACGGGTACGGGCCGATGGTGGTGGCCCGCGAGGCGATATCGCTCGACAAGCTGCGCAGCGCGACCATCGCGGTGCCCGGTAAACTGACCAGCGCGTATCTGGCGTTGCGGCTGTGCCTGGGCGTCGAATTTGATTGTATCGAGGTTCCGTTCGATCAGATTATCCCGGCGGTCGCGGCGGGCGAGTACGCCGGCCACCAATTGGATGCGGGCCTCATTATCCATGAAGGCCAGCTCACCTACGGCGATCACAAATTGCAGCTGATCGTGGACCTGGGCCGCTGGTGGAAGGATCGGACCGGTTGGCCGTTGCCGTTGGGCGCCAATGCGGTGCGAAAAAACCTGGGCTTCGAAGCGATCCGCGAAATCGAGCGGCTGCTCAAGGCGAGCATCGCCTACGGCCTGGCGCACCGCGAGGAAGCGCTGCAGTACGCGCTCCGCTTTGGCCGCGATCTGAACAGCGAACAAGCGGATCAGTTCGTCGGAATGTACGTGAACGACTGGACGCTCGACTTCGGCCCGCGCGGCCGGCAGGCGGTGAGCGAGTTTCTTGTCGAAGGCCACGCCGCCGGTGTGCTCCGGGAGCTCGTCGTCCCTGAGTTCGTGAAGTGATAGTGCAGGATGCAGGATACGGGATGCAGGGGGCAGGGATCAACAAACCCCTGCATCCCGTATCCTGCATCCTCACCCCCCTGGCGTTCGATAAGTGATCCGCGGTGGATTATGACAGTTAATTGGCGAAATCGTGTTGATGCGGCGGTGGATGAGCTAGCGGAGCGGATCGTCGCGCTGCGGCGGCATTTGCATGCGCATCCGGAGCCGAGCGGTGAGGAGCTGCAGACCAGTTTGCATCTTTATCAACTGTTCGACGAGCTGCGGTTGCCGGTGCGGATGGGGCCGGAGGGGTGCGGCGTGGTCGTCGACAGCCGTGAGCAAGGCGCGGCCAAGCGCATCGCGCTGCGAGCCGATATCGATGCGCTGCGGATTGAAGACCAGAAGCAGACGCCTTACCGCAGCACCGTGCCGGAAGTGATGCACGCCTGCGGGCACGATGCGCACACCGCGGTCGTCTACGGCGCGCTCGCCGCCTTGCATCAATTAGCAAGTGAGTCAGCGCTGCCGTGGCCGGTCACATGGCGTGGCATTTTTCAGCCGGCCGAGGAAACCAGCGCGGGCGCTCGTGCCATGGTCGCGGCCGGAGCGCTCGAGGGCGTTCACGCCATCGTGTCGCTTCACGTGGACCCGACGCGCCGGGCCGGCACAATCGGCGTGCGGACGGGCGTTTTCACCGCCAGCTGCGATGCACTGCGCGTGACGGTGAAAGGTCGCGGCGGGCACTCGGCCCGGCCCCACGAATCGACCGATCCGATCGCCGCCGCCGCACAGTTGATCAGCACCATTTACCAGTATGTGCCGCGCGCGACCGACAGCCAGGAGGCGGTGGTAGTGTCCTTCGGGCAAATCCACGGTGGGCAGAACGCCAACGTGATCCCCGAGCAGGTCGTGCTCGAGGGTACTCTGCGCACGCTGGACCGCCGAGTGCGGGGGAATACGATCGCTCACATCCGCACGTTGGCCCAAGGTATAGAACGAGTCACGGGCACGAAGCTCGACGTATGTTTTGAGAGGGGTACGCCGTCGGTCTACAATGACGGAGGGCTGACAAAACTCGTCAGCGACGTGGCGGCCCCGTTGTTGGGCGCCGATAATGTGGCGGAGCTGCACCGGCCCAGCATGGGCAGCGAGGACTTTGCCATTTATTTGGAGCATATTCCGGGCACGATGTTCCGGCTTGGCGTTGCCGGCGACGACGGCACCGCGAGCGGTCTGCACACGCCAACGTTTGACGTGGATGAGCGATGCCTTTCGGTCGGGGCCAAGATTATGGTCCGCACAGTGGTGGAATGGGCTAAACCGCAAGCGTGATGCTACGACCATAAGCGAAAGAACAACCTCTGGCCCTCGACTCTTGACCCTCGACCCTCGACTCTTTTCATGGCCAAGATCGAATTTCACCATAACGACCGGCCGACCGTGGGCATCGAGCTTGAGCTCGGACTGCTCGACGCCGAGACGCTCGCGCTGACGAGCGCTTATGGCTTGCTGAACGCGCGGCTCACCGCCGAGGGTTACCAGGACGATGAGTCGGGCAATTTCAAGCCGGAGCTGATGCAGTGCGTGCTGGAGATCAATACCGATATCTGCGACACGATCGCCGACGCGGAGCGTGACCTGCGCGGCAAGATTGCGGTGGTCGAGTCGGCCTGCGACGCTCTCGGTTTGCGGCTGTGGTGGGGCGCGACTCATCCGTTTTCGAGCTGGGAGGAGCAGAAGATCACGCCCGATGCGCGCTATCTGCAATTGGTGAATTTGCTTCAGGAAATGGCCCGGCGGTTGGTCACGTTCGGCCTGCACGTGCACGTCGGCGTCGACACGGGCGATAAGGCGGTGATGATCTGCGACCGGATCATGCGCCACCTGCCGACGCTCCTGGCGCTGAGCGTCAGCAGCCCTTTCTGGGAAGGGCGGCGCACAGGCCTGCACTCGCACCGCTCGAAAGTGATGGAGGGTCTGCCCACCGCGGGCCTGCCGACGCTGATGCGCAATTGGAGCGAATACGTCTGGCTCGTGAACCACATGATCGACACGGGCTTCATCAACACGATTCGCGAGATCTGGTGGGACGTGCGGCCGCACCACAACTTCGGCACGGTCGAGGTCCGCGTCTGCGACATGCCTTGTAATCTCACGGATACACTCGCCATTGCCGCGCTGGTGCAATGCCTCGTCAAGGCGCTTTCGGACGAGATCGATCAAGGCACCTATCAGCACGACAGTCACCCGATGATGGTGCAGCAAAACAAATGGCGGGCGGCTCGCTTCGGCAATCAGGCGAGACTCGTGGATACGAACACCTATCGAGTTGCGCCTGTCGGGGCGACGGTCGAGCGACTGGTCGGCATGTTGCAACCGACGGCTGCAGAGCTGGGTTGCGAAAGTTATCTGAACGACTGCGTCCGCATGGCCAACAATCCGAGCGCGGCCCAGCAACAGCTCGATTTACTGGCCGAAACCGGCGATCCAAAAGAAGTGGTGCGGCGGCTCGCCGATGCCGCGCGGATCAGCGAAGGCTTGAGGATTTAGCCGGCAGGGCGTAGAGTCGTTTGTCAGTGGTGGGTGGCACGCCCCTGTAAGGGCGTGGCTCGTCGCTGCTCGCTCCTTTGAATCTGGCTCTCCGCCGATGGCGACCATCACCGCTATTCCGTCGCAGGAAGTAGTTACCGCGCCGGCGGTCCGCACTTGTTACGATCTGATGTCTGTCGCCCCTGCGTGCGGGGTGACCGATCTGACGGACGGCAAGCACGTCGACGATCGCAACGACCGCGCCGCGTATCTTGCGGCTCAAGAGCGCCAAGCCGAGTTTTTGTTGGACCAGGCGCGCAGCGGTTCGGGCACTCGGCTGTTGGATATCGGCTGCGGTTACGGGCGGATTTTGGAGCATGCCGCCAGACGCGGGGCCGACGCGGTGGGCATCACCATCTCGCCACCGCAAGTCGCGCATTGTCGCGCGCGGGGCTTGAATGTGCATGAATTGAATTATCGGAATATTTTCCAGCGCGCAGACGATTCGTGGGAGCACGCGTTCCAGGCCATCGTGGCGAACGGCTCGCTGGAGCATTTCGTGCAGGCGGCGGATGCCGCGGCGGGGCGGGCGGACGAGATCTACGAGGAGATGTTTGCCATTTGTCGCCGGCTGTTGGTCGATGGCGGCCGCGTGGTAACCACCGCGATTCACTTTCGCAACCAGGGCCAGTTCGATGCGGCGGAAATCCTCCGCGGTCCGCACGTCCATCCGCGTGGCAGCCCGAACTCTCAGTTCGCGATGCTTGTTGAGAGCTTCGGCGGCTGGTATCCGGAGCCCGGCCAATTGCAGCGGTCCGCGGCCGAGCACTTCGAATTAGTTCACGAAGAAAATGGCACGCACGACTACCACCTCACGAGCGAATACTGGCTGCGGCGATTCAAACGGATGCTAGCCTGCAATCCGCGCGTGTGGCGGGCCGTCGCGCGGCAATTGTGGCAGCGACCGCACGCGGCCTGGGAAATGCTGCGGCTGCAGCTTTGGGACCAATCGTGGGCATGGCAATTCCGAGACCCCGCGCCGATGCGGCTGTTACGACAGACGTGGGTCGGAAAATAGCCGGACTAATCTTTAGAGCAACACCGCCATAACGACGGGCACGGTTAACGCGTACCGCGGACAAAATCTTCTGCCCTTATGCCGATGTCGCGAGCGATTTTTCTCAGCAGGACTGGCGAGATATCGCGACCTTTGTGAAACGGATCCGTTGTGCCACGACCGTCCGAATGACGGAATTGCTTGTGCGAGCCGCGCTGGCGAACTTCTTGGAAGACAGGTTCGAGCAGCCGGGCTACCACTTCTTGCGGTTTCAGCACCGGCAATTTTGACATCGCCGTCAACTCACTTGCACGGCTTGGGTGCCCACAAACTGGGATTCAAGCGTCGGCTCACCATCCTCGAGCAGCATGCCGATGACTTCCGTAAGATTTTTTGATAGCTCGTCCAATGATTCGCCTTGGGAATGCGCGCCCGGAAATCCGGGAACGTATCCGACAAGAAGACCCGTGTCAGGGCATCGTTCAATGACGGCGATGTATGTTCGATTCGGCATCTGACTTACGACGCTATTTACCGCCCTTGGTCCAGTCGCGCCGGCCGCGCGAGCTGGGGATGTTCATCGCCTTGCGATACTTGGTGACGGTGCGGCGGGCGACCGTGATGCCGGCCTTGCCAAGCTCGTCGACGATCGCGTCGTCGGATAGCGGCTTCGTCTTGTCTTCGATGTCGATAATCTCTTGCAGCTTGATGCGGACCCGGTCCCACGCCACTTCTTCGCCGTCGGCGCTTGTGGTTCCGCCGACGAAAAACCGCTTGAGCGGGAAAATGCCGCGCGGCGTTTGAATCCACTTGTCGTCCACGGCGCGGCTGACCGTCGTGACGTGCACGCCCACCTTATCGGCAATCTGCTGCATCTTCAGCGGCTCGATATGCTCCGGGCCGTCGTCCAGGAAGCGCGTCTGGTGGTCGACAATCGCCTGCGAAACGCGGGTGAGCGTGCTCCGCCGCTGCTCGATCGATTCGATGAGCCACTGTGCCGAATTGATCTTGCGCTTGATGTACTCGCGCGTCTCGGCGTTGGTGCTCTCGTCGCGTAACAGCTTGCGATAGTAGGGGCTGATGTAGAGCGACGGCAGCTGGCCGTCCTCGAGCCGCACCTCGTACTTGTTCTGCTCGTTGCGCTCGACGAACACGTCGGGCGTGACGCTGGGCACGGTCGTTTCGTTGAAGTCGGCGCCCGGCTTCGGCTTGAGCTTGCGCAGCTCATGCCAGACCTCTTGAATTTTCTCAATCGACATGCCGGTCTTTTTCGAGATCTGCGGCAGGCGATTGTTTTCCAGATCCTCCAAATGGTAGTCGATTAATGTGCGGAGCTCATCGTAGTCGGGCATTCCCGGCGTAAGCTGCAGGATCAAACATTCTTTGAGCGTCCGCGCGCCGACGCCGGGCGGATCGAGCCGCTGCACCACCCGCAGCGATTCCTCAGCAATGGCCAACTGTTTCGTGCGATGCGACTGCAGGTCGCCATTGAGCTCGGCCGCCAGCGGCGGGAGCAGCTCCTCCAACGGCGTCTTCAAATAGCCGTTCGTGTCGAGGCTGTAGATGATGCGCTCGGCCATCCGCCGCACGGCATCCTCCATCTCGAACCAACTGAGCTGGTGATGCAGGTAATCGACGAGCGTTTCGGGCCGGGCCAGCATGTTGGCCATCGCGTCGTGGCGGCGGTCCCCTTCCTGCTCGATGCGATTGAGCGACGGCCGGCTCCGCTCTTCGTAATCGTCGGGCAGGTTCTCGGCCATGTTCAATAGCCGCTCGAAATCGTCCTCGTTGTTTGGGTCGTCGCGGACGACAAGCTCCCGCTCCGAGTCGGCGACGCTGCTCGTGCTGGCAACGTCCTCTTCCTCGGCGGAGGCTTCCGGCTCGTTCTCATCGACCTCAACCTGGTCGAGCACCGGGTTGTCTTCCATTTCCTGTTCGATGCGCTCCTGCAGCGCCATGAGCGGCAACTGCAGGATTTCCATCGACTGGATCATCCGCGGTGCAAGCACCTGCTTCTGAGCCAGTTGCATTTGTTGGCCGAGAGAGAGTCGCATCGAATGGCCTCGAATCGCGTGAATGCGCCGAATGAGGATTGGTTTTTTTGTGTTGCCGGCGTCGTTCCCCGCCGCGCGCGAGTCTCGCGCCGGCCGGTACTGCCGCGCCAGATCGCGTCGTGTAGCATACCGTGCATTGGCGCAGCAGGTCAAACGACACTTATAATTCTAGCTTCGGAAATGACGCTGTGAACGTGCGAAAGGAGGTCGCCAAGATGAATCGCAAAGATTGCGGCGGCCGCGATTGGTGCACGTCGGCGGAAGCTTGAAAATGAGGCGTTGCCTGCCGCCCGCCCGACTTGCCGCGCCCCTGACGGCGAACTCTACTAGATATCGTGGCGGCTACAGGTTATACTAGCAGTTCGCATTCGAGGTGTATTCAAAACGGCGGTTGCAATTACGTCGGGGACTTGTCGTCGGCATCGCCGCCGCCGGTCATTTGAGCAAGCGCCTGTTCTAT
Organism: Pirellulales bacterium; assembly: GCA_040902605.1. Taxonomy (GTDB): domain Bacteria; phylum Planctomycetota; class Planctomycetia; order Pirellulales; family Lacipirellulaceae; genus JABDGM01. The sequence goes on along the minus strand of JBBDWY010000018.1, from coordinate 97,355 downwards.
TCCCGTCAGCGGCAGGCCGCCGGCAATCGCCCGCACCGCCTCGGCGTGCAACAGCCGCGCTTTCTCGTGAGCCGCATTGAAAGCCGCGGGCAATAAATCTTCAATCATCTCGCGATCGCCCCGCTCGACGAGCGAAGGATCGATCCGCACTGCCAGCACCTCGGCCAAGCCGTTGACATCGACCTCGACCAATCCGCCGCCGGCCGAGCCGGTGGCCCGCTTGCCGCGCAGCTCATCCTGCATTGCCTGCATGCGGCCGCCCATTTCCTGGGCCTGCTTCATGAGCGCGCCAAAATTTGCCAAATTCCCGAGGCCTTTGAACACGATGCCCGTTACCTTTGTCTAAACGGAATAAATTTGCCACAGAGGACACAGAGAGCACAGAGAAGACGAGAGGAGGTAAATTCTGCTACCGCCCTTCCTTATCTCGCTGCCTCCTTGCCTGATGATCGCTTCCTCCGTGTTCTCTGTGTCCTCTGTGGTAAAACTAAGTTGCTCAATTCGAGTTGCCGTCGGGGGGCGTGTAGCGGAGCTTTTCCGGCGGGACGTCGAACAGCTCCAGGGCGCGGCGGACAAAGGGCTGCTCGGCGATGGCCGCCAGTTCCTCGCGGCGCGAGGGTGGGCTCGTCTTCCGTGCCGGATTACCTTCCGCCATTGCCCGCTGCCATTGCTCCAAAACCGACTCGGGAGGTGTTGCTTCGTCGTCGGAGGCATCGCTCGGTTCGATCGATGGCTTCGCGATTGCTTGCGGCGGATCGGAGCGCCTTGGCGCAGATGCTTGGACCGGTGCGGCTGGCTCTGCCAGTGTTTTGGCAGCCGGCTGGGTCAACCGACCGGAAGCACTGGCGGAGCCAGTGGCACCCATGGCAGCTTCAGTGTTTTTTTTTCCGTCCGATGGACGGGATGCGCTGTTGCTCGCCGCCTGCGGGGCGGTGCCGCGTAACTCTGCCACTAACGCGCCCAGATCGTCGAGTTCATCCAGCTGGCAGATGCGGACGATCGCCATTTCGATGAGGGTCCGGCCATGCATGCTCACGCGCATCCGCGCCGCGGTGTGGTCCAGGACCTGGCCGATCGCCAGGATCGTGGATAGGCCCAGTTTGCGGCCGATCTGGGCCACTTCGTCCGCCTGCGAAGGCAGGGCATACAGCATTTGGTCGGCGGGGCAGCCGACGGCGGCGGCCATCACGTCGCGGAAGTAACCGACCAATTGATCCAACAGCAAACCCACATCGACGCCGGCCATGAGCGTCGCATCGAGCTCGGCCAACGCGGCGGCTGCATCGCGGGCCGCCAGGTGCTGGACCAGCCCGCTAAGCCGCTCGGCAGGTGCGATTCCCAGCAGATTATTGACGTCGGCTTTGGTGATCTGCGCGTGGCCCACGGCCAGCAATTGCTCGAGCAGCGATTGGCTGTCGCGCATGGAGCCAGCTGCGCGGCTGGCGAGGATCTGCAGCGCTGCGGGCTCAATCTCGACGCCTTCGGCCACGGTGATCTGCGCGAGCCGCGCCTGAATGGCCGCCGAGCTGATGCCGGCGAAGTCGAATCGCTGGCAGCGCGACAGGATGGTAATTGGAATCTTTTGCGGCTCAGTGGTGGCGAAGATAAACTTCACGTGCTCGGGCGGCTCTTCGAGCGTCTTCAAGAGGGCGTTGAATGCCTCCTTGGTGAGCATGTGGACTTCGTCGATGATGTAAATCTTGAACCGCACGCGGCTCGGCCGGACCGCGACGTTCTGGCGAAGTTGGCGAATTTCATCGATGCCGCGGTTGCTGGCGCCGTCGATCTCCAGCACGTCGACGTCGTCGCCGGTGGCCACGCGCAGGCACACGTCGCACTCGTTGCATGGAGTTGGCGTGGGACCCTGGAGGCAGTTCAGCGCTTTGGCGAGGATCCGGGCGGCCGATGTTTTGCCGACGCCCCGGGCTCCCGTGAAGAGATACGCATGGCCCACGCGGTTGCTGGAAATGGCCTGCTGCAGCGCCCGGGCGACGTGCTCCTGACCGACCAATTCATCGAACGACTGCGGGCGGTAGCGGCGGGCGATAACGACGTAGCGACCGTCGGGCGATGGATCCGGTGACACCGTTGAGGGCGAATCACTCATGTTTCGTTTCGTTTAACCCGGAGCCAACGGCGACGGTGACTGCCTCGTTGCCCCGGAGCCAACGGCGACGGTGACTGCTTCGTCGCCGTTGGCTCCGGGTTAAACGAAGCCGCGACCGCCGGTGAGAGGCCTCCACACAAAGAGACGCAAGCTTATGGCTGCTGTGTTTCCACCCTGACCAGGTTCGCAAGGACCCCATTGCAGAGGCCCCTCACCGGAGATCGCGCGGGCCGCGGACCGCTCCTCATTTGTACGCGCGGCGGGGCGGTTCGTCAAAGGCCCTGCGGCTGGTGCCAGTTATTCTGAGCCCACCATCATCCACAGCAAGACTGCAAACAAAGATATGGCAATCAGGAGTGACCGAACGCTAAATCGACGCAGGCGTTTTGTTCCGAGCAGGGCCGCTAACAGTGCGAACGCCACGGTCAAAAACCAATATGGTAGAAGAAGAGCGACGTTTTGTGCTCGCGAAAAACCAAACCCTTTGGAATTTGCGAAGCGCTGTATGTGCCGCCATATTGTGGATGCTTGTGTACTATCAATATGATAGTTTTGTGAGCGGACGCCGAGAGGCGACTGGGCCGACTGCGGCAGAGCGGTGATTTTCAACCGTCCTTCGATGGAAATAATCTCAAATTGTTTGGCACCGACTTGTCCGTGGACAAGATGGGCCCAACGATAACTTCGCGTCCAAAGCGCCGCGAATATCACGCACGCCGCGAGGCTCAAGATTGCCAGGCCGATTTGGACAAAGCGTCGCATCGGAATGTCCTTACGAACAAGCTGTCGCTGCCACGCTAGCGCACCATTATTTTTCCGGCGGCTTCTTTGGAAAGCGTTGTGTTGCCGCCCGCGATGTGTAGGGTCAAACCACCCCGCGGCTCGTTCGCAACGAGCCAGCCCTGGGTGCCGATTTCCAAGCCAGCTTGAGAAAGATAGCGAAGAAATTCCGACGACTGGTCGGTTACGCGGGCGATGCGAAAGCGTTCCCCCGCCGCGCAGTCGGCCAGCGAGCGATCGGCCGCCGCGGCCATTGTGCCGTCGGGCTGCGGGATGGGGTCGCCGTGCGGATCGGTCGTGGGATGGCCCAGGTAGGCGTCGATGCGATCGACCAGCGCGTCGCTCACGGCGTGCTCCATGTGCTCGGCCTCTTCGTGCACCTCGTCCCAGCTAAGAGCGAGCGTCTGGCTCAGAAACTGCTCGATCAGCCGGTGCCGCCGCAGCACGCGCAGGGCCAAGGCGCGGCCGGCCGGGGTCAGCCGCACGCCCTCGTAGGGCGTGTACGTGGCCAAGTTGCTTTCATCGAGCGTCTTGAGCATGCTCGTGACGGTGCCGGGCAGCACGCCCAGCCCCGCCGCGATCTGGCCCGTTGCCACGGCGCCGTCATCAGCTTCCTGGGCCAACAGGTAGATCGTCTTCACGTAGTTTTCAACCGTCAGGCTGGGCATGGGGCTGGATGCTGGATGCTCGATGCTGGATGCTGGATGTGACCGTTCAGTATCCAGCAACCAGGATCGAGAATCCAGCACGCAACATGTTTCGAGCGGGCCAAACAGCAGATGCGGCGGATTGGCGGCAGCTCTATCCCTTCAAGTCGCATTGGACAGAGTTTTCCGGCGGCCGCATGCACTATATCGATGAGGGCCCGGCCAACGCGAAGGTGGGCGAAGCGCGCGACTGCTTGCTGTTTGTCCACGGCAATCCCACGTGGTCGTTCCACTGGCGTCGGCTCATCGCGGCGCTGCGAGCGCGCTACCGCTGCGTCGCACCGGACCACCTCGGGTGCGGCCTGAGCGACAAGCCGCAGCGATACATTCGACTGGAGGAGCACATCAATAACTTAGCAGCGCTCGTTGAGCGTCTGCACGTCGATCGCGGCACCGTCACGCTGATTGCACAGGACTGGGGCGGCGCGATCGGTCTCGGCGCAATGCTGGCATTGCCGCGACTGAACGGAATCGTGTTGTTCAACACCGGCGCATTTCCGCCTCGCTACATTCCGTGGCGGATTCGCGCTTGCCGTGCGCCCATTCTTGGCCAGCTGGCAGTGCAGGGCGGCAATCTGTTCAGTCGGGCCGCGCTGCGGATGACGCTCGCCCGTCGCCAGCGGCTCGAACCCGCCGTCGCCGCCGGATATCTGGCGCCGTACGACAATTGGGCAAACCGACGCGCCGTGTACGGCTTCGTGCGCGATATTCCCAGCGGTCCACGCCATCCGACCTGGCACATGCTGGCCGAAATCGAGCGCCAGCTGCCGACGTTCGCCGACCGGCCAATCTCCTTGGTGTGGGGGATGCGCGACTGGTGTTTTCGGCCGGAGTCGTTGGATCGTTTTGTGCAGGCCTGGCCGCAGGCGGAAGTCCATCGCCTGGCGGACGTCGGTCATTGGGTGGTGGAGGACGCGCCGGAGGAATCGCTGGCGATCATCGAGCGGTTCCTGGACCGCCCCGACGACGAATATGCTGATGTGCCCTTTTTTGATTGGGCCTCCTAAAAGTCCGGCACGAATCCGAAAAAGTACAATGTCCCATTTTTCCCGCTCCCTATCGGCCGGCGCAGCGGCCACGCTCGCTTGTATCTACGAGGCCACTGCGCGAAAGCCCGGCAACGTTCATCCGGACGCCGGCTTCGAAGACGCAACCAACTACGCGCATTTTGTGACGAGCGCGGTGGTTATTGGTCCGATTCTGGATCAAGCCCACGTGGCCGGCGTCGGACGGACCGTGCTCGATTCCGTGCGGGCGACACGTGCCGCGGTGGGCACGAATACGAACCTCGGCACCTTGCTCTTGCTCGCGCCGCTCGCCGCCGTGCCGCCAGAGCAGTCGCTGCAGGCGGCCATCGGCCAAGTGCTCGACGGGCTGACCAGCGACGACACGCGGCTGGTGTACGAGGCGGTCCGATTGTCGGAGGCGGGGGGGCTCGGTCGCGTGGAGCAGGCCGATGTGTTCGCCGACCCACCGCCCCCACTAAATTTGGTCGACGCGATGCGGCTGGCCGCCGATCGCGACTTCGTCGCCGGGCAGTACACGAATCGGTTTGCCGACGTATTTGGTGGACCGGCAGAATGGATCGCCGACGGGCTGACTCGTGGCTGGCCGCTGAGCGCAGCAATCGTTCATGCCCACGTGCGTCAACTCGCCGTGCGAGGCGATAGCTTGATCGTGCGCAAATGCGGGCCACAGATCGCCCGCGAGGCAAGCGACCGGGCCGCCGTGGTCCTGCAGTCGGGTTCGCCGGGCGAACCGCCGTATGAACAAGCAATTGACGAACTGGACGCGTGGCTGCGGGCCGACGGTCATCGCCGCAACCCGGGTACGACGGCGGACTTCATCGCGGCCGGGTTGTTTGTACTGTTGCGTGAGGGTCGGTTAGACTGGCTTAAGGTTACCTGGGCGTAGCGTCGCCGATATTCCCAAGCCGACGGCTCGCCGTCGACCGCCGCCGACAAGTCGGCGGCTTGGGTTAAATAAGTACACAGAATCCCTTATGTCCGATAGATTTCATGTCCGCATCGCCAAGGCCGAGCACGTTTTTAGCGCGGCGCACTTCATCACCTTTGGCGGCCAGTGCGAACGGCTGCACGGGCACAACTATCACGTGGCCGCCGAGCTGCAGGGCCCGCTCGATGAGAATCACCTCGTGATCGACTTCCTCGTCGTGCGCGAAAAGCTCCGTGAGATCACGGCCGCGTTGGATCACTACGTGCTGTTGCCCACGCAGCATCCGCGGCTGCGCGTCGAAGAGGCGGGCCAGGAGGTGACCGTCACGTTTGCACTCCGCCGTTGGGTCTTCCCCAGCGGCGACTGCCGCCTGCTGCCCGTGGCAAACACGACCGCGGAGCTGCTGGCGCGCTACATCGGCCAGCAGCTGCTCGCCGCCCTGGGCGACCAGGCGGTGAAAATCGAATGCTTGCGGGTCGAGCTCGACGAATGCGACGGCCAGATCGCCGTCTGGCAGCGGGAGTGAGCAAAGTCCCGCCGCCGACAAGTCGGCGGCTTTGGTACTCCGATTTTGCCGCACCCTCAAATTTTGCTTAAGCGATGCGGCTTGCCGTGCCGATAGGTTCAGCGGTCAGATTGCGCGCCGGCCAACGCTAGTCACTGGTAGCGACACTCTTCACGCCCATGTCCGACATCCACAATGCCGCCGTGCTGCTGATGACGCTTCCCGAGGAGGAAGCGAGCGATTTGATGGCCAAGCTCGATCCGAAGCAGGTCGAGCAGGTGTCGATTGAGATCGCCCGCACGCGGTCGATCGCCGCCGACGAACAGGAGCGGGTGATCAAAGAATTTAGTGAGGCCAACCCGACGATGGGCGGCCGCGGCGGCGGGCTGGAGTTGGCAAAAGTACTGATCCAAAAAGCGCTCGGTCCCAATGCGGCGGCCGCGCTGTTGAACATCCGCCAATCGATCGAGGCGACCCCGTTCGGTTTCCTGCGGCACGTCGACAGCCAGAACATTCTGACGTACATCATCGACGAGCACCCGCAGACAATCGCCCTCATCATGTCGCATCTGCCGCCGAACTTTGGGGCGGAGATTCTGGCGGGCTTGCCCGAAACGCGGCGGCTGGCCGTCGTGCGCCGCATCGCCACGATGGGTCGCACCAATCCCGAGATCATCCGCGAGGTGGAGAAGGGCCTGGAGCGCCGGATGTCGAGCGTGATGAGCCAGAGCTTCGAGCGGGCCGGCGGCGTCGAGGCGGTCGCCGAGATGCTCAACGTCTCCGACCGGGCCACGGAGCGGGCGATCCTCGACAGCCTGGCCCAGGAGGACGCGGAGCTGGTCGACGAAATCCGCCGACTGATGTTCATCTTCGAGGACATCGGCCGCTTCAGCGACAAGGACATTCAGACGGTCCTTAAGAACGTTGAGACGAGCCAGTGGGCAATGGCCCTCAAGGGCGCGAGCGACACGCTCAAGGAGAAAATCCTCCGCAACATGTCCGAGCGGGCCGCCGAAACCTTGCGCGAAGAGATGGATTATCTGGGCCCCGCCAAGCGGTCGATCGTCGAGGCGAAGCAGCAGGAAATCGTCGACGTCATCCGCATGCTCGAAGATCGCGGCGAGATCGACCTCAACGCGATCAACGAGGAAGAAGAGCTGGTGCAGTAGGAATCGAGCGCGTCGCGAGCGACGCGGCTAAATTTCTGCCTTCCGCCTTCCACCCTCCCCCTTCCGCCATTGCTCTGCTAGCATGGACCGCGATCTGTGGGAGGCGTCTCCGACGCCGAGGAGGAAATCGGCGACAGAGTCGCCTCCCCACATTGGAGTCGTGTGCCCATGCCCGCCGCGTCTGTGACGCCGATGATGCAGCAGTACCACGAGGCCAAGCGCGTGGCCGGTGATGCGCTGCTGCTCTTCCGCATGGGCGACTTCTACGAGCTGTTCTTCGACGACGCCAAGACGGCCGCCCGCGTACTGGGCCTTGCGCTCACGAGCCGCGACAAAGGCGATGATCCGGTGCCGATGGCGGGCTTTCCACACCACCAGCTCGATTCGTATTTGGCGAAGATTATCGCCGCCGACTACCGCGCGGCCGTTTGCGAGCAGGTCGAGGACCCGAAGCTTGCCAAAGGTCTCGTCAAGCGCGAGGTGACGCGGATCGTCACGCCCGGCACGCTGACGGATGATGCGCTGCTCGATCCGCAGGCGAGCAATTTTCTCGCGGCCGTCGCCTTCACGGCCGGCACAGGCGGGGCGGGTCGCTTAGCGACTGGTCGTTTAAGCGACCAGTCCGCCCGTGCACGAGAAGCAGCTCACTCAGTCGGCATTGCCTGGGTTGATGTATCGACGGGGCGGTTCTTCGCGGCTTCTTTCCCGGTTGCGCAGCTTGGCGATCAACTCGCGCGGATCCAAGCGGCCGAACTGCTGGTGAGCGACGAAGCGCCGCCGCTGCCGGCCGAATGGTCTCAGGGCGGGGCGATCACGCGACGGCCGGCGTGGACGTTTGGCCGCACGGCGGCCCTCGAATCGCTGGCCAGGCATTTCGGCACGCGCTCGCTGGAAGGTTTCGGATTCGATACGGAGCAGGCAGCGGACGCAGCCGCATTGCGCGCAGCCGGGGCGATTCTCAGTTATTTGGGCGAAACGCAAAAAGCATCGCTCGCGCATATCGATCGGCTCGTTCCGTATTTGTGCGACGCCCGGCTGGCAATCGACCCGGCGACGCGTCGCAGCCTGGAGCTGACGGCCACCATCCGCGACCACCCTGCAGGTGGTGCCCGCCGCCGCGACGGTTCGCTGCTGGGCACGCTCGATCGCACGGTCACCTGCCTTGGAGCGCGAATGCTGGCCGATTGGTTGAGCGGACCGCTCACCGACGTGGTCGCGATAACGTCGCGGCTGGACGCGGTGGAAGAATTTGTGGCCGACGCAAGTTTGACAGCGCAGTTGCGCGACGTGCTGCGGCAAATCTACGACATCCAGCGGCTATTGGCGCGCGTGACTACCGGCCGGGCCAGTCCCCGCGATCTGGCGTTCGTTGGCCGCACCCTGGCGTGCTTGCCGAAGGTCAAGGCCAAGCTGACCGGCCGCAGTAGCGCGGTGTTGCAGCAGATCGAGCAGCGGCTCGACCTATGTGCTGACATCCGCGGCCCGCTCGAGCAAGCGCTCGTGGACGAGTGCCCGCTCACGACGCGCGACGGCAATTTTATCCGCGCCGGCTATCGCGCTGAACTCGACGAGCTGCGCGAGCTGATGGCCGGCGGCAAGCAATGGATGGCCGAGTACCAGGCCGCCGAGTGCAAGCGAACCGGCATCGCCAACATCAAAGTCGGTTTCAACCAGGTGTTCGGCTATTACCTGGAAGTCACTCACGCCCATCGCGACAAGATTCCAGTTAATTACATCCGCAAGCAGACGCTGAAGAACGCCGAGCGGTACGTCACGCCGGAGCTCAAGGAGTATGAAGAGAAGGTGCTTTCGGCCGAGGAAAAGGCCAAGCGGCTGGAATGTGATTTGTTCATGCAGTTGCGGGAAATGGTCGCGGCGGCCGCCGGGCGACTGCAGGCCACTGCCGATGCGCTTTCCGAGGTCGATGTGCTGGCCGCGCTGGCCGAACTGGCTCGCTCGCGAAATTACGTGCGGCCGACGGTCGTAGCCGAGCCAATTCTCGACATCGAAGCCGGCCGCCATCCGGTGCTCGATATCACCGAGCCGGAAGGCACCTTTGTGCCCAACGGCGTGCAGTGCGCGGCGAGGAGCGAGGAGCGAGAAGCGAGGAGCGAGGAGCGAGCGGCGGGGAGCGAGGAGCGCGCGTCGAGGAGCGAGGAGCGAGAAGCGAGCGTCGAGGAGAACTCGCTCCTCGCTCCTCGGTCCTCGATTCTCCTCATCACCGGCCCCAACATGGCGGGCAAGAGCACCTACATCCGCCAGGCGGCGCTATTGACGCTGATGGCTCAGATGGGCAGCTTCGTGCCGGCCCGCCGCGCGACGATCGGCGTCGCCGATCGCATCTTTGCCCGCGTGGGCGCGAGCGACGAACTTTCGCGTGGCCAGAGCACCTTCATGGTCGAAATGACCGAGACGGCCCGCATCCTGAACACGGCCACCGCACGGAGCCTCGTGATCCTGGACGAGATCGGCCGCGGCACGAGCACGTACGACGGACTGTCGCTCGCCTGGAGCATCGTCGAGCATATCCATGAAGCGATCGGCTGCCGCACGCTGTTTGCCACGCACTATCACGAGTTGACCGATCTGGAAGAGCAGCTCCCCGGCGTGCGGAACTACAATGTCGCAGTGAAGGAATGGGAAGATCAGGTCGTATTCCTGCACCAGATCGTGCCCGGAGCGGCCGACAAAAGCTACGGCATCCACGTCGCCCAGCTAGCCGGCGTGCCCCGGACTGTCAATGACCGGGCACGCGAAGTGCTCGCCTGGCTGGAGGCGCAGCATCATGCCGCCGACGGCGCCGCTTGCGGTTTAGCCCGAGCATCCGCCACGGCCCATCAGTCGTCCAACGGCCAGTCAACTCGTCCTGCCGGCGGCTGGCAGCTGACGTTGTTCGGCGTCGAGGAGCATCCGCTGCTGGATGAAATTCGCACGGCGAAGCTCGATGAATTGCGGCCCGTTGAAGCGCTCGAACTCATCCGCGCATGGCAGCAGCGGCTCGTCGAGGAGCAGGCTGCCGTGAAACTCTAGCGCGTTGGCGAAGCTTCTTTCCGGCGGTAAGATAGTCGTTTCGCCGTCGGCAGCTAAACCGCAAGCGAAAGTTTGCGCCCTGCCCCCTGCATCCCGCATCCTGCATCCCGCATCCTGCATTCTTTCCGCATGCCTCGCTATAACCACGCCACGATCGAGCCCAAGTGGCAAGCGTATTGGGACGAGCACCAGACGTTTGCGACGCCGCGGTTGCCCAAGCCGGGCACGAGGAAGCTGTACGTGCTCGATATGTTTCCTTACCCGAGTGGCGACGGGCTGCACGTGGGGCATCCGTTGGGTTATATCGCCACGGACATCGTGTGCCGGGCCGCGCGGATGCAGGGCCGCAGCGTCATGCATCCGATGGGCTTTGACGCGTTCGGGCTGCCGGCCGAGGAACATGCGATCAAGACCGGCCAGCACCCGCGGATCCAGACGGAGAAGAACATCGCCAACTTCCGGCGGCAGATGAAGATCCTCAGTCTGTCGTACGACTGGAGCCGCGAGCTGGCCACGACCGACGTCGAATACTTCCGCTGGACGCAGTGGATTTTCCTCAAAATTTACGACACGTGGTTTGATCATGAGCAGCAGCGCGGCCGGCCGATCAGCGAGCTGCCGATTCCGGATGACGTGCGCGCCGCGGGCGAAGACGCGATCCGCGCGTATCAAGACGAGCGTCGGCTGGCGTACCAGACCGAAGCGCCGGTGAACTGGTGCCCAGCGCTCGGCACAGTGCTGGCGAACGAGGAAGTCATCGACGGCAAGAGCGAGCGCGGCGGCCATCCGGTCGTGCGGATGCCGCTGCGGCAGTGGATGCTGCGGATCACCGCCTACGCCGATCGCTTAGAGAAAGACCTGGAAGGCGTCGATTGGCCGGAGGGCATCAAAGCGCTGCAGCGGAATTGGATTGGCCGCAGCACGGGGGCGGAAGTGGATTTTTTCATTTGCGGCTCGGCGGGTGCCGGCGATCTCCACGATTTTAAGCCCGGGCTGCGGGGTGCGCAAACAATCTGGGCAGACGCACTTCACAGTGCGGCTGCCCAGGAGATTTTTGGCACCTGGAAGCAAGACCGTTCAAAGTCCGGTTTTCCGCGCACGCCTGGACGGGATGTATTGCGGATTTACACGACCCGGCCCGACACGCTGTTCGGCGCGACGTACATGGTCATCGCGCCGGAGCATCCGTACGTCGAGCGACTCACGACAGCCGACCAGAAGGACGAAGTGGAGGCATATTGCGCAGCGGCTGCCCGCAAGAGCGATCTGGACCGTACCGAGCTCGCCAAGGAAAAGACGGGTGTGCCAACGGGCTCCTGGGCGATCAACCCGGTTAACGGCGAGCGGATGCCGATTTGGATCGCGGACTATGTACTGAGTACTTACGGTACGGGCGCGATCATGGCCGTACCGGCTCACGATGAGCGCGATTTCGAATTCGCGAAGCGGCTCGGGCTGCTGATCATCGCGGTGGTTGATCCTGGCAACGCTGTGTCACCGGCCGAGCGCGAGGAGGTGCTGGCGGGCCAACGATGTTTCGTCGGCGACGGCACAGCAATTAATTCTGGAAAGTACGACGGTCTGCCGACGGCGAAGTTCAAGGAGAAGATCACTGCCGATCTGGCGGCGCACGGGTTGGGCCGACAAGCCGTGAACTACAAGCTGCGCGACTGGCTCTTCTCACGGCAGCGGTTTTGGGGCGAGCCGTTTCCGATTTTGCACGAGCTGGATGCCAGCGGGAAACCTACCGGTCGCGTGCGGGCTGTGGACGAAAAAGACTTGCCGGTCGATTTGCCGCACCTGGAAGATTTCAAGCCGCGTCAGGGTAGTCCGCTCGCTCCGCGAGCGGAACTTCATCTCGCGGAGCGAGATGACTACACTGGGCCGGAACCGCCGCTGGATAAGGCGCCGGACGAATGGCTCTATCCAGTGATCGCCGGCAAGCGCTACAAGCGCGAGACGAACACGATGCCGCAGTGGGCCGGCTCGTGCTGGTACTATTTGAGGTTTCTGGACCCGCAGAACGATCGCGCGCCCGTCGATCCGGAAATTGAAAAGGCGTGGATGCCGGTCGATCTGTACGTCGGCGGCGCCGAGCATGCGGTACTGCATTTGCTCTACGCGCGGTTCTGGCACAAGGTGCTGTACGACCGCGGCGTGGTCTCGACGCCCGAGCCGTTCCAGAAGCTCGTCAACCAGGGCATGATCCTTGGCGAGAACATGGAAAAAATGTCGAAGAGCCGCGGCAATGTGATCAACCCGGATGCGATCGTCGCCGAGTATGGCGCTGACTCTTTACGGCTCTACGAGATGTTCATGGGACCATTGGAAGCGGCCAAGCCGTGGAGCATGCAGGGCGTCAACGGCGTCTTTACGTTCCTCAATCGCGTGTGGCGGCTCGTGATCGACGAGTGGGCCGATAGCGTGCAGCTCAATCCGGCCGTCGTCGATCGCCCGCCGACGGCCGACGAAAACCGCGTGCTGCACCAGACGATTCTCGCGGTCAGCGACGACATCCGCAGCCTGGCGTTCAACACGGCCATCTCGCGGATGATGGAATTCACCAACTACTTCACGACAGCGAGCGACCGGCCGCGCGAAGTGCTGGGGAAGTTTTTGCTGCTGCTGTCGCCGTTCGCGCCGCACATCGCGGAAGAATTGTGGCAAGCGCTCGGGCACCGTCAATCGCTGGCCCACGAGCCGTGGCCGGAGTTCGACCCGGAATTGGCCAAACAGGACACGATTGAAATCCCGGTGCAGATCAACGGCAAGGTCCGCTCCAAAATCATGGTGCCGCCCGACGCGGATGCAAAGCAGCTCGAAGCCGCCGCCCGAGCCGATACGCGGATCGCCGAATGGCTCGCAGGCAAGCAAGTGGTGAAAGTGATCGCGGTGCCTGGGCGGCTGGTGAGTTTTGTAGTGAAGGGGTGAGGTGACTCTGTGAAAAACGTCGTCGCGGTAGTCCTGGGGGGCGGGCATGGCACGCGGCTGTTGCCGCTCACCGCGTATCGCGCGAAGCCGGCGGTGCCGCTGGCCGGCAAGTATCGGCTCATCGACATTCCAATCTCCAACTGCCTCAACAGCGGGATCAACCAGATCTACGTGCTGACGCAGTTTCAATCGGTGAGTTTGCACCGCCACATCCGCAGCACGTATCGGTTCGACAACTTCAGCGGCGGGTTTGTCGAGATCCTCGCCGCCCAGCAGACGATGGACCAGCCGGACGACCGGCAGGACTGGTATCAAGGCACCGCCGACGCCGTGCGCAAAAACCTGCGCTATCTCAACCAGCCAGGCGTCGAGTACGTGCTAGTTCTTTCGGGCGACCAGCTCTACCGCATGGATTTCGGCAAGATGCTGAAGACTCATCAGGCTACCGGAGCCGACGTGACGATCGCGGCGAAGCCGGTCGACCGCTCGCAAGCGGGCTCCTTCGGCATCATGCGGATCGATGCCGGCGGCCGCGTGGTCGGCTTTCTCGAGAAGCCAAAGTCGGACCAGGAACTCAACGACGTGGCGATGGACCCCGAATGGCTGAAGACGCGCGGCATTTCCAGCGGCGGCGGCGAATGCCTGGCCAGCATGGGCATCTACCTCTACAACCGCGACACGCTGGTTGCTGCCCTGGAGAAGACGAACTATCGCGACTTCGGCAAGGACGTGTTCCCCGCGACGATGCGCTCCCGCAATGTGCAGCTTCACGTGTTCGATGGTTACTGGGAAGACATCGGCACGATCCGCTCGTTCTACGACGCGAATTTGCAGTTAGCGCAGCCGAATCCGCCGTTCGAGCTGGCCTCCGCCACGTCGCCGATCTACACGAGACCTCGCTCGCTTCCGCCGACCCGCGCCGACGGAGCCACCATTTATCACAGCCTGATGGCTGATGGCTGCGTAATCGGATCGGGCACGAAAATCGAAAACAGCGTAGTTGGCTTGCGCTGCCGGATTGGTCGCGACGTGACGATTCGCAACTCGGTGATTATGGGCGTGGATTTTTACGAGACGCCCGAACAACTGGCGGCCGATCGCCAGGCAGGCTGGCCGCCCATTGGCATTGGCGACGGGACCGTCGTCGAGAATGCGATCGTCGACAAAAACTGTCACGTGGGAGCGGGAGCTCGGATCATCGGCGACCCACAGCAGCTGGAGCGGATCGCCGGCGAGAACTGGGAAATGCTTGACGGCATCCTGGTCATTCCGAAGAATGCGGTGCTGCCCGACGGCTGGCGGCGGTAGGTTGGGCGTTGCCGAATCTATGGGTCAAATGCTAGCCGCACCGACAACGGGTCGGCAGTAAGCAGCCAACCGTTTCCCTGGCGACCCGTTGGGGTCGCGGCTATTGAGAAACTCATCGTTTGCGAGGTTGATTTACTCGCAGAATCGCTACAAAGCGCTATCGCGGCTTCGTGGGGCAGCCATTCCTGGCTGCGTGGCAGGCAAGAATGCCTGCCCCACGCGCGTTTGTAGACGGGCTGGCGGCCATATGCGATAGTGGAGAAAAGTTCCGGCTGGCTGTTTTCTAAGTGTTTTGGAGTGTGTGAAGCGGATGATACGACGACTTGTGAATCGAGCAGTTCGCGTAAGTTTTGTAGTGGCATTTTCGGCTGGGCTCTGGTCGCGCGGCGGAGCTTGGGCACAGGAAGCGACTCAGGAGAGCGTGAAGATTCAGCCCTACACCGGCCGGCCTATTTTTCTCGACGAGCCCGAGCAGGTGGCGGCGCCGACAATCTTCAACCACGAGAAGATTCAAGACAAATACGAGGACACTGGAAAGGTTCACACCGAGCGCGAGATCGCCCGGTTTTCGGACAATCACTACGAGGCGGACGGTATTTATCGGGAGTACTACCCCAATGGCCAATTATTCGTGGAAGGCCAGTTCCGCCGCGGGCGCCAGCATGGCGAGTGGACGTTTTATTTCGACAACGGCACGATCAATCGCAAGGCCAAGTTCGACAACGGCAAGCCGGACGGACCGCGAGAAGTTTACCGCGCGGACGGCACGCTCGCCTCGAAGCGCGGCTTTCGCGACGGTCGCCGCGATGGAGAGTGGATCACGTACGACAAAAGCGGCAAAAAGCCGCTCCGCGAAGAACACTACGCCGACGGAAAGCCAGATGGCGTCTGGAAGGTCTGGTCTCCCAAGGGCCAACTCATACAGCAGGTCAGCCTAAAGCAAGGTGAGCGCGAGGGGACCAGCTTGCAATGGGATGAAAATGGCCAGAAACGGGCCGAAGTGAATTATGTCGACAACAAGCTGCACGGCACGGCGACTCGCTGGTTCCCGGACGGCCGCAAGATCGTGCAGCAATACGACCAGGGCCGGCTGGTGTCGCAGTCGAGCGGGTAACCTGTCGGTTCCGACTCGTGTGTCACTGCTTGCGGCGCACCGATTCGTTTGCCAGTGGAAACCGCACTGCTCGCGGTTAACCGCCGCTTGTCGTTAGGAAGCAAGCAGTGCCTAACCCAGTCGGAACAATTGCTAGAGCGCCGCGAGCAGTGGCACACGTGCGAAAACTCATCGTGGCGCCTTGCGGTTTTCATCGAGCATCGGCCGCAGCTCTTCAAAGAAGTCGTACGCGTCGTTGAACTGCCGATAGACGCTGGCGAAGCGGACGAAGGCCACGGCGTCGAGGTCGCGCAAGTAGCGCATGACGATTTCGCCCAGCTCGCGGCTTTCTACTTCGCTGTCGAAGTGTTGATAAACGTCGTTCTCAATGGCAGCGGTGGTCGTCTCGATTTGCCGCGTGCTGATCGGCCGTTTCCAGCAGGCCCGCTCAAGGCCGCGCTTGATCTTCTCGCGCTCGAACGGCACGCGGGAGCCGTCTTTTTTGATCACCTTGATGGTGGTTTCTTCCGGCCGCTCGTAGGTCGTGAACCGCCGGTTGCAGCTCAGGCATTCACGCCGCCGGCGGATCGCCAGGCCGTCTTGACTGGAGCGTGAATCGATCACGCGGTCATTGTCCATCCGACAGAATGGGCATTTCATATTCGCATTACTATACACCCCGCTGCGACGGCGTACAGCAAGTGCCGCGAGACAACTGGACATACACCGCATGTCGCTCGAAAATAGGTCGGCCATGCTGCATTTCGGCATCCTCAACGTAAATAAACCGCCCGGCCGCACTTCACGCGAAGTGGTCGACGATGTGGAGCGGCTGACGCGGCCCGCCCGAGCGGGGCATGCTGGCACTCTCGATCCGCTAGCAACTGGCGTTTTGGTAATTTGCGTGGGACGGGCAACCCGGCTGATCGAGTATATCCAGCGAATGCGGAAGCATTATCGAGCGACTTTTTTGCTCGGCCGTCGCAGTGACACCGACGATATCGAGGGCCGAGTTTTGGAACTTGCCGAAGCGCCCGAGCCAAGCCACCTTGCGCTCGATCGGGTCCTGCCGAAGTTTCTGGGCACCATCCAGCAGCGGCCGCCGGCGCATTCGGCCGTGAAAATTGCTGGGCAGCGAGCCTACACCCTCGCGCGCCGCGGCAAAATACCGGAACTTGCCCCACGCCCAGTGACGGTTCACCGGCTGGCAGTCTGCCGCTACGAGTATCCAGAGCTGGAGCTGGAAATCGAATGCGGCAGCGGAACCTACGTCCGCGCGCTGGGTCGCGATTTGGCTGAGGCGCTGGACACCGGCGCGGTGATGTCGGCGCTCGAGCGGACGGCTATCGGTCGATTTCGCATCGAGAACGCCGTAACCATCGATGAGCTGAAGGCCGAAACGCTGCCGCGTTTTTTACAACCCGCAATAGACGCCGTCGCCGATTTGCCGCATATCGAATTGACCGACCCGCAACTGAACGAGATTTGCAATGGCCGGCCGATCAGTATGCCTGTTGGCGAATCTTGTGCGGCAGCTAAACCGCCCCTCGGCCGTGTCTTCGACCCTGAGGCTCAGACCCGAAGGGAGCTCGGGGCCGAACGGCAAGCGGGGCTCGAAGCTGGTTCGCCGTGCGAATGGGGCGCCGTGGATGCCGCCGGCCAGCTCGTCGCTGTGTTGCGCGAAAAGCATGTCGGCCAGCTTTGGCCGGTCAAGAACTTCGCATGAGGGATTCGCTATACGGTGTCGCCAAGTTCAGTTTGCAGCGGTTATGTCGGTCCTAGCGCCGGCGCGGGGGCGAGTTCGCACTCCTGCGCTCGATTTCACCGCCGGTGATGCTGGTCCTCCGTATGGCGACGGAGATACTTCTGGTAGCCCTGGCGTAAGCCCTGACGAGGCCTTCGACGATTGTGGCCTCAGGCAGCCCAGGAGGTCGAAATCTAAGGATGTGCGGACTGGTTTACCCACCGGGTCCCATGCTGCACTCCGCTACGGACAACTCGTCGGGCATGGACGTGCCCAAGCAAATCGCTGGCACACTTTAAATTCGTTTCGCCGCTCCGCGCGTAGCTCCTCTCGCGGCCTGACGTCCGACACGCATTGATGTTTGAAGACCGCAGTCTGAAGCTCGATCTGTGCGCGCTCGCGCTAATGGCGCTCGCGGTGTTTCTCGGCGTCGCGCTGTGGACGTACCATTTGACGGATCCGCCGAGCACCCTTGTTTGGCCGGCGAGCGAAGTGGTCCATAATGCCTGCGGCCGGACCGGCGCGCTGTCGGCCCATTACCTGTTCGAAAGCCTCGGCCTCGGGGCCTATTACCTGGTCGGTTCGCTGAGCGTTCTCACATTCCTGCTGCTGGTGCGTCGCGAAATCGACCAGCCGCTGCTGCGGACGTTCGGTTGGGCCGTTTCCGTGGTGGGCCTGACGACGCTGTTCGCTCTGGCCATGCCGAGCCACACGCCCGGACCCGTGGTCGGCGCCGGGGGCTACATTGGCGCGATGGGGCGGGGCCTGTTGGAAGCGTATTTCGCGCAAGCCGGCGCGTATATCTTCGCGCTGAGCGTGCTGCTGGCGGGGCTGCTGCTATCGACCGATTACTTCATGTTCCGCGCGGCGGCCGTGACGACGAGCGTCACGGGCCGCACGCTGATGCAAGTCGGCCACCTGGGCCACGTCGGCAAAAGGAAACCGGGCCGCGTGAAGACTGATCTCGAAGGCGATGAGGACCTCAGCGAAGAGGGGGAAGAAGAGGACGAATACGCCCAGGAGGAATACGACGAGGAGGGTGCCGACGAAGAGCTTAAGGAGGAAGAAGAGGACGACGAGCGCGAAATCAAGGTCCGCACGCCCGTCGGCGAGCCCGCTTCAGCGACCGGGAAAGAAGATGCCGCGCCGCAATCCACGGCCGCTGAAGCGGCCTCGCCCGGTTCGCGTCTGGCCAACGGCTTGAAAGCCGCGCTGGGGATTAGCAATCGTCGCGGCCCCGCATCGGCCGGCACCGTGCCCGCGCAGCCCAAGAGTGAACGCCAGGAAGTGATCGAACAACTCGAAGCGGCCGACCAGCAGCCGATCAACGAGGAGACGGAGTACGAGCTGCCGCCGCTCGATCTGCTGCTGCCTAACGACCAGGTGTGCTACGAGGAGCACGAAAAAGAAGTCCGCCGCAAGGCGAAGATTCTGGAGAAGACGTTCAAGGACTTCGGCTTCAATGTGCGGGTGGTCGAGATCGAGACGGGCCCGGTGATCGCCCAGTTTGAAGTTGAGCTCGAAGCCGGTTTGCGGTTGTCGAAGATCACGGGGCTGGCAGACGACCTCGCAATTGCGCTGCGCGTGCCGAGCGTGCGAATCGTCGCGCCGATTCCCGGCAAGAACACGGTCGGCATCGAGGTGCCAAACGAAAATCGCCAGCTGGTGCGGCTCCGCGAAGTGATCGAGGAGACCAACGGCCGGGCCAAGCGGATGAAAATCCCTGTGTACCTCGGCAAGGACGTGGCCGGCAATCCAATGGTTGTGGACCTCTCCGCGCTGCCGCACCTGTTGATTGCCGGCCGCACCGGCACCGGCAAAAGCGTCTGCCTCAACTCGATCATCGTGTCGATGCTGATGACGCGCGGACCGGATGAAGTGCGGATGCTGATGATCGACCCGAAGATGGTCGAGCTCAACGGCTATCGCAAGCTGCCGCACCTGATGCACCCGGTCGTGACCGACATGCGCAAAGCCGAGGCAATCCTGGCCTGGGCGGTGGACAAGATGGAGGAGCGCTACCAGCTCCTGTCGCGGGCCGGCGTGAGGCACCTCAGCGTGTACAACCAGCTTGGCGACGAGGAGCTCCGCGACCGCATTCGGCCGGAGAGCGAGGACGAATGGCGCGCCATTCCGCGGCACTTGCCATACATTGTGATCGTTGCGGACGAATTGGCCGACCTGATGCTCACTTCCGGCAAGGACGTCGAGCAGCACATCATTCGGCTCGCGCAAAAGAGCCGGGCCGTCGGCATTCACCTGATTCTGGCCACGCAGAAGCCGACCGTGGACGTGATCACCGGACTGATCAAGTCGAACCTGCCCGCGCGGATCGCCTTCCAGGTTGCCAGCCGCGTGGATAGCCGCGTTGTGCTCGACGAAATGGGGGCCGAACGGTTGCTCGGCAACGGCGACATGCTGTTCCTGCTGCCCGGTACGAGCACGATGCTCCGCGGCCAGGGCACGTTCCTGTCGGATGATGAGATCACGCGGGTCGTGGATTTTGTCGGCGTCGAAGCGCCGCAGTTCGCCGGCGAATTGATGCAGCTCAAGACGAAGGACGAGCTGGAGGCCGCCGCCGGCGGCAACTTCCAGAGCCGCGATGAACTGTACGAAGCGGCGGTCGACATCGTGATCCGCGAGCGCCGCGGTAGCTGCTCGCTCTTGCAGCGGGCGCTGGGCATCGGTTACGGCCGGGCGGCGCGGCTGATCGATTTTATGGCCGAGGACGGCGTCGTCGGCCAGTACAATGGCTCGCAGGCCCGCGATGTGCTCGTTTCGCTCGACGAGTGGGAAGCGCGGCAAAGCCAGCCGGCAGGCGCGGCCGCCGCGGCGACCGGGCGAGTAACTGCCGGGGTCGGGGACGACCCGGCTCGCGCGCCGCGAATGGCCGCTCCCGCTACCACGGCTACCGTGCATCCGCGCCGTCGCAACAAAATCACGCCGCAACTCGAGGAGCCGAGCGATCTCGAGGATGAATCACGGGACGAGCAGGACGATGACGAAGAGCTCGACGATGAATCGGTCGACACGAACGACGACGAGTACGAGAGTGAAGACGAAGAGGAAGGCGAGGAGCTGGCCGAGGGCGAGGACGACGATGCGGACGAAGAGGAAGAGGAGTGGGAAGATGAAGACGGCTCCGAAAAGGACGACGTAGTGTCCGACGACGAGGAGTGGGATGGCGAAGACGAGTCGGACGAGGAGCTGGAAGCGCCAAACTGCAAGGTGTCGCGCAGGCGCTCGTAAGCGCAACTTATCTGACACCCATTCGGCAAGCATCAGGGCGGGCACCGGAACCAGGCAAGAATAATGGCGGCCAGCCCGCCACCGCGCCGACCAAGCGCCTGCCGGGGCCATTTTTGCCCAGTTGAACGAAGCGGTCGCATGCTGCTGCCGCATGTTTCGTGGGCCTATTTCGGCGGTAGTCTGGTTCAAGGGGAGCCACTTTTTGGTTCTCACGCGGCCAACACTTTTTAAGATTTGGCTGGGACCGGGATAAAGTTCTTGATTTGCTCACAAATCTTGATTACTCAATGGTAGGTGGTACGCATTTTGCGAATCGTCTCAGCGCATGGCAGCGCATTGCTACTTCTTCCGATGAGGAGCCTCTTATGTTTTGCTTCCCGCGTCTTTTGAAGTTCGAGTACTTCGCCGTTAGTCCGGTCGTCATTTGTCTTTCGTTTTGTCTCATGTGCGGTTTGCCAGGCCCGTCGGCAACATTAAACTCGGCGTCAGCGCAACAGACGGACGATGACGACGACATGGATGATGAAGAGGAAGAAACGGAGGAGGACAACATGGATGAGACGGACGACGACGACATGGATGATGAGGAGACCGACGAAACCGATGATCAAACCGACGACATGGATGATGAGGAGATGGACGACACCGAGGACGAAGAGATGAATGATACGGACGAGGAGGAAATGGACGACACCGACGAAGAGACGGATGACATGGACGAAGAGGAAATGGAGGATACGGACGACGAAGAGACGGATGACACGGACGAAGAGGAAATGGACGACATGGACGATGAAGAGACCGATGACGATGACGATATGCAAAATACGCCAGCCGCGCTGCTCGCGGCACGAACGTTATTGTCAGCCGGCCAGGCGGCTTCCTCACTCGCGGCGAGCCTCGACGCCGAGGAAGCGATTGCTCAGATAATTGAGAGCGAAACCGCGGAGGAGAGCGAGGCAGCGCTCCAAGTTAGTCTCGCGAGCGTCGAACTCACCGACGATTCATCGCTGGCCGCCGAGGCGTCCCAGGCTAGTGGGTCTGGCGCGAGCTCCGGCCTGGGTCAATCGGCCGTCCCTGAGCCTTCGGCCTGGGTATTAGCCGCTTTCGGGCTACTGGCAATGCTCACACGCCGGCGACTAGACTGATCCGGTAGAGACTGGTAGCATGCTCAGAAATTGGAGGACGAGCGATGTGCAAAAATACGAAGGCCCTGAGAGCACTTCCATCGTGGGCCATCGCGTTCGCCATTGCCGCTTGGTGCGTTCAGGCGAAGGCGCAGGAAGAGTCGTCGGTACTCGTTGAGCAAAAGGCGGAGAGCGCGGCCGGCGCTCCCGCCTTATCGCCGCCGGCCAACGAGCCGACGCTGCCGCCGCCAGAGCGGCCGGTTGCCGAGAACACGACGAAGCAATCGTCCAAGGCTCCGGCAAAGCGTCCGTTCATGCGGCCAGCAGAACCGAAGTCGCGCAAGGCCTCGCGCGTAGAACTGACCGCCGCCGAGGAATCAATCCCCGCGCCCGCCGGCCCGAGCGCGGAGGTGCCAGTTCGCCCTACGCCGCCGCTCGAATACGACTCCGACCGCAGCGCTCGGCGCATGTACGCCAAGTACGGAACGGTCGAGCTGGTGATGGTGACGCAGAACCCGGCGGACGGCTGCTTCTACGAGATTCCGCTATGCATCCCCGCGTGCTGCACGGAGGCGCCGCGCGTCTCGAGCCGCCGCGGAATCTTCGGCCGGGGCATCGTCGAGTATTGCTGGCCCTGCGGATTCGAGGCCGAAGTGAAGTTCCGCCATGTCCTGGGCGACGTGCGAGTCGATTACGAAGGCGACTAGGAGGCCGCGGGCAGTGTGCCACTGCTTGCGGCGCACTATTTGAGGACCAAATTCAATCGCGCACTGCTCGCCGTCATAGGCGGGAAATACGTGGGGAAGCAAGCAGTGCCGTCTCGGAGTCGAACCGTTTGTCCTCCGCCGCGAGCAGTGGCACACAGTCATTGCTCGGTCGCGTCCCACCACCAGGCTTCGGCCGCGAGTTCCGGCCGCGGCCGTGCATGACGTTCGCTTTTCAGACGTTCGCGATCGATGATGCCCGACTCGCGTAAAACGTCGCCAGGCGCGACCATCACGCCGCCGCTCACGCCGGCAACGATGTGCCGCCGATTGATGACGCGGTGATTAATGACCGTCTCCACTTGCCGCGGAATCGCCGCTTGCGGCAGTCGCAACCGCTCGCCGTCGGCCAATAGAGCGGGCGTCCACCCGGCGCGCTCCGCAAGGTTTTCGCTGTGGATCAGCGCGACCGCCATGGCCAGATCGAAGACGTTGCGCAACTCGCCGTACACGGGATACTTCGCAGCCAATTCCGTAAAGTGCGCCGTAAAACTCTCTGCGAACTGGCGGTTGAGCGGATCGCTCTGGCCGGTGTGAACACGCCGGCCCTGCTCGGCGAGCAGCTCGTTCTCGCTCAGCACCCGCACGCCTTGGCCCACGAGCTCGAATGCGTCGCCAGCCGGCGATGCGAGGATGGATTCGTAACTCAGCGTGAACCACCAGCGCAGAACGGACATCGGCGGGGGCGAGGACGCCCCGGCTCGCTTGGCCGATAGCTTGATCAAGTCGAGGTAGCTCTCAACGCCGTCCACTCCATCCGCCAGGCCCATGCCGATGAGCTTCATATGATAATCGGCTTCAACGAGCACGCTGGCCACTCGACTGGCCGGATCGACACCGAAGATCTCAATGTCCTGCCGCCCGACGTTGTCGCGCAGCTTGCCTAGCCACTTTTTGCGTTGCCCCGGCTCGAGCGGCCGCTGGCTGGATGATGCCAAGAACGTTTGCGTCGTCGCGAGCGCTTCCTGCCGCGGGTTGATCGAGCAGCCGAAAAAGCTCTCGGCCGCTTGTTCTCCGCGCCGCAGCAGCACGATCAAGTCGTCCAGCCGCACCACCGGCTGGCCAGTGTCGCTCGCAACAATCCGGCCTTCGGGGTCGATTTGCCAATCGCCGGCCGGTCCGGCCAGCACGAGGTCGCCCGACTCCGGATAGACGAACACGTAACGCACGCGCTCGAGGCCGGCGAGCGTGAGCATCGCCGGCTCCAGCGGCTCGCGGCTTACCTGGCGCCGCGCGATCTCGCGCTCCAAGCGTGGCAACGAAACATATCGCAGCGCGCTGGCCTGGCGCGCTTCCACTGATTGCCTGGGCAATTCAAGCGGCACTTCGCCGCGCTTGGCTGCAAGATCACTTTGCGCCGCGGCCCGCGAGCGCAGTTGCAGCGTGCCCGCGGCGTCCACGAGCACGCCGCCGAAAAACGGCCGGATGTCGCCCGTGCCGCCGTTGTCGGCCCACATCTCGGGTTGAATCGTGGACGTGATGAGATCAATGAGCGAATCGAAATCGGCATTCGCCGCGCCGCCCTGTTGAGCAGTCGTGCCGGTGGCATTGGGCCCCCCGAACAGACCGGCATTCTGCTGACCGCCCGGCGCGATGAGCGCGTTGGGCGGGTTGTTCGGCGGCTGCGCGGCGAGCTGTTTGCAGCAAAGCGCGGCCGCGAGCAGGCTGCCGAATCGCAGATATCGAACCATGGGCCAACAAAACTCAATTCGCAAAAGCGAGAGCGCGGTGCGCATGAGTGCCTCCTAGCGCGGTTGTCCTGCCCCTAATCGTACTGGTTCGCTTAATTTATTCCCAGTTCCGCGCATCAAATGGCCCTATTTCGGCTCCCCCGTGGGCCGCAGCTCGTTAGAATGAGACCGTGAAGTCGCGGCAGATTCGAGTCCATCGAACCGTGCGAAAACACGCGCTGCGAAGGGCCCGCGCCTGGGTGGCGCTCGTTCAGGCGGCCACCTTCTGCGCGGTCCACGTTTCACAGTGCATTGCCGAGCCGACCGCAACTCCGGCCCCGCAATCGCCCGAGGCGATCGAATTCTTCGAGTCGCACATCCGCCCCGTGCTGGTCGAGCACTGTTACGAATGCCATTCGGCGAAGGCGAAAGTTCTGCAAGGCGGCTTGCGACTCGACACGGCCGACCGGCTGCGCGCGGGAGGTGAATCGGGCCCTGTCATCGTGCCGCACAAGCCCGAGGAGAGCGTGCTGCTGGCCGCATTGCGGTACGAATCGTACGAGATGCCGCCAACCGGCAAACTGCCGGACGCGGTAATCGACAACTTCGCCAAGTGGATCGCGCTCGGCGCCCCTGATCCCCGCAGCGAAACGGCCGCGGCAGATGGAAAAGCCGGGGAACCAATCGATCCGCGCGATCACTGGGCCTATCGCAAGCCCCAGCGTCCGACACCGCCGGGCGTTCAGCACGAGACATCCGTACAATCCGACTTGGATCGGTTTGTCTTGGCGCGGCTGGAACAGGCTGGGCTGACGCCGTCGCCACAGGCCGCTCCTCGGGCGCTGTTACGGCGGCTTTATTTCGATCTCATCGGCCTCGCGCCAACGGCAGCCGAGCTGGCCGAATTCGCCGCGGACCCGAGCGACGGCCGTTACGAACAGGCCGTCGACCGGTTGCTTGCCTCACCACGCTTTGGCGAGCGGTGGGCGCGGCATTGGCTCGATGTGGCCCGCTATGCCGATACCAAGGGTTACGTGTTCGAGGAAGATCGCAACTACAAGCACGCCTATTTGTATCGCGACTGGGTCATCGCGAGCTTCAACACCGACCGCCCGTTCGACCAGTTTATTGTCGCGCAGCTCGCGGCCGACCAGATGGACGACGCGTCGTCTGCGCCCGCGATGGGCTTTCTCACGCTGGGCCGGCGATTCCTCAACGATCGAAACGAGATCATCAGCGATCGCATCGATGTCGTGACTCGCGGCCTGCTGGGCCTGACGGTCGCGTGCGCCCGGTGCCACGACCACAAATTCGATCCGATCAGTGCGGCTGATTACTACGCGATGCATGGCGTATTCGCCAGCTCGGAAGAGAAACCGCGCGACGATGGGCCGCCGATGCTGGTGGATGCGGCGACGCCGGTGCAACCCGTCGTGTTCCTGCGCGGCAATCCTGGCAGCCCCGGCCCGAAGGTCGAGCGGCGATTCCTCACGTGCCTCGTGGCCGACCACAAACCGGCTGCGTACCAGCACGGCAGCGGCCGCCGCGAACTGGCCGAGGCCATCGCCAGCCGCGATAACCCGCTCACTGCCCGCGTGTGGATCAATCGCGTGTGGGGGCATCTATTCGGCCGCCCGCTGGTGGCAACGCCGAGCGATTTTGGGGTCCGCGGCATCCCGCCGAGTCATCCAGAGCTGCTTGATTGGCTAGCCTGTGAGCTGATGGACGACGGCTGGTCCACGAAGCGGCTGATCCGCCGCATCGTGCTCTCCAGCACGTATCGGCAGGCCAGCGATTCGCGGCCCGAATGTGCAGCTATCGATCAAGAGAATATATTGCTGTGGCGGGCCAACCGCCGCCGGCTCGACCTCGAATCGCTCCGCGACAGTGTGCTTGTCGCCGCCGGCCGGCTGGATGAAACCGCGGGCGGACCTTCGGTGTCGCTTACCGACGCGCCGTTCACGACCCGGCGAGCCGTCTACGGATTCATCGAGCGCCAGAATTTGCCGGCGTTCTTCCGCACGTTCGACTTCGCCAATCCGAACACACACACGCCCGAGCGGCCGCAAACCACGTCGCCCCAGCAGGCCCTGTTTCTCATGAACAGTCCGTTTGTGATCGAGCAGGCCACGCAGCTCGCCATGCGCAGTCAGCAACCGGGTGAATCATCTGTCTCATCGCCATCGCAAGACGCCGCAAGCCGCGTCCGGCGGATCAACCGGCTTTACCTTTCGGCGTTGGGCCGCGAACCGAGCGTCGAGGAGCTGGCCGACGCCCTGGAGTATGTCGATCTCGGCGAACCGGCTTCGTCGGCCGCGATTGCCAGCCAACTGGCCTGGCAATTCGGTTGGGGCACGGTTGACGAGGCGACCGGCGGCATCCAGTTTCAACCGTTGGCCAGTTTTACAGGGACCGCGTGGCAGGGCGGTGCGGCGCTGCCGGATCCGACGACCGGCTGGACAATGCTGAATGCCAACGGCGGCCATCCGGGCGACGCCGCCCACCAGGCGATCCGCCGCTGGGTCGCGCCCACGGCGGGAACGCTGCACATCGAAGGCGTATTGTCGCACGGTGCCGAGCAAGGCGACGGCGTTCGGGGTCGCATCGTGGCCAGCCGCGGCGGATTGCTCGGCGCCTGGGAAGTGTTTCATAGCGAAGCCACGACGTCACCGCCGCCGCTCACCGTGCAAGCGGGCGACACGGTCGATTTCCTTACCGACTGCCGCACGAGCGTCGAGTTCGATTCGTTTAACTGGTCCGTCACATTGCGGCTGAAACCATCCGAAACGGACTCGGACCAGATGTGGGACTCGATCAGCGGCTTTCACGGCCCGATCGTGCCGCCGCTCACGCGCTGGCAACAACTGGCGCAAATATTGTTGATGAGCAATGAGTTCATGTTTGTGGATTAACGTAATAGAGGCCCAGCGGGCCGAAAGTGAATAGCCAGGGGGCGTGAGGCCCTGGAAAGGATGTGCGTACATGACCAAGCCCCAACCGGGCGACAGTAGTAAAACGACACTTTCGCCCCGTTGGGACTACAATTTCATTTGCTCCCGACGACCAGGGGCTCGCGCCCCTGGCTATTAACGATCACCGCGTTGCGGCTCAAAACCTGAACACTTCCGGGGCATCATCATGCCACAATTCGAACCTCTGGCGCTCACGCGCCGGGAAATGCTGCAGCGTTGCGGCATGGGCTTCGGCGCGCTCGCGCTGGGCGACCTGTTTGCGCAGGCGCA
This sequence comes from Pirellulales bacterium, assembly GCA_040902605.1. Taxonomy (GTDB): domain Bacteria; phylum Planctomycetota; class Planctomycetia; order Pirellulales; family Lacipirellulaceae; genus JABDGM01. The sequence goes on along the minus strand of JBBDWY010000018.1, from coordinate 69,973 downwards.
GCAAGCCTCCGCCGCCAGCAACCCGCTGTTGCCGCGGAGCGCTCATTTTCCGGCCAAGGCCAAGCACGTCATTCATATTTTCTTTAATGGCGGGCCGTCGCACGTTGATACGTTCGACCCCAAGCCGGCATTGGCCAGGTATGCCGGCCAACCGTTGCCGGGCGGAAACCTGCCCACCGAGCGCCCCACCGGCGGTGCGATGCCCTCGCCGTTCAAGTTTCGCAAGTACGGTCAGAGCGGCATTGAAGTCAGCGACCTGTTTCAGCACGTCGCCCAATCGATCGACGACGTCGCGGTGATCCGCTCGACGTACGCCGACGCGCCGAGCCACGAGCTCTCGCTGCTGTTGATGAATTGCGGCGACGGGCGGCAAATCCGCCCCAGCATGGGTTCCTGGCTCTGCTATGGCCTGGGCTCGGATAACCAGAACCTGCCGGCATTCGTCTCCATGTGCCCGTTCGGTTATCCGATCCAGGAAACACAGAACTGGCAGGCCGGCTTTCTGCCGGGTATTTATGAGGGCGCCTATCTCGACACCCAGCACACCGCCATCGAGCGGCTCATCGAGCATATTCGCAACGATCGCGTTTCGCTCGGCAACCAGCGCGAGGAGCTGGCACTGCTCGAAAAGCTTAATCGCCGGCACCTGGAAGCGCGGCAGAACGACGAGGCCCTCGAGGCCCGCATCCAGTCATTCGAGCTGGGTTTCCGCATGCAAACCGAGGCGGCCGAGGCGTTCGACGTAAGCCACGAGCCGCAGTATATCCGCGACATGTATGGCCCCGGGCCGCAAGCGCGGCAGATCCTCATTGCCCGCCGGCTCGTGGAGCGGGGGGTGCGATTCGTCCAGCTTTGGCATGGCGCGGGGCAACCTTGGGACACGCACGACGACGTCCACTCCCTCATGCCGAAATTGGCCGGCCAGTGCGACCGGGCCATCGGCGCCTTGCTGGTCGATCTCAAGCAGCGCGGCCTGCTCGAGGAAACGCTCGTGATCTGCGGCGGCGAGTTCGGCCGCACGCCTTCCGTGGAGCTGCCTAAGCAGGGCTCGAACCAGGGAAAAATGAACGGCCGCGACCACAATCACTGGGGCTTCACCACGCTGCTGGCAGGCGGTGGAGTGCGCGGCGGATATGTGCACGGGGCGACGGACGAGTTCGGCTTCAAGGCCGTGGAGAATCGGGTGCACATCCATGACCTGCACGCGACGATCCTGCACCTCATGGGCTTCGACCACGAGCGGTTCACGTACCGCTACGCCGGACGCGACTTCCGGCTGACCGACGTCCACGGCCGTGTGGTGCGGGAGCTGATTGCGTGAGCACGTGGGCGAGTCTCTCCGAGACTCGCATTCGCGTCTTGGAGAGACGCGGCTACGGTGGCCCCAAAAAAACGACTCCCGCCGACTGGGCGGGAGTCGTTTAGTTTTTTGAATGACGGGTTGAGCGGAGGTCGCTAGACCCGCCTCCTTCACTTAGTTGCCGCAGCAGCAGCTGGGCTCTTCGCAACCGCAGCTCGCCTCTTCACAGCAGCAGCTGGCTTCGCAGCAGCCGTGGTTGTGGTGAGAGAACAAGCCACGCAGGCCGTCGAGCAGGCAGCAGCGATGACGATGGCCACAGCATGAATCGCAGCAAGACGATTCGCAACCGCAGCTGGGCTCTTCGCAACCGCAGCTGGGCTCTTCGCAACCGCAGCTCGCTTCTTCACAGCCGCAGCTGGCTTCGCAGCAGCAATCGTGATGGCGAGAGAACAAGCCGCACAGACCGCCTAGCAGGCCGCAGCCGCGGCGATGGCCACAGCACGAATCGCAGCTCGGCTCTTCGCAACCGCAGCTTGGCTCACAGGCACAGCTCTGCTCACAGGCACAGTTCTGCTCGCAACCGCAGCTGGGCTCACAACAGCCGCAGCCGCCGTCACCGCCCAGCAGGCCGAAGAACGCTTGCGCGCTTCCAGCCGTGCCGAGCACCAGGGCGACGCTAAGCGTCGCAAAGGCAATACGTCGGTTCATCGGGAGGACTCCTGAAAACGGGGAGGGGATTTCAAGCGCGGAGCAGGGAGGCGGGCACCCGGCGTCAGTTTTGCCGTGTGCCGGGTCGGCAAGGAGGTACGACCACCTTGCGCCCAGCTCCGTGCTCCTCGCCCACTTCGTCGTCAGGTGCTATCGTCCTGGAGAATTTGCCCGCTTCAGAATGCGCTAGAAATTGCGTGATTGAATCAACTTGCCAACTGTGCCGTTCCGTGGGCGCCGATTATAGCGACTACGCGCATCCGATTGTCGCGATAATCGGCGCGCTTGCGCCGCACAAGCCCGGGGAGGAATGGGCTCGTTCGCGCCGCTGTGAAGACATGAATGGCAAGCGATCAGGCGTAGCGGACGGATATCGCGCTGGCGTCCAAATCGCGCCCATCACAAGCGCGAGCCGCTTGGTTCAGGCTGCTTGGGGGCGGCCAATCGTTCTGGCATCGAGCAGTTGGGCGTACAGCTCGCTCAATCGCGTGAGGTAGCCTGGCCAGCCGAAGGAGTCGAGGGCTCGTTGGCGGGCTCTGCGGCCCATGGCGGCGGCTTGGTCCCGGTTGTCGAGCAACACAAACAGAGCATCGGCAAGAGGCGCGATGTTGGAGGCAAGCTGCTCACTGGCTGCCGACTTTGGATTGGCAAGCGGCGGTTGTGGAGGCGGGACGAGCAGGCCAGTTTCGCCGTGCGTGATGATTTCCGATGCGCCGCCGGCATCGCAGGCGACGACCGGTTTCTCGGCCAGCGCGGCTTCGACGTACACCTGCCCGAACGGCTCGCGGTGCGAAGGCAGGCACATCACGTCGATGGCCTGCATCAAGTCCGGCACGTCGCGGCGGAAACCAAGCAATCGAAAGCGGCTCGCAATGCCAAGCTCCTCGGCCGTTTGCTGCAGCTCCGCGCGCAGCGGGCCTTCGCCGAAGCACCAGAATTGGGCTGCCGGCATACACTCGAGCACGAACTTGGCCGCCTGCACCAGCTCACGAAAGCCCTTTTTGACGGACAGATGCGCGAACGTGCCCACGATCGGCGTCTCGGGCGAGACGCCGAATTCCGCGCGGATCGCCTCCGGCGAGCGGGTTGCCGGCATGTCGGCCGGATCGATCGGGTAGTGCATCACCGTGATTCGCTCTCCCGCGATCCCTTTGCCGATCAGGTCTTTTTTTACCGCGGCGGAGCAGGCGATGAGGTGACTTTGGCGACGGTGCCACAGCGCGGAGGTGAAGCCGTGGACGTGCCCGATGGAAGGAGGGCCGCCGATCTGCTCCAGCCAGCCGCACCACCAGCTCGCGCTGGACAGGTGCGAGTGGAACAGGTCGGCGTTGAACCGGCGGGCGGCGCTGCGCAGCCGGGGGATTGCGAGCAGATTCGCCTTGCCGCCGATGCCCAGGCGCTCGAAAGGCATGTTGGCGGCCAGCATTTCCTCATTCGCCGGGCTGGGGCTGCAGACGCAATGATTAACGATTCTCTCCGGCTCAGCCCGCCGCAGCAGGCGAGCCAGGAACGTTTCGGCCCCGGCCATCCGCGACGGCGTGATGACGTGGATCACGCGGTGGGCGCGGCTGCGGCCGACAGGCGTCAGCGGCGCCGGCGTGCGTGAAGGCTTCAGGATTTGCAACTTCCGCATCGCGCCGGCAAACTCCGACGCAAGCTGCTGAGTAGATGGCATCTGGCTATCCGATCGAGGTATGTCGCATTGTTGGTATCGACATCGTCGCCGCTTGGGCCGCAAGGGGGCGGAACGCTTTAATCCGCTAATCGGGCGCTATCCGACCAACCGTCTCGAACGGTACAGGTGCGGGTTGAGCGTCGGGTCGTTGTACATCTTCATCTGACGATAGACCTTGAGCAGCTTGCGGCCGCTCCAGATATCGTCGAACAATTCGGCGAGGGCCTGCGAGAGATCGGCATGCTGAGCGTGGCAGCGATTGAGCCGCTCCTGCACTCTTCCGCGGTGGATTTCGTCGACGTCGGGGCGGGCCAGTTGCTCATCCAAGTGGTAAATCCGCAGGGCCATGATGGAGAGGCGATCGACCGCGCTGCCGGGCGATTCCGTGTTGAGCCGCGCCGCCGGAAGCGGCAGCACGCCCTCCGGGGCCAATAGCCCAATGAGCTCTTCGTCAACTTTCTCGATCCAGTCGTTGCGCTGCTGATTGTAACGGTCGATCGATCGCTTGACGGCGGCAATGCGGCGGTCGGAAACGTCCGGGCTGCGGGCGATGTCCTCCTCGTGCCACAACAGAAAATTGTACTGATGCTGCTGACAGACGGTGGCCAAGAGCCCGTCGTAGGGATTCTCCGGCGCGGCGGCGTGCCAGCGGACCACCGTCGCCGCGTGCAGCGCGGTGATCTGCTGGACCAGTTCTCGCGGCACGGGCAACATGGAAACACTTCCTGGCACTGGGCTGAGAGAAAGGCGGAATTCTAGGAACTCGATGCAATTACAACAAGACAGGACGAGAATGCCGAAAAACGGCGGCGAGGGGAGCCTTTCACGGTCGCAGTTCGGCCGCCTTTGGGCATAGAATGGCAGCATGACAGTTCGTGGGATGTTCACGCTCGGACAGTCCACAGCGATTGTTGCTGTGGGACTAGTGATGCTGTCGAGTGCGGCCGTTCGACTCGATGCCCAGGATGCCGCGCGTCAAGCGGCACGGCGCCCCACAAACCCGATGGATGGGCTCCGCGCCTTCCGCTATCTGGAACAGATCTGTGCGCTCGGGCCGCGCTTCAGCGGCTCACCGGGAATGCAGAAGCAGCAGGAGCTAGTTCGCCAGCATTTTGAGAAGCTTGGCGGAAAAGTGGCGTTGCAACGATTTTACGCAGCCAACCCGCTGGGCGGCCCGAACGTGCCCATGGCGAACGTGATCGTCGGATGGCACCCTCAGCGGAAGGAGCGCATTCTCCTGTGTGCCCACTATGACACCCGGCCCTTGCCTGATCAGGATCCCGATCCCGTGCAGCGCCGCAGCGGGGTGTTCATCGGCGCGAACGACGGGGCCAGCGGCGCGGCGGTGCTCATGGAGCTCGCACACTTCATGCCGGCGCTTGAAGGCGACGTTGGCGTCGACTTCCTGCTGGTAGACGGCGAGGAGCTGGTGTACGTCGAGCGCCGCGATCCCTATTTTCTCGGCAGCACCTGGTTCGCGCAGCAGTACGTGCGTCAGCCGCCGAATCACAAATACCGGTGGGGCGTCGTGCTGGACATGATCGGCGACAAGAATCTGCAGATTTACCAGGAAAAATACAGCGTCGCCTGGCCGGAAACGCGACCGCTGGTAAACGAGATCTGGGCCACGGCCGGCCGATTGGGCGTCGACGAGTTCATTCCGCGGGCCAGGCATATCGTTAACGACGACCATCTGCCGCTGCGCAACATCGCCAAGATCCCAACCTGCGTCATCATCGATGCGCCCCTGGACTACCCCGCGTGGCATACGACGATGGACACGCCGAAACAATGCTCGCCCGCGTCGCTGGCCAAGGTGGGGTGGGTCGTGTATGAATGGCTGAGAAGTCAGCAGCAGGTTGGCGGTCAGGGATCGGCTCGACCGCAGGCGGCGGGGGGCGATTGATGATTACGGTTTATGCCATTTCGCTGCTGCTCGTCGGCCTCTCCGGCCTGATGCTCGACTTGCACCGGCGGAGCTGGCGCGCCGCGCAGCACGATCGCACCGTGTCGGAGCGCGACCTGCGGTTCGCGCGATCCCAATACCGCCGCCGGAACCAGGCCAGCGGCATTATCGGTGTGCTGGGTGCCGCGGTTGGGGTCGGGCCGCTTGTGCCGCCCCGGCCCTGGCCGATGGTTCTCTATGTGGCCTCGTTGGCCGGCGCATGCGCGTGCATCATCCTGCTGGCCGGACTCGACGCTTGGGCAACGCGGCAGAATTTCGCTCGACTACGTAGCGAGCAGCTCGCCGCCCAAGTCAAGTTGGCCCGCGAATTAAGCCGCGACACGAAAAGTAGGACGGACAATCCTGTCCGTCAGTAAAGCGAGTGACGGACAAGATTGTCCCTCCCACGATCTATCCCATGACGGTCGATCCATTCCGATTGGCGGTCGCCTTGGTTCCGGTGGCCGCCTACGCGCTGCTGTTGGCCATCGTGAACGCCCGACGAAGGCCGTTTCTCACGTCGGGAGGCAGCGACTTGACGGCGCTCGGCCTCGCGCTCTCCGGCGTGATGTTCGTCGGACCGCTGGAGTTGTTTCGCCCCGAGGCCGCCACGCGCGAGTTCGGCAACTACATCTGGCTCGTGTTGCTGTTGTTCTACGGCCTGTGGCTGCTGCTGGCGGTGCTGCTCTCGCGTCCACGGCTGGTCGTTTACAACATCAGCATGGAGGAATTGCGCCCAGTGGTGGCCGAGGCGGCTGGCCGGCTCGACGCGGACGCCCGCTGGGCCGGCAACCATTTGACGCTGCCGGGCCTGGGGGTGCACTTGCACCTCGATAGCTTCGACATGATGCGAAATGTGTCGCTCGTTTCCAGCGGCAGCCGGCAAAATATCGACGGTTGGCGCCGGCTCGCGCGCGAGCTGCGGCGCTCGCTGGCGCCGATTCGAGTGAAGTCGAACCCCCGGGCGATCGGCCTCGCGGTCGTGTCACTCGCCTTGCTCGCCGGCAGCGTGACGTACATGCTGAGCCGCCCCGACGAGCTTTTCCAGGCGATGAACGAAGTCTTCGCCTATTAGCGGGGCCGGCTGTGCCGGCCGCTATGCGATGCTTATGGCCGGCACAGCCGGCCCTACTTTTAGCTCGCATCTACGCACTCAAACGCGATACGGAAGGCCTTGTGTCCCTCAGCCAGTTTCTCGCCGTAGATGGTGCGCAGCTCGTTCTGCAGGGCGGCCGCCGAGGCGAAGCCGTCGGGGATGGCGTCGGCGTCGGTGAGGGCGTCGATCTCGACCGGCTCGACGGCCGTGATGCGGATCGGCCCAATGCCCGGAATGTAGCTTCGCTGTCCGGCCCGCATATGGCGGAATTTCCACAGCCGGATGGTCTGCGTCTTTTCGCCAGAACGAATGGCCGGCAGGAATTTCTTCTTGAACAACAACATGGCAATAGCCGGCGGTCTGCGGCCGTCGGAAACCGGCTGCTTTTATGTAGCAATCCGGCTGTTTACCCGCTGGCGCCTGCCCTTGCAAGGCAGGACCGCAAGTTTATAATTTGGTCTTCGCTTTTACCCGGGCGGCCCGATTGGTGCCGAACCGAATTGCGGGTGTAGCTCAGTTGGTAGAGCACAACGTTGCCAACGTTGTTGTCGTCGGTTCGAATCCGATCACCCGCTCTGGATCGAAACTGCTTTAGCGCCGGCGGCCACGCCGGAGCTATCGGAAAAGCCCGGCGTGGCCGCCGGCGCTATGCAAGTACGATGATTCGCTAACGCTGGCCCGCGCTTTTGGGGATCAAAGGGCGCGGGCCGCTTTGCTTTGGCCGCTTTTCGAAGGATGCGCGAGCATGACTGCCGATCGAACTGATGACGACCGAGTGGGCAGCGACGAGGAATTGGCCGGCGTGGCCGTCGAAACGGGCGGCGAGGAACCCGCGGCTGACAAGCGGTTGGAGCTCGAAGTCCAGGTGGCCAACCCCAGCGCTTGCGAGCGGCACGTCACCGTCACGATTTCCCGCCCCGATATCGACCGTTACTTCGACGACGCCTTCGGCGAGCTGATGCCGACCGCCACGGTGCCCGGTTTCCGCATTGGCCGGGCGCCTCGCAAAGTGGTCGAGCATCGCTACCGCGACGAAGTCTCCGACCAGGTCAAAAGCGCCTTGCTCCTCGATAGCCTCGAGCAAATCAGCCAGGAGCAGCGGTTCACGGCGATCAGCGAGCCGGATTTCGATCTCGAGGCGGTCGAGGTGCCCAAGGACGGGCCGATGACGTTCGAGTTCACGATCGAGGTGCGGCCCGAGTTCGACTTGCCCAAGTGGCGGGGGCTGACGCTCAAGCGGCCGGTCCGCGACTTCACCGACGCCGACATCGACGAGCAGCTCGAGCAGATGCTGTTGCGTTACGGCCAGCTTGTGCCGCACGAGGGCCCTGCCGAGGAAGGCGATTACGTAGCCGTGAACATCACGGCCTTGGCAGACGGCCGCCAGGTCGCCCGCGAGACCGAAGCCGTCGTGCGGATTCGCCCGACGTTGAGCTTCCGCGACGCGCGGCTGGAAGGCTTCGACAAATTGATGAAGGGCGTCAAGGCGGGCGACCGCCGCACGGCTGAGGTGACGCTCAGCAAGGACGCGCCGAACGCCGAGCTCCGCGGAAAAAAGATCACGCTGGAGTTCGAAGTGCTGGGAGTCAAGAAACTCAAGCTGCCCGAGCTGACGGCGGATTTTTTGCAGGAGATCGGCGGCTTCGCCTCGGAGGACGAGCTCCGCAACGCGATTCGGCAGAACCTCCAGCGGCAGTTGGACTACCAGCAGCAGCGGATCGCGCGGAGCCAGATTTCTGCCCTGTTGACCAAGAGCGCCGATTGGGAGCTGCCGCCCGGCCTGCTGGAGCGGCAAAGCGCACGAGAGCTGGAACGGGCCGTGATGGAGCTGCGCCGCAGCGGCTTCAGCGAGGCGGAAATCCGTGCCCGCGAGAATCTGTTGCGGCAAAACAGCACGGCCGCCACCGCGATGGCTCTGAAGGAGCACTTCATCCTCGAGCGAATCGCCGAGGAGGAAAAGATCGACGTCGATGAGGGCGACTACGACAAGGAGATCTTCTTGATCGCCGCTCAGAGTGGCGAATCACCGCGGCGCGTGCGGGCCCAATTGGAGAAACGCGGACTCATGGACGTCCTGCGCAACCAAATCATCGAACGCAAGGTGCTGGAGCGTGTGCAGTCGGAAGCGAAGTTCAACGATGAGCCCTACAAGCCCGAGAAAACCGACACCGAGGCGATCGCGATGGCGGCCGGCGGAGGCACCGGCGGCGCCATCCCCGTCATCACCGAGGCCAAGGAAGAAACAGAAAAGAAGTGAGCCGCTCGCGCGTTGGACGGACAATCCTGTCCGTCTGTCGAAGCCGTAAAACGACGGACAGGGTTGTCCGTCCGACGGCCGCCTCTTGACGTTTGCCATTTCCCACGAAGGATTCTCCCATGAGCAACTTTTCCCCAATCCAGCGCGGCCAGATGCCCGACGAGCTCTCGGCCCAGGCGATGCGCGATTACCAGCGCCAGCGGCAAATGACTCTGGGCGACTTGCTGCTGGAAAACCGCGTCATCTTCCTGCAGGGCGAAATCTACGACGGCAACGCCAATGAGCTGGTGATGAAGCTCTTGTACTTGCAGAGCGAGAACCGCCGCAAGGGCATCGACTTCTACATCAACTCGCCCGGCGGCAGCGTCACCGCCACCCTGGCGATTTACGACACGATGCAGATGATCTCCCCTCCGGTGGCCACCTATTGCGTAGGCCTGGCGGCCAGCGGCGGGGCGGTCCTGCTCGCCGGCGGCGAAAAAGGCAAGCGCTTCGCCCTGCAGCACGCCAAGATGATGATCCACCAGCCGCACGGCGGCGTCGGCGGCCAGGTCTCCGATATTGAAATTCAAGCCAACGAAATCCTCCGCACCCGCTCGGCGCTGAACGAAATCATGGCCCAGCACACCGGCAAAACGGTCGAAGAGATCGCCAAAGCCTCGGACCGAGACTTCTACATGACCGCCGAAGAGGCCAAAGCATTCGGCATCGTCGACGACATCCTGCTGAAGCAGCCTGGCGGCGAGGAAGACGAGGAATAAGTCAGATGTAAGATTTAAGATCTAAGATTGCAGATCGCTAATCTTGAATCTTCGATCTTAGATCTTAAATCAAACATCTTACAGCCAATCAGCAAGAATCAATCATGACTCTCATTCCCTACGTTATTGAAAAAAGCGGCCGCGAAGAGCGGGCGATGGATATCTACAGCCGCCTGCTGAAGGACCGCATCGTGATGCTCGGCTCGGCGGTGAACGACGACGTCGCCAACAGCCTCGTCGCGCAGCTCTTGTTCCTGCAGTCCGACGATCCGAAGGCCGACATTCACTTGTATATCAACTCGCCGGGCGGCAGCGTTACAGCGGGTCTCGCGATTTACGACACGATGCAGTTCGTCTCCTGCGACGTGGCCACGTACTGCGTCGGCCAGTGCGCTTCGATGGGCGCGCTGCTGCTGGCCGCTGGGGCCGAGGGCAAGCGGCACGCGCTGCCCAACAGCCGCATCATGATCCATCAGCCCTCCGCCGGCATGGAAGGCTCCGCCGAGGACATCCTCATCCATGCCACCGAGTACAAGCGCACCAAGGCCCGGCTCAACCAGATCCTTTTCAACCACACCGGCCGCTCGCTCGAGCAGATCGAAAAGGACACCGAGCGCGACAAGTTCATGTCGGCTGAGGAAGCGCTCGAGTATCGCCTGATCGACAAGGTGATTACCAGCCTCGCGCAAAGCAAGGCGATAGCGTAGCTCCGACGTGTGCCACTGCTCGCGACTCATGAGCACGTATCGCGCTTGGTAAAGGCACTGCTTGCTTCTCAGGGATGGAAGCTATTTTGTGCGAGCAGTGCCGTGTGACGAACCAGCGCGAACCGCTGCGCCGCAAGCAGTGGCACGCAATGTGACGACCGCTATCACCTCTTGCGCTTGACGCTGGCGCGGCAATTTCCTATTGAACGCCCTGGGAACGGCCGCCGCCCCCTCGGTTTGCGCTCCTCTTTGGCGTCGGCAGATTGCCAATCTCTTCGGACCACCATTGTGGCTTATCGTTCGCAATCACAACGGCTATTGCGGCCACCGCTCCTCGCGCTGCTGTGCGCCGCGGTGGTGCCGTCGCTGTTGGCTGGGTGCCAAAGCAATGCCCAGCAGGACTTGATCGCCCGCGAGATGCGCATGCAAGAGGATCAGCTCTACGCGATGGAGGATTACCTGGCAGAGTACCAGCAGCTGATCTGTAAATACCGGTCGGAGAACGCGACGCTGAAGCGCCAATTGGCCGATTGTGACGAGCCCGACAAGGCATTGCCCGCGCCGCGCCCATCGCCCCGCGCAAGAAATGGTGTGCCGCCCCGCCTCAACGGGCCGGCCATCCAGGTTCCGCCGACGCCGAAAACCAATGGAACCCAGCCGCAGCCGGACCTCGAAGTGCCCGAGGTCCCGCCGCTGGAGGAAACCACCTCGCACGAACCTGCCGGCGAGGCTGCTTTAGCGGCCGGGGAAGTGGGCATGGACACCGGCTCCGTCGCCCACGCCCTCGCCTTGGAGCCGACAACCCGAGTCCAAGCAGTCCGCAATGTCGATCTGCAGGTTGAAGTCGTCGAGAACGACAGCGGCGGGGGCCCGCGGCTAGTGGTTGCTGTCCAGCCACTGGATGATGCCGGACGCGCCACCAAGTTTGCAGGCACGCTGTCGCTAATGCTGATTGCGCGCGGCGACCACGGTGGCGACGAGAAACTGGCTCGCTGGGACTTCGCACCGGAAGAGGTGCAAGCGGCCGTCGATGCGACCACTCGCGAGCCCATCATCCGATTTCACCTCGAGTTGCCGCCCGATACCCCGGTCATCGACTCATCCGACTTATGGGTGCGATTGCTGCCGCACGGCGGCGATAAACTGTTAGCACACGCGCCGATTAAACTGCATCAGCCAGGCCAGTTCTCTTCGCTGCCGCAGGCGCCTGTTGCGCAAAAACCGCTCGAGGAGCAGCCGGTGGTGGCCGCTGTCGGGACGCCGAGCAGCACGCCGGCCGTCCGATCGCAGCTCGGCGAGGGCGGTTGGACAACCGCTCGCCCGGGTGAGCCGGCCAATTTGCCGACCGATGCGAACGATTCCCAAGGCCGGTGGCGTGCCTCTTCGGAGCCGCCGCCCACCGTCGTGGCGCCCCATAGCCCGACTCGCCCGAAGCGGCGGTTACGACCACCGGCGCTTCGCCCGAAAGCTTCAACAACGATTGCGGCGGACGTTCGCAAGCCTACCGGCTGGTCGCCCGATCGACCGTCCGCTGCTTCGGTCGACCAGCCGCGTATGGCCACCGCGCCAGGTCGGCCACGTTGGTCAGCCACGCGCTAAGCGAGCCGCTCAGTGCGTTGTCAGGCTAGTAAGCCTGACCTACACTCTCTTTCATGGCCACGTTTCCCGCCTCGACGATCTCTCCGCCTGCTCCTCGGGTGAATGTGGCCGATCGGCTCGCGGACATGGCGTCGGCGACGCCGGATACAATTGCCGTGGCCTGCCCACGACGCTCGTCGCCCGCATATCGCAGCGAGCCGCGCGGCGATTCTGGAGCCCATTATGCGACCATCACGTTCGCCGAGCTGGACGCGGACGCCACGCGAATCGCACGCGGATTATTGGACTGGGGCGTTCCACCCGGAACCCGGCTGGCGCTGCTCGTGCCGCCCGGCATCGAGTTTGTCACGCTTGTGTTTGCGTTGCTGCGGGCCGGAATGGTGATCGTGCTGGTCGACCCTGGCTTGGGCCGGCGAAATGTCATTCGCTGCCTCCAAGAAGTGAAGCCGGAAGGGTTTGTGGCCGTCGTCGTCGCACACGCGGCCCGCCTCTTTCTGCGGCACAAGTTCCCGCACGCCCGCTGGAACGTGACGGTCGGCCGCCGTTGGTTCTGGGACGGCACGACATTCCAACAACTGCGGACCCGCGGCGAATTACTCCCCACTCCCCACTCCCGACTCCCCACTACACTCACTGACGACCCTGCCGCGATCATCTTCACCTCCGGCAGCACCGGCCCACCCAAGGGCGTACTCTACACGCACGGCATGTTCGACACGCAGGTCAGCGAAATCCAATCGTGCTACGACATCGCGCCAGGCGGTGTCGACCTGGCATGCTTCCCGCTGTTTGCGTTGTTCAATTCCGCGATGAGTGTCACGACGGTTCTGCCGGAAATGGATTTTTCGCGACCCGCATCCGCCGATCCGCGAAAGCTTCTTGCCGCGGCCAACGACTGGCAGGTGACGCAGGCGTTCGCCTCGCCGGCCGTGTGGCGCGTGGTCAGCGAACATTGCGCGAAGACGGGTGAGCGGATGCCCTCGCTTCGCCAGGTGTTTTCATGCGGCGCGCCGGTGCGGGCCCACATACTTCGGCAGACGCTCGCTTGTGTCGCCGACGGAGCCCAGATGCACACACCTTACGGCGCGACCGAATGTCTGCCCGTCGCCACCATCGAGGCCGCCGAAGTGCTCGCCGACACAGCCGCGAAGACCGACCGCGGCGCCGGCGTCTGCGTCGGTCGCAAATTCGATTCAGTCGACTGGCGCGTGATCCGCATCAGCGATGAGCCCGTCATGACGATTACCGACACCGAAGAACTGCCGCCGGGAGAAGTCGGCGAGCTCATCGTCCGCGCCCCGCAAGCCTCACCACGCTACATCACCCGCACGCAGTTCAATGCGGAAACCAAAATAACGGACGAGCGAATGGACGAGCGAGCCGGGTCGTCCCCGACCCCGGCCGCCGCCTGGCACCGCATGGGCGACGTCGGCTACCTCGACGACGAGGGCCGCTTCTGGTACTGCGGACGCAAATCGCAGCGTGTGAAAACAGCCGATGGCGCGCTCTTTACCGAGTGCGTCGAGGCGGTTTTTAACACGCATCCAGCCGTGCGGCGTTCGGCGCTCGTCGGCGTGGGAGACGACGGTCGACAAATCCCGGTGTTGATCGTCGAATTGCGGCTCAGCATTTCCGGCGACATCTGGACGCGCGAGCTGCTGCAGTTAGCGCGTTCACACGATCAGACGCGTTCGATCCAGCACTTTTTAGCGCATCCCTGTCTGCCCGTCGATGCACGTCACAACGCCAAGATCAACCGCGAAGAACTTGCAGTATGGGCGGCACACCGCCTGTAGGACGGACAATCCTGTCCGTCCGCTTCCAATTGACGGACAGGATTGTCCGTCCTACGAGTCTCAATGATGCACGCATTGGTCACCGGCGGCGGTGGATTCTTGGGCGGCTACATCGTCGAAGCGCTGTTGGCCCGCGGCGAACAAGTCCGCAACTTCGGCCGCGGTGCGTATCCGCAGTTACAACGCCAAGGCGTCGAGGTGGTGCGGGGCGACATCCGCGATCCTATTGCCGTAACGAACGCCTGCCGCGGAATCGATTGCGTATTTCACGCCGCCGCCATGCCCGGCATCGGCATGCTGCGGCGCGTGTACGACGAGGTGAATCGGCTCGGGACGGAGAATGTGATCGCCGGCTGCCGCACAGCCGGCGTATCGCGGCTCGTCTATACGAGCAGCCCCAGCGTCGTTTTCGCGGGGCAGGATCAGTGCGGGATCGATGAAGCTACGCCATACGACTTCCGTTGGATGGAGGCCAACGCAGCGTACTATTCGCTCACCAAGGCGCGGGCTGAGCAGGCCGTCCTCGGCGCGAATAACAGAGAGCTTCGCACCTGTGCCTTACGGCCGCATCTCATCTGGGGGCCCGGCGACACGCATTTGGTCCCGCGGCTGATCGCCCGAGCCCGCTCCGGCCGGCTACGGCGTGTAGGCGACGGCACGAACCTTATCGACGTGACTTATGTCAAAAATGCAGCGGAGGCCCACTTGCTGGCCGCCGACGCCCTCGACGGCGAGGCCGCTTCAGCGGCCGGGAAAGCGTATTTCATCAGCCAAGGCGAACCGGTGAACTGCTGGCAGTGGATCAACGAAATTTTGGCGCTGGTGAACCTACGACCCGTGAAGAAATCAATGTCACTCAAAACGGCACGGCGTATCGGCATCGTCTGCGAGAGTGTCCATCGGCTGCTGCGACTCAATGGTGAGCCGCCGATGACGCGGTTCCTCGCCGCGCAGTTGGCCACGTCGCATTGGTTCAACATCTCCGCCGCGCGGCGCGACTTGGGCTACCAGCCGCGGGTGACGACGGCCGAGGGCATGCTGCGATTGGGCGAGTGGCTGAGGCGCGTGTAGGGCCGGCTATGCCGGCCGGCACAGCCGGCCCTGCATGTTAAGCCGCAAGCGACAGACCGCCCGCCCTAGCTCAATTGCGCCCGCGCCATTACAATCGCCAGATTACCGCTTGCGGTTTAGCTGTTGTCGGATTTCCGAGCTACGTCACGAGAATCGTTGTGCTGCGAACCCATACCTGCGGCCAATTGCGCCGCGAACATATTGGCCAGGAAATCACGCTTTGCGGCTGGGTCGATAGCTACCGCGACCACGGCGGTGGTCTGTTTGTCGATCTGCGCGATCGGTACGGCCTGACGCAAGTCGTGTTCAACCCGCCCGACACGCCGTCCGAGCTCATTGAAGAGAGCAAATCGCTGCGGGCGGAATACGTGATTCAAGTCACGGGCAAAGTGGCCGAGCGGCCCGCCGGCATGGCAAACCCCAAGCTGGCCACCGGCGAAATCGAGCTCCGCGTCACACGATTCCAGCTGCTCAACAAAAGCCTCACGCCGCCCGTTTCGCCCAGCGCGAGCGGCCCGGATTTACCCAATGAGGAGCTGCGGCTCGAGCACCGCTACCTCGATCTCCGCCGTCCGACAATGCAGCGGACGATGCTCTTACGCGACCGCATCGTCAAGGGCATGCGCGACTACTTCCACGAGCACGGCTTCATCGACGTGGAGACGCCGGTCCTCGGCCGAAGCACGCCGGAGGGCGCCCGCGATTACCTCGTCCCCAGCCGTGTCAGCCCCGGCTCGTTCTACGCGCTGCCGCAATCGCCGCAGCTTTACAAGCAGATTCTCATGATGGCCGGCTACGATCGCTACGTGCAAGTCGCCCGCTGCTTCCGCGACGAAGACCTGCGCGCCGACCGGCAGCCGGAGTTCACGCAGCTCGACCTCGAAATGTCGTTTGTCGATGCCAATGACGTGATCGGCATGATCGACGGACTCGTCGAGCGCCTGGCCAAGCAGGAACTCGGCCTCGACCTCAAGCGGCCGCTGCCGCGGATGACGTATGATGAGGCGATGGAGCGGTTCGGCCACGACGCGCCGGACTTGAGGTTCGGCCTGGAGCTGGTCGACTGCACCGACCTGTCGGCGAAATCGGACTTCCGCGTGTTTTCGAGCGTGGCGGCCAGCGGCGGACGAGTTCGAGCGATCAACGCCAAAAAAGGCACCGAGCACTACTCGCGCCGCGGCATCGACGCACTCACCGATTACGTGGGGCAGTTCGGCGCGAAAGGCCTGGCCTGGTTCCGCGTCGAGGACAACGGCACGCTCTCGTCAACCATCGCCAAAAACTTCTCGCCCGAATTGCTCAAGCAGTTCGCCGAGCGGCTCCAAGCCGAGCCTGGCGACCTGCTGCTGTTTGTCGCCGACCAATGGAAAGTGACCTGCAAAGCGCTGCACGCCCTGCGCGCCAAGCTGGGCGCCGAGATGAAGCTCTACGATCCGCGAGCGATGCACTTCTCCTGGGTCGTCGAGTTCCCGATGTTCGATTACGACGACGAGGAGCGGCGTTGGGTCGCGGTGCACCACCCCTTCACCTCGCCGCGCGATCAGGACTTTCCGCTGCTCCAGACAGATCCCGGCAGGTGCCGGGCGAAGGCGTACGACCTGGTGATCAACGGCTACGAGGCGGGCGGCGGCACGATCCGGATCCACGACCCGACGATTCAGCAACAGGTGTTTTCGCTGCTTGGCATCGACGAGCAGGCGGCCGAGGAGCGATTCGGCTTCCTGCTGCGGGCGTTAAAATACGGTGCGCCGCCACACGGCGGCATCGCGCTGGGAATTGACCGGATCGTGATGCTGTTTCGCGGCCTCGACAACATCCGCGACTGCATCGCCTTTCCCAAAACGCAGCGCGCGGCCGACCTCATGACCGGCGCCCCCGGCCCTGTCGAACCCAAGCAATTGAAAGAACTCGGAATTAAACTCGACCTGTGACGTACTCCAAACCGCAGACAAGCGCTCCACCCGCTTGCCGTTCGGCCCCGAGCTCCCTTCGGGTCTGAGCCTCAGGGTCGAAGACACGGCCGAGGGGCGGTTTAACTTCAACATAAGCATGAGCGAACAATGCGAACAACAACCATGCGCCGTAACGCCACGATCTCCTTCTTTTTGTTAACGGCCTCCGTGTTAGCCGCGCAGGAGCCCAAAGCGCCCACCGAGATCCCGCCTGTCGTGCTGTCCAAGGCTCACGATGCGCTGTGCAAAGTGAAGGTCGGCGACGCGATGCCCGCGATCGAGCTGCCGCGCCTTGCCGGCGACCGCCGACCGGCGAAGCTCGCCGACATGCTTGGCGACGGGGCCACCGTCGTCGTGTTTTGGACCGCGGATCGCCGCATGGCGTTGGAGCAGCTCACGGATTTGGCGCCGGACGTCATCGAGCCCTATGCGGAACAGGGCGTTGCCGTCATCGGTATCGCCGTGGGCGGATCTGACGAGCGGGCACGGTCCGCGCTGCAAAAGGCGAACGCCAATTTCCCGAATCTGCTCGATGCCGACGGCCGGGCGTTTGCCGCGGTGGGCAGCGAGAGGTTGCCCCGAACGTATCTACTCGATCCACAAGGCAAGATTCTCTGGTTCGATATCGAGTACTCCCACGCCACCCGCCGCGAGCTGCAGCAAGCGCTCCGCGCCGTGATCGGCGAGCCCGCTTCAGCGGGCGGGTGATCGCGACCATCCACGATTGATTCTTCCATGGAAAAAACCAAGGTCGCCATCATCGGCTTGGGCACCGTCGGCCAGGGCGTCGCGAAGCTGCTGCTCGATCACGGCGACCGCACCGCTCGCCATGCCGGTCGCACGCTGTGGCTCGAAAAGGCCGTGGTCCGCGATCGCAAGAAAGCCCGCGCGTGCGGCCTGCCCGAGGGCGTGCTGACCGACAACGTCGACGACGTGATCAACAACCGCGAGATTTCCGTGGTCGCGCAGCTCATCGGCGGCCTGGAGCCGGAACGCACGATCATGCTGCGGCTGCTGGAGAGCGGCAAGGATGTGGTCACCGCAAATAAAGCGCTGCTGGCCGAGCACGGGCCGGAGCTCTTTGACCGGGCCCGCGAGCTCGGCCGCTCCATCGCATTCGAGGCGTCGGTCGCCGGCGGCATTCCCATTGTCGCCAACATCAGCCAGTGCCTCTCCGCCAACCAGATCGTCTCGCTCGACGGCATCCTCAACGGCACGACGAATTTTATTCTGAGCAAAATGCATGAAGAGGGTGTCGCCTATGCCGACGCGCTCAAGGAAGCGCAGCGATTGGGCTATGCCGAAGCCGACCCTACGCTCGACGTCGATGGCAGCGACGCGGCCCAAAAGCTGGCCATCCTGGCCCACCTGGCATTCGGGGCACGCGTTCAGTGGAACGAAATCCCGCGAATGGGAATCGACAGGCTGGATGTGAGCGACGTCCGCTTCGCGCAGGAGATCGGCTACCGCATCAAGCTGCTGGCCGTGGCGGAACTCGACGGCGACACGCTGGAGCTGCACGTTTCGCCGACCCTCGTGAAGCGCGGCCGGCCGCTCTCCGATGTCAGCGGCCCGTTCAATGCGATCCGCGTCGTCGGCGACGCCGTGGGCGAGCTGATGTTTTATGGCCAAGGCGCCGGCCAGATGCCGACGGCGTCCGCCGTGGTCGCCGACATGATCGACGTGGCGGTTGGCCGCACTGCAATTACCTTCCGCACGCTCGAGTTATGGTCCAAACGCAAAGCCCGCGTCGCGCCGCGCGAACATGCCAAGGCTACCGGGCGTTTTTACTTGCGGATCAACGCCGAAGACCACCCCGGCGTGCTGGCCCAAGTCACCAACGTGCTCGGCCAGCACAACATCTCGATCTCCAGCGTATTGCAGCAGGAGATGGCTAAAGAAGAGAACATCGTGCCGCTGGTAATCATGACCCACACCACCACCGAAGGCGCCACGCGCAAGGCATGCGCCGAAATCAACAAACTCGCCTGCGTCCGCGGCAAAACCGTCCGCATGTGGGTGAGAGATTAGTTTCCACCATTAGCGTCGGCCGCAAGGCCGAATCGACGCCGATGAAGTACGCCATTGTCATCCCCGACGGCGCCGCCGATGAGCCTCAAGATGCGCTCGCCGGCCGAACGCCGCTTGAGGCGGCGAACACGCCCAACATGGACCGTATTGCCGCAATGGGCGTCGTCGCGCGGGCCTGCCACACACCCAAGGAGCTGCCGGCGGGCTCGGAAATCGGCAACCTCAGTCTGCTTGGCTACAACCCATTCGAAAATTTCACCGGCCGCGCGCCGATGGAGGCCGCGGCGCAGGGGATTCAACTGGGACCGGAAGATTGGGCCGTGCGCTGCAATTTGGTCACCGTCGAAGACCAGGTGATGCGCGATTTCACGGCCGATCACATCAGCACCGAGGACGCGACGAAGCTCCTGGCCAGCGCGCAGGAGCGGATTGCCAGCGGTGCAAAGTATCACGGTGCCCTGGAATTTGTACCCGGCGTCAGCTACCGCAACCTCTTGATTTGGCGCGGCGCGAAATTGCCGGCGCCGTTTAGCATCGACACCCGAACTCGCGCGCCGCACGATATCACCGATCAATCGGTGCTCGAAGACCATCCCCGCGGCCCGGGCAGCGACGTGCTCAGCGAATTGATGTCGGCCAGCATCGACGTATTCCACGACCACCCAGTCAACGTCGCACGGCAGCAGTCAGGCAAGCGGCCGGCGACCAACATCTGGCTGTGGGGCCTCGGCCAAGCGCCGCGATTGCGGGCGTTCGCCGACGAATACCGTGTACGCGGTGCCATGATTACGGCGGTCGACTTGCTGCGGGGTATTGCCGCCCTCGTAGGCTGGGACCGCATCGAAGTTGCCGGGGCGACCGGCTACCTGGATACGGATTACGCCGCTAAAGGCCGCGCTGCCGTCGAAGCGCTCAAGCGGTACGATATCGTTTGCGTCCACATCGAGGCGTCCGACGAAGCCTCACATGAAGGTCGCTGCGATGAAAAGGTAAAGGCCATCGAGCAGATCGACCGCCACATTGTCGGCCCGCTGCTCGACGCGCTTGCATCGCACGGCGATTGGCGGATCATGATCTCGCCCGACCACCCCACGTTCCTGCGCACGAAAGTCCACACGCACGGCAACGTTCCGGTCGCGATGGCCGGCACCGGCATCGCCCCCGACGATTTCACGGCCTACGGCGACACCAACGCGGCGCGGTCGAAGCTGGCGTTTGAAGAGGGATGGAATGTAATGCCCTGGTTTATTGGTAAGAAGTAATTGGAGAAGGATGCAGGATGCGGGATGCCGGGGGCAGAGTTTCATTACCCCGCATCCTGCATCCTGCACCCTAGGATCGCATGACCTTGATCGTTCAGAAATTTGGTGGCACCAGCGTTGCGAATGCGGAGAAAATCCGCGTGGCGGCCCGGCGGGCGATTCGCGCTCAGCAGGACGGTAACCAGGTCGTGATGGTCGTCAGCGCGATGGGCCAACAGACCGATCACTTGGTGGACTTAGCCAGGCAAATCACCGACGACCCCTCCGCGCGCGAAATGGACATGCTGCTCTCCACGGGCGAGCAGGTGAGCGTCGCGCTCATGGCCATGGCGATCCATTCGCTCGGCGCCGATGCGGTGAGCCTCACCGGCGGCCAGATCGGCATCCGCACCGACAGCTCGCACACCAAGGCCCGCATCCAGAGCATCTCCACCGACCGCATGAAGAAGCTGCTCGATGACGGCAAGATCGTGATCGCCGCCGGCTTCCAGGGCATCGACGAGGACTTCAACATCACCACGCTCGGCCGCGGCGGCAGCGACACCACCGCCGTCGCGCTGGCCGCCGTGCTCAATGCCGACGCCTGCGAGATTTACACCGACGTCGACGGCGTCTTCACGACCGACCCGCGGCTCGTGGCCGAGGCCCGCAAAATGAGCCGCGTCAGTCACGACGAAATCCTCGAGCTCGCTAGCCTGGGTGCGGGCGTCATGCACAGCCGCTCCATCGAATTCGGCAAAAAGTTCAACGTGCCGATCCACGTCCGCAACAGTGCGGTCTTCACCGACGAGCTGGGGACCGTCATCGGCGCCGTGTCGGAATCTGCGGATCGGGCCGTCACGGGCGCAGCGCTCACGAAGAACGAGGCCCAAATCACGATCGCCCGCGTGCCGGACCACCCCGGCGCGAGCCTCGCCATCTTCTCGAAGCTGGCCGACGTCAACGTGGCGGTCGACATGATCGTGCAGAATCCCGGTGCCGACGGCTCGGCCGACATCATGTTCACCGTGCTGGAGGACGACTTGCCAAAGGCCCTGGCGGCGGTAAGAAAAGCGGCCAACGAGCTGGAAGCCGAGACGGTCCTCCACGACGCCAGCGTGTCGAAGGTCTCGATCGTCGGCCTGGGCATGGCCACGCAAACCGGCGTGGCCGACCGAATGTTCCGTGCGCTCGCCGACGAAGGAATCAACATCGAGGCCATCACTACGAGCGAGATCAAAATTTCCGTGCTCGTGAAGCGCGATCAGGCGTTAGCCGCGTTGCGCGCCGTCCACAGCGAGTTCGAGCTCGACCGCCCCCCGGGCGACCGCCGCAGCTTCGGCGAGGTCGCCGCGGCGACCAGGAAAGCCAGCCCCATCGACATTGTGGCCCGCCTCCAGCGAATGGAAGACCTGACCATCGAAAGCGTCTCCCTGGATGAGACGCAAGCGCAGATGACGCTGTTCGACGTGCCGGACCGGCCTGGCGTTTCGGCAACCATTTTTGAGGCCGTGGCGGCTGAAAACATCCTTGTCGACATGATCGTGCAGAGCATCGGGCGCGACGACCTGGCTGACGTCAGCTTCACGGTCCGCCGCGCCGAGCTGGAGCACGCTCAGCGTGTGCTAAAACGCCTGTCCGGCGAGCTCGGCGGCGAAGTGAAGGTCGAGCCCGCCGTGGCGATCCTCTCGGTGAAAGGCATCGGCATCCGCAGCCATACCGGCGTCGGCCTGCGAATGTTCAAGGCCCTCGCCGAGACCGGCATCAACGTCGAAATGGTCAGCACCAGCGAGCTCCGCGTGAACGTCGTCGTCGACGCCGGCAAGGGCGATGCCGGCCTCGCAGCGCTGAAGACCGCGTTCGCCGATGTGCTAGGATAGGGAATGTTTGATGTGTGATGTAAGATCGAAGATGTGTGTCTCTGACATCTACAATCTCACATCATACATCTTACATCACTGCTGCTCTCCCATCACATCGTTCAGCACATCCTCCGACACGTAGATCGGCAGCGGCGGATCGCAGGTGACGGCCACCGCGATGGCGTCGCTGGGCCGGGAGTCGATTTCCACAAGCTCGCCGTCGTGCCGCACGCGGAGCTTGGCGAAGTACGTGTGCTCGCGCAATTCGCTGATCACGACGTCCTGAAACTCGCCGCCGAGCGACTCGACCGAACTCACCAACAGGTCGTGTGTCAACGGCCGCGGCGCCTCAAACCCCTTCACCCGCCGGTCGATGCTCGTGGCCTCAAAGATGCCGATCAGAATCGGAAAGGTCCGGTTGCCCTCGATCTCTTTGAGATAGATCACCTGCTGATCGTTGATCTCGCTGATGATGATCCGGGATAATTCCATCGCGACGGGCATGGGGGGCGGCCTTCCTTCAAAGCTTCGCGACAACTGGGAGGTCTAATCGCCATTATAGATAGGCTCGCGAGTTGGGGGGAGTGCAGGGGCCAGCGATCGCGCCGCGGGGAAGAAGTCGAAGATGCTCGCGGGTCGGCCGTGTGTGCTTCAGGCGATGCCATAAACGACATGCCAAACATGCCGCACACATCGCTCGGGGGACGTATCTGCGCCTCCAAGCCGACTTAATTGCGGCGTCTTCGGTTCCGCGTGGCCCGCCATGACGCGAGCGCCATCAATACGAGCGCCAACGTTGCGGGCTCGGGGATATACGTAACGGCTTCCAAACCGTCGATGTTCTCCGTGTTCGCGTTAAAGATAAACGCGACGGGATTAGGCGTGTTCCACGTGCGGCCGCCATGCTGCAGGTAGACCATCGGCAGGCCGTTCTGCCACACAAACAGCTCACCGCCATCGAGAGCCCCGGTCGGACGCAAACTAAAGATGATCCAGTCGCCCGGGTCCCACACCGTGTTGCCCGCCAGGTCGTAGACCATCAGCGCGTCGACGTCGATTTGATTCAGAGCGAAATCGAAGCTAATGTTCAGTGCGTTGCGGAGCGGATCGTGAAAAATGTACGGCGTCGACCTGTGATTCGCAGGGTCGTAGTAAAAGATCGACACGGGCGGAAAGCCTCCGCCGGGCGGCACCGGCGCTATGAAATCGCCGATGTACGAGTAGTGGTTCGCGTCGACGCCGCCCGCGCCGTCGTGCTGCGGCGAATTCGGGTCGCCCCACAATTCCACGGCGTCCACCTCGGCCGGCTGACCACCGGGAGGCATGTTGCGAATCTGCTGGGCGGTCGCCCAAATGCCAACCGTGCCGTTCGGATTGTGATTCCGCAGGAAATTCTCTTGACCGAGCGAGACGATCATCGCTGCCCGGTTGTTCAACAGCGGAAAGAAAAGGTAGTCCTGTTCGTTGGCCAATGCATCAACCTGGTCCGGATCCTCCGGCGGCGGGCCCGAGCCTGAATAATCAAAGGCGTCGGTGTTGCCACCCAAGCCGTTCCAGGACAGGTTTTGCAGCGGATCGTTCACTTGGAATTGATCCACGTCGAAGTCGTCGGAATACTCCTTACCCGGCACGGATGCCGGCGCAGGGAGCTGCGCGTCGGCGGCGGAAGAGATCAAGTACGAACAGACGACGGCAAGACTGCCGAAGAATCGAATCCGATGCATGAGACTCGCCTCCTGGTCAACGACCGTTGACGGCGTCCGGAGGTGTCCCCGGCCGCCGCGGCTATAGGGACCATCCGTGGCAATTTCGGCCGGACTGCATCGGCAATTGCCGCCTGAAGAAAAGCGCGATTGCTTCGGCCCCTCTCCAAAGCGGATCGTCGGCCTCGGCCAATTTACGACTAGTTATGTCAGCGCACCGGCAGTGCGTCGAGAAATGGTCCGGCGTAGCGATTGCAAGGCACGACGACATTGTGACACGATGACTCGCGCCAAGTCAACTATTTTTTCGTGAGGCTGTCCGGATGCGGGCGACCTGATGAGGTGTAAAATGTGCCTTTTGGACGTTTTGCGGCCAAACGCGGCGCCGACGACGATGAAACCGCTCGCAAACGGCCAGCGAGCTATCTATTTGCGAGTTTGGCCAGCGCTGTCGCAACGGAAGATAGCTGGCCTCGAAGATCGGCCAGCTTGTCGCGCTGTTGCTGGACCAATTCAGCCGGGGCCCGGTCGACGAAGTTTTTGTTGGCGAGCTTGCTTTCGATCCCCCCGATTTGCTTGTTCAGGTTGTCGCGCTCTTTCTCCAGGCGTTTGCGCTCGGCGGCCACGTCGATGAAGCGGCTCAAATCGACGTGTACTTCCATCGCGCCATGGCGGCCGGCATGCGTCACGCTGGCCGCGATACCGGGAGCGGCGGCGCCTGGGCCCCAGGCGGTACTCGTCGCACGGGCCATCTGTGTGAAATACGGCTGCATGGGGCGCAAAAGCTCCGCGGTCCGCGCGTCGCAGCGCACTGTGAACGTGACCTCCTCCCGCGGCGGGATATTCTGCCGCTGACGAATCTCCCGCACCGCACCCAGCACGGCCTGGAAATCGGCAAATTGCTCCTCGATCGTCACATCCTGCCGCCCAACATCCGCCTCCGGCCACGCCGCAATACACACGCTCTCCACCGCCGCCGCGAGCCGGGTCGTCCCCGACCCCGGCCCGGCCAGTCCGCGCTCCGGCGCCACCTGCGCCAGTAACTGCCACACCTCCTCCGTCAAAAACGGCATCATCGGATGCAACAATCTCATCAACACATCCAGCGCATGAGCGAGCACCTGCTGCGCCGTCTGCCGCTGCTCAGGCACGGCGAACCGGGCCTTTGTCATCTCCACGTAAAAACTGCAGAACTCGTTCCACGCGAAGTCGTACAGCGTGCGGGCCGCATCGGCGTAGCGGTAGCGTTCGAGTGAGTCGGTGACCTGCTGTGTCACCGTCGCCAGTCGCGACAGCAGCCATCGGTCTTCGAGCAGCAGATCTTTGTCGGCCACCGCACCGGGCGTGTAGCCCTCGAGGTTCATCAGCGCGAACCGCGCCGCGTTCCACAGCTTGTTCGCGAAGTTCCGCCCCAGCTCAAACCGCTCACTCACCACCGCTCCGCGCGCGAGCGCTTTGTCGTCCGGCTTCTCCGCCCACTGCGTGCTGAACGGCTTACCGCACTTTTCGCACTCGATTCGCGCGAGCTGCCGGTTCTTCTTTGTTTGCGGGAACTGGGCCCCACAGTGCGGGCACTCAAACTCGACCGGCAGCTTCACGTCCTGCGTATCGGTCGTCAGATACGCCAACCCGAACCGCAGCGCATCGGCCCCGAACTTCTCGATGACATCAAGCGGATCGACGCCGTTCCCCTTCGACTTCGACATCGTCTCGCCGTACCCGTCGAGAATCTTGGGCGTGATATACACCTCATGAAACGGCACGTCGCCCACGTTGTAGAGCCCGGCAAGCACCATCCGCGCGACCCACAGCGTGATAATATCTCGCGACGTAATCAGCACACTCGTCGGATAAAACCGCTTCAGTTCCGGCGTCTCATCCGGCCACCCCAGCGTCGAATGCGGCCACAAAGCGGAGGAGAACCAAGTATCGAGAACGTCGTCTTCCTGCTGAATTAATCGTATCGAACTGCGAAGTTTAAGGCATAGCTGCTCGAGTTGCAAATTACCAATGACCTCGGAATGACGCCACTCTTCCTGTGTGCATTCCTGCAGATCCTTAAGCTTCCGAAATGCAGATTCGGCCGATTCAGACTTTGTGCAAACCTTAACTATTCCTCGGCGTAAATCTTTCACGTCATACGTGACACTGATTTCATCTCTATTGCAGCCATAATGTGCGAGGAGCGGATTTAGTACGGACTCAAGTCTCTCAAGAGTCGCATCTGGATTCCGGAAATGGATAAACCACACCGGAATTCGATGCCCCCACCAAAGTTGCCGACCAATCGGCCAGTCGCGCTTTTCGCTGAGCCAGTCGAGGTAGCCTTTGGCGTATCGTTCGGGCGTGATCTTCACGCGGCCGCTGGTGACGGCGTCCATCGCCGTTTGGGCCAGCTCGTCCATCTTCATGAACCACTGGTCGGTAAGGTACGGCTCGATCGGCGTCTTGCTGCGGTCTGAGTGCGGAAGATCGATCACTCGGTCTTCAACTCGGACCAATAGATCGGCAGCTTCCATATCCGCAACGACGGCGTCGCGAGCCTTTGTGTGCATTTTGAGCCCACGATACCCTTCGGGCACACTTTCATTGAGCGCGCCGTCTGGGTTCATGATGTTGATCGCGCCTATCTCCGGATGCCGCTGCCATACGGCGTAGTCGTTCTCATCGTGGGCCGGAGTAATTTTTACGCAGCCAGAACCGATTCCGACTTTCGCCCAATCATCGAGGATTATTGGGATTCGTCGGTTGGTGCCCGGGATTATCTTTCCGGTCGTTGGATCAAACTTGCCAGTAAGGGGAACCTCTAACATTCGGCCATCGATCGCCATATCGCGAATTTTCAGTAACTCTGGAAGCTTCCATGTGCGCCATTCCAAGTGAGCATCGCGCCCAGCAGCAATAGCCGCCTTGTCCTTATCTGGCGCGGACTCCAAATCGCGTTCAAACGCCGCAATGATTCTCTCAATTTCGGTCGCGGGATCGGGATGAACCGCCACGGCGGTGTCGCCGAGCATGGTCTCGGGCCGCGTCGTGGCGATCGTCACGTGCGTCGGCTCGCCGGGTTTCGGGTCAATCACCGGGTATTTGAAGTGCCAGAAGTGCCCCTTCACCGCTTCGTGGAATACCTCATCGTCGCTCACGGCCGTTTGCAGGAACGTGTCCCAATTCACGAGCCGCTTGCCGCGGTAGATCTTGCCGTCCGCGAACAGCCGGAAGAACCATTCGCGGACGGCCCTCGAGTTGTGCTCGTTGAAAGTGAACTGGGTCCGCGCCCAATCGCAGCTACAACCAAGCTGCTTCAATTGCGACAGGATCCGCGCTTCGTATTGGTCCTTCCATTGCCAAATCCGCTTGACGAGCCCCTCGCGGCCCAGGTCGTGCCGCGTTTTTTTCTCCTCCTCCAATAGCCGCCGCTCGACCACCGCCTGCGTCGCGATGCCCGCATGGTCGGTCCCCGGCATCCACAGCGTATTGAACCCCTGCATCCGCTTCATGCGCACCAGGATGTCCTGCAGCGTGTTGTTGAGCGCGTGCCCCAGGTGCAACGCGCCGGTCACGTTCGGCGGCGGGATGACAATCGTAAACGGCGGCCGCGGATCGTCGGCCTCAGTGTGGAAATAGCCGCGCGACTCCCAGAAGGGATACCACTTCTCTTGCGCGGCCGCGTGGTCGTATTGGGACGGAAGGTCCTTCATGAGGATGCAGGATGCGGGATGCAGGGGGCAGGGATTCGGACAGAGTTTAGTCCGGGGGAAGACGGCGACGCAACGATTTCTGCAGCGCGCGTAACATTCGCCGTTCTTCCGTCGTCATCTCGAAGATTTTACGCAGGTCGTCGAGGCTGCCGTAGCCCAGTCGCCCAGCCAATTCGATGAACGTTGCCGTCTCAGCCAATGAACCGATTGCAATCGCGACGTAGCGCAGATAATCCTTCGTCGAAGATCGTGCATGTCCTTCAGCGATATTCGCCGGCACGGACACCGCCGCACGCCTCAATTGGCTTGTCAACCCAAAGCGTTCGTCCGCGGGAAATTCCTTTGTGACCTCATAAACCTCCAATGCGATGTCCATCCCACGCTGCCACACCGCAAGGTCGCGATAGTTTCGTAATTTCGATTTCTTTTCCATGGCCAATCAGCGACAAATGCTTACTTCCGATCCCTGCCCGCCGCATCCTGCATCCCGCATCCTTCTTTGCACAGTTTGTACTCAATGCTGTCCACCAGCGCGTCCCAGCTTGCTTTGATGACGTTTTCGTTGACACCCACGGTGCCCCAGGTGGTGCCGTCGGCGTCCTGGCTTTCGATCACGACACGCACGGCGGCGGCGGTGCCGGCGTCGCTGTTGATGACCCGCACCTTGTAATCGACAAGCTGCACTCCGCGCAAGTTCGGGAAATGCCCATTAAGCGCTTTTCGTAGTGCGGCGTCCAGGGCGTTCACGGGGCCGTCGCCCTCGGCCACCTCGTGCCGCACGGCGTCGCCCACACGCAATTTTACGGTCGCCTCGGTCGTTGTGCGGCCGTCGCCGTCGGTTTCCACGTCGACGTGGTAGTGCAGCAGCTCGAAATGCGGCTGAAACTTTCCGGCCACGCGCTGCACCAGCAAATCGAACGACGCCTCGGCCGCCTCGAACTGATAGCCGCGGTTCTCAAGCTCGACCACTTCCTTCAGCACGCGCTCCGTGAGCGCCGAGTCGTGCTGCAAATTTCGCTGCATTGCCAGGGCTATAATGTTCGACCGACCGGACAATTCGCTGACGAGCACCCGTCGCGTGTTGCCGACCATCTCCGGCGCGATGTGCTCGTAGCTGCGAGCCGCCCGGCTCACGGCATGAACGTGCATGCCGCCTTTGTGGGCAAACGCGCTGGGGCCGACGAACGGCTGGTTCGCGCGAAAGTGCATATTGGCCACTTCGTACACGTAGCGCGACAGCTCCGTAAGATGCTCGACTGCCGCGCCGCCCAGCACTTCGTGTCCATTTTTCTTCAGCGCCAGGTTGGCGATCACCGAGATCAGATCGGCGTTGCCGCAGCGCTCGCCGAGGCCGTTGATCGTCCCTTGCACGTGCACCGCCCCGGCGGCGACGGCCGCCAGCGAGTTCGCCACGGCTAGCTCGCAATCGTTATGCGTGTGGATGCCCAGCGGCACGTCCACTGCCGCTGCCGCTTCCTTCGTCAGCGCGGTCACCTCGTCGGGCATGGTCCCGCCGTTGGTGTCGCACATCACGACCAGCATCGCCCCGCCTTCCACGGCTGTACGAATCGTTTGTCGAGCGTAATCCGGATTGGCCTTCCAGCCGTCGAAGAAGTGCTCGGCGTCGTAGATCACGTCGCGGCCCACCTGGCGCAGGTAAGCGATCGTCTCGCGGATCATCGCCAGGTTCTCGTCCAGCGACACGCGCAGCACGTCCGTCACGTGAAAGTCATGCGTCTTGCCGACGATCGTGACCACCGGTGCTTGCGAATCGACGAGCGCCTTCATGCCGGGATCGTCCGCCGCCTGCATGCCTCGGCGCCGCGTCATGCCGAACGCGCACAGCCGGCTGTGCTGCAGCGGCTGGGCGGCAATCCGCTGAAAGAATTCGGCGTCCTTCGGGTTCGAAAGCGGGTAGCCGCCCTCGATGAAGTCGAAGCCGAACTCATCCAGCCGCCGCGCGATCAGCAGCTTGTCCTGCAGCGAAAAGTTGACGCCCTCGCCTTGAGCGCCGTCGCGGAGCGTCGTGTCGTAGATTTGAATGCGGGTCATTGTATTGAAGCGGAAAAAAGGATGCGGGATGCAGGATGCGGGGGGCAGGGATAGCAAGTGCGTTTGCGTTTCCCTGCCCCCTGCGTCCCGCATCCTCCATCCTCAACAAAAAACCCCGAGGCTTTTTCGGCCTCAGGGTGGGTATGTTTCGTGGGAACTCGATCCGACCCTCAAGGCCTCCGAAGCCCAGTAATAATCACGATGCCGCGGACGATGCCGGGAACGACGAAGGCCAAGTTGAACGGCGAGGAATTCACGGCGGCCGATCCAGAGTTTGGGTGAAAACTAAGTAACTATGCAAACATAGCGGGCTCGATGCCTCCCGTCAAGTTACCTCTGTTTATGCTGAATTAGCGATAGTCGCGTCCGAAGGAGCCGGCTCGAAAAACGCAGCGCGTCAATGTGGGGCAGTTAGGGGGGCATCGGCGCAGATCGGTGCATTGCCAGCCGCAAATGTGCCATGCGTTGCGCTATCGCGATGGTGCCATGCGCGATGGCCACGAATCGCGCGCGCTGAGTGAAAATTCTGTTCATTCGTGGTTGACCCACGCCGCGGGGTGGGTTTAAGGTGGCTTGCATCAACCCACCCTTGTCCGCCGCATCCTACCCACCTGGCGGATCGCTGTCCCCTTTCTCTGAAAGAAGCTTGCCATGCGCACTCGCTTTCCCCGCCTCGGCTTTACGCTGGTCGAGGTCTTGGTTGTGATCGCGATCATTGGCATCCTGGTCGCGTTCCTGCTGCCGGCGATCCAGGCCGCCCGCGAATCGGCCCGCCGCACTCAATGTCAAAACAATCTCAAGCAGATCGGCGATGCCGTCCAGATGCACCATGATACGCGCAAATATTTTCCGATGGGACGTAACAGGTCCGACCAGTACGCCGTGTCGTGGGCATTCTTCTTATTGCCTTACATGGAAGAAACCGCCCTCTACAACTCGTTCGATGCGAAGACCCGCGTCGATGACGATGCGAATGCCGCGACGATGCGCACGCCGGTCGAAACGTACGCCTGCCCCAGTCGCCGCAAAGCCGCGGCCGACCGCAATTTCGATAACAACGAATCGCCGCCGCTTGTAATTGGCGTCGCGACGCTAGCCGATTATTCCGCCAATGCCGGGATCGCGCTCATGACGGGCATGGTGGGCAGCGACGAGGCGACAACCGTCTTTGGGCAATTCGACCGCAAGGATGCCGGACCGATCTTCAGTGGCTCACGAATTAGCGCGCGTCAAGTCGAGGACGGGTTGTCGAAGACGATGGCAATCGGCGAACGCCATTTGCCGCCCGTCCCCGACGGCACACCGCCCGAGATGGAGCATATGGCGATTGGCGACACAGCCTCGATCCCCGGCGACACGCCTCACACCACGTTCCGCAGCAGCGAAAACGGCCTCGCCGAGGGACCGGATGACAAAGATCGCACCAAATTCGGCAGCTCGCATACTGGAACACTCGTCCAGTTCGTGTTTCTCGACGGCCACGTCCGCGGTCTGCGCCCGGATATCGCGCTGGCAGTGCTCAAAGCCCTCAGCACCATCAGCGGCAGTGAAGTCCTCCCCGACGGCGACTGAAGACGTGGCTCGTGATTAAACGGCGGACTGGTCGCTTCAGCGACCAGTCTGCCTTAGAATCGTGGCATGCTCACATTAAACGAGCGTGCCCACGAGCTCGCGAATGCGATAGTCGCCGACGCGGTAAGCCTCGGCGTCGCTGTTCACACACTCGCCTGCGGCGCGCGCGTGATCGATTGCGGAGTCGCCGCACCAGGCAGCATCGAAGCCGGCCGGCGCCTGGCCGAGGTATGTCTATCAGGCCTAGGAAGTGTTGCGATCATCAAGGGAACCGGCTTAACTCTACGCGAAATGGAAGATTGGCATCCGATACCCTTTTCAGAACTCGACCTTGCTTTTGCAACAGTAATAGTGATGAGCGAGCGACCGGTCGCCGCCTGCCTCGCTTCCCAATACGCAGGATGGGAGATCAAGGACGATACGTTTTTCGCAATGGCCTCCGGACCAATGCGAGCCGCCGCAGGGCGCGAGGAGTTGTTCGACGTCATTGGTTATCGTGAACAATCTGAGGTTTGTGTTGGCGTACTTGAAGCCAGCAAATTGCCGCCTGACCGAGTGTGTCAGGACTTGGCTGAGAAGTGCCACATCGCGCCGGAACGGTTAACAATCCTGGTTGCCCGCACGTGCAGCATTGTCGGCACGGTGCAAATCGTCGCTCGCAGCCTCGAAACGGCGCTGCATAAGCTGCACGTATTGGGTTTCGACTTGAATCGAATAGCAAGTGGATTCGGTACTGCACCATTGCCGCCCATCGCGGACAGTGACTTAACCGCCCTCGGACGCACAAATGACGCTATTCTCTACGGGAGTTACGTCGAGCTATCGGTTTGTGGCGACGACGCATCGATCGAGCAAATCGGCCCGCGCGTGCCAAGCGACGCCTCGTCGGACTACGGCCGGCCGTTCGCCGAAATCTTCAAACGCTACGACGCCGATTTTTATCGCATTGATCCGATGCTGTTTAGCCCAGCGTTCATCGCTTTTGTGAATCGCGATACCGGCAAACGCCAGCAGTTCGGCCGAATGGGGCCGAAAGTACTTGTAGAATCGTTTGGTTCGCCGCCGTAAGACAGGCTTCCGCGACCAACGGTCGCGGCTTTATGTACTACAAGAAGTAGCGCACGGCGTTCTGAAACACCCGCAGGCCGTCGCCCGCATCGCGCCGCGGCTCGCGGGTCCAGCGCGGGTGTTGCGTCGGATCGACGAACCGCTCCGGGTGAGGCATGAGTCCCAGCACGCGCCCCGTTGCATCGCAGATTCCGGCCACATCCCCCATCGCGCCGTTCGGATTGTCCGGATACGGGACGACCGCCCCAGCGAGCCGGGGCGTCCCCGCCCCCGGCCGATAACGCAGCACCAGTTGCCCCGCCGCCCCCATCGCCGACAACTCGTCCGCATCCCGCACCACAAACTTCCCTTCCGCGTGCGCCACCGGCAATTCCATCTGCTGGATGCCTTGCAGAAAAACGCATTTGCCGGGCTCCACGCCGAGCCGCACCCAGCGGGCTTCGAATCGGCCGGAGTCGTTGAGCGTCAGCGTTGCGCTTGGGCCGCGATCGTCGGAAGCCGCCAGCAGCCGTGTTTTCAAAAGCGCCTGAAACCCATTGCAGATGCCGAGGATCAGCTTGCCTGATTCGCGGAAGCTTTCGAGCGCATCGGCCAGGTGGTGCTGAATCTGGTTACCCAGAATCCGGCCGGCGGCGATGTCATCGCCGTAACTGAATCCGCCCGGAATGCACAGCACCTGAAACTCCGCCAGCCGCGGCGGCGATTCCAGCACGCGGTTCACATGCCACCGCTCCGCCAGGCCTCCAGCAAGCCCGAACGCGTGCGCAGTCTCCTCATCGCAATTGGTGCCGGGCGCTCGCAGGATTAATACACGCGGTTGTGCCATAATTTCGTCACGCATGGCGAGCCGCCGGGTTCATCCCGGCGGGGATAAACCCCGCCGCTCGCTCGGCCGTTGCCCATCACCACCGCAGCGGCGCTTGCCATGCCTCCTTCAACTCGTAAATATCCCCATCAATCAATGGCCTCTGTCCCTCGCCGATTGTCAGCCTGTTGTCCGCCGTCACCTCGCCAACTTTTGCAACTGACACACCTTCAAATACTTGTTCAAACTCTGCCGCCTGTTCGGGGGCTACCTCGCACAAGAACCGGCTATTCGATTCGCTGAATAACCGCGCGACGGCGTCCATCCCTGTAGGACGGACAATCCTGTCCGTCGAAGCAACACTTGTGTCTGACGGACAGGATGGTCCGTCCCACGGCATCGCATTCACATCGATCCGCGCGCCAACGCCGCCCGCAAACGCCATCTCCGCCGCCGCCACAGCCAGGCCGCCCTCGCTCAAATCGTGACACGCCCGCACCAATCGGCCCTGAATCGCGCGGTGCACCGCCGCAAAAATCTCGCGCGCGCGTTCGGGATCGACCGTCGGAACGTTCCCGCCCTGCAAATCCCTCACCAGCGCGAAGTGCGAGCCGCCCAGCTCGTCGCGGGTCTCGCCCACGAGATACAACAAATCGCCAGGCTGCTTGAGATCCATCGTGACGCAGTGGGTCACATCGTCGACCTGCCCCATGGCGCTAATCAACAGCGACGGCGGAATGGCGATCGTCTGGCGCTCGCCGCTGGAGTCTGCGTAGCTGAACTCATTGTTGAGGCTGTCCTTGCCGCTGATGAACGGCGTGCCCAGCGCGACGGCCACATCGTGACACGCGATCGCCGCTCGCACCAGCGAGCCGAGCGTTTCGGGCCGCTCGCAGTCGCCCCAGCAGAAATTGTCGAGAATGGCGATCCGCCGCGGGTCGGCTCCCACCGCCACGCAGTTGCGAACCGCTTCGTCAATCGCGCTGCCTGCCATGTGATACGTGTCGAAATCTCCATAGCGTGGATTCATGCCGCAGGCAATTATGACGCCGCGCCGCGAAGCGAGCACCGGCCGAATGACCGCCGCGTCGCTCGGCCCGTCGTTCGCCACGCCCACGAACGGCTTCACCGCGCTGCCGCCCTGCACCTCGTGGTCGTATTGCCGCACGATCCATTCCTTGCTGGCGACGTTCGGCGACGCGAGAATTCGCATCAGGTCGTGGGTATAGTCGGGGACTGTCCCCTTTTTGCGCCGAATCGCGCCGCCCTGCCGTGAATCGTCATCCGCAAAAAGGGGACTGTCCCCTTCGGTCGGCGTTTCTTGTTCCACGTTTTCTGGCAAGGTAGCGGCTCTCGACAAGAAAAGGGGACAGTCCCCGGCTGGCTTATACACCGCCTTCCGCACAACCGGCGGCCGACCGTCGTGCAGAAACCGCATATCAAGATCGCCCACTCGGTTGGATTGATAATAAAGCTGCAACCGGCCGGTCGGCACGAAACGCCCGATCACCGTCGCCTCGACGTTTTCCGATCGGCACAGCGCATCCAATTCCGGCCAGCGATCCTCCGGCACGGCCAGGACCATGCGCTCTTGCGCTTCGGAGATCCAAATCTCGGTGTACGACAGGCCCTCGTATTTGAGCGGCGCCCGATCGAGGTGCACTTCCGCGCCGATCTTCTCGCCCATCTCGCCGACGGCACTCGAAAATCCGCCCGCTCCACAATCGGTGACCGCGTGGAACAGCCCGCGGTCGCGAGCCGCCAGCAGCACATCGAGGACCTTCTTCTCCTCGATGGCGTTGCCAATCTGCACCGCGCCGCCGGAAAGCTGCTCGCTGCGACTGGTAAGTTCAGCGCTCGAGAAGGTGGCCCCATGAATGCCGTCGCGGCCGGTGCGGCCGCCGATCGTGACAATGAGATCGCCCGGCTGCGGCTCTTTGTGCGACTTTTGGCGCGGCAACAGGCCGACGTTGCCGCAGTACACGAGCGGATTGCCGAGGTACCGCTCGTCGAAATAGACTGCCCCGCTCACCGTCGGTATGCCCATGCGGTTGCCGTAGTCGCGCACGCCCTCGACGACGCCCCGCATCACCCGCCGCGGATGCAGCACACCCGGCGGCAATGCGGAGAGGGGGAGATGGGGAGTCGGGGAGAGGGGGAGATCCGCATCTGGTCCTGTCGCTTTGTCTCCCCGTCTCCCGCTCTCCCGCTCTCCCCCTCTTGTCCCATAACCCGGTGGCGCGAAGCAAAACACATCCGTGCTGGCAATTGGCTTCGCCCCGAGCCCCGTGCCCATGATGTCGCGGATTACCCCGCCGACGCCCGTGTTCGCACCGCCGTATGGCTCCAATGCCGACGGATGGTTGTGAGTCTCGACTTTGAACGCCAGGTTGAACTGCTCGTCGAACCGCACAACGCCGGCATTGTCTGTGAACACGCTTACGCACCAATCGTCCGCGCCAAGCCGCTCGCGGATCGCTCGCGTCGCGGCGAAGATCGTCTCCTTGAGCATGTTGTCGAATTGCCGCTCGCCATGCTCGTCGCGATAGGCGATTCGCCCCGTGAGCGTCTTGTGGCTGCAGTGCTCGCTCCACGTCTGGGCGATCGTTTCCAACTCGATATCCGTCGGGTCGCGGCCCAATTCAACGAACCGCTCGCGAATCGTCTGCATCTCGGCAAGTTGCAGGAATAGCTGCCCTTCGCGACTGAGCCGCATTAACGCATCGTCATCCAGCCCGCGAATTGGAACGGTTCGCAATTCAAAACGGTACGGCCGGCCAAGCTCGAGCCGCTCCAACGGAAGCGGGCCGAAAAAGACTTGCTCGATCGCGTCGTTGGCAAACAGCCGGTTTGCGACGGCCTTCATCTCCGCGTCACTCGCCCCGTCGATCCAATACTTGCGGAGCGTTGCCACGGCTTGAGGGCGAATCCCCAAATCGGCCGCCGCAACAAGCGCACTTTGCGCGACCGGGTCCATGACGCCGGGTTTGAGCAACACGGTCACGCACTGCCGCGCTCCGCTGCGCGTCGCGGCTAACGTGGCGTCACCGACCTTGCCAATCACTGCCCGTTCGACGACAACGTCGGCCAATAACTCGTTTGCCAGCCGCTCGATTGCCGGCCGGTCGAGCGATTCGCCCTGTACGAGATAGCCGCGAGCCGTGGCGATGCGTAAATCATCGGCCAATCCCAATTCCCGCGCGGCGGCGGCCAGGCGCTCGGCAGCCCGGTCCGGCTGGCCTTCGGCCGGATGAATGTCAATCTCCCAGAGCATCGCGTTCCCGTTTTTTCTTGGCCGCCGCTTCCAGCATTAAAGTCAAGCTTTCGTAGTCGCCTTGTTCCAGTGCCTCTCGCAGGTTCTCCAGCGTCTGACTCAACAAGTCAATGGCGTCGAGCACTTGCTGCCGATTCGATGCGAAGATCGCCTGCCAAAGCTTCGGGTCAGCGCCCGCCACTCGGGTCGTGTCCCGCCAACCACTCGCCGTGAGCCGCAGCAGTTCCATGGGTGTGGCGGCCGCCAGCGCGACGGCCGCCACATGCGGCAAATGACTTGTGATCGCCAGCGCCGCGTCGTGCTTGGCCGGCGTCATCGTCGTCACCGTCGCGCCGAGGCTCTGCCAGAAACCGCTGACTTCTGTCACCGCCGCCGGACGCGTGGCGTCGCTCCGCGTCACAACGACGGTGCGACCTTCGAACATATCGGCTCGTGCATGTTCCGCGCCGGTGCGATGATCGCCGGCGAGCGGGTGGCTGCCGACAAATCGCGGCCCGCTCCGCCGCAAGGCCATTGCGGCATCGACCATGGCGACGATGGCTTCCTTGGTGCTGCCCACATCGGTGATCAGCGCGCCTGGCGGAGCGGCCGCCAACGCCTGGATTACCCGCTCGGCGACCGTATCGACCGGCGTTGAGACGACGACTAACTGGGCCTCCGAGACACCCTCCGCGAGATTGGTAACGCCATGATCGATCGCACCGATCTTGCGCGCGGTGTCGAGACTATTTTGCCGCCGACCGACACCGACGATCTTGCGGGCGAGCTTGCGTTCCCGCAGCGCCAATCCGATCGAGCCACCAATCAATCCGACGCCGATGATGGCTACCGTGTCGTACTCAGCCATGTCGGAATTCTAAAAGGCCGAGGCCCAACAGGCGAGGGGGGCCATTTAGCGTCGGCCGCCAGGCCGAATCCACCGCCATTTAACTTCGCCCACCTGCAATCACTCACCGTGGCGCCGCCAAACCCTGCACGACGAAAGTCGTCACGCGATACGGCGCCGCCAATCCCGTGACGCGCAGCGCATGATTGTTCGTGTCCGCGACGTACAACTTGCCGCCCGCCGCCGAAATGCCCGCCGGTTCATTGAAGGTCGCCTTGGCACCTTCCTCGGCATCCTGGTCGCCCGCTTCTCCCGTGCCCGCGATCGTATGACACGTCCGCTCACCGACGTCGATCACCTTGATCTTGTTGTTGTACGTATCGGCGACGTACAGCTTCCCGTCCCACCATGCCACGCCAAGCGGATGTTGCAGCCGCACTGCGGGGCCTTTGCCGTCCACGTCGCCGAAATCAAACAGCGTCCCCGTGAGGCCCACGAGGGTTTCCACCTGGCCGTTGGCATCGAATGGCAGCGAGCGAATAGTGCTCCCTTCGCTATCGGCAACAAACAGCCGCTTACCATCGGACGCCAGCCCGCTGGGTTGGGCAAACGACGAAAAGCCGAGCTCATACGGAATACTCGGCAGCAGCGGCCCGTCGGCAATATCCTCGCGCCCGTTGCCGGCGAACGCGCCGATCTGGCGCCCGTCCAATTGCATTCTCCAGATCTGGTGCGCGCCGGCCACGGCGATGTACAAGTCGTCGCCGTGGTGCCACAGGGCCCACGGGCTCGATAAAGCCACTTCCGTTGGCTTGATTTGCAAGAATTGCGCGCCGCCCTTCTCACCCGTTCCCGCAACCGTTGTCACCTGCCGCGCCGCCAGGTCAACTTTGCGCAGCAAGTGATTCTCCGTGTCGGCCACGTACAGCACCTCGCCAACGAGAACCATGCCTTGCGGATGATTAAAGCTGCACGCGTCAAACGCTCCATCCTCGCGCCCGGTCGCGCCGGAACCGATGACGTGCTGAACCTTGCCATCGAAGTCGGCGACGACAATCCGATTGTGGTTGCTGTCGGCGATGAAGATGCGACCACCCGCTTCATCGGCGAGGACCTTGCCGGGAAACCGCAGCGGCCTGTCAGGTTGCTTTTGACGCTCCACAAGCGTCGGCCGCGGCGCCGGTTTCACGAGGCCGTGCTTACGATAGTAGGGCAGGCCGCGGTCGATCACCGACTTCATGTCCGCAAAGGTTCGCTCGCCGCTGGCCGCCCACACGACGTCACCCACCGGGTCGATCAGAACCAGCGTCGGCCAGGCCCGCGCGCCGTACCGCCGCCAGATGGTCATCTCGAGGTCGTTCACGACCGGGTGCTCGATCTCATAGCGCAGCGCCGCCTCGCGGATATTGTCGCTTATCTGCTCCCCTTCGAACTTCGCCGAATGGATGCCGATGACCACGAGCTCATTGGGAAACGCCTGTTCCAGTTTCTTGAGCTCCGGCAGCACGTGCA
Organism: Pirellulales bacterium; assembly: GCA_040902605.1. GTDB lineage: Bacteria > Planctomycetota > Planctomycetia > Pirellulales > Lacipirellulaceae > JABDGM01. Next base: position 31,462 of record JBBDWY010000018.1, on the reverse strand, counting down.
TGCAGTTGATGCAGCAGTACGTCCAAAAGTCGAGCAGCACGAACCGGCCCCGCAAGTCGGCGAGCGCCAGCGGCCCGGCCGTATTGACCCACTCGCCGCCGTCCAGCGCCGGCGCTGGAATACGCCGCAAAAATGGATTTTCCTCGGCTCCGGCGTCGACGTTCGGCTCGGTCCCGGCTGGTGGTGTCGGCTGCCCTTGGGCAATGGCGACCACTCCCGTGGAGCGCTTCCCGCCTTGGTACACGCCGATCGCCACGATGAGGACCGCGAGGCCGATTAGCGCGACGGAGAACGTACGTTGTTTCACCATGGGCGTTCGATTCGACTTCATCGCGATCTGACTTGGCGCACGAGGCGATTATAACGGTTGTGCGGCCGTTGCTGGCCTTCGAACGAAATACCGAATCCCGTTGACCGATTTCATTCCATGTTGGCCGGCTGCCGCCCGGCCGTTCTGGCCGCTCGCGCCCGACCTTCGCCATATTCTATTCAATTCCTCTGCTCGAAATGAACCGGCCTGCACGAGCGCTGTCCGAACGCCGCCGCTATACCTCCCGGCCTGTTTTACAAGTTGACATCGCTATTTTCAGTGGGAACGGCCTATAATTGAGCCGATGCGAGGGTCCATGTCACATTGGCCGGCATGCTCGATGGACACGCTCGGCCACAAGGTGACGCCACAGGGGGGACTGGGTTCATGCGTATGCGTTTGCTGGCCGGCGTTTGCATTGCGGTTGCCTCGTTCATCGCCACACCCGTCTTGGCCGAGGCGTGGGTGGCCAAGATGTTCGATAAGCACGAGCACAATTTCGGCACGGTCGCCCGCGGCGCAGACACCGTCTACCGCTTTGCGATCAAGAATATCTATAAGCAGGACGTCGAGCTGATCAGCGTTCGCACCAGCTGCGGCTGCACGTCGCCTTCCATTGAAAAGAAAGTGTTGAAGACGGGCGACGTCGGCTACGTCACCGCCACGTTCAACACGCGTACGTTCACCGGCGTGCATGGTGCGACACTGACCGTCGTCGTGGCCTGGAACGACAAGGGCGTTCGCCGCCGCGGGGAGACGCAGCTTCGCGTCAACGGAAACATCCGCGGCGACGTCGTCTTCAAGCCGGGCGCGATCAGATTCGATAGCGTCGATCAGGGCAAAATCTCCGAACAGAAAGTGGAGGTCGCCTACGCCGGCCGATCCGGCTGGAAAATCGTCGATGTCCGTGGCGCCAGCGAGGACTTGGAAGTGGAAATGACGCAGAAGCAACGGTCCTCCGGCCGCATCGCCTACGATTTGCTGGTTCGACTCAAGGAATCGGCTCCAGCCGGTTATTTCAACGAGCAATTGGTGCTCGTGACGAACGACGAACAGAACCCGCGCATTCCGATCCACATCTCCGGCCGAGTCGTGCCCGAAATCTCCGTGGCGCCGGAGCCGCTGCTGTTGGGCGCCGTTCCCAGCGGCGGGCAGGTGTCGAAAAAAGTCATTATTCGCGGCAAGAAGCCGTTCCGGATCCTCTCGGTCCAGTGCGACGACGAAGAGTGTTTCCAATTCAAGACGGATGATGCGGCCAGCGAGCGGCACGTCGTCGAGATCGTCTTCAACGCCAAGAAGGATCCCGGCGCCGTGAGGCAGACCATCCATGTCGCGACCGATCTCGGCGAAGAATATGAGGCCACGCTGACCGCGTACGCCACGGTCGTCCCGGCACCCGCGGAGTCCACCGTCAGCGAACCCAGCGCGGGCGCGGTCCGTGTGGAAGCTGGCACCGCCAGCGCCGCTGGCACCGCGAGTGCCGCTGGCGAGAGCCGCTCGGTCACTCAGTAAGCTTTATCAATCGGTGAGCCGTGTGCCACTGGCTTTGCCAGTGTCTTGCGAGGGAGCCAGTGTCTTGCGAGGGATGCGAAAAGCACTGGCGGAGCCAGTGGCACCGGCCGTACCTACGAGCCCGCATTGACGCGCACCGCACCGGCCGAAATAATCCGCCGCTTTTCTTTTATTCTCGTCGAATGCCCGGCGTGAGCGGGCGCTGATGGATCGCGTCGCTCGCCATTGCAGGCTACTCGCGCCCAATGCGGGAGGGCAGCGGTTTTGTCGCGCTACTGGATTGCCATCCTCGTGGCCGTTGTATTGAGCGCGCCCTTGCAGCTCCGCGCGCAAAGCGGGCCCGTCGAAGAGTTGCCCGCAGCCACGACGACCGCCCCTGGCACGTGGGCCGACGACTGGCCGATCGTCCCGGGCGCAGCCTCCCACGAAGACGGACAGCCGAAGACGCTCGACGATTATCGCATTGTTCCCGGTTTCGGCCTCGAAGCGCCGCCGGAGCCGAACGATTATCTGCCGGTGCTGAAGTGGCTCCACCTCCGCCATTCGCACACGCACGGCCGCCATATCGGCCGCGGCGGTCCACTGACCGACGCAAGCTGGCTCAATCGTCCCTACTACGTCGGCGCGGAACTCGGCACGCTTTGGATTACCAGCTCCATCTACGACGACATAACGCCCGACGTCGACGCGTTTGGCGGCATTATGCTGGGCTGGGATCGCGATCCCTACTGGGGTGCCGAGTTTCAATTCAATTGGGCCACGCCGGAGCTCATCAATGAAGAAGCCCGCGACGCCGAGCGCACCGACTCGCTGTTCGAATGGAGCTACAACCTGCTCTACTACCCGTGGGGCGACGCCACCTGGCGGCCCTATTGGCGAGCCGGCATCGGTGACACCCACGTCGATTTCCCGCTCGATGACGATTCCCGCCACGATCAGTGGATGCTCACCTTCCCGCTCGGAATGGGTGTGAAGTATCCCCTGCGACGCTGGCTCGCCGCACGCGCCGAGATTACCGACCACTTCATCGTTGGCCACAATCGCCTCTCAACGCAGCACAATCCCGCGCTCACCCTCGGCCTGGAATGGCATTTCGGCGCGCACCCGCGATCCTACTGGCCCTGGAACCCGAGCCGGCACATCTGGTAGCGTGGAAGGGGCAATGACAAATGTCCAAATGACGAATGACGAATGACAAGATTCAGGACCATTCGTCATTCGTGCTTCCTCATTAACAATCGGCGCTCCCTCTGTTTTCTTGTTAACCGCTCGTGAATTCCGCCACAACCCTTGCGCGCGCCGCTCCACGCATCGCCGTGATCGGCGGCGGCATCACCGGCCTCGCCGCCGCGCACCGCATCACCGAGCTGGTGCCCCACGCCGAGCTGGCACTCTTTGAGGCCTCGTCGCGCCTCGGCGGCGTGTTGGATACCGTCGAGCTCGATGGTTTCCTCATCGAGCGCTCCGCCGACAACTTCCTCACGAAGTCGCCGCACGCCCTCGAGCTCTGCCGTCGGCTTGGCATCGCCGAGCAGTTGCTCTCGACCGATGAGACACGCCGCCGCGCGTTTGTCGTCCGCGCGGGCCGGCTGGTGCCAATCCCCGCAGGCTTCTTCCTCATGTCGCCCCGCAAGCTGTGGCCGCTGCTCGCGTCGCCCGCGCTCAGCCTGGCCGGCAAACTCCGCCTGCTCGCCGAGCCGCTCATCCCCCGTCTCAAACCCTCTCCCGCCGGGAGAGGGCAGGGTGAGGGCGACGCCGATGAAAGCGTCGCCTCGTTCGCCCGCCGCCGCCTCGGCCGAGAAACCTTCGAGCGACTCGTTCAGCCGCTGGTGGCCGGAATCTACACGGCCGACCCGGAAAAACTCAGCATGGCTGCCACCATGCCCGAGTTCCTCGCCCAAGAACGCGCCCACGGCAGCCTCCTCCGCTTAAGGTTCCCCTCCCTGCCCAGGGAAGGGGCTCCTTCCTTACGGACCGCTCGCTTCAGCGACCAGTCCCCCAACACGGTCAGCGGCGCCCGCTATGCCCTGTTCGTCGCCCCCAAACACGGCATGGCCACGCTCGTAAACACCCTCGCCAACCGCATCCCACCTTCCTCCATCCGCCTCAACGCACTAGTAACCAGCATCACACCCCAACCCGACGCCCGCTGGCAACTCAATTTCAATACGCAACACCCCGCATCCCGCATCCAGCATCCCGCATCCTCCTTCGACGCCCTCATCGTCTCCCTCCCCTCCCATGCCGCCGCCGGCCTGCTCCAAGCCAGCGCCCCCGAGCTCTCGGCCGAGCTCGCCGCGATTGAGTACGCCGGCTGCGCCGTAGTCAGCCTCGGCTTCCAGCGCCGCCAGATTGCTCATCCGCTCGACGGCTTCGGCTTCGTGGTGCCGCAAGTCGAACGCCGCCGCATCATCGCCGCCAGCTTCGCCAGTCAGAAATTCCCCGGCCGCGCGCCGGAGGATGCCGTTTTGATCCGCGTTTTCATCGGCGGCGCGCTGCAGCCCGAGCTGCTCGACTTGCCGGATGATGAACTTCGCCAACTGGCGATCGACGAGCTACGCGGCCTGCTGCACATCACCGGCGAGCCACTCGTAATGGACATTGCCCGCTGGCCCCGCTCGATGCCCCAATACCACGTGGGCCACCTCGCGCGCGTCGCCCACATCGAACAACTGACCACGCGCCACCCCACCCTCGCGCTGGCCGGCAACGCCTACCACGGCGTCGGCATCCCGCAATGCATCGCCAGCGCCCACGCCGCCGCCGAAGACATCGCGTCATGCTTCTCGTAGGGACACTTGCTGACAGGGTCGTTCACGACCCTTCCCCCGCCATACTAGGCCCGACATTTATGTCGGGTTAAACTGTCATAACGCCATCATCCGAAGGCCCGTTCACGGGCCTTCTCGCCGCCTCGCCTTGAGGCACAACAGAAAGAAAAAGGACACTGGTCCAATTATTCGCCCGACGCTCTACCTGCCACGACAACTCAAACAATAATTGGACGTGTCCACTATTTCGCTACCGCCTCTCATCCGCCCGATGCAACACGACCCCCCACAATTCAAACCCGCCCACACGGTCATCAAGGCCTACTACGCCAAGCTCGCCGACTACCTCGCCCACAACGTCTCCCACGCGCGAGGCCGTCCGCCCCGCCTTCGAAACCCTCCCGGGGACTGGCTCATTTTGCGGAGTCTTCGCAGCAAAATGTGCCTGTCCCCTTTCCATGCGCCTGATACCCGACACCCGACACCCGACACCTAACCGCCCACCCGCGTCCGCGGCAAACAAATCCGCCCCGACGGCACCCTCCGCGACCACTTCAACCGCCACCGCGGCTACTTGGAAGCCAAAGACTCCGCCGACAAGATCGACGTCGAAATCCGCAAGAAAATTCCCCTCGGCTACTCGCTTTGGCACAACGCCTAGCAGAATGCGTTTTTTTCCGTTGGCGGCGCGCAGAGTTGCCTAAACTAACAATTGGTTAATTTTTTAACAGCACTTGACAAAGCGCTGGCGGGACCGTTAATTTTCAGATTATCGGGCGTAACCGCCCTGTTCTTTGACAATTTGCAGAACCAAGGCGCCGTTCCTCTTTTGCCCAATGCCAGTCTCCGGCATCGGAGTCATACTGCAGCGCTAGTTGCTGTTTTGACAGTTGTAACCTCACCTTGCGGTGACAGCCGGTTGCGGATCATTCGGGTGTAAACCTCGAATGACTGACCGAATCCCCCAACGGACTTCCGCGGTGATAGTCCGTTTTTCGTTCTTGGAGGAAGCGCTTTCTGGAAGGAGGAAATTTCCATGAAGAAAGCAAAGCTCCTTGGTTCCGAGCCCCGACGGTCTCGCGAATGGCTCCGCACTGAGGAAACTCGGGCGGCTGTAATTCGCAAGCGCCTCAAGTCAATTGAGAAGCGTTACGGGCGTCGGTTTCGGGGGATTATGGATGACGCAGTCAAGCTCGCTGGCACGATTGAGCACCTAGCTCGATTTGGCCAGTCGAGATCTGCGGAAGAAGCGGTCGAAATTGCATTCGACATTGAGTTATTAAGCTCATTGCTCGAAGCCGAGATTGACCAAATCCTAGCATCCTGATGTCAGTGGTGGTCGAGCGAATCACCTATCTTGCATACCGTTCATCAGGAGTCTTTATTCGGTGCTAAACCGACTTGGAAAGACCATAAGAATATTGCGGCAAGCCAAAGGTTTGAAGCTCACCCAATTAGCTTCGAACAGTGGCATTAGCGTTGCATTTTTGAGTCTCGTGGAAAATGGGGAGCGTCAACCATCACTTGACGTTATCAGACGTCTCGGCAAAGCCCTCGGGATTCCGTCCGAGGCACTTGTATTGATGGGTATGGGCGAGAACTCTGATTTGGCCAGCGAGAACGCTGGCGCTGCAGAGTTGGCAGAAACTGTAGACCGCCTGATGGAAATTGAAAGCAAACTTGGTCGAATGTTAAACACGGAGGCCACTAGTGCGACCAAAAGACGTACGGCCCGACGACATCGCCGAGGCGATGGGACTAAGCCTCGGTAAAACCTGGGAACTAGGGAACAATTTTGAGGTTTGCTTCAAGCCTCGGCGCATGCAATGCGTGGGCAGAAAACATCGTCCCATTGACCCTCCCTATCCGGGCCCAAAGAAACTTCTCCGTCGCTTACACCGATGGTTGCAAAGCCAAGAATGGCACCATCCCATGGCCCACGGTGGTATCCGCCGCCGTTCTTGTTTCACAAGCGCGAACGTTCACCTAGGGCAGCCCAACGTTTGGACCCGGGATGCGTCCAGTTGCTATCCATCGATCAGCCCTGACATGTTTGTACGCATGTTGTGGAAACTGGGTTTCCGTTATGACACGGCGAAACTGCTAACTCTTCTGTGTACAATGCGCGGCCAGATACCACAGGGCTCGCCGGTAAGCGGTGACGCATTGAATTTGTTCTTCTGGGAAATGGACCAAGCAATTTCTTCTAGAGCAGGCAACCAAGCGATCAAGCCTTCGCAAGTTGCAGATGACATTGTGTTGTCGGGAAAGAATATCGAATCCGGTGAGATGTTGATCAACGTCGTTGAGGCTGAACTCACTAAGCTCGGAATAAAGATCAACCAACGAAAGAAGCAAAAGGCAGGATTTCAGGACGCGTCTAAAGATCGGCTAGTCCATGGAATTTCGACATCCAAGCGCAGGGGAACTTGCATAAACAGCAAACAGACTACGTTCGCACGTCAGCTTGCCGAAAGTTATCTTGTGAGCTGCAAATCGGTGTCCGCGGAATCATTCGAGGCTCTCGCTAACAAACGTCGGTCTCTTGTCGGCTGGATGCATTACTGTCGGCAAGCTCACTTCAGTCCAGCCAAACACATCCGCCGACTCCTTGAAGCTGGAGATCGCAAGATCAGTGAAAAGCTGCTATCTCTTGCAATTACTGCCAATAAGAACAAGTGGTGGATTGTCACACGAAAGCGCAATGAGCCACGACGAATCGCGAACGTCTGGCAAAGAAGAACCGCGGCAACCGCAGCGCATTGAACGATACAGTTATCGGTCCTTCGACCGGCAGTATATTCTTGCTGATAACCGATTAGGAGACTTTTTACGCCCAACGTTGTGGGAAGCACATAGCAATTCACAAGTGTATTTATCAAGTTTACTGACTAAACCACTCGGAACTCGTCCTGCCCTTACGGCATGTGCTCAACTACCTGACCTAGATTACTTTTCCGGTCGCAGAGCAAAAGACGTCATCCCATTCTTCCGAGACGCGGCGGGCAAAGAGCCAAACATTCTGCCAGGAATTTTGGAATCCCTTGCGAAATCTTACCGCCGTAAGGTTTCAGCCGAAGACTTCCTCGCGTACGTGTACGGCATCTTGGCGCATCCAGCTTTCACAGAGCGCTACGCCGATGAACTCACTTCGCGCGAGTTGCGAGTTCCGATAACCACTGACGCCAGCTTTTTTATCCAAGCTCGCGACGTAGGCGCCAAGCTGCTCTGGTTGCACACCTACGGCGAGCGCTTCGTGTCCAAAGATCGACCGCGTGGTCAGCTGCCCAAAGGTAAGGCGAGGTCCACGAAGCCAGTTTCAGGTAGCAAAGATCAATACCCCGCTGATTACAGGTACGACGAGGAAACGAAAACGCTTACAGTTGGCGACGGAGCCTTTTCACCCGTTGATCCTGACGTGTACAATTTCGAAGTGTCGGGACTAAAGGTCGTGCAGTCGTGGCTTGGCTATCGCATGAAGAAGCCGAAGGGAAAGAAGTCGTCACCCCTCGACGAGATTCTTCCCGAAAAATGGACGGGCGATTTCACAACGGAGTTGTTGGAGCTGCTATGGATACTCGAAGCGACGATCGAACTTTATCCCATTCAAGCCAAACTCTTATCGGAAGTGGCGAAGAAACGGACGCTGCGTCTTTAATTCCTGACGATATCGAGGCGGATGATCGGTATCGGCCTCGCGAAGGCGAGATCGACGACGCGGGTTGCTTCACCGAGGCCTACTTCAAACGCGTGTTGCCGCCGATCCCTCAATGGATGCGCGAGCCTCCGCGCCCCAAAGAGCGGACGCTATTTGATTGATTTGCCAATGCTGCCGCGCCGAGAAAAACAGTCGCAGCATCGTCAGCTGGCTTCGCCCCGACTTCCAAGACCCCAGGGGACAACGCCAAAAATCCCGCCCGAAGTTTTCGACTACCGCCTTAGCAACCGCAGCGCGCTCAATTGGGTCATCGACCAATACCAGATCAGCACCGACAAACGCAGCGGCATCACCAGCGACCCCAACAACCCGGATGATGAGCAATACATCGTCCGCCTCGTCGGCCAGGTCGCCCGTGTCAGCGTCGAAACCGTGAAGATCGTAGATGCGCTCCCCGTAGAGTACAGCGATTCGGCCACCGAATCGTCACCGAAGCGCCGAGCCGCCCAAGTGCCAGGTGGCCAAAAATGATTGTGGAAATCGACGCCCACTTTCGCTACACTTCACCCACGCTGCATTCCAGCCTTCGTTCCTTGAAAATTCGCAAGTGTTCGAGCGGCCGATGGCGAAAAGTCCAAGGTTGCCCGCAACAATGGAAGTAAATTCCATACGTTTTGCGCGCTCGTTGGCGCGCCGGAACCCTTGATTTACTGGCCGGCGCGCACCTCGCCACGTGCAAAACGGATGGGTTTTGCACCAAACTTGTGGGACCCCCGTCGGCGGTGCAAAACTTAAACCGATGCGAGCCTTCGACTTAGCGATCGAGTGCGCGAAAACGCGAGTGCAAAACCCTCCAGAACCCGAGGATTACGAGTTTTTGCGCAGAGCACGATCGGCAAGCGCGCAAAACAGCCGCCCCCGTGCCGAAGACCGCAACGAGGGCGGCTGCTTGGATGTGCAAGTTATCGGCGCGGCGACTTAGTTCGCCAGGCCCGGCATCGCAATCGGTGACTGCGCCGTTTGGAACGCATCGGCTTGCTGGGCGCTGGCCTGGCGGTGGACGAATTCGAGGTCGCTCGTGCTCAGGCGATACAGCGGAACCGTCGTCGTCCGGCCGTTGTCTTTCAACAGCCGCACGTGGCCGTCGAGGAATTGAACCAGCCGGCCACGGGTCGAAAAGTTGCCCGTGTTGTCGACCCAGGTCCGCATGACTTCGCTGGCCAGGCCGCCCGGCTCTCGCATGATGCCGCGCGACGCGCCGAAGATGTCGTCCTCTTCCTCCGCGGGCTTTTCCTCTTCCGCCGGTGGTTCTTCCGCCGGAGTTTCCTCGGCCGGCTGTTCGGGCTGCTCGCCGGCCGGCTGCTCTTCGGCAGGCTGTTCCTCGGCCGGCATTTCGCCGTCCGTTTCGGCCGGTTCGCCGAACAGATCGAGCGACTCCTCGGCCGGCTGCTCGGCCGGTTCCTCCGCGGGCTGCGATTCAGCCGGCGGCGTGGACTCGGCCGGTTCGCCAAACAGGTCGTCCGTCTCTTCGGCGGGCGGCGGAGTGGCGGGAGTTTCGGTTGCCGGCGGGGCCGCTTCTTCGGTGCCGTTGAACAAGCTGTCCGGCTCCTCCGCGGGCTCTTCCGCCGGCGGGACGGGCTCGATTGGCACGGGCGCCGTTTCGACCGGCTGCTCGACCGTGACTGGCTCCTGCGGCGGAGTCGTTGGCATGGGCGCCTCTTCGGCCGGCGGCATCGGTGCAGTCTCCGGCAGTTGCTCGCCAGGAGCGCTCTCCATTACCGCTTCTCCGCACACATCGCATCCGTCGCACGCCCCACAGTCGCCGCACGGAGCGCCGCAACAGCCATCGTCGTGCACAACCACTTCACCGCAACAGCCGCTGTGCACGGGCTCGTAGTACACCGGCCCGTACGATCCGCAGTCACCACAGCCGTCGTGGAAATACCGCCAAGCGGCGGCCGGGTGAAACGACATCGCCACGACCATCAAACCGACTACCAACGTTCGCAATGAGTTTCGCATCTCACCTTCTCCGATCTATAAAGCCGATCGCTGTGCGGCGAGGCCGACAGCCTGCCGCAAGCCTCCATCGTAATTGTCAAAAAATGGGAAATCAAATAACAGGTGCCAAGCCGTTTTTAGCCATCCGACGCGGTCGTCTCGCCGGCCTCCGCCGGGGGAGTCGCCGCGGCCGGCTGGGCGAATTCCGGGAATTCCTCGCTATATTGGCGACTGAGGCTGCCGCGCACCGTGGCAGCCCGTTCGTTCAACAGGCGTGCTTCATGGTGATGCTGCAGATCCGCGCCGCGCCATTCCTGGTTGAGCTGCGTGCGCCCCTGGCTGGTCGCCGGCGACTCCCAGATTTCCACGGCCCGCTCGTACAGCGCGCCGGCACGCTCATACCATTCGCCGAGCTGTTCTCCAAATTGGATCACGGTGGGGTCAACGTTTTCGCTGGGCACTGCCTCAACCGTTTTTGCCGCAAAGCGGCTGATGCGCCCCTTGATCGCGAATACCTTGGCCGCGTTGGTTTCGTTAAGGGCCGATTCGGCATCCTGCTGCAAGGCCGTTTCGTTCAGCGCGATTTCACTCAGCCGCATCCAATAGGCATGAGTTTTTTCCTTCGCCAGGGCCAAGGCATCGGTGATCCGCTCGGAGCCGCCGTTTTCGCCGGCTGCCGTCCGCAGCGCGACGAGCTCGCTGCGCAGCGAACCCAGTTCCTTGCGCAACGTGGACACAAGTTGCTCGCGCGTCATCACATTTTGGTTCGGCGCCGGCGGCCGCCACTCCGGCGGCACCTTGTCGAGCAATTCCGCTTGAGCCAGTACCATATGCGCAAGGTGACGCAAATCCACGCCCAAATAGATCGCCCCCAACCAGGCCCCGCCGATCACTGCCGTCACGCAGCCGACGAACTCCAATGTTGTGAGACCGGTTCGTCGGCCACGTGTTCCGATCGTTGGTTGCCGAACGTCGTATGTACGATCAGTCACCATAATGCATCACCTCTGCAACCGCGTTTTCGTGAGGGCTGCGCTTTATGCGTCGCTTGATTCGCCGCACAAGTGTAGATCGAGCGAAAGATCGCCGGCTTGCGACGTGCCACCGCGACGAAGACATCCGCGCCCGTGCGAGACGGTCGAGCCGCTTATGCCGATTGTGCCAGGGGGGCGGCAGGGCTGGCGAGAGTGAGCCTCACATGGCACGCGGACGTCGGCTGTCCATCCTGTTATGCGGAAGATGCTGGCGTTAGCCGCCGCGGCCCGCTTCCCATCGATTAACTCCGCTGGTCCGCTCGATTACCGGCCGGAGCAAAGCCGATCGGAAAAAACAGGGCCGATTTTAACTCAGGTTGGGCCGCGAACATCGGTTGTTACCCGGCGGAGAGCCACCTATAATTCGGGTGAACCACGCCAAAATAACGCACGGAGGGGCCTCTCACGATGTGTTTTCCTGTGCGGACGGCTAACGGCGCCCATTAGCCCGTCCAGTGGAAGTTTGGGTAGTGTACGAGTCAACCGGATCGCCAGAAGAAGAAAAGTCCTCCGCGGCTGCAGCGGAGCTCCAACCGCCCAAGATTCTCTGTCTGGGCGGCACGCATGATGCCCAGGTCGCCCTGCGCCAGCGATTCGGCGAGCATGTGGAAGTCGTCGAAGTCTCGCCCACCCGCGCGCTGTCGCACTTGGGAAGCGGTGAGTACATCGGGATCTACGCCGACGCCGACCATTTCGCCGAAGTAATCAACGTTGCCCGACTGGTCCAGAACGAACGTGTCCTCCAAGGCATGCCCGACGGCGTGGTGATGCTCGGCCGGGACAACACGATCCTATGGGCCAACGGGCGGCTGCAGCAATGGACCGGCCGGGACAATCTTGTCGGCGCGAACTTCTACGAAGTGATGGGCACGCCCGAGATTCTCGGTCCCGATTTTTGTCCCTTTCACACCGCGATGGGCACCGGCCGGGCAAGCGCTTCCACGCTGCGGTGTTTTCAGAATCGCTACATGCGCGTCCACGCTGCGCCGGTGATGGACGCGACGGGCGTCCCCGAGCATCTGGTCGTGACGATTCGCGAGGTGACCGAAGAGATCTTGCAGCAGCAAAAGCTCTCGGCGATCCATCAAGCCGGCATCGAACTGGCCGATCTGACGCCCGATGAAGTTGCCAAGATGTCGGTCGAGGAGCGGATCGAGCTGTTGCGGGCCAACATCTTGCACTGCACCCAGGACGTGCTGCATTACAACGTTGTCGAAATCCGCATGCTCGATCCGAAAACGCGGGTGCTTGAGCCCGTGCTGGCCGTCGGGATGATGCCGGAGGCCGCACAGCGACAACTGCGCGCCGCACCGGAGGGCAATGGCGTGACCGGCTTCGTCGCCGCGACGGGTAAGAGCTACTTGTGCGAAGACACCCGCGAGGACCCGCTTTATCTCGAGGGAGCCGCCGGCGCACGCAGCTCGCTGACCGTGCCCGTCATGCTGCACGACCGCATCACCGGCACGCTCAACGTGGAAAGCCCCGAGCCGCACGCTTTCAGCGAAAGCGATCTTCAATTCCTCGAGATCTTTGCCCGCGACGTCGCGATCGCGCTGAACACGTTGGAACTCCTGGCGGCGGAAAAGGCCAACACCGCGGCGGCGAGCGTCGAGGCGATTCACAGCGCCGTGGCCCTGCCGGTGGACGACATTCTGAACGACGCTGTAAACGTGATGGAGCGTTACATCGGCCATCAGCCGGACGTTGTCGAGCGCTTGCAGCAAATTCTGCGAAACGCCCGCGACATCAAGCACGTGATCCAGAAAGTCGGCCAATCGATGGCGCCGACCGAGGCCCAGCCGCCGTCGGCTCGCGTTGAGTTGCGACCCAACCTCGTGGGCCGTCGTGTTCTGGTCGTCGACGCCGACGAAAGCGTCCGCAGCGCGGCTCACGCCCTGCTGGAACGCTATCGCTGTATCGTGGAAACCGCCCACGACGGCAGCGAGGCCCAATTCATGGTTCGCAGCCTCTCGGCTGAGCAGCATTATGACGCGATCATCGCCGATGTCCGCCTGCCCGATATGTCCGGCTTCGATCTGCTGCTCAAGCTCAAAGGGATCATGGAAACCGTCCCCATGGCCCTGATGACCGGCTTCGGTTACGATCCGGGCCATTCGATCGTCAAAGCGCGTCAAGCCGGTTTGCAAGCGGTGCTGTACAAGCCGTTCCGGTTGGATCAGTTGCTGGAGACGGTCGAGCAACTTGTAATCGGCGCGAAGCAACCGGCCGATCGCTGAAAAAGGGTGAGTACGTGGTTGGTGAGTACGTGAGTATGTAACATACACAACCTTACTCACCGATTCACTTACTCACCTACTCACATCCATCCCATGCACCTGGCCATTCTTATCCTTGGCGCATTGGGCCACGTCATCCTTTGGGTCGGTCTGGTGAATCGGGCCCATGGGCTCGGCATCCAGCGGCGTTGGGTCAACGCGCTCTCTGTGCTGTGCTGTATCCTGTTTGCTGGCGTGCCCATCGCCGCGGCGGTCGCGATCGGCACGCAGTGGACATTTCCGCCGGTCGGCGTGGCACCGGCCATCGCTTGGGATTACCTCGCCGTGTGTTCCATCGTTTGCGTCGTAGCGGCGATTCAGCGCTGGCGCTGGTATTGTCATCCGGAGCGGCGCGGCGCGCTATTTTCGAATCACACGTCGCAAATCAACCTTGCCGAGGACATTGCCGGCCCGCTGACGGCGCCGGGAATTCCCAGGTGGCTCAGCCGCTTGCCGGGCAACGAAGCACTTACAATTCGCGTCCAAGAGAAGCATCTTGCGATTCCTCGGTTGACCAGCGCGTACGGGGGACTGCGAATCGTGCACATTTCCGATCTCCACATGTCGGGCCGAATCTCGAAGGCGTATTTCGAGCGCGTCGTCGACGAGGTGAATCGCTGCCAGCCCGACCTCATCGCGATCACCGGCGATCTGGTCGAGCGAGAGGCGTGCCTCGACTGGGTGCCCAGCACATTCGGCCGGCTGCAAGCTCGCGACGGCGTATTCTACGTGCTTGGAAACCACGATAGGCACGTGCGGAAGGATCGGCTTACCGCGGCGCTGACCGATGCGGGACTGTTTCATCTGGGCGGCACCTGGCGCCGCGTCACGATCCGACACACGCCGGTGATCCTGGCTGGCAACGAGCTCCCCTGGTACGGCCCGGCGGCCGACTTCCGCGACTGTCCAACGCGCGATTCGCGTGGCCTGCCGCTGCGAATCGTACTGGCCCACTCGCCCGACCGGTTCGGCTGGGCGCGGGAGAATGACGTCGATCTGTTGCTCGCCGGCCATAATCACGGCGGACAAGTCTGCCTGCCGCTGTTGGGTCCGATCGTCGCCCCGAGTTTGCAAGGTGTGCGGTATGCGTCGGGCGCGTTCCGCGCGGACAACACGGTGCTACATGTCAGCCGCGGCACGTCGTCGCTGACGCCGCTGCGCTGGAACTGCCCACCGGAAATCGCGGTGCTGAATCTGAGGCCGTCTGCCGACGACCAATCGCGTTTTTCGGCCTTTGGTTAAACGGTGTGTCAGGACGGCGCGCCTGGCCGTTCTTGAAACAGGCTGATCATTGGGGCGTGCCCCGACGGATTGTCGCTGACGGAGCAAAGGGCAGGCCTGATTTGGGCTGTCCTGCGCTCCCAAAAATCGTCCTGGGCGCCTGTGGTTTCCAGCGTCCTCGGCGCGCGTTTTGCACATTCATCCGCCGTACAAACCGCGGCGACAACCGCGGCACCCAGAGTGTTATTGAGATTGAACGTTGGGGAGAAAGCTATCCACTTACTCACGTACTCACTTACCCACCTGCTCGAAAATGTATTTCCGGGACCGTTTTGAGGCTGGGCAATACCTGGCGCAGAAGCTGCTGCAATACCGCGACGATCCGGACGTGTTGGTGTTGGCGCTGCCGCGTGGCGGGGTGCCGGTTGCATTCGAGGTCGCCAAGGCCCTCGAAGCGCCGTTGGATGTTTTCTTGGTGCGCAAGCTCGGTCTGCCAGGCCACGAAGAGCTGGCCATGGGAGCGGTGGCGGACGGCGACATCGTCGTGTTGAATGAGGATGTGGTGGGCCCGCTGCATATTCCCCACGACATGATTGAAGATGTCGCCCGTCGAGAGCGCGAGACGATCCAGCGGCAGCGCCAAATGTACCGCGACGGACAGCCGGCGACCACGGTCAAAGACCGAACTGTGATTCTCGTCGACGACGGCTTGGCGACCGGCTCGACCATGCGCGCAGCCATCGCGGCCCTGCGAAAACAGCAACCCAAGCGACTGATCGTCGCCGTGCCTGTCGGCGCTGCTGAGACGTGCAGCGAGCTTCGCGACGACGTCGACGAGATCATTTGTGCCGTGATGCCGGAACACTTCATGGCCGTAGGTGTCTGGTACGACGACTTTTCACCCACCTCCGATAGCGCGGTGCGAACGCTACTCGAGGAAGCTTCCCACTGGCAGCACGCTCACAGCGGAGGGCGGTAAACCGACGGCAAAAGATCGACATTATCAAATAACTCATCGACCGGAAAAGGACGAAGCGATGGCTGTGAACTCCTCGATATTCGAAGAAACGGTCCGAATCGATACCGGAACGGATTACATCTACGGCGCTCTTTCGATACCTGAAGCAGCGCAGGGTGCGGTGGTGTTCGCACACGGCAGCGGCAGCAGCCGCCACAGCCCGCGAAATCGCGTCGTCGCCGAATCGTTGCAGGGGCGGCGCCTGGCGACGCTGCTGGTCGATCTGCTGACGCCGGCTGAGGAGCGCATGGATGCGTTTACGGCTCAATATCGATTCGACATCGATCTGTTGACGGAACGACTGTTGCTGGCCTCTGATTGGTTCGTCGGCCATCGTGCGCACGATGACTTACGGGTTGGCTACTTTGGCGCCAGCACTGGAGCGGCGGCCGCACTCAAGGCGGCGGCGGAGCGGCCGGAAACCGGTGCCGTGGTGTCGCGCGGCGGGCGACCAGACCTGGCGGGCGACGCGCTGCCGCGCGTGAAGGCCGCCACCTTGCTGATCGTCGGCGGGCTCGATCATGCCGTCATCGAGCTGAACCGCTCCGCATACGATCGATTGCAACGCGCTAATCACCGAGAGCTGGTGATCATCCCCGGGGCCACGCATCTCTTCGAGGAGCCGGGCGCGCTGGAAGAGGTGGCCCAATTGGCGGGCGACTGGTTCGTTCGCTATCTGAGCCCCGCCGGCGATCAAAACGTCGCGCGAAGCGGAGGAACCCATGGCACGTCGCCGACGCGCTCGATTCACTGAAGCAGACCCGACCGACGCACTCATCCGCGAAGTGCGGTCGCTTTCACAGTCGCAGTACGGGTGGGAAGAACTGGACCCCTTGATGGAACGGATCGGCGACTCGCGGTGGGCGGTTTTGAGCACGAAGTGCCGGAAACTTTCCCGATTGGAGTGTAAGTTCGATTTTTCGTTCGCGACCAGGGAGGCCTGAATCTTAACACGTTACCTCGAGGGCTGCGTCCTATGAAGACTTTTAGCCAAAGCGATCTGTTGCAACTTGTGGAAGCCGGGGACGACCACCTGGTGTCGCTGTACATGCCGACCCTGACCGGTGTCGACAGCCGGCAGAACCCGGTTCGCCTGAAGAACCTGCTGCGAGCGGCGGAGGAGGCCTTGGTCAACCAGGGTCTCAAGCCATCGGATGCGCGAGAGATGCTCGCGCCGGCGAACGAGTTGCTAGATCCGCCGATGCTTGGCACGGAATTGGGGCAGGGCCTGGCTGTGTTCGTGCGCGGCGATGAAGCGCAGGCATTTCGGCTGCCGTTTGCCTGTGAAGAGCTGTGCCGTGTGGGAAAGCACTTTTACGTCATCCCGCCGTTGACCTGGCTGCGCAACGACGCGCCGTACTACGTGCTGGCCGTGAGCCAGAACGACGTGCGGTTCTTCCGCGGCACGCGCGGCGAGATGGAGCACGTCACCGTTCCCGAGCTGCCGACAAGTCGCGACGCGGCCGTGCCGCTCGACGACGCCGATCCGGGGCTGCAGGCCCATTCGGCCAGGCCGTATTTAGGACGAACCAAGGAAGGCATGGTTTTTCACGGTCAGGGCGGCGCACCGGATGCGGCCAAGCCTCGGATTTTTGAGTTTTTCCGCGCGATCGACGCGGCGCTGTCGCCTACGCTGCGGCTGGCCACGGAGCCGCTTGTATTTGCCGGCGTCGATTACCTGTTTCCGATTTACCAGGAAGCGAATACCTATCAACATCTCTTGCCAACACCGGTGACCGGTAATCCGGAACTGTGGTCGCCGGACGAGTTGCGACAACGGGCGTGGCCGCTCGTGGAATCGGTGGTTCGAGAGCGCCGCGAGTGTGAGGTGGCCAAGTACGGTAACCGCATCCCGCAGGGCCGCAGCTCCGATCAACTCGACGAAATCTTGATTGCGGCCGACGCGGGCGCGATCGACACGTTGTTCATCGACCCCGCGGCGCGGCGGACTGGAACGTTCGAGCCGGAACAACTTCGCGTAGACGTCGACGACCGGCCGCAAGAGGAGCGCGAAGACTTGATCAACCTGGCGGCGACGCTCGTGCTGCGGAACAACGGCACCGTGGAGCCGCTCGCAACTGGGGATGTTCCCGGCGGCGGCGTGATCGCGGCCGTGTTGCGCTACGTTTTTCCGCCTGCGCGCGAAACGACGAGAACCGCCGCGCGAGCGTAAGTTGTCGTGACCGACGCGGAACATGCGACTTCACTTCTTTTCGATTTCCACGCAGATGCCGCCGGCGCGCATCGCACGATGGATCGGCGTGAACCAGAGCTCCTTCTTCCAGCGCAAGCCGAGCGACTCGCACAGCCGCATCAATTCGGGGCGATTGTACGTGCGGCAGCACCAGATGCGGCTCGTCCAGGCGCCGGCGAAATTATCCTCGGTTGTCAGCAGCAGCATTCGTCCGCCGCTGCGCAGCACACGAGCCAATTCGCTTAGCCCCACGCTGGGGTCGGGCAGATGCTCCAGCACGTAGCCGCAGGTCACGCCGTCGAACGAGCGGTCGGCAAATGGCAAGTTCGCGAGGTCGGCGGCGACGTAGGTGGGCCGATCGCTGTTGAGGCGGCGACGCGCCCGGCACAACATGGCGTGCGAAAGATCGATGCAGACGATCCGCGCGTCGGGATCAGCGAATTCCAACAGATGCCCGGCGATTTGCCCCGCGCCGCTGCCGACGTCGAGGATCGACTTCATGCCGCAAACATCGAACTTTCGAGTGCGAAACAGCCGCCTGCCGAGCGGCACGTGCAGCGAAACTTTGCTGGCCGTCGCGAGCAGCGCGCCTTGCGGACCGCCGTACACGTGCTTGATCCGGTCGCGGTACTCGTCGGGCGTCGTCCGACGTATGAGATCGTTCTCGACGATCCGATGTAGCACGCTCATGACCGCTTCCGGAGGCCGTTCATCAAAGATACACGCGGCGATTGTAGATATACCACTCGAACACGAGCACGAACAGGGCGCACGCGAGCACGACTTTCCAGACCTCCTTGCGGGCCGGCGCACGGCTTGCCGAAGCGGCCACATCGACGTGACCGATACGGATGTCGGCCGCGCGGGTCGTATTGGCATCCGGGTCCTGCGTCGGCCGCAGCCGCACGTCGCTCTCCTGCGCATCAAACAGATTTACGGCAAAGCGTTCGATGACCTGGTCGCGCCGCCGCACTTCGTACACGCCGGGCTGATGGGTGTCGTGGAACTGAAACGTGTCGTCGCCCATGCGGCGCACGACGTGTTCTTTGCCCGCCGGATCGATCACTGTCAGCTCGGGCACGTCGCCGGCGGTGCGCAGCTCCACCGGCCGGCCCGGCCGCACGGAAGCAATTTGCGAGTCCTCCGTTCCGCCGGCCAGGTACTCCAGCACGTTCAGGCAAAACGTGGGGAAGCTCAGCCGCCTGGGCCAATTGGTGTTCATCGTTCGCGCGCCCTGCGTGTCGCGGCCTTCGATCTCGAATGCGAGCACGACATCTTGATAAGCGTCCCGGGGCGCGATTGCGGCGATCGGCCCGGCGGTCGAATCGATCAGCACCGCTGCGCCCGGTGGGGGGTCGATTAGTAAGCTGTCGGCAATGTCCACATTGCTGAGCTCCACGCTTCCCAACAGCGGATGCGCCCGGTCCCAATCGATAATTTGCGGCAGGATAGTCACCGCCGCATCTTGATTTGTTTCGTCATCCGGACTCTTTTCGCTTCGTTGATCGCTTGCGATTTCGCGGCCGCCGCGCCAAGCCGGTCCCGGCGGCAGCCGCCCGATGAAAAGCGTATCCGCACGCGGCATCACCGCCGGCGCACATTGGTCGTAGATAATGAGATCGTACGCACCGCCGTCCGCATCCCGCTTGTACTGGTCCGATTCGAGCACGTCCGGCTTCTTGAACTCAACCCCGGCCAGCCGCCGCGCACGTTCGGTGGTGAGCGCAACCTCCAAGGCCACATTGCCGGGAGAAACTACCAGCACGCGGCCCGGCTGGGCGTCGTTCAGCCCGGCGTAGCCCACGTCGTCCTGCGCTAACGCGTCTCGCTTAGTCTGCGGGTCCGGCTCATTTTTCAAGCGGGCGGTGAGCTTGCCTGCCGGTGCGTTGGCCAGCGGAAAAACAACGCCGCTCGATTCGCCGGCCGGCACGTCGATTTTCTTGGCGTTGAGGAACTGGCCGTCGAGCTGGATTTCGACCACGGCCGGTTTTTCCGTATCGCTGAAATTTGCGACCTGCACGAACGCCTGACGTTCTTCAGGAGCCGCTTCGCTGCGCCGGGTCGAGAAGGCGGTAATGGCCAGGTTCTCGGCATTGAATGAGCCGATCGGCACGTAAGATGGCTCCTCTTCTGTTCCGAAGGGCCTCAAATTGCCGAGCGCAAAATCCTTCACGTCCTCGAACCGGCCGTCGCTGAAGATGTACAGCGTCGCGGGCTGAGCTTCGACGACATCGATTTCCGCCTCGCCTGCGCCGAGGGTGATCCGACCTGGGTTCGCCAGCCCGTCGGCCAACTCGAGCGCGCCGCGCAGGTCGGTGCCGCGGACGGTGGGCTCGATCGTGGCCAGCCGCTCGCGCAGCAGGCGGCGGTTGTCGGTGAACTCCTGCACCACTTGCGGCGTGTCGGCAAAGCTGATGATCATGGCCGTCATGCCGGATTCCATCTGGTCGACGAGGCCGCCGACCAGCTTCTTCGCTTCTTCCAGCCGGTTCTCGGCGCCCTCGACGTCAGTCGCCGACATGCTGGCCGAGTTGTCCACGAGGAAGATGAACCGATTGCCTTGCAGCCGGGTTCCCTCCCAACCCGGCCGCAGCAGCGCGAGCATCGCCAGGGCAATGAGCAACAGCTGCAGGAACAGCAACAGATTCTGCCGCAACCGCTGCCACAGGCTGTTGACGTGCAAGTCTTCGATCGAGCGCTTCCACAGATAGGTGCTCGGCACCTCGAGCGGCTGACGTTTCAATTTTAAGAAATACAGTGCGATGATCGCCGGCGGAACGAGCGCCAAAAGCGCCCACTGCCAAGGGGCTAACGTATTGCGAAATAGATCGAACATTCGCTTTCAGTCTCACGCAAAGGCGCGAAGGCGCAAAGAAAAACAAACTTGTCTAATTGCCTTTGCGTCTTTGCGCCTTTGCGTGAGATATTTTCCTTGTGAACTCATCGAACCAAACCTCTCCGGCGCAGGTAGCTTCCTATGAGATCCTTTACGGGGGTTTGGTTATTGGCAAGCAGGTAGTTCATGCCGCGGCGGTTGCAGAATTCCTGGGCGCCGGTTACGAATGCGTTGAGCGTCGATTTGTAGCGGGCCAGCAGCGGCGCGCTGACCGTGATCTCCGCGATGTCCTGGTCCTCGCAATCGACCAGCTTGAGGTCGCCTTTCACATCGGGATCGATTTCCTCCTGGCTTAGCACGTGGATGACGTACACGTCCATCCGCTGCGAAACCAGGTAGCGCAGCGCGGGTTCGTAGCCGTTTTTGTCCATCAAGTCCGAAATCAAAACGACGATGCCTTTGCCCGCATTGCGGAGGCAGAAGTTCTTCACGCCGTCGGCGAGCGACGTCGTTTCGCCCGCCTCGATGCCGTCGAGATATTCGAGCATCCGCCACACGCCGCGCCGGCCGCGCACGACCGGTCCGCGGCGATGCACGCTCTGGCCAAGCGTTTCGATCCGCACGCGATCCGTGCGAATGAGGCCGACAAAGCCAAGGGCCGCGGCCAGCTGCTTGGCGTATTGCAGCTTGGTCGGCTCGCCAAAATCCATCGACAGGCTGGCGTCGATGAGCGTGAAGAAGTGCAAATCCTCTTCTTCGAGGAACAGTTTTATAATGAGCTTGTCGAGCCGGGCGTAAAGATTCCAATCGAGCGTGCGCAAATCGTCGCCGGGCACATAGCTGCGGAAATCGGCGAACTCGACGCTCTGCCCCTTCCGCTTGCTCCGCCGCTCGCCCTTCATGCGGCCGCGGAAGACCTTGCGCGTGACGAGCTCCAGCCGTTCAAGCTGGGCCATGAGGTCGGGCGGCAGAAGCGTGGATTCCGTGACGGGCATAACCGTGGATCAATGACGAATGATGAATGTCGAATGACGAATGGCGACCGTCGGCATCGTCACTGGGTTGCTGAACATTGCTATTTCTCGGAAGGGGACACAAGGGGACGCTTGCATGACACATACTTTGCGCAGGGCGGTTTCGCGGTTTCGCGCAGCACACGCGGATTGGCGAATGCGAATCTCATGGGCGCAGCGTGAGCGGGTCCGACACGTGCCGGACATCGAGCTGCATCGGTTGTATGTACATACGTTCATTATCAGCCTAGTGAAGTTGGTGGCCAAAAGCTAGAGGCAGGCAGGAGGCTAGTTTCAGATGCTGGCATGGAGTATTCGCTTAGATTCGGCTCAACGCTGTTCGAACTTGGGCGGCGGAGCTTGCCCGGCGTTCTCCCGTGCCCAGTTGCGACAGGACTGAATCAACGGCAGCAGCAATGCCACGGAGATACCCACAACCGCAATCCATCCAGGAAAGAAACCGATGAGTAGCTCAAACAATTTGGCCCCAGTCGTCGGCCAGATGCGTGGGCGTTTCGGATTTTTTGAATTAGTTGCCATACCGCCCGCCCGCTGAAGCCGGCTCGCCGTAGTTGCTTACGCGACTTTGGTGTCTTCTGCTTTCTCGGGGACTTTTTGCAGAACTTCGAGCAGCACCTTGTCGGGGTCGATGCCCTCGGCTTCAGCCTCGAAGTTGAGGATCACGCGGTGGCGCGTTGCCGGCAGGAAGACACGCCGCACGTCTTCGAAGCTGACGTTGTAGCGGCCGCTCAGCAGTGCCCGCACTTTCGCGGCCAGCGTGAGCGTTTGCGCGCCGCGGGGGCTGCTGCCCCAACGGATGTATTGGTTCGTGATCGGCACGGCATACGGGCCATCGGGGTGCGTAGCGAGCGTGAGCCGTGCGATGTAGTCCTGCACGTGCGGCGCGAGGATCACTTCGCGCACGAGCTGTTGCCAACGAACGATTTCTTCGCCGTCCATCACCTTGTCGGGCTGCACGGTAATGCCTTTGGTCGTGCGCTCAACGATCGTGTTGAGCTCCTCCCGGCTGGAGTAGCCGACCACCAGCTTGAAGAAAAAGCGGTCCAATTGGGCTTCCGGCAGCGGGTAGGTGCCCTCCTGCTCGATCGGGTTCTGCGTGGCCATCACCAAGAAAGGCTCCTTCAGCTTGTACACGTGGCCGGCGATGCTGATGGAGCGCTCTTGCATCGCTTCGAGCAGCGCCGATTGCGTCTTCGGCGTCGCGCGGTTGATTTCGTCTGCCAGGCAGATCTGCGTGAACAGCGGCCCCTTCTGGAATTGAAACTCACGCCGCCCGGCCTGATCCTCGACGATCATGTTCGTGCCCAGGATGTCGGCCGGCATCAGGTCGGGGGTGAACTGAATCCGCGAGAAATCGAGGTCCAGGGTGTGGGCGAGGGTCCGCACGAGCAGCGTCTTGCCGAGCCCGGGCACGCCTTCCAGCAGACAATGCCCCCCCACAAACAGGCAGGTTAATACGCCGTGCACGATGTCGTTGTGCCCGACAATCACACGGGCCAGCTGCTTGTAAACGGCTTTGTAGCGGTCGGCGAATTGGGCCGCCCGCTTTTCGATCGATTCGGCGATGGACATGAGGACAGACAGGTAAGAGGTGAAGGAAGGAACTCACGCAAAGGCGCTAAGGCGCAAAGGTCGCAATTGAGCTTGTTACTTACTTTGCACTTTCCGTTCTAAACACTTTGTCGATCCGCAATTGGCAAAAACTCTGAATTCTCTGCGATTCTTTGCGCCTTTGCGACTTTGCGTGAGAATTTCTGTTGTTTGGTTCAGTTGTGGTCTTTGGCGTTGGGGTCAAAGCCGCGGTCTTGGGCGCGGTCTTGCCAGACTTGTTTCTTGGCCTTCAGCAGCCGGGAGGTGTAGGAATCTTCGGCTTCGGCTTCGGCAACGGGCTTAGGCGTCGGTGGCGGCTGAGCGCCAGGCGCGGTCGGCATGGGGATCGCGGCCGAGACGGCGTTGGGATCGACCGGCAGTATCGCGTCTGGCTCGAATCGGGCGGCGGCCCGGCGGCTTTCCAGCGATCGGTCGACTTCCGCCTTGCGGCTGCGCAGCCGCGCCATCGTTTCGGGCGCCGGCTCGTGGCGCTCGCGGCGGAAGACGATTTCCGCAAACCGCGCCCAGATCGGGACCAGCCATCGTAAATCGATTTGCACGCGTCGGACGAATACATCGCCGAAGAACACGCAGCTTGCCACGAGCACGAGCCAAGGCCAGATATCGCGACTGGCCACGGCTTGAGGTAAATCGCGGCGGTAGGGATCAATAGCCAATTGTGGCCCCAATATGCGTTGCGCCTGCTCATTGTCCTCGGGCACCTGTGGCAACGGCGGCAGGAGCTTGCCCGGCTCGCCGCGCTTGGCCGGCAATTCGGCCAGGCGCTCGAGCAGCGTAATGTTTGTTTCGCGGTCGCGGAATTCGTCCGAATAGCCGATGTTCACGCCCGTGCGGATCATCACGTCGGCCGCCCCGACACTGATCATATAGCTACCCGGCTTGGCGGACTCGAACTCGCCGACGTACCGGCCGGGCGCGGTCTGCTCGATGTCGAGCGGGATCGACTGCATGTCCGGTCCCAACACGGTGCCAACCATTGTCTGGTAATTGAGAAACTCGTCTTCCGTATCCAGGGCCGAGATGATCACCCGGGTTTTGCTCCCTTGCACATCGGTGGCCACCGTGAACTTGCCCGTGTCGCCCGTCGGACGCATCGACCAGCGGACCATCTGACTGAAGAAGCGGTCGTACTGTTCCCAGCCCGTCCAGGGCGTCGTCCAGCGACGGCCGGCATCGGTGGTGAACGCCACCGTCTTCCCCAGGCCGTAGGTCCACGCGGCCAGGATCGTGGCATTCTGTGTCTCGGTGGGCAGCGGCGAGGTAAGGATTACATCGACCAGCGAGTTTTCCTTCACGCTCGTGAGCACAAACCCACTAATCGGCGGGAAGGAATCAGCGAGGCCTTGCACGATTTCGTGCTGCGAAGTGACCCCCGGGCTCACTGGTGGATTAGGCTCGTAGACCAGCGGCCGGGCGATCCGGCGGGCCTCGCGCTGATAAATTTTCGGCAGCGCGTTGGCGCTGCGGACCTCGTAGTACTTGCCGCCCGTTTGCGTGGCGATGTCGCGCATCACCTGGCTGCCGAGGATTCCATGCGAGCCCACGGCGACCGTGGTCACCGTCACGCCGCCTTGCTTCAGCGCGTTGATCGTTCCCTGCGTCGGCCGTTGCGGGTCGCCGTCGCTGATGATGATCATGTGCTTATTGGCCGCGTCGTTGATGCGTGCCAAGGCGGCGGCCGCTTTCTTCATGCCCGGATCGAACTCCGGCATGTCGCCGATATTCATGCGGTCGATCCGCGAGAGCATCACCTGCCGGTTCGGCCCGACGCGGACAATGCCGCCCTGCGCTTGCCCCCACAGCCATTGATCGGTGCCGTTCCAGGAGATCAGCCCGCAGTAATCGCGCGCTCCGAGCGCTCGAATCGCTTCCTGCGCGATGACCTTCTGCCAGTAATTCGCCTTGGGGATTTCACCGGCGTGCATGTTCAGCACCAGCGCCCCGACCGGCACGACTTTCGCGCTTTTGATCTGGAAATCCACCGGCATCGCCTTTTCCAACTCGGTGTTCGTCCAGCCGCCGGCGCCAAAGCTGTTCGGCCCGCCAACCATGATCAATCCGCAGCCCAGCTCTTCGGTGTTACGCACTAGCATGCGAATCTGCTCGTCGGAGAAGCTGCTCACATTCGCAGCGTCGTCGCCGCTGGTGCGCGGCACATTCGCGAGGATGATGGTATCGTACCGCTGCAGCTCCGGCAGCGAGGTAAACAAGCGGTTGCTAGGTTGGACACTGACTTCCAGTCCCTCGTTTCGCAGCCGTCCGACGAGGTAATCAAATTCGCCGGGGTTTTCCCAGTCTTCAATCACGAGCACCAGCCCTTTGCCTTGCACGTGCGTGAACGCCGTGGCTCGATTGTTCTGCGTGAGCGCGTCGCTGGTCGGGTCGTCGGGAACGAATTGTGCTTCATAGGTGTAGAAGTCGGCCTGGTCGATCTCTTCACGCAGCGCGAATACCCGTTTGCCGGGCCCCAGGTCGACCGGCGCTTCGGCAAGCGTTTCCTCGCGTTCGCCCGCTTTCCGCACGATGCGGATCTTGCCGCTTACTCTTTCGTTTTCTGCTGCGTCGCCCGTCGTCGCATGGTCGAGGACCACGCGCAGCTCGAACGGCTGGTTGCGGCGGACGTCGGCCGGCAGCGCGATCTTTTCCACCGACACTTCGCTCCGCCGCTCCAGGGGAACCGGCATCACGTCGATGCTCACGCCCGCCTCCGCGATCGCCCGGGCCTCTTCCAGTGCGTCGCCCATGTTCTGATTGCCGTCCGTGACGAGCACGATCCGCTTGGCCGCGTCGTGCGGGAACATCGCCATCGCCCGCTGCATCGCATTGGAGACGTTCGTGAACTCCGGATCGAGCAGGCTTTCGACCTTCGTTTGTAGTTGAATGTCGAAGTCAACCGGCGGCAGCTCGACTTCAGCGTTCCTTCCGAACACAATGACCCCGGCCTGATCTTGCTTTTCGTCCTTGCGTTGCTCACGGATCGAGGCGTTGACGTAGCGGATCATCCCGGCGCGGCGGGCCTCTGGGATGCTCAGCGATTGGTCCAGCAGGTAAATGACGGTGAGCCGGTCACTGGTCCGCTGATATTGCATCTCCGCCAGCGCGGCCACGACGAGCAGCACGACCACGGTGCGAAAGCCCAGCGCCATCGGCCGCCGCCACCGGCCCAGCCCGCTCAAGCTGCGAAAGCTGAACCACCACATCGCCGGCAGCAGGCCCAGCAGAAGCAAATACCATGGACTGTTGAAGACGAGCATGGCTGCGGAGAGCTCAGAGGTCAGCGAAATTGGCGCCGGCCGCCAGGCCGGATTAACTTGAGTTCGCTCGCAAGACCTTCTACAGTAAGCCTAACGACTTGCGTCGAAACACTCAATCGGCATGGCTTCCGCCTTTTAAGTGACAGTGGGCGGCGCTCTGAGTATGCTTGCTGACGCCGCAGTGTTTAACCGTTCCGAGAGGTTCCTATGCACAACGACCGGCAACCATCGCGCCGTGATTTCCTGAAACGCGCCGCCGCTGCGAGCACGGTTTTCGCCGCGCCGGCTTTCATCCCCGCTCGAGTGCTCGGGCGCGAAAGTGCGCCGGCAGCGAATGAGCAAATTTTGATCGGCGTGATTGGCGTGGGGAACCGCGCGCGACAGCTCATCGATCAGGTTCCGGAAGCCGGACGCGTCGTCGCGCTGGCCGATTGCTACCTGCAGCGCGCGACCGATGCGGCCAAAGAACGGCAGGCGAAGTGGGCGTTGTATCAAGACTATCGCCAGATGATCGACCGCGAGAGGCTCGACGCGGTGCTGGTCGCCACGCCGGATCATGCACGTACGCTGCCGTGCATTCATGCGGTGCAGGCGGGGCTCGACGTGTATGCCGAAAAGCCGCTCACGGCGTACATCCGCGAGGGCCGTGTGTTGGTCGATGCCGTGCGCAAACATCAGCGTGTGTTTCAGGTGGGCACGCAGCAGCGTACCATGGAGATCAACCGCTTTTGCTGCGAATACATCCGCGCCGGCAAAATCGGCACCGTGAAAAAGGTCTCCGCAGTGAACTATCCGGGCCCGCGCCGTTACGAAGCCCTGCCGGAGGAGCCTGTCCCGCCGACCGATGATTGGAACACCTGGTGCGGCCCGACCGAGCTGCGGCCGTTTAACCAGCAGTTGCAATTCGGCTGGATGCAATGGCGCGACTACTCGGGCGGCGAGATGACCAACTGGGGTGCGCACGGCGTTGATCAGATTCAGTGGGCGCTGGGCATGGACCACTCGGGCCCGACCGACCTTTGGCCGGAATCCCCAGGAGCGAACGGCATGGCGGCGATGCGCTATGCCGACGGCACGCTCGTGCGCTTCGAGCGCGAAGGGGCGCCGATGGGCGGCGCGGTGTTCTTCGGCAGCGAATGCAAGATGGAAATCAACCGCAACCGCTTCGCCACCAACCCCGCCGACTTTGTCAAGGACGCTCCCGATCCGGCCGTGCAGCAGAAGTGGGAAGGGGACGGCTGGATCGCCCAGCCGCACATCCAGAATTGGCTCGACTGCATCAAGACGCGCGATGTGCCAAACGCCGACGTCGAAATCGGCCACCGCTCGATCACGATTTGCCATTTGCTGAACATTACGCGCGAGCTGGGCCGCGAGCTGCAGTGGGACCCGGCTGCCGAGCGCTTTGCCAACGACGACGAGGCGAACCAGCTCCTCGACCGGCCGCGTCGCGCCGGCTTTGAATTGCCCGCTGTATGAACAATCCAAATGCAACCGCAGATGAACGCGGATGAACGCAGATGTAAGTTCAGCTGTTTTTGTTCAGGGCGCCTGTTCCCATCTGCGTAAGTCTGTGTTTATCTGCCGTTAATTTTTATTAGGAACGCAGACCATGAAATTCGGCATGAATTTATTGCTCTGGACCGGCGACTTGAACGACGGGCTGATGCCGGTGCTGCGGCAGCTCAAGGAGTTTGGGTACGACGGCGTCGAAGTGCCGATGTTCAGTCCGGACGAGGAGCTGTATCGCACCTGGAGTCAGCGGCTGGATGGCTTGGGATTGGAGCGAACCGTCGTTACCATCCGCACCGAGCAGGATAACCCGATCGCAAGCGATTCTCGCGTGCGCGCTGCCGCAGTCGATGCCGGCAAACGAACGCTCGATTGCTGCCAGGCGCTCGGCGCAAAATTCTTGTGCGGACCGTTTCATTCCGCGCTGGGCCTGTTCAGCGGCCGCGGACCGACGGCCGACGAATGGAAATGGGGCGTCGAAACAATGCGCTCCGTTGCCGAGCATGCAGCCTCTACCGGCGTGACGTTGGCCGTCGAGTATCTCAACCGGTTTGAAACTTATTTCCTCACCTGCGCGGCCGATACGGCGCGGTTCGTAGCCGAAGTCGACCATCCGAATTGCCGGATGATGTACGACACCTTCCACGCCAACATCGAAGAGAAGAACATCCGCGACGCGATTCGCACCGCGGCGCCCCACACGGCCCACGTCCACATTTCAGAGAACGACCGCAGCACGCCGGGCAGCGGACACGTCGACTGGCAGGGCACTTTCGACACGTTGCACGAAACCGGTTACGACGGCTGGATGGTCGTCGAAGCCTTCGGCCTCGCGCTGCCGGAGATCAGCGCGGCCACCAAAATCTGGCGCCGCATGTACGAAAGCGAAGAGCAACTCGCCCGCGATGCACTGGCGTTTATGAAGACCGAGACGGCAGAGCGAGCCAGAGGGCCGCGTGGACAATAGAATGGTCTTGTCGTAGAATTAAGCGGAGGGAAAACCATGAGAACAAAAAAGAACAAAAAAGGAACAAAAAAGGGAACAAAAAAGGAACAAAAAAGGGGTCAGAACAAAAAAGGGGTCAGAACTATTTTTGTTCTCGTAAATAGTTCTGACCCCTTTTTGTTCCCCATGCGCGGCTGGCTCGCCGGGATCCGCCGCGCGCGGGATGTCGCCGACCAGGTCAGGCCGTACGATCAACTGATCAATTTGGTTCGCTTCTTTCAGGCTTGGGACATTCTCCGTTTCGACGAGAATTGCGCGGCCAGATTTCTCAGCCTACGACAACAGGGTGTGCGGATTGGCACGCTGGACCTGAAGATTGCGAGCATCACACTGGCGCACGACGCAATCTTGTTGTCGGCAAATGCTCGAGATTTCAATCAGGTTCCAGGGCTGCGGACCGAAGATTGGTTGCACGCATGAGTTGAAATTGGCTGGCCCCCGTTCGCTGGGTAAGCGTGGCCTGATCGACTTGAAGTGATGATTAACCGCTAGAGAATCGCGTCGTACGCGAAACGGTGCCTAGCACCTTGTTTCTCGTTAACTTCTGAAGGAGATGTCGAGAAGTGGTCATAGCGGAAGCCAAATCACCTGCCCCTCCCACTCATCCGACGCCGATTCCTTGGCGAGAAAGATAAGCTCGTCGACCGCCCGCCCGATCGCCATTCGATGAGGAACCACGATGAGCCCCGGCATGGGTTCGATTCGCTCGACGCGACTATACGCAGCCGCGGTCATCGTGGTAACATCCCGAGTGAGGACGACGCGCTGGTTCTCGGCGGCAAACTGAAGCACCGATTCGTCCTCGCAGCCGCTAAGGCCCACGTCTTGAACGCGAATCCAATCGAGGTCCGGCTCGCGGCGACGAAAGGCCCTCAAGATGCGGTTGTCGAAATCTTCGTCGGCCAGATAGCGAAGCATCAGGACGGTCCATCGGAAGCCATGCGCGCCAACAAACGCTCACGAAACTCCTTCGCCTCGGGACGCGACTCGACTTGCATTCGGACTTGTTCCGTCTCGGCCTCACGGCGCTTGAGATACGCGTCGATCTCCGTCCGGTTCTGCAAGTAGAACGTAATCGCCGCATAGACCGCACCGAGCGTAATCGCGGGAAACCGCTCGGCGATTTCCTCCGCCGAGGCGCCCTCGCGGTAGGCAAGCACGACCGAGTCGAGCGTCACCCGCGTGTTTTCCACACGGATCGCCCCCGAGGCGTCTTCTGCCAGCGGGATTTTGCACGAGTCCAAGGTCACGACCATTGCTCCTGGCACGGGTAGGAATGCTGATATTATACCTCGGCCACACCGTAGCGGGCTATACGAGCGGGTTCGCCGCCCGTGGCGGGTGCAAAGAAATGCGAGCGCGACGTCGGCCAAGAGCACCAATGCGACCCGTCGACGGTCCCTGGAGCATTTTTTTTCAGTTGACCTGTCAACGGTTCCTGGAACCTTTTTCAGTTGGAACCTTTTTCAGTCCGGCGCCAGCTTCTCCAAGACTTGTATTCGCCCTCCAATTTTGCCCAGCGATCTGCGAGCTTCTGAAAATCCGGCTCGGCCACCATCGGTCGCGAAAGGTATTGCAACTCGTCGCCTTGGAATGGTCGAAGAAATGAGTTCATTCCGCTCTCGGAAATGATGTCCTGAAGGAAGTGCGCGGTTTTACACAACTCGGCGTGAAAATCGTAAAGGTCGCCCCAAAGGATTTCCTGGTAGTTGAACCCTCTGCGACTATCCGGTGTTGCTGGATGAGCGATTTCCTTGTTGATGAGGTTTTCGGCGTTCGCGAATTTCCCCTCAAGTGTCTTGCGCCGAGTATCAAATAGGTCTTGGGGAATCCGATCGTGCGGTGATCTCTTGGCGTCGCTCACACCGACTAACTCGTCGATAAATTGATTCTTCGTGCATGCCCAATCGTGCCGGAACACTTCGCCGCAGCGCTCTTTTTGAGGTGGCCCGAGCCGAATAATGGCATCCCTGACCAATAGATGGGAGTGTCGACCAACATCATCGAGCAACGCCCACAGAGAATAAACGCCGCGCTTGCCGTAAAGCCCGTTCTTTTCCTTATCCATCAAGCGCCGTAGGCCCATCAGCAAGCTCTCCGAAAAGGATTCTTGGAGCAGTCCAAACAGTAGTTTGTTAAGCTGCTTGCCACCTTCATCTGGATGATGTCCCGCTCGTAGTTGAAAATGGTTGATGACTCCTGTGGCTGATTGTC
>JBBDWY010000017.1:0-47720 GCA_040902605.1 Pirellulales bacterium | reverse complement strand
CCTTTATGCCTAGGTCACTTTCAACGAACGACTTGCAGAAGAAGTAAGTGCCATTTGGCGCTGCGATCGACGCACGCGAGGTGGCCCGGCAGGTAAGCATAGTCAAAGATCAGCCACAGGTCGAACGGCTCCAAGTGCAATAACGGGGATGCGGCGCGGAACTCGTCGTAGAACGGAAACGGATTGCGCCGCATGTCGGCTGGCAAGAATTCGATCGGGGCTCGCGATCTCCGGTGACGCGCCTCGCAGTGAACAGTTCACCGCGTTCAAGAAAACAGGTCTGACGTTTTATAGGTCTTCGATCTTGCGTGCGCGGCATCTTCGCGGGTCAACCATTCGGTCGCGACAAAATTGGCGTCCATCAGCGATTGTAGAATTCCGCCGTATTGCATCGGTCGGATCGTCAACGAGTCGTTGGATTGAAGCAACGAATATGTTCGAGTATCGCCTCGAATCCGGGCGAAATACGACTTGCGTTGACGATCCCTGTCGCCTTTGCTCACTGGCAGGAAAATTGGCCCCTCCCAGCCGTCCTGTCCGCTGCCCGCAAGCTTCCTTTCCGCTGCTCCAACTCGCGACTCTGTCACGAAAACAGCAGTTTTTTCGAGACTGTAGCAACGATGTTGGGTGTTTTTATCCGGCGCGAGCGTAATGCAGGATTTTCACGGTTTGCTGGCGAGGAGCGATTCGTGATTCGCGGAGCATGTCCAAGGCGATGCGGGCGCGTAGTTGCGGCGCATGACGCACGCGATACACGCTCTTTTGCATTTTGCGATGTCGACGGTTGCCGCGCTCCACCGCGTTGGAAGTCGAAGGCAGCAGCTTGTCGTCGAGGAAGGTGAGGGCCTTTTCCAGGTTCGGTGAGAACAGTTTGTCGAGAGTCTTGCCAATCCGCTGAAAACGCCGTACACGCCGGCGCAGCTTGGCAAGCTTGGCCAAGGCCGTGTCGGTGCGGCACCGTCGATCAAACAACCGGTAGACTTCATCCATGATCTCGCGCAGATCGCGCAACAGAGGCTGACCACGCGAAATGCGCTGGAGTATTTTCTGCTCGGCTTGGCTGAGATCATGCTGGACGAAAAGATGTCGATGATCGAACAAGTCGCGCACCTTGTCGGCCAGACGCCCCTTGCGCCGCGCCGCACGCCGGGCGTCCTGCGAGGACGGCCGACCGCGCGGCAGCTTCGGCTTCTGGGCCGCCAACTCCTTGCGTACTTTGGCGACGGTGCGCAGCACGCACTTGGTGAGTTCCTTGATCACGTGGAACTCGCGCACCTGGTGCGGCACATCGCCAAAAACCTGCGAAATCGGCCCAGGATACAGGGGAGAACCGTCGGTCGTGATCCCGCGCAGCAAGAGCTTGCGGACGCAAAGCGCCGCCTGAAAACGGCTGAAGAACGCCGTGATGTCGGTCTGGGTCGGGTTGTGTTCCAGCACTTGGCAGGCGATCCGCTTGAACGTACGGTTGTCGACCAGCGAGAGCACACAGTAGGGTCCGTCGTACAACTCGTCGGCGGCCACATAGCCGGAGAAATCCTCCAAGGCCCAGTCGAGATAATCACCAGCGATCCGCGGCTCCGCCTTTTTTTCCCCCGGCCTCAACCCAGTTCTGTATCGTGGCAAAAGGAACGAATACGCGCTTCATCGCGCCACAGATGCCAACTGGCGGCTCGATAAGGCAAGCCGTCTTCCACCACCAGTCGCACGGCCAGGCCGACCACGCGATGGGAATAGTGGCCGCCGGCTGGCGCCAAGTCCGACATGTCGGCGTTGAACGTTCGTCTGCAGAAGGAGCAATGATGTTGCGAGTAGGTGAGTCGAATGTTGCGTGGCCGACCCGAGACGAGATCGCCCACGTCATGCAACGTGCGTCGGCATTTCCGATGGCGATAGGCGCTGTGTCCGCAATGCGGGCAAGGACGTCGCCGGAAGTTTCGGCTGCGGTGCACGACCTTGGCTTTGGGCAATTCCTCGACGCAGGTGATGCCTTCCGTGGCATCGGGCAGATACTCTCCCACTCCCGACATGGCAAAGCCCTCCTTGGCTTGTTGGTTCCACGCCGGAGAATATAGGCAAAATCGTTCATTAAATCACCATCAAACTCAACAACGCTACTACAGTCTCGGTTATTTTCAGAGATTTTTTGGTGGCCACTCTCGCGATGTCGCAATCCACGGAAATCAAGAAGTCGCAGCCTATTGATAATATAAGCGTAATCGGTAAAATAGGCGACTCACGTCTATGTAAGAATTTGGATAAACTAGATCAACTACATAGGCGTGCTGCTGAGTGGGACCTGATGCGATGGCAAGTCTCGTCGACAAAGTCAGCGACTCCGCAGCGGACGCAGGTGCGGCCGCATCGCAGGACCACGTCTCAGAGCGTCTTCGTTCGCTGATGTTTGCGAAGGATGCCGGCCAACATGGTGAGCGCCGTGTGCCTGTGGCGCCACGACGCCGTCGACGTCGATTTTTG
The DNA here is from genome assembly GCA_040902605.1 of Pirellulales bacterium. Lineage (GTDB taxonomy): Bacteria > Planctomycetota > Planctomycetia > Pirellulales > Lacipirellulaceae > JABDGM01. Next base: position 45,245 of record JBBDWY010000017.1, on the reverse strand, counting down.
TTTCTCGGCGCACTGGTCCTGGCGACGATCGTATTGGGTGCGCGCAGATACGTCGGGCTATTTCAAAACGTCGCCGAAGTCGACGTAGTGTCCGTGGAGTCACAGCTTTCCGCGGCGACCGTGCTCGACACATCCGGTTACTTGATGGCCAAGACCAAAGTGTTGGTCAATAGCAAGATCCCTGGCACCATCGTGGAACTGCCGATTGATGAGGGAGCAAAGGTTCAAGAGAGAGAGTTATTGGCTCGGCTGGACGGCGACGAGTATGCCGCCGATTTAGCGGCGGCGAAGGCGGGACTGGCGCAAACTCGCGCTCGCTTGAGCGAACTCGAAGCGGGCGCTCGGCCCGAAGAGATTCGGCAAGCCCAGGCGCTACTCGATCAGGCTAATGCAGGGGCCGAGTTCGCGCGGCAGGACTTTGAACGAGCGAAGCGGCTCAAGAACACGATATCCGATCAGGAATTCGAACGCGCAAAAGCTAACTTTGAGGAGGCGCAAGCTTCCGCGGACCATCAAACGCATACCCTTGCACTGCTCAAAAAGGGAGCTCGGCCAGAGCAGATATCCGCGGCCAGGGCCGATGTCGAGCGGGCCCAAGCCAACGTCGATAAGGCTGCCTTTTGGTACGAATCCACCAAAGTGCTTTCACCGATCACGGGAACCGTATTGGAGAGGCAATTGGAGCTTGGCGAACGGATTGGCCCTGAGGTGATCGGAGCCGGAATATGTGTGGTTGCCAATCTCGACGAGATGGAAGTTGAAGTCGACGTGCAGGAGCGGGAATTAGTCCATATTCAAGTTGGGCAACCCTGTCGAATTGAACCCGAGGCATATCCAAACCGGCTGTACAAGGGTCGCGTCAGTCGCATCATGCCTGTCGCCAACCGGCAACGCGGCGTCGTTCAAATCCGTGTTGAAGTGTTGAACGACGACTCGAAACTTCTGCCCGAAATGAATTGTCGAATTGTGGTCTTGCGCGAAGGATCCTCCTTTACGCCAGACGACCGTCTGCGAGTCCCGAAGGTTGCCGTTTTAGGCCAACCAGACGATCCATACGTATTTGTGATCGACGGCAACTTCGCAAGGAAGCGGCCGGTCAAACTGGGCGCGGAGCACGATGGGGCGATGATAGTAAAGGAGGGAGTATTTGCCGGCGAGCAAGTCATTCTTCCACTGGATCCCCCGCTAAGTGACGGGCAGCCCGTTCGCAAACGCGCCGTAGAAAACGCCGGGTAAATTCCCGCGCGGCTGCAATCTTGTCGCGCCGATTATGTCTTCGCCAGCCCTTCAACTTGAGGACGTTCACAAAGAATACGTCCGCGGCAGCGAACGGATCGAAGTGTTGCGAGGACTGGATCTGCGAGTCCGTGATGGCGAATTCCTCGGCCTAATGGGCCCGAGCGGTTCGGGCAAAAGCACGCTGCTAAATTTGATCGCCGGCTTGGATCGCCCCACCTCTGGTCGAGTCATTGTGGGTGATGAAGTCGTCTCCGAAATGGACGAAGCCGAAATCGCTCGCTGGCGCAGCGCGCACGTTGGTTTTGTCTTCCAGTTCTACCATCTCATCCCGGTTCTGACTGCTTTCGAAAACGTCGAATTACCTCTCCTGTTATTTAACATGCCCGCCTCACGACGACGCCAACAGGTCCACACTACTCTGGAGCTGGTTGGGCTGTCGCATCGCGTCGATCACCGGCCCGGTCAGCTTTCAGGCGGCGAGCAACAGCGTGTAGGCATTGCTCGGGCGCTTGTAACGGACCCCACCTTGATTGTCGCGGACGAACCCACGGGCGATCTCGACGGCCATACTTCGGAAGAAATCCTGGATTTGCTTGAAGCGCTGCAAGCGAGCTTGCGAAAAACGATCGTACTCGTGACGCACGACCCGCGCGCGGCCAGGCGCGTCCACCGCCTCGTCCGTTTGGAAAAGGGCGTGCTATTGGAAGGATCGGACGACGCGTTGGCTGAAGCAGTCCCCGGCTGGCCAATGAATTAGCGTTTGGTTTTAGCAGTAACGATGTACAAACTCGCGTTTTTAGTCGCCAAGAATCTGGGTCGCAACAAAATTCGCACGGCGCTCACGGCGAGCGCCGTCGTCGTCCTGGTGATGATTTACACAGTCGTGAGCACGATTACCTCGACGATTTCCGATGCGATGGCGGCTCATTCCAGCGAGACGCGCTTGTTGGTCCGCGGGCGGTGGATGGTCCGGGCGGGATTTCCTCGGCGTTTTGTGCCGCGGATTACGAACCTGCCGGGTGTCTTGGATTGGACCGTGTGGAATTTCTATGGCGGCGCCCTCGATGAATCTGGCCAAGAAGACCGGACGGCGGCTGGCATTGCGACGCGTGTCGAAAATCTGCGCGAAATGCACCCCGGGCTGGAAGACCTTGACCCCGCGGTCATCGACGCGCTACGTCGAGAACGTACCGGCATGCTTGTCGGCCAAAAGTTGATGAAAACGATGAGATGGAACGTCGGACAGCGATTCACCTTCATCAGTGCCACCCACCCGGGCCAAAACCTCGAATTCAAAGTCGTTGGCATCCTGCCGGAAGGGGATTATTCCGGAATGTGCATTTTCCGCGACGACTACTACGAGGAAGGTACGGGCGACAAAGAGCGCGTCAGGATCGTGTGGCTACGGGTGGCCGACCCGGCAGCCGGCAACCGCATTGCCTCCCAGTTGGAAGCCATGTATGCCTCCGGTGACACACCTTTGCAAGTCGAGACGGAGTCTGCTACGGCGAACCGCGTGCTTAGTGAACATCAATCCATTGTTGCAATTATTCGATTTATAGCCGCCATTTTGCTGATCGATATGGCGATCGTCTTATCGAACAGCATCAACATTGCCACCCAGGAGCGACGCATTGAAATGGGGGTCCTGAAGGTGCTTGGATTCGCGCCGGCCCACGTGGCTTTTCTCGTCGTTGGCGAGGCGATGCTGATCGGGGCGCTCAGCGGCTTGGTGGGCGCTGGCCTCACCTATGCATACTCCCAAGTGAACGACTGGGAGGGGTGGCCCTACAAAATTCAGTTCCTGAGTGATTTGCGGATCCAAAGCGATGTTGTCCCTTGGGGATTTGTGTACGGCGCGTTGATCGGGCTGGCCGGGAGCGTCATACCGGCCTGGAACGCTCGCCGTATCCGCGTGGCCGATGTCTTTTCCCGCGTTGCGTAACCACTTCGAGCGTGATTCCCGTCGCCTACAACTATCGAAACTTATTGGTGCGTTGGAAAACGACGTGCATGACTGCTGGTGCATTTACGCTAGTAGTCGCCGCGATCGTCGTGATCCTGGCATTTGTCAGCGGCGTGCAATCGGTGTGTGCCACCAGCGGCCAGCCGGAAAATGTCTTGGTCCTCAACCACGGCAGCCACGACGAAGTGACAAGCCAACTCGATAGCAGTCAAGCGATCCGCATCGAGAACACTCCGGGCGTGTTGCGTCTTGCTGACGGCATGCTGCTGGCGAGCCGCGAGCTCTATATGAACCTAGGTCATAAAGATGACGGCAGCGGCGCCTATAACTTGGTGCAGACACGGGGCGTAATGCCGGTTGCGTTTCAAGTCCATAGCCAAGTCCGCATCACGAGCGGGCGCACGATGCGTCGCAGCCAAAGCGAGATCATCGTTGGCCGTGGCCTGCAGCGGCAACTTGATATTCAGATTGGCGAGCGTTTCGCCATCGGGCCGAGGTCGTGGACCGTCGTGGGCATTTTTGACGCCGATGGCTCAACCTTTGAAACGGAAGTTTGGGCGAATCTCGATGAAATGGCGGGCGTGATCCGCCGCGAAGGCGTGTACAGCGGTATCGTCCTTCGCACGCCCAGCAGCGGCGCCGCGGAGATGCTTGTTGATAAGCTGACCAATGCCCGCTCGCTGTCCGTCAACGCGGAAACCGAGAGTGGCTATTACGCCAGAATTGCCGAAGAAGCCGAGTTTCTCCGCACCGCCGGATTGGTAATCGCCGGCTTCATGGCGGTGGGCGCCGTCTTTGGTGTCATGAACACGATGTTCGCGGCGATTGGTCAGCGCATCAAAGATATTGCCGTGCTTCGTATCCTGGGTTTCCGCAAGGGGGACATACTTATTTCCTTCCTGCTGGAAGCCATGCTCATTGCCGTATTGGGAGGGGGAGCCGGATTGGCGCTCGGCTACGCGCTCAATGGTCTTTCGCTCCAGGCGATTGTTGGCTCGAAATCGGTGGCTTTCGCATTCGTCGTGGACAGCCGAGCGATCGCGACCGGAACGACGTTCACGCTGGTGATGGGCCTGTTAGGCGGCCTCTTACCTTCGCTCTCCGCCATGCGGATTGAACCCCTGGAGTCGCTTCGTTAGGGATCCGACGATGATTAGTTTATGAACACGGCATCAATATCGCACATCCATTCGGCCAAAACATCATGACACAACGGCACGCAATTATTACAGCGTCCGATGCCAACTGCGAGGATTTCCTAGCCGACCATTGGTTGAAGTCGCTTTTTGCCAACGTGACACTCACGAATATCGACATCATTGTCATCGACTATGGTCTCTCAGACAAACGCCGATCGGAGCTCGACAACCTCGGCGTTCGGCGCCATATAGGGGTGAAGGATCGCGATCCCGTCAATGCCCGATTCCGCGACATGGCCACGATCCTTGAAGATAGCGACTACGACCAGATTCTTTCTACGGACTGCGGCGATCTTATTTTTCAAGCCGATGTTTCGCACCTGTTTGAGGAAGATACAGACACTTTTCGGGCGGCATGCGAAGAGGACGCAATTCCGCTGTACGACGTTTTTATTTCACGTGGAAACTTTTCTCCCGACCGGTACCGGGAGATCGCCGGTTTCCTCCGCCAAAAGCCTCTAATCAACGTGGGCGTTTTCTTGGGACCGGCTGCCAAAATGCGCGACTTATGGCGACAGTTTCAACCGTTGTGCCGCAAAATCGAGACCTGGGGCACCGATCAGTTTTTGATCAATCACCTGTTCTATTGCCACGGCTTCCGACGGCTGGACGAAAAGTTCAACTTTGTGATTGTTTCTACTCGTACACCGTTCACGGTCCGCAACGGAACATTTTACGACGCCAACGGAGAAATCATTCCAATTGTCCACAACGCCGGGCGGTACAACGCATTCCGCACGATCCGCCGTTTTGGATACGGTCCTGGCCGCAATATTCCCAAGCGAGTGACGCCTAAGATCGTCCGCGGTTTGATTGCGGTCGGCAAGTGGTGGAATGATCGGCGACAAAATGACAAAAAAACCGCAGTCTTTGCGCCTGAAAAGAGCGCCGGCTCGCACGTTTCATAACTGACTGGAGCGCAACAATGCATGTCGTTTTGATGACCCTTGGCAGCGCGGGCGACATCCATCCATTTGTACGGATTGGGAGCGAGCTGCGGGAGCGTGGCCACGATGTTACCCTGGTAACCAGCGACGTATTCCGCCCGATCGCCGAAACCGCGGGGTTTCGCTTTCTGTCAATCGCTAGCCAGCAGGAACATGCTGAAGTCTCAGCGAATTCCGGTCTTTGGAAGCCGCGGCGGGGAATGGCGGTCTTTGTCCGCGCCGTGATCCTGGCATTCATGCGGCGGCAATATGCGATCCTTAAAGAGTGCGCTGATGCGGGCCGATGTGACGTCGTGATCGCAACAGCACCATGTGTAGGGGCGCGAATCGCTCAAGAGAACCTGCGGCTGAACCTTATTACAGCGCATCTAGCGCCATTTTACTTCCGGAGTGTGTACCGCAATCGCAAGCTGCCGGGCGTCGCCATTCCCGACTGGGCCCCTCGCGGGCTGAAGCACGCGTTGTTTCGCCTCGGAGATTTTTTGGGTGACGTGGCCTTTGGAGGTGAGATCAACGACTTCCGCGCCGAGTTGGGTCTGCGGCCGGTCCATCGTATCTTTTGGGATTGGTGGAATTCTCCGCAATTGGTTTTGGGGTTGTTTCCAGCATGGTTTGCACCGCCACAACCTGACTGGCCCCGGCAGACCCATTTGGCCGGCTTCCCTTTTTACGACGACGCGCGCGACAAATCACTCACGCCGGAGTTGGAAGAGTTCCTAAATTCCGGTGAGCCACCGATCGTGTTCACGCCCGGCACGGAGATGGCCCATGGCGTGGAATTCTTTGAGACATCGCTCGCCGTCGTTCAGCAATTAAAACGCCGGGCGATCTTTCTCAGTCGGTTTGTCCAACAGCTACCGCCGAACCTGCCGGCCGAAGTTCGCGGGTTCAGTTACGTGCCATTCAGCCAACTACTCCCGCGCTGCGCGGCAATTGTCCAACATGGCGGAATTGGCACGACAAGCTATGCATTGGCAGCCGGAATTCCGCAGCTTGTGATGCCCATGGGGTTTGATCAGCCCGACAATGCGTTTCGGGTCGAGCAACTTGGCACCGGGCTTACCGTTTTGCCTCGCACATATTCGGTCCAGCGCGTGACCTCACTATTGGAAACGCTGCTACAATCGCCGAGGATTCGCGACCGGTGTAGAATGGTCGCTGGTCGATTGGCGGACGGCAATGGATTGCAATCCGCATGCGAGCAGATTGAACGGGTTGCCAGTCCCTTGGCGAGGTAGGTGCCAGCCAAAAGCCCCGTAGCACGCATTCGGATATAATGCGCAGTTGGCGGAATATAGGTAGGATTCACTGCCTGTTTTGCCGTCTCGCATCTCTTCTAAAATTCCTATTTCTCCCACACGTGCACTTGAAAGTTGGGAGAGATGGTGATACTGTTACGACTCGCAAAACTGCGATATATGGGAATTGTGCGAGTTTGGTGCTGCTCCAACGTGAGGATAAACGTGAGCTAGCAGCATTGGCGGCCAACACTGGAGGTGAGGGTCGATGTCTTTCTCCGTTGTGGCATTGTCACCGCCGCACCGTTGTGATCCGCAGTTGGCCATTGCGGCAAGTCATGCCGGCGAAATCGGGCTTCTCGATGTATCTCATGCCGCGCCGTCGATCGCGATAACGGCGCTGGATCGGCTGCACCGTTACGCTGCCGAAAACTCGCGATATGGAATTCGCTTCGATTTGTTTGGCAGCGTTGGGCGACTGACGATCCTTGGCAAATTCATAACGCGTCCTTTGGCCTATCTCGTATTAGCCGGGTTGACCGGCGACATCGAATTGCTGTCGTCCGTTCGGCGATCATGCGGTGCCTTTGCGAAGCAGCTCGTGCTCGAAGTACACGACGTTGCGGAAGCAGAACTTGCCGAACAGGCCAACTTCGACGGAGTCGTGTTGAAAGGACATGAAGCGGGAGGGCGCGTCAGTCCCTGGTCATCGTTCCTCTTCCTGCAGAAGGTCCGTGGAAGAATAAACCTCCCGTTTTGGCTTCATGGAGGTATTGGCGCGGAGACCGCCGCGGCAGCCCGATTTGCCGGAGCAGCCGGTGTCGTCCTTTGCGAACAATTGTGGTTGGCGGACGGCTGCTGCGACCCACGCGAAGTCGACTTGTGGCGACACCTAGACGGAAGCGAAACGCAAGTCATCGGCGAGGACGGCTTGCTATTCCGATTCTTCAGCCGATCCGGGCGCACTACGCTCGCAACTGTCGCTCATAAAACAGCGGTTCACGAGCCTTGGGTTGAGGATTTGTGGCAAAGTCTGTCTTCGCAATCTTCCACGCCCGAACGGCTCGAAAAAACTTGGCTCTTACCGATGGGCCAGGATATCGCCTTTGCCGCGGGTTTAGCACAGAAATACGGAACTGTGGGTAGAATCTTGACGGCCATTCAGGGTGCCTCGGAAAAGTGCATTATCCAAGCTGCAACGCAACAGTCCTTGTCGCCCGAATCGCCGCTTGCGGCGAGTTGGCGAACGCAGTATCCGATCGCTCAAGGGCCGATGACACGCGTAAGCGACGTGGCAGGCTTTGCCGCCTGCGTCGCCGAATATGGGGCGCTTCCATTCCTGGCGCTCGCCTTGCTTCGCGCGCCAGAGGTTCGAAAACTGCTTGGAGAGACGAAAGTGCTATTGGGCCAAAGGGCATGGGGCGTTGGCATTCTAGGCTTCGTCCCCCCTGAGCTTCGCAAGGAACAGCTGTCGGTAGTCCTGGAAGCGAAACCAAAATTCACAGTGATCGCCGGTGGCCGTCCGAGCCAAGCGGCTGATTTGGAGCGCGCCGGGATTTCCACGTACCTGCACGTTCCATCCCCGGGATTGTTAGCCGCATTCCTCCGCGACGGATCGCGCAAATTCATCTTTGAGGGACGCGAATGTGGCGGTCATGTCGGGCCGCGGACCAGCTTTGTGCTTTGGCAATCAGCCATCGACACGCTGCTGAAGGCCGATTTGGACGACCTGAAAAATATCGAAGTCCTCTTCGCAGGGGGAATTCACGACAGCGTGTCGGCAGCCATGGTTGCGACTCTTGCGGCTCCGCTCGTCGAGCGGGGCGTTAAGATCGGGATCTTGATGGGCACAAGCTATTTGTTCACTGCCGAGGCTGTAGCCTGCGGGGCAATTACACGCGAGTTCCAGGAACAAGCGATCCGATGCGAACGCACGGCGCTGTTGGAAACTGGCCCCGGCCATTCGACGCGCTGCGTGCCCACGTCGTTTGTCGATGAATTTCAAGATAAGAAGCGCGAGCTCGTCGCCGCTGGCAAAGAGCCAGATCAGATCCGGTTGGAACTCGAAATGTTGAACGTCGGGCGACTGCGCCTGGCCTCCAAGGGCCTGGTTCGTCAAGCCGGGAATCAGCCGGCCGCGACGAAGGGCGAACTGGCCTCGGTCGACGTCGAGTCTCAGCGTCGCATGGGAATGTACATGATCGGCGATGTGGCGACCATGCGCTCGCAAACCATCACCATGCGCCAGTTGCATGAAGAAGTGACTTCCGGATGTGTCGACGAACTCAGGCGATCTACGTGGCGTGTGGAATCGGGATCGGCCACGGTGCAAACAGCCCGCGCGTCGGAGCCGATCGCGATAGTCGGCATGGGCTGTATGTTTCCCGATTCACCGAACGTACGTCGATATTGGGAGAACATTTTCCGCCGCTTTGACGCTATCCGCGAGGTGCCTGCGGAGAGATGGCGCGCCGACGACTTTTACTCCTCCAACCGGCTTGAGCGCGATCGTTTTTATTCCAAGTGGGGCAGCTTTTTGGAAGAGCATCGCTTCGACCCAGTGAAGTATCGCATCCCGCCGGCCGCGATAGCGAGCATCGAACCGGTCCAATTGCTGGCGTTGGAGGTCGCGGAACAGGCGCTCGAGGACGCAGGTTTTCGATACGAAGGATTTCCGCGCGAGCAAACCGCAGTCATTTTTGGCGCGGCCGGCACGCACGATCTCGGCCTGGGCTACGCTTTCCGAACCATGATGCGGCATCATCTTCCCAAAGTGGAGGGCTTGTCCGAAGAAGTCCGCGAGAAAATATACGTGTCGCTCGAACGCCAACTTCCGAGTTGGACCGAAGACTCATTTGCCGGATTCTTGCTCAATGTCGTCGCGGGGCGGATTGCAAACCGCTTCGACCTTCGCGGCCCGAATTTTACCGTCGACGCAGCCTGTGCTTCCTCCATCGCGGCCGTACAAACTGCCGTTGAACAACTTCGCGCGGGTAAGTGCGACGCGGCCTTGGTCGGAGCCGTCGACGCCACCAATAACCCCTTCTGCTTCATGAGTTTCGCGAAGACGCATGCCTTATCTCCGGGCGGCAAATCAAGGCCGTACGACCGGAACGCCGACGGAATCGGGCTCGGCGAAGGTTTGGGCGCGGTGGTTTTAAAGCGACTCCAAGATGCAACGCGAGACGGAGACAAGATCTACGCCGTCATTCGCGGTGTCGGCAGCTCCAGCGATGGTCGGAACCGCAGCATGACTGCGCCGTTCCCAGACGGCCAGGTCCTTGCCCTCCGCCGTGCATACGATGATGCATCGATTGATCCGGCGACAGTCACGTTGATCGAAGCGCACAGCACTGGCACATCCGTCGGCGACCGTGTCGAACTGGAAGCGTTACAAAAGATCTTCCCGGACCGCAATGGAGCCGGCCGGAGCTGCGCCATCGGTTCGGTGAAGTCGAACCTCGGGCACACCAAAACTTCCGCCGGTTTGGCCAGCTTAATTAAGACGGCGCTCGCGCTGAAGCAGCGGGTTCTGCCACCAACAATTGGCGTCCAACAGCCGAATGAGCAATTTGTTACGGCGGGTTGCCCGTTTTACGTCAACACCGACAATCGGCCCTGGTTGGTCGACCATTCCAATCCGAAACGTCGTGCCGGCGTCAGCGCGTTCGGTTTCGGAGGCACGAACTTTCACGTCGTGCTGGAGGAGTGCGACGAGGCCAATCACGTAGACTTCCAGCCGCGAGACGCAGAGCTTTTCGTCTGGCGATCCACTGATTGGCCCGAATTGCTCAAGAAGCTCAACCGATTAGCCAGCGCACTGACGGCCGTGCCGTCGCTGGACCTAGCGCAGTTGGCGTATTCAGTGAGCGCCGAATTACGGAACGGCGATACAACCGGGGATGTCCGCTGTGCAGTTGTTGCCACGTCGCCCAACGACCTGAAAGAAAAGCTTAAGCGGCTGATCGAGGAAGCCGGAGATCACACTGACGTACGCATTGCATCGCGGGCATGGTTGCGCGCGGGCGCGGCAAGCGACTTTAGCGACGTCTGTTACTTGTTCCCCGGACAAGGATCTCAGTCGCTGAACATGCTCAAAGAACTAGTCCTCGGCAACGATTGGAGCTATCAGCGTTTTCAAGAAGCTGATCGTTTGTTGGCCGATCATTTTCCTGAAAAGTTGACGACACTTGTTTATCCCCTATCCACGTTCTCGGATGCCGATCGCAAAACCCTCGCAGCGGAGTTGAACGATACGCGAGCGGCCCAACCTGCTCTCGGATTGTTGGACGCGTTTGGCTATGAATTGTTGGATCGCTATGGAGTGCGGCCGGCGTTTGTGGCGGGACACAGTTATGGCGAGTACGTTGCCCTGTGGGCCGCTGGCAGCATCACATGGGATGATCTGATGCGACTCTCGGCCGAGCGCGGCCGGCTCGCCCATCAGGCCTCGCAACAAGAAGCTGGTTCGATGGCCGCGGTGTCTGCCAATGCAGAGACAACGGCTCGGCATCTGCGCGAATCGTGCATCGACGTGGAGCTGGCCAATCTGAATGCTGATGACCAGACCGTAATCGCCGGTGCCGCGGCGGCGATCGACTCGGCGCTGAAGCGATTTTCAGCGCACGGCATACAAGCAAGAAAGCTTCCAGTCACTGCGGCGTTCCACACGGCCGCGTTGCAAAGTGCCTCTGACGCGCTTAAGGAATGTTTGAACGCAATCGAACTCACGGTCCCACGCATACCCGTATACAGCAATACAATCGCAGACCGCTACCCGTTGGATCCGGACGCAGTTCGCCAAATCTTGTCCGGCCACATCGTCAAGCCAGTCCGATTCGTCGACCAAATCAAACGCCTGCACGCCGACGGCGCAAAGTTTTTTCTTGAAGTCGGACCGGGCAGCGTACTCACCGGCTTAATCGGTCGTATCCTCCGCGACCAGCCACACACAGCAATTTCCTTAGACGGCGGAGCTGGGAGAGGTTGGACGCAATTTGGCGCATTGCTCGGCGAGCTCTTCGTATGTGGTAAGCCGGTGGATATTGATCGGTGGTTCCAGCATCGTGGCCTGCGATCCATTGGCGTGGACGAGTATTTTCAAGAGCTTCGCACCCGCGCGGCGCAAAGACCCACCGATTGGATAATCAGCCCGTCTGGAGGGCGCCCGGTGCAACAGGCAAAGCCGCAACCTGGTAAATCCTCCGATCCAGTTGCCTCTCACAAATCTACGTCCACTCAAAGCGGCCCGACAAACGGAACGCAAAGCAACCCGCAGCCGGTCGGAAATGCGCAGCATGGTCTGCCCGCGGCGACTCCCACGAAGGCTTTAGCTGCCTCTGGCTCTCAAATTCCGTCAACATTGCCTCAACTGACAAAAGGTACCAGCATGTCGGATACATTAACGCGAAATGGAACTTCGTCCAGGAGTAGCTCTCACGTGCCGGAGCAAGCAAACGGCGCACCGCGTCGCGCCGGTTGGGCGACCGACCAGAATCCCCTCAGCCAGTTTCAATCGGTGATGATGGAATGGATCAAACTGCAACGAGGCCAGACGAAATTGAGCGAGCGGTTTCTGGACATGCAGGAGAGTGTCATGCGCGCGACGCTAGGAGTTGAGTTCCCAGTGCGTGCTAACGAGGCAAACGGAATTGTGGAGGGTGCGACGACTGGTGCGGCAGACGCCGCGCAACCGCTTATCGGGCTGACGGTGGCTCCGGCGCCAGTGATTCCGCTGCTTCCTGGTACCGTTAGGTTGACCAGCCCGGCCGATCAATTACGAGCCGTTGTCGAGTCGCCTGACGGCGCCACCCAATCGCCGAACCCGAGTTGGGCAACTAACGATGACAAAGTAGGGGTCAACCGCTTCGAGTCGGCGTCCAAACACGAGGCGAATGGCGATGTCTCCGGCGCGCCGCCAACGACCGAGGAATTCCGCAGAGACCTTCTGGACGCGGTCAGCCAGCGGACGGGCTACCCGATCGATATGCTCGACGAGAACGCTGCCTTGGAAGCAGAACTCGGCATCGACTCCATCAAGACCGTGGAAATCTTCAGTTCGCTCTCGAAGTACCATGCTCTTCTGCCGGGAAGCGACGATGATCAGGACGAAACTCTCAGCAACTTCGCACAGTTAAAGACGTTACGAGACATCATTAATGCCTACGAACGACGGCGGACCGAGCAGCTTGGAGCGTCGCCGAACGTTGATATTTCCGCGCAACAGATCACCGCCGACACGAAAGGCTCGGTACAAGATTTCGATGCTGCCGCGATCGAAGGGAAACCGATTCCAGCTGATTCGACCGTGGAACGGTTCACGCTCGAGCCCGCCGAGGCCGACCTTACTCTCGAAGTAAAAAAAAAACCTTCCCTCGAGAGCACCTATTCCTAGTCCTGGGTGAGGTGCCCGTTCTGACGAATGCCCTCGACGCGGCACTTCGCTCCAGCGGCTATCGGGTGCGCGTCGTTGTCCCTGGCTCACATGCTCGGCAACTGGGCCCGCAACGATACGAAGTGAATCTATCGTCAGTCGATTCGGTTCGAGAGCTACACGACATGTTGGCGATATCTGATTCCGGTTCGCCGACGATTGTGGGCGGCATCGTCAATTTTATGGGCATGACCGATTGCGTTGGCCAAGACGGCTGCCGACAGTCCGTAGATTCAGAATCATTGGCGCTAGGGCTTTTTCACACAATTAAACAGTTCTCTCCGGATCTTCAGCAAAGTGCCAGTGCGGGGGGAGGCTTAATTGTCAATTTCACGGCGATGGACGGGGCATTCGGATTGCGGGAGGTATCGCGAGCCTCGGCTGCTCAAGCCGCAACGATCGGTCTCGTCAAGTCTTTTGCCCGCGAGGCGGATCGCTTAACTGTTCGGAACATTGACCTCGATCCCGATGCGCTTCCAGAGATGCTCGTGTCGCAAATCTTGCAAGAACTCACCGCCGCAGCGACCGAGCTGGAAACAGGAATCCGCAGTGGAATGCGAGTTCGGCTCGATATCCGGCAGGATCCGCTGTCCAACGATCAGTTGGGCAACATCGATCTCGATCCCCAGTCCGTCTTGCTGATCACCGGCGGCGCGCGCGGCATTACGGGCCGAATCGCGATCGCCCTCGCTCGAGAAACCGGCGGTCGATTCGTCTTGGTCGGGCGCTCGCATCTGCCGGCGGATGAGCCCGCTGATCTGGCGCCATTGGCCGATCCGGCAGCACTGCGGCAACACTTCATCGCGATGCAGAGGGGCCCCGGCCAGCGATCGACGCCTGCCGAAGTTGAGCACAGGATCCGCGAAATTCAGCGAGACCGCGAGATTCGGTCCAATCTGGCGGCGATCAACGCTGCCGCCAATGAAACCGTCTATCGTGCCGTCGATGTTCGAAATGACGTCGAATTCGGGGGGCTGATTGAGGAAATCTATCGACGGTGGGGGCGCATCGACGCGGTTATTCATGGAGCAGGGTTGATCGAAGATAAGCTGATTCGCGACAAGACCTCTGCGTCGTTCGCGCGGGTCTTCGCGACCAAGGTCCGCAGTGCCAATACGTTGGTTCGCTGTTTGCGACCGGAAAGCCTCAAGTACCTGGTGTTCTTCACTTCCGTGTCAGGTCGCTTTGGTAACGCGGGACAAAGCGACTACAGTGCCGCGAATGAATATCTGAGTAAGCTGGCTCGAAACTTGGATGCCCACTGGCCCGGCCGCGTCGTCGCGATCAGCTGGGGTCCTTGGGACGGCGGCATGGTCACCGACGAATTACGGCGGCTTTACCGCAGCCGCGGTATTGAACCGATGCCGCAACAGGCGGGAGTTGATGCATTTCTCAACGAACTGCGGCTGCATGATGGCCGTGAGCCGGAAGTTTTGCTGGGTTCCAGCATCCGACAAATTGCGAAACTCGCTACCAATGCAAAACGACTATGAATGACCGAAGCATCGCGATCACCGGCATGGCTTGCGTCTTTCCAGGCGCCAAGTCGCTCGAAGAGTTTTGGTGCAACATTGTCAATGGCGTGGACTCCGTGACGGACATACCCGCCGGCCGTATGAACCGGGCCGATCGGTTTTCGGTCCCAAGCGACCACGAGGCGTATGTTGCTTGCAAACGTGGGGGTTTTTTGCCGGCCGATCTTGCCTTCGAACCGATCCGCTACGGGATCATGCCGAACATCGTCGCCAATGGCGATCCCGATCAGTTTGTGATGCTCGACGTAGCCGCGAAGGCGCTTGCCGATGCAAGCGTCGACGATAGCAATCCGATTCGCGAAACGACGGATGTGATCATCGGACGCGGCGGGTATCTAACCAACAAGTACGGCGAATATTACCTTCGCGCCGAGGCCTGTGATCGGCTGCTGCGGTTTCTCTCCGATTGCCAGGCCGGCACGAACGGCATCGATTTCGTCCATCTAGACGAGCAGATACGGGCCACATTCCCGCCACTGGAGTCCGATTCTATCTCCACGTGCATGCCCAATTTGGTTGCATCCCGTGTGGCGAACCGTCTGAATTTGCAAGGCGCGGCATACACCGTCGATGCCGCCTGCGCGTCGTCCCTAATTGCGATCGAGCAGGCGGTCGCTCGACTCCGCAGCGGCCAGTGTGACCTGGCCGTGGCAGGCGGCATTCATCTTGCCCAGATTCCAAGCTTTTGGTTCGTATTCTCGAAACTCGGTGCTTTGTCGCCAACGAGCACCATTCGACCATTCGACCGGCGCGCCGACGGGCTTGTTCCGTCGGAGGGTTGCGGCGCTGTCGTCCTGAAGCGACTCGGCGATGCATGCCGCGACGGCGACCGCATTTACGCCGTCATTCGCGGGAGCGGAAGCTCGAGCGATGGACGCGATGCGGCCGTCCTGGCCCCGTCGTCCTCCGGCCAAGTGAGGGCCCTGCGGCGCGCTTACCATGACGCGCAAGTCGATCCGGCTACGATCGGCTATCTTGAAGCTCACGGCACGGGAACGCAAGTCGGTGACGCGACCGAAGTTCAGACGATCAAATCGTTTTTCGGGATTCGCGGCCACCTGCCGTCGGGCCGCGGCATGGGTTCGATCAAGTCGATGATTGGACACGCCATGCCGGCTGCCGGCATTGCCTCACTCATCAAAACCGCCCTGGCCCTTTCGCACAAAATTCTTCCAGCCAGCCTCCATTGCGAAGAACCGCGCCCGGACCTCGATGAGTTGCCGTTTTTCATCGTTGGTCACACGCGTCCCTGGATCCATCAATCCAACACTCAACCGCGACGCGCTGGAGTGAGTGCACTTGGCTTCGGCGGGAGCAACGCTCACCTCATTCTCGAGGAAGTGGAGGATTTGCCGACCGCGGGGTCACCAATGCCGCGGCCTAGACCAATCGCCAACTACCTCAAATGTGAGACTGAGCTGTTAGTTTTCTCAGGCGAATCGCGCGCCGACGTCATCCATCGAATCGAAGAGCTGCAGAAGTGGCTGACCGGGCAGGCACTCGATATTTCGTTGTCCGATCTGGCTCGCTCCCTCGTCGAGGAATTTCAGCAAATTCATAGTGTCAAAGCGGCCTGCATCGGCCGCGATATTGCGGAACTAGTCACAGCACTTCCGCGCGGCAAGCAGATCGTCGAAATCGGAGACGATTGCATCAACAAGGATGGTTGGTACTTCACTACCACCGGCGACGCGCCGCGAGGGAAAATCGCCTGCATCTTTCCAGGCGTCGGCTTTCCTGGGCTAATCGGAAACTACCCCGATCACCTCATGGAACTATGCCTCCATTTTCCTGAGGTACGCGCCCAGTTTGATGCCATCGAGCTTCGGGATCGGCATCCCGACGATCCCGTGCCGACGAGCGTGATTTTCGCTCCACCCTCCAATCTTTCCGACGAGCAGCAAGCGTTGTTGCGCGAGCGGATCGCACCGTTGAAGATCGTCGACAGTTCGGCGGAACAAGATGATGTACACCCCGCGGCGCGAAACATCGCTTCATCGGGCATCACGATGACGAATTGGGTGAGCTGGGTGCTGTTGGAGAAGCTCGGCATACCAGCCGACATGATTTGTGGACAAAGCATGGGAGAAATTGCCGGCCTTTGTGCCAGCGGCGTGTTGGATATCACTGAGATCATTCCACGGTTTTGGGATGCCATGGCGCTATCTCCGACGTACGCCGGCAAAGGTCGGCTGGCGTTCGTGCATGCCACGGAGGAACAGCTGTCCGGGCACGTCGCCGGGCTCCAGACGGTGGCGATTGCAATCCACGTTGCGCCGCAAGCTCTCGTGCTCGGCGGCGTGGATACGGAAATCGAGACACTGATCGAACGACTGCGCGACAAACGAATTTTGTCGCAAGCTCTGCCTTATCCGCCGATTCACACGCCGCAACTCAATTACTTTCGCGACGAACTGATGAAAGTAATCGATACGGAGGTGACTTTTGGGCAGCCGCGCATTCCAGTTTACTCCGCAGTTACCGAAGAAGTCTTTCCTCAAGACAAAGAAGGAGTGCGCCGTACAGCGCTGGCGAACCTCGACCGCCCGGTGAGATTCTGGCAGACAATCCATCGAATGTACGCTGAGGGGGCCCGCATTTTCATTCAAGTCGGTGGCGGCAGTCTCGCCGCCAATATTAAGAGCGTGCTCGACAAGCCGGATATTGTCGGAACGGCTGTCGACGTCGACTATCGAGATCCGATCACGCAGTTGAACCATCTATGTGCGACACTTATCGCGGCGGGAGTCAAGTTCCCATTTGGAAGACTGTTCGAACATCGCCCGCTGCGCTCGATTGACTGGAAGCATCCACAAGCCGCAGCCAAGTCAAATGCACATGCCGTGCCCTTGCGCTTCGATTGGTGCGCGTTTGATAGCGAGGCGCGCGAGTCTCTTGGGGCGCCCACGAATGGCAGGGCCGCACCTAATCCGACAGCGAATTTCGAGTCCTCCTTGGATTCGAGTGCCGTCAATTCGCCCTTCCACGGCCAGCCGGCGTCTCACAAACAACTGCAAGAGCAACGCGGATTGACTGAGGAAACGCTTAGCAATGGCGAAGGTTCCGAGCAGTCGATCGAGCAACGAATGCCGTTCGTTGGTTCGGTGCTCGAGCACGTGCCTGGGGAGCGGATTACGATTCAGCACCAGCTCGATATCGACGAAGACCTTTATCTGTGCGACCACGTCTTCGTTCAAGCCCGCGGCGTTAAGCCTCCTGAGGAATGTTTGCCCGTCATGCCTCTGACGATGATTCTTGAGGCCATGGCCGAAGCAGCAGCCTGCCTGGCGCCCGGGCTTGGTGTAATTGGCTTTGAAAACGTCCAGGCACAGCGTTGGGTGGCTCTTGAAAATTCACGGGCTATGCCGATCGTCATCCAGGCCCAACGGTCGCGCGATACGGCAAGTGGCGGTCCTGTCCATATTCGCGTCAAGCTCATTTGCAATAGCATGACATGCGCCTTCGCCACGGTCGTGATGGCCGACCGTTATCGGCACGAGCTTGACTTGACGTTCCACCCGCTCATGGGGGCTCGAGCCTGGCCGTACCGCACCGAAGAGATCTACCGGGATGGCCATCTCTTTCACGGCCCAGCATTTCAGTGCATTTCAGAGCTCTTGGAGTTTGCCGACAACGGGTGCACTGCGTGGCTGACCGTTCAGAGCCGCGAACGACTTTTTGCGAGTACACCAACCCCGGAGCTTGTGACAGACCCAGTGATACTGGATGCAATCGGCCAGCTGGCAGGCCTTTGGGCCGTGGCGTTGGGGGTGTCCATCCTCCCTTCTGGCCTCGAAAAGTTGGAATTCTACCGTCCTCTACCTTCACCGGGCAGCCGAATCCTGCTGCGCGCGGAAATCGTCGAAGTTGATCCACGCAAACGGATCATGAAGTCTCAAGTAGAAGCTCTCGACGCAGAGGGTCGTGTTTGGTTCCGAGTTGCTGGTTGGCGGGACTGGCTGTACCGCTATCCGGAGAAGACTCGCAACTTCAACCGTAAGCCATGTCTTCACTGCATCTCTGCGGAGCGATTGTTGCCGCGCTTGTCGGCCCGCAGCGTCTGCCGCGAAGTTTCGCGCGCCGACGTGAGAGATGTGACGCTCACGTGGTTGGAACGACTGTTTCTTAACGACGAGGAGGTTGAAGAGTTCCGCGGGCTCAAACTTCCCAAGCGACAGTGGGAATGGATGCTGGGCCGCATCGCGGCGAAAGACGCGATCCGCGTCTGGCACGCGCGCGAATCAGGCAGCGACGAGTTGCTGCATCCCGTCTCGATCACCGTTGCAAAGGACGACCGGGGCCGGCCTTTTGTGCGGTGCGCCGCGGCGATACCTCAGCCGCCCACCATTAGCATTTCACACTCGCACGAACGGGCAATCGCTGTGGCCTCAGATGAATCGGTGGGGATCGATTTGGAGGCCGCCTCGGCCGTCTCGGAAGAATTGCTGGCCAGTGTCTGCCGCGACGACGAGCTGGAAAACATGCGGCGTCAAATGGTTTACGATCCGCAGGGCGCCTGGCCCGCGCGCCTCTGGGCCGCCAAAGAAGCGGCCGGCAAGGCACTGGGCACCGGACTGAACGCCCGTCCCACCGACTTCGCGGTGATTGATTGGGAGCCGGATGGCCAGGTGCTCATTCGTCATGAGCCAAGCGATGAGCAATTGATCGTGTTTACCCAGTTGGAAGGAGCGAGTGTGATCGCGTACACGTCGCGCCCGAAGGCAAACGCGCTATCCGATGCGGTGCCATCACAGATCCAAATTGGGAGTTGATTCATTATGAACGCGACCCATGCCGAAACTACCGGGTTCACGTTCAACTTTCTCTGGTATTACCCACGGCTAGTTACTGCCTTGGTGTTCCGGCCCGCGCCGCGTTCGCATGCCACATTGCAACACTGGGTGTTGGCTCACATTTTGTTCATGTGGAACAAGGCGTGGCGCCACGCCACGGATACGATTGGAATGGAGTGTGTGTCCTTGGCAACAAAGAAATCGGTTGCCGAAATCGATCCGCACCATTGGAAAACAAGATTGTTATCCGAGGTGATTCGCGGTCTCTATGTGCTGGTGATTCTCTCTTGGCCGTTCTGGGCATTGTTGATCGCGCTCAGAACCGGCCGCCGGCGCTACGCTTGCTGGAATAATCTGATCGACAACCTCACAATTGTTATTTCGGAGCCGAAGACCGATTACTCAACGTGGCGGGAACCCCTCTCGTCGATCAGCTTCTATATTCCCCTTCTGTATGTCTGTAGCAGGACAGGAATTTACCTCCCCGATGAGAAGAACGAAACCGACAAATATTGCCGGCAGTTTGGCATCGCGACTCCGCGCGTCTATTCGCTGGCAGATGCCCCACTTCCGCCGGGCGAGTATGTCGTGAAACCAATCAGAGGCTCGAGCGCGAAAGGCATCGTTTTTATCTCAGACCCCGAGCCGTATCTCGCCGACAAAGACCTCATTGTCCAAGAAGTCCTCCGCAATCCGCTTGAGCAGCGCCGGATCTGGGGGTCCGAGGCTTTGGCGTCGATCCGTTGCTTTACTGTGACGACTACCGAAAACACCCGCGAAATTGCGGGTGCCGTCCTGCGCATTCCAATGAACGGGGGTCGATTCGACAATACCACGCACGGAAATGGCTACGCGCGAGTGGATCGGGATGGCTGGTTGGAGCGCGCCTACACCGACAACGAATTCGCGAACGGATTTTCTTTCCACCCGCTGACAAACGAACGAATCGAAGGCGTCCGCCTCGAGCATTTTGCCGAGTGTATCCAGCTCGCCATCAGGACTCACGAGGCGTTGGCGGCGGAATTGCCCGTGCTCAATTCCGACATCGCCCTAACCGAACAAGGCCCGATGCTCATCGAAATTAACCGGGCGCCGGGCCAATACTGGAACATGTATCGCGATGGATTTTCAGAGAAGTGCGTAGCGGCCCTTTGCCGAGGCATCGCGCGTGCGGCGCGCCAATCGGTGAGGCCTCGTTCTGGGCTTTTATTTCCAGCTCACGACAATCTGTGGGATGGCGAACGAAGTCATGTCGAGGCAACGTGAATCTGCAATTCGCCGACATTTTCGTGCGGGATAAGGTTTATGAACATCTTGCTTTTTTACCCAAGGCTGCTGGTCGCCCTGCTTGTGCGGCCGCTCCCGACGACACTTCCGGCTCTACAGCATTGGGTTTACGCACACATATTCTTTCTGTGGAATGAACCGTGGCACGATGAGTCGGATACTATTGGAATGGAGACGGTCCGGCACTGGCGTCGGCGAGAAGAACGATCCGATCCAACAGATCCAATAGTAAAGCGAACCGCTATGTGGCTGCGGATCGGATATCTGCTCCTGCTATTCTATTGGCCATTTTTTGCTTTGCTGATCTCGCTTTCGAAAAAGAAGCGAGTTCTCAGCCATTGGAACGGCCTGGTCAACAAAATGCTCCTTGTTTTCGAGGAGCCACAGGACAACGATTGGGAGCACGCAACGACCCTATCCGGTTTGTCGCTCCATATCCCCCTCTTGTACATCGCTTCAAAGACCGGCGAACGACTCCCCGATCTGAAGAATCAGATCCACGACCACTGCCGCGCTTGCGGCATTCCAACCCCGTCGATATTTACCGCGGACGACCATCCATTGCCGGCCGTGTCGTACATCGTCAAACCGGTGGACGGTTGCCGCGCGAAGGGCCTAGTTTTCACGTCGGATCCAACGCCTTACCTGAATGATCGTCGCGTGGTCGTCCAAGAAGTCGTGCGCAATTGTCCTGAGCTGCGTCGTCTTTGGGGCAGCGATGCGCTCGGCACGGTGCGGTTGATGACTGTAGCTATCGGCGACCGCTACGAGCTTGTATGTTCCTTATTGAGAATACCGGTCGGCGACTCAAGAATCGACAATTCATGCCACGGTAACGGTTTTGCACTGGTCGACCGGGGCGGAAGATTATCGCGATTCTATCCCTTATCCAAACTAAGAACGAGCGTACCATGTCATCCGACCACGGGCGTGACGGTCGAAGGTGTCGTCATCCCTCGATTTGAAGACTGCGCCGAGCTGGCATTGATCGCCCACCAGAGACTGGCGCCGTATGCCCCTTATTTCAACTCCGATATCGCGCCGACAGACCAAGGTCCAATGCTCATCGAAGTAAACATTATGCCAGGACTGCCGACGCTGATTTTCGATGATCGCCTGACCGCGAAATTCGTCCATGCGACATGCCTCGCTCTTGAGCGCGCATTAAGTTGGGGGACGCAAGGAAATGGTCGGGCGATCGGGCAATGGTCGTCGCCGGCAAGCGACGACGCGCCTCGCTACCCGCGGCGGCTTCGTTACTTAGTCTAAATGCCGGCCGCAGCCGCTTCTACGCGGAATGCGCTTCGTCCTGCTCGACATTGACGGATTAATACGCGGCAGCTGAAGTAACGGATGGCACTACACTATCGAGCGCTTCGGCTAGTTCGCGGCCTTCCATGAGGTGTGGCACCTTTGCTTGCGCATCCAATTGCCGGCCCATGCGCTGCAGCCCCCGATGCAGTCCACCGGAAGCTATCGCCAGCACGCGCGGCGGGGCAAGTCCACGATTCCGCCGCACACGAAGATAGCTTGGGCACGCATTGCCCAATTCCTCGTCCAGGGATTCAGCAAATCGCCGCATGTCGGCCGGCTCTGTGCCGAACTCCACATACCACTCGTGGCAGACCATTGCGACCGGCGACGACGAGTAGGTGACATGAAAATCGACGACGGTAGCACCGCACTTCCGGCTGGCGACAGCCAAGGCTTTTCGCGCCGCTTCACCGTTGACGCCTTCGCGGTACAACGTCAATATCTCGCTGGTCCGTCCCAGAACTTCCAACTTGGGCGGCCGGATTTGCGTGAAACGTACGATGTCCCCCAGTACGTACGCCCAAAGACCGTTGCTGTTGGAAATCACGGGAACATACCGCTGACCCGGTTCGACGGAGCCGATCCAAAACCGTTCGGGGTCGGCCAGATCACGATCCTCATCACGTATGAACTCAAAAAAGCTGCCGCGACTGTTGAGCAGCATCGCACGATCGTCGAGCGACGACTGAAAGGCAATCAGCCCAGCCTCCATTGCGCCATACGTTTCCAGCAGATCGATCGGCGGCGGCCCAATTATCTCCGCTAGCAATTCACGATAAGGCGCCAGCGCCACCCCTCCGGACACGACCAATTGCAGCTTCGGCCAGATGTCGCGCACACAGCGGGCCGACGCTTTGAATCGGGCGTTATAGCGCTCAATGAGCTTGCGAAAGAACACCAGACCCCAAGTCGGAATCAGCGCGATATAGCGGACATCGGTCTCCATCGTCACGTCGGCCAATCGGTTCAGCTTCTGCTCCCAGTCCTCAAGGAACAGGCTCTCGGTGGTGTCGGGAAACCAGGCTGGCGGCGCCTTGGATTTGGCGGCCAGCTGTTGCAAATGATAAAGCGTTAGTAGGCCGCTAAAATTTCCGACGATCCCCCCTTGCTGTCCCTGGCTGCCAAACAGCCGGCCAGTCAACGGAATGATCGCTCCCGTAACGGCATCCAGATTGCCGGTCATCGCGAGATAACGAATCGTCATGGCGATGCCGGCCCGAATGGTCTGGGAAAGCATTTCCTCGTTGGCCGGCACGAGCTTGCCCGTTGAATAGGTGCCGCCCGAAACTCCGAAATAGCGAAACCGCCCCGGCCAGATCACATCCGGCTCTCCTCGGCAGGTCCGCTCGATGAAGGGCTGCAAATCTGCGTAGCGGCGAATCGGAACACGTTTCTGAAAGGCTGTAACCGGGTCGGCCGCTAGTAGTAGGTCGCGGTAGCCGTAAGCACGACCCCACTCCGTATCTGCTCCTTGCCGCAACAACGTCAGCAACCGTTTTTGCTGCAACGCATCCGGCCGGCGTTCCATCCGGCGGACATCGGCCAAGGGACCAATCTGGACAGCCTCGGCTATCAGTTGAGCAAGAAAGCTGCGAGCCATTTAAGAGGGCCCTGGCAACTGCGAAGCACATGCGCATACTGTGTAGTTTGCGCATCTTATCTGCCCAATTGAAAGTTCGTCAATGGGCCGAATTACTGTGCGTACGGGCGAGGGCAGGATGTCGGACTACCCGGTCGGTAGTATCCGAGCCCATAGCGGCAGCTTGAGGGACATTCAAGCGTCATGCGCACCGGCAGGGTCATCAGGTCGCCGTAGAAGTGGCCCGCCGAAAGAACTGGCTGGAAGCAAGGGGAGATTGTTTGCCCATACCTCTCCACCCACACCTGCTCGAAATACAAGGGGTTATGACACGTCTTGGGAGCTTCCCATTCGTAGCCGGACGCCGTCCAAGCCCTAGAACTTTGCGCGTCAAACTGGCTCGATTCAAACAGGTCTACCGATAGGTCGCCGGGCAAATCACCGTCGGTTGCCGCCAACCCGATTGTAATATCTCGGACACTGTGGATCCGCTGATAAGTGGGCTCGGGAAGCGTTTCATGCGACTCTATAGGTTCGGCTACGATCGGCAAACTTCGTCTTGGGCGTGGATCCACAATCCGAACGCGAACATCTTGCGCCTGGCAAGCGACATTGCAGAAAACCGAAAATAGGACCACCGCCAGGCAGCGATGAACCCGAAGTGAAAAGACCGGCGGTTGGCGATGGAACCGCATAAGGCGTGTGTAACTGCGGTTTGTGGCTAATCGATGATCAGCAGCCCCAGGACGATGCGTTCTGTCGAAACGGCGGAATGCAACCGTGTTGTCCCTTCGATCGAATGCTCAATATCGTTATATTCGCCACTCCCCGCCTGCTCGCTTGAGTCAGGTCCGCAGCCTGCCTCGGCTTCCCCTATTCGGTAACGGTTGCGCACATTTACCACGTGCCGGTTCGGTTCTACCACTTAGGCAATCTGTGCAATGCAACGGAACACGCCAATTCCTCGCGTTCCAGTGGCGTCGATTCTAAGGATACGACGACTTGTGCGATTTATGCTTGCCACTCGGCGAGGGTCGTTTTGCCGCAATAGTTCAGCTCGTCAATATTTAGCATCCAGCAGACGCCGGCTGCGTTCGTCCCATATCTGCTCTACATTGGCTCAACAGCACGATGATCAATCGCCAGTCAATGTCGTTGCGATTTCGCCGTTGGGCAATACGATTTCTGATTGGCAATATAGTGCTCGTCAGTGGGTGCCATCTTCCGAGGGAGCTGCGTCCTAGAGAGCAAATTCGATTCAGGGATGACGATCTTAACCATTATCAACTTGTGGCGACACAGATCGAATACCCGAAGGTATGTGTCCCCGGGAAATTAGCGGTTGCCGACACCCTTCCTCCGCGCACCCTTTTGCGACCCGGCGACGAAGAGTATTGGGACCTATCGCTAGAGGAAGCGTTTAAGATAGCGCTCGCCAACAGCGCCGTCCTTCGTGATGCGGGCGGACGATTGCTAGATGCCCCGGCCGCCGCGCCAACACGTTTCGATCCGGCCATCTTCGATTCTGATCCGCGCGGCGGGACCGAGGCGGCGCTCAGCGAATTCGATGCCCAACTTGCTTTGAGCATGATGTGGTACAAGGACGACCGGGTCTATAACAGCGCCCTCACCGAATCGATTAGCGGCACCAGTGCCGAACGGGCGCTTGGCCAGTTGGAGCTCAGTAAGACGACCGCTACCGGCACGAAAATTTACGTCCGCAATATCACCGATTATGTGCAATTCAACTCGTTGTTCACTCGCTTTCCGAGTGCGTACAACACAATCGTCGAAACCGAAATACGCCATCCGATATTGCAAGGAGCGGGGCTTGCATTTAATCGCATTGCCGGCCCCAACGCTGCGCCAGGTGTCTACAACGGCGTCGTGCTCGCCCGGATCAATACCGACGTCAGCCTCGCTGATCTCGAACGCGCGGTGATCAATCTGGCACGAGACGTCGAACAATCGTATTGGGCGCTTTACGCCGGCTATCGCGATCTCGACGCCCGTGTTGCCGCGCGAAACTCCGCACTGCAAACCTGGCGCTCAACGCGTAATCGCCTAGAGGCTGGCGCGGGGGATGTCGAGGAGGAATCAACTGCCCGCGAGCAGTATTGGCTGCTCCAGGCGCAAGTCGACAACGCCTTAAGTGGCTCCACGACTTACACGGCCGGATTCCTGTCGCCGGCGCCGGGAGGCATCTTGGCGCGGGAAGCCCAGCTGCGGCAACTTTTGGGATTACCTCCCAACGACGGTCGCCTGATTCGCCCGGCCGACGAGCCATCCACCGTGCTGACTGTTTGGGATTGGGATCAGTGCGTGCGGGAGGCCCTGACTCGTCGCGTCGAACTCCGGCGGCAGCGCTGGATTATCAAGCGTCGAGAGATGGAACTAATTGCGTCTCGAAACTTTCTCCTGCCGCGACTCGACGGCGTCGCCCAATACCGCTGGTTCGGTTTCGGCGACGATTTATTCGCCAAGAACGACACACCGTTCAGCGGCGCCTGGGACACTCTCGCCGATGGAAACTTTCAAGAGTGGGAACTCGGCTTTCAATATTCTGTACCGGTCGGCAAACGCTTGGGGCATACCGGCGTACGCAACGCCGAACTCCAACTAGCCCGCGACAGGGCCATCCTTCGTGATCAAGAGAGTCTTGTCGTCTACCAGCTCGGCGATGCTCTGGCACAACTCGACCGAACCTATCAGCTTTCTCGCGCCAGCTACAACCGCCTCGAAGCCGCTCGAAAGACGCTGGCGGAAGTACAAAAGAAGTATGACGCTGGTTGGGGAATTGTTACTCTCGACCGACTCCTCCAGGCGATCCAACGGGTTGCCGAAACCGAAGTGGATTATTATCGCTACGTGGTGGATTACAACCTCGGAATCGTCAACATGTACGCGTCGCGCGGAGCGCTACTCGACTACAGTCAGGTCTCGCTCTCCGAAGGTCCCTGGCCGACAGACGCCTACAACGACGTTGATATTCACTCCGCTGGTTGCGGACGGAGATTTAACTATTGTCTGGAGCAGCCATGTAACGTGAGCGCGGGCGCGTACGATCAGCACCAGTATGCCTCTCCGATAGATTCCGAGGACTTGACGAGCGAGGAAGTGCGGCCGACACCCTCGCCGGGGCCCACGACGACCACTCCGGATTCGACAACCATCGAAACACCGGCAATACGACTGCCGGACGTAACTGAGTAGGGATCGATTCGGGGCAACGCGGGTGAGGCCAACTGATGGCCTTCCCATTCTTCTTAAACGAACTATCTTCCCAAATCTACGTCGTTCAGTTATATTCCTGATTGCCATGCCTCGCTGCTCCTGTGATCCCCCCCAGCCCCCGCGCTCATGACAACGCGCTTCGATAGTGGCATCGATACTAGGTCGTCATCCCAGGAGTTCCGCGAAATTGAGGCGAACTTTCTGCCGTTCATCCTTTATTGGCTGCGGCCATACAAGTGGCTTGTAGTCGTTTCGGTCCTGTTTCTCTTAATTAGCGCTGCCGGCGAACTTGGAATCGGCAAAGCACTGAGCGGGGTGATCGACCATGGCTTTGGCGCCGATGGATACGGCGGCTCGATCGATCGGCACTTTTTCGTTTTGTATGCGGTGGTACTCATATTCGGTGTCGCCACCTGCATTCGTATTTTCGCAGTCAGTTGGATCGGGGAGCACGTGGCCGCGGATATTCGCACGCGCGTTTATCGTCACGTAATCGGGCTTAGTCCCGCTTTCTTTGAAGGCTCGCGCACGGGCGATTTGCTGTCCCGACTCTCCAACGACATCAACTTGGTGCGGAACTCGCTGACATCCTCGGCTTCCGATGCCCTCAAGAATGTGTTTCTAACTCTCGGCGGAGTAATCCTGTTGACGGTCACCAGCCCCAAATTAGCGGGAATTGTTTTTCTCCTGCTTCCCATAGCCGTTGCTCCCATCGTGCTCATCGGGCGGCGCGTGCACCGACTTTCCCGTGCCAGTCAGAGTGAGCTTGCAAACGTGATCTGCAGTGCGGACGAAACATTGCGTGCGATCCAAACGGTGCATGCTTTCACTCAAGAGGAACAAGAACAGAGAAACTTCACGCACCAAGTCATGCAAGCGTTTCGAGCTTCGCTCAAATGTGATTTTGCGGACGCAGTTTTTTCGGGTTCGATCGTAGTAACGACTTTGTCTTTGGTTACTGCCATTCTGTGGGTCGGCGCTCGCGATGTCATGGGGGGACAGATGTCGCCTGGCGACCTCACAGCATTCGTGATCTATTCGTTGTTGTTAGCAGCATCGATCAGTTCGTTGAGCGAGGTCTGGGGCCGTTTCCAACGCGCGGCCGGGGCCAGCGATCGTCTGCTGGAAATACTCGAAACGGAACCGGAGATAACTGTTCCGCAATTGCCTCTGCCGTTACCGGTTCCAGCGCGTGGCGCCATTACGTTTGCTGACGTCACATTCTCCTATCCAAAACGCCCTGGCACCCGCGCGTTGCAAGACTTCAATCTGGAAATCCGCGCTGGCGAGACGATTGCGCTGGTGGGTCCTTCCGGCGCGGGCAAAAGCACCGTCTTCAACTTGATTTTGCGGTTCTACGACCCACAAATGGGGCGCGTGTTGTTCGATGGTGTCGTCATCCGGGATGTTGATCCGACGGCACTGCGGTCGCGGCTTGGGCTGGTTGCTCAGGAGCCCGTGCTCTTCGGCAGGACGATCGCCGACAACATTCGCTACGGCCGCCCTGAGGCGACAAGTAACGAGGTTCGCCGTGTTGCTCAAGCCGCAGCGGCGGCCGAGTTTATCGAGGCCCTTCCGGACGGATATGACACCAGGATCGGCGATCGAGGCGTTCTCCTTTCCGGCGGGCAGCGGCAACGGCTCGCCATCGCGCGCGCCATTCTGCTTGATGCTCCCGTCATCCTGTTCGATGAAGCTACATCGTCCCTGGACTCACAAAACGAGCAGCTTGTGCAAGTTGCCCTACACGATGTGCTTCGCGAGCGGACCTCAATAATCATTGCCCACCGCCTGGCGACCGTTGTCAGGGCCGACCGTATTGTTGTGATGGATGGCGGGCGAATCATCGACATCGGCGCCCATTGCGAGCTTCTCGAACGTTGTGAGCTCTACGACCACCTGGCCCGCCTGCAATTCACGCCCGACCGTGTCCTCCGACACGCCATATTGCCTTGTAAGGCGCCCAATTTCGAGGCCGAACCCAAATCCACTTTGGGGTCAATCGTCCGTAGTCGGTGAGACGCGACATTAGCGGGGGCGCGCCGATTCGAAATGGCGGACCGCCCGGAAGACATTGATGAAGCCAGCGTACGTGAATCAATAAGAGCTGCATCAGTTTCCAGGGCTTTAGCGCGAATGCGGCGGATCGTTCAACTCTCCAGTTCGCCGAAACCATACACGGTGGGGACGTCAGTCCCGCCCATATCTGTATAACATTTCTAACGCAAAACAACCGACATAATTCCCGCTTCGGCTTGTTAAAGAAGGCCGTTCTGCTTCAGCTCGCCACAGACCGGCATATCCAATACCTCGAGATCACCAGGCCGCTGCACGAGCGGTAGCAGGCATTACGGCATCGATTATTGGAGTGTTTGTGGTAGTCCGGTCGACGGTAAGCGGGCAGCCTGGGGGCCGCTGAAGTCCCAATTGCTTCATCGACTGTGACCCGGGGGCTTAATTATGCACTGCGGGGTGGGGATCGGGATCAGTCGCGTTCCTTAAAACTGCACCCTCACGAGAGGCCTCATCACCAATGCTGTAACGATGGACACGGCGATCAGTGTCAGCCACCACGGGACGTTCCGGCCGAAGATCGGTGTGGAACGCTGCTCGTGGTAGATCGTAATGCCGCGAACCGGACTCGCCGCACCCAGCGCATCCTCGCCTGGGTTAAAAACTCGATCCAGCCATCCAGCGCCAGGCCGCCGGGAACTCACCGGTACAAAAGCCGCAGCATGCTTCGCGACCACAACCTCCTTTTCAACTTCGTGCGCGCCAAATTGCCAACGGAGAACCGCCGGCGTGGGCTGAAGGGCTTGGATCCGCCACCAGATTGACTTTTCCTTGTCGTCGCGCAAAGGCTTCGTCTCTACGGCAAGAGCGCGAGGAGTTTCTGGCGCGATATTCTGGTACTGCGTCCAGGCGTCCTCGGCCAATTGCAGCTCGACCACCGCCAATTCCCCAACCTGAAGCGGGCGGTATTCATACCATAACGATAGATGCGTCAGCAGCAGGACAAACGGCACGAACATGGCCAACATCGGCGGCAACGAGTACCACAGTCGTTTCGCCGAGTGGCGCAGCAATCGGCCCAGCGCACGAAACATTGTTACGGGCTCATCCTTGAACAACCGGATCGCCAGCACTTCGGCACGGGACAAATCGGCCAGCCGGCGTAGCTTGCGCTGATTTGAAGTGAACCGGAATACGACGGTCATCACGATGCCCAGGCCGATCGACACCAGCAACAACACCGCCAGAGGCGACCAACCGGCCAGCAACGACATCGTCCAGCCTGCTATTTGACGCAACCAGAAATTTAACCCATTCATGGCGTCGATTGCGTTTCTATTGGAGATATCCCAAGCCGCGGAGCTGCTCCTCGGCCCGCTGTTGGTCCACGTCGTCCTCTCCAAGGGCCGCGGCTCGCTCGAGGGCGTCCCGGATCAATTCGTCGGTCGTGGCATAACCGGCGCGTCGCGCCGCTTCCGCCAACCGTTCATACAATTCCTTGTCGATCTTGATCCGTTTCGTTGAGAACATGCTCGGAGCTCGCGAACAGGTTTTGGCCGGTCATTTCCGCGGGCAAGGGAATATCGAACGCCGCCAGGATCGTCGGAGCAATATCGCGAATGGTCGGCTCGTCAACCGCGATCTTCCGATTGGTCAGCAGGATTCCCGGGACCAGCTCGGCCGCGATCAAATGCTCGCCGCTCCAGCGGTCCAGGTTATCCACCACCAATTCGCGCGGCATTTCGCCCAACACAGTTTCCCAACTCGCTCGATACCCGTCATTGTAACCGACGATCAAATCGGGCGCGATCGAGGGGTCAGCCCGCGGATAAAGATCCTCCACCAAATCCACGCGACGGATCATCGGTGTGCCATTGATATCGCGGGCTTCCATGAGTTTGTCTCGAATCTCGCCCAGCACGCTTCGTTTAGCGGCCGCCTTGACGATTCCGTGCTTCTCGCGGCCGGCGAGATTCACGTACACG
This sequence comes from Pirellulales bacterium, assembly GCA_040902605.1. GTDB lineage: Bacteria > Planctomycetota > Planctomycetia > Pirellulales > Lacipirellulaceae > JABDGM01. Next base: position 14,483 of record JBBDWY010000017.1, on the reverse strand, counting down.
CCGTTCATTCCCAAGCCGTATGCCCTGGTCTTGGACCAATCGACGTTGACCAGCAGATGGTTAGCGCCCTGCCAATTCCCCGGCTGCGGCTTGATAAAGGCCTGTTGAAGCAGCCACGTGTTTAGATTGAACCCCCGGCGAAAGGTCGTGAAGCCGTGGTCCGACATCACCAGCAGCGTGTCGCCGGCGCGGGACGCCGACAGCGCCTCGCCCACTACTTGATCGGCTTCCACGTAGACGTCGTCGACCACGCCGCTATAGCGTTCGGCTTGCTCAGGAACGCGGCCGGGATGCTCGGGGTCGCGGTCGCGCCAGAACATGTGCTGCACGAGATCGCTCGCACCGAAGTAGAAGAACAAACAGCCGCGGCGAAAATCGGCGAGCACGCCGCGGAATTGCTTGCGCCGTTCTTTCATCCCGCTCCGAGCCTGGGCAAGAAACTCATCTTCGCCGAGTGCGCCGTGGCTGAGTGCTTTCGTATCCTCCGGGATGCCCAGCGTGTGGAACCGGCCGTATCGCCGAGCCAATTCGCCCGAGAAACTCGCGGGAACCGTGATTGGGTTTGCCGGGCGCAGAGGGTCGATGTTGACCGGGCTGACATACAACTCGAACTTCGGATGCACCTGTTTGGCATAGAGCCGGACCATTCCCCACACCGACGTCGGCGCCCCGGTCGCCTTCAGCATCGTGGTGCCGGGTACGCCGGTTGCAAACTCGACCGGAATCCAATCGCTCCATTCGCCTTCCTTGAGCAGGACTGTTTGCCCCGATATTCGGATTCTTGCGAACGCGTTTGTTCGATCGCGGACAATTTCGATTGCCGCCTTCATCGGCTCGGCCTCCCCGGATGCACCCGGTTGGCGCAGAAAATTCGGGGGACCGATAAGCTCGGCGCTGCCGCGGTCGCCGACCAATTCGAGGTACGCGAATCGTCCTCCGCCCACGGTGCGCCCACGTCGCGGCGCATCCGGCGTGAACAGGGTGAATTCGCCGTACGTGCCCAACAGGTCGGGCGTACCCATCCCGCTAATCGCGCGAAATCGTCCGGGCCCTTGCGGCGACTGGGGCGGGTAATTGGCGGGAAGATAGTAGATGTCGGTGTCGATTCCCCGCGCGACCAGATAATCCCAGAACGATTTGCCCTGCCGCAGCAATCGCACGCCACCGCCGGAAAGCGGCAGGCGCCACCCTCCCAACGAAATCGCCCGTTGATGCTCGGAGGAGTCTGCTTCGGCCGTTGAAAAATACGGTCGAAGTGGCGCGTTCGTGTCAGGCTTCGGATCGCGATGAATGAAGTCGAAGATTTGGTGCGTGCCGGGGTCAGTGCCGCTGATGATGCTCGAAAAGGCGACGGGCGTATGTGGCGGAGTGCTGGTGGCAATTTGCTGGAACGATCCGACCTGCGCGAGACGCGAGAAATTCGGCAACCGGCCCGTCGCCATCAGCGACCGCAGAATTCGCGGATCGAGACCATCGAACGCAACGACCAGTACGCGCCGGCCTGAGGGTGGCGATTCGCCCGCTGTGCCACCGCACGAGGTCAAGAGCGTGGCACCGGCCGAGGTTGCGACCAATTTGACAAATTCGCGACGCCGCATCGTATGCCCCGGTTAGTCAGCCATTAGCAGCGAATGCCCGTCCAAATACGCCGGTCGCTCGACACCCAACCAATCCAGCGCTGTCGGCGCCAGATCGACGATATTTGCCCCTTCGCCGCGCAGGCGAAAGTTGCTGAACAACACTCCCGGCACCAGGTCCGGGTGAATGCAATGGTCGCCGCTCCAAGCCTTGGTGTTGTCTGAGAACACGCTCGCCCCGCACCTTCCGTTGGCCGCATCCCAGCTCACCCGATAGCCGACATTGTAGCCAATCACCAGATCCGGCGCTTCGTCGACGTACGGCCCGTGATACACGTCCTCGCGCCTGACGGCCTCATGGATCGCGACTTCGTCACGCTCATCATCCCGCATTCCGCTCAGCCTTGCGCGCAGCTCGTCAACCAGCCGGCGCATTTCGTCGCCCGCAGCCACGATGCCCTGTGCTTCGCGGCCCCGCTGGTTGATGAAAATCCCCGCCAGTCCAATGGCATAAGCCCGCGTGCCGCGCCAATCGACATTCTCCAAGTACGCCTTGCTCGACGATTTCGCGTTGTCCTTGAGCGTCAAATAGCCATTGGCCAGCAGCCAGGCGTTCAAGTCCACGCCGCGACGAAACGGCTTGAAGCCGTGATCCGACATAACGACCAGGGCCGCCCCTTCGCCGACGGCCTCGCGCGTTCGGCCGACGAGCTCGTCCATCCGCACATAGAGTTCGCGGATTACATCGCGATGCGCCGCGATTTTCTGCGGGTCGTTGCCGCGGGCCGGATGCGCCTCATCCTGAAAGCGCCAGAACATGTGTTGGATGCGGTCCGGCCCGTCGAACACGCACGCCACCAGGCCGCGCCGTGCGCTGGCGAGCGCATCGAAAAACATCGCCTGGCGTTCATTGTCGATGTCGTAGGCTTGCTTCAAAAAAGCGTCCTCGTCGATCACACCCTCGGAAAGCGACCAGGTATCCTCCGCCAAACCGAGCGTGGCGTACGAACCCAGTTTCTTCGCCAGGTAAGGCGCGTATACCTTGGGATGCGAAATCGGCATCACGGGCTTATCCGGGTCAATGTTGACCGGTGTCGCGTACATTTCGAACGGCGGCTGGAACCGCTTCAACAAGAACCGGCACACGCCGCGGGCCTTTACCCCAGGAGCCAGCGGGAATGACAGCCGCACCCAATCGGTGTACTTATTCGGGACGAGCGCCACCCTCTCGCGACCAACGTGAAGCTGGGCGCCGCCATTTTTGCCGGCCACGACTTTCAACGGCAGGCTGACGCGCGGTTCGCCGTCGCGGAGTGGATTGTGAGGTCCGGGCAGCCGTGCATGGACGGCGGAGCCGTTGCGCTGGACGGCAATCCGCTCGCCGCCCAGGTCGCCGTCGCTGGTCACTCCGCCGGCGCCGTTTTCAGTGAAGTACGCGAACGTCCCCTGCGTGCCGCGCAAGTCCGGAACGCACATCGCCGAAAGCTGCACGCCACGGAACCGGTCCGGCGGAAACGTGATCGGCACGCGGAGCACCGCGCTGAATACGCCGGCCTCGCCCAACACCGCCCAGAACGGTTTGCTCTTGCGCAGGCCCTCGATCCGCGGTTGCGACAAGGGCAAGCGCAGCTTGCCGAGGCGTATGGTGCGGCGCGGCGGATGAATGCGCACCGACGACATCCGCGGCCGGTAATCGGATCGCTTGCGACTGATGAAATCGAAAATGTTGTGCTTGCCGGGATTCGTTCCCGTGCTGAACGACGACCAGGCTACTGGCGACAACGGCGGCCAGGTCGTGCCTAAGCGCGTATAAGTCCCCGTATCGCGCAACCGAGCAAGGTTTGGCAGCAGGCCGGCAGCCATGAACTGGTCGACCAACTGTGGATCAAGACCGTCGAGCCCCAAAATCACGACGCGGGAAACTTTTGCCCGGGCGCGCGCTCGACGGCCGCGCAGACGACGCCACAGCCATCGAATGGGCCAGGTCGCCAGCGCCACCATCGCCGAGAACATCGCCAGCAGCACCGCGAGGAACGAGCCAACCAACGCGATGCCGGCGCCCGGGCCGATATAGGCTTCGTACACGCCGTGAGCATGCGCGTCGGTGAGAATTTCGCTCGTCACCGCGGCAGCGCAAATCAAGAGTCCCACAACGAGTTGGACGCGTTGTCGCCAACTCGAGCAACAAGCAAATGTTTCGTCAACGGCACGTGGTAGCTTCGTCATGGCGAGATCAAGGTTGTGTCGGCTCAGCTCAACCGCTGCCGATACAGGGATGGCTCGACCACCGCGGCCATGGCTTCAATATCCAGAGGAACGCCTAAGAATTCGGCCATCCGCCGGGACTGAGCGCGCGGATCGGCGAGCACTTCGCGGTATGGAACATCGAGCCGGCGAAAATTACGGCGCTGATTGAGCCAATCTTCCAGCGCCTGCAATTGTCGCTGAAAAGTTCGCACCATTTCCTGCGAACCCAGGTTGGCCCCTCGCTCTCCGCGGCGGTCGAGCATTACCTGCTGCGAGCGCACGACTTCCTGCAGGTCCCGCCGCGTGAAGATGACGTGGTACTCGTACTGCATCGGCAAATCCTTGAGCAACAAATACACGACCTTGACCGCTTTCCCCGCCGCGTGCTGAAGCCATGACGCGTCGCGCCGCGTACTCTTCACCGGTTCGTATTCGTAGTAACCCCGAAGGTTGTCGTCGTCGGACTCCCGCACACCGTCGGTCAACACCGGCAGCCCGCCCGCTTCCAGCATTTGCATGAGCAGCGAGGTTCCCGCGCGGGGCAGGCCGGAAACGATCGTGATCGCGGCAGATTGAGAAGCGTTCACGGCCACCAGCCACCACGTCAATTGAATTCATCGCCGTATCGCGGCGTTTCCGACGTCGTCAAATTCTCATTATAGCCGTCATCGGTTCCCGCAACACTGAACCACACGGGTAGCAGGATGGGTGCATTCGCCCCGCGCGTCGCCGGCCTACCGCTACCCGGGCGTTTTGGGTTCATCGAGGAACTTCTCAGCGGCTTTCGCTTCTCTTTGCTGCCGCCCAATCCTGTCCAATTGCAATTTGGCATCTTCGAGCCATTTCGGACGCTCGTCCCGTTGGTCCGTGAACTGGATCGCTCGTTGGAAACTCTCGGCCGCCAGACCGTTATCGCCTACCTCCCGATACGCCCCGCCCAGCAGGTAATGTGCGGCGGCATGATCGGGCTGCAACGTGACGAGTCGCCGCAGATGACGAACGGCCTCCGCCTGGCGTCCCTCGTCGATCAGGGCGACGCCGAGCGACTCGTACACCGATTGATCCACGGTTCGCCATTCTTGCCGTTCGATCATCCGCTGGAGGCACGGAATGCCGTCCGGCCGAGCCGCGCGATCCTCGACGACCAAGGCCGCCAGCGTTCGAACGGCACGTGCGGAAGGAGGTTGATGCTGGGGGTCGTCGATAATCGCAGCGAGCAGCGCGACGCCCTCGGCCACTTGTCCCTCAGTCACGTGCGCCATCGCCAAGTGAATCTGATCATAGATGCCCACCATATCCTTCGGGTCCGGTGCTCGATTTTGCCGGCTCGCCTCTGCATCGTCGGCTCGTGTGGTCGATTCGGCGACGTATCCGAGCGACCGCAGCTTCCGCAGCGAAAGTTCGTCCAGCTCAGTTGCAGCCGCCGACGCTGCTTGGAATTGCGATTGTCGAGCCAGGACATTCGCCAGCTCCTCGCTCAGTTTTCGCAAATGGGGATCGTTGGGATCGAACCGATTATCAAGTTCCCGCGGATCATTGGCCAAGTCATAGAGCTCCGGGCGCGGCGCCTCGATTAATTTCCAGTTGCCGGCAATGATTCCACGCAGCGGACTCCATCCGTAACTCCTCGCGACGTATTCGTTCTCGAAGTAGATGGCCCGCGGTTCTTTCGCCGACACCGTCGTCAGTTCATCAGGCAACGGCAGGGGGCGGCCGTCCAAATCCTCGGGCACTGGGAATCCGAGCCAATTTAATACCGACGGCATCACGTCCACCAGGCTTACCGGCTCAGCGACCAATTTCCCGGCCCCCCGGCGGTCAGGAAACTGAACGATCAGCGGGACTCGCAACGTGCTGTCGTACGCAAACAGCCCGTGAGTCTGCTCACCATGCTCGCCGAGTCCCTCGCCATGATCGGCCGTTAACACCACGAGCGTATCCTGCGATGCCGCGTTTACGGCCGACAGCAGCCTCTCCAAATGTCGGTTGACGAAGGCAATCTCGGCGTCGTACGGCTTAAAGGGTGAAAAGGCCGGATCATAATCGGGCGGTGCGTAGGGCGAATGCGGATCAAAATAATGCACCCAGAGGAATTTCGGCTGATCGTGCGGCTTGCCCCACCAGGCTAGCGCGGCATCGGTAACGGACTCGGCATTTCGCTCGATGTAACTGAATCTCCCAGGATCGTGGCCTTGAGACATGTCGTCGTTGTACGTGTTGCATCCCTGCGCCAGGCCGAACCGCCGATCCAGCACGAAAGCCCCGACGACCGCGGCCGTGGCGTACCCATGCTTCGAGAGAAACTCGGGCAGCGTCTCCACGTCACTCGATAAGACCTGGCGGTTGGTGTGGACTGCGTGCCGCGGAGGATCCAGGCCCGTCATCAGGGAGCAATGGGCCGGCAACGTCATAGGCGCGGGGCTATAGCACCGCTGGTAGCGAACGCCGTTGTGTGCCCAGCGGTCGATCGCGGGAGTATGGGCGGGGAGATAACCGTAGCAACCAAGATGATCGGGCCGCGTTGTATCGAGGGTGATGAGCACCACGTTCCATCGCGGCGGTCCGGCTGCCGACTGCCATCGATACCAGGCTAATCCGGCAACGGCAATCGTGGATAACAGAACAAGACAGGCGCCCACATAGCTCCAACGCCGGAACCCGGGTGTGTGTTGCATCCGCGACTCGCTTTCAAGGCGCAGTGGACGCCGGTTCCGGAGCAAGTGGGCCCGGTTCGTCTTCGCCCGGTTCCTGGGAAGCGGTTGGCGCTGACGAAGTGGAGGACGTGCTGCCTGTAATCGCGGCCGGCGTTTCGTCGGCGCCGGGAACTGAGGCTGGCGTGCCGCGCCGGGCGACTTCCTTCTCAGCGCGCTCCAGCAGCTCCTTCATTTCCTTCGCGCCATCCTGTTCGGGATCCAGTTCCAGACTTCGGCGAAGATGGAATGTCGTCAGGTCGGGACGGTCGTATTCCGGTAGCGCGTAAATCGTCGATACGTGTTTGTGAACCAGCGAATAATCCGGGTTTACCCGCAGCGCGCGTTGGTAAAGCGTCAGGGCCTCGCGTATCTCGCCTTTGTTGAAGTGATGCGCGCCAAGATTCGCCAGCGCGATCGCATTGGGATAATAAGGATTCGCTTTCACTGCCAATCGGAAATGCTCCAAAGCCTCCTCGTTCTTGTTTTGCCGCAGGTAGAGCTGCGCAAGGTTGACGTGGGCGGCGTCGATCCGTTCGCCGTATTCAATCGCTTTCAGATAGTGCTCCTCGGCCAATTGGAGTTCTCCTCGCCGGCGATGGATGAGTCCCAGATTATTGTGGACGACGGAGTTCTTCGGCGCAATCTTCAGCGCTTGCTCGCAGAGCTCGAACGCCTTCTCCTGATCGCCCTGCTGGCTGATGAGCGACGCCAGGCTGGCCAGTGCCCGAGGCTGGTTCGGATCGAATCGCAACGCGGTCCCGAGTTCGGCCATGGCCTCCTCGGTGCGGCCTTCGAGCTTCAAGATGTTGGCCAGGCCGTCGTGGGCAATACCGTTGAGCGAGTCGATCTCAATCGCGCTACGAAATTCCTCTCGGGCTTCTTCCAACCGGCCCTGATATAAGTGGACGTAGCCGATCTTGTTATGGCCATCCGCCCCGGACGCCCCCGGGTCCACCTCGATCGCCTTGCGATAATGGGCGAGCCCCTCGTCCACCTGCCCGCGTGCCAAGGCAAGCTGCCCCAATGCGATGTGTGCCTGACCATTCGACGCGTCGATGTCCAGCGCTTCGCGTATCTTCTGCTCCGCCTCTTGATATTTGCGCTGAGTGAAGTAAATGTTGCCGATGGCGATGCGAATCGCCGCATCGTTCGGCTCCTCCTCTTCCGCCCGTTGGAAATGGGCCAGCGCGCGGTCGTCCTCGCCCAGCCGCCGATAGATACCGCCCAACACGATGCGTGTAAACACGTCGCCCGGCACTGCCGCCACGTGCGGTTCCAACATCGCGATCGCCTCCTGAGGTTCGCCCCGGGCGTCGACATGAATCGCATGTTGCACCGTTTCCCAATGCCCGATCATCTCTTTGGGATCGGCCAACTCGGCCGCTTGATCTTTTTCGTCATCCGGCTGCGACGTCGATACATAGCCCAGCGCTGCCAGGTGGCGGAGCGCCTCCTTGTCGGCCTGGAGGTTGGCCAGATCGATCGCCTTGCGGGCCGCCAGGAACGGGTCCTGGCCCAACCATTGGGCAAGCTTCGCGCTAAGATCGCTGACGATTTCCGGCGACGTGTCGTGAATGTTGTCCAGCTCTTGCGGATCGCGTCGGAGATCATAGGTTTCGGGCGTCGGCGCGAGAACGTACTTGTAATCCGTGCGCCGCACGCCCAGCAACGGCGCCCAGCCGTGGAGCGTCATCGTGGCAATCGTCTCGATCAGCACTGGTCGATTCTCCTCGCTGGGAGGCGCGCACAAATTCACACCGTCCAAGTCCTCCGGCACCGGCTCGCCCAACAGGGCCAGCACCGTTGGCACCACGTCGATCAGGCAGCATTGATGGTCGATGACCTTTCCCTGCGGCAATGCTTGGGGGGCGTGGATAATTAGCGGGACGTGCATCGTCGCATCATAAATGAGCAATGAATGACTGAATTCGCCATGCTCGCCAAGCCCTTCGCCATGATCGGAAGTGTAGATGATTAGCGTGCGATCCCGCACCCCCAGCGCGTCCAACTGGTCTAACAGGGCGCCGATTTGCGAGTCAACGTAAGCGATTTCGCCGTCGTACAGGTCGTAGGCGTAGCGGGAGCGGAATGGCTCCGGCGGCATGTAGACGGCATGCGGATCGAAGTAGTGTACCCACAAAAAGAACGGCTGGTCGCCGTTCTCGCGGAGCCATTCGGCGGCTGGCTCGTTGGTCAGCTCCGCGGCCCGCTCCCGAAACATGTGCGGCGAGTATTGCATCCCCTTCGTCAAATCGTCGTGATAGAGATCGAATCCCTGGTCGAGCCCAAACCGCGAGTCCAATACGAAGGCGGAAATCACGGCCCCCGTCCGGTATCCTTTTGCCTTGAGCCGCTCGGCGAGGGTCGTTACCTTACTGTCCAGCCGAAACGTGCCATTCGCCCGAACGCCGTGGCGGAATGGATACAGGCCCGTTAGCAGCGAACTATGGGCCGGCATCGTGTTCGGCGAGGGGGTCACTGCCTGAGAAAACAGAATGCCTCCGCGGGCGAGTCCGTCGATCACCGGCGTTTCCACGCTTTGATTTCCATAGCAACCGATGTGATCGGCGCGGGTTGTGTCGGTCGTGATAATCACGACGTTGTACCCGGCCAAGGCACCCGGCGAGATGTCGACCGTCTCAATCGACTCTAATTCCGGATCGATCTCATGGCTGATACCCGCGCTTTGAATCCAGCGATCGATTCGCTGCAGGCCAAAGATGACACCTGCGGCAACCAAGAGCGCCGCCGCCGCCAGGAGCCAGAGCCGTTCTGGCCATTTGGAACGGCGAGGCCGCGTTGCATCAGGGCGGCTGGTCGCAGTCTCGGGCATTTTCTCTTTCCGAGCGGAAAAACTAGATTATAACCGGCCGAGAGGCTGTTTTGAACGAGCCAAAAAGAAACGCGAGCCTCGCCGTCAAACGAAGCTCGCGACTGAGAGCCGAAGTTTTGGCTGAGAGGGCGTAGACCGACCGCGCCACTACGGTGGCTTGTCGGGGCTCCGCCCTCCCATGATCAAGAGGTAATAGTTGTCAGTCCCTCATTCTACGCTATGGCTGCGAGTGCCGCCGTCGGCGTGAGTACGCGCCGATCGAGGCACACGCTACACCCATCCCCAATAGCGCGACAGACACAGGTTCTGGCACGTGCTCAATTCCCACGCCTAACACCGTGGCCGCCATGTAAGCAAAGAAATTGCTCCCGGGCGAGGGGTAGGTATGGAAGTTGAGTGAAAACGGGATGTGGACCCAATGCCCGTCGGGGACGTCGATCGGCGGACCCTCGGGGATTCGGTAGAAGCTGGCATACTGCGGATCTTGTGAGGGCGTAATGTGGAACTGCTCCCAGCTCGACGGATCATCATTGACGTTCGAGTGGCTCCAGATCCGGACCGACTCCGGAAAATGGATGATGTGGCTACCGGGATCGCTCCGGGTATGCCAGACATCCGAGAACATAAACGTCACGTCGATGTCGCTGTTACCTCGCAGGTTTGTGTTCTTGGCATGGAGGACCACGTTCATCAAGTCCTCAACGTGGGAAGCCGGCGGATTAATGCCCGACTGGTTCGCAAACGGATGGATCAACGTCACGATAAGCGGGACCGACCCGACATTGTTCGAACGCGGACCAAACGGGTCAGGGACCACCGGGTAAATGCCTGCCGGGGGCCCAACAGGATGAGGCGAGCCAGGATACCGAATCAAGTAGCCCGGCGCCGCTACGAGCGCGTCAATATCTACTTCCGTGGGGTCCTGCACATGAATCTTCACGCGCGCGCCTGCCCAGCCCGCACCGGGCAACTCAGGAGGCGGTTCCCCTGGCGGCCTATTGGGGTCGAAGTGTCTACTAATCGGAAACGTATAGATGTCGGAGTCCCGCAAAGGAGGCGTCTTGATCGGGATGATGTCGCCGGTTTGCCCATACACCGTCGCGGCGACCATCCACGCCGCCAGGGCAAAAACGCCCAACGTAGTCTTGTTCATTAGTTCCCCTCCGTAAAAAACCGAAAAATCAAAGCCTTCGCCATGTCGAGTTGTGGAATTTTTCGTCCGCGTTGTGATATGTCACTACTTCAGTCGCTTCTCCTTCTTCTCAAGGACTCCTCGTCGAACAAACCGAGGCTTTTCGCCTAACAAGTATTTCCCATCACGGCTGCGCAAAAAAATATCCGCAGCCAAAACCGCTCGACACACATGGCGTCGAAGCACGCTTCGGGCCGCGGAAACTCTTCCACAGACGCGATCTTGTTATCGATGTTGGCACCGCAACGCTCCACGGCGATATCGCCCGGTCATGCACTACGGCCAATTCAAATTCAGTAGCTCAACCCCGTATCTCGATGCCCCTGTCTTCTCGGACCCCGAGATTGCGAAACACAAGCGCGCAGCATGCCACTCGAATCACGCACCTCGACGAATAGCAACTTACCCGATTTTCGCCGGTTGTCAAGTATTTTCAACAATTATTTTTCGCACAATCCCTGGCTATATTCGGGAAACCCGCACCTTGATGCCCAAAGTGGCGGCGGGCCGCCGAAGACGCCGTCGCCGGCGGTCCTGGACCGCGTCATGCTGCCTGGGACAGAGCCTTCCACTAAACTGGTACTTGATAACACTTTGACTCTGATTTCTCGAAGAATACCCGATGCGCCAGCGTCTCCTGTACCTCTTGTTCACGTTGGCCGGCGTGGCCGCATTGATCTACGAGGTCATGTGGACGCGGGAGTTCCGCCTGGTGTTTGGCAGCTCGACCCGATCCGCGGGAGCCGTACTCGCCGCGTTTTTCTTGGGGATGGCGCTCGGTAACATGCTGGGTGGGAAATTGGCGCGCCGCAGCGACGTCGTCCGACTATATGGTTGGACAGAGATCCTCCTGGGACTGACAGCGCTATCCGTCGGACCATGGTTGGCAGCCTACGAGGCGTGGTATCCGGAGGTTTATGATTGGACTAATGGCCATGTCGGCGTGCTAAGCGCCGCACGGCTGTTGCTGGCACTAGTCGCACTCGGTCCACCGACGATTGCCATGGGGGTTACGCTGCCCCTCATGACTCGAGCGATCGTGACTGATCACGATCGCTTGGCGCGACAGACCGGTCTCCTTTATGCGCTCAACATTCTCGGCGCGGTGGTCGGCGTGGTCCTAGCGGGATTTTTTCTGCCCTTACGTCTGGGCATCGACGGTTCGATCTACTTTGCAGTAGCGATCAACCTGACGATCGGTGCGACCGCGCTGCTGTGGGCTCGCGCACCGGCCTCACGCCTGCCTGCTCTCGAAATCGCCAACGACGTGCCGCCGAGTGCCGGAGGGCGTCCGCCGATCAGCACGCTCGTCGCCGCTGCCGTGTCCGGTTTCGGCACGCTGGCGTTGGAAGTGGCCTACATGCGGATTTTGAGCCAGCGGACCGAAGCCTCCGTGTACAGCTTTGCGATCATGCTGGTCACGTTTTTACTCTTCCTAGCGGTCGGATCGGTATGGGTCGCCTGGCGTCTGGACCGGACCGATCCATGGCGTTTTTTGGCGCGCACTCAATTGCTGGCCGTTCCCATGATCTTGCTCTCTCCCATTCTCTACCAAGCGGTTCAGATCGTCGGGATGTTCGGCGGACCAGAAACTCTTGGCGGACGCTTGATGAAATTGTCGCTCTCGACTTGGCTGCTTCTCGGTCCGACCATCGTCCTGGTCGGCGTCGTGCTGCCGACGACGTGGAAAATCGCCACGCGTCAAGTGGGGGCGGTCGGTGAGCACGTCGGCTGGTTGACGAGCGTCAACACGCTCGCGGCCACGATCGGTTCGTTGACCGCCGGCTTTGTCTTGCTGCCGTGGCTTGGCGTGGTGGGAAGCGTGCTGGTCGTGGCAGCGCTGTACGGGGTGGTCGCCATCATGGCTTGCCTTCATGGCTATCAAGGCGTTCGAAGGTGGTTGGGCTGCGCGGCGTGTGTCACGGTGTGGGTCGCATGGCTTGCCTTGGGTCCCTGGGATCTCACGTTTCAATCTTTGGCGCCGGGTGAAAAACTCCTTAGTTATCGCGACGGTGAAGCGGCCTCGGTCGCGGTCGTCGAAACGCGGACCGGTCATCGCATCATGAAAATGAATCATGAGTACATCCTTGGTTCCAGCGGCGGGGCCGATCGCGAAATCCGCCAAGGCCGCCTGCCCTTGGTGCTCCATCCGCAACCGCGACGCGTGGCGTTTATCGGCGTGGCCACGGGAATTACCGCCGCCGCGGCCCTGGAGTTCCCCGTTGAAAAGGTCGTGGCGATGGAGATCATCCCGGGCGTTGTCGATGAGGTCGATCAATTCGCGAAGTGGAACAACGCGTTCTATCGCGATCCCCGAGTGGAAATGGTGGTAGCCGACGGTCGCAATCACCTGCTCGGCACCCGCGAACGATTTGACGTGATCATCAGCGATCTATTTGTTCCCTGGCACGCGGGAACCGGGGACCTTTACACGCGCGAGCATTTTCAAATGTGCCACGACCGCCTCGCGCCGGGCGGCCTTTTCGCCCAATGGCTCGCCGGCTATCAGCTCACCGTCGAGGAGCTGCGAAGCATCGCGGCCTCATTCGCCGATGCGTTTCCGGTGACCACGCTTTGGCGAAACGATTTTGACACCAAGCTTCCCATCCTTTGCCTCATTGGTTATCGCGAGTCGGACGAGGCCGTTCTCGATCCAGCCAAAGTTATGCAAGACTGCCAGCGCCTGGCCGCAACAAAATCCGTTAACGCAGGACTCCTGGCCGATCCCGCGGGCGTCGAAATGCTGTTTCTTTGCGGCGACGCGGAACTTCGCCGTTGGGCCAATGGAGCCGTGCTCAACACCGATGATTGGCCGTACATCGAATACTCCACGCCGGCCAGCTTCTTCCAGCATCGTCAGCAAGAGCTACAACCCCTATTCGATTTGCTGGCTAGCTTCCGGCCACGCGTGTGGCCTTTTGCCGAGCCAATTTCCTCCGACCACCTTCCGGAAAAGCTATTTCGCGCGGCCGACCTCGTGCACGACGCCACGCTGGCTGAATCGCAAAAGAATTACGTCAAACAGTCACGCCTTCTGCACGAGCTGGTGGAGGTAGCCGGCAACGTGCCGGTAGTTGCCGGCTTCATCGTCGATTCCGCGCTCGGATACCGACAGCGGAAGATGACCCAGCGGAGCAATGAGTTGTTGAAGGCCATCATCCACCGCTCGCCGAATCCCGTGCCAGCATTGCTGATGCTCTCTCAGTCGATGCGCGCCGAGGGAAACGAAAAAGAAGCGATCCGATTGCTCGAGCGCGCGAATGAGCTTGCGCCGGAGCGGCTCGATATCCAACACATTCTTGTCGAATTGCTTACCACGGCCAACCAGTTCGACAAAGCCGAACCTTATCTGAAACATCTTGTAGAGACCGACCCCGATGATGCCGCACTACGAATTGAACTGGCCCACAACTTGCATCGACAAGGCAAAACAGTCGAGGCCTCCGAGCAGATTGCCGTCTTTCGTGCGCTCGACTTAGGCCGCCAACGCGCGCAGCTCTGGGCCCGGCTGCGGACCTACGGCTTGGGTGATTACGTCGATCGGCCCTAGCGCAAGTTTGTACCAGTTTAAGTCTGGCCGCTGATGGCAAGCTCTATGACAAAAAGGATACTGGCGACATCGATGTGTAGCGCGCTCATTTCAGTCAAACCGCGGACAGCGGCGCGACGCTAGGCTCGACCTCAAAAGCGACCGTACCTGAGCCGGCGACTCGGATGATGGTTATGGCGGCAATTATCGTGATGCTCTCTCGCCAACGCGAGACTGTGTCAAAACCCATTCATCAGTGAGACGCGTCAATATTGGACCCGTTTTGAACCACGCTGCCGTTCTCAGATACTCATACGTTTGACGGCACGCGGCGGGCGTTCCAGAAACTCATCTCCCCGGTAAGCGTCCGGCCAAGACATGCTGTCTCTTAAATTGAAGGGCGCCGGGCCGG
>JBBDWY010000016.1:0-47747 GCA_040902605.1 Pirellulales bacterium | reverse complement strand
AAGAGTTGGCGGTGATCAACGCCGACAATTGCACCGGCTGCGAGTCGTGTCTCGAAGTCTGCCCGGTCGATTGCATCGAGCTCAAAACGATCGATCGCGGCATCGTCAAAGGGACGCAGCAATGGTGTGAGATCGACTTGGAGCGGTGCGTCGGCTGCGAGGTCTGCGTTCATATTCCGCAGAAGAAGTCGAATCCCTACGAGCTGACCGTCTGCCCTTGGGACGCCATCGAAATGGTGCCGACGGAGAACGTGGCCGTGACCGTCGCTCAGATCGGCGGACCGCCCGAGTACATTCAAGCGAACTGGGATCGGCTCGTCGGCTCGGCACAGCATCTGGCCGAGCTGCGGGCGACCAGCGCGTGAGGCTCAGGCTTCCGCGAACACTCGCCCCATGTACTCGATGCTCTCTCGCGCGATTTCATCCGGACTCGGCTCGTACTTGAAGACTTCGACGCTCACCCAACCGTCGTAGTCGATTTCCTTGAGCGTTGCAAAGATCGGCCGAAAGTCGACGTCGCCCATGCCGGGGCCGAACAGGTTCGGGTCGTTGGCATGGAAATGAACGAACCACTCGCGGCTGTCGCGGATGATTTCTGGAATGGGCCGGCCTTCGCTCGACATGGCCTTCACGTCGAGATGCAGCTTGCAGTGGGGTGAGTCGACCAATTTGGCCAACCGGATGCCAGCCTTGGCGTTTGGGATGAAATCTCCCTCTTTGGGTCCCAGCGGCTCCAGCCCGATGGTGACACCGAACCGCTCGCACGCCGAAAGTGCGCCGTGGAGTACTTCGACCGCGTACGCCTCCGCATCATCATACGAAACTCCCGGCAGCAGGTTCCGCTGCTGAGGCGAGCCGAGCACCAGGATCTTTCCGCCCAGGTCGGCACATACCTCGGCCAGTGCACGGAGATAATCGGCCGTGCGGCGCCGCACGGTCGGATCGGGGCTCGTGAGATAAAACCCCTCGGTCTTGGCCAACAGCCAGTGCAGGCCGACGACCTCCAGGCCGGCGTCTTCCGCCAACGATCGAATTTCGACAATCTGTTCGGCGGGCACGTGCCGCACATCGAACGGCTCGGTACGCGGTGAAAACGTGAACGGCGCCAGCTCGACGCCCGTGTAACCGAGTTTGCGGATTGTGGAAAATGTGTCGGCGAACGAGCGGTCGCCAAACATCTCGTTGCAGATGGCGAATTTCATCGGGCCGCATTCAATTGTGCAGGAGTGCGAGTTGCCGCTTGCGGTTTCGCTCTCGTTTTAACATATTGAGAATCACTTTTCACCGTCTCCACAACCAGCGAAGGATGCGCCGCATGTCGGTCGAAATCGAGCTTGCTACACCACGATCGCTGGAAATCGGCCGGATTCATCAGGGCGACTGCATCGATTTGATGCGGCAAATCGAAGCCGGCTCGATCGATCTTGTATTTGCCGACCCGCCCTTCAACATCGGCTACGAATACGACGCGTACCACGATCGCCAGGATCCCGAGGAGTATGTCGCCTGGAGCCGCGCGTGGATCGGTGAAGTCTATCGCGTCTTGAAGCCGGGCGGCACATTTTGGCTCGCGATCGGCGACGAGTACGCCGCGGAGCTGAAGGTTGCTGCCGAGCACCAGGTCGGATTCGCTACGCGGAGCTGGGTCGTGTGGTACTACACATTCGGCGTCAACTGCAC
This sequence comes from Pirellulales bacterium, assembly GCA_040902605.1. Lineage (GTDB taxonomy): Bacteria > Planctomycetota > Planctomycetia > Pirellulales > Lacipirellulaceae > JABDGM01. The sequence continues at coordinate 46,067 of JBBDWY010000016.1, read as the reverse complement.
GAAAAAGTTCTCCCGTTCGCATGCGCACCTGTTTCATTTAGTTAAGGACGAAAACAACTTCACGTTCAACGCGGAAGATCCGCAAGTTCGTGTGCCGTCGGCCCGAGCGCTGGTGTATGCCGATAAGCGGGCGAATCCCGCCGGCCGGCTGCCGGACGACACGTGGGTCCTTCGCCCGCAGGACCTGCCGGACGGCTTTCAGCCGACCGACGACACGTGGTACTACGCTCGCGTTGCCGGCACATTCAAGGAGCGGCAGGGGTTCCACGGCTGCCAGATGCCGGAGCAGTTGTTAGGCCGTATCATCCGCGTCAGTAGCAGCGAAGGCGACATTGTGCTGGATCCGTTCGCCGGCAGCGGCACGACGCTTGCCGTGGCCAAAAAACTCGGCCGGCGCTGGATCGGCTGCGAGCTCTCTGAGGACTATGTGCGCGCGGCAACCGAGCGGCTTAATACGGTTCAAGTCGGCGAACCGCTCGATGGACCCGCCGATCCGATTGCCAGCGCGCCGTCGACCGCCAACGGCCGGAGGCTCGAGACTATTACCGCGAATGAGATCGTGATTGATGATCAGGAAGCCGTTGATGCTATTAGCCGCGACCCAACGGGTCGCAGTCCGGAATCGGCGAGCCATTGGCTCGCGGCTGATACTCCGTCAACATTGCCGTCGTCAACGCGCGATCTGCGCGACGCGATCCGCGATGCGATTGTTGAGGCGTTTTATGCTGCGCACGACGGTTACTCGATCGATTGGCTGCTGGTTCGTCCCCAACTGCAGACGGCCTTTCACGAAGCCTGCCGCGACGCCGGACTGCTCGGTGGCCCGGCCGATTGGAACCGCGAGCTGCTGCGCCTGCGAAAGACGGGCAACTTTCCGAAGCGCGGCCACATTATCAAGGTGAAAGTACCCGACGAGACGCTCGACACCTACAGCTTCGCTGCGGAAATCGCCTGGCGGCTGACAAGCGACAAGTTTGGCGGCCCATCGCTGGATGAAATCCTGTGCGACCCGGCAAAGGCAGCGTACTTCGACCGCATGGCCAGGCGATTTGCGTCCGGTTTTGAGCCATCACAATATCGCTGGGCCGCATTGCGCTTCCGCAAAGCCAGTCGCGAGCTGGTCGACGAGGTGAAAAAGTTCCACTTCGTTTTCGCGAAGCGCGATTTCACGGGGTTTCAAATCTGGGGCCGCTTCAAGCCTTCACGCTACGCCGGCCAGCGAGGTATCTATTTGCTCCGCGACGCCGCCAAAGAACCGCTCTACATCGGGCGCACGATGGACCTCGGCTCGCGTCTTCGACAGCACCTCGAATGCCGCGCGATCGACGACCTGGTTCCGCACGTCGCCGTCATTACGGGCAGCGAGCTTCCCGGCGACCAATACCAGGACGCCTTCAAAGAAGAGCTCGTCCGCCGGTATCAACCGCGATGGAATGTTCACCTGATTGGTTTATGAATCAGAAGGCGGAATTTCCGGTTCAGTCGTGCTATTGTGCTGCGTCAACTACCTTGGCTTTAAGTCATAAAGGTATATAGCAATTGTAGTTGCGTCATTTAATGTCAATATACTTAACTCACCACCACTTCCATTAAAATTTTTGGGCGATAATTTTAATGAACACCCTCCTCTTTAATAAAAGCTTTAATCGATCTACTTCGAAATGGACATTCGGAAATTCAGAGAAAATACGCCCGGACGGATCATCACTATAGAAGGCGGAGAACATGCGTACATTCCCAATGCGCTTCCACCGAGATGGAAGTTTCCTGAGAAGCTCTGGCCCCTGCTTCTCGATGCTCGCGAAAACCTCGCGTTGCTTGAGGGTGTTGGACGAACTCTACCCGACTCAAGCTTGCTGCTGAGGCCAATCCAACGTCGTGAGGCCATTCAGTCATCGCGGTTGGAGGGCACATACGCGACCCCGCGAGAACTGCTTCTGTTTGAGATTGATCAGAAACAGCCGACCGGTGAAGACGATCCGGCAAATGACTGGAGAGAAGTCTTCAATTATCAACAGTCTCTTCAGTACGGAACGACGACCGAACTACCCCTATCGTTGCGTCTCATCCGCGAACTACATCGAATCCTGTGCACAGGCGTTCGCGGCCGAGAACACGCTCCTGGCGAGTTTCGACGAATCCAGGTTGCGATCGGGCCATCGTTCCGTTTTGTCCCGCCACCTCCTCAATTTTTAGACGAGTGTCTCGATTCGTTCGAAAAATATCTTCATGCGCCCAATGAATTCGATCCGCTCGTCGACTGCTTTATTGCACATTATCAATTTGAGGCAATTCATCCGTTCCGGGACGGCAATGGCCGGGTTGGCCGAGTTCTTTTGGCGATGATGATCCAGCAACGATGCAAACTCACAAAACCTTGGCTGTATCTGAGCGAATTCTTTGAGAAGAATCGAAACGATTATCGACAATTCCTTTTTGACGTGAACGCAAAGGTCGCGTGGACGGATTGGGTTGAATTCTGCCTTCGCGGCACGTCGGAGCAGGCCAAGGCCACCATCCAACGTTGTGAGAATCTACGTATAATTAAGGACGATTACATGCAACGGCTTGGCGCTACTGGTGGGCGCGTCCGATTAAACAAAATTGTCGATGACTTATTTTCGTCGCCGATCATTGAACTAGCGCAATTGCCAGAACGGCTCGAAGTTACGTATCCAACGGCGAAGTCCGACGTCGAACGACTCGTGGATGTCGGGATTTTGGCGGAGCTGCCAGATACGCCAGTGAGGACTTTTTATGCGCCAGAAATCTATCGCGTTGCATATGGCGATATTGACTGACCGACGCACTATCATAGCGGCACGAACTCGCGTCGATTTGCATCGTAAGAGGTGACTTCGCCGGTGGCTATGTGGTACACCCAGCCATGGAGTTTGATCCGGCCGGCATTGAGCTTGTCGGCCACCGCAGGGTGACTTCGCAAGTGGTCGAGCTGCACGATGACGTTCGCCTCGACGGCTCGCTCGAGCGCATCCGGCGCATCAAGCTGACCGGCCGCGGCGAGGGATTCCCGAACGACGGCCGCGTGTTTTAGCCATTCGGCGACTCGCGGCATGCCGCGGAGTTGTTCTGGATTCAATAGGCCGGCCATCGCCCCGCAGCCCGAGTGACCACAGATGATGATGTTCGCCACGCCGAGCGCCACGACCGCGAATTCGATCGTGGCGGTCACGCCGCCGACAGGTCCGCCATAACGCGGCACCAGATTTCCCGCGTTGCGCAGCTCGAACAGTTGTCCTGGGCGGGTCTGTGTCAGCAGCTGTGGATCCACCCGTGCATCGCTGCAAGTAATCATCAGCGCGTCGGGCGATTGCCCTCTGGCCAGCCGTTCAAACAACTCCCAGTTTTGCGGATAGATATCGCGTTGAAACGTCCGGACACCGGCGATGATTTCATCCATGCTCATACCGCTTAGGCAATCGAAGAGGCCTGTTGCCTGGCAATCTGAAGGTTCTCGCGCTGGACGAGTTGCCCGCAGGCGGCGGCGATGTCGGCGCCGAGCGAGTAGCGGATCGTCGTGACGAAGCCAGCCGCGCGGAGAATCGCCGCGAAGGCGTCGCGCTGAGGCCGTTCGGTCGTGCGCAGATGCGGCGCCGAATCGATTGGATTGTAAGGGATGAGGTTTACATGGACGTCAAGCCCCGTGAGCCAGGCGGCGAGCACACGGGCATCATCGAGCGAATCGTTAACACCGGCGAGCATGAGGTACTCGATCATCACGGTGTTGTTTTGGATCTCATTGATCTTCGCGATGGCGGACCGCAATTCGTCGAGCGAGTATTTTGCCGCCAGCGGAATAAGCTGCTCCCGGACTTGCTGACGCACGCTGTGCAAACTGAGGGCCAGATTCACATCCGGGAACCGCCGCGCGCAGCGGACCATCGCGTCCGGAATGCCGACCGTGGAGATGAGGATGCGGCCGGGCGTGTGGTGGAACATCTCGGGCGCGAGCAGGGCGGCGACCGCCTCGTATACGGCCGCCTCGTTGTGAAACGGCTCACCCATGCCCATGAAAACGATGTTTCGCACATGGCGGCTTTCGGCCTGCATCCGTTCGCCGGCCAACAGGATCTGATCGAGGATTTCGGCGGCCGACAGGTTCTTCGCAATGCCCATCTGCCCAGTAGCACAAAAGCCGCACGCCGCCGCGCAGCCGACTTGCGACGACACGCACAGCGATACGCGGCCAGTGCCGGTCCTCATGATGACGGACTCGATCAAGTAATCGGCGTACGTCCGCAGCACAAGTTTCGTGGCCCCATCAAGCTGGGAATCGCGGTATTCTGCAACGACCAGTGGATGAAACTCCACGCGCTTCCGAAATTCTTCGCGCACGTCGGCCGGCAACTCCGCCAGCGCCGCTTCAACGCCAAGAAACTTCTTGAAGAGCGCCGTCCTCAGCGCTCGCAGCCGCCGCGGCTCGAACTTCAGCTCCGCCCGCACACGGTCGACCGCAGCCGCGGCGTAGATGCTAATTTGTTCTTTGCGCGTCTGCGCGTCGACGTGGGTCATTTGAGCACGATCTTGTGTGGTGCGCCGGCGACTTCGTGAACGTACCGCGGTACGGCGTAGCCCGGCAAACGCTCGCGCAACGCATCGACGATTCGCAAGCCAATCTGGACGGGCACGTCGAAATGGGCCGCCCCAGCGACGCGGTCAAGCTGGTGTAAATAGTACGGCATCACGCGCAGATCGACCAACCGCTCGCAGAGCGCGGCTTGAGCCTCCACGGAATCGTTCACCCCTGCCAGCAACACGGCCTGGTTCAGCAGAACAATTCCACCGTCCGCTAACTTTGCCAAAGCGGATGCGACTTGGGCATCGAGCTCATTGGCGTGATTGGCATGAACGACGACAATCGGCGTCAGCCCCGAGCCGCGCAGCGTTTCGACCAACTCATCCGTCACGCGCTCCGGAATGACGATGGGCAGTCGGGTATGAACCCTCAGCCGCCGCAAGTGGCGGATGGATGCCAATCGTTCGATAATTTGGGCGAGTGTTGCGTCAACGAGCGTCAGTGGGTCGCCGCCGCTGAGAATCACCTCGTGCAGCGTCGGATCGTTCGCGATCTCGTCAATGGCCGGCATCCAATCGTCGAGCGACCGCGGCGCCTCAGAATACGGAAAATTACGGCGAAAGCAGTAACGGCAATGGACGGCGCAGCTGCCGGTTGCGATCAACAGGACTCGGCCTTGGTATTTCTGCAAAAGTCCGGGTTGCCGCGTGGCGGCACGGTCGCCCACGGGATCCGCCGCGAAGCCGGGTACATCGACCAGTTCATTGCCCAGCGGCAACACTTGTCGCAGCAGCGGGTCGGCCGGATCGCCGGTTCGCATTCGCGCCACGTAGCCCCGCGGCACGAAGAGAGGAAACTGCTTTGCAGCAATGCGAGCCGCGCTGGCCATGGCAGGCGGCATGTCCAGCAGACGGCAAAGCTCGTCCGGATCGCGCACGGCGTCCTTCATGGCTTCCTGCCACGACGCATAACGTGGCACGGCCGATCTGGGGCGGACAACGGGCGGTCGCGTGGATAAAATACTCATCTCGATTTTCTAAACGCAATTCATTCTTGCCAACATACCAGCCGCGATCCAGGAAGACCAATCGTGACCACTTACAATACCAGTGATTTTCGTAAAGGCCTCAAGATTCAAATCGAGGGAGTGCCCTACTTGATGGTGGAAATGAACTTCCGGAAGCCCGGCAAAGGTAACGCCCTCTATGAGTGCAAGCTGAAGAACCTCATTCGCGGCACCGTGGTTGACCGCACCTACCGTGCCGGCCAGATACTCGAAGCAGCCGACGTGGTCGAGTTCCCCGCCCAATTCTTGTATCGCCAGCAAGATAATTTCGTGTTCATGAACACCGGCACCTACGAGCAGTACGAGCTGTCGAAGGAGCAGGTCGGCGACGCCTGGCAGTTCTTGAAGGACGGTCTCGAGTGCACGCTGATGGTTTACAACAACAACCCGATCGCCGTCACGCCGCCGAACCACGTCGTCCTGCGGGTGGAGTATGCCGAGCCCACCGCCAAGGGAAACACAGCAACCAACGTCCAAAAGCCGGTCAAGCTGGAAACGGGCGCGGAAATTGGTGCCCCGGCCTTCGTCAACATCGGCGATTACCTGCGGATCGACACGCGAACCGGCGAGTACATCGAACGGGCCAAGGCGCCCGAGGAATGACCGCGAGGGCCGCGGAAACGCCGAGGGAACATCGCCCAAGCCAAGATCGGCATCGACCGCACGAATCTCTTTCAGCGCGCCAGGCGCAGCCGCCTTGCGGGCCGAAGCGGTCAGGGCGTAGAACTATCGGCACACTTAGCCCCCGGTCAACGACCGGCGGCTAAATGCGGCGATGTTGGCCTCGTCCTAATTAAGGAGCTTCGCGATGACCCCTTGGATCGTGCTCATTGTCCTGGTGATTGTCGGATTCCTCGCCGTGTTGTTCGGCGTAGGAATCTACAACCAGCTCGTCACGCTGAAGAATCGTTTTCAGAACGCGTTCTCGCAGATTGAAGTCCAGCTCAAGCGGCGGTACGACCTCATTCCAAACCTGGTTGAGACCGTGAAAGGTTACATGCAGCACGAGCGCGGTACGCTCGAGGCAGTGATCCAGGCCCGCAATCAGGCGGTCAGCGGGCTGGAGCGAGCCGCGATGAAGCCGGGCGACCCGGCCGCCATGCAAGCCCTGGCCGCTGCCGAACAGGGTTTGTCTGGCGCGCTCGGCCGGCTGTTCGCGCTGGCCGAGGCGTACCCGGATCTCAAGGCCAATCAGAACATGGCGCAGTTGACCGAGGAAATTACATCGACCGAGAACAAAGTTGCCTTCGCCCGGCAGGCGTACAACGATGCCGTCACAGCGTACAACACCTATCGGCAGACATTTCCATCAGTTCTATTCGCCGGCATGCTAGGACACGGCCAGGACGCCGAGCTCTTGGACTTCGAAGACGCCCAAATCGCCGAAGTGCCGAAGGTATCGTTCACTTAAGCTCAAGTGTCGGCAGTCCGCGTTCCGCACGCCGTTGTTCGAATCGCCTTGTTTTTGGCCGCGCGTTCTGATATATGTACATACGTATATTACAACGCGTTCTCGCCTCACTCGGTGGACTTGAAGACCGCCGCGCCGCTTACGCTGCGCGCCGGCTCGCTTGGCCCATCGACGATCGCTTCGTGCGCGAAGCGCATAGTCAGACTTGCGCAAACCGGCATACAACAACGTGTCCACTTGTGTCCCCTTCCGATAAATTTAACTTTCTCGAAAAGAGACTACTGCCAATGTCCTTTCTGACTTTCGACTCTTGACCCTCGACTCTCGACTCACGCATGGCCACCGATTTTTTTGAACGTCAGGACGTTGCCCGCCGCAATACGAAGTGGCTGGTGGTGATGTTCGTGTTCGCGGTGGTCGGCGTTGTGGGCACGACCTTTCTGGTGACCGCTTTGGCATTCGGTGCGATGGACGGCGGGGATGTTCCGCTGGAAGCTCCCCTTGCGGCGAGCGCGGGCGCCCTGGCTTTGATCGGCGGCGGCAGCACCTACAAGATCGCGCAATTGGCCGGCGGCGGGACGGTCGTCGCCGAGCGGCTGGGAGGTCGGCGACTCTATCCCAACATGACCGATCCAACGGAGCGCCGACTGCTGAATGTCGTCGAGGAAATGGCGCTCGCCTCCGGTGTGCCGGTGCCGCCCGTGTTTCTGCTCACCGAGGAGAAAGGCATCAATGCGTTCGCCGCCGGCTTTTCGCCCAGCGATGCGGTGGTTGCCGTCACCCGCGGCTGTGCCGAGCAACTGACGCGCGATCAGCTTCAAGGGGTGATTGCCCACGAATTCAGCCACATCCTGAACGGCGACATGCGGCTCAACTTGCGGCTGATTGGCGTGCTGCACGGCATCCTGCTCATGGGTTTGGTGGGGCGCGAACTGTTGCGCGTGGCCGGGCGGGGCGGCGGACGCAGCCGATCGCGCCGCGGCAACGGCATGGCCTATCTGCTTGTCATCGGCCTGGCGTTCATGGTGGTTGGCTTCATTGGTTTATTGTTTGGCAACCTGATCAAGGCGGCCGTGTCGCGGCAGCGGGAGTTCCTGGCCGACGCTTCCGCGGTTCAATTTACGCGCAATCCGGAGGGCATCGCCGGCGCCTTGAAGCGAATTGGCGCGGCAATGTTTGGGTCGCGGATCAAGAACCCGCGCGCCGCCGAGGCCAGTCACATGTACTTTGCGGAAGGCATCAGCGGCCTGTTTGCGACGCACCCGCCACTCGAGGAGCGCATCCAGCGGCTCGACCCACAATGGGACGGCCAATTTCCGCCCCCGTTGCCGGCGGATGCCGTGGTGGGTGTCGAAGAGCAAGCTGCAGCCGGTTTCGTGGGCAAAGTGCCGAGTGAGGCGGGCGACGACTTTGGCCGGCGTGTGCCGGCACAAGTCGTCGAGCATGCAGCCGAGCAAGTCGGCAACCCCACCGAAATTCACCGTGAATATGTTCAAGAGTTGTTGGCCTCGATCCCGCGGCCCATTCTCGAGGCGGCCCACGAGCCCTATGGCGCCCGAGCTGTAATCTACGCATCGCTGCTCGATCGCGACGCCGACGTTCGAGCCGCGCAGCTCCGCAGTCTCGAGGAAGCAGCGGAGGAAAACGTCTTCGAGTTGACGCTCCGGCTGACCAAGTTCATGAACCAACTCGACGCCCGAGCGAGGCTGCCGTTGGTCGACATGACACTGCCGGCGCTGCGGGCGCTCAGTCTGCCGCAATACCAGGTGTTTGCTCGCTGCTTCGAAGAATTGGTGCGGGCCGACCAGCGGCTTGGCCTGTTCGAATGGGCGCTGCATCAGATCTTAATGCGGCATCTACGGCCGCAATTCGAACCGGTGCGGCCGCCTCAAATCAAGTATTATGGCTTGCAACGCCTGGCGGAACCGTGTTCGGTCTTGCTGTCGGCACTTGCCCGGGCGAGCCAGCACGACGACGAGGTTGCGTTCGAAGCCGGCGCGCGGCAATTGCCCGACGTGGCGATACGCTTGCTGCCCCGAGATGCCTGCGGTTTCAAGGAGCTCAGCGGCGCTCTGCGGGAATTAGCTCACGTGGCGCCAAAGCAGCGGGCGCGTTTGGTCGATGCGTGTGCCGCAGCGATTTGTGCCGATTCGTCGATCATTGTCGCGGAAGCGGAGCTGTTGCGGGCGATTTGCGACATGCTCGATTGCCCGATGCCGCCGCTGCTGCCAGGGCAAGGTGTGTCGCCGTCATTCACCGCGCCGCGCGAGCCTAGCCGCGTGTAAAGCCAGCGGTGCGTAGCATTGCGGCGGTGTGGTAAAAGTGATGCGATGGAGATCCCGCGCACAACTCACGACTTCGCGCCCGGCGCATCGCTTGTTGTGATTGAGCAACGCTCGCTGTTGCTTCGGAAACTGCGAGACTTCTTCTACGCGCGAAAGTTTATCGAAGTCGAAACGCCCCTCTTGGCGAGCGAAATCATCCCCGAGATGCACATCGAACCCATAACCGGCGCGACCACGGCTGCCGCCGCGGTGCCCGGCTCGCCGGAAAACGCTCGGCAGAAAACGTCCTGGCTGCAGGCCTCGCCCGAGTTGCACATGAAGCGCCTCTTGGCCGCCGGCGCAACGGCCATTTTCCAAATCACGCGCTCCTTCCGGGCGGGCGAGCAAGGTCCGCTGCACAATCGTGAGTTCACGCTCGTCGAATGGTACCGGGTTGGCGACAACCTGCAGGGCGGGATCGATTTGCTTGACCAACTGTCGCAAGCGCTATTGGATGCCATGCCAGCCGGGCGGACGACTTACGCCGAAGCATTCCAACGGGCGCTCAATCTTTGTCCTCACACTGCCACAATCGAAGAATTGGCCGCCGCAGCCGCAGCCTCCCACATTGCTGTGCCGGGGGGCATGAATCGCGATGAGTGGCTCAACCTGTTGCTGGCGACGCGCGTCGAGACAGAACTTGGGCGCGATCGTCCGGAAATCGTCTATCACTACCCGGCTTCGCAGGCGTCCCTCGCCAAAATTGTGCCGACAGAAGCGGGATACGATGTGGCCGAGCGATTTGAGCTTTATTATCGCGGCGTCGAACTGGCGAACGGCTATCACGAGCTCACGGACGCGGCGGAACAGCGCCGGCGCTTCATAGCCGTGAATGCCGCCCGCGTCGCCGATGGCCGCCGGGCGTTGCCGCTGCCCGAAAGCCTGCTGGCCGCCCTGGAGCACGGCCTGCCCGATTGCACAGGCGTGGCGCTGGGTTTCGACCGGCTGGTGATGCTCGCGGCAGGTGCGGCGACAATTGGGAAAGTAATGACTTTCCCGTCCAGCCGTGATACAGTTAAGTAGATTGGGTAGCTGGTAAATTTCGCGAGCTCGGTGTTATGAATACTCTAATTCTGAATTCGGAAACGGCAAATCTGCCAATTGAACACTTGCTGAAGCAAGTCAATACTGGTGGCGTTGAAGTGCGAGACGCGCAGGGTAACGTCCTCGCTTTCGTTCTTTCGCCGGCCGATCATGAAGCTTGGACGTACGCGGAAGCAAATCTTGATTTGAATTACCACCAAGACGAAGTGCGACAAGCGCTTGAACGGCGAGGCGGCGTCACCACGTTGCAACTATCGGCGAACGCCGTGATGGGTGCTGAAAAGGCCGCTCAGCAATGACACGATACACCGTCGTGTGGGATGCTGACGTTGAGGTGTCGTTCATCAATGCTTGGATCGCGGGCGATTCCCGCTCCCGAGAGATTCTCATTGAGATTGCCAACTGTGTTGATACGATTCTGGCCGAAGACCCGGACAAAAAAGGGGCAACCGCGTCCTGATCTTTCAGCTCGAATATTGGCAGTACCGGTTTCCGGCTCTGCGGCGCGAGTTTCGGTGACCTATCAAATCGTGCCCGAGGACCGGCAAGTGCGTATCGTACGACTTGTATTTCGCGGCGATTAAGGGCTTCTCATCGCAGACGCGCGCACGCCTTGTGTCGGAAGCACGTGACGAGATGGTCGTTGACCATGCCCACCGCCTGCATGTGGGCGTAAATGATCGTGCTGCCGACGAATTTGAAGCCGCGCTGCTTCAAGTCTTTGCTCAGCGCGTCGGATTCCTTCGATGTCGCCGGTAGGTCCTTCATTCCCTTGAGTCGGTTTTGGATTGGGCGGCCGTCTACGAATCGCCAGATGTATTTATCAAAGCTGCCGAATTCTTCCCGAACATCGAGGAAGCGACGCGCGTTATTGACTGCCGCGTTTACTTTAAGACGGTTGCGGATGATGCCGTCGTCGGCAAGCAGTCGCTCGATCCGCTTCTCGGTGAAGCGGGCGACCTTTTCCGGTTCAAACTCGGCAAAGGCTCGGCGGTACGCTTCACGCTTCCGCAGCACGACCAGCCAGCTTAAGCCGGCCTGGGCACTTTCCAGAGTGAGAAACTCAAATTGCTTGCGGTCGTCGTGCACCGGCACCCCCCACTCTTCGTCGTGGTAGGCTACCATGAGGTTCCCGCCGCGCGGACCCCAATCACAACGCTGCTTTTCCGTTGTCATGCGTTAACTCTTCTCTGCCGTCCGCTCATAAATTTGCACGCTATATCCATAGTCATTCCTGTCATCCATATCGTGCGTTTCCGAATCAGCGAGGCGCCATTGTCGCCAGTCCACTTCAGGGAAATAGGTGTCGCCTGCTACCGACCCGTGCACGCGGGTCAGCTCAAGTCGGTCGGCGCGCGGCAAAGCTAGCCGGTAGATTTCCGCCCCGCCGACAATGAAGACTTCGTCATCGCCGGCCGCCTCGGCAATTCGCAACGCGTCGTCGAGGCTCGCGGCAACCTCTACGCCGTCGGCATCCACACGATACTGCGGCTGACGCGTAACCACGATTGTTTGCCGGCCGGGGAGCGGTCGGCCGATCGATTCCCACGTCCCCCGGCCCATCACGATCGTGTGGCCCATCGTCAGCCGCTTGAACCGCCGCAGGTCGTCCGACAGATGCCAGGGCAGCTTTCCATCGCGGCCGATCACGCCGTTGTCTGCGACCGCCGCAAGAATCGAAATTCGCATCGCGGCCGGTCTCCACTCAAACCGCAATCGGCGCCGGGATGCGCGGATGGGGATGGTAGTTTTCCAGCCGAAAGTGCTCGTACCGGAAATCGAGAATCGAGCGGACGCTTGGATCGATCCGCATCGTCGGCAGCGGCCGCGGCTCGCGCGAGAGCTGCAAATGTGCTTGCTCCAAATGATTGTCGTACAAGTGAGTGTCGCCGAACGTGTGGACGAAATCGCCCGGCGCCAGATCGGTGACTTGAGCTACCATCATCGTCAGCAGCGCATAGGAGGCGATGTTAAACGGCACGCCCAGAAAAACATCCGCACTGCGCTGGTACAGCTGGCAGGACAACCTTGGCGGCCCGCCGGCGGGGTCATCCGCCACGTGAAACTGGAACAGCAGGTGACACGGCGGCAGCGCCATCGCCGGCACGTCGGCCACGTTCCACGCGCTGACGATCAGGCGACGCGAGCTGGGATTGGTGCGGATCTGTGCAATTACCTCGGCCATCTGGTCGATCGCTTCCCCATTTCGGCCCGGCCACGATCGCCATTGATAACCGTAAATCGGTCCCAGCTCATCGTTCTCATCTGCCCAGTCATTCCAGATGGTTACGTCATGCTCATTTAGATAGCGGACGTTGGTTTCGCCGCGCAGGAACCACAACAGCTCATAGATGATCGACTTAATATGCACCTTTTTAGTGGTCACCAGCGGGAAGCCGTCCGCCAGGTTGAACCGCATCTGGTGGCCGAAGATGCTCCGCGTGCCCGTCCCGGTGCGATCGCCCTTCGGAACGCCTTCGTCGAGAATCCGCCGCATGAGATCGAGGTATTGCCGCATTGGTGGAATTGTACCGCAGAGAGGATGCGGGGTGCAGGATGCAGGATGCGGGATGCGGGGATTGCACTGTTTCGTCTTCCCCGCCCCCTGCATCCCGCATCCTGCATCCTCACTTCTACTTCTGCTTGGCCATCATCTCCTCGACGAGCTTGGCCAAGAGCCGCGGATCGTCCTTTTTTCGCAGGTGCTCGATCCGCTCGTCCGGAAGCCCGAGCTTTTTGAGTGCGCCGACAATGTACTTCCACTGCCGCTCGCGGGCCTTGCCCTCAGCCAGATACAGTTCCGTCACGAGCTCGCTGAGTCGCTGGAGCGAAATCGCCTCGCGGTTCTCGTAATAGTTCTTGATGATCTTCTGTTGGTGCTTGGTGTATTTCTTGTTCATGCTGAGTCCCCAGGGCGACGCTTGCGTAGGTCCCGCCTTTGCGCCCGATAAATTGCGCGGTACAGTGAAGTATCGGGGCCGAGGACGGCCCGGCTCGCGGTTAAAACCCTACGATTACGGTCTATTGATATGCCGATTGTCAAGTTCACAAAAGAGAATAAGGAAATCGAAGTTCCCGACGGCGCCAATCTCCGCAAGGAGGCCATCAAAGCCGGCGTTAACGTCCACCAGGGCGTCAACGGCATCGGTGCGGGCATCAACAGGTTTATCAACTGCCACGGCATCGGCCAGTGCGGCACCTGTCGCGTGAAGATTACCAAGGGGATGGAAAATACTAGCCGGATGGGGCTGATCGAGAAGGCTCGCTTTTATAATCCCTTACCCGATCCGTTTCCATGCCTGTCATACATCGGCAACGAAGACACGCTGCGATTGGCCTGTCAAACGAAAGTCCTTGGCGACATGGAAGTGGAAACCGGCCCGGAGCTGAATCTGTTCGGCGAAAACTTCTTTAGCTGAGCTGCTTGCCGTTAGCCTTCCTGTTTGGCTAACAGCTAATGGCTAACAGCTAACAGCTTTCCCCATGAAACAAATCATCGCCATCGTGAAGCCTTTCCTGGTCGAGAAGATTCTCGACGCGCTGCGGCGGGCTCCGCTCGAGGCGGTGAGCGTGGCGGAGGTCAAAGGAATGGGCAAGCAGAAAAGCTATCTCGACCGATACGCCGACAGCGAATACGCCCTCACATTTCTGCCGAAAGTCGAAATCACCTTATGGGTCGAGGACTCGCGGGCCGAGGACGTCGCACGCAAGATCGTTGACGTGGCCCGCACGGGCCGCATGGGCGACGGCAAGATTTTCATCCTTTCCGCGCAGCCCTGTGAGGCGGTGATCGATTTGGCAGCTGCCGCGAAATGATAATATGCCAAAGTGAGAGCCGAGGAGTGCGCCGGACATCTGTGGCATTCTTTGCTGGCGTCGCTGCCGCAGGTTTCTTTTCGTTCGAGGCCTTTGCAGTGGAACCTGCTCAGAGGGTGAACGATACGCGCGCAGAGTCAGGTGGTATTCGAAAGCTTTCCGCTCGGCACCTGATCCTGTACACCGATGTGCCAGCTAATCCGCAAATCGATCGGCTCCCGCACATCTTCGACCAGGCCGTGCCGCAGTGGGCCAAATATTTCGGCGTGCCAGATGCCAAAACGGACAATTGGCGAGCCCAAGCGTACCTCATCGGCGATCGCCGCCGGTTTGAAGCGCTCGGGATGATGCCGGCCGGGCACGATGAGTTCATCAACGGCATCTCCATCGGCTCAGAGCTGTGGCTGTACGACCAACCGACTGACTATTATCGGCGTCACCTGTTGCTGCATGAGGGCACGCACGTCTTCATGAACGCATTTCTCGGCGGCTGCGGCCCCGGCTGGTACATGGAGGGCACGGCCGAGCTGCTCGCCACGCATCGGCTCGATGAGCAAACGGGCCTCGTCACGCTCCGCATCATGCCGCGCGATCGCGCCGAAGTGCCCATGCTCGGGCGGATCAAGCTCATTCGAGATGCGTGCGACGGGGGCCACGCGCTTGCCTTTCCGGCCGTAATGCAAATCGACAACCGCCAGCAGCTGGGCAACGAAGCCTACGCCTGGTGCTGGGCCGCGGCCAAGTTTCTCGATTCTCATCCACGCTACCTGAGGCGCTTTCGCAATCTTCAGCAGCATGTGTTGGACAACAAGTTCAACGACGTCGTGAGACGCGAGTACGAGCAGGATTGGGACGAAGTCAACGCTGAATGGCAGGCGTTTGTCGCTACCTTGGAGCATGGTTACGACTTCGAGCGGATGGCAATTGGCTTTCAGCGTGGCCAGCCCTTAGGCGCGGCGCCGCAACGTATGTCTATCGCCGCGGACCGCGGCTGGCAGTCATCCGGCGTATGGCTCGAAGCGGGCCGACCGTACCGCGTCAACGCCAGCGGCCGATATCAGATTGCCTCCGAAGAAAAAGACGGCGTCACGCAGCCATGGCCCTGCGAGCCGGGCGGCGTCACGATTGAATATCACAACGGCAATCCGCTCGGGATGCTACTCGGCGCAATCGATACGAGCTTTGCCGACCCGATGGCCATTGGCGTGGGCTCCACAATAGGGCCCATGACAAGCGGCACGCTGTACCTTCGCGTGAACGATTCGCCCGCCCGCCTCGGCGACAATCACGGCACGCTGATGGTCACGATTGAAGAGGTGCGCAAGGCGAAGTGATACAACGCTGCCGCGGTTGACACTTTACTGCTGCCCCTCAACAATGTCTGCGTAACTGCGCGCTTTGCTACGGTGACCCTGGCCTCGCGGCTAAACGAGTTTTCGCGAATCGGCATCCTATCGTGACGAACTTCATTGCTAAAAACGATCCCGAGGTGTGGCAGGCGATTGCCAATGAGGTCGAGCGCCAGGCCGACGGTCTCGAAATGATCGCCAGTGAGAACTACACGAGCCCGGCCGTGATGCAAGCCGCCGGCAGCGTGCTCACCAACAAGTATGCCGAGGGGTATCCAGGCCGGCGATATTACGGCGGCTGCCAGTTTGTCGATGTGGTGGAGCAACTGGCCATCGATCGCGCGAAGCAGCTGTTTGGGGCCGAGTTCGCCAACGTGCAGCCGCACAGCGGTTCACAGGCCAACACTGCCATTTATCTCACCGCACTGGAGCCCGGCGACACGGTGCTCGGCCTCGATCTGGCTCACGGTGGCCACCTTACACACGGCATGAAGCTCAACATCAGCGGCATGCTGTACCACTTCATCAGCTACGGCGTGACGCGTGATACGCAGCGGCTCGATTTCGATCAAGTGGCCACCTTGGCGCGCGAGCACAAACCGAAGTTGATCGTGGCCGGCGCGAGCGCATATCCGCGCGAAATCCCACATGATAAGTTCGCTCAGATTGCCCGTGATGTCGGCGCAAAGCTCATGGTCGACATGGCTCACTACGCGGGGCTGGTGGCGGCCGGCTTGCACAACAGCCCGGTTCCCATGGCCGACTTTGTCACGACGACCACGCACAAAACGCTCCGCGGCCCGCGCGCCGGCCTCTGTCTCGCCAAAGAGGAATTTGGCAAGACGATCAACAGCCGCGTCTTTCCCGGCATTCAGGGCGGACCGCTGATGCACATCATCGCCGGCAAGGCCATCTGCTTTGGCGAGGCGCTCCGACCAGAGTTCAAGCAGTATGCCCGTCAGATCATCGAAAACGCCAAAACCCTGGCCGACGTGCTGCTCGCCGGCGGCTTGAAACTCGTGAGCGGCGGCACCGATAATCACCTGCTGCTGGTGGATGTGACGCCGCTGGCAATCGGCGGCAAGGTGGCCGAGCAGGCGCTCGACCGCTGCGGGATTACGATCAACAAGAACATGATCCCCTACGACGAGCGAAAGCCGGTCGACCCTTCCGGCATCCGCATCGGCACGCCGGCGCTGACGACCCGCGGCATGGGCACGACCGAAATGCGGACCATCGCCGGTTGGATGATCGAAGCGCTGAAATCGCCCAACGACGACGCGGTGCTCGGCCGCATTCGCCAGGAGATCCGCCAGCTATGTGTGCATTTCCCCGTCCCCGCCGCTGCACTGAGCTAGTAATCAGCCAGTAAACCACGAAGACACGAAGGACACGAAGAGCTTTACACAAGGAATCGTCGTGGCAAATTTGTCTGTTTTCTTGCTTTCAAGTAAAAGATTACAAATGACAAAGCCTGTCTTCTTAGTGTCCTTCGTGCCTTCGTGGTTAATCCTGTTTTCGAGTTTTTGTCATGCCTAAGGACCAAGAAAAAAGCCGCATCCTCATCGCCGACGACAACGAGCCGAACGTCGAACTGCTGGACGCGTACCTCAGCGGCCTCGACGTGGAAACCGCCGTTGCGGTCGACGGACAGGACACGCTCAATAAGGTCGCCTCATTTCGGCCGCACCTCATCCTGCTCGACATCATGATGCCCAAGCTCAGCGGGTTCGAAGTGTGCAAAAAGCTCAAGAGCGACGCTGCGACCAGCGGAATCATGATTCTCATGGTGACCGCACTGAATGAGCTCGGCGACATCGAGCGTGCCGTGCAGGCAGGCACCGACGATTTTCTCTCCAAGCCGGTGAACAAGGCCGAGCTCCTGAAGCGCGTTGACAACATGCTTAAGCTCCGCCATGTGAGCGACGAAGTCGACCGCCTGCGCCAATACATCGAGCGAATGGAAAGCCGATAATCTGACTCGGGCTTTTCAGTCCCACTCGGCTCGGCAAGCAATTCGGTATTCTGTGCGTTGAATCGAAAGGCTAGTCTGCGGATTACTCTGGCCCCGCCATCCGCACTTGGCGTATGATTGAGATGAGTTGCTAAAGCGAGGCGCCAGAGGGCATACCGCGTGAGATTTTTTGTGTATCGACTCGCACCGCGTCGCGGCGTCCTCTCCTGGATCTTGGCGGCGCTGACATTGGGTTTTGTCGTTCATGAAATGGTTCGTGCCGACGATCCACGGCCGATCCTGGCAGCCGCGCCGCGCATGGCAGCCCCCCGGCCCAACGCGGATGTAGCTGGCCAGGCGGCCAGCACGCAGCACATCGAGGAATTGATTCGTCAACTGGGCGACGCGCGCTACACCACGCGTCGTGCTGCCGCCAGCGAGCTCCGCCAGATTGGCCCCGAGGCATTCGATCTGCTCCATGCCGCCACCGACGACGCTGATCCCGAAGTGGCTGCCAGCGCTCGCTACCTGTTGCGGCAGATCGCCGTCCGTTGGGTGCAAAACGATGATTCCGCAATAGTCCGCGCCCTGTTGCGCGATTTCGGCGATCGATCGGATGAAGCTCGACTGAGCCGCGTGCAGGAGCTAGCCAAACTTCCCAATGGCGAGGGCCTCGCCGGACTGTGCCGGATTGCCCGCTTCGACCGCTCGCCGCGCGTTTCCCGCACGGCGGCACTGGCAGTCATTCGGCCCCCCGAGCAGTCGGTCGAGCCGGCGAGTCTCGATCGGGAAGTCGTCGAGCGCGAGTTGGGCGGCAGCACACGCGAGTCCGCCATGTGGCTGCGGAGGTATTTGACGCAACTTCGTGACCCGGCCGCCTCGGTCGCTTTTTGGGAGAAGCTCGTTGAGGATGAAGCCGCGCGACTGGAACAGAACGCCGACGACACTTCACCTGAGATCGTCCTGGCCCTGCTATGGAACCTGGCCGACATCCATCGTCAACTCGACAACAAGCAAGGCATGCTCGGGGCATTCGACCGGATGGTGGGCCTGAATACTGAGGCCTCTCAGCCAGTCGCCATCGAGCTGATCGAATGGCTGATCGAGCATCAAATGTGGGATGTGCTCGATGAGTTCCTCGCCAAACATCAGCCGAGCTTTGCGCAGAACAAGCGCCTGCTGTACTATGCGGCGCTGGCTCGAGCGCGCCAGGGCAAGACCGAGTCGGCCGAGCAGTTGGCAGAAAAGGCCGCCCAGCTCGATTCGCAGGCCGGCCTGGAAAGCTTCGTCACCGCCAAGGATTTAGAGGAGCATGGGCAGTTCGATTGGGCGGTGCGGGAATACCATCGGGCGATCGACAATCAGCAGGTCGCCGCGCATGAAGCGATTCTAGCGCGAATTTATCTCGCCAGCTTGCTGCACGACTACGAGCAACACGCGAAGGCCGCCGACGTCTTGGAGCCGCTCGTCAAAGCGATTCAGAACGAGGGTCGTGTCGGCCAGCTGTATGCCGAGTTGCTCCGCTATTATCGCGGTCGATTAGCCTTGCCAGAGGCGGATGCGGTGGCTGCGCGGTGCCATTATTACCGCGCGTGCCAACATCGGGACACCGATGACCGGCAGCGCGAGCGGGATGAGTTGGAGTTGGCGATCAAGTTTGACCGGACCGACGCCGATGTACTCATCGCCATGTACCGCCACCCCGAAAGCGACCCGAAATGGCGTGAGATCGTCCGCCAGCGGATCCGCGACCTCTGCCGCCAGTTCCAACAGGAGATCGATGAGAATCCCACCGATCCGACCGCCTACAATCAATGGGCCTGGCTGGTGAGCAACACCGAGGGCGATTTTCAGAAAGCGATCCGCTATTCGCACCGCTCGCTCGAGCTGATTCCGCCAACCGCCGGCGATTCCGCCGGAGGCAGTTTTCTGGACACGCTCGGCCGCTGCTATTATGCCGCCGGCGACTACAAAAATGCGTTGAAGTACCAGCGCGAGGCGATCGAGAAAGTCGACTACATGCAAGTCATGCATCGGCAACTTGCTCTCTTTGAAAAGACGCTCGCGGAAAAGCAGGGAGCAGGGGGCGGGGAGCAGGGAGCAGCGAAATCCGAGTAGGCGTCTTTACTGAGTTCACGCGCCGACCTCCGGTTGCGGTTTTGCTAGTCACGTGCCAACCATCGCGCTTTCCACTACCGAACTTGCCTATACCGACCGCGGCGCGGGACCGCCCGTTTTGCTCGTCCACGGGTTCCCGCTCGATCACACGATGTGGTCCGCGCAGATCGATGTGCTGGCGGACCGCTGCCGAGTCATCGCGCCGGATCTGCGCGGCTTCGGCCAGTCGTCGCTGGGAAATGCCGATCCGCAGCGCGGCGTCTCGATGGAGCAATACGCCGAGGATCTCGCCGAATTGCTCGATTCGCTCTCCATCCGCGAGCCCATTCTGCTGGTAGGTTTTTCGATGGGCGGTTACATCGCCTGGCAATTCGTGCGCAAATACGCCAACCGGCTGCGAGCGCTGGTGCAGTGCGACACCAAGGCAGCCGCCGATACCGATGAGGCCCGCGCGAATCGGTTGAGAATGGCCGAAAAGATCTTCGATTGGGGAGCAGCCCGCGTCGCCGAGATGATGGGGCCCAAGCTGTTTGCGCGGCGAACGTTTGAAACCAAGCCGGAGGTGGTGGAGGCTGTCCGCCGCATCGTGGAGCGAACATCGCCCGCGGCGATCGCGGCCGCCCAGCGTGGCATGGCCGAGCGGCCCGATATGACAAGCTTCCTGCCAATGATCAAAGTGCCGGCGATGGTGCTCGTGGGCGCAGATGATGCTATCAGCCCGCCCGAGGAAATGCGGTCAATTGCCGCGGCGATACCGAATGCCAAATTCGTTGAAATCCCCGACGCCGGCCACATGACGACGATGGAGAACCCCGCGGCCGTCAACGAGCAGTTCTCCCGATTTGTCTCGAACATTCAGCCCGCATGAATCACTGGACTATCGCGACGGTCTGGTCACTTCAGTGACCAGTTGCAGGCCAATTGCCTATTTCCCCGGCAGTGCAAACACCGATTGGCTCTTCACGATCGCGTAATCGTCGGGGAACGTATGAAACGCCTGCACCTTCAGGCTGCGATCGCGCGACTGCAGATTGATATAGCTGAGGGCGCCCAGCCCGAACCGCCCGCTCGGCTCGAAGCAGTGCAACAAGCCCTCGCGCGCCCCGGAGTCTGTGAGCTCTTTTTGGTAGGTCCAAAAGGTTTCCTTTTCGACCGGCTCCAGTGAGAATTCAACGTGGTAGGTGACTCCGCCGCGGCATTCAAGCCTGTCGGTGCAGGTGCCTTTGAGCCGGTGGGACATCAGCCGCCGGCGCTGGGGCAGCGGATGGTGGGCCGAAGCCGCCACTTCGCTTAAAGTAATGCCGTCGTATTGCCAGGTAACGATGTGGCCGGCATTGGTGATTTGGACCGTCGCCTTGTAGCCGCCACGCTCGATCTGCCGCGTCCGATGCACTTCAAACAACTCGGGATGCAGCGACCGGCCGTAAAGCTGAAACACTAATTCGGCGATGCGGGGACGAACAGATAACACAACGTATATCCACCATGGTGAAATCGACGAAGGCGATCAGACCAATCACGCTCAATTATAGTCTGCCTGAAAAATAGGAACAAAGGGTGATTTGACCGCGCCGATTTTGTGGCAAATTCAGACTTGACTTTTCGGCGCAACCTGCACTGGCCGCGCACTAATCCGCAAGTAGCGCTGGAGCGCGCCAGTCGGCAAACTATGGCATCGAAATTGCTTCAAGTGTATGAACGTTTATTCGGCGCCTTCGGAGCGCAGCATTGGTGGCCCGGCGAATCGCCGTTCGAGATCATGGTGGGAGCCGTGCTTGTGCAAAACACAGCCTGGCGCAACGTCGAGCAGGCCATCACCAATTTGCGCAACGCCTGCGTCATGGAGCCGCGCGCGATGTATGAGCTCCCGGCCGACGAGCTGGCCGAACTGATTCGACCAGCCGGCTATTTCCAAGTGAAGGCCAAACGCTTGCGGAATTTGCTGAAATTCATCATCGAGCGGTACGGCGGATCACTGGAGCATATGTTTCGCACGCACGTTGCAATACTGCGCGAAGAATTGCTGGCGATTCATGGCATCGGCCCGGAAACGGCTGACGCCATCCTCCTCTACGCCGGTGGCCTGCCGACGTTTGTCGTCGATACGTACACGCATCGCATGCTTGCCCGCCACGGCTGGATTGGCTACGAGGCCGATTACCAAGAAATCAAAGACTATTTTGAATCCGCCTTGCCGGCCGACGCGACGCTCTACAATGAATATCATGCGCTATTGGTCCGCGTCGGCAAGGAGTTCTGCAAGCGCACCGCGCCGAAGTGCGACGCCTGCCCGCTCGCCGGGATGTTGCCGGCTAGTGGCATGGTCGAACCTTTGTGAGGCTTTCCTTGGCGTCGGCGGCAACGCCGAATCTCACTCCGCTCAATTCCCACTGGTAGATGACTATGCCCGACCTCTTCGCTGAAACCGAAGCCGCCAACTTCCAACAGGTGCAGCCACTCGCGGCGCGGATGCGGCCCGCATCGCTGGCCGAGTTCGTTGGCCAGCAGCATTTTCTGGGCGAAGGCAAATTGCTGTGGCGGATGCTGCAAGCGCGGCGGCTGGGCTCGCTGATCTTTTACGGCCCCCCCGGTGTCGGCAAGACGACGCTCGCCCGCCTGTTGGCCCAGGAAACCGAAAGCCGCTTTCGCCAGATCAGCGCGGTGACAAGCGGCGTAAAGGAAGTCCGCGAAATACTGGAAGAGGCCCGCGACGAGGTCGCCGCGGGCGGCCGGCCCACGCTGCTGGTGATCGATGAAATTCATCGTTTCAATCGGGCCCAGCAGGACGCGCTGCTGCCCGACGTCGAGGAAGGCATCGTCATCCTGGTTGGCATCACGACTGTGAATCCGTTCTTCGCCGTGAACGACGCGCTCGTGAGCCGCAGCCGCGTGTTCGAATTCCAGCCGCTGTCGGTCGAGGAAATCAAAACGATCGTCCATCGCGCACTGGCAGATAAGGACCGCGGCTTGGGTCAATACGATGCCACGATCGATGATGATGCGCTTCAGTTTCTAGCCGAAGTCTCCGACGGCGACGCCCGCCGCGCTTTGGGAGCACTGGAAGTCGCCGTGCTCTCCAGTAATGCCCCTAACCGCCAGCGTCTTCGCGCCGATCTCATCGCCGACGCCGTTCA
This sequence comes from Pirellulales bacterium, assembly GCA_040902605.1. Taxonomy (GTDB): domain Bacteria; phylum Planctomycetota; class Planctomycetia; order Pirellulales; family Lacipirellulaceae; genus JABDGM01. The sequence goes on along the minus strand of JBBDWY010000016.1, from coordinate 23,314 downwards.
GCGCAAAGCCATCCGCTACGATCCGACCGGCGACGACCACTACGACGCCGCCAGCGCACTGATCAAGAGCATCCGCGGCAGCGATCCGGACGCCGGCATCTACTGGCTCGCTCGCATGCTCGAAGGCGGCGAAGACGTGCGTTTCCTCGCCCGCCGCCTCGTGATCCTGGCCAGCGAAGACATCGGCAACGCCGACCCACACGCGCTGCCATTGGCGGTCGCCGCGATGCAGGCCTGCGAATTCGTCGGGCTGCCCGAATGCCAGCTAACACTAGCACAAGCCGTCGCGTACCTGGCCCTGGCGCCGAAATCGAACGCCGCGACACTGGCCATCGGCGAGGCCCGCCACGACATCCGCGAAGGCCGCCTCCTGCCCGTCCCGCGCCACCTGCAAGACTCGCACTACCCCGGCGCCAAACGACTCGGCCACGGCGATGGCTACCAGTACGCCCACGACGCCCCCGATGCCGTCGCCGCGCAAGATTATCTCGGCGTCGACCGCACCTACTATCGCCCCACCGACCGCGGGTTTGAAAAAGAGCTGGCAACACGCTTGGAACAAATCCGGGCCAAGCTGCGCGCAAAATAACGACGTACCAATGCGGTTCAACAAGCTTTGACCAGTGATTCGACTTGGTCTATCGTAGCACGTATGGAATCAGCGAACCGTCGTGGGAGACATTTGCAATGACACTTCCTGAACTCATGCCGTCGATCGAAGCTCTGCCGCGCGCCGACAAGCTTCATTTGATCCAGCTCTTGGCCGCCGACGTAGCCCGCGACGAAGCAATTGCCCGCGAGCTGGCTGACAAAGCCGTGCCAATATGGTCGCCTTACGATGCGTTCGATGGTGCCGCTATTCTTCTGCGAGCGCTTAACGAGGATAAGGTTGCGTCCTAATGGCCGCCGCTCAGCAGTTTCCTTATGTGGCGGTCGATCCCTCTCTGGGCGCGGCAAGTGCTCTCCCGTACGTGCCATTAACGCTTCAGCGCGCGGAACTTTCGGTCACGGTGTCAGCTTTGGTGGATAGCGGGGCGGCCCTCAACGCTCTGCCCTATGGTATTGGATTGCAACCCGGAGCTGTGTGGGAGGAGCAGATGATTCCACTCCGGCTTACTGGAAATCTGGCGGCGTTAGAGGCGCGGGCACTACTACTCACAGGAACACTCGATCGGTTTCCATCAGTTCGCCTCGCGTTCGCTTGGACTCGCAATAACGACGTACCCGTCATTCTAGGGCAGGTGAACTTTTTTATGGAGTTCGATGTATCATTCTTCCGGTCACGACTGCTGTTCGAGGTGGGGCCAAAGAAGTGAGGCCCAAGGAGGTATTTTTTCGAATGCAGGCTGACAGTGAATTCACTGATGCGCAACGTCGTGTGGTCGCTGAAATTCAACGGGTTGCGGCAGAGCTAGGGGTCGATCGGCTATCGCAAGATGAATTTGATCGGCATCACCGCATAGCCGGTTTAACCACGGCCGGCTGTCAATTCGGTTCTTGGAACGCTGCGGTTGTAGCTGCCGGATTGGATCCGTATCCGAGGGGTGGTTCTACCGTCGGCACAAAGATAACTGATGAAGAACTACTGCAGGATTTGTTGCGACTGGAAGCAGAGCTTGGCACACGTCCGTCCGAGCGAAAAGTTGCCGCTTTCGGGCGTTACAGTCTGACACCGTACAAGGATCGCTGGAAAAGTGTGGGAAATACATATGAGACTGCGAAGGAGCGATTTGGATGTAGCGAAAGTAGGTGAATGATGAAAAATGAGATCGTAGACGAAATCCATGAAACGCGCCGGCGGATTTTTGACGAGTGTGGCGGCGATATCGAGCGGCTTATCGATCGCCTTAAGGCGTTGGATACAAAGGACAAGGACCGCTTAGTGACGTTCGAGCAGGTTCAGGAACGCTCCCGCGCTTCGAAAATCAAAGCGCGATAGGCCGTGCCCGCAATGGCGCTTTGATATCGCATTTTGCGACATCAAGATCGTAAAGCATTGCTGGGTAAGCTGATATGCGAGGCCACCCCACTGCGAAACGGCCATTAGTGCTGTCGTCGAGAGTACGCTTGTTCCTGTTGATCCGCAGTAGCGTCGCGAGGCGGGATTTCCTACGATCCGACGCCCTTGAGTTGCGCGCCGCCCGTAGCGGCGACGCGCAGCGTCGCGGCTACTATCCGAAAGAGCCGATAGCCGACAATCTTATTTCGTCATGGAGGACGATCGATGAATTCCATTCGGCCGCTGATCACGATCACGATTCTGGTCGTCGTCGGAGCGTTTCTTTATGTGAAAATCAATGAGGGGCCGGTGCGCTCGTCACCGAACTCGAGCAATGAGTGGCCGAATCAATCGCCAGAAGGCGTCCCTTCGTTAGCGGCAACGTCCAGCTCGGCGCCGCCTAGCACCAACCCCGCGCCTCCATGGCCAGCTAGCCCCGCCGCCGCGACGTTGTCATCAGACACGGTGGCTAACACCACCAGCGAAACCGCCCAGCAGCCGCCGCCGGCTATTCCGCCGATACCCGCGTTGCCCGAAGTAGCGCCGTCCGTGCAGCCGACGGCGCCGATAACGAGCTCGGTTCCGCCGCTTCCAACGGAGCTGCCGGCGAACATTCCGACGGCACGTTATCCGGATCAACCCGCCCCCACCGCGACCGTCGCTAACGAAACTGCTGCTAACACAGCGCTCCCGGCGGCCGCTGTCGCCGGGCCTGCACCGGATGTTCCGCCCGTCGCAGCGACGCAGGAAGCCGCCGCTCCCGCACAGGCCAACATCGGAATTGCGGCGAGCAACTTGGAATCACCGCCGTCGACGACACAACAGCCGCCACTGACGCAACAGAATCCGCTGCGTCAATCGCCAGGCGCTGAAGGTGAGCGGTACGACCTCGGCGCTAACCCGGCCGCCGCTGTCAACGTTCAGACACCGCCGTCCGGAGCGCAAACTTCATTTGCCGCCAGTTGGCCGACAATCAAGGCCAGCCTCGATCGCGGCGAGTTGTCTCGTGCACACGAGCTTTTGTCGCAATGGTACGACGATCCCTCGCTCACGCCGACGGATGCCGAACTGGTAGACTCGCTGTTAAGCCAGTTGGCGGGCACGGTTGTTTATTCGACGGAGCATCAGTTGGAGCCCGCGTACGTGGCAAAGCCGGGCGATACCTTGGAGACCATTGCCAAAGAGTGCAACGTCCCCTGGCAACTGTTGGCCAAGATCAACGGCATCGCGGCCGCGGACCAGGTGCGGCCAGGCCAGGAGTTGAAGGTCGTCCGCGGCCCGTTTTCGGCCGTAGTCGACCTGGGTCGCAAGCAGTTGACGCTGATGGTCGGCGACCGCTACGCCGGCAAGTTTCCGATCACCGTGCCGTCCTCCGCCGCAGTCAGCGAAGGCCAATGGCTCGTCGACCAGAAGACTGTTGTTCCCCCAGCTAGTGTGGCACAGTCGGCATACACGCCGGTGCCCGCTGTCGTGGATCGCGCGATCGTCCTGCGCGGCGAGCCCAGTGCCGGCCAGGCGGCAATCGGCACGACGCTCACGATCGCCAGCGGCTCGTCCTCAAACTCAAACGCGGGATCGCCCGCGATTCGCATTTCGCCGCAAGATGCCGAGGAACTCTCGGATATTCTTTCCATCGGCTCCCGGGTTGTGATTCGGCGCTAGAGAATTGTGGTTGTCAGCCGTCCGTGGTCAGTTGTAAGTTGTGAGTCATTGCGATGACGATTGAGATTGGCTCTCGACGCTTGACCCTCGACTGTTGACTGTCCGCATGTACGACCGCGACGCGCTCAAATCCCTGGTGCGCGAAAAGGCGCTGAAGTTCGGCGACTTCACGCTCGCCTCGGGCAAAAAGGCAAGCTACTACCTCGACTGCCGCCAGATCACGCTCGACGCCCAGGGAGCGCGCCTCGTGGGCGAGGGCATGCTAGAGCTTCTCACCGACGACTTACCCGATCTGGTAGGCGGCATGGCGCTCGGCGCGGACCCGATCACGGCCGCGATTCTCACGCTCGCGGGCATCCAAGGGCTGCCTCTTCGCGGCGTCATGGTTCGCAAGGAAGCCAAACAGCATGGCACCAGCCGGCTTGTCGAAGGTCCGTTCCGCGAAGGCGAATCGATCACGATTGTGGAGGACGTCGTCACGACCGGCGGCTCGAGTCTGTTGGCCATTGAGCGCTGCGAAGAGGTCGGGTTGAAAGTGCAGCGCGTGCTGGCGATCATCGACCGCCTCCAAGGCGGCCGCGAAGCCTTTACCGCCCGCGGCTACGAGCTGACGACACTCTTCACCATCCGCGACTTCGGCATCGATATTTAGTCATTTAGCCACTGGCGAGTCGCCCGGGGCTAACTGCGCCGCCATGGAAACCACTCTCCATCGCCAGTTGAAGGAACGCTATGCCACAGACGGCGCGCTCACCGAGCATCGATTAGGTCGCTACCGGATCGACGTCGTGCAGCCACGCCAGCTCGTGGAGATTCAACTCGCCTCGCTCACGGCCATACGCGACAAAATTGCCGCGCTCTTAAAGGAACACCGGGTTATGGTCGTCAAGCCGATCATTGTCCGCAAGCATTTGGTAAAGCGCCGCCGCGCGGGCGGCCGCGTCGTCTCGCGCCGCCGCAGTCCCAAGCAGGGCACCCTGCTCGATGTGTTCGAGGAGCTCGTCCACTTCACACGAGTCTTTCCCCATCCGCGGCTGACGCTCGAAGTATTGCTGGTGGAAATCGAGGAGTGGCGCTACCCCGGCCATGGCCGACGGCGATGGCGTCGCGACAACGATCACCTGGTCGAGGACCAGCGCCTGTTGGATGTTGTTGGTTTTCACTCATTCCGCACGGCCGCCGACCTCTGCCAAATGCTGCCGCATGCCCTGCCTAAGCCGTTCCACACCGGCCATCTTGCCGAGCAATTGGGCGTCGCGCGGTGGATCGCCCAGCGAATGGCGTATTGCCTTCGCGAGACCGGCGCGATTCAATCAGTGGGCAAACTACGCGGGACCTGGCTGTACGAACGGCCGGCAAAGGCCGCGTAAATTCTATTCGTTGCCCACCACACTTGACCGATGATGCTTAAGAAACTCTGGCTGGCAACCGCACTGGCTGCAGTGCAAGTCGCGACCCAGAACTGTTTTGCAGAAGACGACGCCGACCGCGCGCCGGGGCGGCGACCCAACATCGTAATCATTTTCATTGACGATCTCGGCTATGCCGACATCGGCCCGTTCGGAGCGCAAGGTTACAAAACACCGAATCTCGACCGAATGGCGGCCGACGGGCGAATCTTCACCGATTTTCACGCCGCCACGGCCGTCTGCTCCGCCTCGCGGGCCGCTTTGTTGACCGGTTGCTATCCCGAGCGCGTGAGTATTCTCGGCGCGCTAGGCCCGCACGCGCAGCACGGCATCAATGATGATGAGATCACGCTCGCCGAGCTCTGCCGCAGTCGAGGCTACGCCACCGCCATTTTCGGCAAGTGGCACCTGGGTCACCACGTTCCCTTTCTGCCGCTGCAGCACGGCTTCGACGAATACTTCGGCCTGCCATATTCGAACGACATGTGGCCGCATCATCCAGAATTCGCGGACCTGCCGTCGAAAGCGGCACGAAAAAAGCGTGCCTTTCCCGAACTGCCGCTAATCAAAGACAACGACATCATCGATGCCTCCGTCGACGCCAGCGAACAAGCACAGCTCACGACCTGGTACACCGAACATGCCGTCGATTTCATCGAACGTAACAAAACGCGGCCATTCTTCCTGTACGTTCCGCACACGATGGTCCACGTGCCGATCTTTGTCTCCGATAAATTCCGCGATACAAGCGGCGCCGGCCTGTTTGGCGACGCAATGATGGAAGTCGACTGGTCCGTCGGCCAGATCCTCGCAGCGCTCCGCCGCAATGAAATCGACAACCATACGCTTGTCGTCGTCGCGTCCGACAACGGCCCCTGGCTCAGTTACGGCAACCACGCCGGCTCGGCCGGTCCGTTGCGCGAAGGAAAGGGGACCATGTTCGAGGGCGGCTATCGCGTGCCCTGCGTTATGCGCTGGCCCGGCCGAATTCCTGCCGGCACCGAATGCGACGAGCTGGCAACCACGATGGATCTGCTCCCAACAATCGCCCGACTCATCGGCGCGGAGATTCCCACCGATCGCGTCATCGACGGCAAAGATATTTGGCCGCTCATGGCTGGTGAAGCTGGTGCAACGAGTCCGCACGAGGTTTTCTACTGTTACTACGGCGGCGAATTGTGTGCCATGCGGGACCGGCGTTGGAAGCTTGTCGTTCCACATCGCTACCGAACCCTCGCCGGCCGACCGGGGGGGCGAGATGGAACGCCGGCCGCCTATACTCAACACGAGACGGGCCAGCGGCTCTTCGATCTCAAGAACGATGTCGGCGAAACCACCGACGTGTCGGCCGAACACCCCGACATCGTCGCACGACTGGAGCGACACGCTGAAAACGCCCGCGCCAGCTTAGGCGACTTATTGACAGGAAGAAAAGGACGTGAAGTCCGTCCGGCAGGGCAACTCCCAGATCATCAGTAGTGCGACCGCATAGGTCCGGCGCGTCGCATCGCTCTTGCCCAAAATGCCGTGGCCCCTTAATCTTGCTTGAACGCCGGCATGTCAGGCTTCCTATGAGTGACGCTGATTTTCTAACTCCTATGCGCTCGCCGCTCCGGCGGCTCACCGGCGTGCAAATCGTCGGCACGGGCAGCTATTTGCCCGACAACGTCATCACCAATGAAGCGCTGGCGTCGCTGGGTTGCGACGCCGATTGGATCGTCCAACGCACGGGAATTCGCGAGCGCCGGCACGCCCCGCCGGAAATGTCCACAAGCGACATGGCTGTGGCCGCGGCCCAGCGGTGCATCGAGTCGGCCGGAGTCGATCGGCGCGAAATCGATCTTCTTTTACTCGCCACGCTCTCGCCCGACTATTTGCTGCCGGCTACTGCCGCCGCAGTACAAGATCGCCTGGGGCTCAATTGTGCCGCGATGGACATCTCGGCCGCCTGCGCAGGCTTCATGTACGCACTGGTGACCGGCATGCAATTTGTCGCCACGGAATCGAGCAAGCTGGCCCTCATCATCGGGGCCGACACGAACAGCCGCGTGATGAATCCGGAAGACAAAAAGACATACCCACTCTTCGGCGACGGCGCCGGCGCCGTGCTGCTTGCTAAAGGCGCCGCCGAACAAGGATTGGTTTCGTACACTTTGGGCGCTGACGGATCCGGGGAACAACTCCTCGTGCGGCCCACTGGCGGCTCACGAGTTCCGCTGGATGCCGGCAACCGAAACGGCTCGTCGTGGTTTGTCAAAATGGACGGGCGGCCCGTTTTCAAGTGGGCCGTGCGACTCTTGGAGGACTCTTCGCGGCAGGTGCTCGAAGCGGGCGGCTTCCAAACGTCCGACGTCGACTTGTGGCTCTTTCACCAAGCCAACATCCGCATTCTTGATGCGGCGGCCGATGCGCTAGCGATCGATCGCAAGAAAATTGAAACCCACATCGACCGCTATGGCAACACCTCGGCAGGCAGCGTGCCCATCGCATTGGATGAGGCCCTGCGTGCGGGCCGCTTCGAGCGCAGCGATTTGCTCCTGCTGTGCGGCTTCGGCGGCGGTCTCTCCTGGGGCACAGCCCTGATGCGCTGGTGAAGCAGCCAACGTAGGACGGACAATCTTGTCCGTCTCTGAGCTGCCTTACGAGACGGACAGGATTGTCCGTCCTACCATGACCACTCGCATGAAACCAATGGCTAAGCCCAAAAAACTTCCTACCCGCAGCCAGGTAAAGCCGGCCGACACCTGGGACCTGTGCAGCCTTTTCGAGGGCGACGACGATTGGGAGCGGACGTTCACCACGTGGGAGAAACAAATCTCTCAATACGAAAAGTTTCGCGGCAAACTCGGTAACGGCCCTGCCGCGCTCGCTAAATGCCTCGAGTTCGACAGCGATTTCGAGCGCGCGGGCGAGCGCCTGGGCAGCTATGCTTACCTGAAAACGTCCGAGGACATGGCCAACAGCGGCTATCAGCGAATGCTCGGCCGCTACGAGCACGCGGCCACGCTCGCGGCCGAGGCCGCCAGCTTCATTCGCCCGGAGATTCTGTCGCTGCCGGCCAAAACACTCGACGAATATGTCCACGCCAAGCCGCTCCGCCGGTTCAGGTTGCAGCTGGAGCGGCTCATCCGCTACAAGCCGCACACGCTCAGCCGCGGCGAAGAAAAACTACTCGCCATGCAGCACGAGATGGCGGGCGCGGCTGGCCGCGTGTTCCGCCAGCTCACCGATGCCGATCTTAAATTCGGCATGTGCCGCAATGAGAACGGCGAATCGGTCGAGCTCTCGCACGCTACGTTCTCCAGCTTCCTGCGCTCGCCCAGCCGCGCCGTCCGCCGACGGGCCTTTCATCAGTACTATGACCAGTTCCATCTTCACGAGAACTCGCTCGCCGCAGCGTACTCGAGCTCGGTGCAGAAGGACGTGTATTACGCCAAGGCCCGCGGCTACGCGAGTGCGCTAGAGTCATCGCTGTTTCACGACAACGTGCCGGTCGCCGTATACGACAATCTTGTCGCGGCCGTGCGCGGAAAGCTTCCCGCCGTGTATCGCTATTTCGACCTGCGGCGCCGAAAGATGCGGCTCCGCGACATTCACCATTACGATACCTACGTGCCGATCCTCAGCGAGCTCGATACCCGCCATACCTGGAAGCAGGCCGTTGATGCAGTCGTTACGTCACTGGAGCCGCTCGGCGACGAGTATTGCCGCGTGCTCGCTGAGGGTCTCCACGGCCGCTGGTGCGACCGCTACCCCAATCAAGGAAAGCGCAGCGGCGGGTTCAGCTCCGGCACCTACGACGGCTGGCCGTACATCCTCCTGAACTACCAGCCCGATGTTTTGGACCACGTTTTCACGCTCGCGCACGAAGCAGGCCACTCGATGCACAGCTATTTCTCGGCCAAGCATCAGCCATACGAATACTACAACTACACCATCTTTGTTGCCGAAGTGGCCAGCACGTTCAACGAGCAACTCCTGATCCGCCGTTTGCTCAGCCGAGCCAAAAGCAAGAAGGAACGCGCCTACTTTATCAACCGCGAGATCGACGCTATTCGCGCTCAAATCATTCGCCAGACGATGTTCGCCGAGTTCGAAAAAATTACCCATGCACTGGTGGAATCTGGCGAGCCGCTCACTGTCGAGTGCCTCAAGACTGAATATGGCAAATTGCTGGCCGATTACTTCGGCCCGGACTTCGCAATCGACGAACAGCTGAAGCTGGAATGCCTGCGGATTCCACATTTTTATAACGCTTTCTACGTGTACAAGTACGCGACCGGTTTGTCGGCGGCGATCGCCCTCAGCGAGCGCGTCCTGAGCGGCGGCAAGAAGGAACTCGCAGATTACCTGTCCTTCCTTAAAGGCGGCTGCTCGAAATGGCCATTGGAGCTCTTGAAAGACACCGGCGTCGACATGGCACGCCCCGAGCCGGTTGAAACCGCACTCAACTATTTCGAGCGTCTCGTAGCCGAACTGGATGAACTTCTGTGAAGGTCAAGCTGCGGCCGGCGGGCTGGCCGGGTGACGAAACCCGTCAGCAGAAAGCCGAAGGCCAGCCCGGCGGCAAGCATTGCCAGAAGCGGCACTGGACTGTTTGCGCGGTCCCAGCCCTCAAAGCCGTGACGCAGGTTGGCGCCTAGCACGGTCATCAGGGTGGCGATCGGAAAGAAAAACGCCACCAACAGATTCAGTCGGTGGGTCGCCACCGACATCTGGTAGCTGCTCTCGGCCTGCTGCTCCGCCTGCCAGGCGACAGCGAAATCCAGCCCGTTCTTCGCGTCAGCGTGCAACAGATCGGCCCGACGCGTGAGATCGTACGCCTGGTCGCGGGCTACGATGAGTTGTCGATCATCGCGGACAGCCTCGCGGGCTTCCTGCAGCGCCTCGTACAGGTTCCGCGTCGCGCGGGTCAGCGGCGTCAGACGATCCAGCAGCGCAAAGTAGTCGCGCGCCTGATAGGCCTCGTCCGCGGATTGCTCAAGCTGCTCGATCGCTGAGCGGTATTCGGCTAAGTGCTGTTCGAGCGTCGCAACTCGTTCCGCCTTTGGGGCAGCGCGCCAGGTTCCGCTCGGATCGCGCCAAAAGAATCGCCCCCGACGGTGCGTATCGTCGGCGCCCGGCGGCGCGTGAAGGACTAGCAACAGGTGTCCGTCTTCGTGCAAAACGCGTTGCCGTCCGGCGATCGTGCCGAGACGACTGCGCAGGTGAGCAGGGACTGTCCAATCGGCGGGCAGTAAAGTCGATTCGGGTGCCACCATCGCTCCTCCTTCCGCATGTATTTCGCCGCGGAGGGCAGGCTACTTGGCGGAAAACTTCCGCTTGTGCTAGCCAATCCTAGCCACTTCGCAACGAATAGCAACATGCGGCTAAGACGCGATGCCAATCGCGAGTCTCTAATCGTTTCGCTCCTCGTTCCCCGCTCCTCGCTCCGCGTCGCTCGCTACCGCGTAATCCACAAAAACGCTGTGCCGGCTTCATCCACGCGCACCTGGCTGCCGAGCCGCGCTTGTGCCAACACGCGATCGATCACCCGTTTGTAGATTGTCCGCGTGCGCGCGAGCCTCACTTGGATCTTGGCCGGTTCAATTTGATCGGCCGCGAGCGCCGCATGATCCAGATAGAGCGGAACTTTCAGGCGCGGGCCGATCGCCGCCAGGGCTTCTTCCAGCGTATAGCCGTCAATTTCGGCGTTCAGGAACTCAAACAACGAGGGAGCCGTTCGCCCGGGCGTCTGCTGTGGTTCCCAGCCGATTGGCCAGTGCGGCAGCGAACGGTCGGCCGCTTTCCCCAGAGTGATTGAATCGATGGAATCCGCGTCGGCCAAGGCGACGCGGTACACGACCGGTTGGCCGCGCGACTTCTCCGGCCGCAGCACAAGTCTGCAATTGCGCAAGATCATGGCCAAGCCGGTGCCGGCGGAAAGCCCCTCCAATTCATCTTCGATAGATTTCGCATCGCGAAGGGCCCGATCGCCCTCCGCATCGACAGCGACTTTTGAGTCGAATTTGGCGTGCAGCCGTTCGATGACCGTGCGTGGCGATTGTCCTTTCGTTTCAAAATCTATCGGTTGGGCAAGATCGGCGAATACGGCTTCTATTTCCTTCTCGGTTAAGCCGAACATGCCCCGTGGTGCGGTCAGCGATTCGCCTCCATCAGCCGCCAATCGTTCGAAGTAGTCCTTGAGCCGACCGCGGTCGCTGCGGGAAAATGTGCCGCCTGGGAGTAACAGCTGATGGCGAGATGTGAGAATCCCCAGCGCGTGGTAAACCGGCCGCTCGGCGGTTCCGAGGTTTTCAACCCGCGGCTGATCGCCCGGTTGGGCGGCGCGAATGCGCACGTTGTCGATGCCCAGTTCGGTGAGCAGTTGCAACCATTCGTGAGGCGCGGTAATTTGCACTCCGCGCTCGGTGGCCAATTCCAGCTGAATCGGCGCGGCGGCACGTACGCCGGTGGCAAGCGCAAACAGGAGCACAACGTTGGCGAGTAATCGAAGCCGCATAGCGCAAGTATAGCACCAGGAGCGAGGAGCGAGGATCGAGGAGCGAGTGTACAAAGGAGTCTCGCTCCTCGCTCCTCGCAGCTCGTTCCTCACTTTACAGGAGTTACGCATGTCCCGTCCTGTCACGCTGTTCACCGGCCAGTGGGCCGATCTGCCGTTGGAAGACATGTGCCGCAAGGCGAGTGACTTCGGCTATCAAGGGCTCGAGCTGGCGTGCTGGGGCGATCACTTCGAGGTGAACAAAGCCGCCGCCGATTCGAGCTACGCGTCGGCCAAGCGCGATTTGTTGGATCGCTACGACTTGCAGTGTCACGCGATCAGCTCGCACCTGGTTGGCCAGGCCGTTTGCGACCGGATCGACCAGCGGCACCGCGCGATCCTGCCGCCGCACGTGTGGGGCGATGGCGACCCGGCCGGCGTCAATCGCCGCGCCGCCGAGGACATGAAAAACGCGGCCCGCGCCGCCCAGCAGCTCGGTGTCGGCATCGTGAACGGCTTCACGGGCTCGAGCATCTGGCATTTGCTGTATTCGTTCCCGCCGGTGCCCGATTCGATGATCGAGGAAGGCTACCGGCAGTTCGCGGAGCGGTGGAACCCGATCCTCGACGTGTTCGGCGAATGCGGCGTGCGGTTCGCGCTGGAAGTGCATCCGACGGAAATCGCCTTCGATATCGTCACGGCGCGGCGTGCGCTCGACGCGATCGGTAACCGGGAGGAATTCGGCTTCAACTTCGACCCTAGCCATTTGCACTGGCAAGGCGTCGATTCGGTGGAATTCATCCGCATGTTTGCCGACCGCATCTACCACGTGCACGTCAAGGACGCGATCGTCGCGCTCAACGGCCGCAGCGGCATCCTCGGCAGCCATCTCAACTTCGGCGACCCGCGCCGCGGCTGGGACTTCCGCTCGCCGGGCCGCGGCGGCGTGAATTTTGAGGAGATCATCCGGGCGCTCAACCAGATCGGCTACGACGGCCCGCTCTCCGTCGAGTGGGAAGACATGGGCATGGACCGCGAGCACGGCGCCCGCGAGGCCTGCGAGTTCGTCCGCAAGCTCGACTTCGAGCCCAGCGGCGTGGCGTTCGACGCGGCGTTTGCGGAGAGCTGAACGAGTTCTGTCAAACTGAGATGGCGAGGCTCCGGCCAAGCCGAATCCCGGTGAGCGGCTCAGCGGGAGCTTCGCCCTCCCAAGCATGTTCTTCGAGGTCATTGAGGGACCGTGTGTCATTTCGGGAAACATCGAATTCTTGGGAAGGGGACACAAGGGGCCAGGTTTCTTATACCCCACCTGCGCAAGCCCGGTGCGCGGTTTTGCGCAGACCGATTGCGTCGGCTACGCCCCAAGGTCTGAGCGCACCACGAGCGGCTCGGCGGTCGATCGCGGCGACGCGCGAGGGTTGTCTGGTGTGGTATACTTGCGTACAGATAGCCTAGCGGAAGTGGTGGCCAAAAGCAAATGCTGATTGAGCGAAAGGTCTCGGCAAGGGGGCAGCCGAACACGCGGCCCGGAGACCTTCGGTCAACATACGTGCGGGGTCGGGAGACCCGCGCACAACAAGGGAGACCCGCGCACAACAATGCTTTGGTCAGCGCGCGGTCGCCGTTGAGGATTTTGGGCCGAGTGAGCGGTCGCCGGTAAGGCGGCCGAGGTCGGAGGCGCTCATGCCACGGTCCTCAACCAGGTAGCGAAACACGGCGAGTGCATTTTGACGGTCGCGGCAGGGCGTGCTACGATTCTCGTATGGAGCCGTTCATCGTCCAGCATCATGAGCAGATCGCGGAAATTTGCCGTCGCTATCGCGTACGCCGGCTGGAGCTATTTGGCTCGGCGGTCGGCGAGCGTTTCGACCCCGAACGCAGCGACGTGGATTTTCTTGTCGAGTTCCAGCCACTGTCCGACGGCGAGCACGCCGATGCCTACTTTGGCTTGCGGGAATCATTGGCATCGCTCCTGTCTCGGCCGGTCGATTTAGTGATGATCGGGGCAATTCGCAATCCGTATTTTCTCGAAGCGATCGAGCCAACACGGACGCTCTTGTATGCTGCTTGAGGCGAAAAAGTGTTTGGAGGACGTTCGCCAGGCAGCGAATCTGATCCTTCAATTCACCGCCGGCAAGTCGTTCGCGGATTAGGACGGCGACGCACTATTACGCAGTGCCGTCGAGCGCCAATTCGAGATCATCGGCGAAGCGGTCAATCGCTTGTCAAAGTTCGACTGCACCATCGTAGACGCACTGCCCGATACGCCTCGAATCGTCGCCTTTCGCAACATCCTCATTCATGGTTACGACATCGTCGACAACCACGTGGTGTGGGACGTCATTCAGTATAATCTCGTGCCGCTGCACGCTCAGGTGACGGCGCTGCTCGGATCCAATGATTGAAGGCGCTATCGCGACCAGGCCACGACGGCGCGAATTTTGAGGAGATCATCCGCGCGCTGAACCAGATCGGCTACGCGACCCGGCACCCGGCAAAACCGTGTGCGGGGTGCCCGCCGCTCTCGGTCGAGTGGGAAGACTCCGGCATGGACCGCGAACACGGCGGAGCGCGCGGCCAGCGATTTCGTCCGCAAACTCGACTTCGAGCCCAGCGGCGTGGCGTTCGACGCCGCGTTTGCGGGGAGCTGAGCGAGCAATTCCGGCCGCATTGAACCGGTCACAAACCGTGACCGGCTTATCCGTAAGCCTTACTGCGGGGCGAGATTTTTAAGATAAAGACCGTCTGCTGCCGCTCGTCAATGCGATAGATTACCCGTTAGTCGCCAACGCGATACCGAAAGTGCCCCCGGAGATTCCCCGCGAGACGCTTGACGTTTCCAGCATCACGCGGGTCAACCTTTAGTCGATCGAAGCACCGATCCAGCCGCTGCTGGAGAGATGCATTAGCGCGCTCGAAGAACCGCTTGGCCTGACGGCTCGACTCGACTTTATACATTCCGTTTGTACTTCCGGCGCAGTTTTTCGACCGGTGTTGTCTTCCCCTCGGCAATGTCCCGCTCCGCTTCGGCAAGGTCCTCCACCAACCCAGGAATCTTGAGCAGCTCCTCAGTGGCTTCGTCGCTGGCGCGCTCGTCCAAATATCGCAGAAATTCAGCCGCCACCTTAAGCTGCTGCGGCGGCAGGTTCTCAAGCGTCTCGCGGGCGACTTGGCGAAGTTCCGCGGTAGTCATCGTGTTGGCTCCCTTTCTTCCGCCTTCGGATCTGCTCATGACCCAAGTATAGGCCAAATCAGGACATGAGAGCCACAGCCAGACGATCTTCGAAAGCGTATCGCGTGTGGCGACAGGCGGCTCGCCTGTTATCGGCACCTTGGCCGGCGGGAATTTACTTGTATTCTCTGGGGCGGGTGGTTAAGCTTGCGGGCGCAACGCTTAAGTCCAACCAATCCCCAAAGCCAGTAAGAACTAACGACAAGGCGCCACGATTCTCAGCACCCGGCTGCACAAGTGCAGCGACCGGGGCGAGGTTCGTGGCGCCTTTTTTTGTTTCGTCACGATTCGCCACGAACGTCACATTCCCGGAGAAACGTAAGATGGTCACGAACAGATGGATTGCGTATCTCTTAGCTGCCCTATTTTGCACCGCCTCCGCTGACCGCGCCGTGGGTGATACGTTCGGCAGCGGTGCCAACACGTTCGATATTGAGTTCGTCAGAATCGGCAATCCCGGCAACGCGGCCGACACCACGGGCGCACCGAATCCGGCCGGATCGGTGCCTTATACCTACCGCATGGGCAAGTTTGAAATCTCCGTGCAGATGATCGAAAAGGCCAATTCCGAAGGCGGCCTCGGAATCACGCAAAATACCCACAGTCCCGACAAACCGGCGGGGCTCGTGAGCTGGTTCGAGGCGGCCAGGTTCGTCAATTGGCTCAACACGAGCACCGGCAGCACGCCGGCGTATAAATTCGCCATTCAGCCGGGGGAAGTTGGTTACAGCGCGAGAGCCAATATTCAACTGTGGACGATCAGCGACGCGGGCTACAACCCGGCGAACCTCTTCCGCAACAGCTTGGCGAAATATTTTCTGCCCAGCGCCCACGAGTGGTACAAGGCGGCGTACTACGATCCGACCAGCGGCGTGTATTTCGACTATCCGACAGGTAGCGACACCGCACCCACGGCCGTGCCTAGTGGTACGGCGGCTGGCACGGCAGCATATGGCCAGGTATTTACCGGTAGTATCGACGACTTTGCTGACATCACGCTTGCCGGGGGGCTGAGTCCCTACGGGACGATGGGCCAGGGCGGCAATGTCTTTGAATGGGAAGAGACAGAGTTTGATCTGGTGAACGACATAACTTTTCGTGCTCGCGCCATTCGCGGCGGCGGCTGGACCACTGACTCCTTCGGCTTGTGGTCGTTGAGCCGGCTCGACTTCGACCCGTTCATCGAGCACAGCAGCGTTGGTTTTCGCGTCGCAAGCATCCCTGAGCCAGATGACCTAGGCGACTACAACCACGACGATTCCGTCGATGCGGCCGACTACGTCGTGTGGCGCAAGAACAGCGGCACGAGTGAAGAGTACACCATATGGCGTGCCAACTTTGGCAACATGTTGGGCAGTGGCAGCGCTATCGCTACATCCGCACCAGAGCCAAGTACGCTGCTGCTGGGAGCAATGGCCGGCTTGGGTCTGTTGTGGCGGCGGCGACGTGCAGGATAAGCCAGTCGCCTTTCCGCCGCACTGCGGGCGAATTGTTGCTGACCTGGCGCCGTCGAGTCGGCTATAATTGCAGTGGAAAGGAGATTGGCTATGGCAACTGAAGACCGCCCAGCGCCCACTGTCCCGAGGAAATTCGCCGGTCAATGGATCGCGTGGAACCGCGCTCGAACCGCGATCGTGGCAAGCGGACGAACCTTCGATGATGCACGCCGCGCCGGCGAGGCCGCCGGCGAATCAGCGCCGATTCTGGCGAAGGCGCCGCGAGCGGACGTGCGTTTTCTGGGCGGCGTGCGATGAGCTTTCGCTATGCATCGTACGAAGTCGATCCCTCCCCCACCGTGCCCAGCGGCGTGCCATATCGTCCGGAGGTCACAATCGACGTGATCGGCCGGCGGCGAATCGAGACGATTCAGGCGCTCGTCGACACCGGCTCCGACGAAACCGTCTTTCCAGCATCGCTGGCCAATGCAATTGGAGTACAAATCGATTATGCGTCGGCAGGTCAGGCGTCAGCGGTCGGTGGGCACACGGTTCAGCTTGTCCCGGGCAGCGTGGTGCTTCAAATCACCGAGGGTGAGCGAAAGTATCGTTGGCAAACCGTCGTCGGATTCCTTGAGGTGGAACAGCCAGAAGATGAGGTTGCTCTGCTGGGATATGCGGGATTCCTGGAATTCTTCCGAGCCACATTCGACAGCCAAAGCCACGAACTGGAATTGACTCCGAACGACTCGTTTCCTCACGCGAGCTATTGAACGCAGGAAGACGGCAAACGTTATATCGATCCGGTCGAAAAGCAAATCATGTCCTACGCGTTTCCGCCTGAAATCCGCGAGCTCATCAACCAGAACATGGCCACCGGAATGTATGCGTCCGAGGAAGATGTTCTTCAGGCGGCGCTTCACGCGCTGAGCGATTACCATGCCACGATTGCCGACATTCGCCAAGGAATGATCGACTACGAGCAAGGGCGCGGTGAAGCGTTGTCGCAAGCCATGGCAGACATTCGTCGGCAGTTGGGTTGCCGTTTGCCGGTAGCACTTCTGGTATCAGCCATCCGGATTCAGCAATGATCGTACTTGAGCATGGCGCCGGCCTCTAAATACGCGGAACGGTCTTTGCATTGCCGGAACGCCATCTTTTGGGCATGTGGTAGACTAGAGATAATCTCAGTCGAATCCCGGAACCATCGACTTCGTGTACCGCTTCGTAAACCTCTTCGCACCCAATCGGCCCTCCAGCGCCGCGATATGGTTCGCGGTCGTTTTCATGGCGCAGCCGGTGCGCGCGGAACAGCAATCGGCCGATTTGCTAGCCGTATACGAGCGGCTCAGCAATGAGTTCGCAGCGGCATGTCCCGGTTGGCGGCCGCAACCGCCCCAAACCGGGGCGCTGGTCTTTGTCGCGTCCAATCAATACTCGGCTGCCGATGAGGAGGGCAACGAGTATCGAGCGGCGCGCACTAAGTACGCGGAGGAACTTTTTGAACTGGCCAAGAAGGCCGTCCGCGCGGGGCAGTTGTCGCTCGCCTTTCAATGGGCGACGGAAGTCCTGCGCGAGATCCCCGATCACGCCGAGGCGCGCCGCATCCTTGGCTACGAAAACCGCGATGGTCAGTGGCTTACGGTGTACGGCGCACGAATGGTCGACTCTGGCAAGGTTTGGCACCCGAAATTCGGTTGGATCGCCGCGGCCGACCGGCCGCGCTACGAGTCGGGCGAGCGACTAGTCGGCACGCGCTGGATGAGCGCCGAGGATGATGCGGCGCGGAGGCGGGACATCAAGAACGGTTGGCAAGTCCGGACCGATCATTTCCTGGTAACGACGAACCACAGTCTCGAAGCGGCCGCCGAATTGGCCGCGCGGCTCGAGCGGCTGCACCAGGTGTGGCGGCAGTTGTTCGCCGGCTTCTATCTTTCGGAAAAGGAAGTCCGCGGCCTGTTTGCCGGCGACCGGCAACCGCGCCGACAAGTTCGGCCGTTCCGCGTGTATTACCATCGCGACCGTGACGAGTACGCGGCCGCGCTGGTGCGCCGTCAGCCGAGGATTGGCGAAACGCTGGGCATCTATTTTGATGCCGATCGCCAGGCGCATTTCTTTGCGGGCACCGACGCAGACTTAGGCACGTTGTACCATGAAGCGGTGCACCAACTATTTCAGGAATCCAAGCCGGCGGCGAAGCAGATCGGCAACCTGGCCAATTTTTGGATCGTCGAAGGCGTCGCCACTTATTTTGAAACACTCGCCGAACACCTCGATGCCAGCGCGGGTCTGTACTATACGATCGGCGAACGGGCGGCCGGCCGGCTGCCGGCGGCGCGGGAGCGGTTGGTCGACGGCTTTTATGTGCCGCTAGCCGAGCTGACGCGGCTCGGAAAAAACGACCTCCAACAGCATGCCGAGCTTCCCAAGCTCTACAGCCAGTCGGCCGGGCTGGCGGCATTCTTGATGGATGGTCAGCAGGGCCGCTATCGCGAGCCGCTGGTTCGGTACTTAGAAGCGGTCTACACGGGACGCGATTCCACGCAATCGCTGGCCGATATCACATCAGTCGGCTACGACGAGCTCGATGCCCAGTATCACGGCTATATGCAGAGCTTGCCGTAGCGGCGGGCGAACGATATCGTTGTGAAGATACAACGATTCTCCGATCCGATTGGGAATTGCCATGATCCAGATTCTCGCTCACATCACCGAATACGAGGTGCCCGGCTTTTGGCTGGCGGCGCTGGCTGGCTTTATCGGCGGCGTGGCCGTGACGGTTGCCATGCTGGCCCGTAAGCTGAAATGACGAATGACGAATGACGAATGTACATAACCGGTTCGTCATTCGTCATTCAGTCATTCGTCATTGACTCCACGGTGGCTATAGCTCAGTTGGTTAGAGCGCTAGATTGTGGATCTAGAGGTCGAGGGTTCGAGTCCCTCTAGCCACCCTTTGCGACACCACCCGCTGACCTACCTGGTCCGCGGGTGGTTTTTTGTTAACTTCCGATAGCGTGTAATTGTGCATTTCGCCAGCCCCTAGTCCCTAGCCCCCAGCCCCTGCCATGACTGAACGCGAACGTTGGGTCGTCTACCCGTTGTTGTTCCTCGCCTTGGGCGCCGCGCTGCGCGACAAACTGTTCGATCGCACCACGACCAAAAGCATCGTCTGCCAGGAATTGACGATCGTCGACGAACAGCCGCTCGGCCGGGAGCCGATTTTGCTCGCCAGGATCGGCCGCGGCCAGCGGACCGCCGCCGGCGCTCCGCCAGGCGGGTATCTGTTACTTAACGGGCAACTGGAAGTGGTCGACGGCGATCCGCTCGGCAGTCGACCGGTGCCCGTGATTGCAAAGATCGGTCGAGCCGAACAAGCACGCAACGTGCCTTCGAGCGGCTATATGATCGTCAACGGGCAGCTCGATGTGCAAGGCGTTGTGAACGCACGTCAGTACGCTTATCAAGGCGTTCCATTCTTGCCAGCCCTGCAGGGCCTGCCACTTGGCATTTCGTGGCCGGACCTGGTGCGAGCATTGCAACAAGCTGCCCAAACTGGGCAACCACAGAGAGCGCCTACAAAACAGGCGCCGAAAGCTCAGCCATCCGAACAATCTCCGCCAGCGGAGCCGCTGGCCGATCCTGCCGAAAACCAGTAGGATGCAGTTGAGTTTGGCGCCTCACCAATATCTTGCATCCGGTGGCAAGAAGGAGCGGCAACATGAATCAATTCTTCAAAGGTCGGCCCGCCTGCGCAGGCGCGGGAATTGTGATCGGACTGGTGGTCGGACTGAATATTCAAGGCCTCTGGCCGAGCGTGCCGCTGCATGCCTCGGCGACGCACGGCCTGGATAAATTCGCCATCGCCACGGGACTGGTCGATGACCAGGTGGAGGCGTTGTATTTCCTCGATTACCTGACGGGCGACATGCGGGCCGCCGTGATCAATCCCAAGAACGGCAAGTTCAATTCGTTCTTTACTCGCAACATCGCGGCCGATTTCGGCGGAGCCGGGAGAAACAGCGGATTCCTGATGGTCACGGGCGGCGCCAACATGCCGCGCGGCACGGCCAACTTTCAGTTCGCGCAAAGCGTTGTCTATGTGGCGGAGGCGAGCACCGGTCAGGTCGCGGCTTACACGATTCCGTGGAACTCGGCTCTGCAAGCCGCCGGCAGAACTCAGTACGGCGAATTCCAGCTGCTCGATGTCCAGCCGTTTCGCACCGCCTTTGTCCGCGATGAGCCGCCGCAGCCCGCGCCGGCCCCATGAGAGCCCACGCATGAATATCCGAGTAAACGGACAATCTCGTGAAGTTCCCGCCGGCAGCACTGTCGCTGCGCTGCTCCAAGAATTGGACGTCGTGCAGCCGCATGTTGCCGTCGAGCTGAATCTCGAAGTCGTTCCCCGCGCCCGACACGGCGAAACCAAACTCCGCGACGGCGACCGATTGGAAGTGGTCACGCTAGTCGGCGGGGGATAGGAAGTCGCCACAGAGGTCACGAGACGGAGGATTGAGGATGCTGGATGCAGGATGCTGGATGCAGGGGGCAGGGAATCATGTCCCTGCATCCCGCATCCTCAATCCTGCACCCTTATTGGAATTGTTATGTCACTCGCAGCTGAAACGACGGATGTTTTGCGGCTCGGTAGTCATCGCTTCACCAGTCGCCTGATTGTCGGCACGGGGAAGTACGCTGACTATGAGATCATGGGAGAGGCGCTTGCGCGCAGCGGTACCGAGTGCATCACCGTTGCCGTCCGGCGCGAGCGGCTCATCGACTCGGCCGGCAATAATCTGCTCGACTTCATCGATACTGGCCGTTACACGCTGTTGCCCAACACGGCCGGCTGCTTTTCGGCCGAGGATGCCGTGCGTGTCGCCCGATTGGGCCGCGAGATTTTGTCGGGTCTCGAAAACCCCGGCGCCGATTGGGTCAAGCTCGAAGTGCTGGCCGACAAGCGCACGCTGCTGCCCGATCCGATCGCCACGCTCGAAGCCACCGAGCGGCTCGTGGCCGACGGCTTTCAAGTGCTCTGCTACACGACCGACGATCCCGTGGTCGCCCGCCGGCTCAAGCAGGCCGGCGCAACCAGCGTGATGCCGGCCGGCAGCCCCATCGGCTCCGGTCAGGGCATCCTCAACCCGAACAATATCCGCATCTGCCTCGAATATCTCAAAGAAGACGATCCGGATTACCCGGTGATTGTCGACGCCGGCGTCGGCACGGCCAGCGACGTCGCCATCGCGATGGAGCTGGGCGTCGACGGCGTGTTGCTCAACACCGGGATCGCGCACGCGAAAGACCCCTTGCGCATGGCCGACGCCATGCGCCACGCCGTCGAAGCCGGCCGCCTCGCGTACCTCTCCGGCCGCATTCCCAAGCGCCTTTACGCCACGGCGAGCAGCCCTGAGGAAGGGGTCATCACCACGAAGCCGCGGTAGCAAATTAACCGCTCATAGTTGTCTGATTCGACACGGGCCACTTAGCAGGGCATAATTTGGGTAGAAGCGTCGCGTAAGGCGAATTCTGAGCGGTGCGCCCGGTCGGAGATTCCGAGTCGTTTCGATGCGTAACTTATCTGACCGCTCTCACCAAGGTACGCATGAAGTGGGGAACTGACCGTGTCTCGACTCAAGGCCATGGTCACACCTTCTGTGCTACAGTGGGCGCGCGAGCGCGCACGCCTTGATCTTGACACTGCCTCCGAAAGGATCGGGCGCCCGGCTGATGAGATTCGTGCGTGGGAGGATGGATCTGATCAGCCGTCAATGGCCCAAGCCAGGAAAGCGGCAGAGGTGTATAAGCGATCCCTAGCGGTTTTTTATCTTCCAAAGCCGCCTAAGGACTTTGAAACTCTCCGCGATTTTCGCACGCCTCCAGGAACAACTCAACACGGATATAGTCCAGAACTTGCGCTACTTATTCGGCGGCTCCAAGGCCGACAACAGTGGGCTCGTGATTATCTTCTTACGGAAGGACTTGAACCGCTAAGTTTTGTAGGTTCCGTCTCGCCTCGCACTCCGCAAATCGACATTGCGAAGAGCATTCGGTCGACACTAGATATTTCGCTGGATCAACAAGCCTCATGCAAGGATAGACGCGAGGCGCTGAATCTTTGGATTGAGCGTGCCGAGGAATGCGGTGTGTTCGTTTGCCGCGAGGGAAAGATAGCCTCGGACGAAGCCTGCGGAATAGCGCTCACTGACAACATTGCCCCAATTGTCTTCATTAACACGACAGACAGTTATGCAAGGCGACTTTTTACGCTAGCTCACGAATTGGTCCATTTATGGATTAACCAGCCCGGCGTCTCAAATCTCCAGGACATCGGCCAACATGCAGCAAAAGGTGACGCGGCAATTGAGGTTTTCTGCAATCGTACTGCAGCACTCACCTTGCTCGGAGAACGGCGGTTCACAACTCTATGGGAGGGCCGCGATCGGTCGCTATCACTAGAGGCGCAGATTGAGAGCGTCGCCGACTATTTTAAGGTCAGCGAAGAGGTTGTCGCCAGGCGACTCTTGGATCGACAGATTATTCGACAGGTTAAATATGAAAGTCTTCGTGCACACTACCACAAGCGATGGCGAGAATACTCAGAAGCTGAGCGCCAGAAGCAACGCGAGACAGAAGGAGGCCCATCTTATTATTTGCAAAAGCTGCATTCAAACGGACGCAGATTAACACAAGTAGTTCTCAGCGCATCTGCATCCGAAAGGATTACGCTGCGAGACGCCTCCCTCCTCCTGGGTGTTAAGGTCAACCACCTCGCAAAACTGGCTCAGCAAGCTGGAATTGAAGCTGCGCCAACACCAGGAGGTGGGTAGTGCCGCAGAAATACTGCCTCGATACCAACGTCTTTATTGAAGCGTGGAATAAGTATTACTCCATGGAATTGTGTCCCGAATACTGGGACATTCTTGATTCGATGGCTCGCAAAGGCATTGTGTTCTGCACGGAAGAGGTAAAACGAGAGGTCGAAAAAACAGATGACGACCTAAAGGCATGGCTTTGCGATCGGGATCACTTTGTCAGACGTAACCGTTCACACCCTGGGGTGATATTCTTGGGAAAGTTGCTCTGGACTTGCAA
>JBBDWY010000015.1:0-47938 GCA_040902605.1 Pirellulales bacterium | reverse complement strand
GAGTAGTGGAGTAGTGGAGTAGTGGAGTAGTGGAGTAGTGGAGTAGTGGAGTAGATCAGAAAAAAGGTTTACGATTGCTCCCGTTCTACTCCACTACTCCTCTACTCCACTACCGCTCTATCCCCATGCACCATCTTCGTGATCAAATCGTCGAATCCGCCGCCTACCTCCGCGGTCGCTGGAGCGCCCGGCCGCGGGCCGGCGTCATCCTCGGCTCCGGCCTGGGCTCCGTCGGCGACGAGATCGAGCTTGACGCCGCGATCGACTACGGCGACGTCCCGCATTTTCTCCGCTCGACCGCCGTCGGCCATCGCGGCCGGCTTTTATGCGGGCGGCTGGCCGGCGTGCCGGTCGTCGCCATGCAGGGTCGCTTCCATTGTTACGAGGGCTACTCCGCCGAGCGGGCCACATTTCCCGTGCGCGTGATGAACGCCCTCGGCATCGAGCTCTTAATTGTTTCCAACGCGGCCGGCGGCCTGAACCCGAATTTCGCCTGCGGCGACGTCATGGTCATCGACGACCACATCAACCTCTTGAATCGCAACCCGCTGGTGGGCGTCAACGACGACCGCCTCGGCCCGCGGTTCCCCGACATGTCGGCCCCGTACGACCGCCGCCTCGGCGACCGCGCGCAGGCCGTCGCCCGGCGCGAAAATTTTGCCTGCCACCGGGGCGTCTACATCGCCATGCTCGGCCCGACCTACGAAACCCGCGCCGAAATCCGCATGCTCCGCCATTTCGGCGGCGACGCCGTCGGCATGTCGACCGTGCCCGAAGCCATCGTCGCGGCCCACGCCGGTCTCCGCGTGCTCGGCCTCTCCACCATCACCAATGTCTGCTCGCCCGACGTGCCCCACACCACCAGCGGCGAAGAAGTCGTCGCCACCGCCGAAACCGCCCGCGACAAGCTCCGCGCCATCGTCGCCGGCATCATCGCCGAAGAGTTCGGCCCTTAACGCGTATTTCTGGTTGGTGTGCCACTGCTTGCGGCGCACTGATCCGCGCCGACACGCTAAGAGCGCACTGCTCGCTGGTAAAATGAGACGGACTGTGGGAGGCAAGCAGTGCCGCACCCAATGACGACGCCCTTTATTGCGCCGCGAGCAGTGGCACACGGCGGCCACATTGATCCCAAAAACGCGCTAATGTGGGTGCCACTGCTGGCTTGCCCAGCAGTGCGCGGGGTGGCTGGGGTAGAAGCGATAGCGGATGCCCCAGATAGTTGCCGAGTCCTGGGGCGTCGCAGAGCCTCTGCCCCAGCCACACACAAGCCGGTCGCATTACCGCCGGCACTCCACGCCCGCGTGCCAGCCGTGAAAGAGCAGACTGCGCCCGTCGGTCTCACCCTCGAGATACGCATCCTCCGCCAGATGCACGTTCGCAACCCACAACCCCTGAACGCCGGCCCGCAGCGCCCAACACTTATTGAGCCGACAAACGGCCGACAGTGATGCTTCCGCGTGATAGGAAATCTCCGAGAGTTCCCGCACGTCGTTGTTGACGACATCTGAGAAGTCGATCCGAGCCTCATTGACGCCGACCGTGCTGGTGTCGTCGGCAATTTGTTGCGTAGTGAATATGCCCATCAGATTCGTGTACTTGATCTTGTTGTAGTACAGGCCACTGTTGACAAAGCCCTCAAGGGCAAAGCGGCGATTCACCTTCCAAGAATCATGAATCAGGCCAATTTGAAAACCCATTAAGTTGTTTTCGATGTCAAAAAGATTTAGCCGATCCGTGGAGGCGACGGCCAGGAACTCGCCGGGCAGTACATTGTCCGGTCCTTCAAAGGGAAGCGGCGGCTGCACTTCTTGATTTGTGAAGTCGTTGATCTCGTCATCAAACTTGATGTACCGCACGCCGCAATAGGGCCGCCACACTTTGCAGCAATCGCGCACCCAGTTAAGCTCGCCCGAATGATAATTTGAACGATAGTGGAGGCTCCGCTGCTCGAAACCTTCCGGGAACGGATCGCCGGGCTGAAGCGGAATCGGGCCGAGAGCGTAGCTGGTCGTAGTCGTAGTTTCGGTCTCAGTTTCCGTGGCAGTGCCGTCCGAAGTTACCGTAACTGTCGTTGTTGTCCCATCGGGGCCCACCGTAGTCGTTACCGTTGTATCCGGCGTTCCGTTAGTAATAACGTCAACGTCCGTTACTGTCTCTGTCGTAATCACCGCCGTGAAAAACTCCGGCTCAAAATCCTCCTTCTCAAAGACAATCGAGGAATTCCATGCTTCGATTCCTTCGTAGACCGCTTGTATCTGATAGCCCACGTATTTTGGCACCTGGCTCATAAACGTGATACGACCGCCCGGTCCGTGGGAGAAGTCTTCGAATACCGGGTTCTCTAAGTCCTCAGCGCCCTGGTGATTGTCCTCCATCTCATCGGCCAGCGCATCGAGATCGGCCTCCTCGCGCGACATCACGATGCCGTCCACCGTCACATGCCAATTGCAGCCGACTTTCCAGTTGTCGCAGCGGCCGTTCGTGCGATACGGCGAGCCGCTGCAGCCCCACGACCAATCGGTCGGATGCCCGCCGCCATACGGCTCAACGCCGACCGTCCCGAAAGTTTCTTCCTCCTCGAGTGGCGGCAGCAATTCTTCGGCTTGCCCGCCGTCGTCCAGCAGCGGTGCGGGCGGCGTGGGCGACGGGATCACCTCCGTCGGCTGAACGACCGTCGTCGGTGGCACAGCGATCGGCACCGGAATCACGGGCACCGGCTCCACGATCACGGGGGCGACGGTTTGCGGAACCACGGTCGCAGGTGGAACGACAATCGTCGACGGTGCGGCCGCAGTTGGTGCCGGAACCGGGCCTGGTACGGTAGTACTCGGTACTGCTGTACTTGCTGGAGTACTCTGCCCGGCGGCCGTACTTTGTCCTGCCGGAGTACCCTGACCGGCGGGGCTACTCTGAGCGGTCGGCGTGGGCTGAGCCGGTGGTGCAATTTGCAGCGCGACTCGCTGATCCGAGAAGTTCGCCGGCCCGAGCATCAGCGGCGCAGCCTGACCGAACGCGGCCGAATCGCCGGCCAGCAAGATCGCCGCCGAGATCAGCCACGCGGCGGAATTTTTTCCGCGTTGACGTTGTGTGAATCGTCTGGACACGCAGTCCCCCCAACCACCGCTCCGCGCGCCATGCGCCGTCGCAAGCGCGGACTCAGCCGTGCCGATTCGACCGCTTATGCCGAAATGAGCGCGCAGAACGGTTTTACGGCCCGTGAGGATTGCATCGGTTCTCACGGCGACGGCACGCCACAAGACGCTGCCTCATTCGAATCCCTTGCGCAGAATACGCAGAATGACAGCGCCTCGCGCCATCACCGCATGCACCCACGACGGACTGGTTGCTTCAGACTTCGGCGAGCACAGTCGAGTCGCGACCAGTGGGAGTTGCGCGATGCCAGTGTGCCACTGCTCGCGGTGCCGGAACGAGCGCTGGCATTGACAGCCGCACTGCTTGCCTCACAGCGAATGCGATCGTTGAACAGCGAGCAGTGCGGACTGACATTCGAGACTGAAACGGTATGCCGCAAGCAGTGGCACACGAAGAAGATCGCCCTACACCATCGTCCGCACGAGCGCGAGGCAAGCATCGACTTGCTCGTCGGTGCCAACGCTGATCCGCAGCCCGTCGCCCCAATCGGGATAGTTCATGTAGCGCACGAGCACGCCGGCCTGCTTGAGCTGTTGGTAGAGCGGCTCGACCGGGATGCTGGGATGCGGGCAGCAGACGAAATTCGCCTGCGAATCGACCGTCGCGAACCCCAGCTCCTTCAGCGCCGCCGTCATTCGCTCGCGAGTCGCAATGATCTTGCCGCGCGTCTCCTGAAACCATTCCTGATCGTCAATCGCCGCCGTTGCGCCTGCGATCGACAGCGAATCGCAGTTGTACGAGTCCTTCACTTTGCGAAGCTGACGCACCACCTGCGGCTGCGCGACCAGGTAGCCGAACCGCAATCCCGCCAGTCCGTACGACTTGCTGAGCGAGCGGGCCACCATGACATTCTCATTCTCGGCCACCAGCGAAACGCAATGCGTGTCGGCGAAATCAACGTACGCTTCGTCGACCAGCAAAGGGCAGGGGAGCGAGTCGGCCAGTTCGGCCACCGCCTCGGGCGGCACCATCGTCCCCGACGGGCTGTTCGGGTTGGCCAGAAATGCCAGGCGAATCCAATCGTTCGGCTTGGCGAACTCCGCGGGCAGCGACCAATCGGCGTTGTAATTGATGATGTCGCACGCCGCCCCCTGAATCTCGGCCAGCGTGCGATACAGCAAGTAGCTCGGGTTGGCGAAGCGGATCATGTCGCTCGTGCCCACGAACGCGCGCGTCACAATCGTGAGGATTTCGTCGCTGCCGTTGCCGCAGAGGATCCAATCGGGATCAACGCCCAACAGCTCGCCGGCGCGAATGCGAAATGCCGTGGCCAGCGGATCGGGGTACTTCTGCAAACCCTGCTGCACCACGCGCCCAACCGCGGCCTTCACTTTCGGCGAGCACTGGTACGGATTCTCGTTCGTATTGAGCTTGATGAACTTCTCGGTCGCCGCGCCGGCCGGCTGCTCGCCCGGGACGTAGCCTTTCATCTCAGCAATATTGGGACGAACTTGAGGCATGAGGAAGGATGCAGGATACGGGGGGCAGGGGGCAGGGAGTACAGACCTTATTCGATACGTTTATTAGCCGCCACCCGAACGGTCGCCGGGAAATCGTGCCTTCATCAAAATCAATGTGGATTCGCGCGCCGCATCGCCACGCTTGCGGCGTGCGCCATCAACCCTTCCCGTTCGGCCATGCGAATCAGATCGTCAGCAACCTCGGCCAATCCTTCCGGCGTAAAATTGATCACGCTATGCGACCGCAAAAAATCGTTGGCCGAAAGTCCGCTCGCGAATCGCGCGGTCGCGCCAGTCGGCAACACGTGCGACGGCCCGGCCACGTAGTCGCCCAGCGCGACAGGACTATACGGCCCAATAAATACGGCGCCGGCGTTGCGGATCCTACCCAGCATTTCTTCCGGCTCGGCGCATTCGATGTGCAGGTGCTCGGTCGCCAGCAGATTGGCCAGGTCGGCCGCTTCATCGCGGCCGCTGACCATGATCAGCGCGCCGAACGACTCCAGCGACTGCCGCGCGAGGTCGCCGCGCTGCGCGGTGGCCAACTGCTTTTCCAACTCCGCCCCCACGGCGTGCAGCGTCATCTCGCTCCACGTGATCAGGACACTCGAGCCGGGCGCATGTTCGGCCTGGGCGATCATGTCGGCCGCGGCGAAACGGGGGGGCGTGGTTTCATCGGCGAGCACAACGACCTCGCTGGGCCCCGCGATCGAGTCGATGTCCACCTCGCCGTACACATACTTCTTCGCCAGCGCCACAAACTGGTTGCCAGGCCCGACGATTTTGTCGACCTTCACGAGCGGGCCATTCACGAGGCCATCCAACCCGTAGGCCAGCGCGGCGATCGCCTGAGCGCCCCCCATGCGATACACTTCGCGAATGCCGAGCTCGTGGCACGTGGCGAGCACGTCGGGGTTGTACGCGCCGTTGGGCGTGGGCGGCGAAACGATGGCGATTTGTGGAACGCCCGCCGCCAGCGCAGGCACCGCCGTCATGAGCACCGTCGATGGATACGCCGCCGCGCCGCCCGGCACGCAGATGCCCACGCGCTCGAGCGGCAAATAGCGCTGCCGCAACGACCCGCCGTGCGGCGCGTCGACCTGCACGTCGCGATGCAAAATGGCTGTTTGGAAACGCAAGATATTGTCGCGGATGCGGCGGATGGTTTCGAGAAACGCCGGCGCGGCATGCGCGTGGGCCGAAGCCAAATCGTCGGGCGGCACCCGCAGCGTGTTCGCCGAAAGTTGCGCGCCGTCGAGCTGGGCCGTGTATCGCAGAACGGCCTCCAGCCCCTGGGTGCGGACGTCGGAGCAAATCCGCTCGACGACTTCTGTCGGGGCCATCGGCGTGCCGAAAACTTCCAGCGTCTTCTGCCGGCCCGAATCGGTGACCACGTTCCCGGCCGGCGACAGTTTCGCCCGCAGTTGGCCAATCGCGGCCTGGGCATCCGGCTGACGCGTGTCGATTCGTTGGATTTCCAGGGGCATGAATACCAAGGGGCTGTAGGACGGACAATCCTGTCCGTCGCTCTGTGTTCTTTGACGGACACGATTGTCCGTCCTACGACAACCGGCGATAATGCATCCGCGTCATTATTCTGTCTGGAAACCCGTTCAACGTAAACCCGAGATGCAGCTGCCTATCGATCTTCGCAGTGATACCGTCACGCGCCCGACGCCCGGCATGCGCGCCGCGATGGCCGAGGCCGAAGTCGGCGACGATGTATTTGGCGAGGACCCGACGGTGCGCCGCCTGGAAGCCCGCATTGCCGAAATGCTCGGCAAAGAGGCCGCGCTCTATGTTTCTTCAGGCACGATGGGCAATCAGCTTGGGGTGCGAGTGCATTGCCAGCCGGGCGATGAGTTCCTGTGCGAAGCCAATTGCCACATCCTCTGTTACGAGCAAGGCGCCTACGCGCAACTCTTCGGCATCGCCGCTCAGCCCATTGAAGGCGACCACGGCGTTCTGCAAGTCGAGCAACTGATGGGCCGCATCCGCCCGGCGAACGACCACTGCGTTCGCACGCGGCTGGTGAGTCTTGAGAACACGCACAACCGCGGCGCCGGGCGAGTGCAGCCGTATGATGCCGTCGTCGAAATCTGCGGCTGGGCCGCCGACAACGGATTGGCGCGACATCTGGACGGCGCGCGGCTGTTCAATGCGGTCGTGGCGACAGGCATCTCAGCGGCCGATTGGGCCAGCCACTTCGATACCGTGAGCGTATGCTTCTCGAAGGGCTTGGGCGCACCGGTCGGCTCGGCGCTGATCGGCCCGGCCGACCTGATCCGCCAAGCGCGGCGCCACCGCAAAGCGCTCGGCGGCGGCATGCGCCAGGCCGGCATCATCGCGGCCGGCGCGCTGTACGCACTGGAACACCACGTCGAACGCCTGGCCGAAGATCATCAACACGCCCGCCTCTTGGCCGAGGCAATCCGCGCAACGCCCGGCCTGCGGCTCGATCCGGACGTCGTCGACACGAACATCGTCATCTTCGACGTGGATGTGGAACTCGGCACGGCGGCGGCGTTCTCTGCCCGTCTGCGCGACGAAGGCGTATGGATGAACGCCATCGCGCCGCAGCGGATCCGCGCGGTGACGCATCTGGATGTTTCGCGCGATCATGTCCAATACGCCGCAAACGTGCTGCAAGAAACGGCCGCCGCCGTGCAAAGCGTGGTCAGCTGATAGATGCAGTTGCCGCGTTGCTTCCTTGGGGCCATAATTTATTAGGTGCTGAACGTATCGGTCGCACAGAGCTTTGTTCTTCTATGCCTTTAACTCTCTCGGACGATGTACTGAAGCAGGCGTGCATGACCGCTGATGAGGCGCGCGTGGAAATAGCTTGCCGCCTGTTCGACGCCGGCAAGCTCGCACTTTGGCCGGCGGCTCAACTCGCCCAACTTTCTCGGGTCGAGTTTGAGGAAGAGTTGCACCGGCGGCGAATTCCGATCTATCGCCCAACGGTCGAGGATTTTAAGTCTGATCTGGAAACGCTTGACCGGCTGGGGATATAGCGGTGTCCATTGTTGTCAGCGATACGTCGCCGCTACGCGCGCTGCATCATTTGGACCTGTTACGCCTGTTAGGGCAACTCTTTGATCAAATTTTCGTTCCGCCCACTGTCCTGCGCGAATTGGAGCAACCGCCGTCTCGGTTCGCTCCTGTTCTCATCTCCCAGTTCAACTTCATCGAAGTCCGCGCTCCCCAAGATACTGCTCAGGTTCAGCAATTTCTGCAGTTATTGGATTCTGGCGAATCGGAGGCTTTGGCACTCGCGTTGGAGATCGGTGCCGAAGCTGTGCTGATCGACGAATTGATTGGTCGTTCGGTCGCTGTCGATCATGGACTGCCGGTCATCGGTACGTGGGGATTCTTTCGCGCGCAAAAACGAAGGGGCATATCGTGAAGATCGGCCCCCTGTTGGATCGACTCAGGGTTGAACTGGATTTCTACGTCTCGGATGAGCTGCGAAGTGAATTCCTCGGCAGCGTTGGTGAATGACTCCGATGCTCCGCCAATGAAACTTGTCCCGCGAATTCGACTGCGGACCGTATTCCTGCTCTTCTTCTGCGCCGCGGTTGGATTGGCCACCTATGGCGATCCGGTCGGGGCGATGGAGCCAGCCATTGCCACAGCAATGGTGATCGGGCTTATTCAGCAAAGTCGGCAGCTCCAGCTCTGGGTGCCTCCGCCCGATTCTCCGACACAGAGCCTGATCTTTGCTCGAGCATTTGCTATCACTTGGCGTTTGCTTATCGCCGCCTTAATTGGATTCTGCCTAATCGTTACACTGCTGAATCGGGGTGGGCCGTTGCGACTTGCTGACGAAACAAGAATTGGATGGTACTTTCACTTTCTTTTCCGAACTCTAACTGTTTGCACAACCGTAGTGATGTGCAACAGCCTTGCGCGATGGCAGCCTGCGCTACTGGACGACAACAAGCACTTGCGGCGGTATGGGGTATTCTGGCTGGTCGCTGTGACATTCGCGTTGATCGTGCTTGTCCAGGGAAGCCTGGTTCTTTTTTTGACTCATCGAGCCATGGAGGGTATCGAAGCGGCATTTCCGAAATTTCGACGGCCGGGCGTTTATCCAGCGTTAGGTGAGGAAGGTTTTTGGTCGTTTTGGTTGGCTACAGCGGCTGTTCTATCGGTAGTTGCGGCCGGCGCCATCTTGATGTGGCTGATGCGGAATCGAGTACCGACTGCCACCAGACAGTGGGCAAAAACGCTTGTTGTGCTGCTGCTTTCTTTCTGCACCGTATTCTGTTACTGGTACTACACCAAAGAATACCACCGCCTCTCCCCAGACCTTGCGGGCGTGGAGTTAGCGGCAGGTTTCTTTGATTGGCTGACAGGGGGAATGCTAGCCATCATGCTGATCACAGCGGGGGCTTACCGACTCAGCCGATCAACTCATCTCAAGGCCCAAATCTCAGCGAATCTCGCATTTGACATCGATTCCACAGCGCTTCATGAATCGGCGCCTTGCCTGTTGATCATCGCATTTAATTCCGTCTACACGCTGGGTCTCACAGCCGAGCAAATTATAACCGGCAATTCGGTCTTTGGTCGAACGTCGTTATGGGAATTCATATCTTCGTTTTCATATCCGGAAGTCGTATTAGTATTGGCCCACTCCCTCGCTGGATTGCGTTTAGTTTGGGTGCGCTGGCGCCGTCGATTTCAGGAGGTCCCGTGGGAAGCGTTCAGCTTGTCGCGTCCCGTCTTTCTCCAGAGTTGGTTATCGCTCGCGGTGTTGCTAATCATTGGCGTTCCGACCTTGAGCGCGTTTGCTTTTATCGCTTGGCTCGGGCCGTGGGACTTGCTTCCGCTATACGGATTTTGACACAGGCGGTTCAGCTGACGCCGGCGAGCGTGGTAGCGCGGGCGACGCGGTTGATGCCGAGCATGAACGCGGCAGTGCGCAGAGAGACTTCGCGTTCGTTGGCCAAATCCCAAACTTCCTCGAACGCGGTGGTGAGCGTTTTTTCGAGCTCTTGCCGGACGCGGTTGATGTCCCACCGGTAGAACTGGCGGTTCTGGGCCCATTCGAAATAGCTGACGGTGACGCCGCCGGCGTTGGCCAGAATATCGGGCAGCACGATGACGTGGGCATCGTCCAGAATTGCGTCGGCGTCCGGGTGGACCGGGGCGTTCGCGGCTTCGACGATGATGGGCGCTTTGATTCGCGGCGCGTTCTTGGCCGTGATGACGCCGCCAATCGCCGCGGGAATCAGCACGTCCACTTCCAGTGCCAATAGCTCATCGTTCGAGATCCGCTCTGCGTCGCGGTAGCCGTGCAGGATGCCTTTGTGCTCCAGCGCATAGCGCAGCGCTCCCGGCACGTCGATACCGTTGGCGCGATAATAGCCGCCCGTTGAATCGCTGATGGCGACGATCTTGCAATCGGCCTCGGCGAGATACTTGGCGGTGTGCGTGCCGACGTTTCCGAAGCCTTGGATGGCGACGCGTGTGCCCGGGATCTTGCGGCCGATTCGCCCCAGCAACTTGAGGGTCAGCAAGCCGACGCCGCGGCCGGTCGCCTCCTCCCGGCCCGGGATGCCGTAATGCTCGACCGGTTTGCCGGTCACCACGCCCGGATTGAACCCGTGATACATGTTGTACTGGTTCATGATCCAGGCCATGACGCGGTGATCGGTGCCCATGTCCGGCGCGGGGATGTCGGTATCGGGCCCGATCATGTCGTGGATTTCATCGACGAACTTGCGCGTGATGCGCTCCAGTTCGCGCGTGCTGAGCTTGTGTGCCTCGACGGCGATGCCGCCTTTCGCTCCGCCGTACGGCAGGTTGACGACGGCCGTCTTCCAGGTCATGAGCGAGGCGAGGCCGCGCACTTCATCGAGATCGACTTCGGGGTGATAGCGCAGGCCGCCCTTCATTGGCCCGCGGGCCCGATTGTGTTGCACTCGATAGCCAATGAACGAGTGCAGCTCGCCGTTGTCCATCTCGACCGGTATCTGCACCGTCACCTCGCGCCGAGGTCGCACGAGAAGAGTTCGCATGCTGTCGGGCAGCTTCAGCTCATCGGCGGCCCGGTGGAAGTACATCTGCACGGCTTCGAAAGGACGCATGGTGGCTCTCGCTAGGGACTCTCGGCGGAACGTCGCTAGGTTTCGCGGATCATAGGCCGGCCAAAAGAAACGTACAAGGCGCGTAGCGCTAGCCCGCTAGCCCGCTGGTTGCGTGTGTCGTAAATTGACAAACGGAAGCACCGCCACAGCGCTGCGCGATAATATGAGCAATCCGCATACCATGAATCAAAGCCGGCCTGCGAAACGGCCGCCTCGCCGGCCAAACCCATGGCTGATCGTCTGCGCCGTGCTCATCTGCCTGGCGATCGGATTGGTGGTCGCCGGACGCATTGTTTTCGGAACGCGCGAGACGGAAGCGCCGGCAGCCGAAAATTTCTCGTCGCCAGGGGCCTCAAAGAAATCGGTTGCCGAGACATTGCCGCCGAATGACGTTGCTGTTTCGAGTAGCACTCAAGCGCTGCTTGTCGATGATGATGGGCGGACGCTCTGGGCGTCGCCGACGGATGGCACGCCGTTGGACCTGGCGTATTTGCCACCGGGCGTGCAGATCGCCGTCGCGCTGCGCGTCGAAGCGATCTCCAAACATCGGGAAGGCGAGAAAGTGCGCGCGGCGCTCGGTCCCTTGGGTGAGCGCGCTATCGAATTTGCGGAACAGGTGACGCACGTAAAATGGCCCAATATGAAGGAGCTTGTCGCCGGCTTTCAGACATCCAGCGACGGAAGATGGCATCCCACATTCGTCATCCATACAGAGGATGGAGCGTCGCTACCGTTGCCAGCCGGGTTGGATGTCGCGACGGAAAAAGAGCACGGCGGTGAGCCGTATTGGATTGCCCACGATCGAGCGTACTATCGGCCCGCCCAGAGCAACGGCAAGATGTTGGTCGTCGCGCCGGTGGACGCGGTGGAAGACATCATCGATCTTGCCGGCGAGCCGCCGCCGCTGCGGCGAGACATTGAGCGGCTGCTGGCACATACCGACGCCGATCGTCACGTCACGATCATCCTCGCGCCAAATTCGCTGTTCAGCGAGGGCCAAAGCATCTTCGCCGGCGGCATGGCGGGACTTCGCAATCCGTTGTTCTGGTTTCTCGGCGACGAGCTCAGCGCGGCCGCTTTGAGCATGCATTGGGACGAGAATTTTTTTGTCGAGCTCCTCGCGACGCCGACGCTCGACACGCCGCCGGAGCGCGCAGCACGAATCCTCAACGAACGTATCGCCCAGGTGCCGGACAAGTTGGAGGAATACGTCGTCGGCCTGGATGCGTCGCCGCATAGCCGGCGCGTGATCGAGCGCTTCCCCGGTATGGTGCGCACGCTGACCGCCTACACGCGCAGTGGTTTCGAGCCGGATCACGCGGTGCTGCGATGTTATCTGCCGCAAGTGGCGGGGCATAATCTGCTCATGGGCGCGGAGTTGACGCTCGCGGAGCGGTTCGGGGCTACGCGCACGGTCGCCGAAGCGACCGCGCCAACCGCCGTAGGGCCGGCTCTGCCCGCCCGCCGCGCCGGAAGTGCGGGCCCTACGGTTCGCGAGCGGTTGCAGCAAATCACGTCGCTGCGCTTTGCGCGCGATACGCTGGAGGCCGCGCTCGAGCAGCTGGCAAAGGATATCGGCGTCGAAATCGTCATCGGCGGGAGCGATTTACAGGCCGAAGGCATCACGAAGAACCAATCGCTTGGGATCGACGTCAGCGACAAGCCGGCCGAGCAAATTCTCATCGAGATCTTGCGGCTGGCGAACCCGGACAAGACGGCCACGGGGCCGAACGACGCGCGACAGAAGCTCGTGTACGTGATCGCGATCTCGGGGGCGGGCGAGCAGATTGTCGTCACCACGCGCGCGGCGGTGACGGCGCGAGGCGACGAATTGCCGTTGGTTTTCAAGCCGAAGCCTTAAACGGCCCGGTATTGCATGGCATGGTATCCTAGAGGAGGCAATAAACTTTCTTGGCGGCGCGGAATACGTAGAGCCGACTCCCGGCCGTTGAAGCGGCCTCGCCGAAACGTTTGGGCAAAACTGTGGAACCGTTTTCGATCATTTGCGAGACCTGCAGCGCCCGTTTGAAGGTCCGCGATCCGAACGCAATTGGCGAGATCCACGCCTGTCCTAAATGCGGGAGCATGGTGCAGATTGCGCCGCCCCAAGGTTGGCAATCGGTGGCGACCGCGCCGTCGGTCGTGCAAACCGCGTTCGTCGATTTGCAGCCGGCCGTCGATGCGGCGCCGCCGGCCATGGAATTTATCGACGTGGCCGCGCCGATCGCACCTGTTGCCGCCAGCAACTTTCCGATTCTATTGTGGGCGATCGGCGGTGCGGCGTTGTTGGTCGTCGGCGGTTTGGCTGGTGTGATGTGGTTTGGCGGCAAGGACGCAAAAGAAGATTCGGCGCCGAATGTGGCTGCGGCGGCGATCGATGAGCCCGACGAGCGTCCGGTCGTTCGCGATCCCTATGAGGTAGAGCGCACGGCTCGCGCGAATGACGCGCCAGCAGCGGAGTCGATTGAAAAACACTCCGAGCCAGTCGCGAAGAATCAAGCGGAGCAACCGCCGGCACAACCACCCCTGCCGGAACTCCCCATGCCGGACGTCGTGAGCGACGGCCCGGCGCCGGCGACGGAGAGCACGCCGGCATTGCCGCCGGCCGGTGGTGGCGAGCAGATTGAAGCGGCCGCGTCGCCTGAGAATGAACGTCGAGCGGCGCACGTGTTGAAGTTCGATCCATTGGACTTTGATCCTGCGCGACTGAGCCTGGCCAGTGGAGCGAATTCCGCGAATCCGCCGGCTGCAGGTTCGATCGCGGATGATCCGGCCAGCGAGGTCGATGCGCCGGCGGCATCTGGGGGCGTTGAAGCGGACGATGTTCTGCTGCCCCCGCCGGTTCGCGACCAGACATTGCACGCACGGCTTGGCCCGATGCCCAGCGAGGCAACGCGGCCGCACAAGGCAGCCGAGCAGCTCGGACTCCGCGTGGATTCGTTCCAGGTGAGCGACATGCCGCTGGTGCGATTCGTCGGCATCGTATCGGACATGGCGGAGGTGCCGATCACGCTCGATCCGATAGCGCTGGAGCTGGCCGGTGCGTCGCCGTTGACGGCCGTGTCGGTGCGTGCCGAGGACGTCGCGCTGGAAACGTTGCTGCAAGATGCGCTGGCGAAGCATCGGCTGGATGTTGTCGAACACGAGGGACAGCTGCGCGTGGTGCTCCGCGACGGCGAGCGGTGGCGTGCGGTGGATTACGAAGTGAAAGACCTGGGCGGAACCGATGCGCGTGGAATCTCGGAGTTGGTGCAACGTTTCGTCGCGCCGGCAACCTGGCAGGCGGCCGGTGGCAAGGGCACCATCGCTGTGGACGGCACGAAGCTGAAAGTCGAACAACTTCAACGAATTCACCATGAAGTGCTCGTTTTTTGCGAGCGGCTGCGTTTAGCGCGCGGGCTGTCGGCTCGAAGTCGCTATCCGGTACAGCGGCTGTCCATCGAGTCGCCGTACCCACGCATCGCCGCCAGGTTGAACCAGCGGACGATGTTTACATTTCTGCCCTGGACACGGCTCAGTGATGTCGCAAGCCACTGGCAAGAAATGAGCGGCCTGACGATTCTTGTGGACTGGGCGGCACTGGCGGATGCGGAGCTTGGACCAGCGTCGCCGGTGGCCTGCTCGGCCATCGATCGCACCTGGCAGGAAGCGTTCGACGGAATCCTCGGGCCGCTGGGCCTCGCCTGGTGGGCCGTCGATGGCGAGACGATCCAAATCACGACCCGCGATGCCGTCGACAAAATCCAGCGGATCGAGTTCTACATCGTGCCCGAACGCCTACGCGACCAGTTTGCCAGCAGCGAGGCGCTTGTCGAATCGCTGCAAAACGAGCTGTCGGAAGGCACGGCCGGCAGCCGTGCAAAGTCGCACCAGCCACGCATTGCACTCGACGAGCCGAGCGGCCGGCTGATCGTGCGCGGCACGCCTGAGGCGCAACGCCATCTCACCCAGCGCCTAGGCGGTCACTCCAAGTAGGTTCCGCCGCTACATTTTTATTCCCATGGCGGTCGCCACTTTGCGGCAGGTGCGCATGCAGTCCGCGAACTGGTTGAACGTGAGCGACTGGTAGCCGTCGGACAGATCCTTTTCGGGGTTTGGTAAAGTAAAGGGGCGGGTGTCATTTCCTGACGGCGCTTGAAAACAACGGGGAAGATTCGCTTCCCAAATGACTCGCCTTTATTGCCCCTTAATTTTCTCCGCGGAGGACGGTGTCCTCCAAATGCTCGCCCAGCCCATCTCGCGTTGGAGGACGAGGAAGGGCAATCGATTGTTGGTCATGATCCGTGCGACGAGCTGCGGCGGCGCCACAGGATGGAACTGAGCAACGATGTAAGCATCAGCGACGCTGCGAGCGCGGCAGGCGGCTCCGGGACCAACGAGACGGTGAGTTCCAGGCCGGAGAAATGGCCGCAACATCCGGCGGCCTTCTGGACTTCAAACTTGAGCACGTCGCCAGCTTGAACGGTCAGATTGGCGAGGGATTTGAGCGGCAGAAGATTGTTGGCGAAATCGGCTGCCGCATCGCCGCGCTGTACGCCGACGATGCCCGGCCGGGAAGCCAGGACATCGCCATCGAGGGAAAGGCTCCAGGCGTCATCGCGGCCAGGGCTGTGTACGGCATCCCATGCTTTGCCCGAAATGTCGATATAGCCGGCACCGGGGCTGGTCCACGTGATGTTGCCCTGGTCAGCGCCGCCAGAACCAGAATTTGAGGCGTGAACAATGACGTCGCCGGGCAGCCAATCGGTAGTGCCGGCCGGAGTCGTCGCCGCTTTGCCCCAAGCTGGCGGCACAGTGCCAGCCAATGTGGTCGCCCAAAACATTTCGCCCGGTACGCCACCCCATCCGGATTGCACGAACGGCAGGGGGATTAACCCCACGTTATACGACCAGACCCCATTGGGATTTGCAGCGTAACTGAAGTCGGCCGAGGCATTGTAAATGGTGGCTGCATGAATTGGAGCGGACATCGCACTAAGAAGGAGCAGCACCGGTACGACCGGCCGCGCGGCTACGTAGAGACGTGCAGCAATATGACGTAGATTCATGGCCGCAACTCCTCGAAGTTGTCAGTCACTTCAAAACACGAATATCAACAGGTTCGTTGAGAGGTTGCGGTGTTTGAAGTCGATGTGTAACGCAGTAGTCGCTCCTGGAGAAATCAGGCGCTTCGCCCCATCGAGTACCCACATTCACGAATCATTCATTGCGCAAAGAATAACCGAAGCAGAATCGGCGTGACGCTATCACGGCGCTTCGACTGCGGAGATTCGGGATTAGCGTTTTCTCAAACGACCGTCTGCCACGAATTCAAGGCAACGAGGCCGCGCATAAACAGGGACGCGAAACGCGAAAATGATTTGTTCCGCCGCAGGTTGCCCTGTAAGGCCCAAGCTAAGCCCGCCCTCGCACGTTGTCAAGACTTTTCCCCACAAGTTGTCAAAATCTCAGGTAACGTAATCGTCAACCGTTCGGCAGAGTGGCTGTGGGTCGATCAGGTCGTCCTGGCGGAAGCTACATCTTCATTCCCATGGCGATGGCGACTTTGCGGCAGTCGTTCATTGTTTGTTCAAACTGATCGAAGGTGAGCGATTGGTAACCGTCGCTGAGCGCCTTTTCGGGGTTGGGATGGACTTCGATAATGAGGCCGTCTGCGCCGGCGGCGATTGCCGCGCGGGCCATCGCGGGCACCAGCGGCGTGTGGCCCGTGCCGTGGCTGGGATCGACCACGACCGGCAGATGCGTCTTCGCCTGCAGGTAGGGCACGGTCGCCAGCGGCAGGGTGAAGCGCGTGTGCGCTTCAAACGTGCGGATGCCGCGCTCGCAGAGCATCACTTGCTGGTTGCCGCCGTCGAGGATGTACTCGGCGGCCAGCAACAGCTCGTCGACGGTTGCGCTCGGACCACGCTTCAACAAAACCGGGCGCGGCGAGCGGCCGACGGCTTCCAGCAGCCGGTAGTTCTGCATATTTCGAGCGCCGATTTGCAGCACGTCGGCGTATTCAACGACGATGTCGATGTCCTCAGCGGCGACGACTTCGGTGACCACCGCGAGGCCGGTTTCAGCGCGGGCGGCGGCGAGAAGCTTCAGGCCTTGCTCTTTGAGGCCTTGGAAGCTGTAAGGGCTGGTGCGTGGCTTGAACGCGCCGCCGCGCAGCGCGGTGGCGCCGGCCGCTTTCACGGCATGGGCAGTGCCGACGATTTGCTCTTCGTTTTCCACCGAGCACGGCCCCGCGATGACGCCCAAATGACCGTTGCCGATGGTCAGGCTGCCCGCGCGAATGACGGTGGGCTCCGACTTAGTTTCGACGCTGGCCAATTTGTACGGGGCCAGCACGGGCAGGACTTCGTCCACGCCCGGCCCACTTTCCAACACGCCAACGCTGGCGGCCGCGCGCTCGTCGCCGATGGCGGCGATCACCGTCCGCTCCGTGCCGCGCAGCACGTGGGGCTTCAAGCCGAGCGACTGAACTTGTTGGATCATGTGCTCAATATCCTGTTCTTGGGCATCGCGCCGCATGACGACGATCATGGTTGGCTCCTTGGGAGGGTTCGGGGTTCACGGTTCAGGATTCGGATTCGTTTTTTTTTACTGAACCCTGAACCCTCAACCCTGAACCTTTCCAACAAAAAACCCCGAGAGCCAGTCGTCTGGGTCTCGGGGTGCCGGTTAATTCTGAGTTATGGCAGTCGCTTACGCACTACCTCCGGCCCCGCTACCCAGGCGGGTAAAGGTAAACCAGAAGTAATACCAGAACGTGCGACTCATGGCTGCATTATGGCGCGGCGATCGCGAAGATGCAAGCGGATTGGGAGCCGTTTCGGCGGTGAGCGATTTTAGCTGGACTTTTCGAGGATTTGATCGGGACGTGGTTTCGGCTCCTCTTGAGGTTGATCGTCATTCGCCGGCGCTTCGGGTGCCGTTTGTTGCGGCGCAGGTTTTTTCACGGCGGCCAGGGCTGCATCGAGACCTGGAACCTGATCGGCACCTGCTGGAACAGTGATCGTCGCGCCTTGAAAATCATTGCCCACCGGTTCGAAGCGGCCGCCGAGTTGCTCCGCTAAAAATGCTTCCGTGACGGCGTTGAACGATTTGCGGTTCTCCGGGCGAGCGAAGCCGTGGCCTTCGTCCGGATAGAGCACGTACGTGACGGGGATGTTCTTTTCCTTCATCGCATCCACGATCTGGTCGGCTTCGAGCTGAGTAACGCGGGGGTCGTTCGCGCCCTGAGCAATGAGCAGCGGGCGCTTGATTTTGTCAACCAACGAGAGCGGCGAGCGCTTCAGGAGTTCGGCGCGGCCCTCGTCTGTATCCACATCGCCGACGCGGACCTTCATCACGGGCATGAACGGCGTCCAGTATTCGGGCACGTTTTGCAGCAGCGTGACGAGGCTCGACGGCCCGACGATATCGACGCCGCAAGCGAACGCTTCGGGCGTGAACGTGAGTCCCACGAGCGTGGCATAACCGCCGTAACTGCCGCCCATAATGGCGACCTCGTCTTTGAGCGCAATTTTCTCGTCAATGGCCCAGTTGACGGCGTCGATGAGGTCGTCGTGCATTTTTCCGGCCCACTCGCTGTTGGCGGCATTGATGAACTCCTTGCCGAAGCCGGTGGACCCGCGGTAGTTGACGCTCAGCACCGCGTATCCGCGGTTGGCCAGCCACTGGTGGTACGGATTGAGACCCCAGCCGTCGCGCGCCCAGGGACCGCCGTGAACATTGAGCACCATCGGCACCGGCTTGTTCGGTCGGCCGTCGTTATCGGCATCGGTCCCCGGCGGCAGCGACAGGTAGCACACCAGGTCCAGCCCGTCGCGGGTCTTCACAACGGGGGCGTGCATTTTCACCAGCGGATAATCGGCCAGGTCATCGCGATTGTTGAACAGGAAGATGGCCTTGCGTTCGGGCGAGCGGATGTAACGGTAGGTCTTCACCGGTCCGTCGTCGAGCAGGAATGCGACAATCCACTGCTTGTCGTCGAGCGTGCGGCTGGCGACGATAATC
Organism: Pirellulales bacterium; assembly: GCA_040902605.1. GTDB lineage: Bacteria > Planctomycetota > Planctomycetia > Pirellulales > Lacipirellulaceae > JABDGM01. Next base: position 29,220 of record JBBDWY010000015.1, on the reverse strand, counting down.
TCGCCGTCCTCGACGCCCTTGAGATATTCGAAGTCGGCGGCGATCGCATCGTCGAGAATTTTCCACTCCGTGCGGTCGTAGGTGAACGACACGGCTTGGATGTTCTTTTCGGTGGGATGGGCCAGCACGCCGCCGATGTCACAACGCGGGTCGTCGGCCACGAGCTTCACGTCGCCGCTGTCCAGATTCATGGCGAACAAGCCGGCCGTATTGCGGTTGCGGCTGTCCTCGAGGTAGAGGGTGCGGCCGCTCTTATCGAAGCCGGCCGGGCCGCTCGTCATGGCGTCTTCGGGCCCGAATTCGAGGAAGTCCGTCCACTTCTGCTGATCGCCTTCGCCTTCGCGCTTGAGCAGCACCTGCCCGCCGGTGGAGGTGAAGTCCAGCGCGAAGCGGACCTGGAATTCGTCATCGATCACGTAACCCGCGACGCCGTCGTTTTTTTGAACAAGTTCGCGCTCGCCTGACTCGATGTTGACGCGCCAAACGTCATGGTGCTGCGCATCGCGGTCGTTCAGTCCAACGAGGATGTCTTTGGGGAACTTCTCGCTCACCCCTTGGACGCGGGCGTTGACGCCCTCGATCGGCGTGAGGTCTTTGGTCTCGCGCGTTTCGACATTCGTGGCGTAGACATGCCAGTTCTCGTCGCCGTCCTTGTCCTGCGTGTAGAGGATGTGCCGAGCATCGTAGGCCCAGTCGTGGCTGCGAATGCCGCGCTTCTTGTCTTCGGTGACGGGCGCAGCTTTCGACAGATCGTCCACCGGGCCAACCCACACGTTCAGCACGCCCTCGACCGGTGCGAGAAAGCTGAGCCATTTGCCGTCGGGGCTAAGCCGGGCCTGGGCGCGCTGCGGATTGCCGAACAGGACTTCGCGCGGAATGAGCGGGATGTCATCCATGGCAGCATTTTCTCTCTTGGCGTCGGAATTGAGCGGCTTCGGCGTGGCGGAGTTTTCATCCTCTTGGCCCGTTTCCGAACGTGTGCAGCCGACTAGCAGCATGCTTAACACGACGAGCCAGAGGGCGAGCTCCGAACAGGTGATCGTTATGCGTTTGAACATGGCAAGCTCCGTCTATGGGAAGATGGCAGACGCCGGCGAATCGCTCCGGCCACATCAGACCGTCATCGAAGCCGGAGTATATCAGCACGGGCGGGGCGGCGCAAGAACTCTTCCGCCGATGGGAGATACGCCCGTCCGAACGGCCAGATATTGCTTACGCCACAGCCCTCAGGCAAGTTCACCTGGCGGCGGCTGCGGAGCTGCGACTGGGCAACCGCGCGAGCCGGCTTTTGCAGGTGTACGGATTAACACACGCGGCAAGCCATTTTGGCACAGCTTTCGACCTGCCGGACCGCAGTTTTTAGACGGGGTCAGGGCGGCCTTCCGTTTCCATTTCCATAGTTCTTCAGCCACGCCCATGAGGCCGGCCGACCTGGAGCCGGAGGCCTTGGTATGCAGCGGTAGGAGCGCGGCCCGCATTGCCAATTTGCTTGTCTTTTCTGTTTTTGGCAGTTAAACTACTACTACTTTTTGGTCTGGAACGATTGGGAAGCGGGGAAGAGCGATTCTATGTCTCAAAGTGGGTATCACAATTGGATTACGCGCGGAGGGAGCCTGAAAAAGTCGCGTGGGGGCAAAGTCCGGCGGTCGCCAAGGCGCTTTTTGCCCCGACTTCATTTATCGGTCGAGCGGCTGGAAGAGCGCATTGTGCTGTCGACCGACTCTATTCTGTCTCTGCTGGACGCCGACGGTATTGGCAATACGGCGAGCGCCGGTCCGATGTATTTCGTCAGCAGCCCACCTCCCCCACCGCCTCAAGAACTTGCCGGTGGCGGCAGTGCGTTAGCCGTTGCTCCCTTCCCGCTGGAGCAAACATTCTTCTTGAACAGCCTTCCGGGCGCATCGAAAACCATCTATCTCGACTTCGACGGCCACCTCACGCGCGAGACGCAGTGGAACACTGACTTCGCTCTTCCAAATATCGCGAGCCCGGCCTACAACCTCGACGGCGATTTCGGAGGTTTTTCATCCATCGAGCAGTTGGTGATTCAGAACGTCTGGGAGCGAGTGTCCGAAGATTTCCGTCCGTTCAACGTAAACGTGACGACGCAGGACCCAGGCGTAGAAGCGCTGCGCAAATTCGAAGTGGACTCGCTCCAACTGCCGCCCGTCGCGTCCACGGACGTCGGCCAGGTGATCGACGACGTGGTCGCGGTGAATTCCACGCTCAATTTCAGCGGTCCGGTGACCTCGATCACCGACGTCAACGTCACGCTCAATATTTCGCATACATGGGACAGCGACTTGAATGTGCTCCTCATCAGCCCCGAGGGCACGGCAATCGAGCTATTTGCTGGCGTCGGCGGAGACGGCAACAACTTCCTGAACACTGTTCTCGACGATCAGGCGACCATCGCGATCACGGATCCGGCCGCGACGCCGCCATTCGCCGGTAGCTTCCAGCCCGAGGAAGCGCTCAGCGGGCTCAACGGCGAGAATCCCAACGGGATTTGGACGCTCGTGGTGCAGGACGATGTCCCGGGAGACAACGGCGTGCTCAACGGTTGGTCGTTGACGATTACGGGCGGCGCGATAGGCGACACCGAATGGGGACAACGCGTCGTCATTGGCGGCGACAGCACGTACGACTGGTTTACGCCTAATGATCCTGAGGGACGAGTTGTCGGCGGCGTGGCCTATGGCTCGTTTACCTGGGACACCGATACGCCGGCTTTCGTATTCGGCGGAGGTTACGGTGCGAGCGCACTTGGCATCGCGGAGACGATCTCTCACGAAACGGGCCACACGTTGGGGCTTAGCCACGACGGACAATTCAGGTTTTACCGTGACATTTCTGAGGATCCGCCCGAATATGTGCGCGTCTACACCGAGTATTATACCGGCCACGGCTCCGGTCCCACAAGCTGGGGGCCGATCATGGGTACCAGCGCTGGACAGGGACTCACGCAATGGAGCAATGGGGAGTACTTCAACGCCACTAATAGCGATGATGATGATCCACCGCCTCCCCAGGATGATCTGGCCGTCATCACGGGGAACAACGGGTTCGGTTACCGCGTAGACGATCACGGCAATGACGAGGCGAGCGCTAGCCCCTTGGCCACCGACAGCCGGCTCTTTTCCGCCGAAGGCATCGTCGAGCAAAACACCGACGTAGATTGGTTCGAGTTTACGGTCGAGGGCATCGGCGAAGCGGTGACCTTCGACCTCGATCCTTTCCAGCAAGGACCGAATCTGGATATTTTGGCCCGGTTGTACAATTCGTCCGGCACCGAGATCGCTGTTAGCAATCCGGAATTTGGCATCGACGCCGGCACGCAGACTTATACTGGCGCCGGCGACGGCGGCTGGTTGATGAATCACCTTGATGTTGACCCGGCCAACGATAAATACATCGACCATTTCGTGCTCGCACCGGGAATGTACTATCTCTCGGTCGAAGGGGCCGGCAGGCCGGTCGCCTTCGTTGATCCGGCAGTTCATCCGGGACCAGTCGATCTTATGGGGCCCCCTTCCGACGAGAATCCATTTCCGCCCGACACGTCCGACTGGGGCTACAGCAACTATGGCAGTCTGGGCTATTACAACATCGAAGGCACGCGCAAGCCATTAGTCATAGGCGTTGACTTCGACGAGAGTGGGGGGGCCAGCCCCTCAAATTGGACTCTCTTTTCTGGCGGCGGGCCGCTGAATGTGTTGAATAACCTCATCAGCGAAGCCGGTGCTGTAACTCCGTTCGACCTCACGATCAGCACCACGGGAGCCTCGATCGATGCCTTTGCCAGCGAAAACCCGATCAATACAGGGCACTTGCCAGACCACTCTCAGCCACTCGACACGCTGGATGGCTACCTCGGCGGCGGCGGCGACACTTGGACGTTTACGTGGAGCGACCTGGAACCGTTGAACGTCTACCAGATCTGGGTGTTCGGCCATGCGGACCTCGAGGCCCGCAATCTCGTGACGATTGTCGGCGGCGAGTGGAATGGCGCCGTGCAAACAACCAATTTCACTCAGGATATCGCGGCCGATAGCCTGATCGTGAATGACAACCCGCCTGGCAATCAGGAGCTGCGGACTTTGTCGTATCTCGCCATTTCCGAGGAGATACTTGACGCCGAGGGAAATCCGACCGGCGAGGGACGGATCACGATCACCGTCACCAACGAACTCGGTTATGCAGCCGCGCTGGGTGGACTGGCGATCGCGCCGACGAAGGTCGGCTCGATCGAGGGGCAAAAGTGGAACGATCTCAATGGCAACGGCGTCATCAATCTGGGCGAGGAAGGCCTCGAGGGTTGGACCATCTATCTTGATCTGAACAACAACGGGATGCTCGATCGCACTTCGACCGAGGACCAGCAAGTCGTCGCCAGCGCCCCCAATGTGCCGCAGGAGATCCTGAACCCCGATCCTGTGCTCGGTTTTCGGACCGTGAAGAATGAGGTGGTCGTTGAAGAGCTGGGTGATATTGTCGACGTCAATGTCACGCTCGACATCACGCACACGTTCGACGCCGATTTGAATGTGTACTTAATCAGCCCTTCCGGCACGCGCGTCAAGCTGTTCAGCGACATAGGTGGCCCCGGCGACAATTTCACGAACACCACGCTCGACGATGAGGCGTTAACTCCGATCACGAGCGGCACGGCGCCATTTACCGGCACCTTCCGGCCAGAGCCAGTTATTGATCCGTTGGAGCTCAGCCAATTCCCCTCTACTTTCACCACACTCAGCGCGTTCGACGGCGAAGATGCGAACGGCACGTGGACGTTAGAGATTACTGACGACGCTGCCGGCGACGTCGGCGTGTTGAATAGCTGGTCACTCACCATCACGGTGGCGGGAATTGATATTTTCCTCGAGCCGGTGACGGTGACCGACGCGAATGGCAACTACTTCTTCGCCGATCTGCCGGCCGGCCTGTACCACGTGCGAGAGCACTTTCAGGAGGATCAGGTGTTAGCGGGCTGGGATCCCACGCCGTCTCAATCAGACGGCATTCCGCCGGTCACCGTCAGTTCCGGCGCCGAGGTGCGGTTTGTCAATTTCGGCAATTGGATCCCCGTGGCCGTGCCCGGTTCGATTGGCGGGCAAAAGTGGAACGATCTGGATGGCGACGGCGAAAAAGACGCCGAGGAGCCGGGGCTGGGTGGGTGGACGATCTACGTCGATTCCAATAACAATGGCGTGAGGGACATCGCCAGTGCGCCCACCACCGTTGCGGCCGAGGATCTGCCCAAGCCGATTATCGACTTCGCGCCGACCACATCGCAAATTGCCTTCGATGAGGTCGGCACGGTGCTGACGGTCGAAGTGACGCTCGACATCACGCATAGCTTCATGGGCGACCTGGACGCATTCCTTATCAGCCCCTCTGGACGACGGGTCGAGCTGTTCACCGACGTCGGCGGCCAATTCAACGATTTCGATGATGTGACGCTCGCTGACGACGCGGAGTTTTCGATCGCTGAGATCGAAGACCACGGTTTGCCTTACACGGGCCGTTGGCAGCCCGAAGGCAGCTTGGAGGGCTTTCTTGGCGACGATGCGTTCGGCACTTGGACGCTGGAAATCCGAGACGTCGCCTTCGCCGATGAAGGTATGCTCAACAGTTGGTCGCTGACGATCACCGTCGGAGAGCTGGTCGCCACCACAAGTAGCGATCCCGGCAACGAAGGCAATTACGTTTTCAACAACCTGCCGGCGAACCAGTACATCATCCGGGAGGAGCAGCAGCCCGGCTGGAGCCAGACCTTCCCCGCACTGCCCGACCAGCGCTGGGTGGTCGATTTAGGGTTCGGCGAAAACATCACCGGGCGAGACTTCGGCAACCAGGCGCAGGTTCTGCTGGCCGGCGACTATAACCAGGATGGCAGCGTCGACGCAGCGGATTATATCTTGTGGCGCAAGACGCTCACCACCGTCGTCAATCCGCCGTACAGCGGGGCCGACGGCAACGGCAGCGGGGCCGTCGATCAGAACGATTACGGTGTGTGGACGGCGAACTTTGGCAACTCATTGCCCGGCGGTGGCGGGGGTTCTGGGGCGGAAGCCGAGCCGGCGGCTTTGAGCGTGGAGCTCGAAGCAAGTTCCTCACCATTGATCGCAGCGCCTGCTGCTGCGTCGGTAGTGACCGTGGCACAGGACGCAAGTGAGAAATCAAGCCTGGCTGACGAAGGCTTTGGCGATTCGATTATCGTTGATTCCCCAACCATCATCCATGCGTCGAGTCAGGATCGCTTCAGCTCGACCGCGCCCGGTAGCGTCGATTCGGACGACCTAAGCGACGCTGCACTGGTTGCGTGGCTGGTTTCGCTTGCCGAGGGACCGCAGCCAGACGACCACGATGACTCGTCCGACGCCGATTCCGCCGAGTGGCGCGACGAGTCGTTCGATTCGTTGGACTCGCTCGATTCGATCTTCGAATTGCTCGGGGCTGCCGTGGCGTAGATCACGGCCACCCATGTTGGATCAGTCGCCGGCTTGATTGCGGCGCTCTATAATCCGCCGCATGGACGCCAAGCAGCAAGGAGCGAGGGGCCGGGCACCCGGCACACGGATCAGCCGGGTGCCGGGTCGGCAGGGAGTCAAAGGCGCTCTCTCCCCGCTCCCTGCTCCCCGCTCCCTGCTTGTGTCGCCCAGCTACCAGCCGCTGGTGACCGTGTTATTCTCTGTCGCCGCCGGGATCGTGCTGGACCGCTACAGTCCGGCGACTGAACAGACGACGTGGTTCGCCGTATGGTGGTGTTTGGCCGTGTGCTCGCTGGCCGTCTGGTGGTGGGCGTGGCGACGGCGGCGCGACACCCTGGCTGCGTGGCCGCTGCTCGCCGCGGCAGCCTTCGCTGCAGCCAGTTGGCACGACGCGCGATGGCATCTCTTCGAACGACACGAGTTGGCTCGCTATGCCGATTACGAGCCGGCACCGGCTTGCATCTTTGCCGTGGCCCGCGAGATGCCCGAGCGCGTGCCGGCACCCGAGCCGAGCCCATTGCGGGCGATCCCCGGCAGTGAGCGCAGCCGGCTGACCATCGATGTCGTGAGTATCCGCGACGGCAAGACTTCGCGACCGGCGGCGGGCCGCTGTCAGCTTGCCGTCGAGGGCCATTTGCTGGGCGTCCGTCCGGGCGACCGATTGCGCGTATTCGGCCAACTGGCCGCGCCGAGCCCGCCTTTGAATCCGGGCGAGTTCGACTTCGCGGCGCATGGGCGCGCCGATCGGCAGTTGACTCGCGTGCGCAGCTCCGCGCCCGAATGCGTGAGCGTGATCCATCGCAGCTCGGGCCGAGGGCCGGCGAACTTTCTGGAAGCAGTGCGCGTCGCTGGAAAGCGAATCGTGCGGAGCTATGTCGGGCCGGACCGCGCGGGTCTGGCGAATGCCGTCCTGCTCGGCGCGCGGGAGGCTCTGAGGGCTGAAGAAACGCTGCCCTACCTATTGACCGGCACCATCCACGTGCTGGTGGTGTCGGGGCTGAACGTTGCGATTCTGGCCGCGGGGCTGTTCTTTTTGATCCAACTCGGCGTGGTCTCGCGGCGCGCAGGTTTGGCGCTGATTATGCTCGTCGTCGTGGCCTACGCGATCGTGGCGGAGTCGCAGCCGCCGGTGGTGCGCGCGGCGGTGTTTGCCGTGCTCGTTTGCATTGCGGCGTGGAACGGCCGGCCCATCGCACCGTTCAACACACTGGCTGCCACGGGGCTGGTGGTGTTGGCGATCAATCCGGGCGATCTGTTTCGCCCCGGGCCGCAGTTGAGCTTTCTGGCAGTGGCGACGCTGATTTGGATCGGCAATCGAGGAGGCCTAATTCCCAGCGGCCCGTCCGACTGGGTCGAGCGAATGTTTGCTGCCGATCAGCCATGGTATGTACACTCGTTGGTCCGGTGGGGCCGAAACGTCGGCTGGCTGGGCGGGCCGCCCGACCGACTAGAGCAAATGATTGCTGCCGCCCGGCCACGGTATGTCCGTTCATTGATCTGGTGTGGCGGAACAGTCCGCTGGCTGGTTTATGCTTCGCTGGTCGTGGCGCTGACGACGCTGCCGTTGGTGCTCCACCGGTTTCACGTCGGCTCGCCGATTGCGGTGCTGATCAGTCCGGTGGTTTGGGTCGTGGTGTTCGTGGCGATGTGGAGCGGATTCGTGTTGTTGTCGATCGGGTGGCTGATCCCGCCGGTCGCCGTTGGGTGCGGCGCCGTATGCAATCTGTCGCTGGCCGGGCTCGACGGGCTGGTCCAGTGGGCCGATTCGGTGCCGGCCGGGCATTTCTGGGCGGCCGGTCCAGCGTGGTGGTGGGTTCTCGGGTTTTATCTCGGCTTGATGTTGGTGATGGTGCGCGGCCGAACCCTGGCGCCACGGCGCTGGCACGTGGCGGTATTGTGCGCCTGGATCGTTGTGGGCATCGTGCCCTCGCTGGCCCGGACGTGGTCGCGCGACGCTTTGGAGTGCTCGTTCGTTGCGGTGGGTCACGGCGCTTGTGTCGTGTTGGAAGCGCCAACGGGCGAGACCGTCGTTTACGACGCCGGCGCTTTGGGAGCGCCCGAATATGCGACGCAGACGATCGCCTCGTACCTGTGGCACCGCGGCATCCGGCGGATCGACGGGCTGGTGATCTCGCATGCGGACGTCGATCATTACAACGCGGTGCCGGGACTGCTCGAACGATTTCGCGTCGGCGCCGTCTACGTGTCGCCGATGATGTTCGATGTCGTCGGCGAAACGGGCGGCGGACCCGAGGTACTGCGCAACGCAATCCGAACGGCCGGCGTGCCAATCCGTGAGATCTGGTCCGGAGACCGGCTGCGCGTGGGTTCGGATTTGACGGTCCATGTGCTTCATCCGCCGCGGCTCGGCGTCGTTGGCACCGACAACGCCAACAGCATCACGCTTGCCGTGGAGTTCCAGGGGCGACGTTTTCTCTTGCCGGGGGACCTCGAGTCGCCGGGGCTGGAGGATGTGATGGCCGAGCTGCCCTACGATTGCGACGTGCTGCTCGCCCCGCATCACGGCAGCCGGCGGAGCGACCCGCCCGGCTTTGCCGCTTGGAGCACGCCGGAATGGGTGGTCATTAGCGGCGGGGGCAGCGACGAGGTGGGGCCCGTGGTGCAAACCTACGAGGATTCCGGAGCGTATGTAATGAGGACGAGTGAACGCGGCGTGGTGCGGTTTTCCATGGGGCCGGGCGGGCTGAAAATGGCCAGTTGGCGGCCGCCCCGCTAAAGGGCGGGATTGTTCGGTCCTTTGCGTTGCCCAGAGGGGCCCGGCGGCTTTGGGGTAGCCGGTCCCAGTCAAGACGCGTATCATTGTCGGTCGACATAGATTGTTGACACGGTCTCTCAGCGGCTGGCTTGGAACGGAGAAACATGAACGCTCAGATTCAAGGAAGCAGGATTGAGGATGCCGGATGCAGGGATATCCAATCGATTGGTTTGTCCCCGCCCCCTGAACTCGGCTCGACTGAGCTCGCCGAAGTCCGCACGCCGCATCCTCACGCGGGTGCAGCGCAGCTTTTGCATCGCGGCATCGATTGGCCGGTCGTCGTGTGGATTGTATTGGTCCACGCGCTGGCGCTCGTGGCGCCGTTCTATTTCAGTTGGCAAGGTCTGTTGGCCTGTGCTCTCTTGATCGTCGTCACTGGGGCGATGGGCGTGTGCATGGGTTATCACCGCTGCCTGACGCACGGCAGTTTCAAGACGTATCGGCCAGTGCGTTGGCTGCTGGCGTTTCTGGGCGGCCTGTCGGGCGAAGGCTCGGCGCTCACCTGGGTGGCCAACCATCGCAAGCACCATTATCTGAGCGACAAGGAAGGCGACCCTCACTCGCCCCGCGACGGCGGATGGTGGAGCCACATGCTGTGGTTCATGCCGAACTTCGGCCAGCGGTGGCATCGCGAGCTGGTCGAAAAATACGCGCCCGATATTTTGAAGGACAAGGTGATGGTGGTGATCCATTACTTGTTCTTGCCGTCGCACGTTGCGACGGGCGTGGTGCTGTTCCTGATCGGCTACTTCGCCACGGGCATCGGTCTGGGCGGATGGCGGGCCGGCTTGTCGATGGTCTTCTGGGGGCTGGGCGTGCGGATGGTGTACGTGCTGCACGTGACGTGGATGATCAACTCGGTGACGCACATGTGGGGCTACCGCCGTTACGAGACCAGCGACGACAGCCGCAATTTGTGGTGGGTCGGCTTGCTCGCCTTCGGCGAAGGTTGGCACAACAACCACCATGCGTATCAACGCGTCGCCAGCCAGGGCCACCGCTGGTGGGAAATCGACTTCACGTACTACCTGATCTGGCTGATGGAGAAAGTCGGCCTGGCCTGGGACGTGGTGCGGCTGCGTGACATCCCGAAGGGCACGCGGCCGGCGTAGGCGTAGGTCAGGCTTTGCCTGACATTCGATGTGCGCTCGCTCGACGGGCGTCAGGCGGAGCCTGACCTACTAACTTTCAGTCTGCGCGTCTTGCCAACTGGGATTTTTGTCGCGTTTCGTCGAACTCGATTTTTGGGGACAAAAATACTCCATTTTGTCCCGCGCCTTGCGCAGCATTTGTCGAGAAATCCAGGCTCCGTGGCGAAGTGTGCTGGACAAAACTCCGGTATTTTTGTTCTCCACGAACAGCACACTGCGCACATATCTCGGCGCGGGTGCCCGGTCGCCTGGCGGCGCGCACCGATAGCGCGGACCGTCGTCGGTGGCTCCGGGTTAAACGAGTGGCGCTCGAATCCGAATTTTCAAAGATCGCGCGCACTAAGGCACGCTTGACCATAACACATTGGCGAGCCGATTTCAGCAACCATTTTTGGCCGCCACCCAGGTGTGGGGTCGGCGTCATATTCTTATCTCGGAACTGCGCCCTATACCGGTGACTTTGTTGGTGCGGTATGGTAAAGTTGTTTGAGAGGTGAAAGCGAGGCAACCGATGGCCCAACCGAGCGACTGGCAGGGGCGGATCAAAATCGATCCCGCCATCCATCACGGGGATGCGTGCATAGCAGGCACGCGCGTTCCGGTGAGCGTGATTGTCGGCAGTGTTGCCGAGGGTGACACCTGGGAGCAAATCCTTGCGAGCTACCCCCAACTGAAGCGCGAGGATATTCAGGCAGCTCTGCTGTATGCGGCTGAAGCCGTCAATCGCTTCGAAATGATCCCGCTGGTCGGTTGAGCTATCGATGCCAGTTCCGGTCAAAGTGGATGAGGATCTTCCAGCCGACATTGCAAGTCTGCTCCGCGCCGCGGGCCATGATGCCATGACAGTCCACGTTCAAGGTCATACCGGCGTGCCGGACGACCAGTTGTGGCCCAAGATTCAACAAGAGCAGCGGATCTTGTTCACCGCGGACAAAGGCTTCGCCAACGCCCGCGTATACCCTCCCGGTTCGCATGCCGGCGTCGTTCTCTTTCGCTTACCTCGCGAATCACGCGCCGGATACCTGCGACTCTGCGAATTTCTGCTTGCGCAGCTAAAGCTGGACGAAGTCGCGGGCGCGATCGTCGTGGTTACCCCGGACGCGATCAGGGTGTTGCGAGCGTAGCACATCGGCCGGCCGACTTCAGCAACGATTTTTGGCCGCCAGCCACGAGCGGGGAACAAGGATTAACGCGATGGAGGAAAGTAAGAACAGGACGAGCGACGCAGGTTCGGGCGCGGCCGGAGCACTGGCGGAGCCCGTGGCACCCGAACCGGTGCCGGCGGTTTGGCCGAAGTGGGCGCGCCAGATGGTGTAGTCGTTCTGCGTATGTGTCGTGCCGAGGCCCTTGCGCCAGACGACGTAATCGGCGGCGTCGACGGTGCCGTCGTGGTTGAAGTCGCCCGGCAAACTCGGCGCGGCGGCGAGTGTTATTTCGCCGGTGGTGTAGAGCTTGGAGAGGTTCCAGGTGTAGGGGCTGGAAACGGTGAATGCGCCGGTGGGCGTGACGCCGGTCCAGTCGAACAGGTCGATCGTGCGGCCGCTTTGGGTGGCGACGTTAACGCCGGGCGCGAAGCCGAGCTCCAGCGTGCCGCCGAGCGCCACGGGAATGCCCGGCGCGAAAGAGATCGTCGAATCCCAAGGATCGGCGTCGAACACCAGCCGCAGCGTGCCGGTGGCGTCTATCGCGACGTGTTGGTCAATGACGATCGCAGACACGGCTGGATTCCCGTCGTAGTCGCGGACGACCAGCGACGCGCCGGCCGTTAGGTCGAGGCCCGCAATGTGCCCGTCGGACTGAATCAGATTGCTGGTAATGGCGCCGGTGAGTGTGGCGTATTGAAAGTTCGCTCCTCGCGCATCGGCCCCGGTCAGGTTCGCACCGGTCAGCGTCGCATATGCAAACGAGGCATTGGTAAGGTGTTGGCCGGCGAGATTTACGCCCGTAAGATCGTTGCCGGTCAGATTAATGCCGGTCAGATCGTGGTCTTGGTAGCTGGCAGTGGAGTAAAGCTGCGCCGGGGTAATGCCGCCAAATAAACTGTTGTAATAGGGAAAGTAGACCACGGAAGCGCGATTGAAGCCCGCACCTCGCACGTCGGCCCCGGTGAGATTCGCGTCGGTCAGCGTGGCGCTGGTGAAGTTCGCATTTAGCTTCGTGTGACTAAGATCAGCATTGGCCAGCGTGGCCGCAACAAAGTTTGTCCCTGTGAGATTGGCCTCGACCAAGCTGGCGCCGGTCAAGTCAGCGCCGAGGTAATAGTAAATTCCAGGGTCAGCAGGATCGAATCCGGCGTAACCACCAAAGTCCGCGTTCCTGAGGTTGGCGTGGCTGAAGTTCGCGCCGGTCAGGGTGGCCGCCGGAGTAGAGCTATAGATGCCGCCGCTGCCGCTGAACGCAGCCTGCGTGAGATTGGCCTGGGTGAAGTTCGCACCCGACAGGTTGGCGGCAACCAAGTAGGCCCTTGTCAGGTTGCGGAGAGACAGGTCCGCGCCGGGCACAACATTCGCGCCCGCGCCATCGGGAGCGAGCATTGTGCTTTCTAGGTACGCTCCCTCGAATCTCTCCCATTGAAAAATGTCAGCCCGAGCGAATGGGGCGGCGGCAAAAACGATCAGCAGCGTGGCCAGCGACGCCGTAAGCAGGGCCGTCCAGTGTTTCATCATGGGATACTTCTTTCTTTTTTTTTTGCGGAGTGATCTGCGACAGATTCAAACGGCCATTGATGTGCCTGATCGGCGCAAGTCCCGCCACATGATTAACGGCAGACCAAAAGCCAGAAGTGCGAGGGTCGCCGGCTCCGGCACAACGAGGCTGGAGGCGTCGAGGATGTAGGCGCGCTGGTCGATCAGCCCGCCGGCGCCGTCGTCGTAAAAGCCATAGCCGGTGATCAGGCCGTTGTCGTTGATGCCCAGTGCTACGGTAAGCGTCCAGAAAGCGCCCAGCGTCGGATTGGTGGCATCAAGCCAGGCGTCCAGATCGACGGCGGTGTTGCCGGCGTCGATCTGCCAGAGCGTGGCCCAAACATCAGTACCCGCGGAGCGTCGGGCGTATCCGACGACGAAGCCGGCTTCGTTGATGTCGATGCCAGTGCTGATTGTCCCGCCGAGGGTGCCCAGGTCCACCATCGCGCCGCCCGAGCCGGGCGTGCCGCTGTAGCGGAAGGCATGAACAGCGGCGTCGCCGAGCGTGTCAGAGGCGCCGGCGACCTGCCCTGCGGCGTTGATGTCGGTGCCGACGCTGATCGTCCCGCCGAGGGTCCCGAGGTCCACCATCGCGCCGCCCGCGCCGGGCGTGCCGGTGTAGCGGAAGGCATGAAGAGCGGCGTCGCCGAGCGTGTCAGAGGCGCCGGCGACCTGCCCGGCGGCGTTGATGCCGATGCCAATGCTGGTCGTCCCGCCGAGAGTGCCCAGGTCATCCGTGACCGGGTTGATGACAGCATTCGGCGCAGTGCGGTAGGCGTGGCGAACGCCGCCGATCGTATCGGCGTCGCCGACGACCTGCCCGGCGGCGTTGATGTCGCGGCCGGTGCTTTCGCCTCCGCCGAGGGTCCCCAGGTCGGCCATGGCGCCGCCCGAACCAGGCGTGCCGGTGTAGCGGAAGGCGTGAAGGGCGGCGTCCTCCTCGAGCGTGTAGGACGTGTAGGAGTCGCCGGCGACCTGCCCGGCAGCGTTGATGGCGTTGCCGGTGCTTTCGCCTCCGCCGAGGGTGCCCAAGTCAAACATGGCGCCGCCCCCGCCGGGCGTGCCGTCGTAGCGGAAGGCGTGCTTCTCGGCCTCGGCGGTCGTGTAGGAGTTGCCGGTGACCTGCCCGGTGTTGTTGATGTCAAAGCCCAGGCTTTGCGATCCGCCGAGGGTGCCGAGGTTGTAGATGTCGCCGGCGGCGGCGTGAGTCAGGTTCACTCCGACGCCCGCGTATAACGCGATGGCGCACAGCGTCGCGATAACAAGTAGAGTCAAGTGCTTCTTCATGGGATTGTTCTTTCCTTTTTGCGTAGTGATCCGCGATAAAGTAAAACAGCAAAGTTTCCTGGGCCGTATGAGTGAAGATTCAGTCCGATTCATGGTCTGTCTCCGGTGGTGCTCATCACGGACCCGTCGTTTTGCATCGAATGCGGTCTTCGTTACAATCAAAAAGTCATCGCCCGTGTGCGCGCAAACCGAGCGCCGCGAGAGATGCCGGGCCGGTGAGGAGCTTGCTTGGCGGTAAGCCTCACCGGCCGCTTTTGTTTTGTCAGGACTCAAGGAGCAGGTGGCTTTTGTTCGGTCGATGGCGGCTGCGACGCGTCGTCGGCGGGGATAGCCATTTCACGTCGGAGGTCATCCGCCTCGGCTGATTTGCCTTCTCGCTGGAGCACGTCGATCAAGCCCTTGAGCGACTCAACCGTGTCCGGATTCTCGTTGCCGAGTATCTTGCGCCGCATCATAAGCGCTTCGCGAGCCAGTTTTTCTGCTTCATCGAGCCTGTCTTGATCTCGCAATAACATTGCCAGATCGGACAGTGCCCAGGCGATGTACGGGTGTTCGGGTCCCCAGACGGTGTGACCGGCAAACACAGCCTCTCGCAAGACCGCCTCAATTACTCGCGGATCTTCGCCTTCGCTCTTCATGGCATGGGTTTCGCCGATCAGCCCGAGTGGAACAAGCGGCCTGAGGGACGGTGTTTCCAGGAATGGCGTATAGATTTGCCGCTTGTACTGACGCGCCGCGTCCGGCTGTCCCGTTGAACACAGTTCGCGAATCTTTGTTATGGTGGCGATGTGGCCGCGTTTCAGTGCGGCACGCGCGGCCGCAACATCGCCCGCACTATGCAACCGCTTGGCCTCCACCACAGCGCGGGACCAATCGGCTGGCGATCGTGCCAATTGGTCGTTGTTAAGAGTTATCGCGATCGGCAGGAGCGTGGCAACGAAGACGTCGAGATCGATCCGCCCGGCCGTCGCCCCTTGGCCCGACAGCATGGCTTCCAACGATCGGGCTTTGGCCAGACGCGCGTCGTTTTCCGGCAACCGCGCGGCGAATATTGCTACCGCGTCCCGGCAGTGCGACAAGGCTTTTTCGCGCTGGCTCAGATCCGAGGTTAAGCTGTCGGCCAATAGATAAAGTGCCCCTGCCAGTTCTAGTGGTTCCTCCGTAAGGTAGCGGCGGCGCAGGTCGACCGCCAATTGAAGATGTCTGGCGGCTGGTTCGAAAAGTTGCAGCCCGAAGTAATTCTGCCCGATCGTTTCATGCAGGACTGCCCGAATTTCAGGTTGATTCGCAAAATCTCTCTCCACCCTTTCGGCAGCCCGATCCAGCACCTGCTGCACCGTGACGGCGGCGCCGAGTTTGGCGTCCGGATTGATCGACGCCAACATCTCCTGAAGGAATTGCTGCGCTTGGGTCGCTCGCGCCGCCTGGGTACGGGCTACATACGCTTGGCGGCGGGCCTGGAGGAAGCCGATCGACGCGAGAATTAAGCCAATGAGCAAAGCCGCAGAGACGGCCGAGACGGCGAACACGCCTGCCTTGTTGCGGTGGACAAACTTTTTCAGTCGGTACGCCGCCGAGGGTGGACCTGCCTCGACCGGCTCGTCGTGCAGATGGCGCTCGATGTCGGCGGCGAAGCCGCTGGCCGTCTCGTAGCGGCGGTTGCGGTCCTTTTCGAGGGCCTTCATCACGATCCAGTCCAGCTCGCCCCGCACGTCTTTGCTCAAGCGGGCCGGTTCGGTGTGCCGATTGGCGGCAATCGACGGCAGCGTGTCGCTCGAACTGACCCTGGTGCTGGGCTTGGGCGGCTCCTCCTCGCGGATGATTCGCAGCATTTCGTCGAACGCCGCCGCGTGCAGCCGTTTTCCCTCAAAGGGCGTTGAGCCGGCCAGCAGCTCGTAGAGCAGCACGCCCAGCGAATAGATGTCGCTGCGGGTGTCGATGTCGAGCTGGTTGAACTTCGATTGCTCGGGACTCATGTACTCCATCGTGCCGAGCACCTGGCCGAACTCGGTGAACATCGTCCGTTCGGTCAGCCTTTGGGCGGTGGCCTTGGCGACGCCGAAGTCGATCACTTTCGGAACGGCGTGGTTGTCGTACTCAGCGACGAGCACGTTATTGGGCTTGATGTCGCGATGGATGATGCCTTTTTGATGGGCATGCTGCACCGCCTGGCAGACCTGAACGAACAGCTCCAGCCGCGCGCGAAGCGGCAGGTGTTTTTCGTCGCAGTACCGCGTGATCGGCACGCCCTTCACGATCTCCATGACGAAGTATGGCAGGCCACTGTCGGTCGTGCCGGCATCCAGCACTTTGGCGATATTCGGATGGTCCATCATCGCCACGGCCTGCCGCTCGGCCTCGAACCGGGCGATGACCTGCCGCGTGTCCATCCCCGGCTTGATGATCTTCAGCGCGACCGTCCGATGCAGCGGCTCGGTCTGCTCGGCCATGAACACCACGCCCATCCCGCCTTCGCCGATCTGCTGCAGCAGCTTATACGGGCCGATGATGGTGCCGGGGCGCTCAGCGATTGGCGGGGAATCGGTCGTCACCGCAAAGTCCGCTGGCGGCGATTCGAGAAAGCTGCCGGCCTCGGCCTGGGCCGCCAGCATCCGCTCGACGCCGCGGCGCAGCTCGTCATCCGTCGCGCAGGCCTCGTCCAAGAAAGCCATACGCTCGTCGGGAGATTGTTTTTCCAACGCGGCGAAGAAGATCGATTCGAGTTGTGAGGAATTACTCATGGCGGGCTCTCTAATAAACAGTGCGAAAAGCAGCCCGCGAACCCCTCACAAAATTCGATCAATCGTGCGGTGGCGGCGGCCGGGTTGGATCGGCCAATTCGGCATATAGCCAGGAGCGGGCGAATGTCCAGTAACGCTCGGCCGTGGCGCGAGAGATTCCCATCGCGACGGCGGCCTCGGGCATCGTCAAGCCGGCGAAGAAGCGCAGTTTCACCAGATCGGCCTTGGCGGGCTCGGTGGCTGCCAGCTTCGATAGGGCCTCATCGAGGGCCAGCAAATCCAGCGACGGCGGCTCGGTCGCGGAGCAGGCGGAATCGAGATCGACGCGCTGCCTGCCGCCACCGTGCTTGAGGCTGGCTTTGCGGCGGGCGTTTTCCACGAGGATGCGTCGCATCGCCTCGGCCGCGGCGGCGAAGAAGTGGCCACGGCTGTTCCAGTGCTGCGCCGCTTCATGATCGACCAAACGGACGTATGCCTCGTGAACCAGGGCCGTGGCGGCGAGGGTTTGGCCGGGTTTTTCGTGGCTGAGGCGTTGGGCGGCCAGCTTGCGGAGCTCCTCGTACACCAGCGGGAGAAGCTGATCGGCGGCGGCCGGATCGCCTTGCTCTATGGCGGAGAGGATTTGGGTGACGCCGCGCATGGCTGTCAAGATACCGCGCGGCAAAAGAAGCGGCGAGCAGGGAGCGAGGAGCAGGTGCGGTTGAAAGTCAGGAACAGGCCGGCGGCGGCGAGCAGCAGTGGCGCAAGCGATGCCGGTTCTGGGACGGCACTTGTGGGCGAGTCGGGTATGGCTGCGGAGCCGCTGCCGGCGGTTTGCCCGAAGTTGGCCCGCCAAATATCGTGGCCAGCCTGCGTGCCGTCGTTCTTGCGCCACACGACGTAGTCGGCGGCATCGACGGTGCCATCGACGTTGTAGTCGCCCGGCTGCAAGGGCACGACGCTCAGCAGGATACCGTTGCTTTCCGTGGACAGATTCCAATCCAGGAATCCCGTCAAAGAAGGCAGCGACTGTGCTGCGAAGGAGCCGGCCACGCCTCCCGCCGCCGTGAGGATTTCAAACGTATCGCCCAATTCGGGCATGAACTGGCCACCACCTAAATCTAACAGCGTGATGTCGAGCGTGCCGTCCAGCGTGGCCGTGCCGGCAATCGTGATCGAATCGTACTCGGTCCCGATGGTGGTGCCGCCTAATTCGATGTGCAGGGTGGCCAAGGGACCAAAGTTCACGTCGCCGCCAAAACTGACCAAGGCCGGACTGGCGCCGGGCGTGAGATCGGCTTCGATATAGACGGTGCCCGTACCGGAGATGCTGCCGGCAGGGCTGAACGTGCCAAAGAAGGTCGCGCTGGATCCGGCGGAGACTCTAAACAAAGTGCCGGCGTGGGTCACATCGTCCCAGAAGGTGGTGTCGGAGTTGCCGGAGATGGTGACGCGTCCGCCGCTGGCGTTGGTCACGTCGCCATACACGTCGGTGACGCCGCTGGAGAAAGCGACGTCGCCCGAATTGGTGAGCGAGGCGGTGACGAGCACGCCGCGGCCGAGGATGTTGCCGCCAGCGTCATTGGTCAACGTGTTCTGGAATTCGACGGTTCCGCCGGCCAATGCAATCTGGCCGGCGTTGGTATTGCCGGCGCCGGTGAACCGCAGGTGTTCTCCGGTGGAGGCGCGAACGATGCCTGCCGCCAGGTTCGTCAAGGTGCCGGTGATCTGGCCGTCGCCAGTCACAAGGCCGGAATTGGCTAAAGGGCCGCCAAGGTGGCTTGACACGCCGTCCAGATCGATGCGTCCCGAGTTGCTGATGACACCGGCGGTAAACCGTCCGCCTTCCAACGCCAACAGGCCGTCGCTGGCCACGGTCGTGCCGGCGGTCATATTGACCGTTTGGGATTGATCGAGCACGAGGGAGTCGCCCAGCGCACCGGCAGCACCGATCATGAGACCGCCGGGACCGGTGATGTTCACCGTGCCGCTGTCAAAGATAAAGGCGCCGTCGGCCACGAGGTCGCCGGTCGAAAAGGTTCCACCGCCAACCGACAGCGAAGCGCCCGATTCGATGGATGTTGTACCCGATACGTCGAGCGTCATCGCCGGGCCAAGCGTGGGCGAGGCTCCAAGCAGACCGTCGGAGCCGATTGTGATATCGGAGTCGGTGAGCGTCAGCGTGCCGGCCGTGAAAACCAGCGTGCCTCCGTTATCGATGATTCGAGGTGTCGTCAGAGTTCCGCCAGTGAGCGTGATTGTCCCGGCCGGCCAGAGAGTCGTGCCGCCCATAACACCCAGCCCGGGAACGCTGACCGTCGCTCCCGCACCGACGGTGAGCGACCCGGTGCCGCCTGCGGGTCCTCCCAAAAAAGCGGCGCCACCGACGCCCAGATTCCCCATCATGCTCCAACTCGACCCCGCACCCGCTACAGTCACGCTACCAGTGGAACCGGGAAACATGGCGATCGTCGCCTCAGGTCCCATCGTCGAGACTGTCGCGCCGGCGGTGATGTTCATCGTGCCGGTGCCCTCCAGGCCTATAGTCAACAAGCCAGGCGCCTGCGTCCAGCTCGATCCGGCGCCGGTCACGGTGACCGTCCCAGTTGCACCGGCTGCGTCGCCCAAAATATTCATAAACCCGCTGCTGACGCTCGCGCCGCTTTGAATCGTCAGCGAGCCGTCGCCGAGGACGCCCACGATCGTGTCGCCAAGCGATGCCGTCGCACCCCTTTCAATCGTTGCCACGCCTGTGGACGCGGCTGTCAGGGCGATGTTCGTCATCCCGTTGCTGAGTGTCGTGCCGGCATCGGAGACGGTGATGCTGCCGTCGCCCGCGGCGCCCACCTGCATATCCGCCAGCGTGGTCCAGCTTCCGCCGCTATGGACGGTGGCAGTGCCCGACGAGCCGACCTCCTGACCGAGTAAAGCGGACGTTGCGGAGAACGCACCACCAGCCCAGACAATGATCTCGCCGTTGCCGAACCATCCCAAGTGAAGATGCTCGCCCGCATTCAGCGTCGAGCCGGCGCCTTGGACGTACACTGTGCCCGTAGTAGGCACGATGAACGAGTCAAACCCGACAACCAAGTGGCCGTCGGGAGGGATGAACACGTCGCCACCGCTGGCGACATTCAGGGCCGAGTTCTCGTATTCCCCCACGAGCAGGACATCGTCGATATTCAACGTCGCTCCGGAAGAAACCAGTAGCTGTCCCCCCGTGCCGTCATCCCAGCCGCCTAAACTGGCTAACTTAGCGTTTACCGTCCCATTGGTCAGCGTTAACTGGATGCTGCCGCCTGCCGGCCCAGCCGCTCCAATAAAGATTTCATATCCTATTGGGGCGGACAAGGTGTAAGTGAAGCCGCCCAGGTCCAACGTGGGTGTACTAAAGTCCGAAACGAACAGTCGCAGTGTGGTGGCGTTGGCGGCGAATGTGACAATGGAGCTGGCGGAATAATTGAATTCGGCGAAGTCCGCCGGTCCCGGGACGCCGTTGGGACTCCATTTCAATGGATTCTGGAAGCTGCCATTGCCTGAGAGCCAGGAATGAAAGCCCCCGTGGTGAGCCAGCGCTTGCCCCGCCCCCGCGCCGTAAAGGCCGACGAGCGCCGCCAATAGTAAACAGCTCTTGTGATGGACGTTCATGATTTCTCCTTGCAGAAAGAACGTCGGCGAAAGAGCATCGCCACGATGCCGGTAAGAAACACCACGCCGGTTGCCGGCTCGGGCACACTTGCCTGGGACGGAGAGCCGAGCGCCGAACCGGCGCCCGGTCCGGCGGATTGGCCGAAGTGGTTGAGCCAGACGGTGTAGTCGCCGGGGTCGATTTGGTTGTTGGCGTTGCCATCGGCCGCGAGCGCGACGCCGGTTTGGCCAAGCGTTTTTCGCCACACGGCGTAGTCGGCGGCGTCGACGGTGCCGTCGACGTTGTAGTCGCCCGGCAGCGCGACCTTGAGCAGCACACCAATGGAGGTGGAGAGCAGATGCCAGTTAGCGTCGGGGAGCGTGGGCAGCAAGATGTTCCTGAACGAGGCCGAGAAGTCGCCGGTGATGAACTGGAACGAGTCGCCGGGCTGTGGCACGAAGCCGCCGAGCAGGTCGATGTCGAGCGTGCCGTCCAGCGTGGCCGTGCCGGCAATTGCGATCGAATCGTACTCGGTCCCGATGGCGGTGCCGCCTAATTCGATGTGCAGGGTGGCCAAGGGACCGAAGTTCACGTCGCCGCCAAAACTGACCAAGGCCGGACTGGCGCCGGGGGTGAGATCGTCTTCGATATAGACGGTGCCCGTACCGGAGATGCTGCCGGCAGGATTGAATTCGCCGAAGAAGGTCGCACTGGAACCGGGGGAGACTCTGAACAAAGTGCCGCTGTGGGTCACATCGTCCCAGAAGGTGGTGTCGGAGTTGCCGGAGATGGTGACGCGGCCGCCGCCGGCGTTGGTCACGTCCCCATATACGTCGGTGACGCCGCTGGAGAATGCGACGTCGCCGGAATTCACGAGCGAGGCAGTGATGAGCACGCCGCGTCCGACGATGTCGCCGTCGGCGTCGTTACTCAACGTGTCCTGAAACTCGACAGTTCCACCAATCAGCGCGATCTGGCCGGCGTTGGAATTGCCGCTGCCGGTGAATCGCAGGTGTTCTCCGGCGGCAGCGCGGACGACTCCGCCCGCCTGGTTAGCCAGCGTGCCGGTGATTTGCCCGTCGCCGGTCACCAGGCCAGAATTGCTCAACCCGCCGCCCAGCAGGCTGGTAACCCCGTCCAAATCAATCCGTCCGTTGTTGATGATGGCGCCGGCGGTAAACCGGCCGCCTTGCAGCGCCAATAAAGCGTCGCCGGCGACTGTTGCGCTGGTGGTCACATTGAGCGTTTGGGATTGGTCGAGTGCCACTGAGTCTCCCAGTGCCCCAGCGGCACCGATCGTCAGGCCGCCAGGACCGGTAATGTTTACGGTTCCGCCGTTGAACACGAAGGCGCCGTCGGCATCGAGGTCACCTGTTGAAAAGGTGCCGCCGCCTACGGAGAGCGCGGCGCCTGATTCGATGACCGTCGTGCCGGCGACGCTAAGATTGCGCGTCGGGCTCAGTTCAACATTCGCGCCCAGCAGTTGATCGGTCCCGACGGTGAAGGTTTCCGCGGCATCCATGATGTTCAGGTTTCCGGCGGTAAAGGCAAACGTCGCTGCATCATCAAAGACAAGGATGCGGTTCGTATTGAGCGTGCCCCCCGCCAGGGCGACCGTGCCGCCGCCCCAAAGGATCAAGTTCCCCGGTGGAAGCACCACGCCAGAGCCCGTGACGTTCAGAGTCGCACCGGTCTCGATGGTCACGGTGGCGGTGCCGCCAGGCGCGAATATAGCTTCCCCGCCGACGACCAGGTCACCGACAGTCCAACTGCTGCCGCCGCCGCTCACAAGGACCGAACCGATAGAACCCGGCTCCGCCGCAACAGTGACGTATTTCCCAGCACCGGTGACCGTAGCTCCGTCCTCGATCGTGAGTTCGCCGGTGCCCAATTCACCGATCGCCATACTGCCGGCCAGTCCAAGGTCCCAAGTCGATCCGCTGCCGCGGACGGTTGCGGTTCCGCTGCTGGCGGCCCCCTCACCCAGGGTCACAAAGCCTGAGGAACTGATCACCACGGCGCCGTTTTCGATCGTGACCTCGCCCTGGCCAGTGCCTCCCGAGCCGATCACCAATGTGTCGTGGTCCCACGTGCTGCCGGCGCCGGATACGCGCAGTTCGCCAGTGGCGCCGCCGTCACCTCCGATCGTCGCCACGTCAGAAGAGGTCGATAACGTCGCGCCGCCGCTAACGTAAAATGAACCATTCGTGGCGGCAAGTCCGCCTCCAACGACGAACCCTAGTCCTGCCGTGTTGTTCCACGATGAACCGGCACCAGTGACCGTGACTGTACCGGTCCCACCGAGAACGCCGCCGGCCGCGACGAAGCCCACCAACGTCCCCGCCGTGGTGACACTGGCGCCACCGCTGACGGTGACCGAGCCGCCCGCCGGGCCGCCGCCAATCTGGAAATTACCTGTAGTAAATGACGAGCCGCTGTACATGTTGAGAACACCTTGTCCACCAAGACCCACCATGACCGAATTGGGGTTGACGGATGTCCCCGCGCCAAAAGCGGACAACCTGCCTAACGCCGATTGGCCAATGTTGAGAAAGCTTGACAGGTCGAGGATAGCGCCGCCACTGATTTCCAAGATGCCCGCGTTGCCGCCCACAACATTTCCTAACACCGCATCCACGCCGGCAAGCCTGCCGCTGGTGACGTTCAACCATGCAAATGCGCCAGTGGTATTGCCAACCGTAATAGATGGCGTCGAAATCGCGCCTCCCACGCCGTCGGTGAGCGTGTACGTGTTAGCGGCGCCGATATTCAAGTAGGTCGTGCCGATCACCGCGCGTAGCTCCTGGTTGGTGACACTGCCAGTAAAATCCACTATATATGGTCCCGCCAAATTGAAAGTGGCCGTGTCCCCCGCTCCGGGCACGGCACCCCCGCTCCAATTGCCCGGGGTCTGAAACGTTCCACCGCCTGGATTCAGCCAAGTGCGATTCACGGCCCGCGCGGTCTCCACAGAAAGCGGACCAAGACCCATCAGAACAAAGACTGCCAACTGTATGCCGACTCGTCCACAGCAAGATCCCTGGCGCAGCGTGTTCATTGCACGACTCCTAGGTTGGGGCATTGAGAATGTGTCGAGCCGATTGTCTCTTTGGTTATTGATCACATGCCGCCAACCGTCGTCCCGCGAGCGGCATCACTCGTGGAAGCAATATGAGCGACCACACTTCCCCGGGGCATGGCGGATGACAAGCTCATCGTCTGCTGCGCCGCCTCGGCGATTGCCCCGCAGCTATTGGCCAGTGCTCGGGCGGAATCCCGCTTTTGCTCCGCGTACGAGCGACGCGTAGTGTTGCACAAAGAAAAAAAAGTCAGCCCGCGCAACAGAAAGCCGATCGCTCTCAGGTGCGGAATAATTCATTAGAAATGCCGGCTCAAACGTTCCCTCCGCGAGGCGTGATGAGTGCCCCTCCCGGCGGCGAGGATCGGTGAGCGCCCATGTTCATACCAGATTCGGCCCGATTGTCAAGAATGACGTTCAGCAAACCTAGTTGCCGAACGAGAGTTACTCGTGCTACTTTTACATGGCCGCCTTGTCCCGAAGGGGCTCTTCGCAAATGCGGACAGGAATGAGGACGTGCGGGCAACATATGATTCAATCGGCGCGTCTAGCAGGGCAAATTAGGCAGGTTCAATCGATAACCAGCGGGCAAACACTCGGCTAAACCGGACGCGGCGCAACAACCGGCATGGCGAGCCGGGAGCGATGAGCGGTGGGAGCGAAGGGTGGGTTGGACGGCGTCCGCGCGCGGCCCCGATGGCCGCGATTCTTAGACATCGAGGGCCGCGTCGCCTAGCCAGTCGGCTCGAGTCCAGCCACCCGTCGTGCTCCGAGCCTTTCCGCTTATTTGCGGTTGCCTTCGGACGCCGGATCGGTAAACTTAGGAGTTTAAGCAGCGAATTGGTATCACAAGGTTTGGAAGTTGTTTTAGTCGGTAGATGGGTCTACCGCAGAGGAGCTGGAAGGAGTTGGTGTCAGCTTTGGCGAAACAGCCCCAGTTGTGCGCGGGTCTCCCGACCCCGCACAAGCACGGGGGTGCGCAGCGCACCAGAGAGAGAACACGGGAACCGCTATGCCACTTACGAAAGAGCGGAAACAGCAACTGAAGGGTGAATTTGCCCGCGGCAAGTCCGATTCAGGCTCGCCGGAGGTTCAAATTGCGCTGCTCACCCACTCGATCGCCCAGATGACGGGCCACTTGCAATTGCACCCGAAGGACTTCGCCAGTCGGCGGGGTCTCTTGGGAATGGTCAGTCGGCGTCGGCGGTTGTTGGACTACGTGAAGCGGATCGATCCCGAGCTGTATCTCGATCTGTTGCGGCGTCTGGAGATCCGCAAGTAGAGCAGCAGTGGAGTAGAGGAGTAGTGGAGTAGAGCTACAAGTGCTGGCTACTCTGCTACTCCACTGCTCCACTACCGCACTTCTGCTATGCCGCTCTAGCGCTCTCTGCGCTTGTTATTGTGCTTCATGCATCGCCTGCTGCGCATCGACCCCCACGTTCCCTGGTGGTCTCCCGAGAATGAAGGAAAAGAATGTCAGAGCGAATTAAAGTTGAACGGCAAATTGGCAAAGGTGTTTTTCGGATTGAAACGGGCGTCTTAGCGAAGCAGGCGGCCGGCGCTTGTACGGTGCAATATGGCGAGACGGTGACGCTCAGCGCGGTGGCGACGGGGCCGCCGCGGCCGGGGATCGATTTCTTCCCGCTATCGTGCGATTACCGCGAGCGGCACGCCGCGGCCGGAAAGTTTCCGGGCGGCTTTCTCAAGCGCGAAGGCAGGCCCACGACCAAGGAGACGCTCACGGCCCGGCTGATCGACCGTCCGATCCGGCCGATGTTTCCGGCGGGCTTTAACGACGAGATACAAATCCTTTGCTTCGTGCTCGCCAGCGACCGGCAAACCGACGGCGACGTGCTGGCCATGAACGGCGCGTGCGCGGCGCTGGGTATCTCGCCGCTGCCGTTCCAGGGGCCGCTGGCTGCCGTGCGGTTAGGGTTGGTCGACGGCCGATTGGTTCCGTTTCCCACGCACGACGAGCTTGAGGTCAGCGAGCTGGACCTGATCGTGTCGGGAACGCGCGACGCTGTGCTGATGATTGAGGGCTTCGCGCGAGAGCTGCCCGAGGACCGCATGATGGAAGCGTTGTCCGAGGCGCATCGGTACGTGCGCGAGCTGTGCGACTTGCAGCAGGAGCTGATCGACAAGGTGGGCCGACAGAAAATGGCGTTCACTCCGACAGCGGGCGACAATCTGTTCGAGCGGCTTCGGGCCGCGTTCTATGATCGTCTTAAGGAAGCCAAGCGGACGGCTGGCAAGCACACGCGGGCCGATGCGGTGGCGGAGGTCAAAGGGCACGCATTGCTCGACATCATCCCGACTCCGAGCGCGGAAGGGGCGGTTGCCCTCGAGCTGTTTCAGACGGCGTGGCACGAGTTGGAACAGCGGGTGGTGCGCGACTTGATCCTCAGCGGCACACGGTCCGACGGCCGGGACAGCAAAACGATTCGGCCGATCCAGTGCGAAGTCGATCTGCTGCCGCGGGTGCACGGCTCGGCCCTGTTCCAGCGGGGCGAGACGCAGGCGCTGGTCACGGTGACGCTCGGCACCGGGCGCGACGAGCAGCGCGTGGACGGGTTGTTCGAGGAGTATTCGAAGCGGTTCATGCTGGACTACAACTTCCCGCCGTTCTCGGTGGGCGAGGTCCGCCCGCAGCGCGGCCCGGGCCGGCGCGAAATCGGCCACGGCATGCTCGCCGAGCGGAGCGTGAATCCCGTGCTGCCGGATCATGACGAGTTTCCCTACACGATCCGCGTGATCTCGGACATTCTGGAATCCAACGGCTCCAGCTCGATGGCCAGCGTGTGTGCTGCGACGCTCGGCCTGATGGCGGCCGGCGTGCCGATCACGAATCCCGTGGCCGGCATTTCCACAGGGCTCGTCAAGGAGGGCGACAAGTGGGTGCTGCTGACCGACATCATCGGCGACGAGGACCATTACGGCGACATGGATTTCAAGATCGCCGGCACACAGAACGGCATCACGGGCATCCAGCTCGATCTGAAAATCAGCGGCATCAGCGAGGAAATCATTCGGGCGGCGCTCGCCCAGTCGCGCGACGCACGCATGGAGATTCTGCGGGCGATGCTTTCCACAATCCCGCGGCCGCGCCCGAATACCTCGCCGACCGCGCCGCGGCTGGCCCGCACGAAGATCGATTCGGAAAAGATCGGCCTGCTGATCGGCCCCGGCGGCAAAACCATTCGCGGCATTCAAGAGGACGAAGGTGTCACGATCGACGTCGAAGAGGACGGCACTGTGACAATCGCCGGCGCGGACGAGCAGAGTGTCAAGCGGGCGCTCGGCCGGATTGAAGCGATGACGGCATCGGTGCAGGTCGGCCGCATTTACGAGGGCACGGTGACGAGCGTCAAGGATTTCGGCGCGTTCGTCGAGATTCTGCCTGGCAAGGACGGCCTGTGCCACATCAGCGAGCTGGCCGACGAGTATGTCTCGAGCGTGTCGGACATTTGCCGCGTGGGCGACGCGATGATGGTCAAGGTGATCGCCGTCGACGAGCAGGACCGAGTGAAGCTCAGCCGCAAAGCCGCGATGCGCGAGATGAGCGGCGGCGAGGGTAACGGCGACACCGACAGCGCCAAACCACGACGCGCGCCGGAACGAGACAATGTTTAGCCGCGGGGCACCCCTGGCTAACAGCAATGGGAACGGCGCGCCGTAGGGTCGCTAGCGGGGTGCCACTGCTGGCTCGTCCAGCAGTGTGTGCCGGTACTCGCTTCGCACTGCTGGGCAAGCCAGCAGTGGCACCCGAAATACCGTGCGATGGCCATTCATCAAGATACCGCAAGCCCGCCGGACGACTCTGCCGCCACCGTCCAGCGGTTGATGGACCAGTACACGGAGATTGCGCGGCTCGCCGGGGGACTAGCGCACGAGATCAAGAATCCGCTGTCAACGATTCGGCTCAACATGGAGTTGTTGGCCGAGGACCTCGAGGAGCCGGAAACGCCCCGCGGCCGGCGGGCTCTGAAGCGCGTCGAGGTGGTCCGCCGCGAATGCCAGCGGCTGCAGGTCTTGCTCGATGATTTTCTCAAGTTTGCCAAAGTCCGGCGGCTGCAGCTGGAGCCATCCGATCTGAATCATCAGATTGAGGACGTGCTGGAGTTTTTCGCTCCCGAGGCGAAAGAGGCGGGCGTCGAGATCGTGCGCTATCTCGATCCGGAGCTGCCGCGGGTGTTGCTCGACCGGGAGGCGTTCCGGCAGGCGCTCTTGAACCTGATCATCAACGCCAAGCAGGCGATGCCGGATGGTGGGCAGCTTGTCGTTCGCACTGCGGCCGAGGGCGACACGGTCGCGATCTATCTGATCGACACGGGTATTGGAATGGACGACCGCACGGCATCGCGGATGTTCGAAGCGTTCTTTTCCACCAAGCCGGGCGGCTCCGGGCTGGGGCTACCCACGACGCAGAAGATCGTCGAGGCCCACGGCGGCCGCATCAGCGTGCAGAGCGAAGCGGGCCGCGGCACGCAATTCACGATCGCGCTGCCGGTGCCACCGCGGATCGCGGGGGAGTGAAACTTACAGAGAACCGCGCAGCGGTGGAGTCTGTTAACCCCGGAAATTAGTCCGAAATTTCCGCCTAAGCATACTGCGAAGCCTCTCAACGGGCATTGCTTTGTCCGGGTCCATATGCACCAGCATGTGGCAATTCGCGCAAAGCACGGCGAGGTCGCTGAGACGTGTAACTCGCGGTGCGTCAGTAGCGGCGAATTGCCTTCGATGATGAACTTGCAGCACGCGAACGCCTTTGCCGCCGAGAACTCGCTCAAAGTTGATTCGACACGCTTCGCAAATGCCCCGTGCGTCCTGCAGGGCGCGATCTCGCAACTTGCGGTTGCGCCCCCGCACATATGAAGTAGTCTCAGTACATCAGCCTTCGATAGCGCGAGGTTCTGCACTTAGTTGCGGAACTACACTCTTATATTGTGCCCGCGCCGCACGCAGGAGGCGGTCGAAATCTGCTTTGGATATTGCATACAGCGTCTGAATCGGGCCGGGCTGGAGCGCAGGAATGCTTCCTATCGCGGTGGATTGCTTTTTAAGTGAGGGAACCTTCACCCTCAACTCCTCGACCGGGCGGAGCACGAGTTACTTATGCGAGCCCCGGCGCCGTAATCCGACGACTTCAGCAATACCGACAAGCTCTTTCCTGTTAGTCTGGTATGCAAGAACCACGTCACCGCGCTTGGCTTTCGCGAGCTTGGGCACCCACTCGGTGGAGCCCCATTCACCGTTCGTCCGCCCTGAGAAGAAGTCATCCCAGTCTCCCCACGCCACTTGGTCCGGGTGGTTGCGAGAGTTGCATTTGTAGATCCAAAACGCCATGTAACCGTTCACACTCTGGCGAGCAGAGATGGGCATGATTCGTTGGTGAGTTGCG
>JBBDWY010000014.1:34446-48227 GCA_040902605.1 Pirellulales bacterium | reverse complement strand
CAGGCGGACGCGAATGGAAGTCCACTCAAGAAGGACTTTTTCAACGGGCTGCTAAACCGCCCCTTGGCCATGAGCTCGGGGCCGAATGGCAAGCGGTTCGATGGCGATGTCGCGTCTCCTCTCTTCTGGCTAACAGCTAACGGCTAATAGCTAGCCGCTTCATCAAAAAAATGATGGCGCCACTGGGCCGACGGTCGAGCGGCGCGCGAAGGCGACGCTAGAGCGCGGACCCAACCGTGCGGCGGACTTTGCGACCAATTGGACCGGTACCGCGCGGCGCAGAGCTGTCTGGCGACAGGAGGAAGGCATGCAACGCCTGTGCAAGCGCCAGACTGGTGAGTTGCGACGCGCGAGCCGGCGAGACGTCTTCGCTGCCACGCCCGAACGGTCATTTCTACGCGGTCCACCCTAGCACAAGTGGTGGCACAATTTCTACTAGCAGTTTTGGCCGCGCAGCAACATTTCAGCGCGGGGAATTGCTAAGGCGTGGTGGCCAATTTTGCACTTGACGTTTAGCGCGGACGCAAAGTTCTTACCGCGACCGACCACCCTACGGGCGGTGCCCGTCGCGGCTTTATGGCGTGAAAGATTTGGGGCCACGGCGTGTGTTAATATATGTCGACCAGGACATTGCACCGTGATGGCATCGCCGCCGAATACTCGACTCAGCTTGATTGCCCGGTTGTCGCAGCGCGACGACCGCGCCGCGTGGGAGGAGTTTGTTGAGATCTATTTGCCGCTGCTGTATCGGCTGGCGCGGCGGAAGGGTCTGCAGCATGCGGATGCGGAGGAGCTGGGGCAGGAAGTGCTGCTGGCGGTGTCGCGGGCCGTGCATCGCTGGGACCCCGATCCGCAGCGGGGACGGTTTCGGGACTGGCTGTTTCGGATTGCCCGCAACGCGATCATCAATTTTTTAACGCGCCGCAAATATCGCGTCATCGGCAGCGGGAAGAGCGAGATCTTGCAGCTGCTTCACGAGCAAATCGATCCGGCCGCGGCGGAATCGGCACTGTTTGATTTGGAGTATCGCCGCGAGGTGTTTCGCTGGGCGGCGGCGAAGATACGCTCGACGGTGACCGACGCCACCTGGCAGGCGTTCTGGCTCTCCAGCGTCGAAGCGCGGCCGATCGCGGAGGTGGCGCGGACTTTGGGGATGAACGCCGGCAGCGTGTACATCGCTCGTTGCCGGGTGATGGCGAAGCTGCGCGAGCTGGCTGCGCGATGCGGCGACGGTGAGGACAGCAAGTTGTAAGAAGTCTCACGCAGAGGCGCAGAGACGCCGAGGACGCAAAGAAACCGACTCTGCAAACTCTGCGCCTGGAGCGTGAGACAAATCGGGAATCCGTTCGATGAACACTAATGAATCCACGAATGGGCTGATGCACTTGTCGCTTCCCGAACTTGGGCTGTTGCTGCGCGAGGATGAGTCGAGCGACGCAAACCATGCGGCCGCTGGGCATTTGGAGAGTTGCGAGATGTGCCAGTCGCGATTGACGGCGCTGGCGGCGGGGGAGAATTGGTGGAGCGACGTGCAGATGTTCCTCAGCGGCGACGTGGAGCCGCGTTGGGCGCCGGATGCGTCGCAGGCGGCGATCATGCTGGGGGAAAACGAAGATCGCTCCGAAGCAGTGCAGGAAACGCTTCGCGAATTGCTTGGCACGCCGCAGCATCCGGAAATGCTGGGGCGGCTGGGGCGGTACGACATCGAGCGCGTGATCGGCCATGGCGGCATGGGGATCGTGCTCAAAGCGCACGATTGCGATTTGAACCGGCCGATCGCCATCAAGTTGTTGGCGGGCCACCTCGCGCATGTGGGCGCCGCGCGGGAGCGTTTCGCGCGCGAGGGCCGGGCGGCGGCAGCGGTCGTGCATGAACATGTCGTGGCCATCTACAACGTGGAATCGAACGGCAAGGTGCCGTTTTTAGTGATGCAGTACGTGCCGGGACGCTCGCTGCAGGCGCGGGTCGATGAGGACGGGCCGCTGGGAACGGAAGAGATTTTGCGGATCGGCATGCAGGCGGCAGCCGGCTTGGCCGCGGCGCATCGGCAAGGGTTGGTGCATCGCGATGTGAAACCTTCGAACATCCTGCTCGAAGATACGGTGGAGCGGGCCGTGCTCACGGATTTTGGACTGGCCCGCACGTTCGACGATGCGAGCCTGACGCACACGGGCATCCTGGCCGGCACGCCGCATTACATGTCGCCCGAGCAGGCTAGCGGCGGGCCGATCGATCCGCGTTCCGATTTGTTCAGCCTGGGCGCGGTGCTGTACTTCATGGCGACTGGTCATCCGCCGTTTCGCGCAGCGAGTGCGATGAGTGTTCTGCACCGCATCTGTAACGACACGCACCGGCCGGCGTGGCAGTGGAACCAAGATATTCCGGACGAGCTCTCGGATGTGATCGACCGGCTGCTGGAGAAAAAACCGCACAAGCGGTTTGCCACTGCGGAGGAAGTGCAGCAGCAACTGGCGACGCTGTTGAGCCGCTTGCAGCAGCACGGGTTGGGCCGGCGGCGATTTCGCCGTTGGGGCGGCAAGCGACTGCGACGGCGGGTGCTGGCCGGGGGTGCGGCATTGCTCGCCTTGGTGGGAGTCGCATGCGCTGTAACCTTGTTGCCTACGGCGACGCCGCCATTGGCCGACGATCGCATTGCCGCAACGGTTGCTGATGCATCAGCGGTTGCCGAATTGGAAAAGCGGTTCGTGGGCGACCTGGGCGACGTCGAAAGCGCATTGCGCGACTCGACGAGCGAGTCTTTCTTTCTTCAGTCGGGCGACGATCCGTGGCGACGCGAGTTGCAGTCGCTGAAACGCGACCTCACCGAATATGAAACCATCAACACTACGCTTACCCCATGCGAAGGAGATTGTTATGAAACCGTACATGATTAACGGCTGGAGAGTAATTGCCGTCGCGGTGGCGATCGGCTTGGTCGTGCTTCGTGCGAGTTGGGCACAGGAGAGAAATGAGCGACCAACGTACGGCGAGAGACCTTCTGCCGCCGCGATTGCCGAGTATCCGCACATCAAGGCCATGAAGTTTCTGGAAGATCCCAACTCGATGACTGCCATCCGCAACGCGGCCGAAGAGCTAAACGATGCTGAGGACGACGACGCGAAGGGCAAGGCCGAAGAGCGGTTGAGAGAACTGCTGTCGAACTATTTTGAAGACGACATGGCCCGCCGGCAGACGGAATTGGAGGATATCGAAAAGCGTTTGAGCAAGTTGCGCGAACAACTCGATCGGCGCCGGACGAAGAAGCAAGACATCATCGACTTGCAGGTCAAAGTGCTCATCAATGAAGCGGAAGGGCTGGGGTTCTTCAATAACACGACACAATCCAGCTTCCTATTCACGCCACCCGGCAATCCCTTCAAAATCACGGGGCCGACGTTCCATTTGCCACCGACTCATCCGCGGGTCGCTGTTCCAGGCGCGGCTCCGACGCCGCCGGCTACTCCCGCGCGTGCTGCTGCGCCGACGCCGACGTCGACGCCCCGGCCAAGCGCGTTGGACGTGCCGCGCTGACATTCACTTGCTATCTCATCCATTGCACCCGGTCCCGTAAACCACCACATCGCGTCAAGCGAACGGGACCGGGTCTCTTTTTGAAGCCGCTCGATCCCGCGACCAGCGGTCGCGGCTTTATGGTTGGAGGGCGTGATGGTGAACGGCGCAATTCGGCATTGCGGCGACAAGGCGTTCGGCGCCCTCGTTGGAGATGCGGGTCCAGCGGATGTGGAGGTCCGAGATGGAATCGAGCCGGGCCAGACGGTCGACGGCAGCATCGGTCATGTGCGTGCCGGTTAAGAACACGGTATCCAGCCTGGGAAACGTTTCGAGGTACGATGCCGCTGCGTCGGAGACGGCGGTGTAGCGGAGCCAAAGTCGCTGCAGATTTCTCATCGATCGCAGGGCCGCGAGCCCGTCGTTCGTGATCGACGTGAAATCAAGTTTCAGCTCTTCGACGTAAACAAGGCCGGCGAGCGAGCGGAGCGCATCATCGTTCACGTTTCGCCGGGAGAGATCCACATACGTAACTCGCGTGAACGCCTCCTCGCCAAGGAATGTGGTCACGAGCCAGCGCTGCCAGCCTGTGCCTTGGGCGGGCGATTCCGCAAACACGCCTTGCAGGCGCTTGACCTCGGCCAGCGAACGCGCTTGCATGCGGTACGGATTGACGTACCTCGCCCAGATGCCGAAGAAGACGCAGCACGCGGTCATCAACACAAACACACTCCGCAGGCTAAAGCGTTTCCAATTCCGCATGCGATCCACGATCATTTCGGGCTCAACGGAATATCAATAGGAAATTGGCTGGCGAAAACGATGGTCGTGCCGTCGGGCGACCAGTCCGGGTTGACGTTTCGGTGGGCGGTGTCCTGCCCGGGTAACAGTGTTGGAACGTCGTGGGAGCCGAGGTTTAACAGGTACAACTGGCTCATATTCTTATTGTCGCGATCCCAGCCGACCACGACGCGCTCGCCGCCGGGCGCAAAGGAAGCATGGTAGCATGTTCCCGAGTTCACCAGCGGGCGAACCGTGGCCCGCATGGTCTCGTTATCCAGGGTCGCCAGTCCGAGGCCTCCATTCATATTGGCGAAGCAAAACCGCCGACCGTCGGGCGAGATGCAAAATCCCTGACGCACCGAGAGAAAGCCGGGAAGAATCGTGCGCTCCTTGCCCGTTGCCAGATCGAACAGCGCGATGTTGCCTTCGAGCACAGTGGCGATGCGGTTGCCGCGCGGCGACCAGCGCGGGCTGCCCCAGTGATCGAGGATCGCTTCGCGGCCGGAACCGTCGGCGTTCATCACTACGATGTGATGCGTGCCGTACCGCGCCGGATAAGTGTGGCAAACGAGCTGCGTGCCGTCGGGCGAGAAACTTGGCATTGCGCCGGGGCCGAGGAGCCGCGGGGGCTTGGAGCCGTCGGCCGGGACGATGGCGACTTGCGAATCGCTCCACGTTTTATCGACCGGCCAGGTATCAAAGGCGATGTACTTTCCATCGGGTGACCACTCGGGCGAGCCGCAGTGGTAGCCTGGCGTGTCGACAAATTGGGCGAGCCCGCTGCCGTCGGTGTTGATTTTCCAGAGCTGCCATTGAGCGCGGCACTGGGTGCAGAGCGTGGGGACGGCGCAAGTGCTCAGCGCACCGATAAGCAGAATCCAACACAATTGCCGGCAACCGCGACCACCGGTCGCGGCTTTATGATTGTTTGAGCTTTTCAATTTCCTGTTCGGCGGCGGCGATCTCTTTTTCCAGCTGCTTGACCTCGTGCGGGTCGTCGAT
This sequence comes from Pirellulales bacterium, assembly GCA_040902605.1. GTDB lineage: Bacteria > Planctomycetota > Planctomycetia > Pirellulales > Lacipirellulaceae > JABDGM01. The sequence continues at coordinate 42,932 of JBBDWY010000014.1, read as the reverse complement.
CTGTTTGCGAGCGCCGGCCAAGCGCTGCTTGAGGTCGCCGACTTTCTTGTGGAGCAGGTCGACGCGTTTCTTGGCTTTTTTGTCCATGGCGTCGTTGCGTTGTGCTCAAGGCGTACTGGTCGCTGAAGCGACCAGTCCGTCGGGGTACGTTAGGGGGCGATGAGCGTGGGGCCGGTGGAAGCGTCAACTTTTATCGTGCGCGGATACGTGCGGAGCAGGCTTCCCATCACGACCGTGACAATGCCGAGGATCAGGCAGACGTTGAGCCAGAAGCGCAATCTCTGGCGGAGCGTTTGCGCGGCGGCGGAGCGGCCGGCCAGCAGCGCGGCGAGGAAGAACAGCGCGAGGCCGAGCAGCATCTTGATGCCGGCGAGCATGTGGTACGAGGTCGCGAGCCGCTCGTGCATGCGGATGATCTGCAAATAGTTCCACAGGCCCGTGACCAAGAGCAGCAGCGAGGCGATGCCGACCCACATGGCCCAGGCGGCGCGCCGGCCGCCGAATTGCTGGTCGGCGGAAGCGGCACCGGTGGCAGCGGCGGGCGGCATGATGACGGCGCGCAGGTAGAACAGTCCGCCGACGAGGATGATCGCGCCCAGGATGTGCAGGATCCGCGAGACGAGCATGACCCAATAGACGCTGTCGAGGCGGGGGACGGCTTGTTGGGCGAGTAAGGTCAGTTGATCCGACATGACGTTGAGTCCTTTCGGGGGCACGGGTCGGAAACTAGCCGCGACACCAACGGGTCGCCGGAACGGAATCGCTAGTCTCCCGGCGACCCGTTGGGGTCGCGGCTGCTCCGCAGTCCACGCGTGTTATGGTAGCGTGTCGCCCGGTTGGCGCAAACGGTCGGCGAGCGCGAGGGCTTCATCGCGGGTCGAGATTTCGCCCTTGAGCTGAGCATCGCGGATTTGCTCCAGCAGCTTGGAGAACTGGGGGCCGGGCGTCAGGCCGTGGCGGATGAGGTCGGAACCGTCCACAAGCGGCGGCGGATCGAGCCGATCGGGCGGCCAGGCGAGCCGCTCACGGCAGAACGCCAGTGCCGCGTCGTCAGGCCCCGCGACGGCTTCGTGCAGGGCGAGGAGCTCGGCGGCACCTTCGTGGATCAGCAGGCGCTGCAGCCGCGGCCAGGGAAATTCTTGGGCGACTGCGATGTTTGGCAGGTTGCCGCGTAGCCAGGCCGTTCGCTCGGTTTCTTTGTTGGTGTAGCGGAGGCGGCGGGCGATTGTGTGGACCGGGAGTTGGGAGTTGGGAGTTGGGAGTTGGGACTCCATGCTCCTCGCTCCCTGCTCGGCGCTCAACAGCGCGGCGAGGGCGACGGGTAGGGTTGGGGCACGCAGCGCGTCCAACACGCGCGCCATCTCGTCGAAATCTTCTGGCGATAAGCGGGAGACCTCGGGCAGCACGTGTGGCAGGAGGGTCGTTTCGCGCAGCAGGTGGATCGCGACGGCACGGTTCGGGTCAACCAGCATGCGGCGGATTTCCATGCCGATGCGTTCGGCGCTGACGCTGGTGATCTCGGCAGCCATTTCCTGGACGGCGCGGAGCGTTTGCGGCTCGATCTGGAAATCGAACGTGGCGGCGAAGCGAACGGCGCGGAGCATCCGCAGCTTGTCTTCGCGAAGACGCAAGCGCGGGTCGCCGATCGCGCGGATGATGCGCCGCTTTATATCGTCTTCGCCGCCGACGTAGTCGACGACTTCTTCCGCCACGGGGTCGAAGAACAGGCCGTTGATCGTGAAGTCGCGGCGCTGGGCGTCGTGCTCGGCGTCGGTGAAGCTGACACTGTCGGGGTGGCGGCCGTCGCTGTAGGCGGCGTCGGTGCGGAACGTGGCGACTTCGATCTGCCCGGCGGCGCGCGGGCCGAGCACCGTCACGACGCCGAACGCGGCGCCGATGGTCAGCGTGCGTCGGTGGCCGAACACGTCGCGGATCTGGTCCGGCGTAGCGTTAGTGGCGACGTCGTAGTCCTTCGGCACGAGCCCGAGCAGCTCGTCCCGCACGCAGCCGCCGGCCCACAATGCCTCGTAGCCGGCCGCGCGGAGCTTTTCGACGATTTCCAGGGCGAACTCGCGTTGGCGTTTTGGCTGAGCCATGAAGGGAAGGTCTCACGCAAAGGCGCAAAGGCGCAAAGCAAGCGTCTTTATAACCATTTTTTATTGCCTTTGCGCCTTTGCGCCTTTGCGTGAGTCTTCGTTATTAACGAGCTCGGTGATCGATCGGTTTACCATCTCGATCGCGCGGCGGCGGGTGGCGTCGTTCCAGGGAAATATGTGCTGCGCGCCGGGGCGGAGGAAATGGAGCGCGAGTTCTGTCGGCGGCTGGCCGAGGGCGCGTTCGGCGGCTATCGCGTACACGTACAGCTGCATTTCGTATCCTTGGGCGGCGCGCGGCACGTCGGCGGGCGCGACGTTGTCGGTTTTGTAATCGGCCAGCCGCCAGCCGCCATCGGTGCCCTGATACAGACAGTCGATGTAACCGCGGAGGCAGGCGGCGTCGCCGTTCCCGTGGCCGGGCGGCCAGGCGAGCAGGAACTCAACTTCGCGGTGCATCGCGGCCGCTTCGGCCAACCGGCGGCCATGCGGCGACGCGACGAACCGCTCGATCATGTCGCGGGCTGCCTGTGCGGCCGATTCCGCATTCACTCGGACATGCAGCGGGGCCAAATGTTCGCACCACTCGGCGACCCGGTTCGCGTCGCCGAAGTCGATTCTCGCGAGCACGTCGTGAACGAGCAGGCCGAGACCGCGCGGATCGACGGAGGATTCCGGAAGGTCGGCCGCGACGGGAACACTGCTGGGCAAGTCCGCCACGGCGGATCCGCTGCGTGGACCAGCAGTGGCACCCGATTCGTCAGCAGTTGCACCGGGTTCATCCGGCCGCAGAAGCTGGCCGGTGAGACGCGAGAAGGAGAACTGCCGGCGGGCGGCGCAGTCCACAGGGATCGCAGCGACTGTGGCCGGTACGACGCCGTCGCCGTCGGCGGCCAATTGATGTGCCTCCTCGAGCATCTTCATGAGGTCGGGTCCGCGCGATCGGCCGACCGGCTTGTATTCCGTGGCAGGATCGGTCGTCACGCGGACTTGTGGCGTTTCGTTATCAGGCGGCAGGCGGGCGATGAGTTGGCCGTCGGCCAGATCGAAGCGCTCGGCCACCAGCTTCATCCAATCGCTCTTCGGCTTGACGAAATCTTCGAGGCTGCTGGAAAGGATGAGGTAGTCGGCGGCGCGTGTGCAGGCGACGTACAACATTCGCTGGCGTTCTTCGAGATCGGCGGCCCGTTCGGCGGCGGCGAATAAAGTCATGCCGGTAGTAAAGTTCGTTTGTTCGTCGTCGGCGGGCGCGGGGACGAGCGGCCCCAGCTCGCGATCGAGCGCGGCCGGCGGTGTACCGAAGCGCGGCCCCCGGTCGAGATCGGGCACGACGACGAGCGGGAATTCCAACCCCTTGGCGTGGTGGATGGTCATCAGTCGAATCACGTCGGCCGCTTCCGGAAGCGTCGCGGCGAGCGCCTCCTTTGGCTGCTGGGCGATGAACTGCGCGAGCTGCGTGATGAAGCCGTCCAAGTCGAGCGTGCCGCCGTGATCGGCCGCCCGGGCGCGTTCCAGCAGCTTGTGCATGTTGGCCAGCTTGCGCTGGCCGAGGAATTCGGTAACGAGCACGGCGTCGTAGCCGGTGCGATCGAGCGCTTCGCCAAGCAGCGTTGCGATCGGCACGCGGTCTTTGATGGAGCGCAGATGGCGGATCGTTTCGGCGGCGGCGGCGACCTTGGCGCGTTCTTCCGCTGACAGCTGCGGCGGTTGCCGCTGGCTCAAAAGACCCGCGTTGAGGCTGCCGCACGTATCGACGAGCCAGAAGAGCGTCTCGTCCTCGAGCGCGAAGAAGGGGCTGCGTAGCACGCCGGCCAGGCTCAGCTCGTCGGCTGTGCTGGCGACGGAGCGGAGCAGGTTGAGCACGTCGTAGATTTCTTGCTGGGCGTAGAAGGCATGACCACCGACGAGGTAGTAGTCGAGCTCGTATTCGCGGAGCGCTTCCTCATACACCTGGACGTCGCTGAGCGCGCGGAACAGGATGGCGACGTCGCCCGGTTGGAGCTGGCGTGGCTTGCGCGCGAGTTTGTCGACGATCGGCCGCTCGGTGGACGCCGGGTCAAGCAGCGCGCGGAGCCGGCGGGCGATCGCGCGGGCCTCCTGGCGGCGGGCTTCCAACGCGGAGCCGGGCAGCCTGCGATTGTTCTTGTCCGGCGCGATCGTCCACAAAAACTCAACGGCCGGCGACTGCGTCGTCTGTGGCCGGCAGGCCCGCAGCGATTCGTACTCGTCGCCGTCGCCGCTGAAAGTATCGCAGAACAGCGCGTTGACGAAATGCAGGATGGCCGGCTGGCTGCGGAAGTTCACGGTTAACGGCAGCCGACCCGGTTTCGGGATGTCGGCCCGCAGATCGCGGAAGACCTTCGGCTCCGCGCCACGAAAACGATAGATCGACTGTTTGAAGTCGCCGACGAAGAATAGTCGGCCGCCGTCGTAGTCTGGGCCGCAGAGTGCTTGGACAAGGTCGGCCTGCAACTGGTCGGTGTCTTGAAATTCGTCCACCAACAGGAGGCAGAGGTCGTTGGCGATCTGCCCGCGCAGTTCCGCGTTTTTCGGGTCGGAAACGAGTGCGTACGCGCGGGAGAGCAAGTCGTCGAAATCGAGTTTGCCTTGCGCGCGTTTGCGGTCCTCGTACTGCTCGACGACTTTGTGCGTCAGCCGCAGCAGGGCAAGCCCGAGCTCGGCGACGGGTCGGGCACACTCGGCGTCGAATGGCTGCGGCTTGTGCTTGTCGATGACGTCACGGAGATCTTTGCAGGCGTCTTTGTACACCGCGTAGTGGTCGGCCGGCTGCCAATCTTTGGCGTTGCAAATGCCCTGGACGCGGGCCTGGTCGCGGATCGTTTGCAGCTCGGCCTCGGTAATCGAACCCTTCTTGAGCCGCGGCAGCAGTTCCAGGAGGGCGGTGCGGGCCTCGGAGAATTTTGCGCTCTTTCCGCGCGAGTCGGCGCTGCGCAGCAATCGCATCACGTCATCAATGGGCGCTTCGGCGGCAATTTCACGGATGGCGTTGGGAATGGCCTCGCGCTTGTGCCATTCGCGCCAGCGGGCGAGCGTTTCTTCCGGCGTGGCGGCGAGCCACTTTGGGAATGCCGGATCGTGGCGGCGATGCACGAGCGCGGCAATCTGCTGCTTGAGGCGCGCCAGGCCGTAGGCGGCGGCGAGCTCGAGCGGCAGGTCATCGAGCTCAGCCAGGCGCTCGCGCAACACATCATCGATCACCTCGGATTGCAGCACGTCGGCATCGGCCTGATCCATGACGCCGAAAGTCGGGTCGAGGCCGGCGGGAGCCGCGTGGGCGCGCAACAGCGCCGCACAGAACGCGTGGATAGTGCTCACTCGTGCCGCATCGATCTCGCGCAAGAGGCGAAGCCAATGGTGTTGCTCTTGGTCGGTTCCCGCGTGCCGCAGCCGCTCGTAACACGCGTTGCGGATGCGGGAACGCATTTCACGCGCGGCAGCATCGGTAAAGGTAATGGCGATGAGCTGGCGCAGCCGGGTGGGCTCCGCGCCAGCGGCGGGTGGCTGCAGGTGTGAGAGAAAGCGTTCGGTCAGGACGTGGGTTTTGCCGCAGCCGGCGCCGGCGGAGAGGGCGATCGATACGTCGCGGCGGTCGATTGCTTCGCGTTGTTCGGCGGTGAGCGGCATGAAGTTGGGAGTGGGGAGTGCGGAGTGCGGAGTTGATTATGGTTTGGTTTCGGGGGGCCAGGTTTTGTTGAGGCTGCGGATTTGACTGATGCGGCAGACGGTGTTGAAATCGCAGTAGCTGGTGCACTTGTCGTCGCGGCTGGCGACGGGGAATTCGCCGTTGCGAATGGCGTGTACGAATTGTTGAATCAGGCGATGCGTCGTGGCCTGGATGCTTTGCCAGCGCTCGGCGTGGTCGTCTTCCGGCACGACGGCGAGCGCGCCTTTGGAATCGAAGCCGGCCGTCATGCTCCAGTAGCCGGCGACCAGTGGCCTGGCCTTGCCGCCGAACAGCAGCATCTGGGCGGCTTCGACGTAAATCGGCAGCTGCAGCTTCTCGCCCGACTCGATGTGCTCGGACTTTAGGCTCGTCTTTCTGCCGGACTTGTAGTCGATGACGTTGAACACCGCGTGTCCCTTGAGAGTGCCGACGTCGACGCGGTCGATCTGGCCGGTGATGCGGATCTGCTCGCCGTCGATATCGAGAACGAACGCATCGTGGACCGAGTCGGGGTCGTTCTCGTCGCCGGGCCGCGGCGGGCCGAAGCGAAACTCAAAGTGCGCTGGCGTCATGCTGCCGGCACGTTTCGCGCAAGTGCCATCGTATTTGGCGTGATGGTCGAAGTGCGCTGCGGCCCATTTGCGGAGTTGGCGGCGATCGAGCTCCAGCAGCGCGGCCTCGATGCCGCCGCGGGGCGAGACGGCGATCCGCTCATCGATGACCTTGTGCAAGTGGTCGAGAAATTGTTGCGCTTCGTCTTGCGGCGTGAGCGAGCGAGCGGTCCGCACATCGGGCCACTCGCGGTGGAACGCCGCCAGCACGTGGTGCAAACGGCTGCCGCGGCGCGCCAAATCGGTCTCCAGCACCAGGTCGCCGAGCGGCTCCAGGCCCAGCACGCCTTCCAGGAAAAACTTGTACGGACACGCGGCGTAGGTCTCCCATTGGCTGGGACTCCACAAATGCTGGGGGCCGAAGCGCTGGGCGAGCCGGGCGGCCACGGCGGGACTGCGGAGCACCCCTTCGGCGGGCCCGAACGACTCGCCGTGCGCGCGAGCATGGACAATTCGAATGCCGGCGTCAATCGCGCCGCTGAGCGGCTTGGTGGATTCGCAGGCAAGCATCCCCGCCAGCAAGCGGCAATCGCCGTCGAGCGCTTGGGCAATCGCTTGCGTGCGCCAATCAACGAGGCTGTATGCGCTCGCATCGCGCGGTATCGGCGAGAGATGGGGCGAACAGCGGCGAACACTTTTGATGCCCTCGTCGCCGAGCATCCGCTCGATTTCCACCACGTAGGGGCTGGGAGGCAGGCTCTGCCCTTGTTCGTCAAGCGCTGGGTAGCTGATCGTGAGCGACTCCTTGGCGCGGCTGAGCACTTCGTAGAACAGCAGCATCTCCTCTTGGGAGCGCGTGGCGGAATCGGTCGAGGTCGACGCCAGATCCTGGTCGGCAACACGGGTGAAATAGTTATAGTCGGCTTCCGTGGCGAGGCGGCCGGCACGCTCGGACGACGGAAACGACAACTCTGACATCCCGGCCAGGAACAGATGCCTGGCGGGCACATTGCGAGCGACCGGAGCCGGCAGAATGCGAACGCGGCCTACATCATCGTTCGGCCTGGGGAGTGTTTCGTGCGCTGCCGCGTCGACGAGCGCTCGGGTCAGCTCGAAGCGCGACCATTTGCGTGAGGGCTGGCCGAGCCAGGCGTCCAAGCGCTCTAAGGCGGCGAAGTGGTTGACGAGGGATTGCCACGCGGTGAGGTCGGTCGGGTCGTAGGACGGACAATCCTGTCCGTCCTGAAAGCATCTGTCGAGCTGGCGGACAGGATTGTCCGTCCTACGGGCGAACGGCGGCAGGCCGAGGGCGGTGGCGGCGCGGGACAATGCCTGGCACCATTCGGCGGGAGTTGCTTCTTGGGGCAGGCCGTCGAGAGCATCGGCCAAGAGCAAGAATACGGGGTTTGCCTCCTGCGCTTTGGCGGCGCGTCGCCGGGCGTATTCGGCGAGACCGGCCGACGGCTCGGCGGCCGCGAGCTCATCGACGCGATCCAGCAGGGCGCGGCGGCCCTGGGCGATTTGCAAGTCGCGCACGAGCCAGTCGGCCGCTTGTCGAGCTCCTGCATCGAGCGATGTGAGTGTGTTGTTCGTGACGATCGAGATGAGCTGACGGAACGGCCAATCCTCGGCGTCGAGCCGGACGAGGTCCAGCAGCACCTTGAGAAGCGCTGTGTGGACCAGCGGCGGATCGCTTTCGAGGTAGTACGGGATGCCGAACTGGTCGAACACTTCACGCACGCGGGGCGCGACGTCGGCCAGCGAGCGGAATGCGACGACGATGTCGTTGGGCCGTGCTTGACCGGAGACAAGGCGCTCCTTGATGCGCCGCGCTATTTCGACGATTTCATCGTGCGTGCCGGCGGCCTCCACGAGCTCGATCCGATTCAGCGAGTCGAGCACTTCGGCCGACGGCGATGGCACCTGGCCGGGATGGCCAAAGATGTACGTCGTCAAATGCTCGAGCGCGGGCCAGTCGGCAGGCCGCGCTGCAAACAGCCGGAGTTCGAGCTGTGGATGGTGACGGCGCAGCTCGTTGAGCGTCGCGCTCGCTTTGGCGAAGAGATCGGGGCGATTAGCTGGGTGCCACTGGCTCTGCCAGTGCACGCCGGTCGTGCGCTCTGCACTGGCAGAGCCAGTGGCACACCCAGTGTTGGG
>JBBDWY010000014.1:0-34436 GCA_040902605.1 Pirellulales bacterium | reverse complement strand
TGGTCGCTGAAGCGACCAGTCCGAACGGGAGCCGACTCTGTCGAATCGTGTGGCAGCGCGATGAGAAGTTGTTTTGTGCGTTGGGCGAGCAGCCGCAGGAGATCGTGCTGCGTGGGTGTGAAGTCGGTGAAACCATCGACGACGACGAGCTCCAAGTTTTGGAACCTTTTTGAACCGCCGGTCGCGAGGGCGTCGCGGGCTGTGGAGTGTGCGGTTTCGGCGTCGCACAGGCCGTGCGTCGTCAATTGCCGCTCGTATTGCGAAAACAATAGCGCCAATTCATGATGCTGGCGGACGTCGCCGCGCGGCGGGCGGGCCTTGGCATAGGCGGCGGGCGAAACACCGCGACGCTTCAGCTCACCAATATGCTCGGCCAACAGGAGGATGAAGCCGGAGCGGCGCGCGGCCTCGGCGAGCAGCGCCAGCTCATTCGCGGCCAGGGCGTCGTTGATGACGCGCCGCAGCAGTTCCCGCTGGGCAACCGGCGGCAGCCGACGTAATCGTTCAGGCGTGTCGGTAAGGATCAGGTCGGTCAGTTGGTGGAACGTGACAATGCCGGGACGGAGGCAGGCGTCGAGGCCGCCCGCCACCAGTTGGCTACGGACCAGTGCGGCCGTTCGGCCGTTGGGGGCGAGCCACAGCACGCGGTCGAGTGCAAGCTTCTCGCTGCGTGAGAGGCGTACCTCTCGCGGAGCGAGAGTTTTACCCAGGGCGTCTCGGTAGTGCTGGAGCAGCTCGTGCGTTTTGCCTGAGCGGGCCGGACCGAGATAAACGACGACTTTGGGCACGGAGCAAGGAGCAGGGAGCACGGAGCGGGAAAGAGGGGTGCAATAACGATTTTCCCGCTGTAAGTCGGTTCCCGTCAAGGAGCTTAGAGCGTAGACGCGAGGATGATCCAGACGCGTGGGCCGAGCAATAGCCGCGACCCAACGGGTCGCTGGGAACTTGGGTGATCCTTTCCCGGCGACCACGACCACTTCGTGGTGCCCGGGTCGCGGCTATTGACTAATCCACGTTTACCCGCTGATTGACAGCTAGCGCTGGAATCGAATAGACTTTATGGATACACTGGGGCATGCTCCCTGCGCTGCGGGGAGTAGTTTCGAGTGGAGGCGTAGCGGGACGGAGCAGTTCTTTACCGGCTTTTCGCCCAGGGTGGACTCACCCTACGCACGATATTTGAGGAAGAGGCGCCGGCAGCGTGACGCCGGCGATATTTGCTTCATTTCATTTCGTTTCTTTCATTTTTTCCAGGAGGTTCCCTTATGGATGCCAAGAGCAATCCGAGACGAGGTTTTACCCTCGTCGAGCTACTGGTGGTCATTGCGATCATCGGTATCTTGGTAGCGCTATTGCTACCAGCGATTCAGGCCGCTCGCGAAGCGGCCCGGCGCAACCAGTGCTTGAACCACTTCAAGCAGCTGTTGATCGCCTTACAGAACTGCCACGATACGCGGAAGACCCTGCCGTTGGCGTCGACGGCCACGTTTCTGACAGGTAACGTGAAGTTCGGCACCGTGTCGGGGGATACGATTACCACGACCGAGCCCCTCGTCGATCCAGGTCAAAAGGGCGACGGCTACAGTTGGATCGTGCAGATCCTGCCCTTCATGGAAGAGAACGTCATTTGGGACAAGTTGGTCCAGCAGGTTGGCACCACTTCTCCGCCGACAAGATACGGCAAACTGAAGGACGCGGCATTTGCGGCCGCCGCGAAGGCCGGCACGCAGCAGCCGGGCGCCGCTCCCAGCGCGACGAATCCGTTTATTTTCGCGACGAAGATCAGTGGCTTGGTCTGCCCCAGCCACCCTGGCGAGGACGAAATTGCCCAGACCGCTTTGCCGAATTTCCCGGCGGGCGGCACCGCCAAGATCGGCGCCGGCACCTACATGGCGCTTGCAGCAACGCACTATCGGGGCACCGCTTCGGCTACTACCCGGGAACTGGAGAGCGGCTTGCCCAAAGGTGACGGACAGACGGATGGCAAGGGCTGCGCCACCGGCTCGTACTGCGGCAACGGCGCCCTCCCGTTTCCGATCCAGCAGGGCACCGGTGCGACGGCGACGATCACTCGCCGGGGCTTAGGTTTCCAAAGCATTTCGGACGGCACGTCGAAAACCGCGATGATCACCGAGAGTCGTGAGGAAAACCACACGTCCTGGTACAGCGGCCTCGCCGCGTACGTGGTCGGCATGTGGCCGCAGGGTGATTCGCCACTGGGCGAACAACCGGTTACCAGTCCACCCGGTCCCGTCTACTGGGAGTGCCCAGTCAACACCACCTGCGACACGGCGCTGAACAAGGGCGATACCAAGGGCGACATCACGAAGATTTATCAGACCACCAATCCGCACTACGGCGGAAGCGGAGATGCCGCCAAGCGGATTTGGGGGCCCAGCAGTCGCCATCCGGGCGTCATCATTCACGGCTTTGTCGATGCTCATACGACGACGGTCGAGGAAGGCGTCGACAAGAACGTGTACATTTCGCTCATCACGCGGAATGGTCGTGAAGTGCGGCAGCAGCCATAAGCGGCCGCTTCAATAGTCACGTTTTGAAATTTTACAACCGCCGCGGCAGCGCAATCTGCCGCGGCGGTTTTTTTGTTGCGCTTGGTAGGACGGACAATCCTGTCCGTCTCCGCCATTCGACGGACAGGATTGTCCGTCCTACCGAGCAACTACTATACCTTCCGCTTGCGGCTTAGCCGCTGCTTTGCCATGATGGTATAATTCCCGCTTCGCCGCCGTGGCGGAATTGGCAGACGCGCATGGTTCAGGTCCATGTCCACGTAAGTGGGTGGGGGTTCAACTCCCTCCGGCGGCACTGAGCGGGGAGCGAAAAGCACGGAGCAGGGAGCACGGAGCTCGGAGTAAGAGGCTCGCCAGCTCCCCATTCGGACTCCGTGCTCCTTGCTCCCTGCTCCTTGCTCCTTGCTCCGTGCTCCCTGCTCCGTGCTCCTTGCTTTCCTTGGATGAAACCGCCTTTACCACCGAAGATCGGCAAGCGGGCACTGATCACCGGCATCACGGGACAGGACGGGTCCTATCTGGCCGAGCTGCTGTTGTCGAAGGGCTATGAAGTCTTCGGCATGGTCCGCCGCTCCTCGTCGTTCAACACGGGGCGGATCGATCATATCTATCAGGACCCGCACGAGGCCGACGTCCGCCTGCGGCTGGTCTACGCCGACCTGGCCGACGGATCGTCGCTCGATCAGCTTGTAAAGACGATCCAGCCGGACGAGATTTACAATCTCGCCGCTCAGTCGCACGTGCGCGTGAGCTTCGACATTCCCGAATACACGTCGGACATCACCGCGCTGGGGTGCGTCCGGTTGTTGGAAGCGATTCGTGAGACAGAAACCCGCGCTCGATTCTTTCAGGCGTCGTCGTCGGAAATGTACGGCCGGGTCGTGGAGACTCCGCAGACGGAGCGAACGCCCTTCTACCCGCGCAATCCCTATGGCTGCGCGAAGGCGTTCGCGCACTACGTGACGCGGAATTATCGCGAAGCGTACGGCATGTTCGCAGTGAACGGGATCATGTTTAACCACGAGTCGCCGCGGCGGGGCGAGACGTTTGTGACCCGCAAGATCACTCGTGCTGCCGCCCGGATCGAGGCTGGGGTGCAGGACTGCTTGTATCTGGGCAACCTGGCCGCGCGGCGCGATTGGGGGTTTGCCGGCGACTATGTCGGGGCAATGTGGCTGATGATGCAGGCCGATGAGCCGGACGATTATGTCATCGCCACCGGCGAAACGCATTCTGTGCGCGAGTTTTGCGAGCTGGCGTTCGAGCTTGCAGGTATGCCGCTCACGTGGCGCGGAACAGGGCTGGATGAAGTCGGCGTCGACGCACAAGGGAACGTGCGGGTGCGCATCGATCCGCGTTACTTCCGGCCGGCTGAAGTCGATGTGCTTCAAGGCGATGCCAGCTATGCACGTGAAAAACTGGGTTGGCAGCCGACGGTGAGTTTCCCGGAGCTGGTGCGGATGATGGTGGATGGGGACATGGCGCTGGCGCGAGAAAGTAAGTGACCAATTCCAAGACTTAGGATGAGAGCTCACGCAAAGGCGCTAAGGCGCAAAGAAACCTATATCAAACCACGACGGCACAAAGGGCACCAAGCAGGAATGACTGCATTTTATAAAGTCGTTTAATGGTTTTGTGTACTTCGTGTTTTAGCGCTCATTACTTTCTTTCCGGCTTTGCGCCTTTGCGTGAGATAACGATTGCAGTTTACGTCGCGAGTTAGCTGCCATTGGCATGCATCTTGCTCTCGATAAGCATCATGCTGCGATTTCTGCCTTGGAAATACATTGTGCGACGGGCGGCGCGGGCCTACGGGTTTGCTGACCCGGCGCTGTGGCTGGCGCGGATTCGCAATTTCGCCCGGCCTTCCGAAGTGCAGGAGCCGATCGAGCTGGTGCGAGCCGGCGTGCTGTTTCACGCGCGCGGAATCGTCAATGCGCGGGCCATTCAGCACAATCTCGATTGGGTCTGGCCGTATTGGGTCGAGCGGCAATTTGACCCCGAGGATATTTCGTTTATTCCGCGGGCGTTTTCGTTGAGTCACATCAACCTGACGCACCGCAATTGGACGGCGATCGGCTTGCCGGAGCTGGCCATCTATCCGATTGTCGATCCGCGCGGCCTGGTGACGCCCCTGCACGACGGCTGGTCGATTGACTGCTGGCTGTTCGATGCGGCCGGCCACGCGCTCGTGCCAAGCCGGCTGCACGACGAGTCGGTGCGGCAGCAGCTCGTCACCGATTCGCGGCACGCGGTGGTCACGTCGGCATGTGTCGGCGAGATGGCGCTGGAACAAGCGGCGCATGTGACGGTGTGTGACGGCCAGCCGAGCCTGGAAATCGACCTGCGGGCATTCAGCGCGGCGGGTGGCTCGCTGGTCGTGGCGCTGCGGCCCTACAACCCTGAAGGTGTGCAGTTCATCGACGAGATCGAGGCACGGGAGGGAGGTGGTTGGCGCGTCAATGCGCGCACGGAGGTGATCGTCGATCGGCCGGCGGATCGCATGCTGATGTCCGACTACGAGAGCGGCGATGTGTTCACGCGATTGAATGCGGAAGGAGACAAGGAGAGGGGGAGAGTGGGAGAGGGGGAGATGAGCGTGCAAACGGAGCGCTCCTTGTCTCCCCCGCTCCCCGTCTCCCCCTCTAGAAGTGCCGCTCCGCTCGCAACATCTCCGGAGACATCCCCTCGTGTTCGCTGCGCAGTGGGCATGGCGACGGCGGCGGCGGTGTATCGATTCGACGGGCCGAGGACGGAGCTGGCCATCCGCGTGCCACTGGCGAAGGAATTGGCGGCAATGGCGAGCCCGGCGCGGTTCGATGCGGCCGTTACGTGGCCGCGGATTCGGTCGGAGGCCGCCGAGCTGCGAGTGCCGGATGAGCGGATGCAGTCTTTGTACGACGCCGCGGTACACACTTTGGTGCTGCTGTCGGCGGATGAAATCGTGCCGGGGCCCTATACGTACCGACGATTCTGGTTTCGCGATGCCTGCCTGATGATGAACTCGCTGTTGGGGATTGGGCTCGCGGAGCGTTGCCGGCGCGGCATCGAGCGGTTTGGGCAGCGGCAGTTGAAGAACGGCTATTTCCGCTCGCAGGAGGGCGAGTGGGATTCGAATGGGCAGGTGCTGTGGATCATGGACCGGTACGAATCGCTGAGCGGCAAGCCGTTGCCGGAATCGCTACGCGACTCGATCGACGCGGCCGTGCGGTGGATCGATCGCAAGCGTGTGCGAACGTCCGACGATAGCTTGCACAATGGACTGCTGCCCGCGGGCTTCAGCGCCGAGCATCTCGGGCCCAACGATCACTACTATTGGGATGATTTCTGGGCTGCGAGTGGCTTGGCGGCGGCGGCGCGGATGTTTCATCGTCGTGGACGCACGGACGATGCGGCGAATGCAGGCAGGCTGGCCGACGAAATGCGGCGTGCGATCGAGCGCAGCATCGAACGCATCCCGCAGTCGCGTTCGCAAGGCGGCATTCCGGCATCGCCCTACCGCCGGCTCGATGCCGGAGCGATCGGGTCGCTCGTGGCCGATTATCCGCTGCAATTCTATCCGCCGGGCGAGTCGCGGATCATGGCAACCGTCGAGGTGCTGTTGCGGAACTATTTCCACAAGGGCGGCTTTTTCCAAGATATCATTCACTCCGGCATCAACGCGTATCTCACCTTGGACGTCGCCCAAACGTTGCTGCGCGCCGGCGACGCTCGTTACCGCGACCTCGTCGAAACGGTCGCTCGCCTCGCGACGGCCACCGGTCAATGGCCGGAGGCGATCCACCCGCAGACGCTGGGCGGCTGCATGGGCGACGGGCAGCACGGCTGGGCGGCCGCCGAATGGGTGATGATGATCCGCAACGCGTTCGTCCGCGAGGAGGGCGAGCGGCTGGTGGTGGGTAGCGGACTTTTTTCGGAATGGTTTGACACGGACGACGAATTACGATTCGGGCCGACGCTGACGCCCTGGGGGCCCGTGACGGTTCGCCTGACGACGCCGCTGTCGAAGCCGACGCTGACTATCGACGGCGGGTGGCGCGGCAATCGACCGCGGATCGACATTGCGATTCCAATTTTCGGTTGCGTAGCAGATACAGATGCAAGTTTGGCGATTAGTTTAAAACGGAAGTCCGCAGATTTCGCAGAAGTTCGCAGATGATTAAAGACACAATCGTATCGTCCTATATCTGCGTGCATCTGCGGCATCTGCGGACATAATACTATGAAGATCGTGATGTTCACCAACACGTACTTGCCGCATGTCGGCGGGGTCGCGCGGAGTGTGAGCACCTACGAGGAAGAGTTCTGCCGGCGGGGGCACGAGGTGCGGATTGTTGCGCCGCAGTTCGAGGGGGCGGAGGAGTCGACCGGCCGGGTGTTGCGGACACCGGCCATCCAGCATTTTAACGGCAGTGATTTTTCGGTGCGAATTCCCGTGCCCGGCTTGCTCGCCGATTTTGTCGACGATTTCGGGCCCGATCTGCTGCACAGCCATCATCCGTTTTTGCTGGGCGATTCGGCATTGCGGTTGGCGTGGTCGCGGCGGCTGCCGCTGGTGTTCACCTATCACACGATGTACGAGCGGTACACTCATTACGTGCCGCTCAATTCCGACGCGCTCAAGCGATTCGCCATCCAGATGTCGACCGACTATTGCAACCTGTGCGCGCACGTGATCGCTCCGAGCGAAAGCGTGGCGCGGCTATTGAAGGAGCGCGGCGTGACGACGCCGATCACGGCCATTCCGACCGGAATCGATGTGCAGTTCTTCAATAGCGGCGATCGCAGCCGCGCGCGGCAGAAACTGAAGATCGATCCCCACGCGATGGTAATCGGACATGTCGGCCGGCTGGCGCCGGAAAAGAATCTCAAGTACCTGGCTCGTGCCGTTGGCCGATATCTGGCCGATCATCCTAATGCGATCTTTCTTGTTGTCGGCGCAGGCGAATCGGAGGAGTCAATCGACCGATTGGTGCGAGGCCTGGCGCGACCGGAACAACTCGTGATGGCCGGCTGCCTCACGGGGCAGGACCTTGCGGACGCGTATACAGCCATCGACGTGTTCGCGTTCAGCTCGCAGTCGGAGACGCAGGGCATGGTGCTGGCCGAGGCGATGGCGGCGGGCGCGGCAGCGGTCGCGCTCGACGCTCCCGGTGCGCGAGAGATCGTGCATAACAAGAACGGCCGGTTGTTGCCGGCCGGCGCGTCGGAGGAGGAATTTGCCCGCGCGCTGGCCGAAGTGTCCGACGATGCGCGCTTGCTCGTATCCTATCGCACGGAGGCTCGACAGACGGCCCGCCAGTTCAGCATCGAGAACTGCGTGGACCGGATGCTGGAAGTGTACGAGGGATTGGTGCGCGACAATGTCCACGGACGCACGAGCGACCCGGGGCCGTGGGACAGATTGCTTGGACGGCTGGAAATTGAGTGGAACCTGCTGGTTGAGAAGACGTCGGCGCTAGTGGCGGCGGCGACGGAGACAGAGGCGACGAAAAGCCGATTGAACTAAACTCGGGACTGCTCATTTACGCTTCGACCGGGCCGACGGTGCCGCCGGTGAATTTTTCGTCCTCGGCCGCATGGCCGGTGAGCACTTCCGCCCTGTAGCCGCCGCGCGAGCGGAAATACGCGATCAGAATCAGGTAGCAGACGCACATGATCGCCGGCAGGACGGCGATCTTCACGAGCGCGTGCTGCTTTGTCGTGCTTTCCAGCGCCTGGAGTTCGTTACGCTGTGCGTCAGTGAGCCCAGCCTCGTCGTACTTCGTCTTGTCAACGAGTTCGTATTTGGAAAACAGTCCCTCTTTGGTTTCGACCAGCTCGGCGTGGACGCTGGGTATAGCCTGCGCAACAGCGCGATTGAAATCGGCATCTTGAACCGTGCCGATGGCCGGGCCACCGATCGTACCGACTGAGATCATGCCGACTCCCGCGATTGCGTTTAACAGCAGCGCGCCGCCACGGGGATATTGCTCGGAGACGAGGCCAAGCGTCGTTGGCCAGAAAAACGTCTTACCCACGCCGTAGAGCGTGGCGGCCAGGAACAACATGCCGACGCTCGCTCCAGCATTGCCCAGCCAAAACAAACCAACGGCCGCAATTGCCGAGCAGGCGGCGAGCAATCCCAGCGGCGAAATGCGATGCACGATCGGCCCGGCGAAGAATCGCAACACAAACATGATGGAAGCCGTGTACACGAGAAACAGCGTGCCTTTTGTCGGGTCGTTGAGAACCGACCGCATAATATCCTGAATCCACCCGTCGGTGCCGAGCTCCGTGGTGGCAAGCAAAAACATCACGAGCAACAAGAAGACGAAAATCGGCCGGCCAAACGACGGAATAAAAATCGCAAACAGCACGGCCGGGACAATTGCCGCCAACAGCGCATAACGCCAATCGATTGGCGGAATTTCGGCGACCGTGAGCACCTGGCTGACAGCCATGATGAGCAGAAAGGAGACGATGTAGGCGCTTCCCCAGCCAAATTCGCCCAGCATTTTACGGTACGAGACACCCGCTTCCACCCGCTCTTGGGTGGGGAAGCGAAGCGCGAATAGCAGTGCGCCGTAAATGAGGATCGGGACCAGCAAGATGCCCATTTGCCATTGCCAGAGGTGGCCCGGCAGCGCGGCGCCCAGGCTTCCGCCCGCTATCGAAACGGCAATCGCCAACAGCCCCGCGAGGACCAGTCCGCCAGGCCACCCCGCGTGCAGGATGTTGAGCCAGTGGGTTTTGTTGTCTTTGTAGATGGTCGCTACGACCGGGTTGATGACGGCCTCCACCGTTCCGTTCGCCAGCGCGTAGATAAACGTGGCAATGTAGAGGACGACAAAGTTCGGCGCAAAAATGGTGAGCACAGTCGAAACGATGTGCCCGACAAAAGCAAACACCATCGCCGTGCCGTAGCCGATGCGATCAATAATTAAACTGAACAAGATAATTGAGATGGCAAACGGGTAGAGCCCCACGCCCTGGATGATGCCCTTTTGCTCTTCGGAGAGGCCGAACTGCACGGCCCAGTCCTCCAGGACCGCCCCGCGCACGACGAAGCCGAAGGCCGTAGCCACGAGGGCCATGAAACAACCGAGAAACAGCCGCCGAGCCTGGGTTTTGTCCGCCATATTGATTGCCTGGTATTTAGTGATGTGGGGGGCGTTTCCGACGCCGATTCGCAATGGACCCAAATTCCATCGGCCTCAGACAGGCCTCCCACAGCAGTCAAGAAGCCGCCCGCCTGCGAAAAACCACGATTGCCGTGCGCTTTTTCTCATTCAATCCGCGGCAAGCCTTGGCTAAATTAACATGAGGCTTTTTAGATAGCAACAGCAGGGTGGCACGCCCTGAGGCTTTGCGAAGGGCGTGGATTGAAATCACGCCACCACGCCCTTCACAACTCAGGGCGTGCCACCCTCGGTCCAAACAACAATCAACTGGTACAGGTGGAACATGAATTCGCATTTGGCGGACGGCGCGACACGGCGGGATTTTTTGAAGCACACTGGCCGGCTGGCGGCGGCGACGACCCTGGTTTCCGCCACGGCGCCGTGGGTGCACGCGGCCGAGGACAACACGATTCGCGTGGCGCTGGTGGGCTGCGGCGGGCGCGGCATCGGGGCCGCGGCCGACGCGCTGTCCGTGAAGAACGGACCGATTCAACTGGTCGCGCTGGTCGACGTGATCGCGCCCAATGTAACCAACGCTCTGAGCAACCTGGGCGGCCGGTTCGGCAGCCAGGTGGACGTGCCGGAAGACCGCCGGTTTGTCGGCTTCGACGGCTACCTGAAGGCGATGGATTGCCTGCGACCGGGCGACGTGGTGATCCTCGCTACGCCGCCGGTGTTCCGCTGGGTCCACTTCAAGTACGCGATCGACAAGGGGCTCAACGTCTTCATGGAGAAGCCGGTATCGGTCGATGCGCCGACTTCTGTGAAAATGTTCGAGCTGGCCGACGAATCGGAGAGCCGAAACCAGAAGGTGGGCGTCGGGCTGATGTGTCGCCACTGCCGGGCCCGCGGCGAGCTGTTCGACCGGATCAAGAACGGCGAGGTCGGCGACCTCACCATGATGCGGGCGTATCGCATCGCCGGCACGACGGCCAAGGAATCGTCCAACCGCAAGCCGGCCGACGAGGCGAGCGAGCTGATCTGGCAGATCAAGCGGTTCCATTCGTTCCTGTGGCTCAGCGGCGGTTCGTTCAGCGATTTCCTGATTCACAACATCGACGAATGCTGCTGGATGAAAGACGCCTGGCCCGTAAAGGCGCAGGCCACCGGCGGCCGGCATTACCGCGGCGAGAATGTGGATCAGAACTTCGACACCTACTCGGTCGAGTACACGTTCGACGACGGTGCGAAGCTGTTCCTGTACGGCCGCACGATCGACGGCTGCTACGGCGAGCACTCGAGTTATGCGCATGGGACGAAAGGCTCGGCCATCATTTCGGAGTCGGGGCACATGCCGTCGAAATGCCGGCTGTTCAAAAACCAGGACATGACGGACGCCAACATCGTATGGGCGTTCCCCCAGCCGGAGCCGAACCCTTACCAGATGGAATGGGACGATCTCATCGCGGCGATCCGCGAGGACAAGCCGTTCAACGAAACGCGTCGCGGGACCGAGGCGAGCCTGCAGGCGGTGATGGGCCGGATGGCGGCGCACACGGGGCAGTACATCACGCGCGACGCCCTGCTGAAGCACAATCACGAGTTCGCGCCGGACGTCGACAAGCTGGCGATGAACTCACCCGCGCCGCTGCCGGCGGATGCTGACGGCCGATATCCGGTGCCTCAGCCGGGCAAAGTCGTGGACCGAGA
The DNA here is from genome assembly GCA_040902605.1 of Pirellulales bacterium. GTDB lineage: Bacteria > Planctomycetota > Planctomycetia > Pirellulales > Lacipirellulaceae > JABDGM01. The sequence goes on along the minus strand of JBBDWY010000014.1, from coordinate 23,092 downwards.
ATATTGAGCTGCTGTTTGATCTCACGCAAAGGCGCTAAGGCGCAAAGGAAAGCCGCGAAACGTGTCCATGCTAGAATCGCCGAAATTACAAGAGAATCCACTTTCTAAGGAAATTGTGGACGCAGCCTACGAGATACATACGAAACTTGGACCGGGATTGCTTGAATCCGTATACGAAGTAATTCTTGCCGCTGAACTGAAGAGTCATGGTCTGCGGATTGAGCGGCAGGTGCCAGTGCCAATTGTTTGGAAGAACATTCAGTTTATCGAAGGATATCGACTGGATTTGATGGTGGAGGACAAAGTGCTCGTAAAAGTTAAGGCGGTTGAAGCCATTGAGCCGGTTCACAAGATGCAGTTGCTCACCTATCTGCGGTTGATGGATAAACGCCTTGGTCTACTCATAAACTTCAACGAAGAGTTAATTCGGAACGGAATTTCACGAGTTGTTAACGGTCTCCAGGATTGACGTAAACGTAATGTTTTCTTCGCGCCTTTGCGCCTTTGCGTGAGACTAAAAACAGATTTAAGGAAGAGGGAGATGGAAAAATCGCCGGTAAAAGCTGCGATTGTGGGATTGGGATTTGGCGCCGAGTTTATTCCAATCTATCAGCGGCATCCGCGGGCGGAGGTTGTGGCGGTGTGCCGGCGGAATCAGGCCGAGATGAACAAGCTGGCCGATGCGTTCAAAATCGGCAAGCGGTACACGAAGTTCGAGCAGGTACTGGCCGATCCGGACATTGATTTCATCCACATCAACAGCCCGATTCCGGACCACGCCTGGATGAGCCAGGAAGCGCTCAAGGCCGGCAAGCACGTGATGTGCACCGTGCCGATGGCAACCAACGTCGCCGACTGCGAGAAGATTTGCCGGCTCGTGGCCGACACGGGACTGAAATACATGATGGCCGAGACGGTGGTTTACAGCCGCGAGTTCTTGTTCATTCAGCAAATGTACGAGCGCGGCGAGTTCGGCAAGATTCAATATCTGCAGGCTTCCCATCCGCAGGACATGGACGGCTGGCCCGACTATTGGGAGCGGATGATCCCCATGCACTACGCGACGCACGTGGTGAGCCCGGTGCTGGGGCTGATACGAAAGCCGGCGGAGTACGTGTCGTGCTTCGGCTCCGGCAGAGTGCGTGATGACATCCGCGAGAAATCAGGCAATGCGTTCGCCGTCGAATCGTGCCATATCAAGATCGCCGACAGCGATGTTTCGGCCCACATCTGGCGGTTCCTGTACGACACGGCGCGGCAGTATCGCGAGAGCTTCGACGTGTACGGCTCGAAGAAGTCGTTCGAGTGGACGCTCATCGAGGGCGCATCGCACGTGATGCACACGGCGAAGCGGCCGGAGCCGGAGATTCCCGAGCCGGTCGAGGCGCCCGATTTTGCCCATTTGCTGCCGGAGGAGATTCGGCCGTTCACGCGGTCGATCGTGGATGCCGACCACCTGTCGTTCCTGCAAGGCTCGGGGCACGGCGGCTCGCACCCGCATCTGGTGAACGAATTCGTGAGCGCGCTGGTGGAAGACCGCGAGCCGTGGCCGAACGCGCCGACGAGCGCGAACTGGACGTGCGTGGGGATTTTGGCGCACGAGTCGGCGCTGGCGGGCGGCGAAATTCGGCGGCTGCCGGAGTTCACGCGAAAACCAAAGTAAAAGAGTCTCACGCAAAGGCGCTAAGGCGCAAAGATCGATTGGCGAAGGAGTCTTAGCGCCTTTGCTTGAGTTCTTCATTTTGCAGCTTGGGCAAAAAAGTGTTATGAGAATTAGCAGACCGATTTTCGTTTTTCTTTTCTTGATATTGGTGTTCGCCATCGCGGCTGAAGGCGCGGAGCGGTACACGCTGCACTCGTTCCAGAAGACTCAGCTCTCGGATCAGTTCTTTGGCGAAGGGGCGCATTACGGCGACTTCAATCGCGACGGCGTGATGGACCTGGTTTCCGGGCCCTACTGGTACGCCGGGCCGAACTTCACCGAGCGGCATGAGTATTACCCGGCCAAGCCGTTCGATATCAACGGGTACTCGGACAACTTCTTCGCGTTCACGCACGATGTGAACGGCGACGATTGGACGGACATCGTCGTCATCGGCTTCCCCGGCGAGCATGCTTGGTGGTTTGCCAACCCGCAAGGGAAAGCGGGGCATTGGCAGCGGCACGTGATCATGCCGGTCGTTGACAATGAATCGCCGACGTTCGCGGACGTGACGGGTGACGGGCGGCCGGAGCTCGTGTGTTCCACTGGAGGGCAATTTGGTTACGCCGAGATTCCGAGCGGCGATCCCACGAAACCGTGGAACTTCCGGCCAGTGACCCCCAAGCGCGACTACCAGAGGTTCACACATGGGCTGGGCGTGGGCGACGTGAACGGCGACGGCCGGCAGGACCTGCTGGAAAAGGACGGCTGGTGGGAGCAACCGGCGGCGGATTCGAACGCGGGATTATGGACCTTCCATGAGGTTCAGTTCTCTCAGCCGGGCGGCGCGCAGATGCTCGTCTACGATGTGGACGGCGACGGCGACAACGACGTCGTGACCAGCAAGGCGGCCCATGCTTACGGACTGTCGTGGTTCGAGAATGCGGGTGCAAATGGCGGGGAGCTGAAGTTCAAAGAGCATGTTGTCATGAGCGAGAAGAACGAGCCGAACGAGTACGGTGTCGCCTTTTCGCAATTGCACGCGCTGGCGCTCGCGGACATGAACGGAGACGGCGTGCCCGATTTCGTCACGGGCAAGCGCTTCTGGGCGCATGCGGATAAGGATCCCGGTTCGCTTGATCCGGTCGTGCTGTATTGGTTCCAGACGGTGCGCGACGACGGTGGGGCCAGGTTCGTGCCCCATAGGATTGACGCCAATTCGGGCGTCGGCACGCAGGTCGTGGCAGGGGACCTCAACGGCGATAAGTGGCCGGATATTGTCGTCGGCAGCAAGAAGGGAACGTTTGTTTTCATCCATCAAACGGAAGATGTTGACCGAAAGACGTGGGAGGCGGCGCAACCGATGCGGACGGGAGTGGAGACTCCAAAGGCGGCCGCTAAGCCACCAGCAGCGAAACCGCCCCTCGGCCGTGAGCTCGGGGCCGAACGGCAAGCGGACGGCGATGGCTTTCCGGCGACGGCGGCCGATGGGCGGGTGTTGAACCTCGATTTTGAAACCGGGGATTTGAGCGACTGGGTTGCGACCGGTACTGCATTTGAAAGGCAACCGATTGAGGGCGACACGGTGCATGCCCGCCGGACTGACAGCGGGAGCGGGCACAGGGGCAAGTACTGGATCGGCACCTACGAGCGGCAGTGGGACGGGCCGCAAGGCACGCTTACGTCGACTGCGTTTCCGGTGACGCATCCGCATGCCAGTTTTCTGGTCGGCGGCGGGGCGGGCGGCGCGCTGCGCGTCGAGATCGTGCGCAGCGACACGAACGAGGTGTTCTTTTCCGCGGGTGGGCGGAGTCGCGAAGAAATGCGGCCCGCGGTTGCCGATCTCCGGCCGCTGCTGGGGAAAGAAGTTTTCCTGCGGATTGTCGATCACGGCAGCGCCGGCTGGGGTCACATCAATTTTGACCACTTCCGGTTTCACGACGAAAAGCCGGCGGTCGAAGCAGCGCAAGCAGCGGCGCAAACAGCGGACGATTATCCGTTTGCCGGGTTGCCGGCCGAAGAAGCCGCCCGCGCGATGCAGTTGCCGCACGGGTTTTCGGTGACCGTCGCCGCCGCTGAGCCGGACGTGAAGCAGCCGATCGCCATGGCGTACGACGACCGCGGCCGATTGTGGGTTGCCGAAGCGTACGAGTACCCGGTCCGCGCGCCCGAAGGCGAGGGGCGCGACCGCATTCTCATCTTCGAGGACGCCGACGGCGACGGACGGTTCGACAAGCGGATTGTGTTTGCGGAAGGCTTGAACCTGGTGAGCGGCCTGGAGATTGGTTTTGGCGGCGCGTGGGTCGGGGCGGCGCCGTACTTGATGTTCATTCCGGATCGCGACGGAGATGATGTGCCCGATCGTGAACCGGAAATCCTGCTTGATGGCTGGGCGTGGCAGGACACGCACGAAACGCTCAACACGTTCATCTGGGGGCCGGATGGGTGGCTGTATGGTTGCCACGGCGTGTTCACGCACTCGCGCGTCGGTAAGCCGGGCACGCCGGACGCCGAACGGTTTCCGCTGAACGCGGCCATTTGGCGATACCATCCGACGCGGCACATGTTCGAAGTGTTCGCCGAGGGGACGAGCAATCCGTGGGGCGTTGACTTCGACGATAACGGCCAGGCGTTTTGCACGGCGTGCGTGATTCCGCATCTGTACCACGTCATCCAGGGCGCCCGTTATCAACGGCAGGCGGGGAGCCACTTCAATCCCTACACGTATGGCGACATTCAGACGATCGCCGACCATCGGCATTACCTCGGCGATAATCCGCACGCGGGGAACGGCAACTCAGGCGATGCGGGCGGCGGGCATGCCCATGCGGGGGCGATGATTTATTTGGGAGGCAAGTGGCCCAAGGAATATTGGGGCCGCATCTTCATGAACAACATTCACGGCCAGCGGCTCAATACGGACATCCTGAAGCGGCGCGGCTCGGGATTCGTCGGCAGTCATGGGCCCGATTTTTTGCTCACCGGCGACCTCGCCTCGCAGATCCTCAACATTCGTTACGGTCCCGACGGTGATGCCTACTTCATCGATTGGTACGACACGAACGCCTGCCATCACAACAACGTCGAAGGCCACGACCGCAGCAACGGGCGGATTTACAAGGTGCGCTACGGCGATGCGAAAGCCGTCGGTGTGGATTTGAAAAAGTTGAGTGACGAGGAGCTCACCTTAACAATGTTGGAAAGAAACGATTGGTACGTGCGGCACGCGCGGCGGATTCTTCAAGAGCGAGCGGCCGCCGGGACCCTTGATCCGGCCATTCGCGAGAGACTCGGCAAATGGGCCGCCTGGCATCCGCAAACCACGAGCCAGTTGCGATCGCTTTGGGCGCTGCACGTGACCGGAGGTTTGCCAGATGACCTGCTGAAGAGTCTGCTGCGAAGCCGCGAGGCGTATGTCCGCGCATGGACGATTCAGCTTGCTCTCGATTGCGCGAAGCCAAATTTGAATTCGCTGCTCCCTGAGTTTGCAACGATGGCGAAGCGAGACCCATCGCCAGTGGTGCGGCTGTACTTGGCTGCGGGGCTGCAAAAGGTGCCGTTGGACCGTCGCTGGCAAATTCTCGAAGGTCTCGTTCGTCATGGTCACGATAAGGCGGATCACAATCTGCCGCTCATGTACTGGTACGCGGCGGAGCCGCTGGCCGAGGCCGATCCGGAGCGGGCGCTCGCGTTCGGCCTGTCGTGCGGCGAGACAATGCCGCTCGTGCGGGACTTCATGCTGCGGCGAATCGGCAGCTTGGATCCGAGTGTCGGACTGCCCGCGCTGGTCCGCGCGCTGGGCCGGTCAAACGACGAGGCCGAGCAGCTCGTCATGCTGCGGAGCATCCGCACGGCTTTCACCGGTCAACGTCGTGTCGATCCGCCGGCCGATTGGAGTGACGTTTACCCGGAGCTGGCGAAATCGAGCAGCGACGACGTGCGCAGCGAAGCCACCGCGCTCGGCGCGACGTTTGGCGACGAGGAGGCCATGGCGTCGCTGCGAGCGCTCGTTGCGTCGCGGGAAGCGGATGCTGCCGCGCGACGCGAGGCACTCAATGCGCTGCTGGCCGCCAAGGATGCGGGACTGGCCGTGACGCTGCAAATGCTGCTCGAGGAGCCGGCGTTGCGCGACGTGGCCCTTACGGGGCTGGCTCTTTACGACGACCCGCAGACGCCATCGAAGCTGCTCGCTATTTATTCGTCGCTGTCGCCGACGGAAAAGCGCTCCGCGCTGGCCACGCTGGCGTCGCGCGCTCCGTATGGCTTGGCCCTGCTGAACGCGGTGGTTGAAAAGCAAATTCCGGTCAACGAGCTACCGGCCGATCTGGTGCGCCAGCTTCACAATTTGCAGGATGAAAAGATCGATGAGCTGCTGGACGACATCTGGGGACAGGTCCGAAGCACGGCGGACGATAAGGCGGCGCTGATCGCGCACTACCGAGAAATGATCGCCGAGCAGCCGGAGCGAAGCCCCGACCTCCAGCTTGGCCGGGCCGTGTTTGCCAAAACCTGCCAGCAATGCCATGCGCTGTATGGCGTCGGCGACAACATCGGCCCTGACCTTACCGGCTCGAACCGCGCCGACATCGAGTATCTGCTGTCGAATATTGTCGATCCCGGAGCGCTGATCCCCAAAGAGTATCAGTCGACCGTCATCATCACGGTGGATGGTCGCGTCGTGACGGGCATCGTGTCGGCCGAGGACAATAAATCGGCGACGATTCGCACGGCGACGGAAACGGTCGTGCTGCCGAAGGACGAAATCGACCAGCGCGAGCTGAGCGACACGTCGATGATGCCGGACGACCAGCTGAAACAGTTCTCGCCGCACGAGTTTTTGTCGCTGGCGGCCTATCTCCGTGGTAAAGCGCAAGTGCCCATGCTGGCCACCGCGGAGAATGCAAGTCTGTTGTTCAATGGCCGCGACCTTGTGGGCTGGACGGGCGATTCGCAGTTGTGGTCGGTTGAGGATGGCGAAATTGTTGGCCGCAGCCCGGGCCTGAACCACAATACGTTTCTGCTAAGCGATCTTGCGGCGGGGAATTTTCGGCTGTCGTTCGAGGTGAAGCTTCTCAACGACGACGGAAATAGCGGCGTGCAATTTCGCTCGAAGCCGCTCGACGGCTTTAACGAGGTTCGCGGCTACCAGGCGGATATTGGGCCCGGCTGGTGGGGCAAGCTCTACGAGGAGAATGGCCGCACGCTGTTATGGGATAAATCGGGCGAGGAGCACGTCAATCGCGGCGACTGGAACCGATATGAGATCGAAGCCGTCGGCAGCCGCATCCGCACCTGGATCAACGGCCAGCCGTGCGTCGACTTCGACGATCCGGCGGGCAAGCGCCGCGGTGTCTTTGCGCTGCAGCTCCACGCCGGCGGGCCGATAGAAGTCCGGTTCCGGAATCTGCGGCTCGAGCCAAAATAAATCCGTCACTAACGCGATGCGATGCCCAGGAACCACTCACGGAATGTGGGTGATTTGCTTGGGCGCCAAGTTAGCTAAAGCTTTCAGCAGCGCCGGCACCAGCGGTCGAATGTCATCGATATCGTTCGACGCCGCGTGAAGCAGTACAACGGCGAGCGGCAAGTTCACGAGATTCTGCTCGTATTGGATGTTGGTATCCTTCGTCACTAATGCCTCAAATCCCGCCGATGAGGCACGGGCCATCAACTCGCCATTCTCAACTCCGCCCCCCCCATGTAGGCGACAGTGCTGCACTCGTGGCCGGTAATTTCGTGCCGGAGCTGGTGCGGTAAATTCTCATCAAGAAGCAGCTTCATAGGGCCGTTTGCTGCGAAAGTGCCTTGGCCTTTGCATCCTCGAGCAACGCTTCGATCTGCTCTCGCCGAACGGTTGGAAACTGTTCGAGAAAGTAATCGATGCTCCGGCCCCTGCTGAGACAGTCGAATAGCGCCTCGATAGGAACGCGGGTTCCCTCGAACACAGGTGTGCCACCGAGAACCTTCGGATTGGTGCTGATCACTTTCGCCATATTAGAATTATACCTGTTGGCGCATGCTATGAGAAATTTCGTGGTCCGCTAGAAATTATGCGTTTGTTTTTTGCAGCAGCGAGGCCGCGGGCTTGTCCAGGAATAGCGTGCAGCTCTCGTGGCGCTGGAGGATGGAGGCGGGCACGTTTGGCGTGACATCGCCATCGACGGCGTTGCGGACAGCCTCGGACTTGCGCTGGTCGGGAACGGTGCAGATGATCGCGCGGCTTTTCATGATCTGGCGGACGCTCATCGAGATCGCCTGCTGGGGCACGTCGTCGAACGTGGGGAACCAGCCTTCGCCAAGTTGCTGACGACGGCAGGCGTCATCGAGCTGCACGACAAGGTACGGCTCTTCGGTCGCAAAGTCGGCTGGAGGGTCGTTGAACGCGAGGTGGCCGTTCTCGCCGATGCCGACAAAGGCCACGTCGATCGGGTGTCGGCGGATGATGTCGCTAACGCGGCGACACTCCGCCTGCGGGTCGCCTTCGCCGTCGAGGAAGTGGAATGCCCGCAACGGCAGCGGCAGGCGGCTGACGAATCGCTCCCACAAATAGCGGCGGAACGAGGCCGGATGCGTGATCGGCAGGCCCACGTACTCATCGAGGTGAAACCCGGTGACGCGATGCCAATCGATGTTCGGCTCTTGGCTCAGTTGAGCGAGCATCTCGAATTGGGAGGCGCCCGTGGCGACGATGATGCTGGCGGCGCCGCGCTCGGCGAGCGCTTTGCGCAGGGTCTCCGCTCCGACGGTGGCGGCTGCCTTTCCCATTTGTTGTTTGTCCGGCATAATCTGGGTGTTCATGGACGTTTCCGGGCGTTTGGGGCGTGTTCAAAGGGGCAGGTTTTTGGGGTTCGCAGCGGCCTGGCGGCCGCCGCTAAAGTGGGTGGCTGGACGAATTATGCATGCTCGCAACGGCTATGTCGATCTGCAAGTGAACGGATACGCAGATGTCGACTTCAACGCGGATGATCTTGCGACCGAGGAGGTGGCGGCCGTTTGTAGGCGGTTGCGCGATGACGGCGTGGCGGGGATCCTGGCAACCGTGATCACGGCGGACACTGGCGCGATGTGCCGCCGGTTGGCGAACATTTGCCGCGTGCGTGACGCCGATTCCGCGATCGCGGACATGATTGGGGGCGTGCACATCGAGGGCCCGTTTCTCAATGAAGAAGCTGGATACATCGGGGCGCACCCGAAAGAATTTGCGCGACCCGCCGACACCGACGCGATGAAGCGCCTGCTCGAAGCGGCGGGCGGGCTGACGCGGATCGTCACACTCGCGCCGGAGCGGGACGCAGGACAGCGAGTCACCAAATACCTGGCCGAGCAAGGCGTGCGCGTCTCCGCCGGTCACTGTAACCCGGCGCTCGACGAGCTGCGGGCCAGCATCGACGCAGGCCTGTCGCTGTTCACGCATTTAGGCAATGGCTGCCCCATGATGTTGCCGCGGCACGATAACATCATTCAACGCGTGCTGAGTCTGTCGGAGCAACTTTACATCGGTTTCATCGCCGATGGAGTGCACGTGCCGTTCGTCGCGCTGGGAAATTATCTCCAATGCTGTGGCTGCGACCGGGCCTTTATTGTGACCGACGCGATTCGCGGCGCCGGATTGGGACCGGGAGTGTACTCGATCGGAAACCAGACGGTCGTCGTGGATGAAAACCTTGCCACGTGGGCCGCCGATCGCAGCCATCTCGTTGGGTCTGCCGGCACGATGCAGCGTTCGGCGAAGAACCTGCGAGCGAAGCTCGGGCTTAATGAGCAGCGGGTGCGGCAGCTTATGGTCGAGAATCCGCGGAGGATTCTTGAGGGCAAATAGCCGGACCTCGATGCGGTCCGGACCGGCGAGCGTAGCTCGCCGGCTATTTTGGAGCGCGCACGGCGTCGTCGCGTTGGAAAAACATGAGATGCTGCCAGGGCAGTTCGTCGAACTGCTCGACAAGCTTGAAACCGTTGGGCAGGAATTCCTTCATGATTTGCTCTTTGCTCATTTTGTGCAGCGGCTTGATCGGCACGAGCGGATCTTCGGCGCGGAATTCGGCGAGGGCTACGCGGCCGGTTGGCTTGAGGCTGCGCCGAATGGCCGCAAGCATGTGCTCGGGATGCGAGAACTCGTGGTACACGTCGACCAGCAGCACGAGGTCGATCGATCCCTCGGGCAGCTTCGGATCGACCAGGGTTCCGAGGACGGTTTCGATGTTCTCGATTTTTTCGGCGGCAGCCGCATCTTTGAGCAGCTCGAGCATCTCGCGCTGAATATCGACGGCGATCACCTTGCCGCGCTCTCCCACAAGTCTGGCGAGTTTTAATGAATAAAAACCGTTGCCGCAGCCGAGGTCGCACACCGCATCGCCGGACTTGATCGTGAGCGCCTTGAGCAGCGTCGTACAATCCTCTTCGCGCTCGCGCGACTCGCGTGTAAGCCACGGCGCGCCGAGGTAGTGCATCGTCTGTGCAATCTCGCGGCCCTTGTACTCCTTGGGCGGCCGCGGGATGGATTCGTCCTGGCCGCATGCCGAGCGAACCGTCGGCGCCCATAGAAGGAGCGCGAGAATTGTCGAAGCTAGCGCTATGCGGCGTGGCATACTGCAATTATCGCCATTCGACGGCATTCCGTCGACGTCATGCGGGCAGGATAACGAAGCCGCCAGCTGCGAGCACCAGCAAGACTCCGGTCGCGGGTCCCGGGACTACAAAGCGGCGAATCGAAACATCGAGGCGACTCGAAGTTCACAGTAGTTGAGCGCGCCGCGCATGGGAAGCCGTAATCCTCGGCCGTGTTTTTCCGTGCCGGGCCATGCTACACTGGTCCGCGTCATACTGCAAAGAACTTTTTTGCGTTCAGCACTAGTGAGTGGCCTGGCGATGAATGAAGTCCGCAACGCGCCGACGGAAGCTACGCCTAGCGCGGTCGCGATCGATCCGGACGCATTGCACCGTCGAGTCCTGGAAAATTCCGTCGTCTGGACGTTGTGGCTGACCTACGGCGCATTCTATTTTTGCCGCACGAATATCTCGGCTGCCGTGCCCGGCATGAAGGCCTCGATCGGCGCGGGCGGACTGGGCCTCTCCGGTGAGGAAATCGGCTGGATCCTGGCGTCGCTCAAGATTGCTTACGGCCTGGGCCAGCTCGTGAACGGTCAATTGTCGGAACGCCTTTCGCCCCGCGTCATGCTGGCGATAGGCATGTTTGGCTCCGCGGCGCTCAACGTACTCTTCGGCTTCAGCACCGGCTTCTACTTCTTGCTGTTCGTGTGGGCGATGAACGGCTTCTGTCAATCGCTGGGCTGGACCCCCTGTGTGCGCGTCGCCGCCAACTGGGTGCCCGTCGCGCGTCGCGGGCATGCCATCGGAATCATTGGAACCGGCTATCAAATTACGCTGGGGCTCACGTACGTTGTCGCGGCGCAGGCGGCTGAACACCTCGGATGGCGAGGCGCGCTGTACGTGCCAGCCGCGCTATTGGCATTAGCGGGCGTTTTCATGCTGGTTTTTTTGCGCGAGGCACCGGCTTCCACCGCTGGGGATTCGACAGCGGACTCGCGGCGAGCGTCGTCGTCCGCTGGCGGCAGTTCGTTTTCCGAGATTCTCTATTGGACGCTTTATAATCCCACGCTGTGGCTGATGGGCCTTTCGCTCGCTCTGTTGAATGCATGTCGCTATGGTTTTCTCGATTGGGGCGTCACGCATCTCATGGAGACGCGCGAGGTGGAAGTCGGCGAGGCCGGCCTGCAGTTCTTCGTGATTGCCATTGGCGCCGCGGCCGGCTCCTATCTGGCCGGCTGGGCCAGTGACCGCTTTTTCGGCAGCCGGCGGGCCCCGATGATTTGCCTGCTTATGGTCCTCCTGGGGGCTTTGACGCTGGTTTACGATTTCGCCGTTCATTCCACAGTATCCGGGTCGATGTTGCTGCTCGTCGTGATCGGCTTTTGCATTTACGGCCCGCAGGTGCTGCTGGTCGGCACGGCGCCCGCTGACCTCGCCCATCGCGGAACCTCGGCCGCGGCAGCCGGCTTCGTGAACTTCATGGGCTATCTGGGCGCGGCGACCGGCGACGTCGTCACGGGTTATTACTCGGCTGCCGAGCATGGCGGCTGGCAGATCGCAATCTACATTTGGGCCGGCTGGGCCTTTGCCGGCGCCGTAATTATGGCCATACTTTGGAATACCACGTCGCAGAAAGTCGGCCTGCTGCCGGGCAGCGTCCCCAAGCTGGGCGCGGTAGCGGCGCTTGCCGTGGCGGGGGCGGCAGTGGCGTATGGAATGCAGTCGCATGCCTTGCCGATCGCCACCTATGCGGCTGCGGCCTGCACTGTGGCTACGTTTTTCAGCCGCTGGGCAGCAGTTCCCGCCTCCCTCGTGGCCGCGGCCGGACTGCTGCTGGTCTTCACTTCCTACGCTGAAACAAGCCATGGCATCACTTGGGACCAAACCGCGGCAATGGTGGCGTATGGACTGGCGATGATCGGCACGTTGATGATCCTGATAGAACGCAAGGGCGAGGCATGCGAGTTATCGTGATTGGCGCCGGGCGCGGACGGCGATTGATGCCGACGACGGCCGATGTACCGAAGTGTTTCGCGGAAGTTGAGGGCCGGCGGCTCTTGGATTGGGCGCTGGAGGCGTTTCTCGCGAGCGGCCTGGAGCGCGTGTGTTTCATCGGCGGCTATCAAATCGAAAAGGTGCGGCAGGACTATCCGCATTTTGAGTTTCGGCACAACGCCGATTGGGAGCACAACAACATCCTGGCCTCCCTGTTTTGCGCCGCCGATCTGATGGACGAGCCGTTCATCTGCTGCTACAGCGACGTGCTGTTCACGGCCGACGTCATTTCGCGATTGGCTGCGTCGAAGGACGACATGGCGCTGGGCGTCGATACCGCATGGCTGGAGCGGTATGAGCACCGCTCCGATCACCCGCCGGATGATGCCGAAAAAGTCATTGTCGCCAATCGTTGCGTCACGCGCATCGACCGGCGGATTGCCGAGGCCGAAGCGCACGGCGAGTACATCGGCGTGGCGAAATTCTCGGCGGCCGGGGCGGTGCGGCTCCGCGAGCTTTATCGCAGGCGCCGCGCAGAATTCGCCGGCCGGCCATGGCGCGACGCTCGCAGTTTTGAGAAGGCGTACAAAATCCTGTTGTTTCAAGACTTGATCGAGCAGGGCGAACGGTTCGCACACGTCGACACGCCGGGCGGCTACATCGAGGTCGATACGCAGCAGGATTTCGATTACGCACGACGCTATTGGACCGCGAAACACCTGGGGAGATGATGATGAGCAGCGTGTTGTTTCCCACGTCGGTGATCGGCTCGTTGCCGCGGCCGCAGTTTGTGAAGGACCTCATCGCGGACGATTGCCCAATCCCTGGCGATGAGTATCGCGGGCTCATGGGCGCTGCGATTCGCTCAGCCGTCGCACTTCAGGAAACGGCCGGGCTCGATGTCGTGACCGACGGCGAGTGGTGGCGGAAGAGCTATATCGGCGTAATCGCGGAGTTGGCCCATGGCTTCGAGCTGAGCCGCGATCCGGCCGACGGCCGGCCGTGGACCGTCGTGGTCGATAAACTCTCGCCCAAGCAACCGGGCTTCATCGCCCAGGAAATCAAGTTCCTACAACAACTCACCAAGCGGCAATTGAAGGCGACGGTGCCCGCCCCCGCGCTGTTGGGCGAGCGGATGTGGGACCCAGTCAAATCGGCGAAAGCCTATCCGAAGCGCGAGGATTTCGTTCGCGACTGCGTGCCGATTCTGCGAAGGGAAGTCGAACTGCTGTGCGACGAAGGCGTATCCATCGTGCAGGTCGACGATCCGCATCTGTGTTTGTTCGTCGATCCGCACGTGCGCAGGCAGTACGACGATCCCGATCGTGCTGCAGATTTTGCGGTCGATATGGATAATCAGGTGGTGGCGGGAATTAAGGGGGTGAAGCTCGCGGTGCACCTGTGCCGCCGAGCCGGGGCGCGGGCACGCGGAGAGGCCGACCATCGTGGCGGATACGATCCAATTCTCGATCAGCTCGGCCGACTCCAAGTCGATCACATCACGATGGAATTCACGTCGCCGGGCGCGGGCGACATGTCGGTCTTTAAGCGGTTGCCGGAGCACGTCGAAATTGGCCTGGGGTGCGTGAGCTGCCAGCCCGGCCAGATCGATTCGGCAGAAACAATCGTCGACCGCGTCGAAGCAGCGTTGAAATACGTCGCGCCGGAGCGGATCACGCTCAACCCGGATTGCGGCTTCGCGCCCGGCTCCGCCGCGGACGTGAGCCTCGACGAGGTTTACACAAAACTCAAAAACGAAGTCGCCGCGGCTGAACGACTGCGCGAGAAGTACGGCTGAACAAACTCAAGCGGATTTTGTCCGCGGGTTCCGAGAGTTGCTTGCAGTGTCTGAACAACCGCGTACCTCCGATGATGATCTTAGTGCGATGCTACTTCGTCACGCGGGCCAAGGCCGCAATTTGCCTGCCGACTTTGCGGAGCGGCACGATCACTACGCGCACGGAAAGCCAAAACAGTTAAGAGCGCCGATGATCGATGAAATCCGGTGGATTGTCTCGTACATGCGTCGCAGCCGGGACGAGCCGTCTATTATCAGATCGATTATTGAGGCTGAGGGCTGTCAGGTTCATTCATCGCGACAGCTAGGTACGTTCAAGCGATCGCCCTTTCGCGGGATTCGTCCGTATCCAATACTCTACGAATTCCGAGTGCGATATGGTCAGCGCTATGGAAGTTGGTTCGTTCGTACGTCCAGAGGCTCGTCAGTTTTCGACTGGGTGTGGAGTGACGAATTCGGCAACGAAACACTTCCGATCGAACGGTCCGACGCATTGGTTGACAACAATGCCGTACCAGTCGGTTACCTCTCAAACTTCATAGCCGTATTTGGTTTGATCGCGATTGGCGTCACTGCCGGTGTAGCAATTTATTGGTACTTTTTCTGACGCCTTGTCAGGCGATTGCAGGGGACCCGCATAGCATAGCCAGACTAATCACGACAGTGTCTCGCGCTTCACCTGGTCGGCCATTTGGGCGTGGTATTGGCGGAGCTTTTCGCGCAGCTCGGGGCGGGAGTTGGCCAGGATGCGGACGGCCAGCAGGGCGGCGTTATTGGCGCCGTGGGAGCCGATGGCGAGCGTGCCGACGGGGACGCCGCCGGGCATTTGCACCATCGACAGCAGCGCGTCGAGGCCGCCGAGCGCTTGGCTATGTATGGGCACGCCGAGCACGGGCAGCAGAGTCTGCGCGGCCACGACGCCCGGCAAATGAGCGGCCAGACCGGCCGCGGCGATAATCACCTCCAGACCGCGCGATTCGGCCGACTCGACATATTCCCTGACCAGACCCGGTGAACGGTGCGCGGACGCAACTTTTTCCTCATGCGGCACACCGAACTGGTCCAGAATCTTGGCCGCCTCCCGCATGGTTTCCCAATCGTTCTTCGAACCCATCAGGATGCCGACAAGCGGCTGAGTGGTTGTGCTGGCCATTGTTAAGCGGTGAGCAGGTGAGCAGGTGAGTAAGTGAGTAAGTGAGTAAGTGAGTAAGTGAGTAAGTGAGTAAGTAACTTAAACAATAAACGGCCAGCCTGAATAGCCACAAAGAGGCACGAAAAGTCACGAAAAAGCGGACCTAGCTAGTCGTGCCTTTTTCGTGCCTTTTTTTGCTTTTTGTGGCTATTGAAATACTGCTTTCGCTACGATGCAACCGGCTCCGTGTCACCGATGTTTTCGAGGACGGACATCAGCGCGGCTCGGTCGACCGGCTTCACCAGGTGGTGATCGAAACCGGCTTCTCGCGACCGCTTGCGGTCTTCCGTCTGACCGTAGCCCGAGATAGCAACGATAAGTTCTTGTTCAAAGCCTTCCTGGCGCAACGTTCGAGCGACGTCGTAACCGTTCATTCCGGGGAGGCCGAGGTCCAGGAAGAGGGCTTGCGGCTTAAAGTGGCGTGCGCGCTGCAATGCTTCGAGGCCGTCGTGAGCGGTTTCCACCTCGTGTCCTGATACTGTGAGCAGCAGGGCACAGGACGTGGCCGTATCGCGACTGTCGTCGACCACCAGAATTCGAAGTTTCCGTTGATCGCCGGCCGGGAACGCGGGTGTCGCGGTCCTCTTCCGAACTGCAGGCACCTCAGATAACGGCAGGCGAACGGTGAACGTGGAGCCTTTGCCGATGCCGTCGCTGTCGGCCGAGATGCTGCCACCGTGCATTTCGGCCAATTTTCGCGCGACCGTGAGTCCGATTCCCAGGCCGCCCTCCGAGCGATCGAGCGTGCGATCCGCTTGAGCGAACAGGTCGAAAACGCGGCTGAGCATTTCCGGCGGCAGGCCAATGCCGGTATCGGTCACTTTGATAATGGCTTCGCCGTCGGCGCGAGAGGCATGTACCGTAACGCGCCCTCCGTCGCGCGTGTATTTGGCCGCATTAGTGAGCAGATTCGCCACGATCTGCTCGGCTCGCGTTGGATCGACGTATACGGGCATTGGCTCCTGGGCCACAACGATGACCAGCTCGTGACCTTTCTGCTCCAAGATTGGCCGAGCCGCCGCCACTGCGCGGTTGACAATCGTGGCCAGATCGATTTGCTCCTTCTGCAAAGAAACTTTACCCCGGCTGATGCGCGATACATCGAGCAGATCATCGATGAGGTGCGCGAGGTTTTGCGTTTGACGATCAATGATCTCAAACAGTTCGCCAACCGGCTCGCCCGGCGACATCTGGCCGAGGGCAATCGCGTAGCGAATGGCTGCCAGCGGGTTCCGCAGCTCGTGGGCCAGCATCGCCAGAAACTCGTCCTTCTGCCGATTGGCTTCCTTCACCGCGTGGAATAAGCGAGCATTTTCGACGGCTGTCGAAATCCGCTCCGCAAGGCTCTCCGCCACACGAACTTCGTGCTCCGTATATGGACGGCTACAACTGCTCGAAACGAGTCCGAGGACGCCGATTATCCGCTCACGAATTTTCAGCGGCACGCTGATGACCGCTTTTGGGCCTAACTCGCGAATCGCGGCGCGGTGTTCGTCGTTTTGGGCAATACCGTCCAGGAAAGCCTTGGGCAATTCGGGCATGAGCTGCGATTGCCCAGTGCGCAACGAGCGAACCGTCGCCGTGTTGGAAGTCCAATCGAGCGGGGACGTCGTCAACATCCGAGCCAGCAGCGGCTCCTTGGCCCGATCGCGATGGGCGTGCGCGTGATAGTCGATCGCGCCGTGTTCGTCGATCACGTAGATGACGCACCAATCTGCCAGGTAAGGGATTGGCAGCTGCACGGCTTGCTGGAGGGCGCTTTCGCGGTCGGCGAGCACCGCGAGTGTGCTGCTGGCATGAGCCAGGAAAGACAAGTCCTCCTCGGCTCGCTGGCGATGGGCAACATTCAGGCTGAGCTGGTCGTGCTTGCCAATCGCATTCTCGGCGGCCATTTGAAGGGCCCGATGCGCAGCACGCAGCTTTTCACCCAACCAACCCGCGGCAAGAGCCACCGCCGCGAAAATGCCCAGCCCAAACCTGTACTCCACCATTTCGATGGAGAATGAGTACTTGGGCTCGAGGATAAAGTACGAAAGCAGCAAAACGCTGAGGATGGTCGCAAAAAGAGTCGGCCGAAAGCCGCCCCACCATGCAACCACAAAGATCATCGGAAAGAACGTGATGAAGGGAAGCCGGTCGCCCAGCATCGGGGCAAACAGAACACGTAGACCCCAAGCCGCTAAGGCGCCCAGAATGGCTCCGATCAGCGATTTGAAAATGCCTGGAGTTTCCCTCATTGCGAGCATGTGCTGCGACTAACCAGGACACGCGAGGACTTCTACCCTCATCATTGCGGCGATTGCCAAATGGGGCAAATGAACGTAATCGCGGCGAAAAACCGCGACAACTTGCCTTAGAGCGCTCGCCGTTAGGGCGATCCATTCGATCCAGACACTGTGTGATCGTAGCGTCCAAACACCATGCGACCCGCGCTCGTTTGAAGAACGCTCGTGACGATCGCCCAGACTTGCTTGCCGACGTGGTCGCGACCGCCTTCGATGACCACCATGGTGCCGTCTTCCAGGTAGCCGACGCCCTGGCCGGATTCCTCGCCTGGCTTGACGATTCGCACTTCGACCCCTTCGCCCGGCAGGAACACCGGCTTGAGCGAGTTGGCGATGTCGTTGAGGTTGATCACCCCGACGTTGTGGAGCCTGGCCACTTTGTTGAGGTTGTAATCATTCGTGACCACCTTACCTTCGAGGTGCTTGGCGAGCAGGACCAACTTCTGATCGACCGGCTGGCCGGCAAACTCCGGCAGCTCTCGGTCGTAAATCATGAGGTCCACCTTGGGATCGCTGCGGAGGCGGTTCAGGATATCAAGGCCGCGCCGGCCACGGTTGCGGCGGAGCTTGTCGCCGGAATCGGCGATGGCCTGCAGCTCCGCGATCACGAATTGCGGCATCACGAGCTGATTGTCGATCACGCGCGTTTCAACGACGTCGGCGATGCGGCCGTCGATGACGACGCTCGTGTCGAGCACGTACGGTTTGAGCCCTTTGACCTCCTTGGCAAACTCCACATAGGGAATGATGAAGCGGAAATCGTTCTTGGTCTGCAGCAGCACGCTAATGCAGGAGTAGCAAACCACGGTAGCCAGACCAAGTTGAAGCCAACTAACGAACGCTTCATCGGCGCCTTCCAGCAAAGGCGTCAGCGCGAGCCGAAAGACGTACGTGAGGAACAGGCCGATGATCGTGCCGAAATAAACGGCGGTGATGGTATCAAGCCGCTTGTGGCGCACCGCGACGTCCGCCACGAGCACGCCAAAGGCCGCGAACATCACGCCGAGAAAACCGATCCAAGGCAGCCACATGTTCTCTCCGCGCAGCAGATCGGAGTGGAGCAATTGGAACCCCAGCGTAATGGCCATCGCCAAGAAGACACAGCGGATGATGACCAGCGCCATTTGCGAACTCCAGACCTCGTAACTTTATTTTATCAGCCGGCATTGGGTTCACAATGGCGGAAGCGCGCCTCTAACCGTGCGTGCTCGTCGAGTGCAAAGCGATCGGTCATGCCGGCCAGGTAATCGGCCACGCCGCGCGGCACGCCATCGCGATCGGCCAGCCCTTGAAACTTCGGCGGTAATTGGCCGGGATCGTTGACTAACAGCTCGAATGTCTCGCGCAGCGCCTGCTGTGCCGGGCGCCGTTCCAATAAAACTTTGGGGTGCCGATAGACGGTGTCGAACAGGAAGCTTTCGAGGCCAAATTTTCTTTCCGCAAGCTCGACCGAAGGACGCACAATCACCTCGACGCGCCGCACGCTGTCGATGCTTTCGATATTCAGCGCCGCCAACCGACGCTGCGCTACATCCAGAACGTCGCTGACTTGCCAATCGATCACTTCATGGACAATGGCGCGGCGGAGTTGCCGGTTGTCCAAATTCGAAAACCGCCGATAGACGCGCTGGCGGGCCTCGCGCCACAGGGGCACTTCCAAAAGCTGACCCAACTCGAGCAAGCCGATTTCCAACGAATCGTCGGCGTCGTGCGCATCGTAGGCAATGCTGTCGGCCGCCTCGACGGCTTGCACCTCTAAGAGCGGGGAGCGAGGAGCAGGGGGCAGGGGGCGTGAGGTAGGCAAACGATCATCTGCTCCTCGCGCCGTGCTCTCTGCTGCTGGCTCTTTTTCCGCACGGTGCCGTTGTCCCTCCAGCACCTCCTGACTCAAATTGAGACCGGGAAAATCGGGATAGCGCGATTCCAGCACCTCGCAGATGCGCAGTGCTTGGGCGTTGTGGTTGAAGCCGCCGTGGTCTTGCAGACAGTCGTTAAGAACCTCTTCGCCCGAGTGGCCAAACGGTGGATGGCCAAGGTCGTGGGCCATCGCCAGCGCTTCGACGAGGTCTTCATTGAGCCGCAGGGCGCGGGCGATCGTGCGGGCAATCGAGGCGACTTCGAGCGTGTGCGTGAGGCGGGTGCGATGGTAGTCGCCCATTTCGCCGGTGAATACTTGAGTTTTCTGGCTCAAGCGGCGAAAGGCGGCGCTGTGCAGGATGCGATCACGATCGCGCTGATAAGGTCCGCGATAGGGATGCGGTGGTTCAGCGTAACGGCGCCCCGCCGAGTCGGCGCTGTGCATCGCGTAGGGCGCCAGCAACGCTCGTTCTCGCTCTGCTATTGCGTTGAATGTTGGCTCGGCCATGTGCATGAAAGCCGCTTTAGCTGCCGCTGCGGCCCGAGGTTCGTAGCGCGTCGACGACGAGCTCCCACAGCGCATCGAGTGACTGGGGGATGACGCGCGTCCCGGCCAGGACGGGCATGAAATTGTTGTCGCCGGCCCAGCGCGGGACGACGTGCCAGTGCAGGTGGCCCGGCAAACCGGCTCCGGCGACGCGGCCAAGATTCAAGCCGATATTGAACCCCTCGGCGTTAACTCGGTCGCGATACAGCCGCGTCAAGCCGGCGATTCGCTCCATGCACTCCAGATGTTCCTCGCGAGTCATCTCGTTCAATTCGCCGACGTGCCGGCGGGGGGCAATGAGTAGATGTCCGTTGTTGTAGGGATAGCGATTGAGAACGACGACGCTGTGAACACCGCGATCGGCGACGAGCAACCGCCGATCGGCGACTGCGGCGTTGTCGTATTCGGCGGCCGACTGGCAGAGGAAGCAACCGCGGTCCGCGTTCGGCAGCCAGCGGTTTGGTTCGGGCAGCGGCTCGGCCGCCGACTCGTTGCCGGTCACGTATTCGAGCCGCCATGGCGCCCAGAGGCGTTCTATATTCACGGTGCTGGAACTCGCAGGCTGAGCAGGTTGTTACAAACGAGCGCTATGGCCGGCGGCCAGCGCCAGGCATCTGCAAGCCGATGCGAATTCAGCTCAACTGCGGGCGATTGGCTGGATCCCCGCCGCAGAACCAGAATCAGCACCAACGCCAGTATGATCACGGCCACCAAGAGCATAATCGCCATCGTCAACTGGTTGCGGCGCAAGCGCTCGCGACGCGAAATGTACCAGGCCGGCGGTTCGGCCATCGGAAGCGCCGGTGCGTCAGGGATCCTTGGTGACCCGGCGGTTTCCACGGCCCGAGCAGTCGGCGAATCAGCATCAACCGGCGCGGCGGTGGACAGGCGATCATCCGCGACTGCGATGATGATCGACTGCGAAGCAGTATCCGTTGGGGCTGCGATCCTGGTCGAGCCAAATGCTTCGGCCGAACCCTGGAGGACATCGTGGGAGCGTCGCGCTGACGCAGACGATTGCTGCTCCTCCTCAACGGCGGGGATCACAAATTTTGTCCCACAGTGGGGGCAAACGCCGCGCTTGCCCGCCAAGAATGCTTTGACGTGGAGCTTATGTCCGTTCGGGCACGTAAAGCGGATACCCATTTCAAGGCCGGGGGTCGAGCTGGCAGAAAGTCGGAGCCGCGATATCGGTGCGGTAGAACTCATTATAGGCGGACGTGGCGACACCGGTCATGCGGAGCAGCTTGCGCACGACGGGTGGCTGGGGGCGGAGCCTGCGACGCCCCCGCCGCCTATCTTTCTGGGGCATCGTAGACTCAGCCCCAGGCACCCTCAGCGCGACGAATGGTAGCGAAAATAATGATATTTCGGCCTCTGAATGGCCCATAAACAGGGAAAACGGCGGCCAACCGCCGCCGAAAACTGGTACTTTTTCTCACTCTCCCCTAAAATGGGAGGCAGTGTGGCGGGAATCCAGGGGCCACGCTCGGCCGCCGTCGTTACACGGCACGATTGGCCGGCTCCTATCTCGAGCGGCAAAGAAGCCGCAGTCCGTTTGCTCCCGGTGCATGTGAGTTACCGCAAAAGTGAAACACACCATGATTGATCGCCGCAATGAGGAGGGGCCGGTCGAAGTCGCCATCGTGGGGGACCTGACCGACAGCGAAGCGGAGCTGACTGATCGCCTGCTCGGCATCGAGCCGGGCGGCGAATGCACGATCTACTTCGATTCGCCTGGTGGCAGCCCGTACTGTGCCGTTTCGTTGATGACGCTCATCAAGCTCCGCAACCTTAATGCCACGGGCATCGTGACCGGCGAATGCTCGTCGGCGACGCTGTGGCCGTTTGCCGCGTGCCGGCGACGGATCGTGACGCCATTCAGCGTGATGCTGTTCCACCCGATGCGCTGGCAAAGCGAGGAGAACGTCGGCCTGGCCGAGGCGGCCGAATGGGCCCGCCACTTCGGCCAGCTGGAGCAGGATATGGACGCGCTCTTGGCCCACATGTTTGGCATCTCTCCCGAAGCGATGCGCGAGTGGATCAACCCGGGCCGTTATGTATCGGGCCGCGAATTGGCTGCCGCAGGAATGGCCGAGCTGATCGAGCTGGACAAACTTCATCTCGTGGCGACGGATTGGCCGTTGATTGAAGACAAGTCGCAAAAGCGTACTTCCAACGGCGCCGGCAACAGCGTGCAAGTCCGCCGGCCAGCCGCAACCGCCCCGGTCCGCCGCCGCCGCCGACGGCGGTAAGGCGCGGAAGCCGCGTCTGTAGCCGGGGTCTTGTGACGCAGGGCGACGCCGGCATGTGGAAGGACCGAGCCGGCCTCACAGATGCCGGCTACCAGCTTCTCTTAAAAGCCTTCCTTATCGAGGCCAGTTGGACGTGAGCCTGTATTCTGGCCGTGCGCTCCTCGAGCCGTTCCCACGGAGCGGAAAAGCCGGGGAATCGACGTAGGTGCGCAAAACTCCTCCTGGGGGTTTTGCGCACCTACAGGGCGACGGTTTCTCTCCATGGAGCGCAAAGCGCGGTGTTGGGTTGGCGCGCATTGCTCTGGCGGACAGCTAAGAGCTAATAGCTGAGGGCTTTGTATCCGAATTACCAAAGAGCCACGGCTGGAGGCCAGCTTGGGCGTTAGCATGGCCATTTACTATACTGATGTACATATCACTATTGGCCACACGGCGAAGTGGGTTATGGACTGCATTCGGCCAATATGCTCTAGAGAGTTGCGGACTTTCGGAGGGTCTGGCATAATAAAGTCGCCGGCCAGGTGGTCAGTGAGATAATACGTTCCTTGGGATCCGGATTTCTGGCCTTGGCAGTCGCCGGATTATTTCGCATTGCCTTTTTCAAGAATATGACCAGAGGCGGCGCCGACTTGCTTGTCTTTGGACGCGATGCGTCTGGAGTGCGCTCTATAGCACATCTTAATCCCGATGCTCGCGAGATCATCGGCCTCTAGCCGCTTGACAAATCGCAGGCGCACTGTGCGCACACCAAGTGGTCGTTTTTGCGCGCTCGGATTCGAATGCGCGTGCGTATTGTCCAGTGCCTTGACCCCGTCCAGCCGCCTTTCGTGGGATTGCTACCGCAGTATGTTCGAGTCATCAGGCACATGTTTCGGAAATACGTTGTCATATTCGCGAGCGAGCGCACGAACTCCTTGACAAACGGGGGGGGGGGGGGGGGGGGGGGGGGGGGGGGGGGGGGGGGGGGGGGGGGG
>JBBDWY010000013.1:0-48725 GCA_040902605.1 Pirellulales bacterium | reverse complement strand
GACAATCAGCCACAGGAGTCATCAACCATTTTCAACTACGAGCGGGACATCATCCCTTGTTGTTTGCATATCGAGGATTTACTCGTTCCATCACACGTTTGAGACGTTCGAACGCTTCTGACTCAGGTATTCTAGTCAACGCCTCAAACCCGATCTCATTCCAGACGGCGTCTCGCTCGCGTGTAAGGCGCTCATGTCCTCTTGAGGAGCCCCAGGTTGCCATGCTGCCGACAAGAGACTTCCATATCCATTGTGGATCTGACAGCCTCTCAGCCCCTCCCTGCTGCTCTAATTCGATCGAAATGGTGTCTTTATTGCGCTTTAGCCAACGGATTAGCAGCATTCGTTTGTGGGACATAATTGCTACCGCCTCGCTAAGAACAGCGACGGCTCGACGTGAAAAAACTCGGCCAGCCGGAAGGTGTTTTCCACGCTGATCGCACGCTTGCCCTTCAAGATTTCGCTAATTGTCGAGCGGGGGACGCCGGTTTGACGCGCAAGTTCCGCTTGGGTTGTGCACTTGGTTTCGATCAAGTGCTTCAACATACGGGAGGGCGAGACTTCTGGCGTCGGGTAGATCGTTTCCTCGTAATCGTCGATAAGTTTTGCCAGCAAATCGAGTAGCTTACCTTCTGCCTTGGTCAGGTGGGGCTTTTTCATCAGCGATTCAACGATTCGCAGCGCACGTTGATGAGAGCGATCGTCGTCAATGATCTGCGGCTGTGCTTGAGCTAGCAGTTCGGCGTAGATCCTTCCCATATCGATCATCTCTCCGCCGACTGGGCAAACACTTGGGCGATAACCTCTTCCAGCGGCGGGTCTTCGACGCTGACGTCTTCGAGCGTGTGGGCGGCCAACACGGAAGCGAGGACTTGTGAGATTTGTTGGCGGTCCACGCGGAGCTTCACCCGTGGCTCGACGATTTCGACGACTTCACCGTAGCGGCTGAAGTCGCGCGGGATCTGCCCATTGCTGAATAACAGCGTCAGCACCTTGTGACTGCTGAAGCGGTCGACGATGCCCGACAGCGAGCCATCGTAGACGATCTGGCCGTGGTTGATGATGACGACGCGGCGGCACAGGGCGGCCACGTCTTTCATGTAGTGACTCGTTAGCAGGATCGTGATCCGGCGGACTTCCTGATAGTGCTTCAAGAACTTCTGGATGTTGTGCTGGGCGACCACGTCGAGGCCGATCGTCGGCTCGTCGAGAAACAGCACGTCGGGCGAATGCAGCAGAGCCGCCGTCAGCTCCATCTTCATCCGCTCGCCGAGCGACAGTTCCCGCACCGGCTGGTGCAACAGCTGCTGCACGCCGAGCAATTCGGTCAGCTCGTCCTGCGTGCGCTTCCGCTGCTCCGGATCGATGCGGTAAATCTGCTCGTGCAGCCGGAACGACTCGGCGGCGGGCAAATCCCACCACAATTGGTTCTTCTGGCCCATCACGAGCGCGAACCGGCGGCGGTAGGCATTGTCGCGTTCCCACGGCACGTAACCCAGCACGCGCGCCGCACCGGCCGTCGGGTTGATCACGCCGGAAAGCAGTTTCAGCGTTGTGGTCTTGCCCGCACCGTTCGGGCCAAGAAAGGCGACGAATTCGCCCTCTTCGACATCGAGGTCGATGCCGCGCACCGCCCGCACCTCGCGGTACTCGCGACGAAAGAGACCTCGAAACGCGGCTCTCAGACCCTCTTTCTTCTGATAAACGCGATACGACTTCTTGAGGCCGCGAATTTCGATGACAGACATATGCGGCCGATTATACGCCGGCCGCGATGGAGCGGACAGTAGGGGCGATCGTGTGCCACTGCTCGCGGCGGAGGCGGCAGCGTCGAGACGGGCGCGGGCACTGCTTGCCTCCCAATGTTCTGATCGTTTTCAGGCGAGCAGTGCTGCTTTCGACCTTGCACGTTGACCGAGTCGTCGCAAGCAGTGGCACACACAGTCATGCGGCGGCGCGGCTAATCTCCGGCGACGCGAGTAGCGATTCCAATAGCGCCACGGTGCGGCCAGTCGCGCCGAGTTGGCGGAGGACAAGTTGCTGGGCATAGGCGCCGAGGTCGGCGGCGTACCGCGGCTCGTCGAGGCAGCGGCGGATGAACGCTTCGAGTTGCAGCGCATCCTGCACGACTACGGCGCCGCGGGCGGCCAGAAGCGCGGCGACGATGTCGCGAAAGTTCCATGTGTTCGGGCCGAACGAGACGGCGGCGCCGTATGCCGCCGGCTCGATCATGTTCTGCCCGCCGCGGCTGCCAAAACTACCGCCGACAAAGGCGATGGATGCGGTTCCCCACCAGGCGCCGAGCTCACCGACGGTATCGACCAGCAGGATTGGCCTCTCGAGTTGCGAGGAGCGAGGAGCGAGGAGCGAGGAGGCGAGGGACAGCTGCGAACGGCGCTGCCAATGCACGCCGGACGCATCTAGCAGCTTGGCGACGGCGTCGAAGCGCTCGGGATGACGCGGGACGAGAATCAGGCGCAAGCTCGAATGCTGCCGCGCCAAGCGGCGAAAGATGTTGACGGCGATTTGCTCTTCCGGCTCCTGCGTGCTGCCGGCGAGGAGGACGATCTCATCTTCCGCGATGCCGGCGAGTTCGCGGAGCGCGACGGTGCGCGGATTGTGGCGATCGGTTTGCGCGCCGTCGTACTTCAAAGAGCCGGTGACGCAAACATTCTCCGCGGGAGCGCCGAGAGCGCGGAATCGGTCGGCCGATTCGTCGTTCTGCGCCGCGATGAGATCGAGCTGCTTCAGCACTCGCGCCACCAGCGGTCGGATGCGGCGATAACCCGGAAAGCTGTGGTCGCTCAAGCGGCCATTGACGATCGCAACCCTGGTGCCCTGCTCTTTTGCTGCCATGATGAGATTCGGCCACAACTCCAATTCGGCGAGCACCAGCAGCGTCGGCCGCACCCGCCGCACAGCGGTACGCACGGCCCAACTGAAATCGAGCGGGCAATAGAAGACAGTGAGATCGGCGTATTTCTTACGCGCCAATTCGTGACCGGCGCGGCTGGTCGTCGAGACGACAAATTGCCAATCGGGATGGGCGGCGCGCAGCTCACGAAAAAGCGTGGCAAGCAAATTCGCTTCGCCGACGCTGACGGCGTGAATCCAGACGCACGTGGCATCACCTTCGCGCTTCGGCACATGGCCCAAAAACTTCTCTCGGTATCCTTCGCGATATTTGCCGGTGCGAACTGCCTGCCAGACGATCAGCGGCGCGCAGATCGCGACCACGATGAGATAAACCGCATTCAGCAGCCACGAGAGTAGTCGAGCCACGCGGGATTCCTTTCCCACTGCTTACAAAACCATGAATATCTACCACGAAGGGCACGAAGGACACGAAGAAGAATTTTATTTATCTGTGCCTTAGTGCTCTTTGTGTCCTTCGTGGTTAAAATCCTACGCTGCGCCGCTTTTCCGCATGCAGCATTGCTTGTATTTTTTGCCACTGCCGCAGGGGCAGGGATCGTTGCGGCCGACCTTAGGACCAAGGTTACGAATCGGCTCGAGCTTCTTGTCGGCTTCGGTGCCGGCGATCGCCGCCTGCTGCTGCCGCTCGATTTCGCTGGCCGGCCGGGCCTCTTCCTTGATCGCCTGCGATTCGACCCACGTGCTGCCGACAAAGCCTTCGTCGAGCTGCTCCATCCGGAAGATCAGATCGGTCACGTAGTTGCCCACCGAAATCCACATCCGCTCGAACAGCGCCATGCCCTCGCGCTTGTACTCGACCTTCGGATCGATTTGGGCATAGCCCCGCAGGCCGACGCTCGACCGCAAATGATCCATCGCCAGGAGGTGTTCTTTCCACGCGCTGTCGAGAATTTGAAGCAACAGGGCCCGCTCCATCCGCCGCATTTCGGGCCGGAAGTGATCCTCAACGACCTGCGAAACTTTTCGCCAGGCGGTTTCGCGGTCGAGGCGGGCCAGCTCGTCGGTCGAAATCTGCGCGTCGCACGTCTGTTTGAGCCAGTTCGTGAGAACGTCCAGCTTGCCGTTGTGGCCGGTCACCGCGCCGACGGTCGCGCTTTGGCTAGGCTCTTCGGCGAAGAGCTGCGCGACGCGCTCTTCGGCCTCGGCAGCCACTTCATTGGCCCGCTCGTTGTTCTTGCGGCTGTGCTCCACCAGCAGCGTGCGAATTTCCTCGCGCTGCTTGTTTTTAAGATCGTCCACCGAGAGTTCCGCATCGAACCGCCGCTTCGCCCATTCGACGAGATCTTCGCGCAAAAAGCCTTGCCGCTGACCGCCGGCGCCGCGCGCGGAGAAGCGATACAAACCGGCCAGCACGGGGTATTCCGACTCGCGCTGATCGTACGCGGCGATGCCACGCTGATGCGCCAGCTCGATGAATTGGTACGGCTCCATGTCGCGGACTTTTTCCGCCGAGATCTCCACCCCGAATTTGTCGCGCAGCCAGGCGCAGGCCGTTCGCATGCCAAAGTCCGGCTCCAGGTAGCGGGCACAAGCTGAGAGATCGGTCCGCGAAATCGCTTCGTGGGCCAGCTTCATCAGCTCTTCGGACAGATTCTCGCGGCCGATCTTCTTGAGATCGCGGTCACGAAGGTTCAGCCCCCAGCGGGCATTGAGCGTCGTGGCGAGGGCGGCCCAGTTCCACTCGCTCTGATCTTCTTCGTCCGGCAGGTTCTCTTCGATCGCGTCGAGGATTTGCGACTCGGCCATCCGCGTGGCCTCGTCGAAAGCCATCCGCTCCGCGTCCTTGTAATCAGCGCCGCGGTAGTCCTTCGCATCGAGCTGCACGTGCAGCAGGTTGCTGGCCTCGGCGGCGAACGACTCGCTGCCATAGGTGGGGCTGAGGAAGCGGGCGAAATGCTCGTCGACCTGCTTGCGGATCATCTCGGTGATGAGGTCGCGGCAATTGATGCCGTCCAAAATCCGCTGGCGATAGCGATAGACGCGTTTCCGCTGCTCGTCCATCACCTCGTCGTACTCGAGCAAGTTTTTGCGGACCTCGAAGTTCCGCTCTTCGACCTTCTTCTGCGCGCCTTCAATGCGGCGAGAAACCATCCGGCTTTCGATCGCCTCGCCCTCCTGCATACCCAGCCGCGTGAGCAGGTTTTTCACCCACTCGCCGGCGAAGATACGCATCAGATCGTCTTCCAGCGAGAGATAAAATCGGCTGCTGCCGGGGTCGCCTTGCCGGCCGCAGCGGCCGCGAAGCTGCAAGTCGATCCGCCGCGCTTCGTGCCGCTCGGTGCCGACGATGTGCAGGCCGCCAAGCTTCTTGACGTCGTCGCCCTCGGCCTTCATGCCCTCGCGCCGCTCGATGTCGGCCACGAGCTGGTGCCACTCTTCCGGCGGCACGTCGAGACGCGTGGCGTATTTGTCCTGCAGCTGCGCCCAGGCCATTGTCTCCGGGTTGCCGCCGAGGATGATGTCGGTGCCGCGGCCGGCCATGTTCGTGGCGATGGTGACGGCGCCCTTGCGGCCGGCCTGGGCCACGATCTCCGCCTCGCGCTTGTGATGCTTGGCATTGAGAACCTGGTGCTTGATGCCTCGCTTTTCGAGCAGACCCGAAAGTCGCTCGCTCTTCTCAATCGAGACCGTGCCGACGAGCACAGGCCGACCGGGCGGTTGCATTTCCCTGATCTTGTCGTGCGGGGCGAGCTCAGTCTCGCGCGACTCAGGAAGCTGCAACTCGACCACCCGATCGTCCTCACGGCGCACGGTGCCGGCCAGCAGCGTGCCGTCGTTGAGCTGGATCGTCGTCCAGCGGTGGATCCGTTCGATTTCGTCGGCAATGGCGGTGTATTTTTCGGGTTCGCTGCGGTAGATGACGTCGGGATAAATCGTGCGCCGCAGCGGCTTGTTGGTGGGCACGCCGATCACGTCGAGCTTGTAGATTTTCCAGAATTCGCCCGCCTCAGTGAGTGCGGTGCCCGTCATGCCGCAGATTTTGCCGTACAGCTTGAAGAAATTTTGTAGCGTGATCGTGGCCAGCGTCTGCGACTCCTGCTTCACCGTGACGCCTTCTTTGGCCTCGACCGCCTGATGCAGCCCGTCGCTCCAGTGCCGCCCGGGCATCAACCGGCCGGTGAACTCATCGACGATGATGACCTCGCCGTCCTGCACGACGTAGTTCACGTCGCGCTTGTACAGATGATGGGCCTTGAGCGCGTTGTCGATCAGGTGCGGCCACTGCATGTTGCCGGCCGTGTAAAAGCTTTCGACGCCGGCCAGTCGCTCGGCTTCGCGCACGCCCTCGTCGGTGAGATTCGCGGTGTGCTCTTTCTCCTTCACCTCGAAGTGCACGTCCTTCTTCAGTTGCCGGGCTACTTTATCGGCCCGCGTGTACTTGGTGACATCGTCCTCGGCGGGACCGGAAATGATGAGCGGCGTGCGGGCCTCGTCGATGAGGATGTTGTCCACCTCGTCGATAATGGCATAGTGGAGCGGGCCCTGCGCCTGCTGCTGATGTTTCGGATAGCGGTCGTCACCGCGGGCGGCGATCCGCATGTTGTCGCGCAGGTAGTCGAAGCCGAACTCGTTGTTCGTGCCGTACGTGATATCGCAGTCGTAGGCCTTTTGCCGCTCGGCCGAGTCCATGCCGCTCTGAATGGCGCCGACGGTGAGGCCCAAGCCAGTGTAGAGCGGCCCCATCCACTCCATGTCGCGGCGGGCCAGGTAGTCGTTCACGGTCACCACATGAACATGGTTCACTAGCGCGTTGAGGTAAGCGGGCAACGTGGCGACGAGCGTCTTACCTTCGCCGGTCACCATTTCGGCGATGTTGCCCTCATGCAGGATCATGCCGCCCATGAGCTGCACATCGTAATGCCGCAGCCCGATGAAGCGGCGTCCCGCCTCGCGGCAAACGGCGAATGCCTCGACCAGGATGTCATCGAGCGTTTCCCCCGCGGCCAGCCGCCGGCGGAACTCGGCCGTTTGGGCCCGCAGCTCCTCGTCGGTCATCGCGTGGTACTTCGGCTCCAATGCTCCGATCGCCTCGACCCTTGGCTGCAAGCGCTTCAGGAACCGCGCGTTGGCGGAGCCAAACATGCCGGTAATCGTCCGCTCGAACCGGCCGAGGATGCCGTTGCCGATCCCGGAGAGGATTTCCCAGATGCGTTCAAGAATTTCCATGAGTATTTATACGGACGGGAAGCGCCGGAGGAATCGCGCTGCGGCCTGGCGTGATAAAGTGGAATGGTCGAGGTCAGCGGGCTGGGTCGCCGCGGCGACCGAGCCGCCTGTCTCCACTGGCGGGTAAAGCGCGTAACGTGGCTCCGCCAAAAAGTTTATTGCGATTGGCACGGCCGGTCAAGCGGAGTTGGCATCAAGTGCCCACGGCCGGCAGTCGCTTGGTACAACATAAAGCCGCTACATGGCATGCCCGGCCTGACTCCGGCGATGCCATCGCCGGCTTCATGATACGAAAGTTCTTTGATGTCCCGAGAGCTGTTCACGACCGATATCCGCGGCCAGATGATCGTGCTGGGCACCGGCACGAGCGTCGGCGTGCCGGCGATCGGTTGTGGCTGTGACGTGTGCCGGAGCCCAAATCCGCGCAACCGGCGAACCCGATGCAGCGCGATCCTCGGTCTGCCGGGCGGCAATTTACTGATCGACACGTCGCCGGACGTTCGGCATCAGCTGCTGCGGGAACAAATCGGCATTGTCCACGCGGTGCTGTACACGCACGAGCATGCCGACCACGTATTCGGCTTGGACGACCTGCGGATGATGCAGTTCTATTTGGGCGGACCGGTGCCGCTCTATTGCGAGCCGGCGGTCGAAGATCGGATTCGCAAGTCGTACGATTATGCTTTCGCATCCTCCGCTGATCTGCACAAAGGCGCGGTGCCGCAACTGGCGTTTCACCGCATCGGCTTGGAGCCATTTGACGTGCTCAGCGCCCGCATCCTGCCGATCCGGCTCAAGCACGGCAAGCGGTTCGAGGTGCTCGGCTTCCGCTTCGGCAACGTTGCCTATTGCACCGACGCCAATGCGATTCCGCCAGAAAGCATGGAGCGGTTGCGCGACCTCGATGTGCTCGTGCTCGACGCCTTGCGGCCCCGCGGCCACGCGACCCATTTCAGCCTCGAAGAAGCAATCGAAGTCGCCCGGTCGCTCGCCCCGCGGCAAACGTACTTCACCCACATGTCGCACGAGCTGGAGCACGATGCCACGAACGCATTGCTGCCGCCCGGAATGGCGCTGGCGTACGACGGCCTGCGGGTTCCACTGACGTGAGAACTTCCTCACATAGCCGACCCATCTTGGGTCGGTCTGTGGGGCAACGTCTCGCCCGGCATGCCGGGAGAGTCCAGGCCAGTCCCGGCCAAGATGGCCGGGCTATCCGTTACTGCGGGACCACCCGGGCCTGCGGTGCGCTTGCCGCCGGGCGGGCGACGGCGATTCGATTGCCGCCGAGCACGTCCAGATAGTCGACGACAATATCCAGCGCTTCCTGCCCGTAGCCATCCATCTCATAGACAGGCCGCGACGGATTGGTCATGTCGTCGAACAGCTCTTCTTGCTCTTTGTCGGCGTCGAGCTCCGCGCGCTCCTTGAGGAACTTCTCCTTGTTCAGCGTCACCGTCTTGCGATCCTTCTGCTCCTCATAGCGGGCAATCTGCCGGTTCGCCTTGGCGAAGTATTCACTCTGGCCAATCCGCTGCTGCGAGCGCTGCCGAAGCCCTTGCACCATCGAGGAGTCCACCATGTGGTACACATCGTGCGGCAGTGGATCGACGCGGTTGAACTTCAGCGCGTAGTCGAGGTCGGACTCGCCGACGTCTAGATGCGTCGTGAGCGACGGCAGCTCGACGTCGGACACCACGCCACGATTCTGCGTGCTGTCGCCGCCCGGACGATAAAACTGCTGAATCGTCAGCTTCAATGCGCCCATGTTCGGCACTTCCCGAATGCGGAACAGCGCATTGCCCAGGTCGAACAACTGCTGTACGGTTCCCTTGCCGTGCGTCGCCTTGTCGCCGACGACGATGCCGCGGCGATAATCTTGAACCGCCCCGGCAAAAATCTCGCTCGCGCTGGCGCTGAACTTGTTGATGATCACCACCAACGGGCCTTCCCACACCAGGCCGGGTTCCGGGTCCTTGTACGGCTGCGTGCGGCCGTCGGGCCCCTTCACCTGAACCACCGGGCCGTTGTCGACAAACAGGCCGCTCATATTGACCGCTTCGGTCAGCGAGCCGCCGCCGTTCCAGCGGAGGTCGATCACCACGGCATCAACGTTCTCGCGCTTGAATTGCTCGAGCAGCCGGCGGACATCGCGGGTCGTGCTCTTGAAGTCGTTCAGGCCCAGCCGGGCGCCGTCCATGTCCATGTAAAAGCTCGGCAACTGAATGACGCCCAGCTTATACTCGGTGCCGTCGGCCTTTTTGCCGCGCTTAATGATCTCGCTGCGGGCCTCGCTGTCCTTCAGCTCGATGCGGTCGCGCGTGATCGCCACCGTCTTGCGGTCGGAGTTGTCGGCCGGATCGATCTCCAGCCGGACCACGGTTCCGCGCTTGCCGCGGATTTTCTTCACGACATCGTTGAGCTTCATGTCGACGATGTCTTGCATCTCTCCTGCGGCCCCCTCGCCCACGCCGACGATCTTGTCTTCCGGCTTCAGCGCGCCCTGCTTATCGGCGGCGCCGCCCGGGATGATATTCTGCACGACGGTATAACCGTCCACGTTGCGGAGCGAGGCGCCAATGCCGTCCAACTCCAGCTTCATCGTGATGTTGAAGTTATCGAGCGTCGACGGGGCCATGTAGCTGCTGTGCGGATCGAAGCTGGTCGTCATGGCCGAGAGGTACCGCTCCAGCAACTCGTCGTTATCGGTCTGCTGCCAGCTCTTGCGGATGCTTTCGTAACGCTTGTGAAGCTTCTTCACGGCTTCGTCCATCGCCACGTCGTCAGCGGTCTCCTTCATGAGGTCGAACTTCACGCGCTGACGCCACCGCTCGGCGGCTTCTTCCGGCGTGCGCGGGAACGTGGCTGCGTCCGGGTCGCGGACCATCTCCTCGTCGAGCGTGAAATCGTGCGGCTTGGCCAACTCTGCCTGGGCGAGGTTTATGCGCTCGTCCACGCGGGCCAAAAACCGCGCGAACACGTCGTATGCGAACCGGATATCGCCGTTGTTGAACAAATCATCCAAACGGTCGCGGTTTCGCATGAAGTCGTCGAAGTCGCTCTGATAGAAGAACAACTTGAGCGGGTCCAATTCCTTGATGAACGTATCCATGCACCGCTGCGAAATGGTGTCGTCCAGTCGCTGACCGGAGAGATGCTGCCGCTGCATGAGCGTCGACACGGCAAACGTGATTTGCCGGTCGGCGGCCGAAGGCTCGGTCGGCCGGGCGGTTACTGTGGTGGACCCGATTCCCAGCCCCACAATGGCGGCCAGCACGACGAGGCGTCGGATGAAATCGGAGCAAACCAGGCGACGGATCGATAACGTCATATGCGATTCCTTTATTTCCCCAGGCGCACCATGGGGGACCAATGCTACACGGAGTGCGGCCCAAAATTCGAGGCCAATCGCAACGGAAACCGGCTGGCACGGCTCGGAGCCCGCCCAATTGGCCTAAGTCAAGAAAATTCAAAGGGTTAACTGTATCTTATCCTGCCGACTCCAGGGCGGCAAGAAAAGCTCGACATTTGCAGCCTTTTCGGCCGCGGCGGCTGTTCGCACTGACCTCGCAATACGAATCTCATGCCAATTCAGTTCGGCGGCGTTCCAGCGCCGCCCCCGCGGAAGCCCCAGCGGGGCGACAGTCTTTCGCAATTCTCGGCCTTCTCGTTCGTTGCGCGCCTCGGCCTTTCTTTCGCCCCGTTGGGGCTTGTCTTCATTCGCCGACATCGTCCAGGGGCTTCCGCCGCCCCTGGCTATTGGCGGTCGCCGCTTTGCGGCTGGCATGTTTCCGCGGTATGCGATGGATCGGTCACGGTTGACGTGGAGGCCGACGTGCCGAGTAGCGCGTCGACGAGCGTTTTGTCTTGACGCGGCAGGACGGTGCGCAGATCGAGCATCAGGCGATCACCTTCGACGCGACCGAGAATCGGCAGCGGCGCGGAGCGTAACCGCCGATCGAGCGACTGAATGTCGCCATTGGCTGCTGTCAGTGCTACTGCGTACGACGGCCAGCCGTCGGCCAGAACAGGGAACAACCGACTGCGCGTCTCCATCGCCACGGAGGACGAGACCCCTTCGGCGTGCGCCAATTGAGCCGCCATGCGCTCGGCGCGGTTGCGGAGGTTGTCGACCGACGTGGTGAGAAACTGCCAAACGGGAATTGCGTCCTGGCCGGGCGGTAAATTTTCGTAACACTCGAGCGTCGCCACCAGGGCGGCGCTCCGCAGTAAATCGAGCCGCCACGCCGCATATAAGGGATGTTCGGTAACGCGGCGAATCACTTCCCGCGCACCAAGCAGGATGCCGCAGCTCGGCCCACCCACGAGACCGTCGCCGCGCACCACCGCCAAATCGACGCCGAGCGCCAGACTGGCACGGGCCGATCGTATGGGCAAATGAAGCGGTTCCGGTGGATCGACCAGCGGCGCGGCGCCGAGCATATCGATGACAACCAGTTCACGAGCGCGGCTCAACGCGACAAGCTCATTCAGTTCCGCCATCGTCGTCTCGCCCACGATGCGGTACTCGTCCGGAGTGACTTTCAGCAGGGCGGCGGTGCTCGGGGATGCAACGGCTTCATAATCGGCGACGTTCGCGCGGTTGATCGTGCCGACTTCTCTGAGCGAGACTTTCGCAGCGGCCGCGATTCTGGGCAAAGGTTCAGCCGAATCCACTTCGCCGACCTCGGCACGAGCCACCAAGACGTCGCGCTCGGCGGCAAGCGCCGAGAGTGCCAGCCACAAGGCGCCGGTGTAGCTGTGCACGGCCACAGCCGCCTGGGCACCCGTAAGACGGCACAGCAGCGGCTCGACATCGAGCGGCCGCGCGCCAGTGACGGGCGATTTTTCGAGCACGAATTCTCTGCCCACGGCGATCGCCCGCTCCAGTGCCGCATCAGCCAATGGGCGGCTAATCCACGGCGTCCCACGCAGCCGGCCCGTCGCATTGATCGCGGTTCCCAGCGAGATCTGTTGCTGCGAGACGATGTAGTCGGCAGCGCGCTCCGCCAGTTCGCGAATGGATGGCAACGGCAGCTCGTCCGCGCGTCGCCGCAAGTCGCTCCGCAGCTCATCTAAAAATGTTCGCACGCGGCCGGCCACGACGCTGCGGTTCCAACGGTCGGCGAGCACTCGGATCGGCGGCTTCTCCAGCAGCTCCGAAACACTCGGAAGCTGGTTCAACAAATCGCCCGGCTTAATGGCCATCGCGCGTCTCCTCTGCGAAATGAGGTGTTGACGCGCATCATTCTGACATCTGAGAGGCGGGTGTCTAGATGCCCGGCGAGAGATTGTCGATTTAAGATCTAAGATTGAAGATTGAGGCAATCAAATCTTCAATCTTACATCTTCGATCTTACATCGAACTATGGATCGAGCCTCTGCTGGGCCATCCATTCCGTGACGGTCCGCGGTCCTTGCGGCTCGGGTTCTTCGACGCCGAACATCCGCTTCCACAATGGCGGCCGGTCCTGCCGGCGGGCAACTCGCGAGCTGGTGCTGCTGGTAGTTTCGCCCGGTGTCAACGCGTCGACGGTCTTGTCCCACGCCGCACGTGTGCTCGCGCGGACGCGTCGGGCGCTGTCCGTGATGGCCTGCAGCGGAGAGGGCTGGCTCGCCGCCGGGTTTTTCTCGACCCAGGCGTTGCGGGCGGCCTCGACTTCGGATTTCTCCGGCCACACTTGCGGCCGAGGCAGATTCGGCTTCCGGACTTCGGGCAGATGGATTCGCGGCCAGCTCACTTTGGCCCTCGGCGAATCGATCATCCAGCGCTGCGTGGCTTCCGATTCGGCTGGCTGCTGCGGCAGCGGCGCTTGTTGTTCGACTCGGCTCGGCGTTGACATACCCGAACCAGCCACGCCGCCCGATGGCTGCGGCTCCTCGGTGTCGCTGCTTCCGAACGGCCACCACCGCGAGCGCGTTTGTGCGGTCGCCGTGTCGCTAAAATACAACCCGATCAGCAGCATGCCGACGAGCGCACGCACTTTGTGTCGCATCGCCCTACGCCTCCACAAGTGGGGCAAGCATTCGGTGCCTGCCGCAATTCCGAATGTCGGGCGCTAGCGCCTGACGTACGAATTCATCCTTAATTTTTTCGTCCAACAAGGGCCGCAAAGTCTTTCAAAAACATCGTAGGGCGCCCAGACTGGTTTTGGGGTGCATGCTGCTGGCAGCTCCCGATCGTTGTGTTCGTCGATCCATTGTCGTAAGATTCGTGAGGGAAAAACGTGCTGGCAATGCTTGCTATTAAAGTTGGTTTCATCGGCGCGGGGCGCATGGCGACGGCGCTCGCGCGCGGTTTCGTGCGTTCGGAAATAGTTCCCTCCCAAAGCATCCTTGCGGGCGACCCCAGCGCGGCATCGCGAGCGGCTTTTGCCGGTGATGTGCCCGGCGCCACCATCGGCGACGACAACGCGGCCGTCGCGGCAAACTCCGACGTCGTGCTGCTGGCCGTGAAGCCGCAGCAGATGAACGAGGCACTTGCGGAAATTCATGACGTGCTTCGGCGCGACGCGCTCGTTGTCTCGATTGCGGCGGGCGTCACGCTCGATCGCCTTGCCGCCGGGCTGCCGGACGGTCAGCGAATCGTCCGGGTCATGCCCAACACACCATGCCTGATCGGAAAAGGAGCGAGCGCTTACAGCCGCGGACCGCACGCCACGACCGAAGACGGACAATTGGTCGCCAAACTGCTGTCCTCCGTCGGCGCCGCGTTTGACGTGCCTGAAACGCTGCTCGACGCAGTGACCGGCCTCTCCGGTTCCGGGCCGGCCTTTGCATATAGTATGATAGAGGCGATGGCCGAGGGAGGTGCGGCCGCCGGTCTGCCAGCCAAGTTCGCCGTCGAACTGGCGGCTCGTACTGTCGCCGGTGCGGCCGAAATGGTGCTGCAAACTGGCGATCCGCCGGCGGTGTTGCGGGAGCGCGTCACCAGCCCTGGCGGCACCACGCAAGCCGGGCTGGCAGTATTGAACGAGCGCGGCTTTCGCGAGGCCGTTGTCGAAGCAGTCAGCGCCGCCACGGAGCGCTCCGCAGAGCTCGGCCGCTCGAACTGAGGAATTCCCAAGATGTCGATCTTTTGCCGCATCGATGACAAACACATACCCCTGTATCGCGTGATGTGGGTCTCCGCCACGCCACACTACTGTGGCGAGGAGGATTGCATCCGCGAAG
This sequence comes from Pirellulales bacterium, assembly GCA_040902605.1. Lineage (GTDB taxonomy): Bacteria > Planctomycetota > Planctomycetia > Pirellulales > Lacipirellulaceae > JABDGM01. Next base: position 34,448 of record JBBDWY010000013.1, on the reverse strand, counting down.
GGTCGTATGAGATTCGGCTCGAGCAGGGCGAGGCGGTTTGGGCCAGCCTGGCCGAGCGCGACGAAATTCTGCAGCGACTCGAAGCCTGGCACGGCGACATGGATGTGCCGGACGACGGCGAGGAAAACTGGTAACCGGCAATGTAGGGCGGACAATCCTGTCCGCCATGGGTTAGATTGACGGACAAGATTGTCCGTCCTACTAATGCGACGATAAATCCAGTGATGGACGACCCCAACGACGATCAGTTGGAGTGGCGCGACACCTACTTCATCCTGTTTCAGCAGGCCGATCGCCCTACGCTCACTCAGGTTGAAGCGGCGATCACCGAGGCATCGCGCAGGCTGAAGCTCGAAAATCTCGAAGCCGACGAGGACGGCATGTTCGAGTCGGTGCTCGTGCAAGCTCCGCAAGACAACGCGGCGCTGGAAATCAGCTACGAAACGGGCGAGGCGGTCATCGCGCAGAGCGCCGACCTGGCCAAGCAGCTTAAGGACGAGCTCGAGGCGAAACAGCTCAAGCAAATGCTCAAGGCCGACGCTCGCCTCGACGTGATGCTCTTCGAGCGCGTTTCACACAACGGGTCGGACGGCGACGACGATGATTGGGAATCCGGCGGGCTCGATCCTTCCAGCCTGCTCAACGTGGTCGACGCCCTCGCGAAACTCACCGGCGGCCTGCCCATCGACCCGGCATCGGGAGCGATCCTGTCGTAACGTGCGCTTATCGGAACCTTCCCCCTTCCCCCTTCCCCCCTCCGCTTTCCCCCTTAGCTTCATGCTTGCCAAAGAAATCAAACCCGGCACGGTCGTCAATCACAACGACGCGCCGCACATCATCGAAAGCGTGGCCGTGCAATCGCCGTCCGCGCGCGGCAGCGCGACGCTTTACAAGTTTCGCGCGCGCAACCTCGTCACCAAGCAGAAGACCGATATCACGCTCAAAGGCACCGAGGGTCTCGATGATGCGGACTTCCACCGCCGCGAAGTGACGTTCATGTACGCCGACAACGAGTCCGCGTTTTTCCTCGATACGGCCGACTACAACCAATACGCGCTAGCGCGCGGCGACGTCGCGACCGAGCTGCCGTACATCACCGAGGATCTGCAAGGCATGTTGGCGTTGATCTACAACGGCCAGTGCGTCGGCATCCAACTGCCGACTGCCGTGGACTTGAAGATCACGCAATGCGACCCGGCCATTCGCGGCAACTCGGCCACATCGCGCACGAAGCCAGCCACACTCGAATCCGGCCTCATCGTGCACGTGCCCGAGTATCTGAAGGAGGGCGAGACGGTCCGCGTCGATACTCGCAGCGGCGCATTTTTATCGCGCGGATAAAGTGCTGGAAAAATGGGAGGTGTCAAATGCAAGAAATGCAAATGGCGGCGATCGTCTTGGTGCTGGCGGCGATTGGCGGATTGACACTGGCCGTGATTCGACTTCGCGGCGCACCCTGGCCGCCGCTTTGGCTCGCTGTGGGACATGGAGTCGCGGCGGCCGTCGGCGTGGGACTACTAATCTACGCGGCCGTCGCGCAGGGCATTCCCGGCTTGGCACAAGTCGCTTTGGCCATCTTCATCCTGGCCGCGATTGGCGGAGCGGTTCTGTTGCTCGGTTTCCATCTGCGCAGCAAGGCGCTGCCGATTCCGTTCGTTCTTGGTCACGGCGTTATCGCAGCGACAGGTTTAGTGCTGCTGCTATTGAGCTACTTCGGCATCGCTTAACGGTGACAGAGTCCGATGCGGATTACCGCGCCGCTACTTTCGTCGCGATGCCTTTTTGGCGGCCTTCGGCTGGCGTTTTTTCTTGGCCGATTGTTTTTTGGCGGATTGCCTGGCGGGCGCGACCGTCTTTGCCGGGGCCGATGAGCGATTCTTCTTGCCGCCGAAGATGTTGTCCCAGTTGTCGGAATATTGTTTGGTGGCTCCTAGGCGCGTGACACTCATGTGGCGTGACTCCTCAACTCGAATGGATGACGCAGTAGGTTAAAACAAGGATGCGGGATGCCGGATGCGGGGGGCAGGGACGAAGAAACCCTGCATCCTGCATCCTCCATCCTGCATCCTTCTAATGGTGCTGGAGTTTTTTATAGCGGAAACGCCGCGGCTCGTCAGCGCTCTCGCCCAATCGTTCGCGGCGCTGCTCTTCGTAGGTTTGGAAGTTGCCCTCGCACCAGTGGACGTAGCCGTCGCCCTCGAACGCCAGGATGTGCGTCGCCAGGCGGTCGAGAAACCAGCGGTCGTGGCTCACCACGACGGCACAGCCGGCGAAGTTAGCAACCGCCTCCTCCAGCGCCCGCAACGTGTCGACGTCCAGGTCGTTCGTTGGCTCGTCCAACAGCAGCACGTTCGAGCCGCGTCGCAGCAGCTTGGCCAGGTGTACGCGGTTCCGCTCGCCGCCCGATAGGACGCCGACTTTTTTCTGCTGGTCCGGGCCGGTGAAGTTGAACCGTGAGACGTAAGCGCGCGAGTTCATCTTGCGGCCGCCCATTTCGAGCGTGTCGTGGCCGCCGGAAATCTCCTCGTACACTGTGTGGTCGGCCACCAGGTCGTCACGACTCTGGTCGACGTAGCCGAGCTCGACCGTGGGGCCAATCTTGAGCTCGCCTTCGTCCGGCTCTTCCTGGCCCATCAGCATCCGCAGCAGCGTGGTCTTGCCGGCGCCATTGGGGCCGATGATCCCGACGATGCCGCCGGGCGGCAGCCGGAAGTTCACCTTTTCGAACAACAGCCGATCGCCGTACGCTTTGCCGAGGTTCTCCGCCTCGACGACCATGTCGCCCAACCGTGGGCCGGGCGGGATTTGGATCTCGAGCTCCTCCGGCCGGTCCTCAAACTGCTCCGCCGCCATCGCATCGTAGGCCTTGATGCGGGCCTTGCTCTTGGCCTGCCGCGCCCGCGGCGCCAGGCGGACCCATTCCAACTCGCGCGCGAGCGTCCGCTGCCGCGCGGAAGCCTGCTTCTCCTCGACCTCCAGCCGGCGCTTCTTCTGCTCGAGCCATGACGAGTAATTGCCTTCGAACGGATGACCCTGGCCGCGGTCGAGCTCCAGAATCCACTTGGCGACGTTGTCCAAAAAGTAGCGGTCGTGCGTGACGGCCACGACGGTGCCGGGGTACTCTTCCAGATGCCGCTCCAGCCAGGCCACGCTTTCGGCGTCCAAATGATTGGTCGGCTCATCGAGCAAGAGCAAGTCCGGCCGCTCCAACAGAATTTTGCACAGCCCAACGCGCCGCCGCTCGCCGCCGGAGAGCGTCTGGACGCGCGCGTCGCCGGGCGGCAAGTTCATCGCGCTCATCGCCACTTCGACCTGCCGGTCGAGCTCCCAGGCGTTCACGGCCTCGATCTTGTCCTGCACTCGCGCCTGGCGCTCGAGCAGCTTTTCCATCTCGTCCGGATCGGTCACTTCGCCAAGCTTCTCCGAGAGCTGTTCAAATTCCGTCAACAACGCACGCGTCGGAGCGACGGCTTCCTCGACGTTCCCGAACACGTCCTTGTCGGGATTAAGCTGCGGCTCCTGTTCCAAAATCCCAACGGTAAACCCTTCGGTCAGCCGGGCGTCGCCGTCGAAGTTTTTGTCCTTCCCCGCCATGATCCGCAGCAGCGTGCTCTTCCCGGAGCCGTTACGGCCGAGCACCCCAATCTTCGCGCCCGGATAGAACGCCAGCCAGATATCCTTCAACACTTCGCGCTGAGCGATCTTTTTCGTCAGCGCGGCCATTTGGAAGATGTATTTCTGCGACATTGAACATTAACCACCGAGATCACAGAGATCACGGAGAAGACAGGAGTTCAGCGCGAACCGAGAAAGCCGCCGATGATGGCCGCGATGGGCTTGAGTTTCCTGGTCGTTGGATCAGCATCGACGCCGAAGTTTTCGAGAGCCGTTGCACCGAGCAGATAGAGCGAATCGTCGGGACCGAAGATGACCGGGCAGGTTAACGTCTCGCCAAGTTCATCGATCGTGAATCGCGCCTCGCCCAATAACCGCGTGTCGCGCCGTCCGTCGGCCAATATTAGTTCCCGAGAGCGGATCGGCTCGAGTCCGATTTCTTCAAGGCGCGTCCCCGGTACAAACGAGTAGAGCGCACAGGTATCCACCCAAAACAGCTCTTCAAATGAGCGATTGGCTTCGTTTGGATTGGCGACTCGAACTTTGACCTGAAACATTCCCATAAAAAGCCTTGTGAATGCGAGTCAGTTCAACTTCATTGTATCGCCGATTTCGTAATTGGCGAACCCGGGAAATTGCGACCCTTTCAATCGCGCACGGCACCGACGACTGCTCCCACAACGACTCCGAAGCCGGTAAAACCGGGGACCGTGATCAACATCATCATAGCGTAAACAGTTCCGACACCTCCATCTAAACCAGGATGGGTGATCCGGTAATACAGATAGAGTACGATTGGAGTCGCAATTCCAACGATCGCCGCCATGATCGCGCCAATCACGATGGTTAGGAGGAACTTGGCCATTGAAGTCGGTTCTCCGTGGTTTCGGTGTACTCTGTGGCTAATTACTCCCACTCAATCGTTGCTGGCGGTTTCGACGAAATATCGTACACCACGCGATTGACGCCTTGTACTTCATTAATGATCCTCGTCGAGATGCGCGCCAGCAGCTCGTGCGGCAGGTGGGTCCAGTCGGCGGTCATGAAGTCGTCGGTGGTGACGCAGCGGACGGCGATCGCATCCTCATAAGTGCGGGCGTCGCCCATCACGCCCACCGAGCGGACCGGCAGCAGCACGGCGAACGCCTGGGACGTGCTGCGGTAGAGATTGGCCGCTTTGATTTCGCTGACGACAATCGCATCGGCTTCGCGCAGCGTGTCGAGGCGATCTTTCGTGACTTCGCCCAGGCAGCGCACCGCCAGGCCCGGGCCGGGAAATGGGTGCCGCCAGACGATTTCTTCCGGCAGGCCAAGCTGCAGTCCGAGCTGACGGACTTCGTCCTTGAACAAGTCGCGCAAGGGCTCGATGAGCTCGAACTCCAGGTCGGCCGGCAGTCCGCCGACATTGTGGTGCAGCTTGATCGTGTCGGCGGGGCCGTCGGGCGCGGCGCCGCTCTCGATAACGTCGGGGTAGGTCGTGCCCTGCGCAAGGAACCTCGCGCCCTTGATCTTGCGCGCTTCCGCGGCAAAGCATTCGATGAATACGCGCCCGATGATGCGGCGTTTCTCCTGCGGCTCGGTAACCCCGGCCAGCGCGCTCAGGAACCGCCCCTCCGCCTTCACCACGTGCAGATCGGTCTTGAAATGCCTCGTGAATTCCTCGATGACCGACTGCTCTTCATCCTTCCGCAACAGGCCGTTGTCGACGAGGATGCAGGACAGCTGCGGCCCAATCGCTTCGTACAACAGCGCCGCGACGACCGACGAATCGACGCCGCCCGAAAGGCCGCAGATCACTCGGTCGCGGCCCACGCGCTCGCGAACCTGGGCGATCGTCCGCTCCGCAAAATCGCCGAGCCGCCAGGTGCCCGTGCAGCGGCAGACGTTGGTGAGAAAATTGGCGAGGATCGTCTTGCCGTCGGGCGTGTGCGTTACTTCCGGGTGGAATTGCAAACCATACAGCGGCCGCAGGCGATGCCGAACGGCGGCATGCGGACACGTGGCGGTGCGGGCCAGCGGCACAAATTCGTCCGACACGGTGACGACCTGATCGCCGTGACTCATCCAGACTTCGGTTTCCCGATTGACGCCGGCGAACAAGTCGTCAGCTTCCTTGCTCGCGTCGATTGTCAAGTGAGCCCGCCCGTATTCGCGCACCGGCTGACCTTGCACGCGGCCGCCGAGCGCATGGCACATCAGCTGCATGCCGTAGCAGATACCCAGCACCGGAATGCCGAGATCGAATAGCGCCGGATCGCAACGGGGCGCGCCGTCGGCGTAAGCGCTCGCCGGCCCGCCCGAGAGGATGAGCCCCTTCGGCGACAGCTCGCGCACCCGCTGGGCCGAGAGGTCGTGCCGCACGATCTCGCCGTACACATGCTGCTCGCGAACGCGGCGGGCGATGAGCTGTGCGTATTGCGAGCCGAAGTCCAACACGAGCACGCGCTCGTTGGCGATGTTGGAATGCGTAGCGCTGTTTGAACTGGCGGCCATTCGCTAGGAATTCGCAGTGTGTGGGAAATTGGGATTATAGCGCTCGCGCCGCACGTGAACCAGTGGCGTGTTGTGGCGCAATTCTCGTAGGACGGACAATCCTGTCCGTCGATTCGCGGAAGACGGACAGGATTGTCCGTCCTACCACCAAATGCGGCGTGTTGTGGCCCATCGGCTGCGCGCGTATGCTTAGGGCAGCAAACCTCCGCGACCAACGGTCGCGGCTTTATGTGACGGCATGCAAATTCTTTTAACCAACGACGACGGCATCTACGCGCCAGGCCTGGCCGCGATGGAGCGCGCACTTGCCCGGCTGGGCGACGTGTACGTCGTTGCGCCGGCGGTCGAGCAGAGCGGCGTCGGGCATTCGATCACGTTCCTCAGCCCGCTGATGGCCAAGGAAATCTATGACGGCCAGCGGCGGCGCGGCTGGGCGGTCGAAGGCAGTCCGGCCGATTGCGTCAAGCTAGCGCTGGCGGAGTTCTGCCCGCGGCGGCCGGACCTGCTGGTGAGCGGCATCAATGGCGGGCTGAATCTGGGCATCAACGTGCTGTATTCGGGCACGGTAGCCGGGGCGACGGAGGGCGCCGTTTTCGGTATTCCGAGCATCGCCGTCTCGCTGGAGTACGATGAGCACGCCCAGTTCGACCGGGCGGCCGAGATGGCCGTGCGCTTGATCGAGCAAATCACCAAGCAAGCGGACGCCCGCAACCACGCGCTGTACAATATCAATATTCCAACGGCGGCGTTCCAACATCCGACCGAGGTGCGTATCGTGCCGATGGCGACGGTGGGCTGGCCGGCGGAGTTCGATCGCCGCGTCGATCCGAAAGGTCGCCGTTATTATTGGGCGATGGGAACGCCGGCGGTGCCGGTGGTCGGCGACCTGACCGACCTCGAGGCCTGGCAACAGGGCTTCATCACGGTCACGCCGCTACGGATCGACCGCACCGAACCCGCCATGCTGGAGCGAATGCACGACTGGAAATTGTCGCTAAAATGAATCAAATCTCACGCACAGGCGCTAAGGCGCAAAGGCACTTACTTTAATCCGATTGGCGTCCTTTGCGCCTTAGCGCCTGTGCGTGAGATATTAAATAAGTAGGTGAAACAGGGGGGAGCAATCGATGGCCGCTTTCATGCGATTAATCGGATTGTTTCTGGTGCTTGCGCTAATCATTGCGGGCTGTGATTCGTCGAGCGCTCCCGGCGGCGGAGCGAGCATGAACGAGCTGGCGAGCGCGGCGAGCGCTCAGAAGGCCGCCGAAGACGAAAAGGCACAGGAGAAAGCGGAAGCGGACCTCAAGGCAGAAGAGGCCGCGAAAGCCGCGGCGGGGCCGCCGGCGCCGCGGATCGAAGTCGTCACGTCGCATAGTCCGAAAAAGGGTCGCACGCTGGAAGGCGGTGGCTACCTGAGCATCGTCGCCGGCACGCGGTTCTGGGCGGAACATCAAATCATCTTGAACAACATCCTGCACGCCACGCGGCTTTGGGAAGCCGAGCACGGCCGATATCCGAAGACTCAGGAGGAGTTCATGCGGGAGATCATCGAGCCCAACGAGCCCGCCACGGCCTTGCCCGAGCTGCCTGAAGGCTGGGAGTATTACTACGATCCCGCAACGCCGCTGGAGCTGAAGATGATCGACCGCGGCGGCGGCGAGCCTGGCGCGGTCCAGTAGCCGGCCTGCGTTTGACATACAGGCCGCACAATCGTTACCGGCGGTGCAGGGCGAAACGTACACGCCCTTGATTCGGCCTGGCGGCCGACGCCAATGCGGCCGGGGCTTGAGCGCCGGCACTTCTGGTTACAATGGAATTGGCGGGGCAGTGCCGCTCTGCCGACTCCCCTCTTCTCCGCTGATGAAGGCCGCTGCGATGTATCTCCTCCCCCCGCGGCGCTGGGTCGCGCTGGCGACCGGCGCGCTCTCCACGTTGGCATGTGTTTCAACCATGGCTGGCGATGTCCCCTGCGCGCCCGACGCGCCGTGCGCAGCCGAAATCATTGTCGTGCAGAACGAGCCAAGCTGGATCTTTCGCCGCGGGACGTACACCCACGATCCGTATTCAGGGGCCCGGGTGGCCCAATACATGCGCACGCCACCGGTCGAGCCGTTGGATGACGAGCGGATAGTCACCAGCCGCTATCGCCGCTCGCGCACGAACCTGCGCGGGGCCGACGGCTCGGTCGACACGTACTACGAAGTGCAACAGTGGGGCAACGGCCGCGGCGGCATCGATGCCGAGTGGGAACGGTTCCACGACGCGTGGAAAGAATCGTTTCTGTCAGGCGGGTATTACAACCAAGGCCCGGGAAACTTTGCACCGTGGGGATACGGCGGCGGATATAGCGGTCCTGGTTACGGTTTTCCTGGTTACGGATTTCCGGGCTACGGTTTTCCCGGTTACGGCCAAGGTGGTCCGTGGCAAGGTGGTCCGCATCCGGGCCAGGGCGGTGCCGGGAATCACGGCGGCGGTGATCATGGTGGTGGCGGCCACGGCGATGGCGACCATCACGGCGGTGGTGGTCATGGTGGCGGTGGTCATCACAATGATGATGAATGACCGCACGACCGGCGATGCCATCGCCGGCTTTATGTGATTCATGGTCGCCCGACCGCACGGTTCCAGTTGCGATTCGATGTGTAACTCTCGACGAGCCACCGGTCGCCGTCCCGGACGAATTCCATCGTCAGCCGATCGTCGGCGCCGCCTTTCATGCCGCTTCGCTTCACGGTAGCCACGATGATGCCGCGGCATTGGACGGTGGCCGCCGCGGGATCGCTTCCGTCTGCGACATCGATCTGCGGCGTGCCAATGACACGGGCGCGTTCGATGTTCACCAGCGGCATCAGCGTCTCGACGTCCTCGCGAATCCGCTCGTCGGCGGTGGGCGCAAGAAACGCAAGCGTGCCCGGCACATCGTTTGCTTCGACCGCGGCCGCCAGTTGGTAGAGCGTCCGCTCGACCGCTTCGCGCGGCGTTTCCATAAACCACTCGGCCGTCAGCAACGCGGCCGTGGCCAAGACGACCGCGCCCATGCCCAAAAGTGCGCGGTTGCTTCGCGTTTGGAGATAGATCACCATCGCCATCGTGAGCGCCACGGCCCCGCCCATCCAGATCGGCAGCGCGTTTTCGGCGAGCCAATTCATCATCCAGGGCCTTCGTCAACGAGCGCGCCGGGGCGTCTCCGCCCCCGGATAAGCATGATCGCGGAAAAGATCACCACGACAGACAAGATCAACGCCAACGGCCACAGCGGAATCAGCGTATCGTCGGGGGAGGCAAAATCGCGGCGCTCCGCCTGATCGTTTGTTCGTTCGGTCTTAGCATCAATATTCCCTGCGGCGCGCTCCGCCGCGATTCGCTCCCGCGCCTGATACTGCAGCTCCAGCCGCGCCTGCCGCCCGCCGTATTTCGGCCCGATCGCCAACAGCGCTGCGAGCGCCATGCCGGCGAATATCAGCACCCAAAACCACGGCGAATCGGTGATCGGCGAACGGTGAGTTGTTTCCATCAAAAACTAGTGCGGAAAAAGTAAGATGTTTGATGTTCGATAGAAGATGTGAGATGGTGCTAAAGCGGTCGCCGCCGATGCTTCACATCTACAATCTTACATCTCAGCTCAAACATCATCTTTTCGGGAACAGCGGGCCGCCGTATTGGGCGGCGGCGCCGAGCTGCTCTTCGATCCGCAGCAGCTGGTTGTACTTGGCCATGCGGTCGCTGCGCGAGGCGCTGCCGGTTTTGATCTGGCCCGTGCCCAGCGCGACGGCCAGGTCGGCAATCGTGGCGTCCTCCGTCTCGCCGCTGCGGTGACTCATGACGTTCGTGTAGCCGTGGCGAACGGCGAGCCGGACTGCTTCAATCGTCTCGCTGAGCGTGCCGATCTGATTCACCTTGATGAGGATACTGTTGGCCACGCCGGCGTCGATTCCGCGCTGCAGCCGCTCGGTGTTGGTGACAAACAGGTCGTCGCCCACGAGCTGCACTCGCTTCCCGAGGCGATCGGTGAGTAACTTCCAACCTTCCCAATCGTCTTCGCTGCAGCCGTCCTCGATCGAGCAAATCGGGTACTTGCCGACCCAATTGGCCCAGAACTCGACCATACCGGCGGAGTCGAGCTCCTTGCCGTCGATCTTGTAGACCTTTTTGTCTTTGTCATAAAACTCGGTCGAGGCTGGATCCATAGCGATCCACACCTGCTCGCCGGCTCGGTAACCGGCTTTTTCAATCGCGGTGAGGATTAACTCGATGGCGGCCGCGTTATTGGGCAGATCGGGCGCAAAACCGCCTTCGTCGCCGACCGCCGTGCTGAGCTTCTTGGCCTTGAGCACGCTCTTGAGGTGATGAAAGATTTCGCAGCCGCAGCGCAGGGCGTCGCTGTACCGGTCGAAGCCCAGCGGCATGACCATGAACTCCTGCACGTCGACGCTGTTGTCGGCGTGTTGGCCGCCGTTGACGATGTTCATCATCGGCGCAGGCAGCAGCCGGGCGTTGGAGCCGCCCACGTAGCGATAGAGCGGCAATTCGCAATAGCGGGCCGCCGCGTGGGCCGTGGCCAGCGACACGCCGAGGATCGCGTTCGCGCCCAGGCTCTTCTTGTTCGGCGTGCCGTCGAGCTCGATCATCCGCGCGTCGACGGCGACCTGGTCGAGCGCTTCCATGCCGACCAGCTCGTTGGCGATCTTGTCGTTCACATTCGCCACGGCCGTGAGCACGCCCTTGCCGAGGTAATACGACTTGTCGCCGTCGCGCAGCTCCCAGGCCTCGTGAACGCCGGTGCTCGCGCCGCTTGGCACCGCCGCCGTGCCGACTGTGTTGTCGTCGAGCGTCACGTCCACCTCGACGGTCGGATTGCCGCGGCTATCGAGAATCTGTCGCGCGTGGATGTCAACAATCATGCTCATGACGTTCGGCTGCCTTTCCTGAAATTTAGCGGCTGGAATCGTGACGGGGAACCGTCATTTTAGGCTTCGGCCGATAGCTGTCGAGCGCGATTGCTGGCCGTTCTGGAAGCGAACTGGTAAAGTGGACAAAGAGCATACTCAACGAGCGGAATGAGCGTACAGGCGAACGCGATCATGCGGCACCGGCAAAGACAACAACTCGCGTTCGCGTTGCTGGCGCTGTGCCTGGCCACCGTGCCCGCCCCGGCAATCACCATCCAGCTCGATTACACCTACGACACCGGGTTTCTCGCTCCCGGCTCGCAAGCCCGGGCGTCGCTGGATGCGGCAGCCAACTTCTTCAGCAACATTCTCAATGACACGTTTTCATCGATCCAAACGCCGCCGAAGTTTGTCGGCTCAAGTGGAGGGATGGTCGTCTGGCAGTGGACGATGAACTTCGGTAATCCTTCGAACACCAATCCAGTTGTACTAACGGACCCAACTGTTAACGCCGACCAATACCGCATTTTCGCCGGCGCCCGCAATCTTTCCGGCAATACGCTTGGGATCGGCGGGTCAGGCGGCTATAGCTGGAGCAGCACTCCCACCGGCGGTTTCACCAGCGGCGAAATTACCCAGATCAATCAAACCACAACCAACTTCGAAAACGCGGTGGAGCGGCGCGGTGAAACGAGCGGGTTCGCCCGTTGGGGCGGCACGATCGCGTTCGATAGCGCTCCGCCGTCGCCCTGGCACTACAACCCCACAACCATGCCGTCCGGAGGCGTGACCGATTTTTACTCGGTCGCGATTCACGAGCTTGCCCACGCGTTGGGATTTGGCGAGCGGGACGACGACCCGGGAAACGTCACGCCTTGGGAATCGTTCGTCAGCGGCACTTCTTTTTTCGGCAGCAATGCAAATGCGGAATATGGAGGCGCGGTGCCCTTGTCGGGCGACCTGTCCCACTGGGCGTCCGGCGCAAGTAGCGTCGTCTATGGAACTTCCATTTCACAAGAAGTGGCGATGGACCCCGAACTGACCACCGGCACCCGCAAACGGTTTACAGAGCTGGATGCCGCGGCGATGAAGGATATTGGCTGGACTGTTGTTCCGCCACCCGCCTTATTCGGCGACTACAATGACAACGGCATTGTCGACGCGGCCGACTATGTGATCTGGCGCAAGCGATTGAATCAGAACGTCACGATTCCTAACGATATGACGCCGGGCATGGTGACCGCAACGGATTACACCGTATGGCGAACGAATTTCGGAGACACCCCGTCCGGCGGAACGGGCTCGGCGGTCGCGGGCGTGCCGGAGCCGAGCGGAACGGCGCTGATGTTGCTGGGTTGCGCAACGGTTCGACTCGCGCATCGTAAGCGACGGCGCGAAGATGGCGCGACCGACCACCCTACGGGCGGTACCCGTCGCGGCTTGATGTGATGATGGCGCGGGCTCAAACCTGGTGGACGATCCTTCGCATCTGCCTCGAGGAGCGGCTCGTTTATCGCGGCGATTTCTGGCTCGGCACGCTGGCCCGCTTCCTGCCGATCGTGACGCAGATTTTTTTGTGGGGCGCGGTGTTTGCCGGCATGCGCGCCGGCGGCGACAGTGGCTCGCAAATTGCCGGCTACGGCTACCACGATTTCGTCGCTTACTACCTGCTGACGATGATCAGCCGGGCGTTTTCCAGCATGCCGGGCCTGGCTAGCGGCATCGCCCTGCAAATCCGCAACGGCGAGATTAAGAAATATCTCATCCAGCCCGTCGATCTCACCGGTTTCTTGCTGCTCATGCGGCTGGCCCACAAGCTGGTCTACTACGGCATTGCGATCGGCCCGTTTGCGCTCGTGTTTTATCTGTGCCGCGACTATTTCCCCGGCTGGCCGCCGGCCGACGTGATGCTCGCCTACATCACGTCGCTGGTGTTTTCTTTCCTGCTCGGCTTCTTTCTCGAAGCGACGATCGGCATGATCGGCTTCTGGTTCCTGGAAGTCAGCTCGCTGTTGTTTGTGTACATGCTGTTCAACTTCTTTTTCTCCGGCCACATGTTCCCGCTCGACATGCTGCCCAAGCCGTGGGACACCGTCGTCCAGATGATTCCGCTGCAATATCTGGCGTACTTCCCGGCGGCCGTGTTCCTGCAAAAAATTACCGGTCCGCAATTGTGGATCGGCCTGGCGATCCAAGCTGCCTGGGTGCTATTTTTCATCGTCGCTTGCCGCGTCACCTATTGGCGCGGGATCCAGCACTACAGCGGTTTTGGAGGCTGAGGGAATGTCAGGTGTAAGATGTAAGATTGATGATGTCAGAATCACGCTGGCATCGCTCATCACGCTTCTGACATCTGCTATCCAACATCGAACATCGAACATCGAAATGTCTCACCATCCCTCCTATCTCCGCGTGTTCCTTACTTTCGCCCGCAACAGCCTCGTGCGGGACATGATGTTTCCCGCCAACTTCATTATCGAGTCGATCTCATCGTTTGGCTGGGTGATGATGAACATCGGCTTCTACCTGTTGATTTTCGAATACACCGATCAGATCGGCTCCGACGGGACCGCGGGCGGAGCATGGGACAAATATCAATTCTTCGTGTTCATCGCCACGAGTTTGTTCATCAACAGCGTCGTCCAGCTGTTGTTCATGACCAACGCCGACGAGTTCAGCGAGCTGATTCGCACGGGCGGGCTCGATTTCGCGCTGTTGAAGCCAATCGACACGCAGTTCTTGATCTCGCTGCGGCGGATCGAATGGGCGTCGCTGGCGAATTTCGTGGTCGCCGCGGTGTTGATGGGTTACGCACTGCCGCGCGTCGAGGGTTTTTTGTTGACGATATGGCAGGTCGTGCTGTATCCGGTCTACTTGTTGGGCGGCATCGGCATCTTGTACAGCCTCATGATCGTGTTGGCCGCCTGTAGCGTGTGGCTTGGCCGCAATACGTCGATTTATGATTTCTGGTTCTACATCACGAATTTCTCGCGCTACCCGATGGAAATCTACTATGGCCCGGTCGGCGACTGGCTGCGGCGCGCGTTCACGTTCGTGCTGCCGATCCTCATCGTCGTGAACGTGCCGGCCCGCATGTTGGCCAAGCCGCTGCAAGCGGAGTACGCCTATCTGGCGCTATTCGCCGTCGCCGCCACGATTATGAGTCTGCTGGCCAGCCGCTGGGTCTTCCAGCGGGCGCTGTTGAGCTACCGCAGCGCGAGTAGCTGAGCGAGCGTGTGACGAGCGGCGGGGTTAATCCCCGCCGGGATGAACCCGGCGGCTCGCCTGCTGTGCTATTCCCCAAGCACCGTCACCACAATCGTCCGTCGTCGCGGCTTGATGTCGCACTCCAGATGAAAAATCTGTTGCCACGTGCCGAGCACCAACTGACCGCCCGCGACCGGCACGCTGATCGATTGGCGAAGCAACGTGGCCTGCAGATGCGAATGGCCGTTGCCGTCGTGCCAGGCCTGCTCGTGGCCGTATTGCCGGCTGGGCGGAATCAATCGGTCGAGCAATTCCGGCAGATCGCGCCCCAGGCCCGGCTCGAATTCGATCGTGCCGAGTGCCGCCGTGCTGCCCACGTTGAACACCTGGACGATGCCCGTCTGAATGCCGCTTTCGGCAACAATCTCGGCCACACGCTCGGTGATGTCCTGCATATGTCGATGGCCCGTTGTTTCGAGTGGGAGCTCTTGTTGATGAACCATCGTAAAACTTACTGGCGGATTGCTGATGGAAGCCGTGGATGGTAGCGTGTTCTGTCGTGAGGGCCACGATAACGCGCATTAAGTCGCAGTGGGAGTGTGTCATGCGAAGATGTCGAATTGTATTGTGGGGATTAGCGGCTGTCGTGCTGTTGGCCACGGCGGGATGCGCGGGCGAAACGCAGACGGCCGCGGTTGCGACATCCGCGAAAGCAAATCGCGCGACGAAGGACGAAATCGTGCAAAAGCAACACTATCCCGAAACCCGCCGCGTCGATCAGGTCGACGAGTACCACGGCGCGAAGGTGGCCGACCCGTACCGCTGGCTCGAGGCCGATGTCCGCGAGTCGCCCGAAGTGGCCGAGTGGGTCCAGCAGCAGCAGGCCTTCGCGCGCGCCTATTTGGATGCAATTCCGCAGCGCGACGCCCTGGAACGGCGGCTCACCGAGCTGTGGAATTACGAGCGCTACTCCGAGCCGACGCAGGAGGGCGGCAAGTATTTTTACACGAAGAACGATGGCCTGCAGAACCAGCCCGTGCTGTACGTCGCCGGCACGTACGATGCGGAGGGTCGCGTCCTCATCGATCCGAACGAATGGTCGAACGACGGCACGGTGGCGCTGGCGAGCTTCAATCCCAGCGAAGACGGCCGCTACCTCGCGTACGCCCGTGCCGAAGCCGGCAGCGATTGGCAGCAGATTTACGTGCTCGATGTCGACACCGGCGAGCTGCTCGAGGACCATCTCAAGTGGGCCCGCTTCACCTTTCCGGTCTGGACGAAAGACGGCGCCGGCTTTTTCTACAACCGCTATCCTGAACCTGCGGAAGGCGAGCAGCATCAGACGGCGGCCCTCAACCAGATGGTGTACTTCCACACGCTCGGCACCAAGCAGGAAGCCGACCAGCTCGTCTACCGGCGGCCCGATCATGCCGATTGGAGCTTCGACGTCACGGTGACCGACGACGGCCAGCACCTGGTGCTGACGATCGCTCGCAGCACCGATCCTCAAAACCAGGTGTGGGTCCGCGACGCGTCGGCGCCGGCGGACGCTCCGTTCCAGGAGTTGATCGGCGATTTTGAAAACGAGTTTCGGTTCCTCGGCAATGAGGGCACGACGTTCTTTTTACTTACGGACCTCGCTGCGCCTACGAAACGCATCGTGGCGATGGACATCGATCAGCCCGGCCGCGAGCATGCGACCCAAATTGTGGCGGCCCGCGAGGCAACCCTCGATGGCGCGCACATTTTTAGCGGCCGGCTCATTGCCGGCTACATGGTCGATGTGCTGACCGAAGCCGAGGTTTTCGATCTATCCGGTAAACCGCTCGGGAAGATCGAACGGCCCGGCTATGGCACGATGTCCGTTTTTGGCGGCGACCAGAGCAACACGGAGGCCTTTTTCGCTTTCACGAGCTACAACACGCCGACGCGCATTTACCGCTACGACGTTCTCGCCGGCGATACGCAGCTCGTTCGCGAGCCGCGCGTGAAATTCGACCCGGACGACTTCGCCGTCGAGCAGGTTTTCTATCACAGCAAGGACGGCACGCGCCTGCCCATGATGCTCGCTTATCGCAAGGATCTGCGAGCCGGGTCGTCCCCGACCCCGGCCGATCCCCAGCCCACGCTGCTCTACGGCTACGGTGGCTACAGCATTTCCATCGTGCCGGCCTTCCGTCCGGAGTATATCGCGTGGCTGGAGATGGGCGGCGTGCTAGCGGTGGCCAACTTGCGCGGCGGTGGCGAGTACGGCGAAGAGTGGCACCTGGCCGGCAAGACGATCAACAAGCAGAACGTATTCGACGACTTCATCGCCGCGGCCGAATGGCTCATCGACGAAGGACGCACCACGCCTGAGAAACTCGCGATCATGGGCGGCAGCAACGGCGGATTGCTCGTCGGAGCGGCCGAAGTGCAGCGTCCGGAACTGTTCGGCGCCTGCATTCCGATCGTCGGCGTACTCGATATGCTGCGCTTCCAGGAGTTCACCGCGGGGCAGTTTTGGCGCGATGAGTTCGGCAACATCGAAAAAGAGGAGGAGTTCAAAGCGCTGTTGGCTTACTCGCCCTATCACAATGTGAAAGAGGGAGTCAAGTATCCTGCGACGCTGATCATGACGGCCGACACCGATGACCGCGTGGTGCCAATGCACAGCTTCAAGTTCGCCGCCGCGCTGCAGCGCGCCCAGGCCGGCGACGCGCCGATCCTGCTTCGAATTGAAACCCGAGCCGGTCACGGCGGCGGCACGCCTGTAAAGAAACAGATCGAAATCGCCACCGACCGCTATGCCTTTCTAGTCAAGACGCTGGGAATGGATATGGACGTGAAGAACCCTCAACAAACATCGAATGGCCGTTAATTCGAGCCCTGGATCAGGACGCATTGCCAACCCCTTGCATCACGCAAAGAGAACCAACCTTAGCAATCCATCCTGACTATATCTGGCCGTTATGTCAGAACTTAGGACGATTGTGCTGATCGATCCAATTTACGGGTAGTTTTTCCTAGCCCGTTGACACCTGGCCGTGACGGGAGCAGTATTCCGATTCGGGCCGTTGTGGTTAAAATGGTCGGTAAGCGTCGCATCGCCGGTAGCGGCGCGACAAGCACCAAGCGGCCGATCTCGCGTCAGCGTTCTGCCGCTCGAGCTGGATCGGCTTCCGCTTCATCCCTACCGCCACTGGTGGCTATTGCAGAAACCTGCTGCTTAAGCGCAACGACCAGTTTGCCTCGAACGGATATCGCATGCGATGACGCGCAAGACTTTTTACGCTCGATATTCGCTGCTGATTCTCATGTTGTTCTGCTTCGCTGCGCCCTTGTTGCTCCAGGGGGCGCATCGGGCGATTCGCAGCAATACCAACAAGGTTGTCGATTGGCTGCCGAAGTCGTTCACGGAAACCACCGAGCTCCGCTGGTTTCGCAAGCATTTTGTCGCGGACCAGTTTGTGGTCATTAGCTGGCCCGGCTGCACCCTGGGCGATGATCCATCGCTGCCGGACGCTAAGCCTGACGATCCGCGGATTGAGCGGCTCGCGGGGTATCTTGTGCCGAAAGGAAAGCGTGATGCTCGCGATGATGCGAAACTGCCCGAACACACTCAGTATTTTCAAGCGGTGACAACCGCCCGGCGCACGCTTAACGAGCTTACCTCCAAGCCCTCTGAGGTGCCGTATGACGAAGCGGTGCGACGGCTGAAAGGCACGTTGATCGGACCCGACGGCCGGCAAACGTGTGTCGTCGTGATGCTCTCCGACGCTGCCATCAAGAACTTTCGCCCGGTGCTGGGACGCGAAGTACCAGTCGGGTCGCTGCCCTGGCAGCGCGAACCTGGTGTGATCTTCAAGGCATTCGACGAGTGCGGGATCGATATCCAAACCGTGCGACTGGGCGGCCCGCCGATAGAAAACGTCGCCATCGATGAGGAGGGCGATCACACGCTAATCCGGCTGGCCTCGCTCTCCGGACTGCTGGGGTTGGGGCTGGCCTGGTGGTCGCTGCGGAGCATCAAGCTGACATTGATGGTGTTTGGATGCGGGATCCTGAGTGCGGCGGCCGGCCTGGCCTTTGTATTTTGGACCGGTCAAACCACGGACGCCATCATGATGGCGATGCCCTCGATGCTCTATGTGCTGGCCATCTCCGGCGCGGTGCACATCGTGAATTACTATCACGACGCGATCCGCGAGCACGGCATGGATGGTGCGCCGGAGCGCGCATTAGGCCACGGCTGGAAACCCGCGTTGTTGTGCAACGTCACCACCGGCATTGGTCTGGCGTCGCTGAGCGTGAGCGACTTGGAACCGATTCGCAAGTTCGGCATCTATTCGTCGGCGGGCGTGGGATTGATGCTCATCTTCCTGTTCCTGTTTTTGCCCGCCGCGCTTACCATGTGGCCGGTTCCCTTGAGCCGCAAGCAGCGGCGCGAGGAGCATGTCGCGTTCGTGGCCGGGACCACCAATGGCCACCCAGCGTTGGAGGACCGTTGGACTCGGATCAGCACCGCGATCATTCGACACCATGCCGCGGTAACGATTGGGTGTTTCGTTTTTATCGTGGTCGTGGGTTTGGGGCTGACCAGAGTGCGCACCAATATCGATCTGCTGAAGCTGTTTGATGAAAAAGTGCGAGTGCGGCGCGACTATGCCTGGCTGGAAGAGCACATTGGCCGGCTGGTGCCGCTGGAGGTCGTAATCGAGTTTCCACCCGAGCGGCAGCGCTCCGCCGCACAGACAGTGGACGTGGCTGAAGCAGCCACGAAGTTGTCGTATTTAGAGCGGCTCGAACTGGTGTCGCTCATTCAGCAAACGATCGACAAGGAACTGGGCCCGGCGGGCCGCAACCTGGTGGGGCCGTCGCTGTCCCCCGTGACATTCGCCCCGCCAATTCCAGCCGGGACCCGCGACTCCTGGGCGCTCGCGCGCCGCAGCGTGACGAACGTCAAGCTCGAAGAAAGTGAAGCGGCCTTGGCGCGCAGCGGCTACTTGCAAGTCGATCCGGAGACCGGCACGGAGTTGTGGCGGATTAGTCTCCGAGCGGCGGCTTTCGAGAATCTTGATTACGGCAGTTTTGTGAGTAGCGTGCGGGCCGTGATCGACCCCGTGCTGGCGGCCCAGCGCGTGCGTGAACAGGTATTGCAGGAGCTGGCCGCCAGCCGCGGCGAGGGGTCGTTTGCCGGCGGATCGGTTTGCATCTGGCAGCGAGGCGCCGCGACGGATCATCCCGAAAACGCGCCGGTCGAGTCGCCCGAGTATCAGCAGCACATCTTTTCCACAGCGACGCAACAACTACTCCATCGGGCCCGCCTGAAACTGCAGGCTGCGAACGTCGAGCTGTCTGCGCTGAGCGATGAACAGCGGCGGGCCGTCCTTCAACGGTTCCAATCATACGATTGCGTGCTCGCGATCGGCGCGATTCCAAATGCCGAGCTGCGTTCGATTGAAGAGGCGGGCGTCCGCATCATCGACGCGCGAAGGGAATTGTTGCCGCCCGGTGAAGAGCCAATGCTGGCTGTCGGAACGCCGATCTCCGCCGTGTATACCGGTGTGGTGCCGATCGTTTATAAGGCCCAGCGTGCACTCTTAGATAACTTGATCCAGAGCTCTTTCTGGTCGTTTGTTACGATCACGCCGCTGATGATGATGGTCTGCCGCGGAATTCTTCCCGGCGCCGTCGTGATGCTGCCCAACGTATTGCCGGTGCTCGTCGTCTTCGGCGGCATGGGTTGGCTTGGCGTGCCCGTTGATATCGGATCGATGATGGCGGCCAGTATCGCCCTAGGGGTCGCCGTTGACGACACCATTCATTATCTCACGTGGTATCGTGAGGCCTTGAATAATTTAGGCGACCGGCACAAGGCCATCATCCACGCCTATCGCCGCTGCGCGCCGCCCACGCTTCAGGCGGCGCTGATCAGCGGCCTCGGCCTGGCTGTGTTCGCCTTCAGCAGCTTTACGCCGACCCAAAGAATGGGTTGGCTGATGATGACGATTCTGATTGCCGGAGTGGCGGCCGAGCTTATCATGATGCCGGCGATTCTCGCCGGGCCATTGGGCCGGGTATTCAAAGCCAGCCGCCAGGAATCGGCAGCAACCGTCCCCACGCCGCATGCGCCGAAGCGGAAAGCGCACCTCATGCCGTCGTCGCAGACGTGAGCAAATAGAATAGACCGGCAGCGCGCGAAGAGTCGTCTCTCATGCGACCCGTCCCGCGCAGCGAAATCGAGTCGTGAGCCCAATTCCGCCAAGCACACCCAATAATCCGAGCGCGGCGCTGCCAGGCTCCGGAATAAAACAATCTTCGACCTCGAAGATGTCCACGCCCTCCATGAGGTCTTTTGGGCGGAAGTTGCTGTTAAAAAATATACTTTGCGGGCCGGTAACCACTTCATCAGCAAAAGCAACCGGCCCGGCCATCGTGCCGCCGCTGAACGTTACAGTGACCTGCGCATTGTCCTCGGCGCCCACCGGAAAGAACGGGTCTGGTCCATAGACCTGAATCCCGTTCATATCGAACAATACCGTTCGATAGTCGGGGTGAACGAAGAACGGTGGATCGGGAAACCCCGGGTCGACGTCGATGTCGATCCTGAACCGCACCAGCTCGCCCGGGTCCAAACCGCCGCCGCCGGGCTTGCTGATATCGACCGTCAGCAGATTACCGCCGTCCGAGACGTTTGATGTCAGATTAAAACCGGGCGTCGTATTGCCCAACAGCGCGAACGTGCCCAAAAAGTCGTCGGCGAAATGGAACCGCGTATCGCCGATCGTCATTTGAAACTGAACGATGTCAGGCCCCCCCACGGCCGTCGTGTTCATCAATTCCAAAGTGGGCATGTTGCGCTCGTTCATGCGCTGAAAACCGATGTCCCACATGTTGACTTTCATCCATTCTGGATCGTCGGGATGCGCGAGTTGCAGCTCCTTCTCGCTGATCTTCAGCAGAAAGCAATTCTCCAGAAGCTGGCCCCGCGCCGAGGATGGCTTGCTGAACTCGACGGACATAACGATCAGCATTGCCGCGGCGCACCGCAAATCGAGCCGTTTCAGATCGAAGACGTGATACATAATGTTGATTCCTGTCGAACGTCCTGTGCTGAACAACCAAGGCAAACCCTGTGAGGGACTTCGCAGCTTGTTGGCCACAAACTCAAAGTGGCGCAACGGACTTACGCCGAACATGCGGCGTCACGGTCGCCTTGGCAGCCAGAGATCGGCAGCGAATTGCGAAAAGAAGGGAGCGATTCAGAGGAGCGGGCTCTCAACCAGTGCTACGAGTTGCGTCCGCGCCGGACCCAGCCAGTGCGAATCGCTTCGCTGCTGCCGATCTGACGCTCATGAGTTCGCTCCCAAAGATCAAGAATTTAGAACGCCGCGGGTGTGGTCTAAGTGTTCGATTGTGGTCCTCGGCGCGGCCGGCCCATAAGCCCTCCGACGCCCAGCAAGCCAAGCAGTGCGAGCAGCGCGGTGCCAGGTTCCGGAATCACGCCACCGCCAATATCGAAGCAATCCACGGGTTCCATAATGCCGTACTCACGAAAGATGTTGTTGAGAAACACACTTTGAGGTTCGGGGATGACTTCATCCACGAAGGGCACCGGGCCCGCGGTCGTATTGTCGCTGAACTTGATGCTGGCTTGAGCGTTGTCTTCGTCGCCGGCAGGAATACTCGGGTCTGGACCGTAAACCTGGACGCCATTCATGTCGAACAACACCGTGCGATAGTCCGGATGAACGAAGAACGGCGGATCCGGGAAGCCGGGATCCACATCAAGGTCGATTCTGAATCGCACCAACTCGCCCGGATCCAAGCCGCCGCCGCCGGGCTTGCTGATATCGACTGTCAGCAGATTTCCGCCGTCCGAGACGCTCGATGCCAGATTAAAACCGGGCGTGGTATTGCCAAGCAGCGCGAACGTGCCGAAAAAGTCGTCCGCGAAATGGAAACGTGTGTCGCCGATCGATAGCTGGAATTGAACGATGTCCGGCCCTCCGGCTGGTTGCAGGTTCATCAGCTCCAACGTCGGCATATTGCGCTCATTCATGCGCTGGAAGCTGATATCCCACATGTTGGCTTTCATCCACATGGCGTCCGTGGGATTGGCCAGCTGCAGCTCCTTTTCACAGATTTTCAGGAGCCAGGTGTCGCCGGGGTTCTGGGCCCACAGTGGCTGCGCTGAGGCCGCGAATAAATGCATCGCGACAACAGACAACGCCAATCGGGCGGGCCAGGCGTTATGGTTTTTTGACTTGTAGTTGCAAAACATCGAGGTAGTCTCTCTTCAAGCATCACGGTTCCGGTGACGACGGTCGCGGAATGCGTTACAGCGCTATTCGCGGTCTAACGCGACCGGCGTAAATCGATGGATCGGTAAATTGGAAGTTCAGCCGAGCGACTTGATCGCCCCCGCTGAAGCTGGCGCAGCAAACGCCTCAAAGGCACGATGCGCCAGGAAGATCGGCAGAACGCGACTAGAGAAGAGCGAGACCGGCCGGCACAAGCGCGCATTATCAGACAGCCAATTGAGCTGTTTGAATTGCGTCAGTGCCGGATCTGGCTGGGCGCAAGGGGGCGCGCAGCGCACCAAGCGCAGCGCGTATTCAAGAGCAACTGCCGGCGGCGGGGCCTCTCGAAGCCCGTTCGGGCATGCGCACCGCAAGCTGGGATGAACTGCGGAAGGCGCTGCCGGGAAGAATCGGAGGGACCTTAGCCAGCGGCTCTTGAATGTCCTGCGAACAGCACAGCGAATCGCTTCGCCGCTGCCGATCTGACACTCATGAGGTCGCTCCGAACGATTGGAATCTGTTAAAACGCCGGCAAATCCACAGCGGTGCCTCACTATCAGAAAAGGGACACCGCCGCTATGTATTTACTTATAAACCAATTGCTTGGGCGTGTCAACAAAAAAGCCAGGATCGAACTTGACGATTTTCGACGTTCTGCCGGTTGGGCATGACCACAAGATGAGCAACATGAGCAAGATTCGCGCAAAAAAAAAGACGCGGCGAGGTCCCCTCAAGCTCCCAGCTCGTCCCGCCGCGTCGCGGCCGGCACCTCTCCCCAAAGGTGCCGTCCACCCAAAACGTAATACGGCGGCCGCGACTGTCAAATCCGGCCAGTGAAAACGGTTTCGCAAGCATGTTGTGTGACTGATTCAACCGGATATTTGGCTGGCTGATGTTTCATCTTTTGGCCGTGTGGCCCGGAAACAACCTGCTAGCGGTGCGGCGTTGACGGGCGGAAACAGCCCAACCGTGCGACCCGATTTACCGGCCGGCGGGCGGGCGCCAATCGAGGGCCATGTCGAGCCAACAGGCCGCATGGGTCAAGCTGCCCACACTGATTCGCTCAACGCCCGTCAGCGCGATTTCGCGCACCGTATCGAGCGAGACGCCACCGGAGGCCTCCAACTCGATTTGCGGTGCGATCTGGTTTCGCCGCGCGACGGCGGAACGCAACTGGTCGGGCGACAGATTATCCAGCAGCACGATGTCGGGGCCGGCGGCCAGAACGTCGTCGAGAAGCTCCAATCGATCGACTTCGATTTCGACGAGCATGTCGCTGGCGGGATTCTCGCGGGGAAGTTGAGCGAGGAAGTCGCGCGCAGCCCGGACGGCGTCGGCAGGCGACAGGTTGCGTTCGGCGGCGAGGGCGAGGTGGTTGTCTTTGATCAGGATGGCGTCGAACAGTCCGGTGCGGTGGTTATGCCCCCCGCCGCAGCGGACGGCGTATTTTTCGAGCCGCCGCCAGGCAGGCGTCGTTTTGCGAGTGTCGTAGATCCGTGCCACAGTGCCTTCGACTTGCCGCACGTAATCGCGCGTGAGCGTGGCAATTCCGGACAGCCGGCCAAGCAGATTCAACAGCGGCCGCTCGCACGTCAGCATGTCGCGCGCGGAACCAGCGAGCTCAGCCACGATCGCGCCCGCCGCGACTTCGTCGCCGTCGGAAAGGCGTGGCTGAAATTCGATCGTCGCATGCATCTCATCGATCAGCACCGGCGCGGCCCGCAGACCTGCGATCACGCCAGCTGTGCGCGCGACGACGGCCGCCCTGCCCTGCGTGTCGGGACCGACGAGCGCGACGGTGGTCCAATCGTACTGGCGGTCGAGGTCCTCGCGCACGGCGAGGCGGACGATCTGGCGAAGGTCGTCCTCGAGCGCGGCGTCCCAGTCGAGTTGGTGGAATTCTTTGGGCAAACGTCAATATGCGACGGGTGCCACGGGTAGCTTGCCCACCCGTGCAACTCGGCACTGCTGGACGAGCCAGCAGTGGCACGCAATCGAAAAAAATTGGAGAGGCGCCCCTCCGGGCGTGGACCGTCTGCGGCACGCGGCGACCCGAGGGCCTTCATTGAAATGCAGGCCGCGCGCGCCCCATCCGATCCGCGATGCTTGCCCGTCGGTGCGGGATCTGGCGCGGCCGAGCGGACGAATCGACGAGCTTGGCCCGCACATCCTCCCGGGCGGAGGCACGGCGCTGGCCGATCGCCTGTTGCTCACCAACGGCTGCGCGTTGTTGTCCGTCGTCACGGCAGGACAATCATCGTTGCCAGAGTCAAACCTAGCAGAAAGCGCGGCCAAATTCCACCGTTATTTTTGGCCGCGCGCGGGCTTTGCCATGCGGCCGAGAATCGAGCCGATTTCTTTTTCGGTGAAGGCACGCAGAAGCTGGGTCCGCACATTGCCGAGCGCACCGATGCTCAAGGCGAGCGAGGTGGCGGCTGCCTCGTCGGGGGCGTCGAGAATCGCGGCGACGTCGTACTGGCCGAGCGTCCAATAGAGATCCTTCACCGTGACGCCGAGCTTCTTGCCCATCGCGCGGACCGCCTCGGCCCGCTTGGTGGTGTCCTTAATGTTGCGGATTCCCTGATCGGTGAACGTGCCGAGCAAAATGTAGGTGGCCATGGCAAACTCCTTGATAAAACAAAACCCCAAATCCACTGCGAGCGTGCCAGAATTGGCAGCGCTTTAGCGCCATGATCATCCAGTGGCTAGGAGAGGGAGACAAGGGGCCGGGCCAGACTGCGAGCGCCTAGCGATTGTTGACAAACCACACGGCGTAATCGCGTAGCAATTGATAATTCTTGGATTTTTTGTCAACCGGTTTGATCTCAGCGAGGCCGAGAAAGAACTCTTTATCGTCGGAATGACGACGTACGTAGCCCCCTATGTCCTCATCCAAAAACATCATCCACTCAGACGATGCATCCTTCTCAATCGCCAGTAGATCGTACTTATCCTGATATGAGGGTCGATCCTTCCGCAGTCGTTCGTATTCCGTCGGATCGCCCGGTCCGATGACGTAGAACTCTTCCCAACGGAAATCTTCGATGCCGGTCACAATACACGGGAGTTGCAAATTGCTTTTGAGATGATCATAGAACCGGTCGATGCAGTCCTCAAACGTGAGATCATCGTCGTCACCAATTATCCGCTCAATCCTTGCGTCCTGCGCATCCTGGCGAGACATGGCGCTCTCCTTGTCATTTGGGCGCGTGCGATTCCCATGTGGATCCTGATGCCGCTCGTAAGGCGCAAATTGCACCCGTCAAGTTACTGGGGTTGGAGGTTTGCGTCAAATCCAATAGGCCGAGCGCTGCCGGTCTGTCGGGTCGCGGCTCAATGCGTATATGGATCGGTCCGCGAGAGTTGGCCGTTGGGCAGCTCGTAGTCGAGCGTGCCGTCGATCGCTATCCCTTTGCTGGCAGCGTGCGGACACGCTTTGGCGATAGAGACACCACCTTGTGGATACTTTTCTGTTGCCGCTCGCGTAAATCGCGGCAGATCGCTTTCAGGTCATTATTGAATCGTGCGGCATACTGCTCGCGATATCGTCGCACTTCTTCGACAATAGGATCTTGCCACATGGTGTTAGATTTCCATCAAATGTTGGGGAGTGCAGATGACTGGTGGATTATATCCCGCGGCCTGGCTAATGGCTTCGATTTTGTGCTGCAAGGACGCGTTGGCAATATGCGTACAATTCCAGGTTAGCAAGTAATCGATGCCGTTGACAGTTGCCAAAGCAACGTGCAGTGCCGGCAGTGCACTCAGCAACTACCGCTTCAGAAACGAACAATTCGTAGGACGTCCGATGCAGGTCCCACCAGTCGCGGGTAAGCCGTTAGTGCGCAGCGACGACCAAGTCGCGGCTCGGACGAGAGGTAAGGTAGCCAATGATGGTGGTTTCGAGATAAACAGTCTCCATCCGCCAAAAGCTACCGGCTTTTTTGGATCACGTCAAATAGATTGGGCGACGGCCGGCAGGCTGTCAGGCGCGCGCCTAGGAAAAGGGACTGGAGTTATATCGCAGTCGGTTCCTTGTACGGATCGGTCCGCGAGAGTTCGCCGTTGGGGAGCTCGTAGTACAGGATGCCGTTGATGGAGTAGACGTTGGGGATGCCTCGGCGGCGGTTTTCTTCTTGGGCTTCGTGTACCGCGCGACGTCCGATGCGCATCAGGTCCTGAATCTTTTCGTACGTTTCCAATGGAATTGACGTTTTAGCCATCGCTTTCGACCTCCGCCAATTCAAGAAAGCGGCGAAATAATGTCTCGTCGGTGACCGCAAAGTCCTCTTGATAACCGAAGGCGACTTCAACGGGCGATCCACCTGGATTGTAAGCTATTGCCCAATGATCGGCAATTTTTCGATACGTGTTCCAGAAATTGGCGAGACTTCGAGAAAACCGGCGGCGAATATCCTGCTCAGGCACACCGTGCCCGCCACAGCGAACGCGCTCCGTCACACGTGCGACGCACGTATCGGCCGAATCCAAGTAGATGAAGTAGATCGTGATCTCGAAACCCAGTTCACGCGCTTGCCTCAGATATTTTCTCCAAGTCAGGCCGGAGAGGGTTGTCTCCACGATGAAATCTCGATCGGCCAGTAATTGCGCCTGTAGGCGCGCCAAAAACTCCTGTCCGGCTGCAAACTGAAGCGCTACTGGTTCCTTGATTGTAAGTTCCGTCGCGATTAAATCGGCGCTTAGATAAGGGCAGGGACGTTCAGAGAGAAACCTCCCCACAAAGGTGCTTTTGCCCGCACCATTGGGGCCGGCGACGATGAGGAGCTCCTTCTGCGGCACGGGGTTCCGTCTCAGGCGACTAGAAATGGGCGTAGGGAACGCGATAATGATGGGTTGAAAGTCGCGTGTTGTTGAGGGGTAGTATGGGCCAGGAGCGGCGGGCGAAGCAACCTGAGATGGACCATCCGCGTCTCGGCGAGACGCGGCCACGTGGGGACGTCGTGCGGCCGTTGTTGCGGCGGGCGGACCAGGCGGCGGTGGCGGGGTTGGTGGCGTTTGCGCTCGCGGGGATGGGC
Organism: Pirellulales bacterium; assembly: GCA_040902605.1. GTDB lineage: Bacteria > Planctomycetota > Planctomycetia > Pirellulales > Lacipirellulaceae > JABDGM01. The sequence goes on along the minus strand of JBBDWY010000013.1, from coordinate 6,923 downwards.
GTGTATTGGTTTGTGCACGGCGGGCATCGGGGGGAGTTGATCGAGATCGATCGGGCCGGACCGCTCACGGCGCGGTACCTGGTGGACATTAACAAGGCCGAGTGGCCGGAGTTTGCGGAGCTGCCGGAATTGGGCGAGACGCTCGCGCGGCGGATTGTGGAGTCGCGCGCGGCGGCGGGGCCGTTCGGCGATCATAACGAATTGCTGCGGGTGAACGGCATTGGCCCGCGGACGCTGGATCGCCTGAAGCCGTATTTGTTGCCGATGCCGGGGCAAGAAGACGTGGCGGGCGGTGTGCCACTGGCTCGGCCAGTGCCGTAGCAAATCCAGAGGCATGCACTGGCAGAGCCAGTGGCACCCAGCTAATTGCGACGCGCTATCTCATGGTCGGCAAAGTCCCTTTTTAAACGCTTAGGCATGAGATCGCCAGGAAAGGACCGCTTGTTTGCCAGCTCGAAGGCGAGCCATTCCAATTGTTCGTACAAGGTCGTTCGTCGTTCGGCCGATGTCAGCCGAATGCGTTCTTGAATGTATGGATACCACCGTTTGTAAAAACTCACGAGATAGGTCCCGCGCATTGTATTTACCATTTCAATATCCAGCACGCCGCTTTGAACCCCGGACGCCATCCACTCGAACTCGGCCAGTAGATTACTTGCCTTTAGCATCAATCGATCGTCGAGCATGATTTCGGCAACGCGCTCGTCCGTTAATTGCACGACGTTCCCGTTCGTATCGCGGCCACACAATTCAACATCGTGGGCCCGATATTCTCGGGATGCATCGATGACGAAAGACAACGTGGATTCAAGGCGGCGCTGACGTTGGTCGAAGCTCACCTGCCAAACGAGGGCGCCAAGTGTTGCCGTGACGACGACGGCTTGCACGAACGAGCTGACTGCTGAAAACTTATCCCAGTGCTTCGGGGATGCGCCGTTTGTACTCATGGTAAGAATTGAAAGCGTGAGCTATTGCCGCGATGCGTAAAATGACGGTGCGGATAAATAACCCAGTTCCGGAAGACTTGTCCAGATCAAAGTCGATCGCCGCGTCGGCAATTCGCCATTCAAATTCGCCAACCCGGTTATTTGACTGGTTATTACTATGCAATTTCAGCTGAAGGCACCATTTGAGCCGGCTGGAGACCAGCCGGAGGCCATCAAAGAGCTAGTGGACGGTCTGCGCGCCGGGCGGGGCGAGCAGGTGCTGATGGGGGTGACCGGCTCGGGCAAGACGTTCACGATGGCGAATGTCATCCAGGCGGTGCAGCGGCCGGCGCTGGTGCTCTCGCACAACAAGACGCTTGCGGCGCAGCTTTACTCGGAGTTCAAGGAGTTCTTTCCGTACAACTCGGTGAACTATTTCATCAGCTATTACGATTATTACCAGCCGGAGGCCTACATTCCGCAGCGCGACATTTACATCGAGAAGGACGCCTCGATCAACGAGGAGATCGACCGGATGAGGCTGGCAACCACGAGCTCGCTCGTGAGCCGGCAGGACGTGATCGTGGTGGCCAGCGTGTCGTGCATTTACGGGTTGGGGTCGCCGGCCGATTATCGGGCGATGATGGTCGGCGTGGGCGTGGGCGACGTGCTGGATCGCGATGCGATGCTGGCGAAGCTGGTCGACATCCAGTACGAGCGGAACGACACGGACCCGGCGCGGGGCAAGTTTCGCGTGCGGGGCGATTCGGTCGAGGTTTGGCCAAGCTACGAGGAGTTCGCGTACCGGATTGAATTCTGGGGCGACCAAGTGGACCGGCTGTCGATCATCAATCCCACGTCGGGTGAAGCGATCGACAAGCTCGAGCAGATTTACATCTATCCGGCCAAACACTTCGTGCTGCCTGAGGAGCGAATTCACAACGCGGTGGATGAGATCCGCCGGGAGCTGCGCGAGCGGCTGGAGCTGTTCAAGTCGCAGGGCAAGCTCCTCGAGGCGCAGCGGCTCAGCGCGCGGACGCGGTACGACATCGAGATGATGATGGAGATGGGCTACTGCCCGGGGATCGAGAACTACAGCCGGCCGCTCAGTGGCCGGCAGCCGGGCGAGCCGCCGTACACGTTGTTCGATTTCTTCCCCAAGGATTACTTGCTGTTTGTGGACGAGTCGCACGCGACGGTGCCGCAGGTGGGGGCGATGTTCAATGGCGACCGCAGCCGGAAAGAGACGCTTGTCGAGCACGGCTTCCGGCTCCCCAGCGCGCTCGACAACCGGCCACTGCGGTTTGCGGAGTGGCGCGATCGAATCAACCAGGTAGTTTACGTTTCGGCGACGCCGGGGCCGTATGAGCTGGAGCGGACGGGCGGCGAAGTGGTCGAGCAAGTCGTGCGGCCCACAGGGTTGTTGGATCCCGTCGTGGAGGTCGTGTCGGCCCGCGGTCAGGTGCCGCATCTGCTGCAGCAGATTCGGGAGCGCTCCAGCGTGAGTGAGCGCGTCCTGGTGACGACGCTCACGAAGCGGTTGGCCGAGGATCTGGCCACGTATTTCACCGAGCAAGGCTTGCTTTGTAAGTGGCTGCATAGTGAGTTGGACGCGTTTGAGCGGGTGGAGCTGCTGCGCGACCTGCGACAAGGGAAGTTCGAGGCGCTGGTGGGCGTGAATCTGCTGCGCGAGGGGCTCGACCTGCCCGAGGTGTCGCTGGTGGCGATTCTGGATGCCGACAAGGAGGGTTTTCTGCGGAGCGAGACATCTCTCATGCAGACGATCGGCCGGGCGGCGCGCAACGTCAACGCGAAGGTGATCTTGTATGCCGATAGGGTGACGGAGGCAATGCAGCGGACAATCGAGGAGACCGCGCGGCGGCGGCATCTGCAGGAGGAGTACAACCGCGAGCACGGCATCACGCCGGAGACGATCCGCAAAGCGATTCACGCGGGGATCGAGGCCGAGGCGGCGGCCCACGCGGAGGCGAACGCGAAGGTCGGCCGTACCGATGAGGCCGAGTACATCACCGAGGAATACGTCGCGGAACTGGAAGCGGAAATGTACGCGGCGGCCGAGGCCATGGAATTCGAGCGGGCAGCAACGATCCGCGACCGGATCAGCCATTTGCGCGATCAGGTGGGCCGGCCGGTGGCAGCGGTGCGGGACGGGGAACCGGTGAGCCACCAACGACGCGGGACGAAAAAGAAGACGGGCGACCCGGCGCGATGGAAAGGCCGCGTGCCACGGCCGAAGCGGAATATATGAAGCCAGCAATGGTGCGCGTTGTGATAATGATCTATGGTCGAACACGTTGTATGATTGTGTGGGGACTTCGACATGACGTACCACGGCATAAACATTTCTCGTGACGCGATCGCTGCGTTCTGCCGGCATCATCACATCCGTCGGCTATCGCTCTTCGGTTCGATTCTGCGCGATGACTTCCGTCCTGATAGCGACATTGACGTGCTTGTTGAGTTCGAGCCAGGCCATACACCCGGCTTGGCGTTCTTTGCGATGCAGGATGAGTTATCCGATCTAATCGGCCGCAAGGTGGATCTGCACACAGCCGGTTCGTTGAGCAAGTATTTTCGCGATAGCGTAATCATGGAGGCCCAAGTTCAGTATGACGCCGCGTGACGAAATCAGCATGCGACAGATGTTGGACCATGCCAGTGAAGCGCGGCAATTAGCGTCTGGCAGGTCGCGCGACGATCTCGATTCGGACCGGGTGTTCCACCTTGCGATGACGCGCCTGCTGGAAATCGTCGGCGAAGCGGCCGGGCGCGTCTCACAGGCGTCTCGCGATCACTACCCGCAGATTGCATGGCCGCAAATCGTAGGGCTGCGTCTCGCCGGATATGGCCAAGGACGACGTTGAGCGGCTCGAATCTTCCTGGAAACAACGGTTGCACACGCGCGCCCCTCATGGTCTGAATGACAATTAAGCTGGCTGCCGAGACTCGGGTTCAATACAATGAATTCGGAGGAAGACAACGTGTCTGAGACTGCCACTATCTACGCATACAAGACGGCCGAAGGCGGCTGGCGGATCGCCGACAGTCGAGTTTCGCTGGACTCGGTTGTCTATGCGTATTGGGAAGGAAAGTCACCGGAGGCGATCGCCGAAGAGTTTCCAACTCTCTCTGCCGAGCAAGTCTATGGCGCGGTCGCCTTCTATCTGCGGAACAAGCAGGAGATCGACGAGTACCTTTCTCAACAAAACGCGAAGTGGCAAGAGTTGGCTTCGCAGAGCAACTCCCAACATGGTCCGCTCCTGGATCGGCTGCGCAGCCGGCGACAGTCTGGTGCTGACGAGTAGGCGCCCTCATGAGCCGCCCGCGGTTTTTGGCCGACGAGGATCTCCGGGGCAGCATTGTGCGGGCAGTACGCCGCCTGGCGCCAACCCTTGAAATCGTCACGATCCTCGAGGAAGGCTTGTCGTCAGCGAACGATGAGGAAGTGCTTGAGTTCGCATGGCAACAGGAGTGGCTCGTTGTCAGTCACGACGTCAATACGATGAAGGCGTTCGCCGAGCGGCGGATTGCCGACCGGCAGGGGATTCACGGCTTGTTCCTAGCGCCCCAACGAAGTGCGATCCGGCTCATTGCCGAATCCTTGGTCTTAATTTGGGAAGCATCAGAATTTGACGAGTGGCGGGATCGGATTGTTTATTTGCCACTGTAAGCGTGAAATACGCCGTTGATTACCGTAAGCAGTTCGCCGATGGGGCCGCGGAGGATGGCGTCGGCGAGGGGGTCGAGAGGCGTCGGGTCGCGGTTGATGATGACTAAGCGCGCGCCGCGGTCCTTGGCGATGCGCGGGAGGTCGGCCGCCGGGGTCACCACGAGCGAGGAGCCGATGGCGAGCATGAGGTCGGCTTCGCGCGACCAGCGGTTGGCTTCCATGAGGACGTCGGGCGGGAGCATCTGGCCGAAGGAGATGGTGGCGTGCTTGAGTCGGCCGCCGCATTCGGGGCAATCGGGGACGCGCATCTCGGCGAGGAATATCGCGACCAGCGGCTCGATGTCGTAGCGGGCCCTGCAGTCGAGGCAGGCGGCCTGGCGGGCGGTGCCGTGAAGCTCGAGCACGCGGCGGCTGCCAGCGAGCTGGTGCAAGCCATCGATGTTTTGGGTGATTAGGCCGTGGATCCGTCCCGCTGTTTCCCAGCGGGAGAGGACACGGTGGCCGGCGTTTGGCTGGGCGGCAGCGAAGTCGCGGTGCATTTCGCACTTTTGGCGCCAGTATTCGTAGCGGCCGTCTGGGCTGGCCAAAAATTCGTCGAAGTAAACCGTGCGATACTTCGACCACACGCCGCCGGGCGAGCGGAAGTCGGGGATGCCGCTTTCGGTGCTGATGCCGGCGCCGGTCAGCACGACGGCGGATCGAGAAGAGGCAAGCCAGTCGGCGATTTGCTCGATTTCAGGCGGAACACGCGTCATGGAAGTAATGACCAAATCCCAATGACCAATGACCAAAATGCGCGATTCTTGGTCATTGGGATTTGGTCATTGGTCATTTTTCAACTGGCGGGCCAGAGCGCGGCGAAGATCAGGCCCGTGATGAGGCCATAGACGATGCCGTCGATGATGTCGGCGACCATCTTGCGACCGAACCAGATGCCGTTCAGTATGTTCGCGGTGCCGTAGGTAAGGATGCCGGCCGTGCCGACGAAGCGGAAGACCGTCATAAAGTCCTCGCCCGGGTCAAGTGCAATGCCGGCCAAATAGCCGATCACGAAGTTGGCAACTGTAAAGAACAGCAGCGTGCACAGCATGTTGACGGCCATGTTGGGCGGCTTCTTCCAAATGGTGAGCGTGCCAGTCGGCCCGGTCTCGCGGCGGCGCTTGAACTCTTCGCTTTTCCAATCTTCCGGCTTGCACGAATAGGGGAACATATATTGGCCGGGCGGAACGTTTCGCAGCGCACTCATCACGGCATTCTCGTCCGGCACTCCCTTCCATTCACCCTTGTGATGCGGCAACAGCATCCACGCCGCCCAACTGGCGAAGAAGAGAGCAACTCCGGAAACGATAATCGGCAGCCAGAGCGACCAGACGCTGGTGTCCATGATAGGGCTCCTACGAGAGAAGGCGGTGTGACTGAGGATGCAGGATGCGGGATGCGGGGGGCAGGGAAAGACAATTCACTGAATCCCTGTCCCCTGCATCCTGCATCCTGCATCCTGAATCTAATCTTCACGCGAGAACATTGAACACCGTTATCCCGGTCCATGTCCATATAGGTGTTGGATGGGAGTTTTGTGTCCCCAGGCAATTTGGTCGACGGCGACGGCGAAGACGGCGGCGATTTTTTCGCGCTCGGCGGGGCTGGGCGTCCAGCGGCCGAGGGCAATGGCGGTGACGCGGCCTTCATCGAGGCCGCTCATCGCGGCGATTTCGGCAATGCTGAGGTTTCTTTCGCGGCAAAGGTCAGCGACGGTGTGGACCATGAGGGGCGAGGGGCGAGGGGCGAGAAGCGAGGAAAAAAGGGCCTATCCGGCAAAATGGCAACGGGTTGCGACGTTCGTGCGGGGCCGCCATCCGCCAATTGTTGGCAGGCGTTCTAAAATTGTATAGGATATTGACGGTGTCTATAATTCCCATTGACGGAATTTAGAGTAGCCGATCGGTGCGGGGTCGGGAGACCCGCGCACAACCCTCGTCGCTTGGTCGGCTACTCGAACGTGCCGGGGAGTGCGCTAGGCCGCGGGAGCGGCGAAAGGAGCGTGCGATGGCTACGACGGTTGATCGGACGACCGACATTCCGGTCGTCCAGCCGGTGGTGGAGAAGTTTCAGTATCCCGGCACGCCCACGACTTGCGACGGCGCGGAGGCCGTAGTCTGGGTCGAGACGCGGATCTCGCAAGGTTGCGGGGCGTATCCGATCACGAGTTCCACCACGATGGGCGGCGGGTTCAACCAGTCCGTGGTGAACGGCGTGCCGAATCTGTGGGGCGAACAGCTCGTGTTCGTCGAGCCGGAGAGCGAGCA
>JBBDWY010000012.1:0-49000 GCA_040902605.1 Pirellulales bacterium | reverse complement strand
TCGGACATTCCGAATTGCGGCAACTCTCGCGCTGAATACGGCGCCTGATTGCGAGTCAGAAGCGCATTCGACTCGCCTGCGGAACAGACTTAGGGATAGTCGATTAGCCAATTGCCGCTTGTGCCATGGCTCATACCAAGAATTGCATCCATACTTAGAGCACTTCTGATTTGAATGTAGCGAGGATTTGGAGTTTCGAGTAGGCTAATCTGCCCTTTCACATGGAGGTGTGGCATGGAAGCCTATTCGGTGGATTTGCGAAAGCGAGTGCTGGCTGATTGTGATGCTGGTCTGCGCACGAAGGACGTGGCGTCGAAGTTTCAAGTAAGTGAATCCTGGGTGCGTCGCTTGAGACAGCAGCGTCGCGAGCGAGGCACGATTGTACCGTTGCCTCATGGCGGCGGGCGGCCTCAGAAGATCACGGGCGCCCGCGCGAAACGCTTGAAGCAACTGCTGAAACAACATCCGGACGCAACGCTCCATGAGCTGCATCGGCGGTTGCGTTTGAAATGCAGTGTGAGTACGGTTCATCTGGCGGTCATCCGCTTGGGAATGAGTTTCAAAAAAAGTCCCTCCGCGCCAGCGAGCAAGATCGCCCCGACGTGAAGCGGAAGCGCGCTGCCTGGCGACGCATGATGCGAGAAGTGAATCCCGCACGATTGATCTGTCTGGATGAAAGTGGCGCGAAAACCAACATGAAACGACTTTCCGGATGGACGGCCAAAGGGGCGCGGCTCCGCGACGCAGTTCCTGGCGGACATTGGCAAACGACGACCATGCTGTCCGCGATCCGCCCTCAGGAAGTGGCCACGGCCATGGTCACTGAAGGTGCGATCGACGGCCTCGCGTTTGTCGGTTTCGTGGAACACTTTTTGGCGCCCATCCTGAAGCCCGGCGACATTGTGGTGATGGACAACTTGCCGAGTCACAAAGTCAAAGGCGTACGCGAAGCAATTGAAGGACGCGGCGCCCAATTAAAATACTTGCCACCCTACTCGCCTGATCTCAATCCCATCGAGCAGATGTGGTCGAAAGTCAAAGCCAAACTCCGCTCGTACGCCCGACGCACGCGAGAATCCCTGTATCGAGCGATCGGCAGCGCACTTCGCCAAGTCACTCCCGAAGAATGCGCCAACTACTTCACTCACTGCGGTTATACCGCTACATAGTTTTCGGAAGTGCTCTAGTTCGGGGGACTACTAAAAGGCAACGAACGTGCATCGGCATATTTCCGCATGGACTCTAGATTCCACTATGAGGTTGTTTTCGAGAAGCTAGGCCTGCATCGTCCGGAACTGCGCGCGTGGGCGCTTTACGATTGGGCGAACTCGGCCGTCGTCACCACGATTATTGCGGCTGTCTTTCCAATCTATTTCTACCGTGTGGCTGGCGCCAATCTCCCGGAAGGAGTGGCCACTCAGCGGTTTGCAATCGCGACTTTGATCGCAATGGGTGGACTCGCTCTGTTGGCGCCTGTGCTTGGAGTGCTCGCCGACAGTGTGGCGGTAAAGAAAAAGCTCCTGGGCGTTTTTCTGAGTATCGGAGCAATTGCTACAGCCGGTATGTTCTTCGTTCACACCGGCGACTGGCTGCTCGCGCTAGTGTTTTTTGTAATCGTCGAACTTTCGGTCGCCGGCACGTTCGTCTTCTATGACTCACTCTTACCGCATATTGCCAATCACGATGAAATCGACCGCGTCTCTACCACCGGGTATGCGCTGGGCTATTTCGGAGGCGGAGTGCTTCTGGCGATCAATCTCGCCTGGATCCAATTTCCAGAATGGTTCGGGCTACCACATGGCGATAACTTGACCGACGCACAAGCGACCCTGCCGTCCCGCTTGGCTTTTTTGTCCGTTGCTGTCTGGTGGGTAGTGTTCTCGATTCCACTGTTTCTCAGAATTCCCGAGCCGATTGTCAGGCGAGCGGCCGGCCAAAGCGGACGTTGGCGCACCATTCGGCGAACAATGGCGAAACTTGCGTCAACGTTGGCGGAGCTAAGGGAGTACAAGCAGGCCGGGTTAATGCTGGCGGCTTTTTTAATCTACAACGAGGGGATCGGGACGATTATCAAAATGGCCGCCATCTATGGCGCTGAAATTGGACTCGGAACCGAAGCGATGGTCGCATCGATCCTGCTTGTCCAATTTGTCGGCATTCCGTGTACGATCCTGTTCGGAGCGCTCGCCGGCAAGATTGGAGCCAAGGCGTCGATTTTCTTCGGACTAACCGTATACCTGGGAATTGCCCTGCTCGGATATGTCATGCGGACTGACGCCCAATTCTTGACGCTCGCAATTCTAGTGGGCATGGTACAGGGAGGCACTCAGGCGCTCAGCCGCTCGCTGTTTGCCAGCCTGATTCCAAAGCAAAAATCGACGCAATTCTTTGCCCTGTTTGCCCTGAGTGAGAAGCTCGCCGGCGTACTTGGACCAAGTCTGTTCCTTCTCGTAATCGGGCTGACGGGTTCGAGCCGCCATGCGATTGTATCCGTGGTCGTATTCTTTCTCCTCGGCGGTTTGCTACTCAGTCGGGTCGATGTCGCGCGGGGCCGCGCCGCAATTGTGGACGAGGACGAACAGATCAACCCCGAATGCCAAGTTGTCTAATACAGATTCGCGCTGGATGTGTACTCACTGAGCGGTCGAGGAACTGCGGCAGCACCGATCTCGGAATCGCTCTTAAAGCATGCATCTAGCGGTAACAAAAAGGTGAGCGCCCACGACCAGACCGGCCTTGTGTCAAAGATGTCGTGGCATCGAACCTGCCGCCATGCCTGTGAGACGCCGATTATTGCACCGCGTGCCTCGGCGCCGTTCTGTGTTTGAAGCACTCAATCAACGTAAAAACGCCGCCTGCGAGGCCCAGAAACCCACCGACGGGATAGGGAAGAATAACGACCGCCCACCACATCGACCGACCCGTGTTGCCGCCGATACCTCTCAGCCAACTCAACACGATCATTACTGCCAGTCCAGCTGATGCCATTCACCACTACGTAGTGGCTAACACTCTCCGCGCAGCTACAACACCATACAGACGTGACGGTCCCCCGTGCGACAACAGGATATAAGCAAACAGTATGCCGCCTGATTGCCCAATCTCCCCGATGGTTCGTTGGTGTCGAGGAGAATCGCGGCTAGACATGGATTGAGATCAATACGCTGATCAACTACAAGTTTTGCGGGCAGACATACGCTACGCGCGTGTTTCCTCCCCGCGTACTTCCTCATCTTCGTACTGCAGGTCGTCGAGCGCATCAGACGCTTCTTCAAAGGACGAATACGGTCCTGGATCAATGAGAATTCCACCTCGGCTGGCCGCAGCGTCGTCCGGGCTTTGGCTCCGCTGCAGTTCTACCAGGGTCAACCCGTCTTCGAGTTCGATGATCGCGAATTCAACCATGCGACAACTCGTTTCTTCGTTGACGACGCATCCCCTCGCACGGTACGCGCAGCCGGGCGCCGTTTGCTCGTCAATAACCGCCATGCCGGCCAACTCGCTTCACCGTGCTTGCCTGCGGTCCCCGCTCGTCGTCCTCTTCAACAAACGCCACTTCAGTGCCAACTTTCAGAAGGTCGAATGCTTCCTTCAATACACTGTTGCGATGAAAGAAAATCTCTCGGCCTTTGGAAGTACGCAGAAAACCGTAATCCTCGTCCGGCACGAGCTTGCTTATACGGGCATGCGGAATGTGGGCGTGACTTTTCACGTGTCCGCGCTGAATCCGCACGTAGTCCTCCAATTGGCGCGCCGCCGAGTCGAACGCGTCGCGGATGCTGACGGCGATGTCTTTGTATTCCTTACGTTCGCTGGGCTCGCGGGTCGCCACAACTTCGCCGGTTGGCAACTTGATGTCGATTCGAACTTCGTATGGGTTCCCATACACATCGTGCTTCCCAGCCGGATCGACGACGACGCGGCAGCTCATGATCCGGCCGGCAAACCTATCGAGCTTGGCAGCCTTTTCGCGAATGGTCGCCTCGAGAGCCGGCAAACGTTGCATGTGTCGAAAGCTGATTTGGAGAGGCAGCCGCACTGCAACCCCTCCTTAAAACTCGACGTTCGTTTCCCACCAAATCCGCGCTACGAGCTACGCTCCCAAATCATGCATTTCCGGATGATATTTGAACGACAGCTTCACCTTGGCGCGGTAGGATGCGACTTTGCCTTCTGAGACCTGGATATCCAAGGAAACTATTTCTGCAATCCGCAGGTCTTTCAAATGCTTGGCCGCAGCTTCGACCGCTGCCGCCTTGTCGAAGGATTCGGTGCTCGATCCGATGATTTCGACCACTTTGTAGAGGTGTTCCGTCATGGCTTTGCTCCTCAAGGTGGCAAATACTTTGGACACGGAGGCCGCTTTTGCCTAATGGCTAAAGCGGCCAAGCGTGTGCCATCGGCCGTTGGCAGTACAAAACAAAGCGCACTTTCGACGGTCACCGTGCGGTTACGCACATACGAATTCCGTCCGATGCTCGCCGAGCCTCGCGGACTAGCAATTACGGGCCGCGCAGACTTCATACTTTTCGAGGAGACGATAGAGTGTCCGGCGGCTAACGCCAAGTACGCGAGCCGTTTCTGCCTTATTGTCATGGTGCCTGCGATAGGTCTCTAACACAAGCTGTCGCGTATGCGTGAACAGATCGACTTCGCATGCCCTTTCTAACCGCGACGGCAATTTGGCTCCATCGATGACGTCGGGCGGCAGATTCTTAAGGCGTATCCGATCATCGTCGGCGAGGATTTTTGCCCGGTCGAGCGCATTCTGCAATTGGCGAACGTTGCCGGGCCAATTGAAACGTTCGAGCGTGGGGATCACATTCGGATCTAGCCTCCATTCTGGGCCTGCAAGGTATCGGATCAACTGTTCAACGTCGCCCTCGCGCTCCCGAAGCGGTGGAAGGAAAATCGTCAGGAGGTTAATCCGATAGAGAAGGTCTTCTCGGAAACGCTTTTCCTTTACTTCTTCCAGCAAATCTCGGTTGGTGGCCGCCAACAGTCGCACTTGAACTCGCCGCTCTTTCACGGAGCCAACACGTCGAAGCGTGCCGTCCTCAAGCACTCGCAGCAGTTTTGCTTGGAGACCAAGTGCTAGTTCGCCGATCTCATCAATGAACAGAGTGCCACCGTCGGCGACCTCGAACAGTCCCGGCTTCATTCCGACCGCTCCCGTAAACGCGCCCTTCTCGTAACCAAAAAGCTCGCTTTCAAGAAGCGTCTCTGGCAATGCAGCGCAATTGATGACGACGAGCGGCTTCTCCGCCAGCGGGCTGGCTTCGTGTAATGCCCGGGCCACCAGCTCCTTTCCCGTTCCACTCTCGCCTTGAATGAGGATTGGCTTGTCGGTCGGACTGACGCGCTCGACAAGGTGAAATACTTCCTGCATCTGCGGCGATTGGCCGATGATTCGCGGCGGCGTTTGATGTCGACGAAGCACTGCTTTAAGCTGCTGATTTTCTTTTCGTAATTTGCCAGCTTCGTAGGACTTTCTCACTAGCCGATCGAGTTCTTTGAGACTGATGGGCTTCGTAAGGAACTCGCGGGCCCCGAGTTTCATGGCCTCGACTGCCGACTCGATCGTCGCCTCGCCGCTGAGTACGACGATCTCACATTCGGCGTTGCGATCTTGCAATTCTTTCAGCACGTCCAGCCCCGAAAGGCCGGGCATCACCAAATCAAGCACAACTACGTCAAACGATTTTTGCTCTAACAAGTCCAGTGCCTGCTGGCCGCTATCACATTGCTCGACGTTATTCCCGTGCCGCGCAAAATATTCAGCCATGTCGGTGCGCAGTTCGCGGTCGTCATCGACTAGCAGCAGATGGAGCGTCGCTTTCTTCATGGCTTACCTCATAGCGTACCATCGGTTAATTAGTCACACGCCGTACTACTCTACCAACCCCAGTTATTATTCAACGACATGTGGCAGGAACGGACTCGAGAACGAGTAAGCGTCGCCGACACGAATAATACCGCGCGCCTTTAAGGCAAAGGCTGTGCCGTGCAGCGGCAATGAGCTTCAGTGAAGGTACGGCTGGACGCATGTGGTACCCCGTTTGCTGCCGCTTGTGATGAATGCTGGCCTTTGCACGAATTTCCAGAGTCTAAATTCCAGCGGGCGGGGCTTCAACGCGCGCTAAATAGACACACGAAGCGCGCTATTGAGCACATTCTATGTAGGATCCCAAAGGCATAAGTCCCCCATATCACCAATTCCGCGCTCCAGGAGGCGACTTTGAGTTTCGTGCAAATTCTGTCCGGTTTGAACAAGCCGCGCGTTGCGCTATACTGACATCTCGACGATTAGCTCTTCACAAATTCGTTGCCTTGGATATTCCCGGGCAGCATCACTTAAGGATACGGTGATGCAATCAATCGGCGATTCGACGAACGACTTGACAACTTGCGCCCGAACCGTCGAACAAGGCGCGCAAGAATTGTTGTCGCAGCATTCGCATTTCCGCGACCGTGCTGGCGATTTTAAATATGAGTACAGCGCCGGTGTGCTGATTGTCCGCGGCTGTGTGCCCACGTTTTACCTGAAACAGGTGTTGCAAACCGTGCTCAAGGAAGTGGAAGGAGTAGCATGGATCGACAACCAAGTGAACGTTATCTCAGGCGAGGGAATGAGCGGTGTGCGGCCTCGTTCATGCCAGTCGACAGATTGAGCGATCGAACCCGAATTAAGCATTCGCCTTAAGCTGTCGTCCCGCGATTTGTATGCGGGCAAGCGCCCGTGTCTCCTTCACGATAGGAATGGCCGGCCGCACACGCTGAAAACAAAAAACTTCGGCTTCCGGCCGGCAAGCGCGCGATTTCGCACGTTTGCGACAGTTCGGCCTCAATGGATTTCCAGGAATCGATCCATGACGGCCTCACCAAACAGGCTTATCTTCTATAGCCGTGCATCTTTCTCGGCCGAATCAGCGCTATTTGTCACTTGCTACTACGCCGGTGTGTGGTATCGAGGCATACCGTCAAATGGGACTCAGATTTGCTGTTTAACGTCAGTGTCAGAAGACCGAAAGCCTCTGTCGGTTTCTCGGCCTGTCTTGGTCGGCTAGGACTCACGACTTCAAACACGGTCGTGCTGCCCGACGACGAGTCTTTACGAGGGTACTGCTATGTCCGTGGGACGAATTTGTGTACGAGAGGTCGATACGGCGAGTCCCGATGAATCAGCCGCTGCAGCTGCGGAGCGGATGCATCAGCGAGCCGTCGGCACGCTGGTCGTGGTGAATGACGCTGCTCAGGTCGTCGGCATTGTCACCGACAGGGATCTCGTGTCACGCGTGCTCGCAAAGGGCCTCGATCCGACCGAGACATCCGTCGGCCAAGTTATGACCATCGGTCCCAAAACCGTGTCCGAGCAGACCCCCATCGAATCTGCGCTGTTGATCATGCGCAGCGGAAGATTTCGTCGTATTCCTGTCGTCGAGCGCGATAATAGATTGCTGGGACTTATTACGCTCGACGACGTCCTGATGCTATTGGCCGAGGAGTTCTGGCAAATCGGCCGATTGCTGACGCGCGAAACACCGCGGGCGGTCATGGAGAATTCCTCGGCCGCGGGAGTAACACGATTGCAAAATGATGCAAGGTTATCGATAGGAGATTAACAATGTCCAGGACATCGCATATTGAAATGCACCGTGAACACGCGACTTGGCGGGCGGAGGATAACTTGTGGCGCGACGAGCTGGCAATCTGGGAGCGTGAAATCGATCAAGCCATCGAGGACGTGCCACGCCTGGAAAAGACCTTGCGCGATCATGCTGAGACGTTAAGACAACATGCGGCATCAATTCGCTTATACGAACAAGAGGCCGCTTACCATGAGCATGAATTGGCCAGCTACGAGCAGGGAGAGGCACCCAGCGATCTGGTCCAACTAGCCCAGTCACACCAGCGTGAAGCTAAGAAACATGCCGATCAATACAAAGCTCACGATGAAATCAAGAAGCGGCGGCATGTGCTGATGACGAAATGGAGACTGCTGTTCCCGGCTCTGGTCGAAGCAGAAGGGGCCGAATCACGTCCTTCAGAGAAGCGGGTACAAACATAATGCTTGGCCTTAATGTGCTTCGTGCGTCTATGACTTGATGGAAGCCGGCATCGTCGACCCTACTAAGGTCGTACGGCTTGCCTTGGAGAATGCGGTGTCCGTAGCCAGTACACGGCTTCGCACCGACGCCACCATGACGGAAGTTCCGAAAGAGAAAACGCACGCTGGTCATGGTGAGCCCTACGAAGGTGAATGAGATGAGTACCACAAACACTGCTCTTCAGTCAGACAGCCTCACGGCGCTCATGAGTGATCCTTCCTCATATCCTGACCGGCCCAGTTCGGTGCAGGCCATAGAGACCCACATCTCATGGGTTTATCTGACCGATCGGTACGCGTACAAGCTCAAAAAACCAGTGCAATTCGAGTTTCTGGACTTCTCCACACCTGAATTACGCCATCGCGCTTGCTTGGAGGAATTGCGACTTAACCGGCGCCTTGCCGCCGATGTTTATCTCGCCGTGCTGCCGATAACTCAGACCGCGGACGGCGCGCTTGAGTTAAATGGGCAAGGACCGCCAGTCGATTGGGTCGTGCAAATGCGACGGCTGCCGGCGGAGAAGGCGTTAGATGTTCTTCTTGGCAAGCGACGACTGCTTTCCGAAAACGCTCAATCGATTGCGGCGCATTTGACGAACTTTTACGCTCGGCTGTTGCCGAAACCGCTTAGTCCAGACGTTTTCCTACAGACTCTGGAGCGTCACATTCGCGCGAATGGCATGGCGCTTTTAGACTCATTGCAGGCCGAACGGTCTCGCGTTCGTCGAATCCAAAGTGGCCAACTGCGGTATTTGAAGCTCCAAGCCGAAGAATTTAGTAACCGTGTCGCTGCAGGACGAATTGTCGACGGACACGGCGATCTACGTCCCGAGCACATCTATGTTGAGAAACCGCCTGCAGTCATTGACTGTATCGAGTTCTCAGATGAATTGCGCGAGGTCGATGTTGCCGATGAATTGAGCTTTCTAACAATGGAGTGCGAACGTCTTGGGGACGGTGGCTTGGGCGAGCTGGTTCTTCACACGTACGAGCGCGCCTGCGGAGATGAAATTCCTCGACGCCTGCTTGCGTTCTACCGTGCTTATCGAGCTTGTGTGCGGGCGAAGGTCGCACTTTTTCGCCGCCAGCAGCAAGCGAAGGATAAAAATCAATCGTTCGAGGGCCTCATTCGCGAATATCTCAATTTGGCCGATCGTTACGCCAAAGAACTTGGCCCCCCCATGCTCCTGATCGTCGGCGGACTTATGGGCACGGGCAAGTCCACTTTAGCTGCAATACTAGCAGCCACCTTTGACATCGACTTGCTTTCCACGGACCATATCCGCCACGGAATGCTGGGGGCGAGTGATGTGCCAGCCGGCTATGGCGAGGGCAATTACCAGCTCGATCTGCGCGACCGCATTTACGACGAGCTATTGCGTCAGGCAGGTGAGCTTCTGAAAGACGGCCAGTCCGTAGTACTTGACGGAACTTTTCTTACGGACTGTCTTCGCGAACGGGCCTATGATATCGGCTATAAACATGGTGCTGTTTCCTTACACGTTTCCTGCACTTGCCCGAGGCAAGTCGCATATGCTCGCATCCAGCAACGTGCAGAGTTTGGCCAAAGCGAATCGGAAGCTCGCACGGAGCTATACGATCTGCAAGCGCGGGATTTTGAGTCGCCCTGCGCTGATGACCCGTCCATTACCGTGGATACAGCTCAGGCCATGTCGCACCAGATGAGCGCCGTTTTCGCGGAACTGCGCCGCTTGTTGTTTAATTAATCATCTTGCAAGCGCAACAAAAACGCCGGCGGTTCGCCGGCATGGATCTTCAATTCTTAGCCGCGAGCCTCGTGAGCATACAGGTCGCTCATTCCCCGCATGCAGGATCGGTCGCCGTTAGATAAGCCTCTCCCGGCGACCGCACGCAATCGCGAAACCCGTCCGTCGCTTCCCAGCCATTTGCGTTTTCGAGATTCTGCGCACCACCATTCTGAATTTGCAGTAGCTCAATCGAGGCGATGACCAATCCGCCTAATTATTATTGGACTAACACGAATTCGATCGTGACAATCATCAACTACAATGCGGCAGCGCCCGCACCAAGTCGTTTGGTGGGCTTCAAGTAACGCTCGCTTGCAAATCGGGCACCGTTTCCGCGCCGTAAGGCTGCTCAGATCATCATGGCGCCTGTCGTTTGAGGCCATAAAGTAGCAGGACGCCCAATCTGACCGATCTGCTATCGAACTACTGAACGACATTTGAATACCTATTCCTCGGCCGAAAACGGCGCAACGAGGGGCTGCTCGAGCAGGCTATAGTCCTTGAAATTCATTCGGATCGCCTCCTCATGGGTATTGCCTTCGAACCAAATGTATTCGTCGTCGGCTAGTTTTGCATCGACGATGGTTTTCATTCCGTAGCGCGAGCCAAACGGCGGCAGCACGCCAAAGTCGCAATCCGGGCAATGTGCTGCAATTTCAAACTCCGTCGCCAGCTCCAGCTTCGCGCCCCCAAGTAATTTCGATGCCCGATTGAAATCGATCTTCTTACTTGCGGGAAGCACTGCAACGGCAAATTCGTATCCCCCATCGACACGGAGCAGCACTGTCTTGGCAACCTCGCGACCGGACACATGCAGCTCGTGGGCTAAGCGCTGAGCACTGTAGGTGGCCTGGTGCGGCACACGCTCGAATTTGTAGTGCCCTCTCTCAAGAAACGCGGCAACGTTCATGGTAGTCTCCGTTTGGCAATCACAGCCGATCTTGAAAAGCTGTCACATATCGCGCAGGTTTCAAGTGCAAAGCCTATACCATCGCATTTAGATGGTGCGGGCTTCAAAGCGTGTGAACCGCGTGACGCCAAAATCCATAGGCGCGCGATTTCGCACACGAGGTGTGCTTTCTCTGTACCAACGATTCGAAAGTCCTCGACTAATGTAAGTCGCTCCGGCTTTAAATCGCCGACGGTCCGCCGCGCGCTATAGCGCGTCAGGCACAATGTTTGCACCCTACATTGGACGTAGTTTGCGCTCGCTGCGCTGCGTCCACTGGGAGCGCATCGCCGAGCCAACTACCGAGCAGCAGACGTCTAATGCGGTCGTCGCGCTTCGGATAATAGTTATCCCAGGAATTAACGCGAAGGGAGGTTATTATGGCCACTCTTGCAACTCGCCGGCCCGGCCGCTTGCCGTCGCCGTGGCGAGATCCGTTTACGTCGCTGCAGGAAGAAATGAACGAGCTACGCACCCGGCTTATGGGAGACGGAGGCGAGAGCTGGTTCACCGGCGCGATGGTTCCGGCGTTAGATGTGTCCGAGACGGATACGTCGATTGACGTGCGAATGGATCTGCCGGGCACTACAGCAAAGGACATCGATATTCAGATCAGCGGCAACGTGCTGACAGTGAGCGGCAAACGCGAGGAAGAGAAGGAAGAGAAAGGGAAAACCTTCCACCGCGTTGAACGTCGGTATGGAAATTTCTCGCGCTCGGTCACGTTGCCATGCACCGTGGTGGAGAGCGAAGTCGCAGCCGAATATCGCGACGGCGTTCTCACGATCAAGTTGCCCAAGACGGAAGAGTCAAAGGCACACAAGATCAAGGTAAAGAGTTGAAGTCGCGGCGCACAAATGGTGAGCAAATACCGGCGGCACGACTATGGCGACCAAGTCGGCCGTCCGGTAGCTCACCTGCATCGTAGCTATCCACATATAAACATCGCTCAATAGCGGAACAAAGCGCATAGTGGACTGGCGGAGGCCAGATCGCTTTGTGCAACCGCATAGACAGATCCATTATGTAAAACGGTCTGCGCTGTTGCCAACTCGATAAGATCCAACTCCGGGTCCGCCCTGTTGACGAATTGGACGGAGTTTATGTGGGCGTCGAAGCGTCCATACACTTCAGTGCGATAGTCCACGACGAGTGAATCGATACGTCCTTCGTGTGCCGCCGAAACAATCCTTTCGATATTATTCGAGGCAAGCTCGGTGCCGGCTAGCGATTCGCATTTTGCAAGCATCCGCCGACGCTCATCGTCATACAATCTTTGGACGATTGGCAAGGCCTGCTCGTAAAGGACGTTATCTGTAGCGTGATCGAAATTGCCATACACGGCTTCATTCGCGATTCGAGCGTAGTCGGATATTCGACGGAATGTCGCTAGTTCATGTTCCACGCCAACCAAAATTAGCGGCCACTGCTTTTCTCGCAGGACGCCCGCAGCGACTTGTCGATAAGCCGGAAGTACTCGACCAACTGGCGATCTTCCACTCGGAACAGGGGTTGATCGATTACTACTTGGCTACTCGTCTGGACGAGGATGTCGTCGTTGGTCGACGGTATTACGTCGCCTCGACGCCCCGCATTCCGCGCCCAATTAGTTGTTGCTCTGCCGCGGTGACTAGGTTGTTCAGTCGTACCGCATCTTGCTGGCCTTCACGGCCTGTTGGGTGCGTTGGCAGGTAAATCGAAACACATCGGTCGGCTTCAATGCAGACCAGATCGTGTAAATCAGAGGCTGTTAGTAAATCCATCGGTCAACTCCAAGCAATGCGGACCGACTGTAGGAAATCAGAATCGTTGAACTCGAACTGCAATTCGTGCAAAAAGTGCGCCGCTGCACCTCGCTGCGGGCGCTCATAACTTAGCAAAGCCCCAACTTTACGCGACTCAGGACCGATCGGCTATCACCTCAAAAAGTTGGAAAACTCACCAGCGAGAACTCAACACATATTTCGCATGATTTGCGCTGTGGAGCGTGCCGCTGCGGGCGCTCTTGACGACGCTGGGGCGCAGGAGGCTCGGAAAGATGTCGGATCGGCAGCACAGTTCTGTCTGCCAAAGTAGCAATACGTCTAACGAATTCGGATCGGCGCGCTGTTTCGCACATGTTTGAGCGATCTCGCACAGCTAATGCCCTTTTGACTGCCGGCGGACAGTCAACGCCGGCTTGCTCGTGCGACCAGCGCCAATCTCTTGATTGGCACTTGCCTTGCATATCTGATGCATAGATGCGGACGATTTATCTCGAATCGAAATGACCGAACCATGAACTTCAACCGAATCCTCATTGGTACTGATTTCTCTGAGTGCAGTAGTGCAGCGCTGGACGTCGCTTCGCACTTGGCCAGCGAAACTGGTGCGCGATTATACATCGTGCACGTCAACGGAATATTGGATGTCAGCGTCCCGGCGATTCCTCCGACGGAAGGTGGTTATTATTACGACGCACCCTGGGGCCACGAGAGGCACGAAGTGCGCGAAAGACTCACCAAGATTGTGCCCTCCGTAGCTAATATTGCTTATGAGCATCGGTATCTGACGGGCTTACCAGTCGTTCAGATTTTGAAACTCGCTGAAGAGGAGCGTATCGATTTAATTGTCATTGCATCGCATGGCCGCACGGGATTTGCCAGGCTACTAATGGGAAGTGTCGCCGAAGGTGTCATGCGCGGGGCGACGTGTCCGGTTCTGATTGTAAAACACACGGCTGAACATTCTGCGCCCCAAGACGCCATTGACTCGGCGTATGCGTGAATGATCAATTGCTGGCGGATAATCAGGGCAACGCGGTGACTCCGCGTACGGCGTGAGAAAGCGTTCCGATGACCACAACCGATGCACATCTCAACAGCGCTATCAACGAACGTACGATATCGACCGATAGCGACCAAGCGACTGTCCTTATCGAAAAGCCTGCATTTTCGGCGCGTGCCATCTATGTGGGTGAATACATTGATTTGCGCCACTTCGTACGGTCCAAACGAGTGATCGCACAACAGCCGGCAATCACGGCCATTACGGGGGGCGGACTGGCTATTCTGTACCGATATGGAGCAGTCGTCTTCTTTGACACATCGTTAAGCAACGAGCAGAGGTTTTTCGACGAATTACGTCCACGTGTACGGCAATCGTACGCGAATCCGGAAACCGAGGAATTGCAAATCACGATAAACAGTCAATCTCCTGAAAGTGAGGTCAACGGCGCATTGATTTTGAAGGAATCGTCGGTAGAACGTCTGCAAATAGTTGCTGCTGCGCTCAGTAAGTCGGTCGCGTTGGCACAATACGAGGCGGACGTGGCGGTGACCTTCGAGCGTATCGAGCCATTCGCCATAAAGCTTGAGCAGTCGGGTCGAGGCGGACGCAATATGCGGCTGTTGCTACGACACATTGGGCGGGCGTTGCTCGACGAACTGAAGATGGTTGCCCGCGTCGAAGTCATTGATCGGCCAGAACTGATCTGGGACCATCCAGACTTGGAACAGCTCTACCTTCACCTTGAAGAACAATTCGAACTTCAGGAACGTGCTGCCATACTTGATCGAAAGATCGAATTGATCTCGCGGACCGTGGAAACGGTGCTCGATCTCCTACAAAAGCGTCGCAGCGTGCGGGTCGAGTGGTACATCGTTATCCTCATCGTGATTGAGATCGCCTTGACCCTATACGATCTTTTTGTGCGCTCGACATGAAATGTCTAATGCTCTCAATCGAGAAATATCGAGCTGTACTCCCGGTCAGCCGCCGGTGTCCTTCGCGCCAAGGATTTGGCATTCACTCTCGGCGTCCGAAGTGGCGAAAGCGTTAGCGACTGACCCGCGCTGCGGCCTATCGAGCCAGCAAGCTTTCACACGGCAGACCCAGTACGGACTCAACCGATTGGCGGAGGCCCCGCCGGTGCCGATATGGAAGAGATTCCTGGGCCAATTCGCCGAACTCATTGTCTGGATCTTGATTGTAGCAGCGATGGTTGCCGGGGCACTCGGTGAATGGCTCGACGCATTTGCGATCGTCGCCATTGTCCTCCTCAACGGCATCCTGGGATTTCTCCAGGAAGAGAGGGCCCAACGGGAGTTGGCATCTTTGCGCAAGCGATCGGCTTTTTCTGCCACCGCTGTGCGCGACCGAAAACAGATAGTCGTCGCCGCCGAAGAGTTGGTTCCTGGTGATCTGATCGAGTTGGAGGCCGGGGATCACATACCGGCCGATGTGCGATTAATTGAGACGGTTGCGTTTAGCGTGCAGGAGTCGGCGCTGACCGGTGAATCGGTACCGACCAACAAAGATGCTTCCGTAATCTTGCCTGGACGCACAATGCTCGCTGACCGCTCGAACATGGCGTATCTCGGCACGATCGCAGTTTCCGGCCGTGCGATGGCGATTGTCGGCGCCACGGGCATGCAAACCGAGCTGGGGCGGATTGCCGGATTACTGGAGCATCAGCCAGCAGAGCCGACCCCGCTCCAAAAGCGGTTGAGCGAGCTGGGGCGAAAGCTGTTAGTCGTTTGCTTGGGGATTGTGGCGATTATTTTCGCACTGCAGCTTGTCCGCGGTGGCGAACTTATCGACGTCTTTGTCACCTCCGTGAGCCTGGCGGTCGCGGCAATTCCCGAAGGGTTGCCGGCCGTGGTCACGGTGGTCCTCGCCGTGGGATTGCGACGCATGATCCGCCGCAACGCGCTCATTCGCAAACTGCCGAGCGTCGAAACACTTGGCTGCGTCACCGTCATTTGTTCCGATAAGACGGGCACGCTGACTCGCAATGAAATGACAGTCGAGCGACTCTTTGCGGGCGAAGCAACATTCGCGGTAACCGGCGTGGGCTATTCGCCTCGGGGAGATTTTATCCTCGCCAACGAACCAATCCGGCCGGAAAGTCACGCTGACTTGCTGGACACGCTCAGGGCTGGTGTTTATTGCAATCGGGCCCGATTGATTGCTGAAGACGGCGGCAATGTTTGGCAGGTGCTTGGCGACCCGACCGAGGGCGCACTGCTTGTCGCCGCCCGCAAAGCTGGCATCCCCTCCGAGCTTCCAGGGCAAACTATTCATGAAATCCCCTTTGACGCTGAACGAAAACTGATGTCCGTGATCGTGAAGACCGACGAGGCGGCAGTGATGTATGTCAAAGGCGCGCCCGAAGCGATTATCGACAAATGCATCTGCGAACAAATCGGCGGCAGGACGCGGCCGCTTGATCCGCAAAGGAGACAAGCGCTGCTGGGGCAAAGCGCCGCCATGGCCGCCGAGGCGCTGCGCGTGCTCGCATTAGCATCGAAGCCTGCTGGCGATTCTTATGCCACAGAAGATGAGTCTGATTTGACATTCCTCGGATTGGTAGGAATGAAAGATCCGCCACGGGAAGAAGCGAGAGAAGCGGTCAGGCGATGCTACCTTGCTGGCATTCGGCCTGTCATGATCACGGGCGATCATCCGGCGACCGCGCTAGCGATCGCACGGGAACTGGGTATTGCACAGCCAGAAGACCCTATCGTGAGCGGAAACGATCTCGACAATCTATCCGACGAGCAGCTCCTGCAATGCGTTGACGGGATCCGTGTTTTCGCACGGGTCACTGCCGAACACAAGTTGCGCATCGTTTCGGCGCTTCGTGCTCACCGCCAGGTCGTCGCGATGACCGGAGACGGTATTAACGATGCGGCTGCGGTAAAAATGGCCGACATCGGTATTGCGATGGGCATTACGGGCACGGACGTTACCAAAGAAGCCGCCGATATGGTACTTGTCGACGACAACTTTGCATCGATTGTCAACGCCGTCGAAGAAGGCCGGGCCATCTTCGACAATATCCAGAAGTTTGTTCATTACCTGTTGAGTACCAACGCGGGGGAAGTCCTGCTGCTGTTCTTTGCGGCACTAGTAGGTTGGCCGCTTCCACTGACGGCGATCCAAATCCTATGGATCAACTTGGTGACAGATGGACTTCCCGCCCTGGCATTGGGTATGGAATCACCGGAGCCCGATATCATGCGCCGCTCGCCGCGGCTAGCAGACACGCCCGTCATTTCTCTAAGTCATGCAGGGTTGATATTGCTGCATGGAGTGCTAATTGCCGTGGCCGGCATTGCGGCGTTTCTGCTCGTGAGCAGTGAAGCCAATGCGACGATAGATCACGCGCGTACCGCTACCTTTTGCACCGTGGCCTTCGCGCAACTGTTCTTCTCGATTGGTTGCCGCAGCCCGCGCCGAACCATGCCCGAGTTGGGCCCGTTCTCGAACCCTTATCTCCTGGCGGCCATACTTGCTTCGGTAGTGCTGCAAATTGGGACCGTAACCGTGCCCGGTGTGCGGCGCATCTTCGGCGTCGATGAATTGCCGACATGGGACTGGGGACTGATCTTTCTAATCGCGCTGGCCCCAGTCACGATCGTTGAAGTGACAAAGCTCTTCCGCGCCTGGCGGTTCGCAAATTTCCCGCATCACCAGGCGTCAGAATAAACGCCACTTCTGTTGCGCGAATGAAGAAGTCTCTAGTAGCAAAATACTGACGTGTGTCAGAAACGCACACTCGTTTGGCTTACGAGCGACGCCCCATTCATACGCATCAGCCACGTGCCCCTGGATCAGCGCGCCGTCGACGAAAATGACGTAGTTTGGTTCTTTGCCCGCTGGTTTCCTTCGGTACGAGCTTTGCGTTAATTGCCTTTGTTTAAAAAGGCATCACAAGGCGAGGTTCACTGCCCAGTTTAAGAGGTGAACGCTGGCTCGGGAACCGCCGCTAACGCCTGTTCTGCGAGGCATTGCAGAGGAATAACGATGAGAACAAGTACCTTACCTAGAAGCCGTGAATTGTCGGCAGCGGCCGAACATCAAATGCGCGCGTGGGCCCTGCGAATGGAGTCGCAGCAACGCTTGGAAGAGCAAGCGGCCAAGGCGTCGCCCCAACAGTTGATTCGCCCGTACATAACAATTTCGCGCGAAGCCGGAGCCGACGCCGGTGAAATCGCTGAAATCGTCGCGTCGCAATGCGGCTGGAAAGTCTTCGACCGCGAACTGCTCGATTACATGGTTGAACACTACCACTGGTCGCGCGTGGCGCTCGACTTTGTGGACGAGCGCACGGTGTCGTGGTTTCACGAAACATTCGGCAAGTGGCTCGACCAGCAACTGGTGTCGCAGGCTGAGTTTGTCCACCGACTCGGCAAGGTCGTAGTCTTGGCGGCGCAGCATGAGAGTTTGGTATTCGTCGGGCGCGGCGCGCAATTCATCCTGCCGCGCGAGGTCGGCTTGGCGGTGCGGATCATCGCGCCGAAGAAATACCGAGTGCAAGGAATCATGGAGCGCCGCCAATGCAGCCGGCGAGACGCTGAACAATTCATTGATGAAACCGACAAAGGTCGCGCTGACTTTGTCCAGCGATACTTCCACCGCGATCCGACCGACCCACATCTGTACGACTTGGTAATCAATTTGGAACACATCTCCCGCAACGCAGCGGCTGACCTGATTGTCAGTGATTACAAGTTGCGTTTCCGGAGCCCGCAAGAAGGGTAGTTGGCATGAGACGACGATTTTCGGCTATCGAACCGGACACAAGGGATCTGATTCCGCAGGTGGCACGATTCGCCTTGCCATTCGATAGGCCCGCCGACCTGGACGTATTGATCGAGCGGATGGGCAATGCGCGTTATTTGCTACTTGGCGAGGCTTCTCATGGCACCTCGGACTACTACGACTGGCGGGCCCAAATCAGCCGCCGTCTCATCCGCGAGAAACATTTCTCGTTCATCGCGGTGGAGGGCGACTGGCCCGATTGCTACCGCGTCAATCGCTACGTCAAAGGCTTTCAAGATTCGGGGAGCGATGCGCGAGAAGTCTTGGAGGCCTTCGTGCGGTGGCCGACCTGGATGTGGGCCAACGAAGAAATAGTAAACTTTGCGGAGTGGCTAAAGCGTCACAACACCGCATTTTCGGGACGTCAGAAGGTCGGATTTTATGGCCTTGACGTGTACAGCTTGTGGGACTCGCTCTACTCCGTATTAGGATATCTCCGCAAATCCGACCCGTCCCTGCTTCCGGCCGCGCGCCGCGCGATCCTTTGCTTCCAGCCTTATGGCGAGGATGTGCAGCAGTACGCTCGCGCCACCGCACTAGTGCCGGACTCCTGCGAGGACGAAGTTGTCGACTTGCTGAAGGAACTGCGCGCGAAGGAACAACATTACCTTGATGGGCGCGAAGAGTTTTTTACCTCCGAGCAAAATGCGCTCGTAGTCAAAAACGCCGAGGCCTATTACCGGGCCATGGTCCGCGGCGGTCCCGAATCGTGGAATATTCGCGATCGGCACATGACGGAGACGCTGGAGCGATTGATGCGCCACCACGGTCCTGACGCGAAGGCCATCGTATGGGAGCATAACACCCACATTGGCGACGCCCGCTACACCGACATGCAGGACGATGGCATGTTCAACGTCGGCCAGCTTGTCCGCCAGCGGCATGCGGATGAAGGCGTGTTTCTCGTCGGCTTCGGCTCATATCGCGGCAGCGTCATTGCGGCCAAAGATTGGGAAGCGCCAATGGAGAAGATGAGGGTTCCACCGGGGCGCGAGGGGAGCTGGGAGGATGTTCTGCACCGGGCAGGCGCCGCAAGCAAACTACTCCTGCTCGAAGATTGTCGGCCGGTCGAGCGATTTAACGTACCGCGCGGTCACCGCGCCATCGGCGTAGTGTATCACCCTGAGTACGAACACTTGGGCAACTATGTGCCGACGGTGCTTCCGCGCCGCTACGACGCGTTCTGCTATATCGACGAGACTCAAGCCCTTCATCCACTCCACTTGCACCCGGCCCTTGAAAAGATTCCGGAGACGTTTCCCTGGGGCGTGTAAAGCGAGAGCGTACGGGACAGGAGGCAAAACAATGTTATTCCGAGATCGCAGAGAAGCCGGGCGGTTTCTGTCCGGCAAATTGATGGCATATGCCGACCGGCCCGATGTGCTCGTATTGGCCCTTCCGCGGGGCGGCGTGCCGGTCGCATTTGAAGTTGTCCGCGCGCTGCACGCTCCGCTCGACGTGTTTCTAGTCCGTAAGCTGGGCGTGCCCGGCCACGATGAGCTGGCGATGGGAGCCATTGCCAGCGGCGGCGTGCGTGTACTCAATGAGGACGTGGTCCGCGGCTTGCGCATTTCCACTGACGTCGTCGACAGGGTCGTCGCACGCGAAAAACACGAGTTGGAGCGGCGCGAACGATCGTACCGCGGAGTTCGCCCGGCGCCCGATGTCCGTGGCCGCACAACAATATTGATTGATGACGGTCTGGCCACTGGCTCTACCATGCGAGCGGCAATTGTCGCTCTGCGTCAGCAGGGTCCTGCGCGCATCGTCGTCGCCGTACCTGTCGGTGCGCCAGAAACGTGCGCGGAGTTCCAAAACGAAGCCGACGAGGCCATCTGTGCATTAACGCCCGATCCGTTTTACGCAGTTGGCGTTTGGTATCGTGATTTTTCTCAAACGACGGATCAAGAGGTTCACGCATTGCTCGAACAAGCGGCGAAAGAACAAACCAAACTCGGCCGAGATAGAGTACCGGCCTGATAGCCTGCACGCACAATCCCCGCTCTCCGAACATTTTCTGGGCGCATATCTTCGTCACACAAGGTGTGCGAGATTGCTCAGCGTCGAGCATATACACTGCGCTGCCGAGGGTCGAGGCTCAGAAATAGGGTCTTTCACGGCAGGCTAAAACCAGCCTCCAGTGGCACAGGTTTTGTTCCACTGATGAGTTGGTTGCTCGCCCTGATTGGGTCCGCTGACAGCGGCTGGGCCGGAAGCATGTACTTGGCCCATCCAATCGAAGCGACGTAACT
This sequence comes from Pirellulales bacterium, assembly GCA_040902605.1. Classification (GTDB taxonomy): domain Bacteria; phylum Planctomycetota; class Planctomycetia; order Pirellulales; family Lacipirellulaceae; genus JABDGM01. The sequence goes on along the minus strand of JBBDWY010000012.1, from coordinate 28,336 downwards.
TTCTGAAACCATCAACATAAGGAGCAAAGTCATGAAAGCTGATATGGAATTGAAGAAGGATGTTGAAGACGAACTCGACTGGGAACCGAGAGTGAATGCGGCCCACGTCGGCGTCTCTGTGAAAGACGGTGTCGTGACGCTTAGCGGTCACGTCCCCTCCTTCGCCGAGAAGTACGCTGCCGAAAGGACGGCAAAAAGGGTCTATGGCGTCAAGGCCGTGGCCGACGAATTGGATGTCAAGCTGCCTGGCAGCGCAGTGCGATCCGATGAGGATGTGGCGACTGTGTGCGTGAGAGTCCTTAAAGACGACGCCTTGGTGCCGGACGAGAAGATCAAAGTTGTGATCAACAACGGTTGGGTCACACTTGAAGGCCACGTCGATTGGCAGTACCAGAAGGATGCCGCCGACAGGGCCGTGCGTTATTTGACTGGCGTCAAAGGCCTGTCGAACAACATCACGCTCAAACCGCGCATCTCAACCACCGACGTCAAAGCCAAGATCGAGGGCGCGCTCAAACGTAGCGCTGAGCTCGATGCCCGACGCATTAGCGTGCAGGCAAGCAATGGCACGGTGACTCTCCGCGGCAGTGTCCGCGCCTGGGCCGAAAAAGATGAGGCGGGCAGAGCTGCCTGGGCCGCGCCCGGCGTCTCAAAAGTCGAGAACCTCATCAATATAGTTCCGTAGAGCTGAGAAAAAGTCGGTACTTCGCTTGCCGAGATCCCCCGGCAAGCGAAGCCGACGATGTAGCAATGTGGTCTTACCCGCCCTCGATAATTGCAAAGCGGCGCGGTGAATTCGATTGTGGAGCTATGCCAGGAGAAGAAACGATGGCAACAAATCCAAAGAAACCAGCGTCTCAAAAGAAACAGCCGAGCAATGTCAAAAAGGCGCGCTCTGTGAAGCGCCCAGGCGTCACCAAGCCTGGCGCATGCAGCGCGCTGCCCTACCAGCCGGGGATTTCTCCGGTTTCCGTCGATGTCACCGGGATCGTTCCCGAGGATGTTCACGTCGACCCTGACATCACGGAAGGACATCCGGGCTACGAAGAAAGTGGCGGCTCGGGAATTCAACCTCTTGGTGACTACCCGAAAGTCGGGTAACCTCTTCGAGAACGGGCGTACGAGCTCCGAAGCTCCAGACTCCGATGATTCGAGAGCGCGCCGTGGCGCATTTTCTAAGAAAGTGAGCAGCTTATTGAATCGGACTTGCTGCTTGAATGAGGCTTCAGCGGCGTGCACCGCAATCGAGTCTGCCCTTGTGACGAACAAATTGCATCACAAGGGGCGCACGTGAAACCTCAAGACAATGGCAAGCATCAGTCACTTTCCGGTATGGCCCCACGACGGCCGACTTTGTATGAATCGGGTTAGAGCCTCTTTTCTTTGGAGCCAGCGGCCGGGCACATCTCGGCGGCGTCTGATCTTTCTTCTTTCTGTCGCACTTATCGTATTTCTCGGAATTCTTACGGGTGTTGGAGCGTTTACCTTTGGTTATGGAAAGGGATGGAGTTATCTGAGCAACAACCCGACGACTTGCGCGAATTGCCATGTGATGCAAGGCCATTATGACTCGTGGCAAAATTCAAGTCATCGCCACGTTGCGGTCTGCAACGATTGTCACCTTCCACATCATCCTGTGGGAAAGTGGGTTACCAAGGCCGATAACGGGTTTTTTCATTCGCTGGCCTTCACTCTGGAAAACTTTCATGAGCCGATTCAGATCAAGCCACGGAATCGGCGGGTGACCCAGCACGCGTGCTTGGACTGCCATGCAGACATGGTGCACCAGATGCTTCTAACCGAGGACGAGGACAATATGCTTTCGTGTGTCCACTGTCACAGCGATGTAGGACATGCTCACCGATAATGATCTGCCACACTGTGAAGCAATTTTGCAATGGATTGAGTAGGGAAGCGTATGATTAACTCGAAGCCTGATAACAACCAACCGAAACATCTACGCCGACGCTCACGACTCCTAATACTGGTCGCGCTGCTAGCGGTCGTCGCGCTCGCCACTTTCGGAGTGACGGCGCTACTGGTGACGATTTTCGAGCACCGGCAGGAGGCCCGAGCACCTTTTGTCCGGCTGATCGAGGTGAACGAGGTCAGCACTGACCCGGTACCGTGGGGCACGAATTGGCCAAATGAGTTCGATAGTTATCGCCGCACAGTCGACATCGTGGAAACACAGTTTGGCGGCTCAAGCGCCATGCCGGCGAGTAAGCTGGAGGCCAATCCCTGGCTCCAGCGACTCTACGCCGGTTACGCCTTCAGCATTGATTACCGAGAGGCGCGCGGCCACGCCTACATGCTCTTCGACCAGGAGGTTACGGAGCGTGTCACCAAGCGCTCCCAGAGTGGCGCTTGCCTGCATTGTCATGCGTCGGTGATCCCGACATACCGGCGACTCGGCCTCGAGGCATCGGGCGAAAAGTCAGACTTCCTGGCGCTCGCTGCCGGCTTTAACTGGCCCGCCGTGATGGAAGGCTTCCGCATCGCCAGCACAATGGACTACGCCTCGGCCCATGCGGAACTGCTCAAGACGCCTGATGGAACGCCCGGCGAGAACTTACCACTCTTTCAAGGCGGCTTGACGACGAAGGCCGCCACACCAGCCAATCAGCCGAATCTCCCTTCCGCCCCGAACGGCGACGGGCGCGACAACCGCGAGTCGGGCGAAGCTCATCCGGTTAGCTGTATCGACTGCCACGATCCGAAAACCATGCAAGTCCGGGTCACACGCCCCGGGTTTGTCATGGGAGTCGTCGCGCTGGCGGAAAGCGGAGATCCCGTGCCGCACCTGCCCAGCATCAACCGCTGGCGCCAAGGTGAGCGTTTGAACCCATACGACCCGAATACCGATGCCAGTCGCCAGGAAATGCGCACCTTCGTGTGCGCACAATGTCACGTGGAATATTACTGCGCGACGAAGGAGACGCTGTTCTTCCCCTGGACTAACGGCCTCAAGGTCGAACAAATCGAGCAAACCTACAATCACCATAAGTTCCCGGATGGCACGCCGTTTTTCGATTTCGAGCATGGCGAAACCGGCGCTCGCGTCTACAAAGCTCAGCACCCCGAGTTTGAACTTTGGAGTCAGGGCATCCATGCTCGCAGCGGCGTGAGCTGCGCCGATTGCCACATGCCCTACGAGCGCCAGGGTGCGATGAAAGTGAGCAGCCACTGGGTTCGCAGCCCACTGCTCAACATCAATAATTCCTGCCAGACCTGCCATAACGTGCCAGAAAGTGAATTGCGCGAAAAGGTGGAGACGATCCAGAAACGCACTGAGGCGCTGCTGGACCGCGCCGCGACTGCCATGACCGATATGCTCGACGCGATTCGCCAGGCTCAGGCCGCGGGCGCAACGACGGAAAAACTTGCCCCGATCTTGGAATTGCAAAAGAAATCCATGTGGCGGCTCGACTTCGTCAGCAGCGAGAACTCGATGGGTTTCCATGCCGACCAGGAAGCCGCACGTATCCTCGGCGAGTCGATCGACTACAGCCGTCAGGCCCAGGTCGCAGCTACGCGGCTGCGCGCGCCCGAACCATCAGAAGTACACCAGCCCGTCGAGTCTCTCCAAGGTGTGACTCCCACCGGGCAGGCGCCGATTGGCGCTCGTAGCTCTTCAAATCGCAGAGAAGCGAATTCGAGTAGCGCAAGCCGGCCAGACAACCGTGGCGTAGGCCTAAGCCTCACGGTCGTCGGCTATTGACGTAGTACTTTACGAACTCCTTGATCTCTGCGACGTCGCACTCGAAGCCCATGCGTGCGGCCTTAGCGAGCGTGTCTTCGCCGGTCCAACCCTGTCTGACCGCCTTGTCCATCATGACAAAGGCGCCAGCCCGCTTCCCGGAGCTGCAATGCACGAAGACCGGCGTCGGCCATTTTTTCAGCCGCTGGCGAAACTCGTCCACTTTGTCGGGGCTCATCGTCACCAGGGAAACTGGAAAATGAACATACTGCATTCCCAAGTCGCGGACCTTGCGGCACTCGGCCTCCGGCGACAAGAGCTGATTTGTCTCGCCGTCCGTCTGCAGGTTGATGATCGTCTTGAAGCTGTCGTCGGCCAATTGCTTGAGCTGATTCGTGTTGAGCTGGCCACCGACAGAAATTGCATCATCGATCTGGATTACTTGGTTCACGTTAATATCCCCTCAATCGGTTTGATGCGCGCCAGCTTGGCGCGCCGTTCGGCGTCGTTCGACCTTCTCCACGGCCTCGACGGCCAGTTGCAATAGGTAATCCAATGGACATGGGCACGAGGGCGTGTCTTTGAATTCGCACTGCGGACAGATGATGTCGTGCAACTTTTCGATATAGGGGTCCATTAGTGCAGTGTCGGTCGATCGGCAAATCGCAACCAGTTTAGGCACGTGTTGTTCGATGCCGCAGCCTTTCCCCAAATTTCCACAAGGGGGCGCGCCCGGCAGACGCTCGATGCAGCGGCTACATACGTGCGCTCGTAGTTCTGCCAGATGTTCGTCGAACTCATTCAAAATATCCATGGGATGGATCCTTATCGACACTTTGTTGACATGTCGTTGGCATAAGAGTTTCAACGCAAAGCTGATGCCGCCGGTTCACCGCGTGCGTATTTACCGATCGTGACGGGGCGCAGGCAAACACTCGCCAGGAACTATCGGCAAAATCGATGTTAATGAAGCCGCGTCGCTTCGCCGTTAGGACGCTTCCGCCGAATTCGCAACGATATCCGGCGCGCCGAGCGTGTCAATCGGCACACCGGTGTGCCAAATCGATACACTCGAACGCAACGGCAGAATACGGAAGATTTGGTTGAGTAAACGGGAAACAGCATACCAAGGAGATCAACATGCGATTGATAGCACACGCAACTTCGTATGAATTCGCCGCAGCAGCGGTCGTATTCTTCGCGGGAACATGCGCGGGCCTATGGCTTGCACACTTTATATACAATCGAATCACAGAAAGTCAGAAATGACAGCTGTCAGCAGATCCGGGGCAACGGCGCGCCAACCGGTTCGTCGAGCGGTATCGTTTGATGGACACCTCGTGCGACCACAACAGCTGCTAATCCTCGTGGCTCAACGCGCCCGATGTAAGCTGACTGTGCCGTTTCGGGAACAGAGCATAAGGCGTTAATCGCTCTATCCGCATTCCCGTGAGGAACAGCCACAGCCATCGTGCCTTCATTGGCGACGTGGATCGGATCCAAGCCGAGCAGCTCGCACGCGCCGCGCACTTCAGCGCCCACTGGCAGCAGCCGCTCCTCAATGGCGAGCGTTTTCCCGCTGGCCTCGGCCCATTCGTGAAGGATGGCGCCAAGCCCGCCCCGGGTTGCGTCGCGCATTGCGCGCAACGAAACGCCCGCTTGCTGAAGTGCTGCTACGGCATCAACCAACGGCGCACTGTCACTTTCGGGCGGCGGATCGAATTCGAGCCCTTCGCGGGCACTCATCACCGCAATCCCATGACGCCCGATCGGCCCCGTGACAATCAGCTCATCGCCCATCTCGAGTGCAGCCGGCCCCTCCGGCGGCGGTGCGACGATTTCACCAATGCCCGTCGTGTTGATGAACAATTGATCGGCCGCGCCGCGCGGCACCACTTTCGTATCGCCTGTCACAACCAATACACCGACCCGTCTTGCCGCAGCCGCGACGCTCGCCAGCACGCGTTCCAGCACCGCCATTTCCAGTCCTTCTTCGAGAATCAATGCCAGGCTGATCCAGCGCGGCCGAGCTCCGGCGACGGCCAGATCGTTCACCGTCCCATACACGGCAAGCGAGCCGATATCGCCGCCGGGAAAAAAGATTGGCGACACCACGAAGCTGTCCGTCGTCATCGCCAGCGGCCCGCGAACGGATGGCAGAACTGCCGCGTCTCCGGCGAGCCGCAGAAACTCATTGTCGACGGCCGGCACGATCCGCCGGCGGATCAGTTGCCGCATCAACCGGCCGCCTTCGCCGTGCGCGAGCATCACGCGGTCGCCAGCCGCGACGCTCGGCACGGGACAGCTCATACTTTTGATGGTTGCTTCCATTGCTATTCATACCGCTTGCGCTTTCGCGGCGCCGTTTGCTGGCGAGTAACGGTAATACGCAGCGCAAGCGCCTTCGGCCGACACCATCGGCGCCCCGAGCGGCGAGTCTGGCGTACAGCGCACGCCGAAGTGAGCACATTCCGTCGGCTTGATTCGCCCCGTCAGCACGTCGCCGCTACGGCACTCGGAACATTCCGTGACCGCAGCGCCCGTATGAGCGAAGCGTCGTTCGGCGTCGAGTGCCGCCCACTTGGCGCGCAATCCGAAGCCGCCGTTGGGCACAATTCCCAAACCTCGCCACGGCCGGTCGCAGATCTCATAGACATCATCCATGATCGCCAAGGCCCGCTCATTTCCCGGCGGCGCCACCGATCTGCTGTAGCAATTCGCCACCGACGCCTCGCCGTTTTCAAGCTGCCGCACACATTCTCTGATTCCCATCAACAGGTCAACCGGCTCGAAGCCCGTAACGACCACCGGCAAACGAAACCGCTCCACAAAACTCTTATAGCTGTTGTAACCGGCCACGGTGCATACATGCCCGGCGGCGAGAAAGCCTTGAACCGTATTGTCCTTGCTCGCGGCCAGCATCTCCATCGCCGGCTGCACCCGAACGTGCGACACCAGCAGCGAGAAATTCGTCAGGCCAAGCTCCGCGGCCTGATGCACGGCGAGCGCGGTGGCCGGCGCCGTAGTCTCAAAGCCGACGGCGAAAAACACCACCTGAAGATCGCGGTGATGCTCGGCAAATCGCACCGCGTCGAGCGGCGAATACACAATTTGCACGTTGCCGCCCTGGGCGCGGGCCTGCAGCAAACTTTCGCGGCTACCCGGCACGCGCAGCATGTCGCCAAAACTCGCAACTGTTACGTCGGGCTGCCGCGCCAGCTCAATCGCCAAGTCAATGGATTCCAACGGCGTGACGCACACGGGGCAACCCGGTCCATGAATCAACTGCACGACGCCGTCCAAGGCCGTGTCGATCCCGTAGCGCAACAACCCGTGCGTCTGACCGCCGCACACTTCCATCAACGACCAGGACCGCGACGCGATTTGGCGAATCTCGTTCAATAACCGTTCGCAATGCTCCGGCCGGCGATATTCATCGACAAACTTCATGCCGCGCAATTCCTTGACTACTCCTCGCCCAAATCCAGCTCCTCCAACGCCGCCAACACCTTCGCTGCCTCCTCTGCATTGATACGACTGATCGCCACACCGGCGTGAACCAGCACGTAATCGCCTATCGCCGCGTCCGGTACACAAGCCAGGCTGACTTGCCGCCTCAGGCCGCCGAATTCGACGACCGCCGCCGTGAACGGTGAATCGGCATCGAGCAGCTCCACTACTTGTCCCGGAATCGCTAAGCACATGACAGGTCGCCTCTTTGCGCCGCCGCAATTGCAAGTTGTCCCGCGGCCAGGCCGCCGTCGTTGGGCGGGATAATTCCCGGCTGACCCAGCTTCTGACACTTGCTGTCAATCATCTCGGCAACCAGCTCCGTCAGCAGTCTATTCTGAAATACCCCTCCCGACAGCACCACTCGCAGCTCACTCCAGCGGCGGCAAACGCCGATGATCCCGTACGCGAGACTGCGGTGAAATCGCATGGCCAGCGTGGCTGGATCGACCCCGCGCTGTTGATCGGCAAGCAATCCAGTAAACAGCGGACGCCAATCAAGCTCCGGCAGCTCATCATCCGTGACTGGAAAATGGTACCAACCCCGCGCGTCTCCATCCGCTGCTGCTTCCAGCCGCATCGCCGCTTGTCCGTCGAAGTCAGCCCGGTCGATCCCCAGGATCAACGCTGCCGCCGCGTCGATCAAGCGGCCGGCGCTCGAGGTGACTGGCGAGAGCTGCGGCCGACCGACAATCCGCGCTACCGATTCGACTTGCATGGCATTCACTCCCCACCCGGGCCATAGTGCGAGGTTAATCGGCCGATCAAGCTGCCGGGACACGCTCACGGCAATCCGCCACGGCTCACGAATCGCAGCTTCGCCGCCGGGCAGCGAGAACGGCCGCACGCGCGCCACTCGCTCAAATCCGCTTGCTGAACCAACGAGGAACTCACCGCCCCATATGGTGCCGTCGCTGCCGTAACCCGTGCCGTCCCACGCCACGCCGAGCACGCGCCGATCAAGCCAGCCGTGTTCCAGCATGCCTGCCACAACGTGCGCATGATGATGCTGCACCGCGAGTTGCCGAACCGGCTGCTTTTTTGCCCACTGGGTGGAGAAATACTCCGGGTGCATGTCGTGCACCAGCTGCGCGGGGCGGAACCGGTACAGTCGATGCCAGTCTTTCAAGTGGGCGAGAAACCGTTGACGTGCGGCCAAAGTTTCCTGATCGCCTACATGCGGCCCGAGCACCGCCTGCGCGCCGTTCGACCAGGCAGCGGCCGACTTCAGGAATCCACCCACAGCGATCGTCGGCGGCATTGCCGGCAAGTCCAGCGACAGCGGCGCCAGACCGCGCGCCAACCGGATCGTGACGCGCCGTCCCGCGATAACGCGGACCACGCTGTCGTCGATCGGTCGCGCGATCTTCCGATCATGGTGCAGCCAAAAATCGGCAATCCCCGCCAACTGTTTCTCGGCCGCTGCGACATCAAACTCCAGCGGATCGCCTTCCCGGTTGCCGCTCGTGCAAACCAGCGGCCGGCGGAAATCTCGCGTCAGGATGGCATGCAGCGGCGTGGTCGGGCGCATCAGGCCGAGTGTGTCGAGATGCGGGTGGATCGACGCCGCCAATCCATTGCCTGAGTGCGCGCGAACCAGCACGATCGGCGCCGACGGATCATTGAAAGCCGCGATCTCGTGCTCGTCGAAATGAGCCAGCTTTCGGGCGGCTGCGATCGACGCCACCATCACGGCCAACGGCTTGGCACGGCGACACTTGCGCTCGCGCAGTCGCCGAACGGCGGCCTCGTTCGTCGCGTCCACTAGAAGCTGATATCCACCCAGCCCACGCAAGGCGACAATTTTCCCTGCTGCTAGATTTGCGACCGCAGCCTTTAGCGCCTCCTCGGCATATTGTTTGTTGCTTCCTCCATCGGCCTTGCCCCACACGCGCGGCCCGCATTTTTCGCAGGCCGTCGTTTGCGCGTGAAATCGTCGGTCGCCAGGCCGCTCGTATTCACCGCGGCAAGCCGGGCATAGCGGGAATTCGGCCATGGTCGTGTCCGCCCGCTCAAACGGCATCGCGCGAATTACCGTATATCGCGGGCCGCATTGCGTGCAGCTCGTAAACGGATACCCGTGGCGGCGGTCGTCACGGCTGGTAATTTCCTCGGCGCAGCCTGGGCATAGGCCTCGATCCTCCGGCATGAGCACGGAGAGCGGCCCATGCGACGGTTCTTTGAGAATGGTGAAATGCTCGCGTCCGTCTGGTGTGAGCGGCTCGGACTTCAGTCGTACAGGCGATGCCGCAGCCGGCAGCGAGCTCGGCAGCAGATCCTCAAAGCGGTTGAGTTTATCGGCCGGCCCCTCAATTTCGATTTCCACGCCGCCGGATGTATTCCGCACGCTGCCATTTAAAGCAAGCTGCGTAGCAAGACGAAAAATCGCCGGACGCACGCCGAGCCCTTGCACGCCGCCAGCCAATACAAGCCGGCGAGCCCCGAGAGCGCTCGAAGCTTGGTGGCTGCTATTGGTCCCACGGCTTGCAACCGTGCCATTCAGACTTTGACTTACTCGTGACACGCCATTATTCCTTGCCGATCTTCGTAATCGTCGATTTTGGACGCTCGACACGCCGGGCTGTGGATTTCTTTGCTGCGACGCCACGTGTCGACGGACCTGCGGTGCGCAGCACTCCGGAGATCTCGCCGTCTTCCACCTCCGCTTTACCGGCCGCCACTAAGCGCTTCCGTTCGCGCTCCAAAAGCTTGCACCACTCCGTTACGCCATCACCCGTCTGCGCGGAGAGCGTGAAACACTTCAGCGCCGGTTGAATCCTGCGGGCGTCCTTTTCAGCCTGCTTCACCGAGAACGGCACATGCGGTAACAAATCCGCTTTGCTGATCACCAGCACGTCGCTCGTACGAAATGCCTTCGGGTATTTGCCGGGCTTGTCGTCACCTTCCGTCGAGCTCAAGAGCAGCACGCGCAGGTGCTCGCCCAAATCGTGCGATGCTGGGCACACCAGGTTGCCGACGTCCTCAATAAATAAGATATCGAATCGTGCCTTCTTGAATCTCGACAACGCGCGCACGACAAGTGGGATTTCCAGGTGACATGCTCCGCCGGTCGTAATCTGCACCGTGGGGGCGAACGGCGCCAGGCGCTGAGCATCGCGGTCGGTTTCCACGTCGCCCACCAGAACTCCGATAGCGTGCGACTGGCCGATCCGCTGCGCAGTTTTTTCCAGCAGCGCCGTCTTGCCGGAGCCGGGCGAGGAAATGAGCCGCACAACCAGCGTTCCCTGGCGAGCCATCTTGTGGCGAAACTCGTTCGCCGCGGCCAAATGTTCCGCTCGAATGTCCCGCTTTACTTGAATCGTTTTAGTAGCCATGGTTACCGTAGCCGGCCTCTGAGAGGCCGGTCCCTGGGATGAATGCCGGGGTCACCAGGCCCCGGCTACAAAATGAATTCACCCTCTTTCAATTCGCAGATCCAAAAAGTGCGTCGAACAACTGATGCATGGATCGTAATTGCGAATCAGATGTTCACATTTCCGCGTGGCGACCGCATCATCAAACGCCGCCACCCGCGGCACGTACGCCCGCAAATCGTCTTCAATTTGTCCTTGATTTTGCGAAGTGGGCGGCACGATCTTCGCTTCCGCAATCAGGCCGTCGTCGCCGATCCGATAGCGGTGATACAACAGGCCGCGCGGAGCCTCGGTGGCGTGGCAGCCGACGCCCGGCTTCGGCGTGAACAGCACGCGGCTTTCCGCCGGCTCGGCGTTGTAGCTCTTGACGATCGAAACGGCCTCTTCGTACGCGTCGATCAATTCGATTGCCCGCACGACGATGCTCTGGAAGTTATTGCGCGACGGCCAGCTGATCCTGCACCTTTCCGCCGCCCGTTTGGCAGCTGGCGACAACTGATCGAAGCACAGGTTGATCCGCGCCAGCGGCCCGACCAGATAAGACTTCTCCTCTGGTAGCATCACGCTATACAGCGCAGTGCTTTGCGGCATGTGCCGCTCGTCAAAGTGCTGCTCATACTCCTCGACTGGAATATCGAGCGCGCTTGTCGAGACAATCCGCCCTTCGTTCATCGGATACTCGTCCGGATGCTTAAGCGAAACGCATTCATAATCCAGTTCCAAATCGGGGAAATCAAAACTCGACACCAGCTCGAGTGTTTCAATCGAAGCCTGCAGCCCCCATTCGAGATCCGGCAGCAACCGCTTGAGCATTTCGCGAGACGGCGCCCGGTAGAATCCACCCACTGTGACGTTGATCGGATGAATGGCCCGGCCACCGAGTATGGCCAACAGGTCGTTGCCGATTTTCTTCATCCGCAGACCCTTCTCAACCACCTCGCGATGATCCGTCGCCATGGTGATGCCGCTTTCGTAGCCCAGAAAGTCGGGGGCGTGCAGCAGAAATATGTGCAGCGCGTGGCTTTCAATCCATTCGGCGCAGTACAGCAGCCGCCGCAGCATGCGAATTTCAGGCGTGACGATGATACCCAACGCTTTTTCCAACGCGTGACACGACGACATCTGATACGCCACTGGGCAGATGCCACAAATGCGGGCCGTGATGTCGGGCACCTCATGTATCGCACGGCCGCGCAAAAAGCTTTCAAAAAAGCGCGGCGGTTCATAGATATTCAGCTCGACGTGTTCCACTTCGTGGCCCCTAAGCTTCACGTACAGCGCACCTTCGCCTTCGACACGGGACAGCGCCTTGACTTCAAATGTGCGATTAGCAGGCATCTTGAATCCTTCAAAAAACAGCGTTATTCGATCGCGTTCTCTAACGCGTCGCTCCCGGCACGAAACTCCGGCGCGTAGGCGTTGAAATTCCGCACTAATCGGACGAGATGTTCCTTCGGCACCCCATGGGCAGCGTAGTGGCCCGTAAGACTCGTCACGTTGGCGTTTTCCTTCGGTCCGAAACAGCCGTAGCAATCTCGGTTATACGATGGGCATATGATCCCGCAGCCCGATTGCGTCACAGGGCCCAGGCACGCGACGCCCCGCGCCACTGCCACGCAGACGACGCCGCGGCGCTTGCACTCGATGCAAACGCTATAGGTGGGGACCCGCGGCTTGCGGCCGTGCAACAAGTCAGCGATCAATGCGACAAGCTGATTTTTATTGATTGGACAGCCTCGCAGCTCGAAATCGACCTTCACATGGGCGGAAATCGGCGTGCTCGTGCTGAGCGTCGAAATATAATCCGGCCTTACGTATACGTTGTTGATGAAGTCGTCGACATTGACCCAGTTGCGAAGTGCCTGGATGCCGCCCGCCGTCGCACAGGCGCCGATGGTGACCAAAAAGCGGCACTGCTCGCGAATTTCTCGAATTCGCTCCGCATCGTGCGGCGTGGTGATGGAGCCCTCTACCAGGCCGACATCGTACGGCCCGGCAATCTGCTGGGAACGCGCCTCGAGGAAGTACGCGATCTCGACAGCTTCGGCGACCGCGAGCAGTTCATCCTCGGCATCCAGCAGCGAGAGCTGGCAGCCGTCGCAGGACGCGAACTTGAACACCGCGATCGTGGGCTTGGTGGCCATTAGAGGTCCTCCACATTGAAGAACGTCTCCACCTCACTGAAATCAAACACGGGCCCGTCCTTGCACACGAAATAAGGCCCAACCTGGCAGTGCCCGCAAAAGCCCATCCCGCAGCTCATGTTTCGCTCCAAGGACAGGAAAATGCTTTCCGCTGCAATGCGCCGCGCCAGTGCCTCGAACACCACAAACCGCATCATGATCTCCGGCCCGCACGTCATAACCGTCGTTTGCGCCGGCTGCAAGCGGAGCCGGTAAAACAGCACCGGCACAACACCGATGTGGCCTTTCCAATCGGCGTCGCCAATGTCCACGGTCACTTCCACTTCCATGCCACCGCGGCGCCAGGCATCAAACTCCGAAGTGTAGAGCAAATCCTTGCTTGTCCGAGCTCCGTAAAGCAGAACAACACGACCATAATCGGCGCGATGATTCAGAATGTGGAAAATCGCCGGCCGTAGCGGCGCGAGCCCAATGCCGCCGCAGGCAATTACGATGTCATTCCCGCGGCACCGACCGCGCATCCCTGCGTGGTTCCCGACCGGCCAGCTCGATCCGAACGGCCCCCGCACCCCGATGCGGTCGCCAACTTTCTTTTTCGCAATCGCCTGAGTCACGTTCCCCGCGACGCGAATGGTGTGCGACAGCAGATCGCGCCGCGAGGGGTCGGAGCTGATCGATATAGCCGACTCACCGTAGCCAGGCAGATACAGCATGTTGAACTGCCCCGGCACGAACCGATAGGCTGCTGCAACTTGCGGATTGTCGAATGCCAAATCGTAGGTGGCGACGTTCGGCACTTCCGAATGGATTCCGACGATTCGCGCCGAATGCGCAACCCACGGATGATGTGCCGGCGGCTGGTCCAAGAGTGCTATCATGGTTGTTATCCCCGTATCGCCGCCACTTCCTCCGTTATATCAATCCCCACGGGACACCACGTGATGCACCGTCCACAGCCGACGCACCCGCTGGTGCCGAACTGGTCGTGCCAGGTGGCCAGCTTGTGCGTGAGCCACTGGCGGTAGCGTGAGGCGATCGTCTTGCGGACCGTACCCGTGTTCATATACGAATGCTCGGCATTGAAGCAGGAATCCCACGCCCGCTCACGACGCACGTTGTCGCCTGTTAAATCGCTGATGTCCTCCACCGATGCGCAAAAGCAGGTCGGACAAACCAGCGTGCAATTGCCGCAAGCCAGACACCGCTCCGCGACTTCCTCCCAGCGCGGGTGCTCCAGATTATCCACCAGCAAGTTACGGATGTCGGTCGTATCCATGAACCGCTGGCGGGTACCCTGCTGCTGAGAATAAGGAACCTGATCGCGCTTGCGCATCCGATCTTTGAGAGCGTCGGAAATCGCACGTGCTTCCTCAACGTCTCGCCGTGGCGCAGTGGTCCATTCGATCTCCACCATCACGTCAGCCCCGGCCGCCGAACCGATTTCGATCACGAAGTGCCCATCGACTTCCGTGAGCGCGAGGTCGAACCCACCCCTCACATCCGGCCCCGTGTCCATGGAATGGCAAAAGCACGTCGCCGCGGCCCGCCGGCAATTGACGGCCACGACAAACAAGTTTTCCCGGCGCGCCTTATACGCCGGATCAACATAGGACCCCCCCAAGAAAACCTTGTCCTGAATCGCCAGAGCGACCAGATCGCACGGCCGCACGCCGATTACCGCCAGCGGCGTCGGATCGATCTCCGGCGGCGTCATTCGCACCGTGCCGTTTTCGCGGACGCTTTCCAACAGCGTCTCGCGGGGCGGAAACAAGTAGTTTTTCAGCGAGTGCGGTCCGACCACATAATCGAAGTACCCGGCTTCTTCTGCCTTCTCCAACCGGTATAGCCCCCCGTCTTGACGATCGATATAACCAAGCGGCAATTGGTCAATGGAATGCAAATCGGCATAGATGATTGCGCCGTCCGCAATCCGCGGTCCCACCGTGCGGTAACCCAAACCCCGTAATGCGGCGATCAATACCTGCAGCTGCGTGGCATCGATACTCAAGTACGAGCCGATGGGAACTTGCCTAATAGGCATCGCGGGCCTCGTCTTTGTGAACGACCGGCAGATGCTCGCCATACACGTCCAAAAACTGCATGCGTGTCGCGCTGAGCCGCTTGGCGAGTGCCAGCGCGACCTGGCGCATCAGCTCGTAACCGAATTGCGGATCGTGATCGAAAATCGCCAGGAGTTGAGCGACGTTGATTTCCACCAGCCGCGTCGTATTGAGGGCCCGGGATCTCGCGGTGTAACTGAGTTGCTCCAAGACAGACGACCAGCCTAAAAGCTCACCGGGGCCCAGCGTGAGGATTGGCTTGCAACCAGAGCCGGCCGCACATATCTCCAGCGACACGTTTCCGTGGACAACCAGATAAATATGTTGAGCGACGTCACCTTGGCGAAACACGACATCTCCGTCATGAAAATCCCGCAGTCGGGCAATCTTGGCGATTTGCTCCAAATGCATCGGACCGATGTCCTGTAGAAACCGGATCTCCCGCAGAGTCTCGATAAGAGAATCCTTGTTCACGCTTGCGCCTCCTCCATCGTGACCGCGTCCAGCAGCATCTCTTCTCCTCCATGGACCGTTAGTCTCAGGCTGCCGCATTTGGCACATTGGAAATTAAATCGTTCAATTCCAAAGCGACTACCACATTGCTCGCAAACTCCTTCCAATGGCACCCGCTCCAAGTCGAGCGCAGCGCCACAAAACGGCGTATTCATGACGAGGTCGTCGTAAGCGCTGGCGAGCAATTCCGGCTCCACGCCGGAAAACTCGCCAATGCGCACTCGAATCGATAGGACGTGACTCCCGGGATGCTCGGCCGCCACACCCTCGACCTGCCGCAGCAGCGCTTTCACCAACGACCGTTCATGCATGGACTGTCTCGCAAAGCTCAGCGGAAATGATCTCCACTAATTCAGCCACAGCCTGTACCACCTCGGCGCTAATCTCATCAAGTGGTCGGCAGCTGCCGATTTCAATTCCAAAAACATCCACGTTTGGTGGCATGCGCCCAAGCCGCTCGGCCAGTTCTAAGGCGTTGCATAATCCGATTCCATGCGTTGAGTGGTTGTGATACTGGCGCACTCGCGGATCAGGCCACTCCAGGCGCGTGACGGTTCCTATTTGTGCGCCGCCACGGCAGGCGTCGACAATGATCAGCCCGTCGCACCGCTCGATTTCATCCACAAGCTGTGTGCCTTCCGTTATCGTCACGAGCCGCGCCGGCAAATCGGGACGCCGTCCAAGCAAGGCGACTACTTGCCAACCCGCTTGATCATCGCCGTGCGGGCTGCCGAAACCCGCTACGATAACGTCGGTACGAAAATCTTTCGATGAACCATCCTCGTGAGACTCAGGTTGCATTACCGTTTTCATTCGTCCATGGAAGCCGTCACCGGCAAGTAATGGGACACGTACAAATGCGAGAGTTGAGTCCACGTCGCCGTCAGCCGGTTCGCCAGGGCCCGCATCGTGCGACGCATAAATTCGTAGCCGAATCGAGGATCGTCGTCGCAAATTGCCCGCAAGCGCTGTCCGTCGATTCGCACCAGTCGCGCGGGATCGACAACGACAGCCGTCGCCGCGAAGCGCGGGTTCTCGACCAGCGACGACCAACCAAGCATTTCACCTGGCCCGACGCTCACCAAATGTTTCCGATAAATCGTAGAAGGTGACAACTCCAACGATAATTTGCCGGATACAACCAGGTAAACGCTGTCCGCGTTTTGCCCTTCGCGAAACACCACGTCGTGCGGAGCAAAATCGCAAAGCTGAGCAATATTCGCAATCTGCGCCAGGTGCGCCGGATCGATGTCATGCAGGAAGCGATTTTCCTGCAGCGTTTTGATAAGTTCGTTCTTGTTCATGGCTCCGTCTCCTTTGGTCACCTTACGCTGTATATGCGGCCGTATACGAAACAATTGCCTTCATGTAATTGGCCCGTTCCAAATTGCCCGAATCGGGGCAGTTGCCATAGCTCATGCTGCCTTTTAGCTGTTCGACCGATTCGTATTCGTTCGCGTCGAGCCAATCCTGAATTGCCTTTAACATTTCGCCGACGTATTCCACTCCGTGCCTTAGCAGTGTGGAAGTGATCATGCATGCGTCGGCCCCAACGAGCAGCAGCTTGATAACGTCTTCGGGTTGGTGGATGCCGCTCGTCGCGGCCAGCGAGATCGACACTTGGTCGCGCAAAATCGCGATCCACCGCAGCGGCAAACGCAGCTCGCTCCGGTTACTCAGCACCAGACGCGGTGTGATTTGCAACGTGTCCAAGTCTATGTCTGGTTCCAAATAACGATTGAACAACACGACGCCTTTCGCACCAGCTTGTGCCAATCGTGGAATGAAGTTGGAGAGGTTGGTGAATTGAGCGCCTATCTTCACTGCGACTGGAATAGAAACCACATCGTGAACCGTTGCCACCAGATCGACGTACCGCCATTCGACATCCTCGGGCGACATATCGGGATCGGTCGGCACGAAGTAAATGTTGAGCTCGATCGCATCGGCGCCGGCTTCCTGAATCAGCTTGGCGTAGCGGACCCAGCCGCCGGGCGAACTACCGTTGAGGCTGCCAATCACGGGAATCGAAACCGACTTCTTGGCCTTTTCGAGTAGCTTCAAATACTCGCGCGGGCCCACGTTGTAGTCGTCAATACGCGGAAAGTACGATAGCGACTCGGCCGACGAGAACGACTGGTGTTCGTACAACAGGTGCACCCGCTGCTCGTCGCGCGAAATTTGCTCTTCGAAAAGCGACGGCAACACAGCGGCCGCCACCCCGGCTTGTTCCAATTCGCACAGCGTGTCTAAATCGCCCGTCAAAGGCCCGGCCGACGCAACCACCGGGTTCTTCAGTCTCAGGCCCAGGTATCTCGTCGTTAAGCTGGCACGCACGGCTGCACCTCCTCACCATTGCATTCAATGTTTCGCTGCACACCAGCCATTTGCTCGTAATAGTGCCACTGATCGTCGATGTCCTTTTGTGCCAGGGCCGTGAGCCGCGCCGCGTTTTCCGGATCGCTGCGAGCCACCATCGCAAACCGGGCTTCCTGCTGCGCGAGCTCGGCGAACGGAATCGTCGGCTTGCGGCTGTCCAGATGGAATGGATGCTCGCCGGCGTGCGCCAATCGTGGATCGAACCGGTACAGCGGCCAGAGCCCCGTCTGCACCACCGTCTTCTGATGCGTCATGCCCTGCGTCATGTTGATGCCATGTGCGATGCACTGGCTGTACGCCAAGATTAGCGACGGCCCATGGTACGACTCGGCCTCCAAGAAGGACTTGAGCGTCTGGTTTGGGTTTGCACCCATTGCAACCTGCGCGACGTAAACGTTGCCGTACGCCACGGCCAGCATACCGAGATCTTTTTTGCGAACGTCCTTGCCGTTGGCAGCAAACTTGGCCGCGGCCGCTCGCGGCGTGGCTTTTGAAGCCTGGCCGCCCGTGTTTGAATACACACCCGTATCAAGCACGAGAATATTGACGTCGCGATTGGTAGCCAGCACATGATCCAGGCCGCCAAACCCGATGTCGTACGCCCAGCCATCGCCACCCACGATCCACACGCTCCGCCGCACCAGCGCATCCGCCACGCTCGCCAGCTCGCGCGCTTGCCTGTAGCTGGCCTCTGAGACGCCGGCTTCGGAGTGGCCGGCTACAGTGATCTCCGCCAGCCGCAACTTCAGTCGCGCCACTCGCTCGCGTTGTTCGATAATCCCGGCTTCATTCGATTGGTCCGTTTTCAATAACGCTTCCGCGAGCCCATTCCCAATTTGCAGCGATAGTTGCTTGAGTAAATACTCGGCGTAGTCGCGCTGCTGATCGAGCGAAAGCCGGATTCCCAGGCCGAACTCGCCGTTGTCCTCGAAGAGTGAATTGCACCAAGCCGGGCCGCAACCTTGAGGGTTAGTCGTCCACGGCGTGGTGGGGAGGTTTCCTCCGTAAATTGACGAGCAACCGGTCGCATTCGCCACAATCGCCCGGTCGCCGAACAACTGGCTCATCAGTTTCAGGTAAGGAGTCTCGCCGCAGCCCGCGCACGCGCCGGAGAACTCGAACAGCGGCTCCAGTAGCTGCGAGCCCTTCACGACGTCGATCTTTGCTTTCGTGCGATCGAGCTGCGGAATATCGAGGAAGTACGCGAAATTCGCCCGCTCGCGCTCCAAATGTTCTCCAATCGGCTCCATGTTGATTGCTTTATGTCGAACGACTTCCTTGCTCTTCGCCGGGCACACATCGACGCACACGCCGCAACCCGTGCAATCGTCCGGCGCAACCTGGATAGTGAGCAAGTGATTGGGGAGATCTTTATCTTTCCAGGCCTTGCTTGCGAATGTTTCCGGCGCGCTGCCATTGTGAGCCGCTTCCGGAAACACCTTCATCCGAATTGCCGCGTGCGGGCAGTCGAGCGCGCACAAACCGCAGTCGATGCAGATCGCCGGATCCCAAATCGGAATCTCCGCCGCAATGCTGCGTTTCTCAACCTTCGCCGTTGCCGTCGGGAATGTGCCGTCCACCGGCAGCGCACTCACTGGCAACAGGTCGCCACGGCCGGCGATGATCGACGCCGTCACGCGATTGACAAATTCCGATTCGCTGCCCACCACCGGCGGCCGTAGTTGCTTTCGGCTGTTTGCATCGGATGGAACTTTTACCTCTTGCAGGCGCTCCAAGGCCATGTCGATCGCCGTAAAATTCTGCGCTACGATTGACTCGCCGCGTTTTCCATAGGTCTTGCGGATCGCCGATTTGATGTGATCGATGGCCGCATCACGAGGGAGTAGCCCGGCAAGCGCAAAGAAGCAGCTCTGCATCGGCGTGTTAATCCGCGCACCCATTCCCGTCAGCCGGGCCACATCGTATCCATCCACCACATAGAACCGCAGCCTCTTCGAGATGATTTGCTCCTGCACCTCGCGAGGCAGCCGGTCCCATACCCGATCGGCCGGGTACGGACTATTGAGCAGGAACGTCGCGCCTTCGCCCGCAATCGCCAGCAGGTCGATCTTCTCCAGCAGATTGAACTGATGGCAGGCCACGAAATTCGCGCGGTCGATGAGGTAGGTCGATCGAATCGGCCGCGGACTGAACCGCAGATGCGACACCGTGATAGCGCCCGATTTCTTCGAGTCGTAAACAAAATAACCCTGGGCGAACAAATCCGTGTTCTCGCCGATGATCTTGACCGTGTTCTTGTTAGCACCAACGGTGCCGTCGCTGCCCAGGCCGTAGAAAACCGCACGGGTCACATCTTTGCTCTCGACACTCATTGTCGAGTCCCAGGGAAGGCTCAAGTGAGTCACGTCATCGTAGATGCCAACCGTAAAATGCCGCTTCGGCCTTTCCTCTCTGAGATGCTCAAACACCGAGGCGACCATCGCGGGCGTGAACTCTTTCGACGCCAATCCATAGCGGCCACCAACGACGTAGGGCCGGCTGTGCCGGCCGCGATCGCCGCCAACCATCGCCGCTTCAAACATATCGCTGTTCTCGGTCGGCACAGCCTGCCCTACGTCTTCCGGCCAATGCTCACTCAGCGCCGTCACCACATCCTGATAAAGCGGCTCGCCCAGCGCGCCCGGCTCCTTCGTCCGATCCAGCACCGCGATCCGCCGCACCGTCTTGGGCAACGCCGCAACAAAACTGGCGCCGTCGAACGGGCGGTATAAGCGTACGGTCAGCAAGCCGACCTTCTTGCCCTCCCCAACTAACCGCTCGACCGTTTCCCCGGCTGCCCCAGCCCCGGAGCCCATCAGCACAATCACTTCACGGGCATCCGGAGCACCGATGTAGTCGAACAGTCGATACGAGCGACCGGTCCGTTCCGCCAGCCGATCCATCATCGCCTCTACTATTTGCGGCACCGCCTCGTAATACGGATTGGATGCTTCGCGCGCCTGAAAGAAGACGTCCGGATTCTGCGCCGAGCCGCGTAGCACTGGCCGGTCCGGATTGAGCGCCCGCCGCCGATGTTCGTGCACCAGCGACTCGTCGATCATCCACCGCACATCGTCGTGCGTCAGCTCTTCGATCTTGTTCAACTCGTGCGACGTGCGAAAGCCGTCGAAGAAGTGCAGGAACGGAACTCGCGACCGTAGCGTGGCCGCATGCGCGATGAGCGCGAAATCCTGCACTTCTTCGACCGAATTCGCCGCCAGCATTGCCCATCCCGTGCTGCGGCAAGCCATTACGTCGCTGTGGTCGCCGAAGATCGACAATGCGTGCGTGGCGACCGAGCGGGCCGCTATGTGGAAAACCGTCGGCATCAACTGCCCGGCGATCTTGAACATCTCGGGGATCATCAGCAGCAGGCCTTGTGAGGCGGTGAACGTCGTCGTGAGCGCGCCCGCCTGGAGTGCTCCATGGACGGCCGCCGCGGCGCCCGCCTCGCTCTGCATTTCTACCACCTCCGGCACTGCGCCGAAAATATTCGGCCGCTGCCGGCTCGTCCAATGATCCGCCAACTCGCCCATCGGCGAGGCGGGCGTGATCGGATAGATCGCGATCACTTCACTAGCCAGATGGGCGATCGAGGCCGCCGCCTCGTTCCCATCGACGGTAATCATCGCTCGGTCAGCCACGCGAAAACTCCGTCTTGCGATGTGCCACTAAGAAAACCACCGGCACGCAAGATCAGCCCGACCACTCCATCTGTCCGATCCGCCAGAGTCGAGCTCGGTCCCGCATGCCGGTGGACGGCAAGAGTAAATGCAATTCAAGTGCCACTACGGAAACCGAGCCCTTGAATTGCACGACGCAGGCAGTGAAGCGTTTTCCGAGCGCGATTATGACAGTTACGGCGCCACGCACATCCAGAAGTGTGCGGCCCAGCGCGCTGGCGCGACAAATGGCACACTTACCCACGCTCCACGATGCTGCGCCGCCCCTCGCTTACGTCTTCGCACTGTCAATCCCACTTTTGACCACCGGCGCGCGCGGCCAAAAATCTATTGAAATTGTGCCACGACTTGTGCTAGGGTCGATACTCGAAATGACCGTCCGCGCCGCACCGCTGCGATCGAGAGCTCTCGCCGGAAGCGCGCCGCAACTAACCAGTCTCGGCATGCACAGGCTTGCAACCTTCCTCATAGCCCGAGACAGCTCTGCGGCGCGAAAATCCGGCCCGGGATGCAGCGGTTACACGCAGGCGGGTGACGTTTGGACGGGCGGCGACCGTAGGTGGCAAATGTCCCACACGCAGTCTGCTCTATGCCCCAATGTGCCCATCATTTCATTTTTTTCAATCCCCTGAACCACCGTGAACCGCGGAGAAAAGAAAATGGTCACTGAGCGAATTCGCATAGCCCGTCCGCTTGCGGTTTAGCTCACAACAGCTGTCAAAACCGACTTGTCGAATGATCTGCGATCCACATCGCCGCATCAGGCCAAAGCTGGTTGTGCGCCTTCGAACTTACCGCCAGGCCGATGTGGCCGGCGTTGATCGACATGTGGTGCACGAACTTCGACGAGACATAGTCTTTGATCGCCAGCGTCGAGCTCGGCGGCACGAGGTGGTCCTGATCCGCTGTGAGCGTCAACAGCGGGCACGCGATGTTCTCAAGCTTCACCGCGGCATCGCGCAGCCGAAACTCGCCTTTTACGAGCTCGTTTTGCTGATACAAATGTTTGACGAACTCACGGAATGTCTCGCCCGCCACCGGAATGTTGTCATTCGCCCACCGCTCCATGGCGAAGAAGTTTTCGAGATACGCGTCATCGTCCATTTTGTCGACGAAGCCCATGTACTTCTCAAAGTAGTTTTGCATGGGTTTCATCAATTGGAAGCTGGTCTGCAAGAACGATCCCGGAAAGTTTCCAAACGCATCGATGAAGTCGTCCACGTCGAAGTATTCTTCTCGTGTCCACACGTTCAACAGACCCTTGTCGCCGCTGAAGTCAATCGGCGCCGCCATCAAAATAAGGTTCTTCACGCGCTCCGGGTAAAGCGTCGTGTACATTGCCGACATCGTCCCGCCCATGCAATAGCCGAGCAAATTCAGCTTCGGCGAATTCGAGTGGCTGCACACGAAGTCCGCCACGTTCTTCATGAAGCCGCACACGTAGTCGTGCAGCCGCAATGTGCGGTCCGCCGCCGTCGGAATTCCCCAGTCGATGAGATACACGTCGAACCCGCGCTTCAGCAGCTGCCGCACCACGCTGCGATCCGGCTGCAAATCGAGAATGTACGGCCGGTTCACCAGCGCAAAGCAAACCAACACCGGCTCGGCGAGGTCGATCGAATGCTCGTTGCGATAGCGCAGCAGCTTCAGCGAGTCCTCTTCGTAGACGACGTCGTGAGGCGCGGTCGCCACGCGGACTTTTTGGGCGATTTGCGGCACTCTAGGCGCATTCATCCACCGCTGCCACGCGCGCAACGATTCCGCCTGGGCTGTCTTCTGGAAGTCCAGAAATACGTCAAGCATTGCGCTATTCATGGCTGTGCCTCACCTTTCTCGTTAACCCCCCATCGCCATCCCGCCGTTAATGTCCAGAACATGCCCCGTGACATAGCTAGCGGCGGGCGAGGCGAGGAATGCGACCCCTGCCGCCACTTCCGCCGCCTCGCCCAACCGACCGACAGGCGTCATGTTGATCACCGCCTCGATGGCCTTCTCCGGCACATCCTGCAGCATGCGCGTCTTGATGAAGCCCGGTGCCACCGCGTTCACGGTCACGCCCTTGCGGGCGTACTCGCGCGCGAGCGTCTTGGTGAGGCCAATTACGCCCGCTTTCGCGGCCGCGTAATTCGCTTGCCCGAAGTTGCCGACCTCGCCCACGATGCTGCTGATGTTAATGACGCGGCCCCAACCGCGATCCGCCATGCCGTCGATAAATTGCTTGGTGACGACGAATACACCGGTGAGATTCACGGCGATCACCGCGTCCCACATCTCTTGCGTCATTTTCTTGAACGACCGGTCTCGCGTGATGCCGGCGTTGTTCACGAGAATATCGATGCCGCCCAGGGTCGCAGCGACCTCGGCCGCCAACTTGTCAACCTCGGCCGCATCGCCGACGTCGTGCGCAAAGTATTCGGCGCGCCGGCCAAGGTCGCGAATCTGCGCCCGGACGTCCTCGGCGAACTTACAGCCGGTAAGGCAGGTGACGCCCACGTCGGCCCCACGCGATGCCAGCGCAAGCGCCACCGCCTTACCGATCCCGCGGGATCCACCCGTCACCAACGCTGTCTTTCCTTCCAAGCTGAAATCAGGAACGGCAAATCGCTGTTCCACTTCGGACACAACTGCTGTGGACATGATGAGTGTTCTCCTCCGACAACGTCGGTAACATTTGCCTCAGGGAGGGCGAAGCTCCTGCTGAGCCAATTGGAAATGTGGCTCCGTGGGGGCCTCGCCCACCCACTCTCAAGTACTGCCGACCGGTTGGCCCGCACCGGTCTGCTCCTCGATTGCTTTGAGTCGCTCTTCGATACGGGCAAGCCGGCCGAGAATAACCTCTTCCACGCTGTGCAGTCGCTCGAACAGGCCGCTGATGTCGCCGGCAGTTGGAATGTTCGCATTACGAGCAATTTCGGTCGCCAGGTCGTCGGCGTGCTGCTTGACTTTGATCAGCGCATCGGTGTTCTGCTTCATCGCCTGCAAGAACACGGGACTGCGCATGTAGGCATCCATGCTTTTCGACACAGTATCGGACCACCGCCGCTGCCAGGTTTTCACGTCAGTATTGCCGTCAAAGCCCTCGAACAGCTCGCGCGTCGTGTCGTTGGCTTGTTTGATGTAGCTCGCCCAGAAATCAACAAACGGCTGGAAAATCGGATCGAATCTGTTGTTGCTGGATTCCCGCTCGTCCGACATGGCTTGGGTTCTCCTACTGACCTACATTGTTTCCACGGCCAGGGCCACGGCTTCGCCGCCGCCGATACACAAACTCGCGATGCCGCGCTTGCCGCCCGTGCGCTTCAAGCCGTTGAGCAGCGTGACAAGGATCCTCGCCCCACTGCAGCCGATCGGATGGCCCAGCGCAACCGCCCCACCGTAGATGTTTACTTTCTCCGAAGGCAGCTTAAGATCCTTCTCGGCCGCCATCGTCACGGCGGCGAATGCCTCGTTGATCTCGAACAAGTCGACGTCATCGGGCGACCAGTTGATACGATCCATGAGACGCTTGAGCGCGCCGATCGGCGCCAGCGTGAACCACTCCGGTTCGCGGCTGAACGTCGCGGCCCCGACGATCCGTGCCACCGGCTTGAGCCGCAGACTGGCGCAACGCGCATCGGATACGACCACCAGTGCCGCCGCGCCGTCGTTGATGCCTGAGGCGTTTCCCGCGGTGACCGTGCCGTCGCTACCAAACACCGGCCGCAGTGCACGCAGCTTGTCCTCGTTGAACCGCGCCGGCTCCTCGTCATCGCTTACCGTCATCGAGCCTTTCTTGCTCTTGATCTCGACGTTTACCACTTCATCGTCGAACACGCCTTCGGCAATTGCCTTACGGGCCCGCGTGTAACTACGTACCGCGAAATCATCCTGCGCTTGCTTCGAAAAGCCGCACTTGGCTGCGCACTGGTCGCCGTAAATCCCCATGTGCTTATCGCCGTACACGTCCCACAAGCCATCCTGGATCATCGAATCCACGAGCACGCCATTGCCCATGCGATATCCTTGCCGCGCCTGCGGCAACAGGTAGGGCGCAAGACTCATACTCTCCATGCCGCCCGCTACAACCGCTTGCGACTCAGTCAGCCGAATCGATTGACTGGCCAACATCACTGCCTTGAGTCCGGAGCCGCAGACTTTGTTGATCGTCGTGGTGCCCACCGACGGCGGCAGGCCCGCTTTGATGGCGGCTTGGCGCGCGGGATTTTGTCCAATCCCGGCGCCCACGACGTTGCCCATGATCACTTCATCCACCTCGTCCGCAGGCAACTTGATCCTTTCCAGGGCAGCCTTGATGCACGTTGCGCCCAGCTCTGTTGCCGGCACCGTCGAAAGCACGCCGCCCAGCGATCCAATCGGCGTTCGCACGCCGGTTACAATGAGTACCTCGCTCTTCATGAATTATCCTCCGCTCGTTCTGTAGCCGGGGTCTGCGACCCCCGGCAGCTTTCGTCCAGCCGGCCTCACAAAGCCCGTCGGTCAGCCCGCTGCCTTCACCGCCAATCCAATCCACTTGTTCAGCGCTTCCTGCGTCTCTTTCACTTGCAGCTCGCCCGCATCGCGCAAGACTTCGAGGCTCTTCTTGCAAAGCGCCTCGCACCGCTTTGCATACTCCTGCGGATCGGACGATTGGACAACGCGAAACGCTTCTTCCAGCGACTCCAACGCCAGCCGATATTGTTCGTCCAATATCTCGCGATGCTTGCTCAACAACTCCTTGACCGTCTTGGCCCACTCCTTCTGGAACTTCTGGGCCCGCTCAACCCAGGCATTCTGTGGTTGCGGAAAGCCGGGCCAGCTCGTCGCCCATTGACGGAACAGCTCCTGTTGCATTTCGAGGTTGGCCTCGGCCGTTTTCCGCACGTTGTCGAAAGCCTGCTCGAACAAGTTCGTTACCGATTCGGTTTGTGTAGCCATGGATTTGATCTCCGTGTTGGTTTAAGTGCGGCGAAGCGTAGTAGTTATCCACCATATCTGGCAATGCTGCATCTGCAGCATCGGCCTACCAGCATTTTTCGGCGGGAGCCACAGAAAAGCAAGGGGTTGTTGCTGCTATTCCAGCAAAAGATGTAACTCCTTACATTCTTGCTAGTTGCGTAATTAGTTATCCGCCTTTCCGACCTCCGTCGCTTTATTGGATGCTGCATTTGCACCATAAACGGGTATAATTGCGCATAAGAGGTAAGCCCCGGAATCCCAAAAGCATCCTTTCGCCATGCCCGACGAACCAATCCGCATCAAGCGTTATCCCAACCGCCGTTTGTACGCGAGCCATACCAGCCGCTATGTCGCGCTGCCGGAGATCGAACAAATGATTCGCGACGGCGCAACGGTCGAAATCGTCGACAGTCAAACGGGCGAGGATCTCACGCGGTCCGTGCTTGTGCAAATCATTGCCGAAAAGCATCCCGATAAAATTGCCATGTTCCCTACGGCGATGCTCCATTCGATGCTTCGCGCCAACGATGTGATCACTGAGTTTCTGCGCGAGTATTTTCGCAATTCGCTGGCCTACCTCGATTACTTTCAGAAGCATGGTGCTTCCGCTCCCTTTGACCAGCCGATGCATTGGATGAAGGCCTGGCTCGATCAATGGCCGATGACGCCGGTTGCGAAACGCGCGCCAAAGGCAGAGGATAAAACCGCTTCCGACGACGATCGTGAAATTGCCGAGCGAATTGCGCGGCTCGAACAACGAATTGCTGAATTGGAAGCGGACCGCGACGACAAAGAATAGGCGCTGCCTTGTGCCCTGGGGCGCGGATGCGCGCCAAAATGGCACGCAGCGCGTCGAAGTGCTCAAATGCCATAGAAGTTCTCAAAAATCTTTCGGCCGAAAAGCGTCGCCGTCGATGGCGGATCGACCGTGTTTACGCGGAAACCACCGCAGATAACCAGCGCATGCAAAACATCCTGCGCTGGCACAAGTTTGAGACCAAGAACGCGACCGCGCGGGAAGTGCTCTATGAAGTGTCGCTGTATGGCGGACGAGCGACCGCTCAGAGGCGCGTCCCCATCGTGGCGACGGTGACTTGATTGTCGACCACGCGGATGCCGTCGACGTCTTTCAGCACACGCTGCAGGAGCTGCTTCAGGTAAAAAGTCGCAACAGCTCCGCGCACGACCAGCACATCTTCGCGGCAGACGAACTCGAATCGGGCAGCGCGACCACGAAAGTGGGTATGCGCGTCGAGAATTTCGTAAGCCCGCCCCACGATCAAGTCGCTGTTCCGCTTCTCTGCCGGCTTTAACCGATGAATAGTCGGTTCCATGACACCCTCCCTAGCATCCACGCCTCCAATAGTCCGCATCGCCGAACGACTGCGCGTAACTCAATCGCTCGAACTGCGCTAGTGAGGCAGCGAGCAAACGACGCGCCGGACCTTGCGAGGAGAAAGGGAACTTTGTCGCTCGCAACGCGCTGGCGGCAAACTCGCACGCGGTCGCTTGCACGGCGGCTAATCGAATCGTGCTGTGTGCCGTCGGGAGCGCTGTGTGTCAAATCGAGGCGCGGCGGCCCAAAAGCTCTCATGTCGCAGGTGAATTTTTTCGCTGCCGCTTGAATGCTGTCGCAATAACCCACAAAGGTGGGAAAAACCAGCCATCCGGTACATGTTTTGCGGTCGCCTCTTGTCCGCCTCAAATGCACGGAGGCAGTTGAATCCGTCACGGA
The DNA here is from genome assembly GCA_040902605.1 of Pirellulales bacterium. Taxonomy (GTDB): domain Bacteria; phylum Planctomycetota; class Planctomycetia; order Pirellulales; family Lacipirellulaceae; genus JABDGM01. The sequence continues at coordinate 303 of JBBDWY010000012.1, read as the reverse complement.
CCGTTTCAGGAGGAAATTGCGATGCTAGTGCTGACACGCAAGGCAGGCGAGAACATTCGGATCGGCGACAACATTATCATCACGGTCCTTCGGACGAGCGGTGGGCGGGTGCGGCTGGGAATCGAGGCGCCGCGAGGTATTTCGATCCGGCGCGATGAACTACTGATCAAGAATCGCCAAGCAGCAACCGCCGCAAGTCGGATCCTTTATCGATCGACGGCGTGTTGATGGTCGGCGATCCGTATTTAAGGAAGAATTACCATGAACCAGATAACAAGCCACGACATCGCAGAGAGAATTCGG
>JBBDWY010000011.1:0-50946 GCA_040902605.1 Pirellulales bacterium | reverse complement strand
GTGGGAATCCTACTGGAAGAATTACCCAAACTAACCACAAACGTGACGCTCACACAGAGGGACAGCGGCCGTTCTGATGGGGTTCGCCCGGCGGAAAGCAAAGTCCTTATGGCGTCAGCCTCATCGGAGCTTGATTTCCTCTACGACTCCGGCCCGGTGCTGGTGGTGAACAAGCCGCCCGGCCTGCTGACGCAAGCACCAGCCGGCATCGATAGTCTGGAAGTCCGCGTGAAGGCGTTCTACCGCCAACGCGAGCAGAAGGAGGGCAACATCTACCTGGGCCTGCCGCACCGGCTCGATCGACCGGTCTCTGGCGCAATTGTGTTTGCCCGGCACGTTCGAGCTGCTCAACGGTTGGCCAGGCAGTTCGAGGACCGCACCGTCACGAAGGTTTATTGGGCGCTTGTCCAAGGCGACGTGCAACCGGACGAGGGCACGTGGACCGATTACTTGCACAAGCGCCACGGCATGGCGCAGGCGATCGTCGTTCCGCCCGACGACCCACGCGGCAAGCTGGCCGTGATGCACTACCGCGTGCTGACCCGCAAACACATAGCCGACCCAACTCGGGTCGGTCCGGCTGCAGGCATTCAAACACCGGACACGTCATCGCCGCAGCATCCCGGCCAGGATGGCTGGGCTATGTACTCATGGTTGGAAATCGAGCTCGAAACCGGCCGCACGCATCAGATTCGCATTCAATCCGCATCCCGCGGCCATCCCGTCTTCGGCGACGCGCAGTACGGCTCGACGCAACCGTTCGGACAGCAATTTCATGACGAGCGGCTGCGGGCGATCGCCCTGCACGCCCGCCAACTGGGTTTCACTCACCCCATGACGCGCGAGCCCGTCGACATTGTCGCGCCGCCACCCGCAGCGTGGCATGGGCTCGACCTGCCGCTGGCCTAATTCTCGGCGCCGCATCGAACATCGTTCTACCGGCTATTAGCATAGCTAACCGCGTTACGCGCCCGCTCGCGGAGGTGGAACAATAGATCGAGCGCCGTTTTGCCGATCACCAGGAGAAGAAGCAAAGGAAGCGGGCTTCCGAGCAATACAAAAAACCACGTGGCAATGATAAGCGTTACGTGCAACAGCACCACGCGGCTAAAGGGCTGGAAGATCAGCGTACCCACGCTGACGCGGCGGTATTCGCCGCGGCCAAGGTAATTGGCGACGAATGAGTACGAATGGCTGGCTGCCAATGCCAAAACAGGCCAAAAGAATTCCTTGTACGTGGCACCTGAAAGCCGCACCAACGATTCGATGGGCATGCCTAACACGTCCCCGCGTCCGAACATGGCGAACACGAATATCCCGTGTCCCAGACAGAACCAGCCGTAAAGGAAGGCAAACGTCAGTACAGCGGGAAGCTGCGCGATGCCGCCCGGGAGCGCGACTTTTTCATTCGCCTTACCGGTTTTCTCGATGGCAGCCTTGATTTGTGCGAGTTCATTGTCCCCGTCTGTCTCACGATTGGAGAGGCCGGCGGCCTCCTTCAGTGCGGTTATCTCCTCCGGTGTGAACCCGTGTTCCCAATCGATTTTTGCCGGCTGCGGCGCGCACGTGATCATTTTCAGCACATTGATCGCCCCGATGACGACGTTCTCCGCCCAATACAGCGCGACGACTTCGAACGCGTCCCAATTCCAAAACAACACGCCGAGGAGCGGCACGCCATTGGCAATGATCAGTGCCAGCGCGGACGATCGGTACCGAGAAACGTACTTGAACAGGGCGCGCATCAGCAAGCCAGCCTAATCGGATTTAGCAGGCTTTTTCTTTTCGCTTTTGGCGCTGGTCGATTTGGCGTCGGACGACGGTTTGGCGTCCGAAGTCGACTCGCCCTTATTCTCGCTCTTCGTTTCCGTGGCGGGTTTCTTGTCCTTCTCGGCCGCTTTTTTATACGACTCGCTGCGGTAGTCGGTCTGGTAGAACCCGGAGCCCTTAAACACCACGGCCGCGCCCGTGCCGAACAGCCGGCGAAGCTTTGGCTTGCCGCACTCGGGGCATTTCTTCTTCACCGGCTCGGAGATCGATTGGAATAACTCGAACGAGTGTCCGCACGCGTCGCATTCGTAGTCGTAAGTAGGCATGAGTGAAAGGAGGCAGGATGCGGGATGGAGGGGGCAGGGAAAAATGTGTGAAAAGAGTTCCACAAAAAAACAGTCGCGACCTTGCGGCTCGCCGGTCCACCGCGCCGCTAACCACCGGGCGATCCGCTGGAAACAATCACTTGCGCCGGCCGCACGACGCGATCGTGCAGCTTGTAGCCGGGCTGCGTGACTTGCATGACGTGGCCGCCCGGCACGTCGGCGGACGGCTGTTGCAAGAGCGCTTCGTGCAGGTGCGGATCGAAAGGCTGGCCTTCGGCCGCGATCGGCTCGCAGTGATACCGGTCGAGCAGCGTCAACAATTGCTGCCGCACGAGCCGGAAACCCTCCAGCAGGTTCTCGGCCTCGCCAGCTTTTTCCGCCGCTTCGATCGCCCTGTCAATGTTGTCGACGACCGGCAACAAGTCGCGCAACACCGGCAGGGCCGCGTACCGCCGCTCCTCGGCAATCTCGCGCGAGGTGCGGCCGCGCAAGTTCTGCATCTCCGCCTGGAGCCGCAGCGCGCGATCGTTCGCGGCCGCTAGCTCGCTTGCCAATTGATCGGTATCCGATAGCGCTTCGGCAAACGCCTCGTCGCTGGCGTCGGCGGGCGCGTCGTTCTCATCGCGTCGCGCTGCGCCGTCCGCCTCGTCGACGGGGGTCTGTTTTTTGATTGCCATGTGCCAACTCCGATTTAATCTCGTTGCTGCGGCGCCTCTTCCTCAGCCGTGAAATAGTCTTTCAACTTGGCGAAGAAGCTTTTCCGCTCCGGGGCGACATGCTTTCGCTCCAGCTCTGCTAGCTCTCGAAGCAAAACTTGTTCCTCTTTGCTGAGCTTTTTGGGAACTTCGATCACCACTTGCACCAACAAATCGCCCAGACCGCGGCGGCGCGGGTCGGGCATCCCCTTGCCGCCCAGCTTGAAGACCGCGCCCGATTGCGTGCCGCCGGTGATATCCACCTCGCCGCGGCCATCCAGCGTCGGCACCTCCAGCGTCGTGCCGAGCGCGGCCTGCGCGTAAGTGATCGGCACCCGGCAAATCAGGTTTTGTCCGTCGCGCTCGAACAAGGGGTGTGGGAGCACGGAGATGAAGCAGTAGCAATCGCCCGGCGGACCGCCATTGGGACTCGGCTCGCCCTGGCCCGTGATGCGGACGCGCATCTCGTCGTCCACGCCCGGCGGGATCTGTACCTCGGTCGTGACCTTCTTGAGCACTTGCCCGCTGCCGCGGCAACTCGGGCACGGGTGCTTGATTGTCGAGCCTTCGCCATGGCACGCCGGGCACGTCGTCTGGATCCGCACGATGCCGGCCGACTGAATGACGCGGCCCTGACCGCGACAATAACTGCACACTTCGCGCCGGCTGCCGGTCGCCGCTCCCGTGCCTTCACACTTGTCGCACCGCTCATGTCGCTGAAACTCGACGGAGCGTGTAACGCCGTGAGCCGCTTCCTTCAACGTGAGCGTTACGTCGCAGCGCACGTCGCGCCCTTTGCGCGGTCTGTTGCGGGAGTGCCCGCCGAAGAGGTCGCCGAAAATGTCGCCGAACGCCGAAAAAATGTCCTCGACGTCGGTGAAGTGGTGCACGCCGCCGGCGCCGTTTAGACCTGCGTGGCCGAAGCGGTCGTAGCGGGCCCGCTTGCCCGGGTCGTTGAGCACCTCAAACGCCTCGGCCGCTTCTTTGAATCGCTCGATCGCTTCCTGGTCGCCCGGGTTCTTGTCCGGATGATACTTCACGGCCAGCTTGCGATATGCCCCCGCGATCTCGCCGTTGGAGGCGGATCGCTGGATGCCCAACACTTCGTAATAATCGCGCTGCTTGGCCATAGGAGGAATGACGAATGACGAATTCCCGAATGACGAATGAAAGCCCGTTTGCCCATTCGTCATTCGTCATTCGTCATTCAAGCATTTACTCATTCATTCTATGCAAGCGGGCCACTTGCCCCAACGGCGAAGTGGCCCGCAAGCGGCTGTCAACCGAATCCAGTAGCGGCGTCAGCGGATGCTGCCGACGACCGCCTTCTTGTCCTCATCCTTGGCGTCGAAGCTGGTCACCAGCGCCTCGGTCGTCAGCATCAGCCCGGCGATGCTGGCCGCATTGGCCAGCGCCGTTTTGACCACCTTTGTCGGATCAAGGATGCCGGCTTTCATCATGTCGACGTACTCGCCCGTGTTGGCGTCAAAACCGGTGTTCGTCGGCTTCTGGCTGATTTCGTCGGCCACCACGCTGCCGCTCATGCCGCAATTGTCGACGATCTGCTTGAGCGGCGCGGCCAGCACGCCGAGCACGATATCCACCCCGATCCGCTCATCGCCCTTGGCGCCCGATCGCGCGCCTTCGACGGCCTCGCGGCACCGCAACAGCGCGACGCCGCCGCCGGGCAAAATGCCTTCCTCGACGGCCGCCCGCGTGGCGTGCAGCGCGTCCTCGACGCGGGCCTTCTTCTGCTTCATGTCGGCCTCGCTGCTCGCGCCGACCGAAATGATCGCCACGCCGCCCGTCAGCTTCGCCAACCGCTCCTGCAGCTTCTCGCGATCGTAATCGCTGGTGCTGGCCTCGATCGCCTTGCGAATCTGCTCGATCCGCTTCTGCACGTCCTCCCTGCGGCCGGCGCCTTGGACAATTGTCGTGTTGTCTTTGGTGACCGTGATTTTCTTGGCGCGGCCCATTTCGGCCAGCGTGACGTTTTCCAGCTTCTTGCCGAGATCCTCGCTGATCACCGTGCCGCCGATGAGCGTGGCGATGTCGGCCAACATCGCCTTGCGACGGTCGCCAAAGCCGGGCGCTTTCACGGCGCAGACGTTCAGCACGCCGCGCAGCTTGTTGACCACCAGCGCTGCCAGCGCTTCGCCTTCAATATCCTCGGCGATGATCAGCAGCGGCTTCGCCTTCTGGCTTACCTGCTCGAGGATCGGCAGCAGCTCGCGCAGGTTGGTGATTTTCTTCTCGTGAATCAGCAGGTATGCGTCCTCGAGCACGCAGTCCATCGTCGCCGGCTGATTGATGAAGTAGGGCGACAAGTAGCCCTTGTCGAACTGCATGCCTTCGACCAGCTCGAGCGTGGTCTCCATCGTCTTGCCTTCCTCGACCGTGATCACGCCGTCCTTGCCGACTTTCTCCATGGCGTCAGCCAACAGGTCGCCGATGACGCGGTCGTTGTTCGCGCTGATCGCGCCCACATGCGCGATTTCCTCTTTGCTGGAGACCTTTTTCGACATCTTGTTGAGCTGCTCGGTGGCCGCGCCCACAGCCTTCTCGATGCCGCGCCGCACGGCCATCGGGTTGCTGCCCGCGACGATGTTGCGCGTTCCCTCGCGAAGGATCGCTCGGGCGAGCACCGTGGCGGTCGTCGTGCCGTCGCCGGCGATCGACGAGGTCTTGTCGGCCACCTCGTGCACGAGCTTCGCGCCCATGTTCTCGAATGGGTCTTCGAGCTCAATCTCCTTGCTGACGGTGACGCCGTCCTTGGTGACGGTCGGGCCGCCGAACGATTTGTTGATAATTACGTTGCGGCCACGCGGCCCCAGCGTAATGGCCACCGCGTTCGCCAGCTTGTCTACGCCGGCGAGCATCTTCGCCCGCGCGGCGTCATCAAACATTAATTGCTTTGCCACGATTTGGGTTCCTGTTGAATTGAATGCGTCAATGGATCTCACGCAAAGGCGCTAAGGCGCAAAGTTCGCAGATAAATCAGTTTGATCCACTACGACACGACCAACACAACGAACAAAGACAAATGCATATTCGAGTCGGTTTGATGTGCTATGTGTTCGTCGTGTCCTTCGTGCCGTCGTGGTAAAAAAACAATCTTTTGCGTCTTTGAGCCTTTGCGTGAGATATTATTTTCAACTAACTAACAACCTTCGCGAGGATGTCGCTCTCGCGGAGAATCTTGTACTCATCGCCGTCGACTTCCACTTCCGAGCCGCCGTACTTGCCGAAGATCACCTCGTCGCCGACTTTCACGGAAAGCTCGCCGCGGTTGCCGGAATCGAGCAGCTTGCCGGGGCCGGTTGCGATCACCTTGCCGCGCTGCGGCTTCTCTTGCGCCGCATCGGGCAGCACGATCCCGCCCGCCGTCATCTCCTCCGCCTCCAGCGGCTCCACCACCACGCGATCATCCAGCGGACGCAATCTGATTTTGGCCATGTGTGAAAACTCCTGTTATGTGTTGCGTGTTCGTTAGTCAGTTATCAGTCTTCAGTTGTCAGTCGTGACACGTTGTTTGACAAACAACGGACCACTGATGACTGACGACTTGTCCTACATCATGCCGCCCATGCCACCCATGCCACCCATGCCACCCATGCCACCCATGCCGTGGTCATGGTGATGATGGCCACCAGCCGGCTCCTCTTCCTCCTTGGGGATTTCGGTCACGAGCGATTCGGTGGTCAGCAGCAGCGACGCGACGCTGGCCGCGTTCTGCAGCGCCGTGCGAACGACTTTCGCTGGATCAATGATGCCGGCCGCCATCATGTCGCCGTACTCGTCCTTGTCGGCGTTGTAGCCGTCGCTCTTGCCCTTCATCTGGCGTACGCGGTTAACCACCACGTCGCCATCCACGCCGGCGTTTTCGGCGATATAACGCAGCGGATAGTGCAGCACGTTCGCGACGATCTGGGCGCCGTGCTTCTCATCGCCCTCGAGATCGAGCTTCTTGACGACCTTTTCCGACCGCAGCAGTGCCACGCCGCCGCCAGGGACGATGCCCTCGGCCAGCGCCGCGGCAGTAGCCGCCCGCGCATCATCAAACAGCGCTTTGCGCTCTTTGAGCTCCGATTCGGTGGCTGCCCCGACTTTGATCTGCGCCACGCCGCCGGCCAGCTTGGCCAGCCGCTCTTGCAGCTTTTCGCGATCGTAGTCACTGTCGGTCGTTTCGATCTCGCGGCGAATCTGCTCGGCGCGGCCCTGAATCGCGCTCTTGTCACCGCCGCCGCCGATGATCGTCGTGTTGTCGTTCGTGACGATGATTTTCTTCGCCCGGCCAAGGTCCGACAGCTTCACGCCATCGAGCTTGATGCCGAGGTCCTTGAAGATCGCGGTCGCACCCGTGAGCGTCGCGATGTCGCCCAGCATCGCCTTGCGACGGTCGCCGTAACCCGGCGCCTTGACCGCACACACTTGCACAATGCCGCGCAGCTTGTTGACCACGAGCGTCGCCAGCGCTTCGCCTTCGACGTCCTCGGCGATGATCAACAGCGGTTTGCCTGCCTTCGACACGGCCTCGAGCAGCGGCACGAGATTCTTCGCGCTGGAAATTTTTTCCTCGTACACAAGGATGAGGCAATTCTCCAGTTCCACTGTCTGCTCGTCGACGTTCGTGACAAAATGCGGTGAGAGGAAGCCCCGGTCGAACTGCATTCCTTCGACCACATCCACCGTTGTTTCGCTGCCGCGGCCCTCTTCGACGGTGATCACGCCGTCTTTGCCGACCTTCGTGAACGCGTCGGCCAAGACGCTGCCGATCGTCGGGTCGTTGTTGCCAGCGATGGCGGCGATTTGCTGCAGACGCTTCTTGTCCTTCACATCGACTGGCTCGGCCTGCTTGCCGATCGCCTCGCTCACGGCCTGCACCGCCTTGGCAATGCCGCGGCTCAATGCCATGGAGTCCGCCCCCGCGGCGATCATCTTGAGCCCTTCGCGGAAGATGCCCTCGGCCAGCACGGTCGCCGTGGTCGTGCCGTCGCCCGCCACATCGCTCGTTTTGCTGGCCGCTTCCTTCACGAGCTGTGCGCCCAGATTCTGAAACGGGTCCTCGAGCTCGATGTCCTGGGCGACCGTGACGCCGTCCTTGGTCACCTTGGGCGAGCCCCAACCCTTGTCCAGCACGGCGTTGCGCCCACGAGGTCCGAGCGTGCTCCGCACCGCTCGAGCCAGCTTCTCCACGCCCGCCGCCAACTCGGCCCGGGCCTCGTCCTCAAACACCATTTGTTTTGCTGCCACGCGACAATCCTCCAATCAAATCAACGGTGGGTTGAACAGTTCGGCAAGTCTTGAGAAGCGGAGCCGCAGAAAGGCTCCGCGATTGGTTGCTAGTTTCCCGAATACGGCACGCTACTCCAAGCGAGCCGCCAGGTTTATCCCGGCGGGGCTAAACCCCGCCGCTCGCTAGCGCGTCCGTGCCCGATTTGGCAGGCGCACCGCGAGACTCCGCAATATGACGCAACAGCCGTGCCAAGGCTAGCCCCCGCCGCCGCAAATATCTGGCCGAGAAAGCGTTAGGTTAAGATGGCCGACTTCCAATGCGGCATTGCAACCCGCGGCTCATGCCATTTTGGCAGCGGCGGTCAGCCAAAGCGTGCCATGATGCGATCGACAATGCGCGGAAAAAGGCGGTTCGCCAGTAGCAACATCCGAGCGCGCCAGCTGGTCGCCACCTTGTGCCGGCCGCACTCGATCGCGCGGACGACAGCGCGGGCGACCTGTTCGGCCGGCTGTCTGGGCGGGTCGCCCCAAGGCAATTCGGCGGTGCCTTCGAGCAGCACATCAAAATGCTCCGTTTCCGTCGGCCCGACGGCAACGACCAGCACGTCGATTCCCAGCCGGTTTAGCTCCGGCCGCACGGCTTCGCTGAAGCCGTGGAGGGCGAACTTGCTGGCCGAGTACTCGCTTTTGTGCGGCGCGCCGCGCTCACCCAGAATGGAGCCGATGTTCACGACGATTGGCCGCACGCCTTCGCGCAACACCGGGATGGCCTCGCGAATCAGCTCGACAGGCGCGAAGAAGTTGACCTCAAAGATCGGCCGAATGCGCCCGGGGTCGGCGTCAGCGAAGCGGCCGTGCGCGGCGACGCCGGCGTTGTTGACGAGAATATCGAGGCCGCCCAACTCCTGGCGAGCCGCGTTGAGTGCGCGCCGCCGAACCGCTGGATCAGTCACATCGCCGGCAATCGTAACGGCACGTCGGCCGTGCGCGGATACTTCTTTCGCAACTTCCGCAAGACGATCCTCGCGGCGGGCCAGCAACACTAGATCGACGCCGTGCCGAGCCAACTCGATCGCCAGCGCCCGCCCGATGCCACTCGAAGCGCCGGTGACGAGCGCTCGCCGGTCAGTGAGTTGCCGTTTGGCCATTTCGGCTGTACTCCCTCTCCCGATGGGAGAGGGTTCTCTCATGCCACTTCGTCGATCGACTCGCCATTGCGATAGGCCAAGTCGCCGCTGGCAACCGCATGACCGTTGCCGTTTCGGTCGAGCAACTGGCCGTTGCCGCGGACGCGAATTTGCGCGTCATCCGGCGAAATCTGGCCGAGAAACTTCCGCGGCATCCGGCAATGGACCGACACGTGGCCGTTCGCATAGGTGCGGCTCAGGATCTCGCCGTGCTTGGCCAGTGCGGCCAGCAGTCGGCCGTTGGAAACGTCGGTCTCTACGTCCACGTCCAGGAAATGCTGGGTCAGCGCATCGCTCACCGCGGCCGCCAATCGGCCCAGGCCCTCGCCCGTGCGAGCGCTGATCGGTATGGCGTTCGGATAACGCTCCGTGAGCATCGCGAGCGTCCCCAGACCCTCGATCGCATCGATCTGGTTCAGCACCAGAATCGTGTCTTTCTGGTTAATGTCGAGGTCTTCAAGCACCTTGTAAACGGCCGAAATCTGCTCCATCGCGGCCGGATTGCTCGCGTCAGCCACGTGCAACAGCAGGTCGGCCTGGCGGGCCTCTTCCAGAGTGGCCTTGAAGCTCGCGATCAGGCTGTGCGGCAAATCCCGGATGAAGCCAACCGTATCGGAGAGCAACACCGGCCCCCAACCAGGAAGCTGCCAACGGCGCGTGCGCGTGTCCAGCGTGGCAAACAGCTTGTCCTCCGCCAACACGTCGGCGCCGGTGAGCATGTTGAGCAGCGTGCTTTTGCCGGCATTGGTGTAGCCGACCAGCGAGACGGTCATGTGATCGCTCCGAGCGGCAACCTCGCGCTCTTTGCGGCGGAGCACTCGGCTCAATTCACCGCGCAGCTCGACAATGCGGCGCTCCACCAGCCGGCGGTCCGTTTCGAGCTGCTTTTCACCGGGGCCGCGCATCCCCACGCCCGCTTTGATCCGCGACAAGTGGGTCCACATCCGCTTCAGCCGCGGCAGCGAGTATTCGAGCTGCGCGAGCTCCACTGCCAGGCGGGCTTCGTGCGTGCGCGCGCGGGTCGAGAAGATATCCAGGATCACTTCGGTGCGATCCAATACCTTCACGCCCAGCTCGCGCTCCAGATTGCGGGTTTGCGCGGGGGAAAGGTTGTTGTCGAAAATGACCGCGTCGGCATCGGTCGCGCGGACCATCAACTGCAGCTGCTCGACTTTTCCCTTGCCAAGATAAGTTGTTTGATCGGGCGTCGCTCGACGCTGCGTGATGCGGCCTACGACCTCCGTCCCGGCCGTTTCTACCAGGCCCGCCAACTCATCGAGGTTGTCGCGGGCAGCTTGGCGATCGGGTAGCTCGACGCCGACCAGCACGGCCGACTCGCTTTGCACCCCCTGCTTGCGGTCAATTTCCTTCACTAGAGATCGATGACTCCTATAGAGTCCAAATTTTCATCTGTGGTTTCAGAAGGCCAGGAACTCGATTTAGACGTCCCTGCTTTACCTGTTCCATTATACCTCCCTGTCAATAGCCTCGTATTGGCATTTTGACGCCAAACCGCGGGCCCAGGTTCGCGCTAGCCACGACCCACACCTCCGTTAGACCGACGGTCTCCCGACTGTCGCGACCAAGAAATCGGTCAGTCCGTTTCGGCCCACACCGCTACCAGATGTACTCCAGGCCGACGTGTCCGCCGTGATACAAGACGTCGTTCTGGTCGTCCACAAAGGGCACTCGGAGCGGACCGAAAGTATTATCCACTGGCCCTTGATTGAACGGCGAACCCGTGTTGAAGTTGTCGCCGGCCAGCACGATCGAATTGATGAACAACACTTCGTAGCCGACCCGCAACGACCAGCTTGGCAAAATATCGGCCACCAGGTCCACGCTGGCTTCGGCGATGAGCGCCGGCTGATTTTCGCGGAACCGCTCAAAGAGATCCGGCGACGGCGTGGGTGGCACTGTAGGCGTCGTTCCCGGAAACGACTCAACGCGGTTCTCGAGCGTGTAATGGTTATTGTACAGGCCGACCTTGCCCTCACCGCCCAGGCGCAGACCTTGAATGAGGCCGATCCAGATGTCGCCGCCCGTTTGGAACCCGGCCAGGTGGTTGTCCGCATCAATCGTGTAGTCGAGCGACGCCAGTGGGTCACCTGCCTGCTGAATTTCGGCCGTGGAGCCGACCGTTGCAAACAAGAATTCTTCGTTCAGCCGCGTATATCGGAAACCGGCGAGCAGAGTGCCCGAAATGCGCGGAATATAGCCCACCCAGTAACGCCGGTAACTTAGTTCCGCCGTTTGTATGTCCGACTCGATCTCGATACTGTGTCTGCTTGCGCGCTCGGTTTCCCGCATCGGACCGTCGAGAACTCCGACGTTCGGGGGAGCATTACCAAACGGTGGCGGATTGCCAAAACTCGAAAACAGCGAAAACAGCTCATTCAAGTTGCTAGTAGCCGTCGCGCTGTCTTCATAGTCAAAAATGCCCATGTATCCGAATTCGAACACGGCGAGCGGGTCGATATCGTACCGCCCCACAATGCGGAAACCGACTTCGGGGTCATACTCCAGATCACGGCTGGAAAGGACGATCGGTCCGGCCCCGATCGGCGGCCCGATGTTGCGTGACGTAAAGTCAATGTTCCGTTCAAACGTCTCGTCGCGCTCGAGGTACACCGCCTCGGCGCGGACATCAAAATAGTGTGGACCGCGCTGATCGACCAGGAAACCTTCCATGCCGACGTCGTTCATCAAATCGTAGCCGTTCGGCGGACAAGTGCCGCCTTCACCCATTGGGAACGGACCAGTAAATCCGCCACGCATCGCCGCTGAGTCATCGAAAGTGCGATAACCGTGCGGCCCCGGCAGCGGATTGCCATAAGGGTCGATCGCCCCGCTGGATCTGTAGTTACTTGGCGGCGCCTGGCCGAACGCGCCGGCCGGAATGGCCATGAAGATGGCTATCGCGGCCAAGCGCGACAACCATGCCAGTGATCGTGCAGGCGATCCAATACGCATCGCTTTCCCCCCACTCGAATCCCTCAATTCGGCCCGACATAGCAGCATTGCCACCGCCCACCGAGCGTGCCTGCTACAAGGCTCGGAAAAGACTATCGGACCGCTACCTGCGGAAAAGCCAGACCTTTCGGCAAATGCCGAATTCCTTGCCTAAGCCTCCCACCTTGGCGGCCGACCCGCTCTGCACCTCGCTTGCTCCAGACGCCATAAGAGGCCGCTGGCCGCGCATCAATTCGTTGGGCGACTTGAACTTGCAGCGATTGGCCCGAAAACCGGGAATTTGCCGCCCCAGCATGAGCCCCGGACGACCACATAAAAGAAATTCGAGAAAAGCGTGACGTTTTGACTTTCTCTCGGCCACAACATTCAGACTGCAAACAATTTGACGCTTATTCCGGACGCGACTAGGATGAGAAGATTGGATCAACCGCAACGATAGCATCGTGCGAATGGATTGGGCGGGAAGATCGGGCCACAGGGGACCGTGCGAGTCGATTCGTGACCGGCCGCGGTGCGTCGCGACTACACGATGGGCCTTTGAGCGGTGAACTGTCCAATCGCCAGGCGGGGAACACTTTCTTTTATTGCTTTCAAGTAACGGTCTGTCGATCGGAACCGACCGACCATTGTGTCCGTATGTTGTGCCGCAATGCGCGCCTGCAACACATGGGGCAGCAGTAGGAGTTTCTGAGAAGGGGAATCTTTCGTGAAGCGTCGCAGCAAGACTCGTCGTCAACGTCCATCGAACCTTCGCCAGCCGCTCGGGATTCTTTCCCGGGCTAAGCGCACGCGCAAGACGTTTTCATTTGAACGCTTGGAAGAGCGGTTCGCGTTCTCCGTCGCGCCGCTGCAACTGCAAACCGTGAGCCTGTCGAGCGACACGCCGGAAGGCGCCGCGGCGATTCTGCTGCGCGAACTACAGTGGGCCGCGTATCAAGCGGTCAACGCGACCACCGAAGTGAATCCCCAGAACACGACGTTGGCGCTGCCGAATGACCCGCTGTTCGAAAGTCAGTGGCACCTGCTTAACACGGGGCAGGAAGTCGGCAATCCCGATTTTCAAGCTCTCTTCGGCGTCGCGGGTGAAGACATCAACGTCGTCGGCGCTTGGAACTTGGGTTATACCGGCGAAGGTGTTTTGGTGGGGGTCTTCGACACCGGCGTTCAGCTATTCCATCCTGACTTGGTGGATAACATCCATCCCACACTTCGTCTCAATGCGACCACCGGTACAACCAATGCCAGTCCGAGTTTGATCGATCCGTTCGCAGGCCACGGCACCTCAGTGGCCGGATTGATCGGCGCGGTGTGGAACAACGGCGAAGGCGGCACGGGTGTTGCGCCGGGTGTCACGCTCGTCCCCGTCCGTCTTGGCCTGACCCCCTTCGATCAGGGTTCGCTTTTCCAATTTGAAACCGCGTTTCAGTGGGCGCTCCAAAACGGTATCGACATTACAAACAACAGTTGGGGGCACGACCACCGGTTCGACCGTGGCGCAGTCCCATTAACGCCGACGGAGACTCAGATATTGCGCGATTCGGTGATCTTCGGGCGCGATGGTCTGGGCATGATTCACGTTTTCGCCTCGGGCAACGACGGCGGGCCGGCCTTCAATCCCGGCTTTCAGAGCTTCGGAAATTACGACAGCGCCAGCTATCAGCCATGGGTGAACTCACGTTACACGATTGGCGTCACGGGCGTCGACCACGACGGACTTTACGTGAATGCCGACGGGACGTTCACTTCCTATCCGAATGCCGGGGCGTCGGTTCTGGTCGCAGCACCAACTGGATCGAATTTTGCGCAAAACGTCGCCGATGATAGCGGCCAAGGCAGCGGCATCTGGACGACTGACCTGATTGGTGACTTCGGCTTCAACGCGGCCGCGCTTCCCAACGGCTTTGATCCAGACCGTGACTTGCTCCCGGATCCCAATTACACATCCCGCTTCAACGGCACCTCTGCCGCTGCGCCCATTGTGACGGGGGTGATTGCGTTGATTTTGGAAGCGAATCCGAATCTTACGTACCGTGACGTGCAAGAGATACTTCTCCGCAGCGCCCGGCAGAACGCGCCGTTCGAGTCTCCGGCATCCGGCGGTTTAGGCGGCACCCTCGCCTCTCAAAACACCTGGCAAACAAATCAGATCGGCCCGTTCCGCGATCCCGATCCGTGGATCCTAAACTCAATGCAGGACCCATTCGATTCGGTCATTAACCCGCTGGCCGATCCGAATGTCGAGGGATTCTTTTTCGGCGGCTTTGACTTTTTCGCGCCGGATACGGGCGACATTGGCCGACAGGAATTCAGCCACTACGAGCCGCAGCCCGCTCTGTTCACGAACGGCGCTGGCTATACCGTCAGTCAAGGCTACGGCGTGTACTCCGAGCAAATCGGCTACGCGCATGGCGTCGTCGATGCTGAGCTGGCCGTTCAACTGGCCGAACAATGGCATACACTCGGCCAGAATGTAGACCGGCTTACTGAGAAAACGTTTACGACCTTCGTGATCACGCCCGGTCCGGGGACCGTATGGACATTCCCCGCGGCCGAAAAGATGACGGGCGACAACAGGCCGCACCTCATTGTACCGGGCGGTTTCGGCGGCGACGGCGGCTTTATTGGCTATTGGAACGAGTACTTTGCGGACGACGATCCGGCCGACCTGACGGATGGTCCATTCTCTCAGGATGATCCGCCAGTGAACACGCGTGGGGCCTCGTACGTCGATTTCGCCGTTCCGGCCAATGAGGCGATCAACGTCGAATGGGTGGAAGTTAAGATCGAGCTCACCGGCCCGGCCGAGGATCTTGACTTCATTCGCATCATGCTCACATCGCCCGACGGAACGCAAAGCGAGTTAAATCATTACTACGCCGATCCACAGCTTTTGCCGCCGACATTTTCTTTTCAGCCGATCTCACGGCCGGCTGGTGCCATCGATCCGGCTGGCGATATCGACGTTGACGGTGGCTCGTTTGTGTGGACCTTCAGCACCAACCGAAGCTGGGGCGAGAGCACCAACACGGCAATCATTATCGATCCAGTGACGGGCGAGCCGCTGCTGCAGACCGACCCCTTTACGGGGCAGCCGTTTGCTCCGATCTTCCGTAATTGGGAGCTGCACCTGGAGAACTGGTCGAATAGCAACTTCGGCGTAGCAGGCATCGAAGTCGTCTGGCATGGCAAACCGATCGAAGGCGGCGAGCTCGACACCAACTGGAACGTGGCCACCGCGCAGCGCGTCCAGGGATTTGTCGGCATCGACACCAACAGCGACGAGCTCTTCAACTATCGGCGCTCGCTGCAAACGGTAATCGACACCGACGGCGATCCGGACACGATCCGCCTGCTCGACGTAACACGCCAGCTCGATTTCACCGATAACAATTTCAACGGCGTCTATGACGCCGGTGTCGACGTCATCAATCAGGAACCGTTCGCCGAGAATATTCTCGTCGAAGCATTCCGTGTCGACCCCGTGAGCGGTTTGGTCGATGACATTGCGACGGCCCGGTTCTTGACCGGGGCCGACGGGAATTACTACTTCGATCTCGACCCCACCTTCGAGTACGAGATTCGCATTACCGATCCGTTGAACCGGATCGCGCTTGACGACTTCGCGACGCCCGCCAGCGCCCCGCTCGGTTCGCAATACCTCGAGCATTACAAAGACGTCTGGCGGATCACGCCCGACTGGTTCTTCGCCCCGGATCGCGACAACCCCATCGTCCCGGGCGACGAGCCAGGCGAGATTTTCTACGGCATGTCCGACGCGAATGGCGACGGGATTATGACAGCCTCGCCGTTGCCGTTCATGGACGTGGGCGCAGCGGTGCCGATGGCGGTGAAGAACATCAACTTCCTGTTGAAGCAAGACGCCCCGGTGCAACAGTTCGACGTCACCGGCACCGTCTACGCCGATCTGAATGGCGACGGTATGTTTAACGGCGATGATACCCCGGCGCCGGGAATTCGCGTCTACCAGGACGTGAACCGAAGCGGCGGTCATGACGCCGGCGAGCAGTTCACCGAAACCGACGCCAACGGACAGTACACGCTCACGATCCCCGCCGATCACCTCGACACGTATGCCGTCGGCGTGGTGCCGCCCAACGATTGGATTCCCACCGATCCGGGCGGCGACGCCGTCGAAAACGTGTTTGCCGGCCCTGGCTCGCCTCCGCAGATTGTCAACTTCTTCCTCGATCCGCCCTCGGACCCGGATGGTGGAAACGGTCAGCTCGGCAGCATTCTTGGCGTCGTCTTTAACGACCTCAACGAGAACGGCTTCCGCGATGCTGGTGAGGGTGGTCTGTCGAACATCCGCGTCTTCATCGACGTTAACGAAAACGGCGTGTGGGATAGCGCGACGGAAGTATCCGTCCTCACCGCCAGCAATGGTTCGTATTTCCTCGGCGATTTGCAGCCCGGCCTCCTGCAAATTGATGTCCACATCCCGAACGAGGGAACTCCCAACGCCGCCTGGTCCTTGACCGCGCCGGCACTCGGCTACCACCAGGTGGACCTTGGTCCCGGCGGCACGGTGCTCGGCAGAAACTTCGGGCTCGAAAATCGCTCCGACAGGGATTGGGGTGACTTGCCGAACAGTTATCTCACCACCGCCGCCGTCAACGGTCCCAGCCACACGTTTATTCAAGGCTTTCGCTTGGGCACCAACGTCGATGGCGAAGTCGACGGCGTGCCTTCACCCGGCGCCAACAGCGACGATAGCGTGGGCGACACCGACGACGGCGTCCGCGTCATTTCCAACGGCGGCATCCTGCAGCCCGGCGTCAACCTCGTCGAAGTCACCGTCTTCGGCTTCGGCGGTGTGTTCACCGGCTGGATCGATTGGGATAAGAACGGCCAATTCGACGCCGCGGACCGCATCATCTGGCGCGATTCGTCCGGTAACGTTTTGGGCGACGAAGCCGATCTCGTTCAGGGCACATTTACGTTACAGGTGATCGCGCCGGCCAACATGACCGACGGCCCGCTGGCTGCCCGGTTCCGTTGGGGCGAACCAGGACTCGATTTCTTCGGCCCCGCCTTGATCGGCGAAGTCGAGGACTACTCCCTCACCGCGTTGACGTCGCCGCTCAGCGGTTTGTCAGGCGATTACAACAACGACAGCACCGTCGACCTGGCCGACTACATCGTGTGGCGCCGGCATTTGAACACCAACGTCACCTTGCCCAATGACACGACGCCCGGTTCTGTCCAACAGATCGACTACGACGTGTGGCGCGCCAATTTTGGTATGATGGCCCCCGGCGCGGGCGGCGGTGGCGGCGAGCCAATCGAACCCTTGGCGGCGACTTCGGCGGAGTCGTCGAGCGTAGCTTCGCCGCTGATCGCGGATGTGGTCGCGTCATCGGTGGTGGTTGGACGCACGGTGCAAAACGAGGCCGACTCGTCACCCGCGGCCTCGTCGCTCAACATCGACTTCGGCCCGACCGTGAGCACATCGACGTTCGTGTCCGCGACCAGCGTGGTTCAAACCGATGCGGTTGCCGACAGCGGCTCGGATGCCGAAATGCTGCTGCTCGATCAAGTTTTGGCCGATCTCGCCGACGAGGCTGAAGACGCCCCGCTTGCCGACCGCTTCCGCCACGACGACGACAGTGTGGGCGAATTGGAGCTCGCCGCGGTGTTCGAGGACGAATCGAATTGGTGGGGCGTGTAGCCAGACGCGAAGCACTACAAGGGCGCCGCGACGCATAGTCCGGCGCCCTTTTTCATTGCGCCGCTGCAACTACGAAAAAAAGGACCGGAGCCCGCAGCGCAAGCAAGGGAAAGCTTGCTTAATCGCTTGCCGCCGCCAGGCCCTCGGCAACTTCCGCCGGCTGCTCGATCACCCGCATGCGCCGCCAATGGCCCTGCCGGAAGCGCGTCACGTAAATCGCCGCGGCGAGCCAGCACCAAATAACGACAAGCGTCCAGCAGCCGAACACATTCAATTCCCACACTTCGACGCTCAAATAGCTGAACGCCGCCAGCAGGCCGGCCAGCACCAGACTAACGCGTAACAGAAAGCGCGTGTCGCCCGCCCCTTTGAGAGCGCCGACGAACACCATCTGCGTCGCATCGAGCAGGTTGTAGGCCGCCACGAACTGCAGCAGCAGCGCGGCCATTGCCTCGACGGCCGCGTGATCCTGCGCCATTGCGGCGCCATCCGGAAAAAATCCGCGCAAAAACAGACCCGGCACGAGCACATACAGCAACGAGATCGCGAGCATGTAGATCCAGGAAATCTGCAGCGTGGTGTAAGTGGCCCGTGCCGCCAAGTCGTCACGATTCTCCCCCAACCGCTCGCCCACCAGCACGCTTGCGGCCAGATGCAGGCCGTAGATCGGCATGAACGCCAGCGAGCTGACGCTGAACGCCATGCTGGTCGCTTCCGACTCGATCGCGCCAAGCCGACCGACCAGCAGAATGAACGTGGTGAATCCCATCACGTCCAGCAGCATCTGAAATCCGCTCGGTCCACCGAAATAAATGATGCGGCGCACCAGCTCTGAGTCGAAGCGCAAGCCGGCATAGGTGCCAAACCTCCGGCGGTACTTACGCTGCAGCGGCAGGGCAATGTAGACGAATGCCTTAACCCAGCTCGCCACGACGGTGGCCCACGCCGCGCCGGCCACTCCCCATTCCGGAAAACCGTAGTAGCCGAAGATCCAGCAGTAATCGAGCACCAGGTTCAGCAAGGCCGCCGCCGCATCGACGATCATCACCATCCAAGTTTCGCCTCGGCCGCTGTAGAACGCGGCGCCGGCCTGGGCGATGAGCATCGCCGGCCCGCCGAAGCAAAGGATCTGGAAGTATTGAACTTCATACGCGTACGCCTCCGGGCCGTGATCTGCCAGCGCGAACAGCGGCGGCGCCAACGGTATGGCCGCCACGATCAGCGCGCCAAACCCAACGGCAATCCACACCGCTTGCCACACGACGAGGCCGATGCGCTCCGGCTGGCGCGCCCCATCGTATTGGGCCACAAACGTGTTGGCATACGAACAAACGCCCAGCGGCAAACACAGAATGGCGAACCAGGCAATCGAGCCCGCGAACGCCGCCGCCATCGCCGTGCCGGACACCCAATTGAGAAACATCCGGTCGACGAACGTCATCACCGTCCACGACAGGCTCGACACCACCAGCGGAGCGGCCACGCGCAGCACTTCGCGCCCACCGCCCGGCCGGCCCCACCACGAGCGATCGCCTTCCGTGTTGGCATTGCGCAGCGTCATCTTTGCGTTCCTCGTCCGTATTGCAGATGACCGACCCCGGCCACTGGCGCAGCGGGGCCGCTACCGCATCCGATCGGCCGTGGACCAGAAGTGTAGGAGGACACGCCAGTCAGGGCGAGGGTTCGGCGATATTTCGACCGGCCTTCATAAACGCTGGCGCCCAACGCTCGCTTTGTAGGACATCGATGCGGACCGCCGTGTCGTTGGGCCGCGGAGCCCCCGGCCGGCTTCTGCCGTGATCGACCAGCTTTTTCAGCCCGCCCGTGAGCCGCTGGACAATTTCCGGGCGCTTGCGCGCCACGTCGTGCTCCTCAGCAATGTCCGTATCCAAGTGATAGAGCTGAACCTGGGTCGGCTTGCCGCGGGACGCATCGCGATCGCGGCCCGCCATTTTGAACACGATCTTCCACGGCCCCGCGCGGTACGCGAATTCGCCGTCCACCGAATGACTCACCAAACTGCTCCGCAAACCGCTTGCGTCTTCGCGAAGCAGAACCGGCAAGAAACTGAAACTGTCTTCAGCGGCGTCATCAGGCAGCTCCTCGTCTAAGAGCTCCGCGCACGTCGCGAACACATCATTCAGACATACCAATTGGTCATTCAAGCTGTCCGCTGCGACGCGCCCCGGCCAGCGCACGATAAATGGCACACGATGCCCGCCTTCCCAGATATCTCCCTTGTGGCCACGATAGGGACCACTCGGCTGATGGCCGGCCGCCACCAGCTGCTCCCAGCCCGTGTAGTGCGAGTGGCCGTTGTCCGCGGCAAAAATGATTATTGTATCCTCAGCAATGCCAGAGTCGTCGATCGCTTTGATGACCTGCCCGGCGGACCAATCGGTTTCCATCACGAAGTCTGCGATCGGCGCGATGCCGCTTTTACCGGCGAAGTCCTTCGAAGGCGCCACCGGTTCGTGCGGCGACGTCATCGAAAAGAACAGAAAAAACGGCGCATCCTGTTTAGCCCGCTCGTGAACGTGCCGCACCGCGCGCCGCGTGAGCTCCGGCAGAATCTCCTCGAATCGCCAGCCAGGCGCCATCGGCGCGCCGTCGAACGCCGTTGCTAAGTGCAGCCGGCGCGCATCGTCGTGTTGAAACCGCGCTGACGGCAGCGGCGCGACGCGGTCGTTTTCAATGAACGTGAACGGCGGGTAATTCGGCACGTCGGTGCCAAAGTACATGTCAAACCCCCGCTCCGTCGGCCCGCCGCGCACGCGCTGCGAAAAATCCCATTCGGCCAGGCGTAGCGCGTTCGGTTCTTCATGCATCCGGCTCGGCTGCGGTCCCGGCCACTCCAATCCCAAATGCCATTTGCCGATGCAAGCCGTATGATAGCCGTGCTGTTTCAGAAAGCCCGGCAGTGTCAGGCGGGCGGCGTCAATGAGCGGCGGCTCGTACGACGCCAGCACCCACTCCTGCAACCGCGTCCGCCAAGCATACCGGCCGGTCAACAGCCCATACCGTGTGGGCGAACAAACGGCCGACGCACTATGCGCGTCCGTGAAGCTCATCCCTTGCCGCACCAGTTGATCGAGGTGCGGCGTGCGAATTTTATTATCCGGATAGTGCGCCTGGATATCGCCGACCCCGAAGTCGTCCGCCAGAATGAGAACGATATTCGGCGGCCGGTCCGGGGCGGCAATGGAAAAAGAGCAGTGCAGAACAACCAGCACCGCAGACAACACCACTCGCGTCGAATTCATGCACATTGGATGTGGCTCGAGTGTTATGGGACGTTCTTAGCGGTTGGGGAGGGATTCGAACCCCCGGTGCCCTTTCGGACACGCCGGTTTTCAAGACCGGTGCCTTAAACCACTCGGCCACCCAACCCGCGTGGCCGCGTCTCTCCGAGACGCGGATTGCGAGTCTCGGAGAGACTCGTCCACGTGCCTGGATACATTGTTACGCCCTGCCGGCGATTCGCCCAGCGGCGATGGCTGACCGAGTTGAGTGGCTGGAATTAAGCGCGGCCGCTTTGGTCGGGCCGCGCAAAATCGCGCAAACACCGGGCGGCGAGCGATTTTGCACGGGGCCAGACAAACAACCGCGCGCCTAAGTTCATGTGTGGCAGACGGTAACGTTTTGCTCGGACCACGGGGGGCCCCACAGGGGCGTGCAAAACCCGCGATTTTTGCGCGGGCGAGGTCCACCAAACTGCTTCACCAGCCGCACGAACCGCATGGGACAGCGCGCAAAAAGCGGATGGTTTACGTCAATATTGCGCGCTCGTGCGCGGACGAGCGGCCGAGGAAAACAGCCGACCACAGCACGACAGCCGGCCTGACAACCGGCAGCCGAGAGCGTATAGCTGACCGCAGAATTTGAATTATCAAAGATCAAACGCCCGTGAAATCGGGCGTAAAAGCGACTATAGCATGTCGCGCGGCCAAATTCCACCTTCAGTTTTAGCCACCCCAGCAGCCGGCTCGCGCAACATGCCGCAAGGTTTTGAGCAAGCCTAAGCAACCGAGCAGGCGTATGTCGGTGAATATCCGAACGACTCGGACTCAACGATTTATCGGAAGTGATTGGCAACATAGCACTGGCAAAGCCAGTGGCACCAGACGAAATCCACCGGGGGCCGTTAACTTGGTTTGGTTGTCGCTTACTTTAATACATGGGCAGGGCTGGTTCCAAGTTAACCCCGTTCACTTTAGGTTTGCCTCCTATATACTCGTTACCGGTCCAAAACTGGCAATTTATTCATCTACCATTCCCAAACAGCTATGGCACAAAGAGCAAACGTGTTTAATGGCGGCTTCGATGAATTCCGTGAGTCGGTCGCTGACCTAGCTCATTGCGAGTTTGTGATGGAGTGGGGGATTAAAGAAGCGAAGAACAGCGTTAACCGGTCTCTTGCTGTACTAAGAAAACGCCGTCAATCGGAGGACTCGTTTGCTGGAGGAAACGCCATAACAGTTACCAATGTTTTCCGCCCTAATAACAAATTTCCGATACGTGCCCCAGGTGGTGTACGTACTGTCGAAGGGAAAAGAATCCTTGAGTTGATGGATGAAATGAGGGCAAGGTTTCACAGCTACCTGCTTGTCGCTACATACGAAAGATTCGAAGTTCTCTTGAAGGATTACTACGCAATGCTGCTGTATCAGTTGCGAGGCGTAGTCCTGCCCAGGAAAGCCAAGTTTCACAAAGAGCAACCTTCAATGGCCAGAAAGGCGAACACACTTCCGTACTTCCGCGTTTACGCGGGCGTCGCATGCAGGCAAAAGTGCGACGAAGCGATTACTGCCTTTGCCAAAAAGCTTCCGCTACAGACGATGACGTACACTTGGCATCACGGAATGCCGTTCCAGAGCATCCTCAAGTGTTTATCATTTTGTCGGAACGCTATTGTCCATGAGGAGGGACGATGGCCCACCGGTAAGATCTCTCTCAATAAGGCTGAGCAAGAATTCGTTCGCTCCTACATGCGCATAAGCACCTTGACAAACGAATCTACGATCCTTCCAAATCACGCTGAGATCGATAACGTGATGGAGATGCTCGTCAGCTACGCCTATGGTCTGTATGTCCTCTTTTCAAGGCAATTCAACATGGTCGTGGCTAATTCTTACTTCAAGTGACCCAACCCCGGACGATTGACTATGACGCTAGTAATCGGCGCATGTGTGTCTGCGGTGATCGGCGGGCTGCTCGCGTTGGCCCTCAATGGCCGTGTTGGTATGGGCCTGCTGTTGGGATTTCTCCTCGGCCCCATCGGATGGGCCATCATCTTCTTCCTGGAAGATAAGCGAAGGCGTTGCCCAGCTTGTCGAGGCATAGTCGATCGCAGGGCTTCTGTCTGCCTTCACTGTGCGCGGCCACTCGCTGCCGAAAGCTCTCGCAGCCATGTGGCGGTGGATGACGAACCATTCTGTGTGAAGTGCGGCGTGGATGGACTCAAGACCGTCGAGATGGGAGTTGTGACGGCGGTCTGTCCGAAGTGCGGTCAGAAGCTCTAGAAGCCGGTACTCCGGTACTCCCCGAAGGCCATTTCGGCGGCCCTTCCAGAACTCGAGAGACGCGATACGTCGCTTTTTTCGAAGACGGCAAAGCTAGCCGTCAAAATTTCAAGACCGGTGCCTTAAACCCCTCGGCCACCCAACCTCAGCGTTCAAATTACGATGTTATCCAAGTGTTCGACGCGGCGAGCTAAGCGATGGTTGTATTGTACTTATAGACAGTCTGCAATTCTTCAAAATAGCCTTCCAGCGCTTTATCCATTTCCTCGCCAAGTCCAATGTTGTTGTTGAGGGTGATTGCAAACGTAAAAAACAGTGTGTTGGCAAGGAACAAGACTTCCTTAATCGTGTTATCCCGTGAAAACCATTGTGCCCCGACTTCTCCAGTAGCGTGATTCACATTCACTTTTGAAATGGGATCAACGCCGTGAACTTCGCGGCTTTGATCGGAATATGTTGTGTACAAATTCTGAAATAATCGTCCGGAAACATCTGCCAAGTCCTTCAGATTCAAGCCCGAATAGGTATGAGGTCGGTGGCTTTGAATATACGCCCACTCAGGCCCGAGTCGCCTCTTCGCTGCGTCAAGAATGTCTGTATCAAGCTCTAGCACTTCGCCTGTCGCGGCTAGTTGCCGTTCACTAATTCCTTTGGCAACCTTGTATCCTTGGGCCATGCAATGAGCCTCGTAAATCAATGCCCGTTTTTCGCGTGACAGGGGCGCACATTGCTCACCCTTCCACGGTGCTCTGGCAATCCACGTATCTTTTAGAACTTCCTGCTTTGGCGGATTGCCATACTTTTGCCCTAGTTTCGGTGCCACAACTATATAAAGAGTTTCTGCCAAATTGAAGTTAGCAGCCAGCGCCGTTTCAAACAGGCTGCGAGTTAGAATGATGGCGTTCGCGCCTTCGCCGATTTTGCATAATTCAACCACACTACGAAATTGACGACACGCTTGGAAATGCAGCATGTACGACAAGGACAGGATTACGCCGAATAATTCTGACTCGCGTAGCCAGTGGATAATGGGAAAGTTTATCCATGTCGAAAACATCCGCGCGGCTAAATCAAGTGCCTCCCTGTTCTGGCCCTGAATCTCTTCAACTCGCTTCGCTAAGCCGGGAAATTCTAACATAGCATTTGAGCAAAACAGGAATCGATGAATGGCGACATATTCTACTACGGACGGCACCGATCGGTCGCGGGGTCTCTACAGAATCGTTACCGGTGCACGAAAATGCCCGACTGACTACAAGTCAGCCCAGTGAGTAATGGCCTACGACACAGTCGCCTCACCGCCATCGGGGCCGTAAAAGAATACCCATACTGCAAAGTCATCGGAGAAGCGTTCGAATCGATGGAGCTGACCCGCAGCGACGAAGATAAACGAACCGGGCGATACTACGTGCCGATGCTCGCCGTCAAAGAACAAGGCGGTGCCCCGAGCGACCAAATAAATCTCATCGCGCCGGTGGGGCTTCTGAGGATCATGTCCGTTAGGCGTATAGAGCTCAACCTCAAGCGAACCGCGCGCAAAAATCGGCACCGCCAAATTTCCCGGCGGCGGTGGTCCTTGCGAAAGTGCTTCGGCGAGACTCACATGAGCAATCTGGTTCATGCCGTTTATTCTCCGATTAACTATCAGTTTCGCTTAAAAACCAGGCGAACATCGCGTTGACGATGTCAGCATTGCCTGTTACAAAGGATCGTTCCCAATCGAAACGGGTTCACGACCTCGCCCGATCCCTATCTCCACATCCCTCAGCCTCAAATGAGCATCAGCGAACGCAAGAAAGAGATCAAGCGCCGCCGTAAACGACGCGAGAAACTCACGCATCTCAAGAAGCGATTGGGCAAGGCCACCAAGAGCGAGCAGGTCGAGATCGCCCGCAAGGTCCGCGAAATGACGCCCGGCGCGGAAGTCGTGATCGCCAACTGGGGCCTGGCCGCGGTCGACAGATAGCGGGGGAAATGACGAATGACGAATTCCCGAATGACGAATGAATCATCTAACTTCGTCATTCGTCATTCGTCATTTATGCACTCGCACTGTCTCACCGCGTGGATGCGAACTGATCGTCGGGCGCTTCTTTTCCTTGGCGTGGTGCGCCGTTCTCGCCGCCGACCGCTTCGAACGTGAAGTCCTGGCCGTCGAAGTCGATGCGAATTGTGCTGCCCTCGGGAAACTCGCCGCGCAGCAGCTCCGTGGCGAGCGGGTTTTGCAGCTCCTGTTGAATGACGCGCTTGAGCGGCCGCGCGCCCATGGCCGGGTCGTAGCCGCGGTGGGCGATCTCTTCGCGGGCCCGGTCCGTCACCTCCAAGCCGTAACTGCGGTCGTCCAGCAGCTTCGTAAGCTGTTTGATCTGCAGATCGACGATCTGGCGAATCTCTGAGCGCGACAGCGGACGGAACACAATGATCTCATCGACGCGGTTCAAGAACTCGGGCAGGAACCGCGCTTGCAGCGATTCCATCACGGCGGCCCGCATCTCCTCGTTCGTGCCGCCCTGCTGGAAAATCTCCTGGATCATCTGGCTGCCCACGTTCGACGTCATCACGATGATCGTGTTCGTGAAGTCGACCGTGTGGCCGTGGCTGTCGGACAGCCGGCCGTCGTCCAGGATCTGCAGCAGGATATTGAACACGTCGCGATGCGCCTTCTCGATCTCGTCCAACAGCACGACGGCGTACGGCCGGCGGCGGACCGCCTCGGTAAGCATCCCGCCCTCCTCGTAACCCACGTATCCCGGCGGCGCGCCGATCAACCGGCTCACCGTGTGCTTCTCCATGAATTCGCTCATGTCGATGCGGACCATGGCGTTCTGATCGTCGAACAGCACCTCGGCCAGCGCTTTGCAAAGCTCGGTCTTGCCGACGCCGGTCGGGCCGCAGAACATGAACGAGCCGATCGGCCGATGGGGATCCTGCAACCCGCTGCGGCTGCGGCGGACCGCGTTCGCCACTGCGCGCACCGCCTCGTCCTGATTCACCAACCGCTGATGCAGCCGTTCTTCGAGCACCAGCAGCTTGGCCTTTTCTTTCTCCAGCATCCGCGTCACGGGCACACCGGTCCAAGCGCTGACCACCTCGGCGATTTCATCGGGCCCAACTTCCTGCCGCAGCAGCCGGCGGCCGTTGCCGGTCTTGCCGTCGCCGGCGGCTTGCTTGGTGGCCGCGTCTTCTATAGCTTTTTCCAGCTTCTTGCGCTCGACGTCCAATTCGTACAGCTTCTGGTAGGCCGTCTCGTCGACGCGGCCGGCCGCCTGTTGTTCGCGGATTTTCGCCAGTTGCTGGTCGTACTTCACGCGCACCTCGTCCAACCGCCGCTGCACGTCGGCGACGTCGCCCAGGCCCATCTTCTCCGCTTCCCATTGCTCGCGGAGGCTGGCCAGCTTTTTCCGCAGCTCCGCCATCTCCGCCTTGATCTCCTCGAGCCGTTCCTTGGCGTGCTCTTCCGACTCCTGCTCGAGCTGCCGCGCGGCCAGCTCCAACTGAGTCAATCGCCGCTGCACTTCGTCGATCTCGGTGGGCACGCTTTGCAACTCCATCGCCAACCGGCTCGTGGCTTCGTCCATGAGGTCGATCGCTTTATCCGGAAGGAACCGGTCGCTGATGTAGCGGTTCGACAATTCGGCCGCCGCGACCAGCGCCGAATCCTTGATCCGCACGCCCTTGTGATGCGCCTCATAACGCGGCTTGAGCCCGCGCAGGATGGCGATCGTATCCTCGACGTTGGGCTCGCCGACGTAAATCGGCTGGAAACGCCGCTCCAGCGCGGGGTCCTTCTCGATGTACTTGCGGTACTCATCGAGCGTGGTCGCGCCGATCGTTCGCAGCTCGCCCCGCGCGAGTGCCGGCTTCAAGATGTTGGCCGCATCGCTGCCGCCTTCGGCCCGGCCCGCGCCGACGACCGAGTGCAGCTCGTCAATGAACAGAATGACGTTGCCGGCGTCGATGACTTCCTTGATGAGCGCTTTGAGCCGCTCCTCGAATTCGCCGCGGAATTTCGTGCCGGCCACGAGCGCGCCCATGTCGAGCGCGATGACGCGCTTGTTCTTGAGGCTCTCCGGCACGTCGGCCTGGGCGATCCGCTGCGCCAGGCCTTCGACAATCGCCGTCTTGCCGACGCCCGCCTCGCCGATCAGCACCGGGTTGTTCTTCGTGCGCCGCGACAGCACTTGGATCACGCGGCGAATTTCCTGGTCGCGGCCGATCACGGGGTCGAGCTTGCCCTGCCGGGCCCGCTCGGTGAGATCGATGCCGTACTTTTCCAATGCCTGATATTTGCCTTCGGGGGATTGATCGGTCACGCGTGCACTCCCGCGCACTGTCTGCAATGCGCCTAAGATCTTGTCCTTGGTAATGGCGTTGAGCTGCAGAACCTCCTGGGCCTTCGACGGCGTGCCGGCCAGCGCGAGCAGCAGGTGCTCGGTCGACACGAACTCGTCCTTCATCGTGTCGGCTTCCGACTGCGCCGCATCGAGCACGCGGGAAAGCTGCGCCCCAATCCCCGGCGGCGACCCGCCGCTGGAGCGCGGCAAGTGCTTCAGCTCGGCCTCGACAATCGCCTCGAGCTGCCGCACATTCGCGCCCACCTTCTCGAGCACCGGCCGCACGATGCCCTCGTCCTCGCGCAACAGCGACGCCAACAGATGCACTGGCTCAATCTGCGGATTCCCCGCGTCCGCCGCGAGCTCCTGCGCCCGAGCCACGGCCTCCTGGGCCTTGATCGTGAGCTTTTCGAAGCGAAAGGCCATGGCAGCACTATCCTTCCTGCCTGCGGCGGACAACGTCTGTGTTTAGCCCCGGAGGGGCGGCGTCGTGTAGCCAGGGCCGTCAGGCCCTGGGACCGAGTCACGTACAAAAACTCGAAGCCCCGGAGGGGCGGCATCAATCTCACAAATACCGCGGGTCGTATTCAATTCCGTGACGTTGCAACAATGCTAACAACTCCTCTTGATATGTCTGCTTTCGGTGGTGCTCGTCTTTGTTCCGAATGTAAACCGCCACTGCTGGTGCCTGCGATTCGCTGACGGTGAACGCCGCATAGCCCTCCTGCCAACCGAACTTTCGCAATTTCATCTTGTGATCGTTTACCCACTTTGATGAATTTGCTTTTATCTTGGCGAGCATCTCCGAAACGGACGTTGCCGGTTTGAATTTGGCAAGGATATGAACGTGATCGGTCGTGCCGCCGATTTCCAATAGCACACCACCTTCGGCGCGAATGATTCCTCCGATGTAGCGGTAAAGCTCTTCCTGAAATTCGTTGATGATTAATGGGATGCGCTGCTTGGTACTGAAAACAATGTGGTATAGCAGATTCGTGTAGGTGGAAGGCATGTCGCCAAGCCTTGCAGGATTTCGCCCGGGGCGTATTTTTCAAACGTATCATTCGGCCCCGGAGGGGCCGAGTCGTGTAGCCAGGGCCGAATAGGCCCTGGGTCCGGTTTACGCAACAATACTCGAAGCCCCAGGGGGCGACATCGGACCGCGAACTGCCATATGTCGCCCCTCCGGGGCTTCCCTCAATTCAATCTTCTCCAATCCCAGGGGCTCGCGCCCCTGGCTACACGACTACGCCCCTCCGGGGCTAACCCGCTTGCGCTGACACAATCCTTGCGCCAACGCCTTTGCTACTTCTTCACTTCAAACTCCGCGTCGATCGCGTCCTCGTCGCCGGCGCCTGCCGTTGCGCCGCCATCGGTGCTCGCGCCGGGCGCTGCGCCTGGGCCGGCCGCGCCGGCAGCCGACTTGTATAGCGCTTCGCTCATGGCGTGGCTGGCCGCCTCCAGCTCGCTGATCGCGGTCTTGATGCGGGCCGGGTCGTCGCCCTTGGCCGCCTCGCGGACTTTGGCGATCGCCGATTCGAGCGCCTGCTTGTCGCTGTCCTTGAGCTTGTCGCCTTGCTGCTTGATGAGTTTCTCGAGTTGATACGCGCGCGACTCGGCTTCGTTGCGGGCCTCCGCCAGTGCCCGCTTCTTCTTGTCCTCGTCAGCGTGCGACTCGGCGTCTTTGCGCATCTTGTCGATCTCGGTCTCGGAGAGGCCGCTCGACTGCTCGATCCGCACGGTCTGCTCGGTGCCCGTGCCCAGGTCCTTGGCGGCGACACTGAGAATGCCGTTCGCGTCGATGTCGAACTTCACCTCGATCTGCGGCACGCCCCGCGGCGCGGGCGGAATGCCTTCCAGGTTGAACTGGCCCAAGAGCCGGTTGTCGGCCGCCATCTCCCGCTCGCCCTGGAACACCCGTACGGTGACGGCAGTCTGGTTGTCGTCGGCGGTGCTGAAGACCTGCTTGCGCTCGGCGGGGATCGTCGTGTTCCGCTCGACGAGCTTCGTCATCACGCCGCCGAGCGTCTCGATACCGAGCGATAGCGGCGTTACGTCCAACAGCAGAATGTCCTGCACTTCGCCGGAGAGCACGCCGCCCTGAATCGCCGCGCCCACGGCCACGACTTCATCCGGGTTGACGCCCTTATGCGGCTCCTTGCCGCCGAAGAGCTCTTTCACCACGGCCTGCACCTTCGGGATGCGGGTCGATCCGCCCACCAGCACGACTTCATCGATTTTGCTCGGATCGAGCTTGGCGTCCTTGAGCGCCTGCTTCACCGGGCCGCGGACGCGATCGATGAGATGATCCACGAGCTTCTCGAATTCAGCCCGCGTGATCGTCATCTGCAGGTGTTTCGGCCCGGTGGCGTCGGCCGTGATGAACGGCAGATTGATGTCGGTCGTTTGCGCGGAGCTGAGCTCCTTCTTCGCCTTTTCACACGCCTCTTGCAGCCGCTGCAGCGCCATGTGGTCCTTGCGCAGGTCGATGCCTTGCTCGCGCTTGAATTGCTCGGCGACGTGGTTGATCAGCACCTCGTCGAAGTCGTCGCCGCCGAGGTGCGTGTCGCCGCTGGTGGAGATGACGCGGAACACCCCCTCGGCCACTTCCAGGATCGACACGTCGAACGTGCCGCCGCCCAGGTCGAAGACGCAAATCGTCTCCTCGCCCTTCTTGTCGAGGCCGTAGGCCAAGGACGCGGCGGTCGGTTCGTTGATGATCCGCGCGACTTCCAGCCCGGCAATCTGCCCGGCGTCCTTCGTGGCCTGCCGCTGGGCGTCGTTGAAGTAGGCCGGCACGGTGATGACGGCCTTATTTACCTTGTGCCCCAGATACGCCTCAGCCGCCTCCTTCAGCTTGCGGAGGATCATGGCCGAAACCTCCGGCGGCGTGAACTCCTTGTCGCCCGCGCGAACTTTCACATAGTCGTCCGGCCCACCGACCACTTCATACGGCACCATCTTCTCTTCGGTCTGGACCTCGCTATGCCGCCGGCCCATGAACCGCTTGATCGAGTAAACGGTCCGCTTCGGATTGGTGACCGCCTGGCGGCGCGCCGGCTCGCCCACCAGCACGTCGCCCTTGTCGGTAAAGGCGACCACGCTCGGCGTCAGCCGATTGCCCTCGGCGTTCGGGATGACCTTGGCCTCCTTGCCTTCCATCACAGCGACCACGGAGTTGGTCGTCCCCAAGTCGATGCCAATGATTTTTTCCCCAGCAGGCATGTTTCAAAACTCCTCTAAAGATTCCGCAGTGCGGTCGCAACGGCCCGCACTCATGCGGTTACAGATTTACGGTTTGTTTGCTCGTTTATGGTTAAAAAGGTTTTCGAGAGGTTTACGAGTTGATCGAACCTCAATAGCCTGCAGCGGCGACCGCATTTGCGCGCAGCCGCTTCGTTTCTGCAAGTAGCAAAGGCTGTGCCCCATACGCGCAGCGGACCAAAACGCCCTGGCGTGTTGCGTAAGCTATTGTAAAATAGCGGTTTATGACCTCAGCCCGGCCATGCGGTGGCCATTGTTAGATGGGCCAGGCGCGACCGATGTCTGCCAATTTGACTTGCCGCCCAGCAGGCGGGACGCCCAGCCGATGGGCCGGAACTGCCAGAGTGGCAGCCGGGCACGTGCAACATTTGATCGGGCAACGGCTTAGTTGGACTCGCGAGCCGTCACTGATGATATGATCAAGCGAAAGAAATCAGCAGCGCCACGCAGCACCGGGAATAAGCCCACAATAAAACCGTCGGTCGCCGATCTCCGCCGCGAACTGGACCGCGTCGACGCCGAGATCGTTGCTGCGATCAATCGTCGCGCTGAACTGGCTCAGCAAATCGGCGCGTTGAAGCAAGACGCCGAACAGCAGATTTACGATCCACAGCGTGAACGGGCGGTGCTCGAGCAAGCCGAGACAAATAACCCGGGGCCGCTCAACAACGAGGCGGTCCGCGCTGTGTTTCGCGAGCTGATCAGCGGCACGCGCGCCGTGCAAATGCCTTTACGTGTCGCCTATCTGGGACCGGAGTTCACGTTCAGCCACCTGGCCGCCATCGAGAGATTCGGCCAAAGCGCTGAGCTGGTGCCCGTCGGCACGATCGCGGCCGTGTTCGAAGAAGT
The DNA here is from genome assembly GCA_040902605.1 of Pirellulales bacterium. GTDB lineage: Bacteria > Planctomycetota > Planctomycetia > Pirellulales > Lacipirellulaceae > JABDGM01. The sequence goes on along the minus strand of JBBDWY010000011.1, from coordinate 19,102 downwards.
GGAACGCGGCCACGCCCAATTCGGCGTCGTGCCGATGGAGAACTCCACCGACGGCCGCGTTTCGGACACGCTCGATTGCTTCTCGCGTTCCCACGTGCGGATTTGCGGCGAGCTGCCGCTGCGGATTCATCATTGCCTGCTGGGCATCGGAACGCGCGACGACATTCGAGCGGTTTACAGCAAACCGCAACCGTTATCCCAATGTCGCAACTGGCTGGCTCGGCACCTGCCCGACGCCGACGTGCATGAAGTCGCGAGCACGGCCGACGCCGCCCGTCGCATCAAGGAAGACCCCCGCGCCGCCGCCGTGGCCAGCGCCCAGGCCGGCGTGAATTACGGGCTGCCCGTGTTGGTGCAAAACATCGAGGACAACCCGGACAACGTGACACGATTCGCCGTCATCTCCACCAACACCTCCGCGCCGACCGGCAGCGACAAGACCGCGCTGATGCTTGAAATAGCACATCAGCCCGGTGCGCTCGCCGACGCCATGGCGATCTTCAAACGCAATCGCCTCAACATGACGTGGATCGAATCGTTTCCGATCCCGGGCAGCCGCGGCCGCTATCTATTCTTCATCGAGTTCGAAGCCCACGAGGACGAGCCGCCCGCGCGTCGGGCCATCGCCACGCTCACCAAAAACGCCCTCCGCCTCAAAGTGCTCGGCTCCTATGCGCAGACCGAGCCGGTCGGGTAAATTAGTCGAGAGTCAAGGGGCAAGAGTCGAGGGCCAGCAACTGACGGATTGGCCCAATTAAGATGACAGACCTTCTGGCCCTTGGCTCTTGACTCTTGACCCTCAGCTCTTGACCCAAACTATGCGACGCAAACTGATCGCCGGCAACTGGAAGATGAACACCGATCGCGCCGCGGCGGTTGCGCTGGCCCGCGGTATTGTGCAGCGTGCCGCCGAAGTTTCCCATGTCGATCTATTAGTTTGCCCGCCGGCTGTTTACCTAATCCCAGTGAACGAAGTTATTCGCGGCACGAGCGTCGCTCTCGGCGCTCAGAACATGTACCACCAGCCGAATGGCGCGTTCACCGGCGAGATCAGCGCCGCCATGCTGCTCGACGTCGGATGCTCGCACGTGATCCTGGGCCACAGCGAGCGGCGGCACATTCTGGGCGAAACCGACGAAGTCGTGAACTTCAAGTCGCTCGCCGCCCTGGCGGCAGGCCTCACGCCAATCGTTTGCGTCGGTGAGACGCTCGAGGAGCGCGAATCGGGCGAGACCGGCATGATCATCCGCCGACAATTCGACCATTCGCTGGCGAACGTGACGGCAACTCAAATCCACGAGGTCGTCATCGCGTACGAGCCGGTGTGGGCCATTGGCACCGGAAAAGTCGCCACGCCCGGGGAGGCCGAGGAGGTCCATGCTGAGCTTCGCAATCTGCTTACTCGCCGGTACAATGACGGAGCGGCGGGCAAGGTGCGGATTTTGTACGGCGGCAGCGTCAAGCCCTCGAACGCCGCCGACTTGCTGTCGCAACCCAACATCGACGGCGCGCTGGTCGGCGGCGCCAGCTTGAAGGTCGAAGAGTTTTTAGGCATCGCCGCGGGTGCAAAAGTCTGACCCGAACTCGTTTTTTTTCACTGCAGAGAATCAAGGATGCAGGAAGCAGGGGACAGGGATCTAACTTCCCTGCATCCTCAATCCCGCACCCTGGGTCCTCCGGCTAAACCTTGATCGATCTGAATAACCATGGGTGCTTTTTTCGCGATTGTTCTCTCGCTGCTGGCGCTGTTTTTGATTTTGCTCGTGCTCGTGCAGCGCGGTCGCGGTGGCGGCCTGGCGGGCGCACTGGGCGGCATGGGGGGCTCGAGCGCGTTCGGCGCCAAGGCCGGCGACGTGTTTACTCGCATCACGGTCGTCACCGCCGCGATCTGGATCGTCATCAGCTTGATGGCCGTGTTTTGGGCGAACCATCGCGGCGATGTGCTGGGCACCGCACGTCCCACGACGCCAGCCGATGCCGCCCTCGACGTGCTCCCACAAGCTCCGCCGGGCCAGAAGGGCGACGTGCCCACAGCGCGGCCCGCGGAGAAAGCTGATTCCGCCCCCGCCGAATCATCCCCGCCGGCGACCAACGACGCGGCCCCTGCGACCGAGCAATAATGGCTACATCGACAGCCGCTACTTTTGCGGAGTAACGAGCCTTGCTCATTAGCATGACTGGCTTCGGCGAGGCGCGTGGCCAACACGGCGGCGTGGCCGTCGCTGTCGAAGTCCGCACCATCAACAGCCGGCATTTTAAGCTCAGCTTCCGCGCGACCGAAGGTTTCGCCTCTCTGGAGCCGGAAGTTGAAGCGGTGACGCGCGACATCATCCGCCGCGGCACCGTGCAATTGAATCTCCGCGTCGAGCGCCGCGCTGCCGCCGAGGATTACCGCATCAATACCAGCGTCGTCGAGAATTACCGCCGTCAACTTGAGAATTACACGGGCCACAGCGAATGGAATGATCCAGACGACCTGCGCATGCTCCTGTCGCTGCCCGGTACCATCGATGAGCAGGGCAGCGCCGAGTATGACCCGCGGGACGACTGGCCGGCGATCGAATCAGTGCTACGCGAAGCGCTGTCCGCCACGGCCAAGATGCGGGCCGAGGAAGGCGTCGCCCTGGGCGCCGATCTTGCGCACAACGGCCGCCAGATTCTGGAGCTGCTCGACGCCGTCGCGAAGCGGGCGCCGGAAGTGACCCAATCGTATCAATCGCGCCTCACGCAGCGCGTCGAGCAGGCGCTCTCCGAGCTGAACGTGACGGTACAGCCTGCCGACCTCTTGCGCGAGGTGGCCCTGTTCGCGGACCGCAGCGACATATCGGAGGAAATCGTCCGCCTGCGCAGCCACTTGCAGCAGTACGAGGCGGCCCTGATGCTCCCCGAAAGCTCCGGCCGCAAGCTAGAATTTATCGCCCAGGAAATGGGCCGCGAAATCAACACCATCGGGTCGAAGGCGAACGACGCCGAGATCTCCCGCCTCGTCGTCGAAGTCAAAACGGCGCTGGAACGAATCCGCGAGCAAATCCAGAACGTGGAGTAAGGCGGAAGGTGGAAGTTGGAAGGGGGAGGGCGGACGGCAGATATGACAGCGAATTCTTCAACTCCCCCTTCCCCCTTCCCCCTTCCCCCTTGCAACCTGCTCGTCCTCTCCGGCCCCTCCGGCGTCGGCAAATCGACCGTCCTGCGGCGGCTGCTCGAGCGCTACCCGGACCGGTTGCGACTGAGCGTTTCCGCGGCTACCCGCCCGCCGCGCCCTGGGGAAGTCGATGGTGTCGACTATTACTTCCTCACTCAGAAGGAATTCGCCCGCCGCCGCGATGCCGGCGAATTTCTCGAATGGTGCGAGGTTTTCGGCCGCGGCCACTGGTACGGCACGCTCTGGAGCGAAGTCACGTCTGGTCGAAACGACCAAAAGTGGGTAGTTTTAGATATCGACGTCGCAGGGGCCGAAAAGGTCCGCCGGCAGTTTCCCGACGTGCCCAGCATTTTCCTCCGACCCAGCACCGACGCGGAGCTGGAACGCCGCCTGCGGGCACGCGGAACCGAATCGGAACAGGCTATCCAACGGCGGCTCGAAGTCGCCCGCCGCGAGCTCGCCCAGGCGCACCAATACCAGTTTCAAGTCATCAACGACACCGTCGACCGTGCGGTGGAACAGATCAGCGAGATTCTTATCAAACTTGGCGTTGTAAAGCCCACAGTCTAACATCCATAAAGCCGCGACCGCTGGTCGCGGGCAAGCATCCCGCAACATCCAGCATCCAGGAACCAAAATGATCGAAGCCCTCAAAGAGGAAGAAATCGTCAACAAGGTCGGCGGCCGGTTCAAGCTTTCGACCCTCATTCAGAAGCGGCTGGTGGCGCTCAACGCGGGCGCCCGCCCGCTTGTCAACGCAGGCACCGACGACAAACTCGAAATCATCGTCCAGGAAATCCTCCAGGACAAAATCTATCTCGACACGTCGAACGCACTGAAAACGGTCGGCGAGAGCGGCCCCGTCGGCGCCGGCCCACCCGAGTTCGATTTCGCGAGCCTGTAGCAAAGCCGCGGAGAGTGACTCACGCAAAGGCGCAAAGGCGCAAAGCAGTGATAAATGCATGATGAACGATGAGAGATACGCGTTGTATCACGATCCTTCATCGGCATCTCATCCTGATCATTGCATTGCTTAGCGCTTAGCGCCTTTGCGTGAGAACCTTTAAACATTTGCGTATCAGCAAGCAGTGGCACACGAACTTATCATCGGCGTCACTGGTGGCATCGCGGCATTTAAGACTGCGGCACTCGTGAGTTCGTTGGTTCAAGAAGGCCACGCCGTCTCGGTCGTGATGACCCGCTCAGCGCGCAAGTTCGTCGGTCCCGCCACCTTCCGCGCGCTCACCGGCCGGCCCGTCGTCATCGACCAGTTCGACCGCCACTATCCACTCGGCGCGCACATCGAGCTGGCCGACCGCGCCGAGCTGCTCTGCATCGCGCCGGCGTCGGCCGACCTGTTGGCCAAAGCCGCTTGCGGCTTAGCGGACGACCTGCTCAGCACGCTGCTGCTGTCCTTCACCGGCCCGACCCTCTTCGCCCCCGCCATGAACACCGCCATGTGGCAAAAACCCTCCGTCCAGCGCAACATCGAAACGCTTCGCGCCGACGGCTACCACTTCATTGGCCCTCGAGAGGGCTGGCAATCCTGCCGCCGCTCCGGCATCGGCCGCATGGCCGAGCCGCCCGACATCCAAGCCGCGATCGAACGCCTGCTCAATTCAAAGTCAGAATAAACCACAACGGCACGACGAACACGACGATTGAGTAACATTTTCGTTTTCGTTGTGCTCGTCGTGTCGTCGTGGTGAAACTTCCGGAATTCACCATGGCGCGAATACTCATCACCTCCGGTCCGACGCGCCAGTACCTCGATCCGGTACGCTACCTCACGAATGCCTCTAGCGGCCGCATGGGCCGTGCTCTGGCAGAGGCGGCTCTCGCGCTTGGTCATGAAGTCGTCGTCGTTAGCGGGCCGGTGGAGATCGAATATCCCGAGCCCGCGACGGTCGTGTCCATCGTCTCGACGGAGGAGATGCTCGCCGCCGCCGCCGTGGAGTTCGAGCGGTGCGACGGCCTGATCGGCGCTGCCGCCCCCTGCGACTACCGCCCCGTGTGGGTCGAGTCGCATAAGATCAATAAGACCGGCCAGCCGATCGACCTGCACCTCATCGAAACGGATGATGTGGTGGCCACGCTCGGCGCAAAGAAGGGCGGCCGCTGGGTCGTCGGCTTCGCCCTGGAAACCGAAGACCATCGCCTCCGCGCCCTGGCGAAGCTCAAAAAAAAATTCTGCGACCTGATCGTCACCAACAGCCCGGCTGCCATCAGCTCGCCGGACAACGAAGTCGAGGTAATCACTCCCAACGGCGAAGTCATCGCCACCATCGCCGGCAAAAAAGAGACTGTCGCCCACAGAATCCTCGACATCATCCAACAGCGCCTCATCATGGCAGGGCGATAAGTCCATGCGACTGGCAGCGTAGGTGGGTCGAGCCAGCGACATCCACCGCTCCTGTTCTCAGCCCCAGTCATCCGGTATCCTCAATCCATGTCCACCGTCGCCGTCATCCTGCCTGCCGCTGGTCAGAGCCGGCGGTTTCATGATAAGGCTTATAAGAAGCCGTTCGCGCCGCTCGGCGGGCGGGCGGTGTGGCTGCATTCGGCGGAGCGGTTTATGAATCGCGCCGACGTGAAGCAGGTGATTGTTTGCGTGGCGGCCGAGGATCGCGATTTGTTCAACATGAAGTTCGGCGCGAACATCGCCATCCTCGGCGTGCAGGTCGTCGAAGGCGGGCAGCATCGCACCGACTCGGTGCAGCGGGCGCTGGAGCAAGTGAAGAACGAGATTGATTTTGTCGCCGTCCATGATGCGGCCCGGCCGTGTCTCGTCGACCCGTGGATTGACGATGTGTTTGCCGCCGCCGCGCGCGACGGAGCTGCCATCCTGGCGGCACCGGTGCACGCCACGCTCAAGCGCGTCGATCAGAAGAAGCGGATCGTTGAGACCGTCGATCGCGAAGGCTTGTGGGAAGCCCAAACGCCGCAGGTCTTCCGCCGCCAGCTCTTGATCGACGCCTACGCCAAGCGCGGCCGCGAGCCGGTCACCGATGATGCGCAGCTCGTCGAGCGCCTCGGCCACGCGGTGACGATCGTCCCCTCGTCGCCGCTCAACTTGAAAATCACCACGCGCGACGACTTGAAGCTCGCCGAACAAGTCTTGAAAGTGCTCCCCAAACCAAAACTTGAAGGCTTTCAACACCCGTTCGCCGATGACAACCTTTGGAGATAAGGCGGAAGGGGGAAGGCGGAGGGGGAAACAAAAGAATTCAAACGAAGTGATTGACCTTCCCCCTTCCCCCTTCCCACTTCCCCCTTCCGCCTTCGCCATGCCTTTATTCGACGATCTTCGCTGGCGCGGTTTGTTGCATCAGACGACCGATGACGCGGGCCTCGCCAAATGGCTGGAGGAAAAGCCGCGCACCGCGTACGCCGGCTTCGATCCGACGGCCGACAGCCTGCACGTCGGCAGCCTGCTGCCGCTGCTCTTGTTGCGGCGGTTTCAGCAAGCGGGTCACAAACCGATCGCCGTGGTGGGCGGCGCGACCGGCATGATCGGCGACCCAAGCGGCAAAAGCCAGGAGCGCAATCTGCTCTCGACCGACATCCTTGAGAAGAACCTCGCTGGGCTGCGCGAACAGATGCGGCGGTTCCTCAACTTCGACAATAGTCCCAATCCAGCGGTGCTGATCAACAACCACGAGTGGATCGGCCGCTTCAGTTATCTCGAATTCCTGCGCGACGTCGGCAAGAATTTCCCGGTGAACGTCATGCTCGCCAAAGACTCCGTGAAAAGCCGCCTCGGCCGCGACGACAGTCTCCACGGCGACCAAGTCGGCCTCAGCTACACAGAGTTCAGCTACATGCTGCTGCAGGCCTACGACTTCGTTTACTTGTACGACAAGTTCGGCTGCGAAATCCAAGTCGGCGGCAGCGACCAGTGGGGCAACATCACCGCCGGCATCGACCTGGCGCGTCGCATGCGGGACGTGCAGCTTTACGGCCTCACGTGTCCGCTGCTCACCAAGTCCGACGGCTCCAAGATGGGCAAAACCGAAACCGGCACCGTCTGGCTCTCGGCCGATCGCACCAGCCCGTATCAGTTCTACCAGTATTGGATTCGCGTCGAGGACGATGACGTCGGCCGATTCTTGCGGATGCTGACGACACTCGCGCGCGAAGAAATCGAATCGCTCGACACCGCTCGTCAACAGGACGCCGCCAAGCGCGACAGCCAGCGGCGGTTGGCGGAAGAACTCACGCGGCTCGTTCACGGCGAAGCGGGCCTCGCAGCCGCTCAGCGGGCAACCGACATCTTCTATGGGGCTGAGATTGCGGACCTGAGCGACGCTGAGTTGGTCGAGATCTTCGCCGACGTGCCCAGCCAACAACTCCCGAGACAAGTGTTAACCGATGGCGGCGGCCTGCCGATCGTGGACGCCCTCGTCGCCGCCAGACTGGCCAAAACCAAAAGCGACGCCCGACGATTTGTCCAGCAGGGCGGCGCCTACGTCAATAACCGGCGCATCGAGAGCGTTGACACTCGGCTGACCGCCGCCGAGCTGGCCAGCGAAACGGTCATGGTATTGCGAAGCGGCAAGAAGAACTACGCACTGCTGCGTTTCACGTAGGGCCCGATTGCTTGTAGGACGGACAATCCTGTCCGTCGAGTCGCTGAAGACGGACAGGATTGTCCGTCCTACGGATTATCCGGCGGGTTGCGAGCCAACTGTAAGCCGTTTATAGTGAACCGTTTACCGACGCACGGGCAGCGTAAACACCGGTTGAACCAGCGGCTCCGTTGCGGCGTAGCGTGTAAGTGTGGCGATCGGCCTCAAAAGGCGAAAATGAGGTAGTGCATGGCGGGTGAGACAGTTATCGAGACGCGGGCCCTTTCGAAGACGTACCGCGACTTTTGGGGCCGGCCCAAGGTCCGCGCCCTCAAAGCGCTCGACCTCGAGATTAAGCAAGGCGAGGTCTTTGGCCTGCTCGGCCCCAACGGGTCCGGCAAGACCACGACGATCAAATTGCTGCTCGGCCTGTTGTTTCCGACCGACGGCCAGGCCCTCGTGTTCGGCAAAGACGCGACCGATGTGAGCAAGAACCAGCGAATCGGTTACCTGCCGGAAGAATCCTACCTGTACCGCTTCCTCAACGCGGAGGAGACCCTCGATTTTTACGGCCGGCTGTTCGACATTCCTTACGAGGAGCTCCGCCAGCGAATCGACAAGCTAATCAAGATGGTCGGCCTCGATCGCGCCCGCAAGCGCCAGTTGAAAGAGTACTCCAAAGGCATGACGCGTCGCATTGGTTTGGCGCAAGCGCTCATCAATGAGCCGGAGCTGATCCTGCTCGACGAGCCCACCAGCGGCCTCGATCCGATCGGCACCCGCGAGATGAAGGACATGATTCTCCGCCTGCGCGATCAGGGCACGACGGTCGTCATGTGCAGCCACCTGCTTGCCGACGTGCAGGACGTTTGCGATCGCATCGCCATTCTGCATCAGGGCGAGCTGAAAGAGCTGGGCCGCGTCGACAGCCTCTTAACGCTCGCCGACATCACTCAAATCCGCGCCAAGGGCCTTAGCCAAGATTGCATTCAGGAGATTCGACAGGTGATCGAACGCCACCAGGGCGAGCTGGTGCGCATCGAACATCCGACGACGACGCTTGAGGAGCTGTTCCTGTCGATCGTCCGTGACAGCGAAGCGCGGCCCGGCCGTCGCGTTGTCCAAGATGAAGCAATTGGGCCGCCGCCGTCGACCAACTAGAGAAAGAGTATTAACCACGAAGACACGACGGACACAAAGCCGCACAGGTCGTCTTCGTGTTCTTTGTGCCTTGGTGGTTAATTTTTCGATCGCAGATCAATTGTCTGAACAGTACGTTCAAAGCTGAAATCATTCCTATTTGATCGATGGTTCTCGAACAGGAACTTCTTCCTTATCTAACCTGGCTGATCGGCTATCCGTGGACGGAGCCGCGCGCGCTGCTCGATAGTGCGCTGGTAGGCTTTTTAGCCACCGCGCTGGCGATGACCGTGGTGGCGCTGGTCGTCGGGTTCCTGGTGGCGCTGGTGCGGCACGGACCGCTCAGGGCTGGCGATCTGACCTACCACGTGGTCGTCAACGGCGTAGCGGAATTGTTTCGCACTTCGCCGCGACGGGTGTGGGCGATCGCCCGGCTGAGTGTCAAGGAATCGGTCCGCCGCCGGGTCGTCGTTGCCTTGGCCATTTATGCTGTGATTCTCGTGTTCGCCGGCTGGTTTCTGCAAACCGGCTATCGCGAGCCGGGCAAGCTGTTCTTCAGCGTCGTGCTGATGGCGACCACGTACCTCGTGCTGTTGATCGCCCTGTTGGTCAGCACGTTCAGCCTGCCAAACGACTTCCGGACGAAAACAATTTACACCATCGTCACGAAACCGGTCCGCGCGAGCGATATCGTGCTGGGCCGAATTCTCGGTTTCACACTCGTCGGCACGGCCCTGTTGGGCGTCATGGGCTTGCTCAGCGCCGGGTTCGTTTGGCGGATGCTCGATCATACCCATGCGATCAAGATGGATACGCTGGAAAACGTCGTTGCCACCGACGGCACAGCGATCGGCAAAAAAGGCCGCACGACCACCGATCAATCGCATTACCACGACGTCGAGATTTATCCCGATGGCTCAGGCCTGGCATTATCCACCAATGAGCACGAACACGCGATCACCGGGAGCGAGCGCGGCGGTGAGCCGCTCTATGAAATCAGCGGGCCGCGCGGGCTGCTTCGAGCGCGTGTTCCGTACTATGGCAAGCTCGGGTTTCTCGACCGCAAGGGCGTCGACGTCGCCCGCGGCATCAGCGTCGGCAACGAGTGGACCTATCGCAGCTTCATCGAAGGCGGCACGCCCGCGGCGGCGGTCTGGACATTTCGAGGCATCGACGAGTCGACGCTTCGCCAGGACGAAGGCGGCCAGGTGTTGCCAATTGAGCTGATCGTCCGTGTGTTCCGCACGTACAAGGGCAACATCGAAGCCGGCATTCAAGGGAGCATGCAGCTCCGCAATCCGGATGCGAAGGACGTCACGAGCGACCTCTGGACGTTCACGGCCAAAGACGGCTCGATCAACACCTTCGACTGGCCGCGGAAGCTGGACGATGCGAACCGCAAGCCAATCGATTTGCTTAACGACCTCGTGACGAAGGACGGCCGGCTGGAAGTGATCGTGCAATGCCTCGATCGGGCCCAGTATTACGGCTTCGCGCAACCCGACGGCTACATCCGGCTGCCCGATGGCTCGCCGTTGTGGAACTTCTGCAAGGCGCATGCGAGCATCTGGGTGCAGATGGTGCTCGTGATTGCGATCGGCGTCACGTGCAGCACGCTGGTAAACGGCCCCGTGGCCATGATGTTCACGATGGCGTTCATCACGCTGGGATTCTTCCGCGAATTTTTCATCAACGTGGCGATCGGCAAGCAGGTCGGCGGCGGGCCGCTCGAATCGCTCTACCGGCTCGTGACGCAGATGAACCAGATGTCGCCCTTGCCCGAGAATCTGGGCACGCAATTAATTCAAGCGGTCGACGTCGTGCTCAAGCAAGGCATGTACAGCCTCAGCTACGTGCTGCCCGACTTCCGCTCGCTCAACACGGTCGACTATGTCAGCTACGGCTTCAACATTCCGATGAACCACTTGCTTCAAGACCTGACGGTCTGCGCGGCCTATCTGGCCGGCCTGTTCGTCATCGGTTACTTCTTCCTGCGTACTCGCGAGGTGGCCAAATGACGGAACGGGTTTCGTTTCTGCGCAAGATCGCCTATGGCATTGCGATCGCCGTGCTGGCCGTCGGCATGATGTGGCTCAGCGCGCCGGCGACCGTCACCAAGGAAGGCGGGCACAAGCCGGGCGGGCGGCTGGCCGAGCTGCGCAACAAGTATCGGCTGGCCCAGGTGAATCTCGGCGAGGTCGACCCGGCCAGCGAAACGATCAAGCTCGCCACGCTCGGCCTGCGTGGCGTGGCCGTCAACCTGTTGTGGGAAAAGGCCAACTATTACAAGAAGGTCGAGGACTGGACGAATCTCACGGCCACGCTGGAGCAGTTGGCCAAGCTGCAGCCGAACTTCATCACGTTTTGGAAATTTCAGGCGTGGAATCTCACGTACAACGTTTCGGTCGAGTTCGACGACTACCACGACCGTTACTACTACGTTCGCCGCGGCATCGAATTCCTCAAGGAGGGTGAGCGCTACAACGTCGATCACCCGCAGCTGCTGTGGGACCTCGGCTGGTTCATCGGCCAGAAAATTGGCCGGGCGGACGAATACGTGCAGTACCGCCGGCTGTTCAAAGCCGACGATGATTTTCACTCGCCCGATCGCACGCTGGAGGAGCGCGACAACTGGCTGGTCGGCAAGGAATGGTACGAACAGGCGATCGACTCCGTCGATAACAGGGGGCATAGCCTGGGCCGCAAGAGCCCGCGCGATTTCTATTCCAGCCCGGCCAAATCGCAGATGAACTACGCCGAGGCCATCGAGGAAGAGGGTTACTTCGAAAGGGCGCGGCGGGCCTGGACCAAGGCCGCCGAGGAATGGCGCGAGTTCGGCAATGTAGTTATCGAGCATTCGACCGGCGTCAAGTTGCAGTTGGGCTCGCAACAGCGGCTCGAGAAGGAGCTTGCCGACGCGCGCGCCAGGCTCGACGCGATGTTGCCGGGCGTCCGCGACAAGCTGCTCGAAGAAAAGCGGCAGGCACTCACCGCGGAGGAGCGCCTGATCCTGGACACGCCGCGCGAGAAGCTCACGCCGGAACAAGCCGAGAAGCGGTACCCCACCGAAGCCAAAGTGATCGTCACGGACCGCGAAGTGGCCGAGCGGATCGCTCACGATAAACCAGACAGCAAGAAGCCCGCCTTGCAATTGGCGAGCGATTTGGAGCGGCAGGAAATTCGACTGCGATACACGATCAACTACAAGCGCGACGCCAACTACGATTACTGGCAGACTCGCGCCGATTTCGAGCAGACGCCGAATGCCTTGGCCGCGCGCGAGGCCATGTACAACGCGCGCAAGGCCTTCGAGAACGCCGATGTGGTCGAGGCCAGGCGATTGTATGAGGAGGGCTTTGCCAAGTGGCGGCTGGTGATCGATGAGTTCCCGACGATCCTCGACGATGAGGCCAATACCGGCGAGGACATCCTGGATTTCGTCAAGCGCTATCGCGACGTATTGGACCAGCTTGAAGAAACTCTGGATGAGGACTTCCCGCTCTGGGACGTCGTCGAGAAATTCGATCGGGAGCAGGATTTCGTCGAAGAGCTCAAAAAGCATCGCGATCGTCAGGCCGGCGCCACGCAAGCCAGCGAGGCAACACCGGCGACGCCCCCCGCCGCAGGGAACGAGTAGCGAGCCGCCGGGTTCATCCCGGCGGGGATAAACCCCGCCGCTCGCTCGACCACCTGCAACCGGCCGCAATCGCGCCCTACTCGCCGCAAATTGCCGCCCGGCCTCGCTTGCCACCTAATTCCGCTTCGGCACAGCGACCGCTCTGGTCGATAGAACCCGAAGCGGCGACTTCTCGCCGTCCTTCTGCTAGCAGCGGGGGCCCCCGACGTGCATACGAACGTGCTGCGTATCATCCAAGCTATCGCGATAAGTTGCGCCACGGCGACGGCATGGTTTGCTGCGAGCGGCAGTGTGGTTGCCGCGCCGGCGGTGATCCACGCCGAGCGCGTCATTCAATGCGGCAATGCGGACGACGAGCGACCCGCGGTGGCCACGGGCGTCGCGATCTCGGCCGATGGGCGGATGATCGCCGCCGCGACGGACGACCATCGCGTGACGATCTGGGACGCCGCTTCCGCAGAGCGGACAGCGAGTTTCGAGGCCCACGCCGATTGGGTGCGCTCGGTGGTTATGTCGCCCGACGGCAGGACGTTTGCTTCGGGCGCCGGCGACCGCTCGTTGTGCTTGTGGGACGTCGAAGAGCAGAGGCAAGAGTTCCAGCTACCCGCTTGCGAGAACGCGATCGCGGCGGTTTCGTTTCATCCGAATAACCAGCAAATCGCCGTGGTCGGCTTCAGCAACAGCCTGAAAATCGTGAACACCTCGACCGGTCAGATCAGCCAGCAACTGGTATGCCCGTGCGGCGATTCCCGCACGGTGTCGTTCTCGCGCGACGGCGAGCGGATGGCGGTCGCCGGGCGCAACGGGAAGATTCGCATCTGGAACGTGACCACCGGCGCCCGCGAGCGAGACATCGTTAGCGACGGTCGCAGAATTCGCGCGCTGTCGTTTTCGCCGGACGGCCGCTGGCTCGCCGCCGCGGGCACCAGTCCGATGATTCGCATTCTTGATGCCACGACCGGCGAGACCGTGATGACTCTTAACACGCGCCCAGCGCAGGTTTATGCGCTGGTGTTCCTCGACAATGGCCGCCTGGCTACCGGCGGCACGGACAATCGCATTCGCATCTGGGATTTGCAAAGCCGCCAAGCGATTTCTCAACTCGTCGGCCATACCGGAACCGTTGCCGCGCTGGCTTGCGACCGAAGCGCCCGCTTGCTGGTTTCGGGTAGCTACGATACGACGCTGCGGATCTGGAACATCGGGAAGCGGCAAATACCGGCGACGGCTTCGCGCGAACCGGCCGAGGTAGCGCGTTAATCGCGCGGTGATGAGAATTCGTTGGATCACATGGTTGCAGGGAGGCAACTCGTGGGACTTTTCAGCACGCTCTTGAAAAAGTGGGGAGTGGGGAGTGGGGAGTGGGGAGTACACGAGGCACTCCGCACTGCACACTCCCCACTCCGCTCGCGCCGCTGCCACATCGAAGCGCTGGAAGCGCGCCGACTGATGGCGGGCGACGTCGCGCCGCAGGTGCTGCTGGGCTCGGTTTACTTCGAAGAGGCGACGGGCGACGACAGCGAGGCGGATGTGATTGAGGTTTCGTTTGTCGGCGGCGCCGCCGGCACGACGCTCAACCATCTCACAATCAACGGCGACAAACTGCAAAACGGCCTGAGCGAAGGCGACGTGTTCTTCGACACGGCGGCGGGCGGGCTCGGCGCCTTTCATCACGGCGGCTTGTCGATCTCGAGCGCCGTCGGCTTCACGGTCAACAGCGTCATGGTCGTGGACGGCGGCTCGCAGATTGTGTTCGACCTGAGTGGATTCGACGCGGGCGAGAAGCTGGTGTTTTCTGTCGACGCCGACGAAGCGCAGTTCGTCGACGGCAGCGACGTGGACGTGAATTCGCTGGTCGAAGGCGCCGAGTTCCAGCGCTCGATCCTGGTGGGCGAGTTTTCCGCGCCAGGTTACGTCGATCTGACATTGACCGGCCGTTACTGGGACGCGTTCGACGACGAGTTTGCCGCGGCGTCCGCTGCAACGGGGCTTACGCTGCCGCTGCCGAACGACGCCTACGCGGCGGATCACGACTACACCGACCGCACGGCCGGCGCCGTTGCGCATGAGGCGCAGATTCCGCTCGCCACGCTTTCCGGCTGGGTGTATCACGACCGCAGCGATGACGGCGTGTTCGACCGCGATACCGAACAAGGCATCGGCGGCGTGACGCTGGAGTTGCTCGATGCGGTGGGAAATCCGACCGGCATCACCACGGTCACCTCGAGCGATCCCGCGACGCTTGGCTTCTACGAGTTTCGCGATTTGTTTCCTGGCACGTATGGCGTGCGCGAAGTGCACCCCGACGGCTGGCTCGATGGCCAGGACACGGCCGGCAGCCACGGCGGCGCGGCAGCGAACGAATCGGGCGGGCCGGTCGATCGCATCTTCGGCGCGATACTCAACTTCGGCGACCATGCGGTGGAGTACAACTTCGGCGAGCTGCTGCCCGGCTCGATCCGCGGCCGAGTCATCGCCCACAGCGGGCCGGAATGCGACTTCGATAACCCCGAAGTCCTGCTGGCAGGCGTGCGGATCGATCTCTTGGATGCGAGCGGAAACTTCATTCGCTTCACGCTCACCAAAGCGAACGGCGAATACGAGTTCAACGGTCTTGCGCCAGGGATTTATCAGGTTCGCGAGCACCAGCCAGCCGGGTACTTCGACGGCGAGGAGCGGATCGGCACTGCCGGCGGCACGGTTCACGACGTGGCCGATGTGTTCAGCATTTTCACCGGCATCAACATCACGTCGGACCTTGACGCGATTCAGTACGACTTTTGCGAAGAGCTTCCGGCGTCGATCCGCGGGCGGGTGTCGGCGCACACCGACGAAGAGTGCGATTTCGACCATCCCGAGATTCTGCTCGAAGGCGTCATCATCGAATTGCGCGACGCCCAGGGCAATCTCGTGGCTACAACTACCACCGACGCCAACGGCGAATACCTCTTCGAAGGTCTCGAGCACGGGGAATATCAAGTGCACGAGATTCAGCCGGCCGGTTACTACGACGGCGAAGAGCGTGCCGGCACGGCCGGCGGACTGCTCGACGGCATCGACACCATCTACGACATTCACCTCGAAGCCGGGATGCACGCCACGCAGTACGACTTCTGCGAACATGTCGGCGTGATGCTTTCGGGCAACGTCTACTACGATCGATCGAACGACGGCGTGTTCGATCGCGGCACCGAACAAGGCATCGGCGGCGTGGTGCTGAAGCTGCTTGATGCGAGCGGTAATGACACCGGCCTGCGGGCCACAACCGACTCCGAGGGCGTCTACAAGTTCAACAACCTGGCGGCCGGCACGTACGCGGTGATGGAGGTCCATCCTGCTGGTTGGCTCGATGGCATCGATACGCCGGGCAACCTGGGCGGCGTGGCCGACGTCTCGCCGCCGGGCGACATGATCAGCCAGATCACGATCCACTGGGGCCAGCCGGGCATCGAGTACAACTTCGGCGAGTTGCTGCCCGGCTCCATTCGCGGCCGCGTTCACGCCGACGACGGTCCCGACTGCAACTTCGATGACCCGCACATTTTCCTCGCAGGCGTGCGGATCGATTTGTTGGACGGCAGCGGCAATGTGATTGCGACGACGTTTACAAACGCGGCCGGCGAGTACTCGTTCACCGGACTGCGGCCCGGCACCTACACCGTGCGCGAGCATCAACCCGACGAGTACTTCGACGGCGGCGAGCGGGTCGGCACGCTCGGCGGCGCGAGCCACGACGTGGCCGAGGTGTTCAGCATTTTCACCGGGATCAACGTCGGATCGGATCAGCACGGCATTCAGTACGACTTCTGCGAGAAGCCGCCGGCGTCGATCAGTGGCCGCGTGCATGCCGACGAGCACGAGGAGTGCAACTTCGATGAGCCCGATATCCTGCTGGAAGGCGTCGTCATCGAGCTGCGCGATGCGGAGGTCAATCTTGTCGCCACGACGACGACCGATGCGAACGGCGAGTATCGCTTCGACGGCCTCAGGGCAGGCGAATATCAGGTCCACGAAATTCAACCCACCGGCTACTACGACGGTGGCGAACGAGTCGGCACGGCCGGCGGCGAGCGCGACGGCATCGATACGATTCACAGCATTGTGCTCGAGCCGGGCATGGACGCGACGCAGTACGACTTCTGCGAAAAGGTTGGCGTGATGCTCTCGGGCAACGTCTACCACGATCGCGACAACGACGGCGTGTTCGACCGCGATACGGAAGAAGGCATCGGCGGCGTGGTGCTGAAGCTGCTCGATGCGAGCGGCAACGACACGGCTCTGCGGGCCACGACCGACTCGAACGGTTTCTACAAGTTCAATAACCTGGCGGCCGGCAAGTATGCGGTGATGGAAGTCCATCCGCCCGGCTGGCTCGACGGCATCGATACGCCGGGCAACCTGGGCGGCGTGGCAGACGTCTCGCCGCCGGGCGATATGCTCAGCCAGATCATGATCAACTGGGGCGAGACGGGCGTCGAGTATAACTTCGGTGAGCTCCTGCCCGGCTCGATCAGCGGGCGTGTCGTCGTCTGTGCGGATGCGGCTGGCGAAGAGGATGTGCCGATTCCAGGCGTGCAAGTCGACTTGCTCGATGGTGACGGCAACGTGTTGGCCAGCATGGTGACAAACTCCGATGGCGAATATCAATTCACAAATTTGCGGCCGGGCACCTATCGCGTTCGCGAGCATCAGCCCGCGCAATACTTCGACGACATGGCCCATCTGGGAAGCGGTGGCGGGACGATCGTGGACAGCAACCTCATCAGCGATATCCAGGTCGCTTCCAATGGGGATTTGGTTGATTACGAGTTCTGCGAGGAAGCGCCTGCGGAGATTTCGGGTTATGTATTTATCGACGGACGGCCCATCATGATCGAAGAGGGTCAGACACTGACGCCGCAAGAGATCGCGGCAGTGCGCAATGGCCTCCGAACGTCGGACGATACGCCGCTGGCAGGCGTCATGTTGGAATTGCGGCACGGCGCGTCGGGTGACCCCATCTTTGTCAATCAGGCGCTCGCCGGGCATTATTCCGGCACGCCAGACGATCCGATTCGAGTCGTGACTGACGGGAACGGCTTTTATCAGTTCACTGGCTTGCCGGCAGGAACGTACGCAGTCGTGCAGATTCAGCCCGACGGCGTCATCGACAATCTCGATACGCCTGGCACGCTCGGTGGTTTTGCTGTGAACCCGCTTGGCGTGTCGACCGGTTCCGTGTCTTCGCCAGGCGTGCAGGCCAACATCGAGCAATTCCGGCAGCAGTTCGGCGACAACGCGATCATGCGGATTGCGCTTCCGGCTGGACTGCACGCGGAGGAAAACAACTTCAGCGAAGTCGTCACGGATTTCGCGCCGCCACCGCCACCGCCGCCTCCTCCACCACCACCGCCGCCTCCGCCACCGGAGGCGCCGCCGAAGCCGCCCGTGTTCGGACCGCCGGGCGTGCCGAGCGTGCCACCGTTCGTCCTGGCGCCGATACCGCCGATCAACCCGGCGCCGGAGAACTTTGGCGGCTCGAGCCAGGCGATTGGCTTTACTTGGCACTTGAGCGTGGTGAACGCCGGCTGGCCGCGGAGCGTCACGCCCGCCGACGTGCGATTCCAGTTGACGGCGACGCAGTTCGACGTCGCGAACTGGATTAATGTGTCGCTCGATCAAGGCCGGTGGACGCTCGCGATGCTGGACGGCGATCAAACGATCGTGCTGCGCGAGGAAGTGTTCGGCCAAGCGGATGCCACTCCAGTGACCGGCGACTTCAACGGCGACGGTGTGACCGATATCGGCGTGTTCATCGACGGCCAATGGTTTTTGGACCTCAACGGCAACGGTGTGTGGGACGAGGGCGACCTGTGGGCGCAACTCGGCAGCCAGGACGATTTGCCGGTGACGGGCGATTGGGACGCGGATGGCAAAACCGACATCGGCATCTACGGGCCGGCATGGCCGCGCGATCCGTGGGCGATTGCGCGCGAGCCCGGTTTGCCGGACGCGGATAACTTCCCAACGCGGCCGGCGGGCAAGATGAAAAACATGCCGCCCACGGCCGACGAGGCGACCGACGGCGCCCGCGTGTTGAAGCGCACGGCGCGCGGCAAGCGGCGGGCCGATTTGATCGACCACGTGTTCCACTATGGCGTTCCCGGCGATGTGCCGGTGACTGGCGACTGGAATGGCGACGGCATCCGGCAGATCGGCGTGTTCCGCGACGGCCAGTGGAACCTCGATCTCGACGGCGACGGCCGGATCACGGAAGTCGATGCCACCGCTACTTTCGGCCAAGCGGGCGACGTGCCCGTGGTCGGCGACTTCAACGGCGACGGCTTCGACGAAATCGGCGTCTTCCGAGCCGGCCAGTGGCACGTCGATATGGACCGCAACTACGAGCTCGACGCGACGGACAAAGTGTTCGAGCTGGGCGGCGCCGGCGACGTGCCGGTGGTCGGCGACTGGAACGACGACGGCATTGAAGATCCAGGCGTGTACCAGCCCGGCGCGACGACGGAGCGGGTGGCGCGCCGCGCGGGATGATTCGATTTCGGATTTCGGATTGTGTTCAGCTAACAGCCTGTTGAAGAACTCGGTTTTTGGTGTGTTTAAGCAGCCAGCGCGAGC
>JBBDWY010000010.1:0-9217 GCA_040902605.1 Pirellulales bacterium | reverse complement strand
AGTTGACGAGGGAACATTGATGTGAGCCACACGCGGTTCCCGTGGAGCGACCCACGAAGCTGGGTCCCGGGAATGCTTCAGCGAGCACGAACATGAACCACCTATTTGATCGGCTTTGCAATTGGACAATTGCGATCGCGATTCCTGTGTTGGCTATCGGCGCCTTGCTTGCCGTGCTCTTCTTGTGGCGGCCTGACACGTCGGATGAACTGGCCAAAAACGACGTGTGGACCTGTTCCATGCATCCGCAGGTGCGCCTGCCCCAGCCGGGACAGTGTCCCATTTGCGAAATGCCGCTCATTCCCGTGTCGGAGCTATCCGCCGAACGAGCGCGAGTCGAGCAGGGCGCCGGCCTGGAAACGGAAGCGGTTACTCATCGTGAGCTGTTCAAAGAAATCCGCACGATTGGCAAAGTTGATTACAATCAGCAGCGGCTGGCTTTCATCACCGCGCGAGTAGACGGCCGCGTCGAACGCGTTTATGCCGACGTGGCAGGTATTACGATCAAAGCCAACGATCATCTGGTGGACATCTTCAGCCCGGCCCTCAACGTCGCGCAGGCCGAGTTGCTCAGCGCACTAGAGGCTCACGAGCAAACGCCAAACGACCGCTTCGCACAGAGCGGTGTGGAATCAGCCCGAACTAAGTTACCGTTGCTTGGCATCCTCCCGGAACAAGTTGCCGAGATTGAAAACCAGCGGCAGGTTAAGAGAAATCTAACGATTTATGCGCCCATTGGCGGCGTCATCATCGAAAAAAACGTTCGAGATCAGCAGTACGTTCAGAAGGGAGAAATGCTCTATCGCATTGCTGAACTGGATCCGATTTGGTTGTACCTAGACATTTACGAATACGATCTGGCCTGGATTCGCTATGGCCAGCCGGTGGAAGTTTCAGTCGAGGCTTATCCGGGCGAGACTTTTGGCGGAACGATTGTGTTCATCGATCCGTTTCTGAACGATGAATCCCGCACCGTAAAGGTGCGCGTCAATTTAAAGAACCCGGGCTACCGGCTGAAACCGGCCATGTATGCGACGGCTGCAATCCACGTCCGGCTTCAATCCGACGGCACACCGCAACCCACAGGATTGGAAGGGAAATTTATTTGCCCGATGCATCCGGAAATCGTCCGCGACGAGCCTGGGCAGTGTGACATCTGCCAAATGCCGTTGGAGCGCGTTCCAGACGTGTTTCCGGTGAAACCTGTTGCCGCTGTCGATGCGGCGCCAACTGCTGGCACCGTCGGCACGAAAGTATTGGCAATTCGCAAAAGTGCCGTGCTCGATACGGGCCGCAGAAAGGTCGCGTACCATAAGCGGAATGACGGCGCCTATGAGCTGGTCGAGCTGAAGCTTGGTCCGCTTGCTGAATCCAAGGACGAATCCGGGCGCGTCGTGAGCTATTTTCCGGTGCTGGCCGGGCTCAATTTCGGCGACAAAGTCGTTGTCGAAGGAGGTTTCTTGTTGGACAGCCAGCGCCAAATCGAAGGGATGCCAAGCTTGCTTTACGCGGAAGGCCAATCGGCCACCGAACTCCATGCAGGTCATGGGGGCGAGGCTACGCCATCCTCGGCGCCTGCGCCCGCGGCGACCGAACACAAGCATTAACGCAAGTTACCGCGCAGAGTCATACGATCGATTTCGTTAAACGGATATATAGATGGTTAACGGAATCATTCGCTGGTGCTTGAATAATCACTTTCTGGTGTTTCTATTCACGGCCATTATTCTTGGCCTGGGATGGTACTGCCTGACGAACACGCCCGTCGACGCCATTCCGGACATCGGCGAGAAGCAAGTCATCGTATTCGCGGATTGGCCAGGGCGCTCGCCGCAAGATGTCGAGGATCAGGTCACTTACCCGCTGACGATCAGCCTTCAGGGAACGCCAGGGGTCAGAACAATTCGGTCTGCATCGGGATTCGGCTTCTCGATGATCTTTGTGATCTTCCGGGATGAAGTCGACTATTATTGGGCGCGTTCCCGAGAGCTGGAACGGATGAACGTCGCGGAGACAAAGCTTCCTCCTGGTGTCGTGCCGATATTGGGCCCCGATGCAACCGCCCTCGGCCAGATTTACTGGTACACGCTCGAATCCGATGGCATCGATCTGAGCCATTTACGCTCCCTCCAGGACTGGTACGTGCGCTACCAACTCCAGGCGGTCGAAGGAGTTTCCGAGGTAGCGAGTGTCGGCGGTTTCGTGAAGCAATACCAGGTCGACGTGCATCCCGATAAGCTGCGAGCGCATCGCGTCTCACTGTCCGAGGTGTACGAAGCCGTGCGTCGCAGCAATATCGATGTCGGCGCGAAGGTCGTTGAAAACGACGGCTACGAATTCTTCATCCGCGGCATTGGATTCGTCAAAAGCATCCGCGACGTTGAAAACATCGTGATTCGTCAGAAGAGCGGCACGCCGAACTTCGTCAAGAACGTAGCCACGGTGCAACTCGGCCCGGATTTCCGGCGCGGGTTCCTGGATAAGGCGGGACGCGAGGCCGTTGGTGGCGTCGTCACCGTGCGCTATGGCGAGAACCCGCTGCGAGTCATTGAATGGCTGAAGGACAAGATTCGAGAGATCGAACTTGGCCTGAAAGCGACGCTTTCGGACGGCCGACAAGTGCCGGTGGCGATTGTGCCCTTTTACGATCGGACGCAGATCGTTCACGAGACAATGGCAACGTTGAGAGAGGCCCTTTCGGAAGAAGCGCTGGTTGCTGGCGTCATCGTGATCATCTTCCTGCTTCACCTGCGCAGCTCGCTGACTATTTTGCCCACGCTTCCCCTGTCGGTCGCGATGAGCTTTATCGTGATGTACTACCTGGGCGTGGACAGCAACATTATGTCCTTGGCCGGCATCGCAATCGCCATCGGCGACGTCGCGGACATGGGCATCATCGTGACGGAGAACATCTACCGCCGCGTGGCGGCCGAACGCCATCGGCCATTCGCTACAAAGGTGTACGAAGGAGCGGCCGAGGTCGGCCCCGCAATCGTCACCGCTGTCTCGAACACGATCGTCTCGTTCATCCCCGTCTTCGCCTTGACGGACCAGGAAGGCAAGCTGTTCAAGCCACTAGCCTACACGAAGACGTTTGCCATTTCGGCGTCGGTGATCATCGCGCTGACGCTTGTGCCGGTGCTTTGTTATTACCTGTTGCAGCCGACGCGCTGGACTCGGCGCCGCTCTTTTGGGGTGGCATGCGTCGTCGGTGTGGCCGCTGCGGCGTTGACGCATTCTATAATTCGCTGGCAGCTCGGGACGCCGGCCGCAGCGACTGGACTGCCCACCGCCATTGCCGTCGGCGTGATGGTAGCGGCGGCGGTGTATCGGATGGGCCGCGAGCAATTGCTACCCTTGGAAGAGAACGTCATCGCTCGCTCGATCAACGCCATTTATCGACCATGCCTGACGTGGATCCTGGAACACAAGCTGGCCTTTCTGACGATACCGGTTGCGATCGCGCTGGTCGGCGTGATAATCTGGCTTGGTTTCGTACGGATTGCTTACCCAGTGCGGGCGTCGCTTAATACGATTGGTCTGCATCCTGAATCCACGTCGGCGTGGCAGGCACTTGGCAAACGATTCTCCGGCATCGGCCGTGAGTTCATGCCGCCGCTGGATGAGGGTTCCTTCCTGTACATGCCATCGCTGCTTCCCTCCGCGTCACTTTCGGAAGTACAGAAAGTGCTCGCCCAACAGGACCTGGCGATCCAATCGGTGCCGGAAGTCGAGAGCGTTGTCGGCAAGGCGGGCCGCGCGGAAACCGCGCTCGATCCCGCGCCGATCGGCATGATCGAAACCATCATCCTCCTGAAACCCGAGTCTGAATGGCGGATGGTTTCCGATCCAGACGGCGCAAAGCGCCGCATCACTAAGCAAGAAATCCTGGAAGAGCTGCAGGCTAAGACGAACATGCCAGGCGTCCTGCCGACGTGGCTTCAGCCGATCCAAACGCGGATCGTCATGCTGCAAACCGGATTTCGCGCGACGATGGGCGTGAAAATTTTTCGGGCGGATCCGAAAGTCATCGAACAGATCGGCTTGCAGATGGAGCAGATTCTGCGCGGCGTTCCTGGCGCAACCGACGTCGTTGTGGACCGGATCGTGGGGAAGCCGTACATCGAGTTTCAGATCGACCGCGAAGCCATCGCCCGTTACGGAGTTAACATCCAAGACGTGCAAGACATCATCGAGGTGGCCATCGGCGGAGAAAACCTCACTATGACTGTCGAGGGGCGCGAGCGTTACTCGATTCGCGTGCGCTATTTGCGTGAATTGCGCGAGCGGTTCGATGATCTTGAACGAATTCTGGTTCCCAGCTCTTCCCGGGCGCAGATTCCCATTGGGCAGCTTGCAACAATCCGCTACAGCCTAGGCCCGCAAGAACTGAAAAGCGAAAACGGCCTGCTGGTCGGGTACGTCACGATGAGTACACGTGATCGAGATGAAGTTTCCGTCGTGGAGGACGCCGAGCGACTGCTGCAAGACGCGAAGCGCCACAGCGATGAGTTCGTTGCAGCGGGGCATCACGAAGAAGCCACCTTGGTCGTGCCGGCCGGGTATTATTGGAAGTGGTCCGGCCAGTTCGAGAACCAGCAGCGGGCCACGCGACGATTGTCGTGGATCGTGCCGTTGGTGCTGCTGACGATGTTTGTGCTGATCTATATCGGCCTCGGCCGCTGGTGGCTGGCATTGATCGTGTTCTTCGGGATCATCGTTTCCGCATCCGGCGGTTTCTTAATGTTGTATTTGTGGGGCGTGAATCTGAGCGTCGCGGTGTGGGTTGGTTTTATCGCGTTGTTCGGCGTCGTCGACGACAGTAGCGTCGTGATGCTCGACTTCTTGGAGCGCGAATTCGCCAAACGTGAGCCGGACGGCATCGCGGACGTTCGAGCCATGGTGATGGAAGCCAGTTTGAAGCGCGTCAGGCCGTTGCTGATGTCTACCGCTACGACCGTGTTCGGCCTCATGCCAATCTTCCTTGCTCACGGTCGCGGCTCGGACGTGATGCAGCCGATGGCGATTCCAAGCGTCGGCGGAATGTCGATCCAGCTCATTACGCTATTCATTGCGCCCTGCATTTACTGCCTGGTGCAGGAAGTTAAGTTCCGACGCCACATCGAACGCTTCGACCAGCGGCCCGAGGTTTCAGCGTGAGCCAGACAACGAATTCGTGGTTCAAGACTGCAAGTAGCGTCGCGAAACGACGCCATGCCTTAATCGCCTTGCTGGCCATCCTGGGCATCGCCATTCATCTCGTCTTGCGGTTTGGGACCGGCTCACAACAGTGGCCACTGTGGGCGGTGCTCGCGGTCGGCGGCGTGCCGCTGGTAGTGGAGCTCGCCATCAAGGCGTTTCATCGCGAATTTGGTTCCGATCTGTTGGCTGGAATATCGATCGTCACATCGGTCCTGCTTCACGAATACTTAGCGGGAACGTTGGTGGTTCTTATGCTTTCCGGGGGCGAGGCGATCGAAGCCTACGCACTTCGCAGCGCGTCCAAGGTCTTGGAAGCATTGGCGCGGCGGATGCCGGCTAAAGCGCATCGTCGCGAAGATTCCAAACTGATCGATGTGGAATTGGCACAGATCCATGTCGACGACGAGATCGTCGTCTTCCCGCACGAAGTGTGTCCGGTGGACGGCACGGTGATTGACGGCCACAGCGCGATGGACGAATCCTATCTGACCGGCGAGCCGTACGTGCTCTCCAAAACCCCGGGTTCCGATGTCCTTTCCGGGGCAATCAACGGCGAAGGCGCCCTAACGATTCGGGCCACGAAGCTGCCAATCGACTCACGTTACGCGAAAATCGTCCAAGTGATGCGCAAGTCGGAACAGCAGCGGCCGCGGCTACGGCGACTCGGAGACCAACTAGGCGCGTTTTACACTCCTTTGGCGGTAGCGATTGCCGCCGCCGCTTGGGCAATCAGCGCAGATCCAACCAGGTTCTTAGCCGTATTAGTCGTCGCTACACCATGTCCGCTATTGATTGCTATTCCGGTAGCGATCATTGGCGCGATTTCCCTTGCCGCCCGCCGCGGCATCATCATCAAGGACCCAGCCGCGCTCGAAAAAATTAGCAAGTGTCGCACTGCGATATTCGATAAGACAGGCACTCTTACCTACGGTCGGCCCCAACTTATCGACCTCGATGCCAATAGGAGGATCGACGCAAATCAGGTGTTAACGCTGGCGGCCAGTTTGGAGAGGTATTCAAAACACCCGCTATCGGCCGCAATACTCAACGCGGCACGAGATCGAAAGTTGCCGCTGCGCGAAGCGGAATCAATCAGCGAGCCGCCAGGTCGCGGATTGCGCGGCATTGTTTCGGGCCACGACGTTTTGATTACGGGCCGGAAAGGGCTGGGCGAGCTCGATCCATCCGTCGCGGCGCAGGTACCAAAGCAGGCAGGTGGGCTTGAATGTGTCGTGGTCATCGATGGCGAGTATGCCGCAACATTACGTTTTCGTGATGAGCCGCGGCACGAGGGAGAGTCGTTTATCGCGCATCTGCGTCCCAAGCACGATTTCCGGCGAATTATGCTCGTGTCTGGAGATCGAGAAAGCGAAGTAAGTTACCTGGCCGGGATAGTCGGCATCCACGAAATCCATGCTTCCCAAACACCGGAACAAAAGCTTGACATCGTGCGGAGGGAAACGGCCCGCGACAACACTGTGTTTTTGGGCGACGGCATCAACGACGCGCCCGCGTTGACTGCTGCTACCGTGGGAATTGCAATCGGTCAGAATAGCGATGTGACAACCGAGGCCGCCGACGCCGTGATCCTGGACAGCAGCCTGGAAACGATCGATGAATTTCTGCACATCGGCCAAAGAATGCGGCGAATCGCGCTGCAAAGCGCGATCGGCGGCATGGTCTTTAGCGTCGGAGGCATGCTGATTGCCGCAGCGGGCTACTTGCCGCCCGTCGCCGGCGCCATCTTTCAGGAAGTCATCGATGTGACAGTAGTATTCAATGCTCTGAGAGTGGCCTTCCCACCGAGCCATCTTACCGACTTCTAATTGTCGGTCGATCATGTGTCACGTCGCCGTGATATTTCGCGGCAACGAGTTTTCGGTAGAGTGTCGAATTCATACTTTCGCGATTCGCTCCGTTTCATCGCAGGTATGTGCGGTTTGGCCCACCGGCGTGCCCCCTCGCACAGTCTTTGACCAAGTGGTCCTCTTGATCGCTGTATTCTTGGAGATCGGCATTGAAACGGGACCCACCTAGGTTGCGGAATCGGCATTGAAAAGGGACCCACCGCAGCGGACTTCGTAAGCTGGATTCCCAGTTTTTCAAACTGGGGAATTCAGCAAAGCGGAGTCAAGGATGCTGAAGGTGGAGGATTACGGCAGGATACGTCGTGCTCATCGCGATGGAATGAGCATTCGCGAGATCGCCCGGGCGTTTGGGCATTCGCGACGGAAGATCCGCGAGGCGCTCGCGCAGGCGGAGCCGCGGCCTTACACACTGGCACTGCCGCGACCGCGGCGGGTGCTCTCCGAATCGCATCAGCGATGGATCGATGCGATTCTCGCCGCGGACGAGCAGGCGCCTCGCAAGCAGCGACATACGGCGACGCAACTCTTCCGGCGGTTGCGAGATGAAGAGCAGTACGTCGGCGGCTACGACCAAGTGCGGCGGTACGTGGCCGCGACGCGGGGCCGGCAGCGCGAAACGTTCCTCCCTTTGTCGTACGAGCCAGGTCAAAGAGCCGAGAGCGACTTTGGCCAGATCTGGGTCGACTTCCCGGAAGGCCGGCGCCAAGTTCCGATCCTGCTGGTAACGTGGGCGTACTCGAACGCCACGTTCGCGATCGCTCTGCCGAGCGAAAAGACCGAGGCGATCCTGCACGGCCGCGTCGACCGAGGTAGCGCGTTCACGCGCAAGCTCTTTGACCCCAGCCAAAGCACCGGACACGATTGTATCCCCCAGTTTTTCACCGTAAAAACTCATGCTCGATTCGTAGCCGCCTCGCCGGTACTCCTCAACCGCTAGAATGTAGCTGATCCAGACGTCGGCTAGACCGCCGATAACCGGATGACCTGCGCCGGTGACACGCCCGGTTTCCGATTTGATCGTAAGCCCGAGCGACGCCGCCATCTCTCCCGGGATGCCGACGATCAGCAAATCGCCCAAGCGAAGTGAAATGCTTTCCGTTTGGGTCGGAAACATGACGGGCAACATTTTCTTCAGTAATTGGTTGCTGAGTCCGTACTCGGCGCCGCCCGTTTTCATAAAGTCGGGATGTGCGGCGTGCTCGGGCAGCGTGATAGTGTGCATGTGATAAGAAAAAGCGACGTCTCCTCGCGTTGACGTTTGCTGCCACTGCTTCCAGGCAACGACGGCCAAATCGCGGCCGTAGTGCTCCGCGCGTTCCCACCGGCTGGACCCGGCTGCGGATCGGGCGATTGGCATTGGTCTCCTTCGGCGCCGTTGTAATACATCGCCACGACCCCCTCGCCGATTAGCGACTCCAGAGTCCGTTGCAAATATCCGGGCCAGTCACCTGAAAAGAGCATGTCCTCGCCCGACATGAACGTCGGATGGGCCGTGAAGTTTATGAGCGCCGCGAGCGGCTTGCCCTGCGCGGAATCGACGCGCGTGACGGTGAGCTCCTTGTCGGTCACGGCCCCACCGCGCCGATTGCGGTTCCAACCGTCAATCGAGATGCTTGATGTACCGATGGAAACCGGCGTCATCTGGCGCTGGGCATCCTGGACCACCTGTGCGAGCCGCGCTATTACAAAGTCGAACACCCGCGGATTGTAGATACGGATTTGCGGAACGTTGAAGGTATTGGCTGGGTTGATGGCGTTCATGTCGATGCTTGTGTGCGAGTGGCTTGGCAAAAGCATGAGTTGCTGTTTCGTCCAGCCATCGCCGGCCAGCCGGTCGACGAGCGCGTTTTTTACCGGTGGGGGAAAGCCGACGATGTCTACCGTCACGAGCGAGAACTTGTGCTTGCCGTCGGTCAATACAATCGCATAGTGATTACCAGGTTCCAGCTCGATGATGAAAAGATTCTGATTTTTCACGTGATGCCTTACCAGAGCTGGCTGGACGGTCGCCGCCCATTGCGGAGCTTGCTCTCGAAACTTTGCCAATTGATCGGGGAGAATCTTCGCGACTTGTGCGTGTCGTCGCACCCAGTTAGCAGCCCGTTGAAAAAGTCCTTCTTGAGTGGACTTCCATTCGCGTCCGCCTG
>JBBDWY010000009.1:0-1407 GCA_040902605.1 Pirellulales bacterium | reverse complement strand
GGGTGTAGTTTTCTTCGATTGCGCGATTGGGTTATATACGTTATCCTGGTGGTTTTGAGTTCGAAAACTTTCACCAGGAGACGGTATCATGCCAGGGATGAAATGGGAC
The DNA here is from genome assembly GCA_040902605.1 of Pirellulales bacterium. Classification (GTDB taxonomy): domain Bacteria; phylum Planctomycetota; class Planctomycetia; order Pirellulales; family Lacipirellulaceae; genus JABDGM01. The sequence goes on along the minus strand of JBBDWY010000009.1, from coordinate 1,298 downwards.
GAATTGAATCCGAGCGAGCGGTTGATTGCCGAGCAGGCCGTGATGAATTTTCGCTCGCTGAATGTGGCTTGCGATGCGGCTGCGGATGGCCAAGTGTTGGCGGTGGCGGAGACGCTGGCGCTGCAACAAGGACGCGAGTTGATTCGACGGACGCTGGAAGTGTCGCTGCAGCAGCAAGCTCAGGCTCTCGAAAAAAAAGTTCGCCGCAGCGGACCTGCGCGTGCGGAATGAGCCAGGCGCATCACGGTCGCAAACCGCGGCTGGTGATGACGTCGGCGGGAGAAGTTCGGTTGTCGCGGGTCTACTTTCGTTGCGTCCGTTGCCGGACCGGCGGATTCGTGCTGGATGAACGGTTGGGCGTGCAGGGGCGATACAGTCCCCACGCCGAGCGGTTGATGTGTCTGGCCGCAGGGAGTTGGTCGTACGATCTCTCGTCGCAGCGGTTGGAGGAGCTTTGCGGATTGTCGATTTCCGACACGGCGATTCGCGAGCACGCCCAACAACGGGGGGCCGACATGCTCAAGTGGCAACGCACGACTCCTGAAGCTGTTTCTGAGTTTCGGGACGCGCCGGGAGAGGTGGAGTTCACCAGCGATGGCACCTGCGTGAACACGACGGAGGGCTGGCGCGAGATGAAAGTGGCCATCTTTTCAAAGCGGAAACCAGGCGATCCCGCTACGCCGGACGAGTGGGCCGACCGCGCGCTGCCGAAGCCGAACTCTTGCGTGGCGTTCGCCGCGATCGAGGTCAGCGCGGACTTCGGTCGCCGCTGGAAAGCCTGGCGAAAGCGTCTCGGTTTGCACGAGGCGTCGATCACCGTGTTGGCCGATGGCGCGAAATGGATCTGGGAAGAGCAGCGGAAACACCTCATCGGTGCCGAGGGGGTGCTCGATATTTTTCACGCGCTGGAACATATCTCGGCCACGGCCAAAGTCCTGCATCAGACTCCGGCAGACATCGAGGCTTGGACCACGGCGGCGCGGACGGTACTGTTGGAACAAGGCTGGACCGGCATCGAGACGTTGATCCGTGAGCGGCAGGCCACGGCGCAGACCGCCGCGTCCCGCGCTGCGCTCGAGGACTTGTGGAACTATCTCGGTTCGCATCAGGACCATCTGCATTACCGTCAGCGTTTGGCGAAGGGCCAAAGTATCGGCAGCGGCCAAATCGAAGGCGCGTGCAAAAACCTCATCGGCCGCCGGCTGAAAGCCAACGCCTCCCGCTGGCGCATCCACCGAGTCAACCGCATGGCCGGACTCTGCAGCCTGATGTACAGCCACCAATGGAACGCCTACTGG
>JBBDWY010000008.1:0-52947 GCA_040902605.1 Pirellulales bacterium | reverse complement strand
AAGTAGTCCGGGAGGGATTCGAACCCCCGACCAAGGGATTATGAGTCCCCTGCTCTAACCACTGAGCTACCGGACCATCGTCAGCCGCGGCATGATGGCCGCTCGACTTTTTCGATTCTATCCCAACCGGCTAGCGGCGAGCGAGCGGTCACTGCCACGCGCTCAGCCGTTGACAGTGGTTGCAGCTCACGTGGCAAGTCCGGCGGCCTGCACTTGGCTTTGTCGGGCGCGGATCACCCCTCGTACAGCAAATACCACATCAGTCCAGCCATCGCGGCGGAAAGGCAGAGCCAGATCACGTAGTTCCAGGCTGCGTGCCACTCATCGGGTGTGCGGACCATCGACAGCGCTCAGTCGTATCCATGCTCTTTGGCGGGGAAGGTGCCGTCGCGGACTTCGTCGCGGTATCGGGTCACGGCCCGCGTGATTTCCGACTTCAGGTCGGCGTAGGCTTTCACGAATCGCGGGATGTAACCGGTGGTGATGCCCAGCAAATCGTGCAGCACGAGGACCTGGCCGTCGCAGTCGGCCCCGGCGCCGATGCCGATCGTGGGGATGGAGATTTGATCGGTGATTCTTTTGGCAATATCGCGAGGGATGCATTCGAGGACGATCGCGAACGCGCCGGCTTGCTCGGCCGCTTTGGCGTCGGCCAGCAGCTCGGGCTCGTCGCGTTGCACCTTGTAGCCGCCCAGGGCGTGGACACTTTGTGGGCGCAGGCCGCAGTGGGCCATGACGGGGATGCCGGCGCCGACGAGCGCGGCAATCGTGTCGGCCTGGTCAACGCCGCCTTCCAGCTTCACGGCCTGGCAGCGCGTTTCTTTCAGGATGCGACCGGCGTTCTCGATGGCTCGATGCGTCCCGAGGTGGAAGCTCGGAAACGGCATGTCGACGATCACCAAGGCATGCTCGACTGCGCGGCCGACCATCTCGGCGTGATAAATCATTTCGTCGAGCGTCACGGGCAGCGTGCTGTCGTGGCCTTGGACGACCATCGACATGCTATCGCCGACCAGAATCCCCTCGACGCCCGCCGCATCTACCAGCCGGCCCAACGCGTAATCATAGGCCGTGACCATCGCGATCTTGCGGCCGGCGCGCTTGAAACCGGTGAACTCGGGGACGGTGATGCGGGGCATGGACGGGCCAGGATACAGGATGCGGGATGCTGGGGGCAGGGAATTACCAACTGCATTGTGACGCCGCCTCAAGAGCGTGACAACGCAGTCCTCGAACCATCAGGCGAATCGGAGTTTGACAAACTGCATTGTGACGCCGCCTCAAGAGCGTGACAACGGGCACGTGGTTCGGTATAAGGGATCGATCAGCGAGAAACATTGATGCGACGCCTGTCAAAGCAATTGCGCTGCCGTTTTGCACCGGCGGTCTGCGCCCTAATGTTGAGCGGCGGGTTTTTGTGTCGCGCTACGGCGGACCAGGTTACAAAAACCCTCGTCTTTCAATCGGGACAGGATGGCTATCACACCTACCGGATACCGGCAATAGTGCGAGCTAAAAATGGCGACCTGTTGGCGTTCGCGGAAGGACGCAAGAACGGGGCGGGCGATCATGGCGATATCGATATCGTGCTCAAGCGTAGCTCGGACGACGGGAGTACTTGGCAACCGCTGCAACTGGTGCAGGATGAATGGGAACACCCGACCGCCGCCGTGTGGATCGGCAATCCGACGCCGGTTGTCGACCTGATGGACCCGAAGCACCCTGGCCGGATCTGGCTCGCCTTTACGCGCAGCAATGCCGCCGTCTTCGTTGCGTCGAGCGACGATCACGGCGCCTCGTGGTCCGCACGCCGCGACATCACCGAAACCGCCATGCATCCGACGTGGGGCTGGTATGCCACCGGACCGGTCCATGGCATCCAGCTTGAGCGCGGCCAACATGCAGGTCGAATCATCATTCCGTCCGATCACCGCGAGCGCGACATGGATAGCTGGGGCGCGCACATCATCTACAGCAGCGATCACGGCGCAACATGGCAACTCGGAGCGGTCGACACGCGGCAGACACCCAATGAGCTCCATCCGAACGAGAACGTGGCGGTGGAGCTGGTCGACGGCCGCATCTACGTCAACGCCCGCGATCAGCACGGCGCCCACCCCGCCTCGCGCGCCATCGCTCACAGCAGCGACGGCGGCCTCAGCTTTGACGCTCCGTTCGCACCGGCGCCGACCATCACGACGCCTGTCGTGCAGAATTCGGCGGTGCGGTTCGCGGCCACTGATCGCGGCGGCGAGCGGAACATTCTCATCTATTCATGCCCGGGCAACGCTAAGCAGCGCCGCGACTTGACGATCCTGGCCAGTTTTGACGAAGGCAAATCGTGGGGGAGAAAATTGGTGCTTCATCCCGGCCCGGCCGCGTATTCGGACCTGGTGAAGCTCAATGGCGAGCAGATTGGCGTGCTCTACGAAGCGGGCGAACGGCTCTACGATGAGATTGTGTTCGCGGTGTTCGGCTTGGATGACCTCGATCCAGCGGCGATTGCCGAACATGAATAGCCACAAAAAGCACGAAAAGTCACAAAGAGAATAACCACGCTAAGGCGCAAAGGCGCAAAGAGAGCATTTTCTAAAAACCACAAAGACACAAAGGACACGAAGTAAGTATTGGCAATTTCGTCTGCGGCGCTTCGTGATGGTCTTTGTGATGTTTGTGTTCTTTGTGGTGAATGTCGTTCGATCTTTGCTCCTTCGCGCCTTTGCGTGAGATCCTCCGATCTTCCTTTTTGTCTCTTTTTGTGACTTTTTGTGGCTATTGAAATGATTTCTGACAGCTCAGTTATTTGAGCAGTTCTTCTAAGAGTTTAGCCAGGCGGTAACTCATTCACCTTGGCTCGCGTGGCGTCGTTCATCCGATCGTACGCGATCAGCCCGACGATTCGGTGGCCTTGCGAATTCCAGGCGACGGCGGAGGGCACCGCCAAGCAGAAACAGCATGCCAGCCCCGCAGCAGCGATTGTAAATAGTCGTCGATTCATGTTGATCGCTTTGGACATGAGATGCGCCCGGCGGCTTCCATTCTAATTAAGCCAGCTTGGCCTACGACCAACAAAAAAGCCCGGCGGGCCGCATGGCCAACCGGGCGAGGACGTATCTCAGACGGTTTTCAAATGGGCGTGACAGAACTCGAATCTGTGACCTCTTGCATGTCAAGCAAGCGCTCTAACCAACTGAGCTACACGCCCCCAAAGGCTCTTTCCGTCCAAGCCGACTGCGGTCCCTTAAATGGCAGCCCTGTATGATAGCAGGGCGCGGTTTGGCGGACAGCTTGGACCATTCGATGCCGCAGATTGCCAATCCGTCGATTGCCGGCTTTGCGTACGCTCCCCAGCTTATCCGATAATCGCGCGATTTCCAATGTCGCCCCATCGGCCTAAAGATCGGCCTTGTCGCAGATTGGTTCTTTCGTTGTAATCTCGGTTTCAGATGTGGCGCGCGGCGGAACGAACACTTGTCGGGCGACAGTAAATCGCCTTCCTTGAATCTTTGCCGCGGCCGAGCGTTTGTCCACTCGGCCCGATCGCCACGATGCGAGACCTGGACAGGACGATCAGGCAAAAGGGCTTTTCGGTCAACGGCAATGATTGGCTCGATGCTTTCAATCCGCTGGGATTGGCAAAAGCTGTTTTCCTACGGCGAGGTGGTCTGCTTCATCTCGGCGTGGGCGATCGGCGTGTTAATCGCGAATGAGGGACAGCGGCCGCGCAATGACCGGACCGCGACGCGCTCCCTTGCCGCGTCATCCGACTCGCTTGGAATTCAGGCGACGCTGCGCCGATAGTCGCTGCGGCGCGAGTGCTCGGTGTGCCACTGCTCGCGGAAGAATGGGACGGGTTGATTAGCCGTCCCGGCACTGCTTGCCTCTCACGGAGTGCTTTCGGTTCCTTGCAAGCAGTGCTGATCGAATCTCGACGTGAATCGGTGTGCCGCAAGCTGCGGCACACGTAGGATTAAACCGCCTCCGCGTCGGCGGTGGTTCGCTTTACCGACTTCTCGTCCCTGCTCGCGTCCACGTCGTCGCGGAGATCGGCGGGGTGACGGCGGCGCAAGTAGAGCTTGATCGGCACCTCGTCGAAGCGCAAGTCCTCGCGGAACTTACCCAGCAGGTAGCGCTGGTATGGCTTGGAGATAAGTTGGGGATCGTTGGCGAATAGCACGATCGTCGGCGGCTGGATGCCTACCTGCGTCGCGTAATAAATCTTAGGCTCCCGGTTCTGGGCCGGGGGCGGCGGGTTTTGGCGGACTGCGTCGCGGACCATCCGGTTGAGCTGCCCGGTTGAAACGCGGAGTCGCGACTGCTTGAACAGCATCTGTCCGTGGTTCAAGAGGGCCTTCACGTTCTTTCCAGTCTGGCCTGTGATGAACGCGATGGGCGCGTAGCGCATCGTGCCGAACGCTTCGTGCAGGTACCGGACCCAACGGGCGGTGGGCGTCGATTGGACAAGCTGATCCCACTTGTTCACCACCAAGATGCACGGCTTGTACTGCTGGGCGATGTAATCGCAGAGCTGTTTATCCAACTTGCTGATCCGCTGCGTGGCGTCGAAGAACATGAAGACGACGTCCGCGCGACGAATGCTCCGCTGGGCCCGATGCGTGCCGTAAAAATCGATGTCAGTCTTTTGGCTCTTGGCGCGGCGGATGCCAGGCGTATCGATGGCCACGAACGGTTTGCCGTCGAGCTCGAACCGCACATCAACGCTGTCGCGCGTCGTGCCGGGCACTTCGCTGACGATCATCCGCGGCGCGCTGACAAGCGTATTAATGAACGTGCTCTTGCCAACGTTGCGGCGGCCGACGATCGCGACCTTCATCTCCGGCCCCGTCGCGCCTTCCTGCGCTTCGTCCTCGAGCGGCGGCGGCAGCTTCCCCACGATCTGGTTCAGCAGCACGGCCCGATTGCGGTTCTGCCGCGTGCTGACACGGAGCGGCTTGCCGGCGCCAAGACGATAGAATTCGTCGGCCTGCGAGTCGAGCCGTTCATCGTCCGCCTTATTGGCGATGAGGATGATGGGCACGTTTACGGAGCGCAGCCGCCGGGCGACGTCCTGATCCAGCGGCAGCATTCCTTCGCGCGTATCGACGACGAACAGGATCACGGCGGCCGAATCGATCGCCAGGTTGATCTGCTCCTCGATGTGCCGCGTGAGATTGTCCATGTCGGCGATGCCCATGCCGCCCGTGTCGACGAGCTCAAAGAAGCGATCGTCGTGGCACATGAGATGCGTCAATCGATCGCGCGTCACGCCGGGCTGATCGTCGACAACGGCAATCCGCACTCCTGCCAGCCAGTTCAGCAGGCTGCTTTTGCCGACGTTCGGCCGGCCGACAATGACGACTTGGGGAACGCTCATTTCAACGTGCTCTCGCCGCCGAGCGCGCTAGGTCGCCGCTCGGCAGCGAGAAATCCTATCGCCTCCGAGAGGCATCCCTAGCGCTAATAAAAACGACCACCCAACAACGGGCAGCCGGAATCGCCCACCTTGAACTATCATAGTTGGCCGACTGTCCATGGAGTAGCCTAGGGGGCGTCGGCAGGGGTTCGGCGCGGCGTGCGCGGAAATCGATTCGCGACATGAAAATTCTTACGGCTCGCCCCTTTGCGGCGGTGGCAACTCCCCTAAACTGGCAGCACAGGAAACTTGGCTATGCAGCGAGACAATCGGGAACGAATGGAACGCGCCGTCGTGGGCCGGTTGGAAGATCTGCAGCGGGCCGGCGTCATGCAATTGCCAAAACGTGGTTTCGAGCCGTGTGCGGGCGAGCCGACGGGCTTGTCCCGACGGGATCCACCCGCCGGCTCACTCGGCGATGCTGCCCTGGAAGCGGGGATGCCGAAAAAATCCGGTTGGCAGCCGGCGAGCCCCGGCGCACTTTTTCACGACGAGGTCGGAGGCGCGTCGCGCGAGGTGTCTTCAGCTCCCACGCTGATGGTCTTACAAGAGCACGTCGCCGGTTGCACCCGATGTGACGAGTTGGCCCGCACGCGCACGCAGACGGTCTTCGGCGTTGGCAACCCCGCCGCGCGGCTGTGTTTTCTCGGCGAAGCCCCGGGAGCGGATGAAGACCGCTTGGGCGAGCCGTTCGTCGGCCGCGCCGGCCAACTACTCACGAAGATTATTGAAGCCTGCCGCATGAAGCGAGAAGACGTCTATATTCTCAACATGATCAAATGCCGGCCGCCGGGTAACCGCAACCCGTTGCCACAGGAGCTGGCGAATTGCCGCGGTTACCTGGAGCGACAATTCGATCTCATTCGACCCGAATTCATCTGCTGCCTGGGCGCGGTGGCCGCTCAGAACCTGCTCGGCACGACGTTATCGATTGGGAAATTGCGCGGCAAAGTACACGCCTATCGTGGAGCGAAAGTGGTCTGCACGTATCATCCCGCATTCCTATTGCGGAGCCCGGCCTTTAAAAAGGAGACATGGGAGGACATGAAGCTCCTGATGCGCGAGATGGGAGTGGAGCTGCAAGGGTGAGTAAGTGGACCATCCTTTGGGTGGTGCCCGGTGAGTAAGTGAGCAGGTAACGAATACGTGCTCACTTACTCACCTACTCACCCACTCACCTTCTCACCTCACAAATGCTCTGGCAAATCCTGCTGATCCTGCTGTTGATCCTCGCCAACGGGCTGTTCGCGGCCGCGGAGATTGCGATTATTGCGGCGCGGCGCGGCCGGTTGGAGCAGCGCGCCGCCGAAGGCAGCCGCAATGCACAGCGGGCCTTGGAGCTGGCGCGCGATCCAAATCGCTTCCTGCCGACCGTGCAGATCGGCATTACGCTAGTGGGTGCCTTCGCGGCGGCCTACGGTGGCCAGCAGATTGTCGCGGAGCTGAGCGATTGGATCGCGCAGTTGCCTTGGCCGTTCGTCAAGCGGCACGCGGATGGAATTGCCTTGGGCCTGTTTGTCGCCTGCTTTACGTACGTGTCGTTGGTGCTTGGCGAGCTGGTGCCAAAACGCATGGCGCTACATCGGGCTGAAGGGCTGGCGATTTTTCTCGCCCCGCTATTGCAATTCATTGCCACGGTCGCTCGGCCGCTGGTATGGTTCATGGGCGCTTCCACCAACGCCGTGCTGTGGGTGTTGGGCCTAGGGAGGGGTGCTGAACCCTCGGTGTCGCTCGACGACATCGAACATTTGATCGACACCGGAACGGCCGAGGGTTTGGTCGAGCCGATGGAGCAGCGGTTGGCGCTGGGGGCGCTGCGACTGGGCGATCGCACGGTTCGCGACATCATGCGGCCGCGCATCGATCTGGACGCGATGGATGTCGAAACGCCGCCGGAGGAAGTTCTGGGCACGGTGGCGATGGCCGGTTTTTCTCGACTCCCTGTGTACGAGGGCGATCTCGATCATGTGATCGGCTTCGTCCACATCAAAGACCTGTTCCGCCAGCAGCACCTTGGCTGGCCGATTGAGCTGCGCAAGCTGCTTCACCCGGCGCTGTTCGTGCCCGAAAACATGTCGCTCGATCGGCTGCTCCAGTTGTTCCAGGAGAAGCACAACCAACTGGCGATCGTGCTCAATGAGTATGGCGGCACGGAAGGCATGGTCACGTTGGAGGACGTGGTGGAGGAGATCGTCGGCGAGATGCGCGACGAGCACCGGCGACATGAGGAGCAAAAATTCGTTCAGCGCGACGATAATTCCTGGCTGATCGACGGAGCGGTCAGCATCGCCGACTTGATTGATAAGCTCGAGCTCAAGGCCGAGGAAAGCTGGGAAGGGCGTGGGTTCAGCACCGTCGCGGGGCTTATCTTAGACCAATTGGGACACATCCCGTCGATCGGCGACAGCGCAGAGTGGGACGGGCTGCACCTGGAAGTAGTCGATATGGACGGCCAGCGAATCGATCGGGTGCTGGTGACGCGCAAAGGCGGAGGGGGGAAGGGGGAAGGGGGAAGGCAGAATTGATCGTGTGCTGGTAGTGTCTTGTCCTTCCCCCCTCCGCCTTCCCCCCTCCGCCTTTTGCTCGTCCGACTTTAACGAATGCGCAGACTCTTCGGCGTGACCTTGCGAAGTTTGCTGGTCGTGATTCTGCCAGTATGAAAACTCCTTTCTCCGCCGGCGGCAAAATGCTTTGCGTGCCTGTCGCCGGTTGTTAAAGTCAAGGTTCCAGGACGCTGGTGCGCGCGTATCGACCGCTCCATTTGCGGCGCCGGCGCGCAGATCGGCGGAGTCCCCTAATCCCCCAACACGGTGTTTTGCGCAAGCGCGAGAGCGCTGCCGGTAGCATGTTTCTCCCCGAGTCTTCAAAGTCGGATGACGTGGAGCACCTGCTTCGCAATGCACAGCTCCGCGACGAGCTGGAGCCGCTGTTTGACGAGTCGATCGATCGCGTCAATCCGACAGCCATGAGCACCCGGAGCGAGAACGAATTTCTGGAATCGATGCTGGATTGGGAGCGCGCGCCGATGCTGCCGATCAGCCAGTGGTTCGAGCCGCCGCTTGTGCTGCCGCATCCGGATCGGCTCGGTCAGCATCAACTTTCGCTCGTGTTACGGGCGACGATCGACAAGCTCTTCGAAAAGCATATCGTGCTGGATTTCACCGACCACCTGAGCGATTACCAGCTCTACGGCATCGTCTTTCGCGATATCCTGCCGTCGCATGAGAAAATGCTTCCCCGCCGCACGAGCTATCTGCACTGGGATTGCGCAAACGTGGAGGAGAACCCCGACGTTTGGCTGCGTTATTACGCCAGCCAGGCGGACCGCGAAATGTGGGCCGAGGAAAACAACCAGCCGCTGCCGCCGCACGACGATCCGCCCTTCCGCCGCGAATTGCCGCGCGCGCCGCTGTGAACCGCGGACGGCTCAGTGAAGCACTTGTTCTTACAGAAACTCAGGCCAGATTGCGTCGCTGACAAACAGTCCTTCGCGCGTTAGCCGAACGCGCTCGCCGTCGTCGGCGAGCAGTCCCAAATCGACAAACTTCTGCCGGGGCGCCGCGACGAGTTCATCGATTTCATAAGCGGTTCGCTGATAGAAGTCTCGGCGCGACACGCCGTCGATGCGTCGCAGGCCGAAGACGAGCAGCTCGCGGGCCCGCGCTTCCCGTGAGAAAGCTTCGCGTTCGGCAACCGGCGACTCGCCCGCCAGCACGCGCTTGAGATAAGTCGTCGTGCTTCGGTGGTTGGTTTCGCGGATGCCGTCAACAAAGCGGGCGGCGCCGGGTCCGGCCGCGAAGTAGCCGTCGCCGGACCAGTAAGTCTGGTTATGCCGCGAACGGCAGCCGGATCGAGCAAAGTTCGACACTTCGTAGTGCTGGAAGCCGGCGGCGATCAGCCGGTCGATCGCCAGTGCATACATGTCGCGCTGCAAACCCTCATCGACTTCGGCCAGCTCGCCGCGTAACCGGCGGTTCCAAAACGCTGTGCCGCGCTCGAACGTAAGGCCGTAGGTGGAAACGTGGTCGGGCGCGAGCGCGAGCGCCGATTCAAGATCGGCCGACCATTGCTCCAGCGTCTCGTCGGGCGTGGCGAAAATAAGGTCGAGCGCGACGTGCATGCCGGCGTGCCGAGCCAATGCCGCCGCTCGCTGAATATGTTGAGCGTCATGGTCGCGCTCGAGCAGCCGCAGCTTATCCCGTCGAAACGACTGCCCGCCGAGACTCAAGCGCGTGACGCCCAGCGCGGATAAAGCATCGATCAGCCCCTCGTCGATGTCGCTCGGATTGGCTTCCACAGTCCATTCGTATCCGTCCGCCACCGGATGCCAGTGCAACACGCGCTCCGCCAACTGGCAAAACTGCTGCGGATGCAGATACGTGGGCGTGCCGCCGCCGAAATAGAGCGTGTCAACTTCCCGCGGCGCTTGTAGCCGCTCAAGTTCCATTTCGATCGCGCGCAGATAATCGCTAACTAAATCGTCGCGCCCGGCAATCAGCGTGAAGTTGCAATAGCCACAGCGATGCCGGCAGAACGGCACGTGGATGTAAGCGGCCCGCGGTTGTCGACAGTCGCGATAGACCTCCGCGCGGGAGGCCGTGAGAATCTTTGCGCCCATGGTCAACTATTGTACGACGCGCTGGCATTCTATGGTATGATCGCACCCACCTGAGACAGCCTATGCATGAAGCGCACGACTTTCTTCCGACGCTCGCTCTCGTCCTGTGCGCCGCCGCCATCACGACGGTGGTCTTCCAGTGGTTGCGGCAGCCGGTGGTGCTGGGTTACCTCTTGGCCGGCATGGCGATCGGCCCAAACTTCCCCATTCCATTGACGGCCGACAGCGGCACGGTGCAATCGCTGGCCGAGCTGGGCGTCATCCTGCTGATGTTCTCGCTGGGCATCGAGTTCAGCATCTCGAAGTTATTCCGTGTCGGGCCGACCGCCGGCTTTGTCGCCGTCGTCCAATGCAGCCTGATGTTGTGGCTGGGTTACATGGTGGGCCAGGCGTTTGGCTGGTCACCTTTGGAAAGCCTGTACGCGGGAGCGGCGATCGCCATCTCCAGCACGACGATTATCGTGAAGGCGTTCGAGGAACAGCGGATCAGGGGAGAGTTCACGCAAATCGTGTTCGGCATCTTGATTGTCGAAGACTTGATCGCGATTCTGCTGATCACGATTCTGACCGCATTGTCATCGGGCGACGAGCTGAGCACGGTCGAAGTGGCGCGGGCGGCAGGCCGGCTCGCCGCCTTTCTCTCGCTGCTGTTGATCGTCGGCTTGTTCACGGTGCCCCCCTTAATCCGCGCCGTCGTGCGTCTCGATCGCTCGGAAACGACCGTTGTCGCCAGCGTCGGGTTGGCGTTCGGTTTTGCGCTGCTGGCGGTGACTTTTGAATACTCGGTCGCTCTGGGAGCGTTCCTGGCGGGCGCGCTGGTTGCCGAATCGGGCGTAGAGCAGACGGTCGAGCATCAGGTGCAGCCAGTGCGCGACATTTTTGCCGCCGTATTCTTTGTGTCCGTAGGAATGCTCATCGATCCGCGAGTCATCATTACTCATTGGCTTGCTGTACTCGTGTTTCTCGTCGTCGTGGTGGTCGGCAAGGTGGTGAGCGTTACGCTCGGCGCATTTCTCACCGGCCAGAGCGTGCAGACCTCGGTGAAAACGGGCATGAGCCTTGCGCAGATTGGCGAGTTTTCGTTCATCATCGCCGCGGTGGGCGTCTCGACCGGGGCCACTGACAGGTTGCTGTATTCCATCGCGGTTGCCGTGTCGGGCATCACAACGCTGCTGACACCCTGGCTGATTCGCGCCGCCGGGCCGGTGGCCGCTGGGGTCGATCGAAAGTTGCCGCGACGGCTGCAAACCTTCGCGGCGCTCTATGCATCGTGGCTCGAGCAATTGGGCACCCGCTCGACCGATACCGAAACGGGCCGCTTCCGCCGGGCGATCCGCTGGCTGATTGTCGACGCGGTGGTCGTAGCTGCAATCGTGATCGGGGCGTCGGTCGAAATGGATCGCATTGTCTCGCTCGCCGAGTCGCGGCTAAATCTGTCGGAGCGGGCGACCAGATTGCTGGTCATTGCTGGGGCGGCGGCGATCTCGGCGCCTTTTTGGATCGGGCTGGTACGGATGGCCCGCTACCTGGGATTCGAGCTGGCCAGCCTTGCGTTTCCCACCGCGGGGAGGGAACAACTCGATCTGGCCGCGGCGCCGCGACGCTTGCTGGTCGTGATGCTGCAGCTGGCGATCGTGCTGGTGATCGGCGTGCCGTTGATCGCGATCACACAGCCGTTCGTGCCGCCGTTTCGCGGTGCGGCGGTGCTGATGTTCGTGCTGTTGTTATTGGCCGTAGCGTTCTGGCGCGGGGCAGCCAATTTTCAAGGCCATACGCGTGCCGCCGCGGAGGCGCTGGCCGAAGCACTCGCTCGGCAAACGCGCGCTGGCCGGGACAAGGGAAGCGGCGGATCGTTGGAGGACACGAGCCGGCTGCTTTCCGGCCTCGGCTCGCCCGTGCCGGTGGAAGTTCAACCTGGCACCGTTGCCGAGGGAAAGACGCTCGCCCAAATCGAGCTCCGCGGCCTGACCGGGGCCACCGTGCTGGCGATCCAGCGCGGGGAGCAGTCCGTGCTGGTCCCCTCAGGCCATGAACGCCTAAAAGCGGGCGACGTGCTGGCGGTTACCGGCACGCACGATGCCGTCGAAGCGGCGCGAGAGTTACTCTCCGCCCGCGAGCGAAGAACTTCCTAGGCGTTGTGTGCCACTGCTCGCGGCGAAAGGTGCGCCGTAAAACGCAGCATGGCACTGCTTGCCACCTAAGGCCTCCCATCGTTTAAGAGCGAGCAGTGCACAATGGAATATTGGCGTTCCATTGCCCGTCCGCAAGCAGTGGCACACCTAGAGTGCGTGAAGTATCCTGTTTCGATGGCGGCCATCGCTCTTATCCTCGGCATCTTTGCGGCAGCGCTGTTATATTCCTCCGTGGGCCACGGCGGCGGGTCGGGCTACATCGCCATGATGGCGTTGTTCAACGTGGCGCCCGAATCGATTCGGCCGGCGGCGCTTTCGTTGAATATCCTCGTTGCCTCGATCGGCACGTTGCGGTTCTATCGGGCCGGCAGCTTTTCCTGGTCGCTCTTCTGGCCGTTTGCGCTGGCGTCGGTCCCTTGTGCCTTTCTTGGCGGCACCATCACGTTGCCGAGTACGCTCTACAGGCAAGTCCTTGGCGTCGTGCTGCTGTTGGCCGCCTACCGACTATTCACCAAGCCCGTGTCCGACACGTCGCGTGGCGTGCCGATCCCCCTCGCGCTTTTGTGCGGGGCAGCGATTGGGTTGCTCTCCGGCCTGACTGGCGTCGGAGGCGGGATATTCCTCAGCCCCCTACTGGTGCTCACCGGGTGGGCGAACACCAAGCAGTCGTGCGGCGTGTCGGCCGCCTTCATCCTGGTGAATTCCATCGCCGGTATCCTGGGCTTGATGACCAAGGGCGCAACGCTGCCCGCCGAGCTGCCCTACTGGACGATCGCCGCGATCGCGGGCGGCCTGATTGGCTCCGAGCTGGGAGCCAAACGACTCGCCAGCCCGACATTGCGCCGGCTGTTGGCAGTGGTTTTGGTGATCGCGGCGTTGAAGCTGATCTTGATTTGAACCGCTAAGTGCCGGCCACTCGCTGGAAATGAAAGATTTGGCCGCTGTTGGGCAGCTCCCGAGGCGGGCCGCAGTAGCGGTGGATCGCCACCGCCCATTGATTATCGGGAGTGAGGTTCAAGGCCACTTTCTCCCACGATGGACTCAAGAATAAGGATTCGACCGCATCCAGGCGGTGCATGCCTTTCGAAACCCCACGACTCCACAACACGGTGCCGCCCGGTTTGCATAACGCGGCCAGCGCACGAACCAACGTCACCCGACCCTCCGGCGGCACGTGGCCCCACACGCCACAGGCGAGCACGATGTCCGCCGGCGCAATGTTTTTGTACGTCTCATAGACCGTGGCGTCCTGGTTCAGAAAAGTGATCCGGCTCTCCAGCCCGGCGCTCGTCGCCTGGCGCATGCCCAGAGCCACGGATTCAGGATTCAGTTCGACCAACCAGGCCTTAACGTCTGCGACGCGCGGGTGAGTGCGCAGCACACCGATCACGTCGCGTCCGTCGCCGGCACAGATGCTGATGATGCGCACCGGCCCCTGCGGCGCGATGGCGAGACACTCGGCCAGGTGTTTCTGAACGCTCTCCAAGCGCTGTTGATAACGCTCGCGTTGATACGCCCGTTCAGGCCATCCGCTCCATCCCTTCGAGCCAAACCGGCGAAGCAGTTTTTGCAAGACCATTTGATTAGGCATCCTTTCCTTGGCTGGCCAATCGCAGCCTGATGTCGGAACTGTTCACTGGCCAGCGACAAAAGGCGGGGCATTTTACGCGATCGCCATTCCATCGCAAAGGTGTCTCGGCGGTGATTGAGACGCCGGCCGCCAGATAGCCAGGGAGGCCGATTTTCCAAGTATTGCGCCAGCCGCTTCAATTGATGCACGCTTTGGCGTAAGGGGTCGCTCCGCAATCTGCCAATAGTCGCCAGAGCCCGCCAGCGCCAAAATATTTCCCCTAAAAATGCTTGCGAACCGTCGTTGACAGAGGTATCGTGCAGAGAACTGTACCGCTCGGGAGGGGGCTTCCCTCTCGAACTTGGGCGGTGTGCTGCGCCATGGGCCGCCTTTTCACGACGCTGCACATACACCGGTCTGGCAATCGCGGGAGCCGTACCATGCCTGGAGCAAGAACTGGTTCGCGGATAGGACGGACGTACATCACCCAGCTAGCTGCCGTCGGCTTGGCGATCGTCACGTTCATCTTGGTTCGGCCGCCCGCTGCGTCGCAGCAGGAACGCCAGGAGCTTGCGTCACGGTTTCACTTCGCCCGCTTCGACTTGCCCGTGGAGCAATTCGCCGAGGGCGAGCTGCGGCACAAGCATCCGCTGCATCCCAGCCTCAATCGGATCTGCCAATGGGTGTCGTGCACAGGAGCGTCGGTGTCGATCGCCGATCTGGATGGCGACGGGCTGCCCAACGATCTGTGCCTCGCCGATCCGCGCATTAACCGGCTCATCATCATGCCGGTGCCGGGAACGGGCGAGCGATTCAAGCCGTTTTCTCCGGATCCGTCGCCATTAGTGGTCGATCCGCTGAAGGCGTTGCCGACTGGTGCTTTAGTCGGCGACTATAACGAGGACGGGCTGTCGGACTTGCTCGTTTATTATTGGGGCCGGTCGCCGATCGTACATTTGCGCAAATCATCGGCGGCGGAGTCGGACGCGCTTGGACCGGAAGATTTTCATCCCAGCGAACTCCTGACTGGCGCAACGGACTCACCGGTCCGCTGGTACACGCACGCCGTGACGCAGGCCGACGTCGATGGCGACGGCCACCTCGATTTGGTGATGGGCAACTTCTTCCGCGATAACGCCAACGTGCTGGACCCGTACGGCCAGGGCGTTGAAAGGGTCCATGCGGGTAAGTCGAAAGCGCTCAACGGTGGCGGGCCCAGGCTGTTCATGTGGAAGAGCGCGACGACTGGCGGCGAGCCGACGGTCGAGTTTGCCGACATGTCGAACTTGCTCGTGGAATTGACCGGCTACGGTTGGGCGTTTGCCGTCGGCGCCGCGGACCTCGATAACGACCTGCTGCCGGAGATTTATTATGCAAACGACTTTGGTCCGGACCGGCTGTTGCATAATCGCTCACGGCCCGGTGAGCCGCGGTTTGTGCTGGCCGAAGGCGAGCGCGACGTGACCACGCCCAAGTCGTGTGCGTTGGGCAACGATTCGTTCAAGGGCATGGGCGTGGACTTCGCCGATGTGAATCACGACGGTTTCTTGGATATCTACGTCAGCAACATCGCGGATAGCATGGCCTTGCATGAGAGCCACTTCGTGTGGCTCAGCAAGGGCGAACCAGCGGCGTTCGCCAAGGGGATCGCTCCCTATTTTCAGGGCAGCGAGCAGTTGGGGATGTCGCGCAGCGGCTGGGGCTGGGACACCAAATTCGGCGACTTCGACAATGACGGTGAGCCGGAAGCCTTGCAGGCGACCGGCATGATCAAAGGCACGGTTAATCGCTGGCCGCAGTTGCAGGAGCTCGGCACGAGCAACGACCGCATCGTCAGCGACCCGCGCTTGTGGCCGAAGTTCGACGAAGGCACCGACATCAGCGGCCACAACCCCAACCCCTTCTTCGTGCGCGGTTCCCACGGGCGGATGGTCAACATCTGCAGCGAGCTGGGTATGGATCAGCCATACAACAGCCGCGGCATCGCCGTGGCCGACGTCGACGGTGACGGCCGACTCGATTACGCCATCGCCAACCAGTGGGAGCCGTCGTACTTCTTCAAGAACGAGAGCGCGAACGCTCGGCCGTTCTTGGGATTGCACTTGTTGATGCCGGTTGCATCCGAGAGCCAGGCCATGTTCAAAGAGCGGCCGGGGCACCCAGGACACGACACGATCGGACGGCCCGCAATCGGCGCCCGCGCCACGGTCGCCCTACCCGACGGCACGATCATGGTCGATCAGGTAGACGGCGGCAGCGGTCACGCCGGCCGGTCCAGCCCGCAGATTCACTTCGGGTTGGGTACCCTGCCGCAGGATCAACAGGTTGAGGTGCAATTAACGTGGCGCGACGCGCACGGCCGCGTGCAAAACCAATTGATTCGCGTTTCGCCCGGCTGGCATACCGTGGTGCTGGGTTCGCCCTCGATGCAGTTGAGTCAAAAATGAGCACAGCAGCTGTCGAACTTCCGAGAATTGCCACGCTGGCTTTTTATCCGAAGCAAAAGCCCGGGTATCGGCTCTACGCGCTCTGGCATTTCATGTCGTTCATGGTCCTCTGGCACCTCGTGGGCCAGACATTTTTGGGATTCGAGCAGGCCTGGGCGCATCCAATCCTCACGATTGGCACTGCGTGCCTGACCCAGTGGTTGTTGGAATGGATCGACGCGAAGGTCAACAAGCGCACGCCGCGCTATGCCGGCGGCATCGCAAATTTCTTGAACTTCTTTCCGCCCGCGGTCATCGTCGGCGGCGCGCTGGGCATGCTCCTGTATCCCAACGAGCTGATCATGCCGGCCATATTCGCGTCGGTCGTCTCGATTGGCTCGAAAGTGGTCGTCCGTGTGACGCTGCCGAACGGCCTGAAGCATCATATCTTCAATCCGTCCAACTTCGGCATCTGTGCGACGCTGCTGTTGTTTCCGGACGTGGTCGGCATGGCGCCGCCCTATCATTTCACCGAGAATCTCGTCGGCGCCTGGCACTGGGGATTGCCGGCGTTGATTCTGTGCAGCGGCCTGTTCTTGCACTACAACGCCACGGGCCGATTGCCGTTGTGCATTACGTGGCTGTTAGGGTTTGCCGCGCAGGCCATCGTTCGCTCGTGGATCGACGGCAATGCCTGGTACGTGTCGATGATGCCGATGTCGAGCGCGGCGTTCATCATCTTCACGCTGTACATGATCCCCGACCCGGCGACGACGCCGCTCGTATGGTGGCGGCAAGTCCTGTTCGCCGGGGCCGTGGCGGCGGTCTATGGCGTACTGCTGACGATGCACATCGTTTTCGGCTTGTTCCTCGCGCTGTTCATCGTCTGCCTGGTGCGGGGTGTGTGCATCGAGCTCTACACGCGCGTTCTGCAGCGCAGGGAATCCGACATGGACGAATCGCCTGGTCGCGGATTGGGCATGGCCAAGCGGATGTCGCCTCGCGAGGGTGAACCTCGCGAGCCGATGCTCCCCGCACATCCCGTGGCTGTTGCCGTGGAAACCGGGCCGACGATGTTCAGCCGGCTGCGAATTCCCGGCCTGTTGATCGGCATCCTGGCGATCGTCACGATTCTTCACCTCTGGTTGAACATCGGCTTTGCGAAGGTGTTCAGTACGCGCGCGGAATCGAAGTTCCGCGTCGGCTTCTTGCCGGTCACGTGTCATCTGACGTGCCCGGTTACGGACTGGATCAACAAGAACATGACCGGCGAGGGTTTTTACCAGCCGCGGAAATTCAGCGGCTGGCCGGAGATCAAGGAGTCGTTGCTCTCGGGCGATTTGCCCTGCACGTTCCTGCTCGCGCCGCTGGCGATGAAGCTGGTCGAGGACGGCGCCCCGGTGAAGGTTGTGTACCTCGGCCATCGCGACGGCACGGCGATTGTCGTGCACATTGATTCCGACATTCGCACGTTTGAAGACCTCGAAGGCAAGACCATCGCGGTTCCCAACCGCTTCTCGAACCAGTACCTGATTTTTTATAAAGCGCTGCGCGATCGGGGCATGAAGATCGGCGACATCATCATCAAAGAAATGCCGCCCCCCGACATGCCGGCCGCACTGGCCGCCAGGCAGGTCGATGCGATCACTTCCGGCGAGCCGTTTATGGCCCAGGCGGAGCTGCAGGGCTATGGCCGCGTATTGTACCAGGCGCGCGACCTTTGGCCGAATTTCATCTCCTGCACGCTGGTCGTGCGCGATGAGATGATCCGCGATCATCCCGACAAGGTGCAGAAGCTCGTGGACGGCATCGCCAAGAGCGGTAAGTGGATCGACGCGAGCATGGAACACCGCTTGGCACTGTCCCAGGCCGTGGCGACGCAGTATTACAACCAGGACCCGCAGTTGCTCCGCTTCGTGCTCACGAAGACGCCGGATCGTGTAACGTACACGAAGCTATCGCTGGCCAAAGATGATTTCGATGAGATCATGGAGTTGGCGCTGGAGGCGAACATCCTCAAGCGGCCGCTCAAGTTCGAAGCGTACACCGACACGCGGTTTTCTGAAAAAACGCACGGCGCCACACCCCAATCCTGGGAGCCGTCGCTATGAGGCAGCGCATCGAGTCGGTCGTGCTGCCGCTGATCGTGGCCGCCATCCTGGTCGCAGCCTGGCACGCCGTCGTAAAGTATTCGGGCAGCGACATTTTTCCCACGCCCGGCCAGGTCGCATGGGGCATCATCGAGCTGGCGGAGAAGGGCGTGCTGCACAAGTACGTCGTGGCGTCCTTGTTTCGAGTATTCTGGGGTTTTGGGTTGGCGATGCTGGTGGGCATTCCGATGGGCCTTTTGATGGGCTGGTACGGCCCGGCCTTTCGCGCGTTCAACCCGATGGTTCAGGTGCTGCGGCCGATTTCCCCCATCGCCTGGATTCCCGTGGCGATCCTGTGGTTCGGCATCGACGACCGGGCGCCGATTTTCCTGATCTTCCTGGCGAGCGTGTTCCCGATCTGCACGGCATCCATCGCTGCCGTGCGAAACATTCCGGTCGTCCACTTGCGAGCGGCGCAGAATTTCGGCGTCCACGGGCCCGCCCTCTTCGCACGCATTTTATTTCCCGCTGCGCTGCCGCAGGTCATCACCGGACTGCGGATTGCGCTGGGCGTGGCCTGGCTCGTGGTCGTGGCCGCCGAAATGATCGCGGTCGATTCCGGCTTGGGATACCTCATTATCGATGCCCGCAATGCCGGCAAGCGGTACGACCTGGTGGTCGCCGGTATGGTGCTGATCGGCCTGATCGGTCTCGTGCTGGACGTCGCAATGCGGCGGCTCGAGCGTTTGCCCGAAGTCCGCTGGGGATTCCCGCGTTAGACTCCGGATGTTCGCTTTGCCGGCTGAAGCAAACTTAATAGCCACGAAAAGCACGAAAGGACACAAAAAATCACAGCGACTCGCGCACCGAACTACGATGTACACCTTCTTTTTTTGCGACTTTTTGTGCCTTTTTGTGGCCATTGACTTATGACTCAACACGCCAAGATTCACATTCGCGATCTGTCGATGTCGTTCCCTAGCGGAGCGAACGGCTCGGTCACGCACGTGCTTGAGAACATCAACCTCGAAGTCACGGCCGGCGAGTTTGTTTGCATCGTCGGTCAATCAGGCTGCGGCAAGTCGACGCTGCTGAACATCGTGGGCGGTTTCTTGAAGCCGACCTCCGGCCAAGCGCTGATCGACGGCACCCCAGTCCGCGGCCCCGATATGCGGCGGATTTTCATCTTCCAGGAAAACGCACTCTTCCCCTGGCTCACGGTGAAGGAGAACGTCGGCTTCGGCCTGATGCACCGGCCCAAGGCCGAAAGAGAAAGCACCGTCGCTCATTACATCGAGATGGTCGGCCTGACCGGCTTCGAGCGATCGTATCCGCACGAGCTCTCCGGCGGCATGAAGCAGCGCGTCGAGCTGGCCCGGGCGCTGGCGGCCAATCCCGACGTGCTGTACATGGACGAGCCGTTCGGAGCGCTCGATTTCCTCACGCGGCTGCGGATGCGCGACGAGTTGGTGCGGATCTGGCAGCGGGAGCGCAAAACCGTGCTGTTTGTCACGCACGACGTGGAAGAATCGGTGCAGCTGGCCGATCGGGTGGTCGTGATGAGTCGCCGGCCGGCCAGGATTCGGCGCATCATCGACATCAACCTGCCGCGCCCCCGCGACCTCGATGCGCCCGACTACCTCCGCCTCCGCGACGAGATTTTCGCCACGCTCGGCCTGGACCACCCGGGTGTGACGACTCATGCCTCGCAGCAAAATGGAAGCTCGGAAGCAGACCATTCCACGGTCATGGCTGAAGACCCCGACGATCTGCAGGAAACCGCACAATCGAGATAGTTGATGTTCCGGTCGCGCCGATGAAGTACATCACCCCAGTACCACCCGGCAAGGCACAGGGACTCGTCGGTGACGTTTACCAGCAGATCAAGGACGACTTCGGCGCCGTCGTTGATCCCTTTGTCGTTCACTCGATTTCGCCGCCCCTCTTGGCTGCGGTCTGGGCGGCCTGCCGTGAATCGGAATTGGTGGGCGTTGTGCCCCGCGAAACCAAAGAGGCCGTTGCGGTGGCCGTTTCCAAGCGCAACCGAACCCCTTTTTGTGTCGACGCCCATGTGATCATGCTGCATGCCCTGAAGGAGCATGGCGTCGCCCAGGCGATCCTCGACGACCGCCATGAGCGACTACCCGAACAAACGCAGACGATCCTCGATTGGACAACGGCAAAGGCGCGGTCAAATGGTCAGGCACCGCCATTCACCCGCGAAGCGGCGTGCGAAATCATTGGCACCGCCGTCTTCTTCCACTACATGAATCGCATTGCCACCGTGTTGTTCGATGACACGCCACTGCCTTCATCCCAGCGATGGCTGAAGCCGCTTCTGTCGCGTGCCGCCGGCTGGTACTTTTCTTTTGCGGCGCGGCGCCCCAAGACCCGGGGCGACTCGTTGGGATTCCTACCGGACGCCGCCCTTCCGGCCGATATGGAGTGGGCCGCCGCCAACGAGACCGTCGCCGGCGCTTGGGCCCGGTTCGCTCAGGAAATCGAACGGCAAGGCCAAGCGGCGCTGTCAGCGGAGACAAGGAATTTCGCCGTCGAGTATATCGGTGAATGGGACGGCGATGCCGACGAGCTCGATCGCGAGTCGATCGAAGTCGCTATTGCGCAGTTGAGCCCCGAGCAACGAAGTGCAGTCCGATTGGTCGTGTTAACCGCGCTGGCGCCTCACCAAGTCGACGAACAGGTTGTTCGCGGGTTCGCCGACCCGGCCCAAGCGCAAGAAAAGCTGCTCGGCGCGCTCGCCTGGGCGAGCTTCACGGCGGCCCGGCGAATCGGCTCGCTGCTGCACCGCGCCGCCACCTCGCACTGAGCTCTCGCCGCGGAATGCTTTGCCGACCGTGGCCACTACAGCTCGAATGACCCGAAGGCCAGATTAAGCGTATCCATCGGGTGACGATCGTTGAAAGCCGGTGCTTTGGCAAATAC
This sequence comes from Pirellulales bacterium, assembly GCA_040902605.1. GTDB lineage: Bacteria > Planctomycetota > Planctomycetia > Pirellulales > Lacipirellulaceae > JABDGM01. Next base: position 31,755 of record JBBDWY010000008.1, on the reverse strand, counting down.
GCACGATTAATACGCGGCATTTCTAGGGTGGTTTTGAGTGGAGCCAACAGGACGCCAATAGAACTTTTTCTGGCTGGGTTGAGCGACTGGGACAGCAAGATCCGTCGGCGAGTGATTGACAACAACCCTTTACGGAGAGGCAGATTACCGGACATTGTTTGTCGCGGCCTCAGGGACGACCTGATCCAATTCTTCGGCTGTCAATTGTCGGATCCCGAGCTGGCCGTCCGCAACGTATCGAATGCCGTCCGCTCCGATACGCTCGATAATAATAATTGAGGGCTTGGGCACCTCCGGGCCGATCGTTCCGGACCCCAACGGCCGCTGGCCCCAACGAACGACATAAGGCTGTTTGTCGCGCGGTGAGACAAAGTACGCTTCTGCTTCTTCGCGGGAAAGACCGTTCCGCTTGGCCAGGAACTTCGCCAGCGAATCTCGATCAGTCGGCCCGACGCCATTGTTCGTTGCCGCGAATTGAACGTACGCGAGCGCAAGCTTGCGAATGTTCTCGGCGGCAACGCCGACGGGTACCTGCGGACTGTGGCGGCAGCCGGCGACCCCAAGGGCCAAAACAATCATCCAACACGCACCAAACCGAGCAGGTGAATGGCTGGCAGGCAAGTTTTCCGAACGCAGGACGGAATGAATTAACATCACATAGTGCAATGCGGCCTAAGAATGGGCTGCCATCGATAAGCTAGTCTCAGTACTCGGACTGATCCACAACTTGCTGGTCACCCGATGCACATAGTCGCTGCCAGGTGTGATACTCATTCCTCAAGTCGAAGTATCAAGCCTGGTTCTCCCGGCCCCCGCGCGGATTTACCCTGGTCGAGTTACTGGTGGTGATTGCGATCATCGGAATACTTGTCGCTCTATTGCTACCGGCGATTCAAGCCGCCCGGGAATCGGCCCGCCTAAAGCAATGTATGAATAACCTCAAGCAAATTGGCTTGGCCAGCCAATTGGTCTTGGATACGTACAAAACCTTTCCCTCGGCAGGAATTGGCCCCTGGCCGGACATCATTCTCAGGAATAATGCGGTCGCGGCGCCGGCGGAGCAGGAGATTGGCTGGGGCTTTCAGATACTCCCGTTCATCGAGGAACAGGGGGTTCACGGCCTCCGTAGCCCCGCTGCCGACCCCAACAGTTTTCTAGCGCTGGATGTGGAGCAGGTCGTGGGTTCGAAGATCGTGTCCTTTTACTATTGCCCCAGTCGCCGCGCTCCAACCGCGCTATCCACCGGAACTGCAGGCTCAGAGAAACCACGCTACCTGATTGATTATGCCTGCAGCGTGCCGACGCACCTATTTTTGGACAGTGGTGCAGCACCCAAATTCCATTATGGCGAATACTGGTGTCTCAATCCCAATGGCCCGCACGATCGAAATCTCGATGGATCGGTGAAGTGTATCGCGCTGGGCATCATTGTCCGATCGCCGCGCTACGGAACGCCCACCAAACCGAGCCAGGTGATTGACGGCTTGTCCTCGACGATGATGTACGGCGAAAAATGGCTTCAGCTCGGGGCTTACGAGACGGGCGCAGACTGGGACGACCGTGGCTGGACCGATGGCTATGATTGGGACATTGTGCGCTCCACCGCTTCGCCGCCTCGTCCCGACGATTCGAATCCTGACGCTATCGATCCCTACATGATGGGCGGCGTGCATCCGAGCGGCTTCAATGCCTGCTTTGGCGACGGCTCGATACACTTCATCGCCTGGGACGTAGACCCCATTACCTATAATCGGTGGGGCAATCGCCGGGATTCCAATCCGGCCGAAGCGCCAAATTAACCGCGCTGAAAGTGGAGCGGAAGGGAGTCGAACCCTCGCCCTCTGCATTGCGAAAGCCGCCTAAAACAGGTCGTTTTCAGCGCTTTCGTCGGTGTTTGCTGTGATTCTATACCGTTCATTGCCCATTGCAAGCCGTTACATTCTGTTGCACTGAATCGCGGAAGTTTTGATGCGATCCACAATTCGTGAAGGGTCCTTGAAGGCCACCTTTATCGCTCGACAAACGATTGCGGCGGGCCGCTAGTTCTGCTTTGATGGAGGGAGGGCGGTAATCTTCGCTGGTTTCGCGACGGCCGCTCCCTAGATTCGACATGCCTCCGCAGCTTACCTCCTTCTACTCGCTTCGGAATCCGATTTGTCGCCGGTATTTAATAATCGTTGGATTCCATGGGCGTTCCATCGAGTTGGCATTGCGGTGTGTATTTCAATCATGGGCTGCGAAAATGCCGACCCGCCAGGAATGGCGCAAGCGGTGCCCGCTGCCGCAAAAGAAGTGGCGGTGGTAAAGGCGCGTTTGGAACCTTGGCCGGAGACAATTCGCGTCCAGGGTAGCCTGCTCGCCTATGAGGATGCGATCGTTGGATCCAAGCTCGCCGGCCGTGTCGCCGCGGTCGCCGTAGATCTCGGCTCGATCGTCAAAGCGGGCGCGCCACTCGTCACGCTAGAGCGCCGCGAGCTCGATCTCCGCGTCCAACTTGCCGAAGCACAACTTCGACAAGCGTGCGCCGCGATCGGCATCACTCCCGCGACGGACGAGAGCCAGTTTAACGTTCAAACTGCGCCCGGCGTGATGATGGAACAGGCCCTCATCAGCGAAGCCCAGAGCAACGTCGACCGCGCACGTCAATTGATCGCCTCGCGCGCCATTGCGGAAGGAGAGTACGACGCCCTGGTGGCACAACTTAAGGCGGCGCAAGCCCGCTACCACTCCGCTCTAAACTTGGTCGGCGAGCAAGTCTCGACGATCGGCGTCCGCCGCAAGGAGCTGGCTCTTGCCCAGCAGATGGTGGTGGATTCCCAGATCGTCGCTCCGTTCGACGGCGTCGTTGGCGACCGGCGAGTTTCGCCGGGCGAGTATGTACAGGTCGGCCAAGCAGTGGTAACTCTCGTGCGTGCCGACCGGTTGCGATTCACGGCCGGTGTCCCCGAAAGTCGCGCGGCCGCCGTTCGAGTTGGACAGCGCGTCGAAATTGCACTGGGTAAGCGTGGCGCGCCGCCGCTCGTCGCCGCAGTCTCTCGCGTGAGCCCGACCGTAATGCAATCGAGCCGCTCGATTCTGGTTGAGGTCGATGTGCCGAACTCTGACCTTGAGCTCCAAGCTGGCCTGTTTGCGGAAGCGGAACTCGTCGCGGACCCCGATGCGCAAGCAATCGTCGTGCCTGCTTCGGCCGTGAGTCGATTTGCCGGCGTGCAAAAGGTCTGGCTCGTGACCGATGGCGTCGCCAGGCAGCAAACCGTCCGCACCGGCCGCGAGGACGTGAACCGTGTGGAGATCGTCGACGGCCTTGCTGCAGGGAGTATCCTCGTTCGCACCGCCGCCGATGGACACGACGGGCCAGTCGTTGCTGTGGATCGGCCCGGTGGCGTACCGCTGCAAGCGCAGTTTCCCGAAACAGGTTCCGCCGCGCACGAGTCTTCCGATGGGGCCCAATGATTCAATTATTCCTGTAAACAATCAAGCCACAGAGGTCACAGAGGCCACAGAGACGAGATGATTATTTTGGAAACAATGAAGACCATTAGCAGCATCCAACGCTGACGTTAAATGCTGAATGAATTGAATTCGGATTTATTGTTCCATCAGATGCTTCTTTGGTTTTTCCTCGGTGCTCTCTGTGTTCTCTGTGGCGTTCCTTTCGCTTTTAGTCAATGTGCAACTATGAGCGTGTGAGCGGAGTCTTCTCGTGCAGTGGTTAGCCCGAATCTGTGTCGAACGTCCCATCTTCGCCTTGATGCTAATCTTGGCGGTCGTCGTGGCCGGTGTGACTTCCTATTCGCAGCTCGGCATCGACCGCTTCCCCAACATCGACCTGCCGACGATTCGCGTTCAGACAATTTATCCCGGCGCCGCTTCGGCGGAAGTAGAATCCGAAGTCACGCAACCGCTCGAAGACGCCGTCGCCACGGTAGCCGGTCTCGATGAGCTGCGATCGATCTCGAACGACAACGTATCGATGCTGCTGCTTACGTTTCGGCTCGATCAAAACATCAACGTCGCCGCGCAAGACGTCCGCGACGCGATCTCGGCCGTGATGAACCGCTTGCCGCCCGACATCGATCCGCCGATCGTGCAAAAGCAGGATCTCGATGCCTCGCCCATCATGTCGATCGCCGTCTCCGGACCGCGCGACACGCGCGAGCTGTACTTCATTGCCGACCGGTATGTGAAGAGCACCATCGAGTCGGCCCGCGGCGTCGGCCAGGTGGTCATCGAAGGGGCTGTCGAGCGGGCGATCCAAATCAACGTCGACGCCAATAAACTCGCCGCCTACCGCACCTCGATCATGCAGGTGCACGATGCGATCGTCGCTCAAAACGCCGAAGTCCCCGGCGGTCGCGTCGATGCCGGATTTCGCGAGCTTAGTCTCCGCACACTCGGGCGCATGCCCGAATCAAGCAAATTCAACCAGCTCGTCGTGTCGACCGTCGACAATGTGCCGGTCCGAATTCGCGACCTTGGCGTCGCAGTCGATCTTACCAAGGAACGCCGCACCTTGGCGCGCTTCGACGGCAAGCCTGCCGTCGTGTTGATGGTGCAGCGCCAGTCGGGGATCAATACGGTGGAGGTAATCGACGCCGTGAAGGAGCGGCTCGAAAAGGCCCGCGAGCTCTTGCCACCCGATGTGACGGTTGACGTGCTGCAGGATCAGTCGCGCTACATCCGCGCCGCCTTGCACGAAATCCAGAACCATCTGGTTGCCGGCAGCATCATGGCCAGTCTAATCGTCCTTATCTTCATGCGCTCCTGGCGTTCGACAATCATCGCCGCCGTGGCAATCCCGACCTCGATCATTGGCGCGTTCGCTGCGATGAAGGCTTTAGATTTCACGATGAACAACGTCACGATGCTGGCCCTCGTATTAATGGTCGGCGTGGTCATCGACGATGCGATCATCGTGCTCGAAAACGTGTTCCGCGTAATCGAAGAAAAGGGGATGCCGCCCAAACAGGCGGCGATCCAGGGCACCCGAGAAATCGGCCTGGCGGTGCTCGCTACGACGATTTCACTCGTGATCGTGTTCCTGCCCGTGTCGTTTCTCTCGAGCGTCACCGGGCGGCTGCTGTTTGAGTTCGGCGTCACGGCCAGCGTCGCCGTGATGATTTCAATGCTCGTGAGCTTCTCGCTGACACCGATGATGTGCAGCCGCATGTTGCGTTCGGTCGATGCTCCTATCCTCCCTCTCTCTCCGGGAGAGGGCCGGGGTGAGGGAGACTCACCGGAAATCAACGCCCCCTCACCCTACCCTCTCCCAAAGGGAGAGGGACCTGCCTCGCGCCGCGGCTTCTATCGCTGGATCGAAGGCAGCTACATGTTCTTGCTGCGCGGGTCGCTGCGCTTTCGCTGGCTGGTCCTGTTGGTCGTGATTGCGGTAATCGCCACCAACGTGCCCTTATACCGACTGGTCAAACAAGACTACATCCCCACCGACGTTGACGAATCGGAGTTCGAAACGCGCATCTACGCCCCCGAAGGCGTCAGCATCGCGTCGATGGAAGAAATGATTGAAACTGTCGAGCCGCAGATTCGGGCGATTGCGGGCGTCGAGCACGTCCTGACGACTGTCGGCGGCGGGGGGGGCATGCGTGGCCCCAGCTCCGCCAGCATGTATATCCGGCTCGCTGACATTCAGACCCGCTCCTTTTCTTGGCGCCGCCTGTGGGATGCGACCGTCGCCGGCGATCCTTGGCAAGCTCTTTCCGGCAATTTCAATCAACGCGATAAAATGAGCGACGTTCGCCAGATCATCGGGCAGTACCCCGACCTCCGCGCTTCGGTGCGAAATCTTACCTCGTTTCGCCAAGGCGCACCGGTTGACATCGATTTCGTGGTGACGGGCCCCGACCTCGAAACGCTGGCCGGCTTCAACGACCGCCTCCGCCAAAAGGTGGCTGAGCTCCCGGGCCTGGTGGACGTCGATACGACGCTTCGCATGGACAAGCCGAATCTATTAGCCCACATCGATCGAGAGCGGGCCGCCGCTCTCGGCGTCCATGTCCAGGAAATCGCCGACACGTTGCGGATTGCGGTGGGTGGCGACGATCGCGTGTCGCGGTTCTACGATGCCGGCGCCGACGACGCCTACGACGTCGAGCTGCGCCTCGTGGGGGTCGATCGCGCCGATACCAACTCGATTTCGCAGCTCTACGTACGCGCGATGCAGCCCGCCAACGAACCGGAAAACGTGCCCATTGAATTCGCCGCCATGCCGCTGATCTCCGGGCTCGGTTACGACGGGCGTTCCAGCCCGCTGACGCGGATCGACAACGTGGTCACGTTCGAGGAGACATTCAGCCCGTCGCGCATCGACCGGCTCGATCGCCAGCGGATGGCGGCCATTCGTGCCAATCTCGCGCCCGGCTTTGCCATGGCCGACCGCATAAAAGCCGTGCAACGAGTCGTCGAAGAAATCGGCCTGCCGCCCGGCTATTCGACCCGCGTCATGGGCCGAGCCCGCGAGCTGGAAAGAACACTGCAAGAATTCGTGTGGACCTGCATGCTCTCATTCGTCTGCATGTACATCGTGCTGGCCGCCCAATATGAGCACCTCATCCACCCAATCACCATTTTAATATCGCTGCCGATCGCTGTGCCGTTCGGATTGTTGAGCCTGTGGATCGGTGGCGAAACTCTTAATCTCTACTCGGCACTCGGCATTCTCGTGCTGTTCGGGATGGTGAAGAAGGCCTCCATCCTGCAGGTCGATCACATCAACCAGCTCCGCGCATCGGGCATGCCTCGCGCCGAAGCGATCCTCACCGGCAACCGCGACCGGCTGCGCCCCATCCTCATGACGGCCATCTCGTTCATCGCCGGCATGATCCCGATGCTCATCGCCACCGGCCCCGGCGCCGAAGAACGCCGCTCCATCGCCGTCCTGGTCGTAGGCGGCATGACCCTGTCGCTACTGCTCACCCTCCTCGCCGTCCCTGTCATCTATTCCATCCTCGACGACGTCGGCCGGCTGTTTCGGCCACAACAGTCGCACTAAATTGCAGGCTGGTTTCCGCGAAGGCCACCGCGGAAGGATTACACTGCCGTACGCTGAGGGGTACCCGAGTCAGCGGTGGTACCCGATTCGTAACTAATTACGCTGCAATACATTGTGATATTTTTCTTGATCCGACCAAGTCTCAAACCAAGATGCCATACTTTACAATACTTTGATCACCTATATCTTACCTCTTGACATTGTAAATGATTACGCCGATAGTATAACAGTCGGTATTAGGCAACAAGTGTATAGGTTCTGCTATGGCCGAAAATGAATCGCTCGATTTGCAGCAGCCCGGTGGAAGGCGGTGGATGCATGTCCACGACGCTGTGAGGAAACAGAAGCCTCCTGAGGAGATAGCAGCCAAGATTAAAAAGAGGCTGCCTCGGGCGCTGCGCAAAGCGTTTAAGGAATGGGGTGAACTAGGAGTCACATTCAAGGATTTCTTGTTATCGCGAAGCGACGACAATCGTCTGAATTATTTCGTGCGACAGTGTGAACGACATGACTACGCACATCTGTTCACATTAACCGCCCGATCATACCAGAGCGCAAATAACGAGCAGCTAATAAGATTATTCCTCGACGGGATTTTAGAAAGCGTATTTGACCAAATAACTCAGGATGTGGTTGGACGAGAACCGTGGAGCGATGTCGCGACCATACAAGCAATGTTGGAGCGAACGCAACGGAAGGTATCGTCCGATGTTAATCGCATCGCTCAGAAATTAGCTGCTGATCCAACCTGGTTACCAACGGTTGCCCGACGTAAGGCGGAATCAATTACTGAAACCGAAAGCCTTCTTACTACGTCTATGTTAGGCATTGGTACGAAATGATTCCATTTTCAGTGATTTTCAAACGTGCCGGCGATGAGTCACGATTTGAGCTGATCTCTGGTAAGCATTTTCGCTTTGACACCGCTCGATTCGAGAGATGCTTTCGGACGCCGTTACCTAATCGATGCGTGGACTTATTGCGCATTGCTTCTTCAGCGTATGCTGTTGACCGACTCGTTCGTCGTCGACATCACAATGATCGTTGCCACTGGTCTCGTTCAATCCAAATTAAGATCGAAGTTTTGGAACCTGCATTTTGGTCCACTGATGACGTCCGAGAGGCGCTTTCGGACGTATTAGACTTTCTTACCGATGACACTTGGGACTTTTCCTTTATCCCGGGTGATAAGTTATCACGGCGAGAGCATCAGCGACCTTTATTTGAAATCAATCCAGAGAGCTTGTTTTGTCTCTATAGTGGAGGACTCGACTCAGCCGGCGGCTTAATCAATCGAGTCGCCGGGAGCCCGTCTCGGCCAATTGTGCCGATCACCGTTTGGCATCAGCCAATTCAACGAAAACTTGTGAACCGGCAGTATGGCACAATACGAAAGCGATTTGCCTCAGAGTTTGCACCGCTGGTGGTGAAGTCGGCGTTATTCTGGTCAGAAATCAAGCCCCACGTCCGCGAAGAAAGATCCCAACGAAGTCGATCGTTCCTTTTCGCTGCGGTTGGCGCGATTGCGGCTGCTCAAGCAAAGGCTTCTGAAGTCGAAATGCTTGAATCCGGTATTGGATCCATTAATTTGCCGTTGATGTCCGGTATGTTTGGTTCTCGCGCAACTAGAAGTGCTCATCCTGAGTTTTTGCGACGGATGTCACGGCTTATGACTCAAATTGTTGATCGACCGATCTCATACGTCTTGCCCTTTCGAAACCAAACTAAAGGGCAGATGATGACGAACGCCAGCAGATTCGGACTTCAAGACATCCTACCGCTCACTATGTCTTGCGTTCATTATCCGTTAAGAATTGCTGGCGCGAAACAATGCGGTGTCTGCCCTGCATGCATCTTTCGACGACAGTCCTTACACGTAGCCGGCTTAACCGAGTCGGAGAGAACGTATAGGTACGATCTTTTCCAGAATGTGGATGCTGCGAACAGCGTGCCAAATTCTCAACTCGACTATTTGAAGGCGTTCTTAAACCAGATTCATTTATTAGCGGGGGTACAGCTCGAGCACCCCTTACCCTTACGCATTTCGAGGCACTTGTTCGGTACGCAGATTTTGTCGAGTGGTGAGTCGACTAAGTCAGTGAGTACTTTGTTAGCTACTTATCGCGACGAGTGGAGGGATACGGTCGCTGACGCTCAGGGACGTGGCATCTCATGGACGAAGCTTTTAGGACATAGAGCGTCCAATACGGAAGGAGCAAGCCATGCTGTCTCTCGAGAATGCTGATCCGCGTCTAATCGGCCAACGAATAGCTCAAGCCCGGAAGGCTCGTGGCAAGACCCAAGAGGAGGTGGCCAATCATCTAGAATGCAGCCGGCCCACCTATATAGCAATTGAAAAAGGTGAGCGTCAACTTAAGCCAGCTGAAATCACGAAGCTCGCAGATTTTCTCGGAAGGCGTGTCCATGAGCTTGTGCGTCCTGGCGAACCCGTTGTTGACCTCCAGCCTCACCTTCGAGCCGTGGCAGAGAAGATGAGGGAAGAAGATCGTGGAGCGTTACAGGAAGGGATTGATGAATTGCAGCGGCTGGCAATCGATTATCTCGAACTCGAGCGAATTATGAAGGCTCCGCTACGGATGAACTATCCCGCGGAAATCTCATTAACATCTCGCATAGAAGTGATTCAGCTAGCGGAATCCGCCGCAATTCAAGAACGTCGACGACTTGGACTTGGCGATCAACCAGTAATAAGGCTGCGAGGCATTCTCGAATGGGATGTCGGGTTGCGCATTTTTTATTGGAAGCTTCCATCAGCAATAGCAGGAATGTATGCGTTTGCCCCTGGGTTGGCGGGCTGCATTCTTATCAATCGCAACCATCCACCCGCGCGCCGGCGGGTCTCGATGTTGCATGAATATGGTCATCTAATCGTGGATCGATACAAACCAGGTATTGATTATTTGGCATACAGCGGGCGCAAGCCAGCGAACGAGCGATTTGCTGAGAATTTTGCACTTAGCTTTCTAATGCCTGCTAGTTCAGTGCAGCAAAAGTTTAATGACATTGTCACTAGCACTGGCGATTTTCAAGTTGCTGATCTTTGTCGCCTTAGTCACTTCTATTTTGTCTCTGTCGAAGCAATGTGTCTGAGATTGGAGCAGCTTGGGTTAACGCCTCGTGGCATGTGGCAGTCGCTAAAGGAATCTGGCATGTCACCTCAGGCTGCCGCCACGATCTTACAGTTGCCCTCGCATCCACTAAATGATGAACCGTATCCTGAACGCTACAAGTATCTCGCGGTCCATGCTTTTGAGCTGGGACTTATCAGTCAGGGCCAACTCGCTCGGTTCTTGCGTTGTGATCCAGTTGAAGCGCGGGAAATTGTAGCAAAGTGTCTTACCAGCGTTCAGATCGAAGAAGACGGCAAGGAACTTACTCTAAAGCTGGATTTCCAAAGATCGCTGTTGAGTACGTTTAAATAAGGATATCTCGCGCGAATGGATGTCGCTTGCGACGCCTGCTGCATAATTAACTTTTTGGCTGCGGGAAATGTCATACCTAAGCCACATCAGCTAACTTCGCGCCCCCCGGAAGCAAGCAACAGGCTCTTTCTTCCAACGGAAGTTATCCGTGAAAGCCTTTATTTGCTGCAACCCGATCCAAGCGATCCAAATGGATTGATTAAAACCAAGATCGACTTCGCGCCGTACTTTGACATCGGTTTGTTACATAGATGCCAAGTAGAGACCGTTGAAGAAAACGGTTTATTTGTGAAACTCGCCTCAACTGTTGATGATGGTGAGGCAGCATGTTTGGCAATTGCAAAACTTCGTGGGATGACACTCGCTTCTGATGACCGTCTCGCACGTCGTATCGCGCTCGAATTGGGCGTACCGGTCATAAATACCGCACAATACGTGTACCATTGGGCTCACGCAATTAAAGCGAGCAGGGAAGAGATCGTCGTGGCAATTCAAAGAATCCAAAGATTTGCTAGATTCCTACCACGCATCGGATCAGAGAGCGCTGATTGGTGGTTTGCTCATGCAACGTAGTTAGCACATAAACAGCAACGGTTTACTGTAAAGAGCTGCGGTCAGTGGAACCGCCCCTAGCCCCTTCCTTTAAAAGGGAGGGGAGATTTGCAAGTCGATTGGACCTCAGGCGCTCGCGCATTTGGCGACGTGGGTCAACATGCCGTTCGATGGGTACCCCATAGGGCCACTCCCGTTGAAACAATCAACGCGCCGCGGATCCGCAGGCTGGCCAAAAAGGCTCTCGACATGTGTACATTTGTTCGCTATACTGCATCCACGCTGGATTTCAGTGTTCGTTCTTTGAAAATTCGGATCAAAGCCGTCGGGTATTAGCTCTCAGCTCTTAGCTGTCAGCTTTTAGCCAGAAGGGTGCGCGCCTGCCAACAGGCACGCCGTGCGCTGTAGCGAGAAAAACTCTCACCGAACAGATGCGCAAAACCCCGGGGGGGAGTTTTGCGCATCTGTTCAATTCCCCGCATTGTGCAATACCGGCGCCGGAGTACCGATCAAATGCTGAAAATGCTTTGGACTGATTCCGAAATACTCATTCTCTCTCTGTGACCTCTGTGGCATGATTGTTGTCAGTTTCATCTGTTACTTTTTTAGCGCACGTTCACGAACTCGCCTGAACGAACTTGCCGTGATTAGCGGCTTTTCTGTCTTATTTCCGGCCCTCGACTCTCGACCCTAGACTCTCGACCCTCCACGGCCCATGACTCTAACGCCGCTCGATTGGACGGTGATCGCGCTTTATTTTCTCTTCAACCTGGCGATTGGGCTGTACTACGCCCGCCGGGCGCGCGGCAGCACCAGCGAGTTTTTTCTTTCCGGCCGCGATGTGCCCTGGTGGCTGGCCGGCACTTCGATGGTCGCCACCACCTTCGCGGCCGATACGCCGCTGCTGGTGACCGGTTTAGTGGTTAAAAACGGCATCGCCGGCAACTGGCTGTGGTGGAACATGGTGATGAGCGGCATGCTCACCGTCTTCTTCTATGCACGGCTGTGGCGGCGGGCCGGCGTCATGACCGACATCGAATTCGCCGAGCTCCGCTATTCCGGCCGGCCCGCCGCGTTCCTGCGCGGCTTTCGCGCGCTCTATCTGGGAATCCCCATCAATTGCATCATCCTCGGTTGGGTCAACCTGGCGATGATCAAGATTCTGCGCGAGACACTCGCCTTCGACCAGTTGGCTACCGGCACTGCTTGGGCTGAGTTTCTCAAAGCCCACTTCGCCGTCGACGCGCCCGTTTCGCTGCTGATCCTGATCGGTATGCTGCTGTTCACAGCCTACTACACCACCATTTCGGGTTTGTGGGGCGTGCTCGTGACCGACCTGTTTCAATTCGTGTTGAAAATGGGCATGGTCATTTTGTTGGCCATTTGGGCCGTGGATGCGGTCGGCGGAATCGATGCTCTCAAGTCCAAAGTCGCAGCCCTGGATGTCGCCAGCGGCCGGACCGGATCGCGATTGGATTTCTTTCCGCCGCTCGACTCAGCCTGGATGCCCGCCATCACGTTGTGCGTGTACCTGGCCGTCAACTGGTGGGCCACTTGGTACCCCGGAGCCGAGCCGGGCGGCGGCGGCTATGTGGCGCAGCGCATCTTTTCCGCCAAGAACGAACGCCACGGCGTGCTGGCGACCTTGTGGTTCAACGTGGCCCACTACGCCCTGCGGCCATGGCCATGGATTCTTACCGCCCTGGCGACGATCGTCCTCTACCCCGACTTGGCCGATAAGGAAGCCGGCTACATCAAAACGATGATGGACCCCGCCGTGTTTCCGACCTGGTTGCGCGGCTTCATGATTGCCGCCTTCGCGGCCGCGTACATGTCCACCATCGGCACGCAGCTCAATTGGGGCGCCTCGTATGTGATCAACGACTTCTACCGCCGCTTTGTTGTCCGAGACGCCAGTGAACGACACTACGTCGTTGCGTCCCAACTCGCCACGCTGCTCTTGATGGTGCTCTCGCTAATCATTACGTTCTATCTTTCATCGATCGAATACGCTTGGAAATTGCTGATGGTAACGGGGGCCGGCACCGGCACCGTGCTGCTGTTGCGCTGGTTTTGGTGGCGAATCAACGCCTGGTCTGAAATCGCCGCGATGATCGCCGCCGCCGCCGCCTCGCTGTTTCTGCAATCCAAATATGGCCCGCACTGGAATAGTGACGACCCGCAACATTTTGCCTACTTGATGTTGACTACCGTCGGTTTCACGACGATTGCGTGGCTGGTGATCACGTGGATCACACCGCCCGAGCCACGAGAAAAACTGGTGGCGTTCTACCGCCGCGTGCGACCGGCCGGGCCCGGTTGGAAGCCGATCGCCGCCCTCGCGCGCGACATCCAGCCGAGCGAAAGCCTGACTGTTCAATTCGTCAACTGGATTCTCGGCTGCGTTCTGATCTACACGGCGCTGTTCGCAATCGGCAAGCTTATTTTCAAGGAGTGGTTTGAGGGATTCGCATACACTGCGGCGGCCGTAATTGCCGCGGCCCTCATCTCGCGCAGCTTGTCGCAGTCGCAGTGGCGCGAACCCAGCGCGAGCGACGTATGAGTCAAATGTTGATCTAGGGTTTATCGCTCGCCGATTCGTTCAATAACGCCAAGCCCTTGACGAGCGGCTCGAACTCGCTCCAATCGTCTCGCCGCTGCGACCACGTCGTGAAAATATGGCCCACCAATCGGCCTTCGGTCTGGTTGGCTCGCCCATAGCGGATCAATGCCAATGTGGCGTCCGTAGTCTTCCAGCTTGCCGGCAAGACGCGGAAGCCTTTTTCCATGAACATCGGCAGCGACTCGTATGCTTCGCGGGGCTCATAATGCCACGGGGAGAGAATGATATCCTTCGGGATTTTGTCCACAGCCGGCGCGGTGCCCACCTTCGAGGCCTCCCATTCACCCATATCGAATCGCTCGCCGTCGATCAGCCGGTCGGCCCACATCAACATCGTGAGCCCGCGCTGTTTCACGATGTGGCCGTGCAGGTCATTCACGACCTTGGCAAAGACGTCCGCTGGATCGAGATGCTTCGTCGCTGGCGCGTGCTCCGACGACAGCAGAAAAACTTCGTCCATGCCAACGTGGAATGCCTTCGCCTCGAATGCGTCGATCAGCTCGTCGATCAGCGCGAAGACGATTTCATTCGTTTTGGGATTCATCGGGTCCCATTCGCGGCAATAAATGCCCTCATTGTTGGGAAACGCCCCAGGCGTCAGGTCAAGCTCCGGATATTTCGTGAGCAGCGGGTGCGTATTCTTTCCCCACGACTGATGGCCCAAGCACATGAATTGTGGAACGAGTTCAATACCATTCTGGCGGCATGAAGCCAGGAAGCGCTGGGCGCCGGCCTTCGTGATTTGCTGGTCGCCTTGCCGCAGCTCCGGGTGAGACACGAATTCGAACGCGTAGTTAACCTCGAGGATCAGGCAATTGACACCCATCCTGGCCAGCTGCGGTAGTTGCCCCGCAAGCCTGGCCAGGTCGTCGTCAGTCCTGTAACTAATCACGTGCAGCGCCCGCCACGGATTCTCCACGCTCGGCGGCGTTGCGGCCCAGGCGACGCCGACGCATGCCACACTACTAACAACCAATAGGCCAATGAACGGCAGGCTAGTCTTATCGAACCTATGCATGCTGAACCTTCCTGAAAGTGGCAGTTTCGTCACGACTCGGAGTCGGCGAGTATCAATCGACAAAAAAACCGCGCGGTCCCGGTTGGAACCGCGCGGATCGAGTGACTTCGCATGGTAGCTACGTCAGCCGACGGCTGAAGTTAATAACTTCGGCGGCGCCGCAAAGCGCCTATCACTACGGCTCCCATGCCCATAATTCCAAATGTTGTCGGCTCGGGAATTACGAACCGAACGTTGTCGATGTAAACCTCGATCGGCGTCAACACGTTCTTATTGATGTAGAATTGAAACGCCGAGGCGACGCTCAGACAATCATCGCAGGTGCCGAAGATCTCGTTGAACGACTTGCCAATGCTCGGCACGTACGGGCCGAGCGAAAAATCGAGGTCAATCCGCTGGTTCAGATGGGTGCCGGCCCCCAACGGCGCCATCAGCAGTTCGTCGGCAAATTGCACCTGGTTTCCGAAACTAGTTCCGCCCCCAGCATTCAAGTCATGGCCGAAAATCGTAACGCCCATATTGGCGAACGTATCCGGATAGGCGGCGGGCAACGTAAGATCGAAAAGCACGTATTTAACTCCCGGGGGATCATTAAGCGTCGGCGGAACGATTTCCGTACGCGCGCCGACAAAGCCGCCGACACCAACCGTGTACCTCATAGAATTCTCGAGATGAGTCACTCCGATCACGGGCTCCTGGGCAACGGTGGCCCCCAGGCCGAAAAATCCATCCGGTCCCGGTGGATTAGCGCCGCTCGGCGCGATCACCTCGAACGAATAATCGGGGACAGCAAGCGCCTGCCCGACCCCAGCGAAGAACAACACCGCGACCATTGTCGCGATGCACATCAAACAGTTTCTCATGTTGAACCTCCTCAAGAATTGGAAAGAAGTGCCCCGCACCAATTACTTCGAACGACGAATGATCGTTCAGGCACGCGATCGTGCCGTCCGCACCCTTCTTGATACATACCAACAGACACCGCTCGTTGCCATCAACCATGCGCTCATTGGCTCGGGAATCGCACTAAAACCGCCCCCGCCGGGCATCGGCTGCCCGAAATTTGCCCGCCAGAGGTCGTAGTGGGCCGAGGTAATCGGCGTGCCAAGCCCATTGTCGTTGGGCAAAGCGTTGTTCGTGCCGTCGTTCTTGCGCCACGTCACGTAATCCGCGGCGTTCACAGCGCCGTCATCGTTAAAATCGCCGACGACCCCCTCCACGTCCCTGCCGACCCGAACGTTATCAATATAAATTGTCCACTCGAAAGCCGGATCCGATACCGAAATGCTCTTGTTGAGGTAAATCTGGAATTCAAGCGGCACGAACCCGGCGTCAGTCCATGTGTCGTAACCCTGAAAAACGCCGGTGTCTACGTTCAGTCCTCCGCCCTGCCCCAGGTCGCCGCCGTCGTTTCTCAAGTCGATTTCAATCTCGTGCGTGCCCGGCTCCAAGCTACCAACTGGCACCTGGCTAAAGAGATACTGAATCTGCGCAGGCGAAGTCGGGTTCCCGGGCAAATCACCGAAGAAAGTGAGACTAATGTCGGCAAATGTGGGAACACCCGGCGTTGGTGGGTCGGTCGGCGATGGGGCGAATCGATTGGTGTTCGTCAGATCGAAGCGGACAAAGTCCACGCCGAGCGGATCCAAGAACGCGGAATGTATGTTTGCCGTACGTGCTCCAGCAAAACCGTTGAACCGCGCATGCGTGAACTTCATCGAGTTCGAGCCATGGGTCGCGCCCAGGCCGCTCGTCTCGTGACTGAGGGTTAAGGTAGGAGCAGCGGGGACGCTGAAAAACCCTTCCAAGTCCGGTTCGAATGAATAGACCAGCGTCTCCTGTGCGTCCACAATGACGGCGCCGCTTAATACCGACAAAACAGCGGTGAAAACTACGACTGACCACCCCTGGCCGCGAACAAGATGGATAAGAGTATGGCTCGGCATTAGCTCTCGATCTCCTGCGCCACTCCCTCATGGCGGCCGTTGTCGGTCCGTGGAAAAAAGTCGTCCTGCTGAAGCCTATTTATAACAGACCATAAAATAATTGCAACTGATTTTTTGGGAATTTTTGCGGGCGGCGTAACCTCATGCTCTTGGGCAACTTAGGTAACAAAACCTGGAAAAGCGGCGAGGAAATGCTAACGACGCGGACAGAGTCAACACGCTCATATCCATGCCTGGCAATGAACGAAGCGGCGGCAGAACCTTGATTCTGCCCCGCAAAAAAGACCGTTGACAGATATATTCAAGATCATTTAAGATATCGAATGACGCAGGGCTAGCATGCGACAACGAACAAACTCGCTGGGGGCTCTAATTCTTGGTGTAACGGCGAGCCGACTGTGTATCGGATTCGGACGATGAATTACCGGCCTCAGCGCCTAATTTGCCTTGGATGGATGCTTGCCGTCACGGCCACGTGGCTGCCGGGCCTGGCTGGCTGCGGACCGTCGAGCGACCGATTGGAAGTCAGCGGCACGGTGAAACTCAATGGCGCGCCGCTCGACGAGGGCGCGATTCGCTTGACGTCGGTCGGGACCGAGAAATTGTTTGCCTCCGGAGCGATGATCGAAAATGGCCAGTTTACGGTTCCCCAGGAAAAGGGTCTGCCGCCCGGCACCTACGCTGTGGAGATCAGTTCGCCGGACACGAAGGCGACGCCAGTTCGCCCTAAGGTCGGCCCAGGCGAACCGGCGCTCCCGCCGATGGCGCCCGAGCGAATCCCGGCTGAATACAATTCCAAGAGCAAACACATGATCGAAGTTTCCGCCGATTCCGAAAATCATTTCGAGTTCGATATCCAAGGGCGCGCGGCAAGTTAGCTTGCAAGTTTGATTTGAAGGAAGGGCTTTGCCATGAGAAAAAACATTCGCGGCTTTACGCTGGTGGAATTGTCCTTCGACAAGTTCAGGACAGTGAGCCAGCGTAAATGCGCAGCGTTTACGCTTGTCGAACTGCTTGTGGTGATCGCGATCATCGGCATCCTCGTCGCGTTGTTGTTGCCCGCCATTCAAGCAGCGCGCGAGGCGGCGCGCCGCAGTCAATGCGTCAACAACCTCAAGCAAGTCGGCGTCGCGTTCCAGAACTATCACGATACATACAAGCAGCTTCCAATTGGAGCATACAGCTGCTGCTGGGGAACCTGGCAACCGGCAATACTGCCATTCTTGGAAGAGCAGGAGCTGGCTGATCTTTATCAGTTTCTGCCGAAGGAGCTGCCGCCGGGTCTACCCTACCAAATTTTCCAAGACCCATACAGATACGACGCTCTCGATCTGACGGCTACGCCCCCAATCCGAAATCGCGAAGTATGCCAAACGCGGTTTGCAGTCTTAACTTGTCCCAGCGACGAGCCGCAGGTGTACGGCAATAATCCAGGTCCCGGACTCGGTGCCACACCGGGCATCACGTATCACAACTACGTCGCGAACTTCGGCAACACGAATCATGTTGGTACAAGGATTATTAGCACACCGAATATCGAGTACTTTGGCAGTCCATTTATCGGACAAGACAATAGCCTGGGCCCGAACTTTCAGCTGTTTACCACTTTCAAGGAAATCACAGACGGCCTCAGCAAAACGATCATGTTCTCCGAAACGGTTCAAGGACAGGGCGGCGACTTGCGCGGGTTCACCTGGTGGGGTTGGGCCGCCGGCTTCGAGGCATTCGCCGCCCCGAATGCCTCCGATCCCGATTTGATGCAAAACATCGCCTACTGCAAAAAGGAGCTGCAGCCTAATCCACCCTGCGGCCCCGCAGCCGGTCCAAGATTCAATAACGCCGCTCGCAGTCGACATCCGGGTGGCGTTAACGTGCTGATGTGCGACAGCTCGTTGCACTTTGTTGTCGACGACGTCGATTTAGCCACCTGGCGCGCTGCCAGCACGATTAAGGGCGAAGAGGTTTACGACGAATTGTTGCCGTAACCGGTTTCCAACAACGGGCGTTGAGAGGAATCGTTAAGCAAAGTATACTAAAGGGCCTTACCCACGTGCCGACGAAAGCAAAACTAACGCGTTCTTCGCCTCGACCGGGACTGCCGGCCGAAGGGGACGCGAATGGCGGCATGGTGATCGAGGGCCGCGTGACTAACGTCTCGCCCGTGCAGCCACAGCTTTTGAGCCGCATCAACGAAGCGCTCGTGCTGCGCGCGATCCGGCAGCACGGACCCTCTACGCGCGGCGAGCTCTCGCACCACATGGGCGTCACGTTCCCCACGGTGGCCAAGGCGGTTGGCTCGCTGGTCGAGGCCCGGCTGTTGGAGGAGTTCGACGACGTCATGTCGGGCCCCGGCCGACCGGCCAAGCGGCTGCGGCTCTCGAAAGAGAAATCTCAGGTCGTCGGCGTGACGGTGGATGTGCGTTCGTGCGAGGTGGCCGCCGCCGGCTTCGACGGCGTCGTGCGCGAGGCCACGAAACAATCGTTCCCCACCCCGCGCAGCTACAGTGAGCTGCTGAATGCGATCGTAAAGCGCGTCAAGTCGCTCCACTCCGATAAAATGCCGATCCTGTGCATCGGGATCAGCGTGGTTGGCTTAGTTGACTATCGAAAGCAGGAGATTCGGCTGGCCGCCAACTTACCGTTCTTAGACGGCAAAAAGCTCGCTCACGACCTGAGTCAACTGCTCCATGCCGATTGCGCGTTGGTTCACGACGCCCATGCGTTGTGCCTCGCCGAATACGTGTACGGCGAGGCCAGCAATCTCGATAGCTTTGCCGTGCTCGACATGTGCACGGGCATCGGCCTGGGCGTGATGGTAAATCATATGTTTCTCACGGGCCACAGCGGCTTCGCCGGCGAGATGGGGCATGTTCCAATTGTGCCTAATGGCCGGAAGTGCCATTGCGGCCGGCGCGGGTGCTTGGAGACTGTGGCCAGCGAATGGGCGCTCATCGAGCGTATTTCGGAGCAGTTGGAGCGGCCGGTCGATTTCGACGAGATCATGACACTTGCGCTGCAAGGCGACAAGCGCGTTCGTTCTGAGTTAAACCGGCTATGCAAGTACTTAGCCGTGGCGATGGCCTACGTCGTCAACCTGTTCAACCCGCAATGCGTGTTTCTCAACGGCCCGCTGTTCGATGAGCTGCCCTGGCTGCGCGACCACCTTGTGTCGCGGGCCCGCCAATTGGCATTGGACCCCGCGTTTGCCGATTGCGTTTTCGTGCCCACCAGCGGCAGCCATTTGCTCGGTGCAGTCGCCACTGCCATCAGCGCGGTCACCTCGTCTCGCGTTCATGAACTCAAAGACACGCTCAACGGAATCACCTTCAGCGTCACGCGACGATCCGCGGTGTGATTCTCAGCGCGTAGCTCCATCTCGCAGGCCTTCGCGTGAGCCGATTGATTTATTCCGCCGTCGCCATACTCCTCGCGGCCGGCGTGAGTCCTGCTGTTACAACTGCCAGAGCCAATGATGCGACGATTTCTCTTTCCTGGCGGCTTATCGGCAATCGGCCGGTAGGCGGGTACCGAGCACAATTGACGCTGCGTAATGAGGGGCCGGAGGCCTTGGCCGGCGACTGGGCCCTGTACTTCAACTCGGCATCCCGCCTTTTGGCCGACTCGGCGCCGCCCGAGTTCTCCTTAACGCACATTAATGGCGACTTCTACGTACTTCGTCCAAAGACATCTGCCACGCAGATCGACCGTGGCGATAGCCGCAGCATCGCTTGGGACGGCGCCCCATGGGCAATTAGTATCAGTGACGCGCCGGCCGGTTTCTATCTAATCCGCGAAGGCCCAACGGCTTGCCCGAGCGTACCGATTGCCGTGCCACTACGCATTGAACCCTTTCCAGCACCGGAAAAATTGCGGCGCGGCGCGGCCGACATCGTGCCCGTCGTAACGGCTGAAGCGCGTTACGCAGAGAACGAGTCGCTCACGCGGCTGCCGCTCGAGCAACTCGTCAAAGTCGTTCCGACGCCGGCCGAAATCAAGCCGCTGCCGGGTCAGCTCACACTGCGAAGGTCAATTAAGATTCTTCATGAGCCGACCTTAGCCGACGAGGCCCGGTTTCTCGCAAGTTCCCTTCAGGAAGTGCTCGACGCAGAGATCGCAGTTGCATCAAGGGGGCCAACCGCTGCGACGCCGCGCGATGCGATTCGTCTGCGCGTCGGGCAGATCGAAGTGGATGGCACGATCAAGCGTCACGGCGACGAATCGTACCTGCTGACAGTCAGTCCCGAGAACGGCGTGGAGATTGTGGGCAGCGATCCAGCGGGGGTGTTTTATGGTGTGCAGACTTTGCGTGCATTACTACCGATCAATGCGTACCGAAAACCGGCGGCTGAAATAACTATTGATGCGGTGCGAATCGCCGATGCGCCGCGGTTCCAATACCGCGGGCTGCATTTGGACGTTGCGCGCAATTTCCAGACTGAAGAAACCGTTAAGAAGTTGCTCGATCTGATGGCGTTTTACAAGTTGAACCGCTTCCACTGGCACCTGACCGACGACGAGGGCTGGCGCATCGAGATCAAGAAGTTGCCGGAGCTGACGGAAGTCGGTGGACGCCGTGGTCATACGCTGGATGAAACGGAGCATCTCGTCCCGTCGTACGGTTCCGGCCCGGTTCCGGAGGCTGGATCTTCATCAGGCAGCGGCTTCTACACGCAAGATGACTTCATCGAAATCCTGCGATTCGCCAAGGAGCGGCACATCAGCGTCATTCCCGAGCTCGATTTTCCCGGCCACGCCCGCGCCGCAGTGAAAGCCATGGAAGCCCGCCACCAGCGGTTATCGCCACGCGACGAGCAGTCCGCGGACGAATTCCTCTTAAGAGAGTCGGGCGATTCCTCGCCATACGAATCCGTGCAAATGTGGCGAGACAACGTGGTTGACGTCGGGCGTGAGGCCACGTATAGGTTTCTGACCGTCGTCGTTGGGGAGCTCGCCGACATGTACGACCGCGCCGGCGTGCCACTGATCAGCATCCACCTGGGCGGCGACGAAGTTCCCAAGGGCGTTTGGGAACGCTCTGCCGCCTGCGAACGCATCCTCACCGATGAAGCTTCCAAAATCCCGCGCCGCGGCCAGTTGGAACTTTACTTCCTCAACAGGGCAAGTGAACTGGTCAGACGGCATTCCGTCCAGCCAGCTTGTTGGGAGGACTGCCTGCTGCTCGAGGTGGAACAGGATTCGGCCGCCGGCGAGACACGCCGCGCCGCCGGCAAACCCGTTCCCACCGCCTATGTATGGAACAACGTTTGGGGTTGGGGCCGCGAAGACGCAGCGTACCGACTGGCAAACGCCGGTTTTGATGTCGTGCTATGCAACGCGACGCACTTGTATCTTGACCTGGCCTGCGAGAAGGATCCGCTGGAGCCGGGCTATTACTGGGCAGGCTTTGTCGAGATGCGCGCCCCGTTTGAGCTCGTGCCCTTGGACGTGTTCAAAAACGCGGCGCGGAACGCCATGGGTCAACCCGTAACTCAGGAGAGCCTGGCCGGCCGCGCTCGCTTGACGCGAAAAGGCGCCCAACACATCCGCGGCATCCAAGGCCAATTATGGGGCGAGAACCTCCGCAGCCCGCAGAACCGCGAGTACATGGCGTTCCGGCGCGCCATAGCCGTGGCCGAACGCGCCTGGGCCAAGTCGTCCGCATGGGCGGATATCGAGGATCCCCAAGAGTACCAGCGGAAACTGGCGCGCGATTGGAATCAGTTTGCCAATCGCTTGGGCCAGCGCGAGTTGCCCCGCCTTGATTACCTTCGCGGCGGTGTGAATTACCGCCTCCCGCCGCCGGGCGCGAAGCTCCGCGGCGACCGGGTATGGGCGAATGTCGCGATCCCAGGACTACAAATTCGCTATACGACCGATGGCACCGAGCCGACCGCAGACGACGAAATCTATCAAACAGCGATTCCAGCAGCGGATGTTGTCCGATTGCGGTCTTTCGACACGCGCGGCCGAGGCGGTCGGACCGTTACGGCCTTAGCACCAAAGCGCGACGCCCGCTAAGTAACCCTTCCGCCTTGGGCGTTCAAACAATGAACTATTTCCTTAACGCGAAACGGCTGCCGGTTTTCCGGCTCGGCGTGGTTTTTGCAAGTGGAGCGGAAGGGAGTCGAACCCTCGACCTCTGCATTGCGAACGCAGCGCTCTCCCAACTGAGCTACCGCCCCAAGACGGCGGCGGATCGCGCCGACGGGACCAAGCCGAATTCTAGTCGGAGGGCGTCCGACTGTCCACGCCACGTAAGTTCCGCGATGACTAGACTTCGGCGCCGCTGGCGGACCCTCGCACTCGTCGCGCGCCGCTCGGCTTACTAGAATATCTGATAGGTTGTCGCTCTCGCCATCCGTTGATGCGCCTCTAAAGTTTCGCACCTTGTTCTGAAATCGCCATGCAGCCCCCCAGCCAATCGCCAACTCCGCCCGCCGCGCCAAAGCCGGAAACGAAGACGCAGCGGCGCCGACCGCCGTCGGCGGTGTTGTGGACGATCGGGCTGCTGGGGTTGTTGCTCGTCGTGCTCGCGTCGCAATGGTTCGCGGAGGATCGGGCTCAAATCGATTACACGTTTTTTGATGCCCAATTGCGAGCGCGCAACATCAAGTCGATCGACATCCATGGCCGGGTCGCGTATGGCGAGTTTGTCGAGCCGCCGGTGGCGCCGCCCACTGCAAATCAAGCCGCCGCGAAATCCGACGGGCAGCAGAAGAAGGGGCCACGGCGGCTGCCTCGCAAGTTTGTCGTCAACCTGCCGGGCGATAGTGTCGATGCGGAGCTCCGGGAGCGGTTGCTGGCCGCGGGTGTTAAGCCGATTAATTTTCATCCGCCGAAGGATTACAGCAGCTTGTTGTTATTGGTGTGGCTGGGACTGTTGGCGTTTCTCATCTTTGGCGGCTGGAGCATGGCTCGGCGTGCTCGCGACCAGATGCTGGGAGGCGGGATGCTGTCGGGCGTGCTGCGGAGCCCCGCGCGGCGGTACGCCGGCGACGGGCCGCGCGTGACGTTTAACGACGTGGCCGGCCTTGGCAACGTGAAAAAGGACCTGCTGGAGATTGTCGAATTCCTGCGCGATCCAAGTAAGTTCCAGCGACTCGGCGCCCGCGTACCGAAGGGCGTGCTTCTGATGGGCCCGCCGGGCACCGGCAAGACGCTGTTGGCGAAGGCCGTGGCTGGCGAGGCCGGCGTGCCGTTCTTTTCAATCAATGGCTCGGAGTTCATTCAGTTGTTCGTGGGCGTTGGGGCTGGGCGAGTGCGCGACTTGTTCCAAACGGCTCAAGCGGCCGCGCCCGCGATTCTGTTCATCGACGAGATCGATGCGGTGGGCCGGCAGCGCGGGGCGGGGCTTGGCGGCGGACACGATGAACGCGAGCAGACGCTCAATCAGATCCTCAGCGAGATGGATGGCTTCAGCCCGACGAGCACGGTCATCGTGCTGGCGGCCACCAATCGGCCCGACGTGCTCGACCCGGCGCTGTTGCGGCCCGGCCGGTTCGATCGGCACATCATGGTGGACCGGCCGACGCTCGCGGCGCGACGCGAGCTGTTTGAAGTCCATTCGCGCGGCGTGCCGTTGGCGGACGATGTGGACTTCGAACGATTGAGCCGCGCGACCGTGGGCATGACGGGTGCGGACATTCGCAACCTCGTGAATGAAGCCGCGCTGTGGGCGGCCCGCACCGATCAAGACGTCGTGCGGATGAGCGACTTCGAGTACGCCCGCGACAAGGTGCTCATGGGCGCCGCCCGCGAGGACGTGCTGGCCGACGAGGAAAAGCTCATCACCGCGCATCACGAAGCGGGGCACGCGTTGTTGGCCTGGCTTACGCCCGGCTGCGATCGCGTTCACAAGGTGACGATCCTGGCCCGCGGGCGGGCGCTGGGCGTCACGCAGCTGGTGCCCGAGGAGGAGCGGTACAACATCTCCCAGCAGGATTTGCAAGCGCGGTTGGCGATGCTGCTGGCCGGCCGGGCGGCGGAAAAGATCAAGTTCGATCAATTCAGCGCCGGCGCCGAGAACGACCTCCAAGAGGCCACACGCCTCGCGCGGCGGATGGTCACGCACTGGGGCATGAGCGAGCGGCTCGGCCCGGTGGCCTATCACATCAGCGAAGATCACCCGTTCCTCGGCCGCGAGATCGCCCAGCACGAGCGGCAGTTCAGCGAACACACGGCCCAGGTGATCGACGAGGAAGTGGCCAAGATCCTGCACACTGCCGAGGATTTCGCGAAACGCACGCTGCAGCAGCACCTCGGTAAACTCGACGCCGTGGCGGAGGCATTGCTGGAGCGCGAGACGCTCGACGAGGAAGAGCTCCGCGAGCTGATCGGCCCCAGCGTGTTCGACACGACCGGACGCGCCGCCCCGGCCGGCCCGGCGCGGGTGGCGTCGATGCGGGAGCGGTAGGTCGCCCCACGTGGCCGCGTCTCTCCGAGACGTGAACTGCGATTCTCGGAGAGACTCGCCTACGTGGAGCTTTTTGTTCCGTTTTGGCGAACACGATTTTTTGGGTCAGAATTCGCTAATTTTGTCCCGCGTGAACCGCGCGATATGCTGCAAATCGAGCGGTGCGGCGGCGCGCGGGTGGGACAAAATTCGGCGGGTTTTGGGTCTCATAGTACACGTTGCGGGCACCATTCGGTCGTCCGCTCTCGGCTGTCGGCTTTCGGCACGCGGCTTTTGTTACCGGCGCGCACCGATAGCGCAGTCGACATAGGACGAACGATGGGCATGGGATCGGATTGCCAAGGAGCAACGACTGGGGTAACAGCCTCGCAGTCAGCGTAGCAGGTATGTATACGGATGTACATATCTCTTTTGGCCACCGAAGCGTCTTGCGGCTTGTCGGTCTTCGTTCCCAAGGAACTGCGTTGTCATCATCCTGTCCCAGTTCCCGCGTCTAATCTGCCTCCTGACCGTCCTTTCCAGCGTTCGGTTGGCGTGTTAAAATCTGTCGATGGAAGCTACAAGTCCGATTACGGCGATGGAAATTCTCGGTGAGGTCATGGAACCGATCGATTCGGCCTTCGCACCGGACTTCGCGCGGATGGTGCTGAGACTGAGCTTGAGCGACACGCCTCAGGAACGGATTCGCGAGCTCCTGCGGCGAAATAACGCGGGCACATTGGATGCCGCGGAAAAAGCGGCCCTGGAGAACTACCTGCTCGTTGGTCAGTTCCTTGATCTCCTGCAAGCCAAGGCCCGTGTTTCTCTACAAGGGCGCGCTACCTCGTGATGAACGAGCAGCTCCGGGGGCAAGTTCGGCAGCGTGCGCATGATCGATGCGAATACTGCGGCATGCCGCAGCATGCACTCCCATACCTCGTCCTCCACGTCGACCACATCATCGCCAAGCAGCACGTCGATGAAGCGTCGGACGACCTGGAGTCACTCGCCTGGGCGTGCAGCGAGTGCAATTCATTCAAAGGGACGGACATAGCTGCCCATCCACCCGGATCGGACGAGATCGTCCCGCTGTTCAATCCGCGCACCGTTGCGTGGAAAGACCATTTTTTCTGGGAGGGAGCCGTGCTACGCGGCAAAACGCCCATCGGTTTCGCCACGATCGAACTGCTGCGAACCAACCAGCGGGAGCGGGTGGACCACCGTCAATTGCTGATGCAGCTTGGCCTGTGGACGTGAGGGACTCATCAGCTTGCCGCCATGATGAAGAAGCAGCGAATTTCGAAATCGGAAATGGCTCGCCGGATGCGCGTCAACCGATCGGCGCTCGATCGCTTGCTGGACCCGCGAAACGCGTCGGTGACGCTGCAAACTTTGGAGCGGGCGGCGCAGGCGTTAGGCAAACGATTGCACGTGGAATTCGCGGCTTAGACACCGGCTTGGTGGAAACGCCTACTGCTCCATTTACAAACAAGTGGGAAACTTCGGATTCGATGGGCTGATGCGTTAGGGAAAGAACTCGCTGAATATGAACTCCCTGCGCTTCTTGAAGGCTTCGACGTCGGATGAATTTAGGTCATACCACTCGCCCTGTTTCTTTTTGTCCCGGAAGCGATTCCCCCAATACTTTTCTAGGATAAACGGACAATCGGTCCTAATTTCGTGCTTAGGTAAAAGATCCTCGGGAAGCAGGAGACTTATTCCGGCGCCGCGCTTATTGGGGTGGTTTGCCTTGCCGATCTTATACAAGCGCAGCGACGGCGAATACTTTAAGTAGACGAACCCCACCTTCGCTACCTTGTTGTGCTGGCCGCTTGAGGCAGGTACCGGTTTGAGCGATTCGCGTTCAAGGCGCGCCTTACACAAATTCTCCAATACCGTGTCTTCGGTCTGGCGACTGAATTTTAAAAGCGCTGCAGCAGTTTCGGGCATCCCGCCGTATCGTTTTTGAATCGTCGCCCAGGCGGGAGAGCCCGATGTCTTTCTTGCGTGCAGCTTGATCTCATCTAGAACGGGAAAGTAGCCAAGCTCCGTTATGAACTTTGCAAGACATGCGAGTATCTCCTCGTCGGGAATCTTCCGCTTCATTGAATTCGGATCGTATCCCGCTTCTCGAACTGCGTCTGTCCATCGAACCCAATATCTGCCCTTCCAAACCGATTGTTTGATGCGGGTCGCGCTAACGAAAGTGCTCTCGCCGGGTATCTTACCATCATTTGCGGCGACGAACTTCTGGATCTCCGCGACGATTTCTTCTCTGCTGATTGGCATGACGCAATTTTAAAGAAGCGATTAATTCACTGCAATCACGTGAACTTTGACACGTGGAGGCCATGGCCCAATTCGGGATCGCAGGCATAGCCGGGTGGATTCTGGCCGCGTGGACGAGCTTAGGGGAAAAGCTTTTCAGGCGGTGCCAACTTTGCGCTTACGTGCTGGTTTCGGTCTTCGGCAATACGATCCATCCCACAGTAGATCACCGTAATGCTCCCTCGCCTTCTGGCGCTTAACTGCTTCGTCCTGCCAGAGTTCGTCGTTTTCTGGAGCCAGCCACACGGCAGTTGCTAGGTGCTCGATCCATCCGGCCGGAAATCCCAGTGGGCTTCCAAGGTGCAACGTATGGTGAATCACCCCATCCTTAAACGCTGGCTCGGTGAAGACGATGGTTTCAGGCATCTCGCCTTCGTGAACTAATTGGTTGCGAAGATGCACGTAGAGAATATCCTCAAGCGGCGTCTTTTCCCCTTGGAATGGGAAAGCGACATCATACTTCGGGCCACCAGTAATCACGCCCATTTCATCGTAGATGAAGTTCTTGAAGGAGTCGCCGTCACTGTATTTACCACGCGCGTAGCGTTTTCGAGAAGTCGCCGCTGCGGCTATAAGCACTTGAATCAATGCGCCGTCCTGACTACCCGCGGCAGAAAGAGTGCGGGCATCCTCAAGTCGCTGTCGAATGCTCATGGTCGATTCTTTTCAGATAAAGTGAGATGCGTCAAGCGGCCGCGGGGTATACACCGGCTGCGAAAATAACTCTCGACCTAGTTGTATTCGGTCAAGCCAGCGTCGTTCGGTGAATATGAGTAAACGTCCGCGAAAATGGTCGAGCAAGTGCTTCCGGTGTCGACGCACGCTTGGATTCGTCGTTACGAAGGCTCGGACGAACGCGGCCGGCTTTATCACCAGGACTGGCTCAGCCGGCTGTTTGTCCGGCGCTTTCCGTAAGGCGAAATAGTACCGAACCGCTGCCCGATGGGCACGAGCGAGATACTTGTCGTAATGCATGACGACTTTCCTCCGTGAAAGTGTTTTAGGAGCAGACACGGCCAGGGTGGCTGCCATAATTATACGGAGTATTTGCGATTGCAAGCAAAGAGAACTTGTCATTGCCGGGCAACGACGCGGTGGAGAAGCTCAGGTGGCGTTGGGCGTGGCGGAGGTTCAAGTCGAGCCATTCTGTGTGGGTGAGGGAGCTGGGGTCCGTCGGGCATTCGGCGGCGAGGCGGCGGAAGGCGGATTGCGTGGCGGTGAGTGAAGGCCTCGGAGAGATGCTATCCGGTCGTCATTGGCTACGGGGCGCAGCGACCGATGTATCCGGCGTGTCGGCGGGCGGGTACAATCGGTGGGAGAGAGTCGTTAGTCGAGGAGTTGGGTCACGAAGCTTCCTGTCACTGAGAGTGGGGTCACGCTGCCGAAGGCGTGGTTTGGCGACGCCGCGGAAGTGGAGGTGCGCCGGGAGAACGGTGCGGTGGTTTTGCTGGTCTTGGGCATCCGGCTGTGGTAATCTTGAAGTATGAGCGAGCAAATTGAGGCGATCTATGATCATGGGGTTCTGAAACCTCTCGGGCCCTTGTCTTTGCCGGATAAGGCGCGCGTGAAGGTGATCGTCGAGGCGCAGGTGGGAAGCGATTCGGCGGAAACGACTGTCGGCCGGAATGAGGCTGAGCGGGGAAGCGGTGGCACAGCAGGCGGCGGTGGGGTTGCCGATTTTGATGCGGAGTTAGATGCGTTGCTTTTCGATGGGCCGACGCTGCCGCCGGACTTTTCGCGGGCCGATATCTACGCTGACCACGACTGATGCAGTATCTGGTGGATACCGGCGTCTGGCTTCGGCTGTTCGATCGCAGCGACGCGGATCACACCACAATTCGCGAAGCGCTGCGGTCCCTCCGTTCGAGCGGCCACGTGCTCGTCGCTTGTCCGCAAAACATCGCGGAGTTTTGGAACGTGTCTACTCGTCCCGCCAGTGCTCGGGGCGGCTACGGGAAGAGCGTCGCGACGACGGAACTTCGCGTGCAGTTCATTGAACGGAACGCACGGATCCTGGACGAATCGCCCGCTGCATATCGGCTGTGGCGACAGCTTCTGGTGCAGCATCAGAATCAGGGGCTGGCCGTGCACGACGCCCGACTCGTGAGCATGATGCAGGTGGCCGGCCTAAGCCATATACTGACGCTCAATGCGGCCGATTTTGCTCGATACCCAGGGATCGTTGCCGTCACACCGCACGACGTGGTCAGCGTGCTCAAACCGTAGTGGGAGGCTGTTGGTCGGTTTCACGTTTGCACATCAGGATAGGAGGCCCAGAATGGCTGCGCGGCAGAAACCGTCGTTTGAGGAGCGGGTGGCGGAGTATGTGGATGGTCCGCAGATGACGCAGCGGGTACGGTATGGGAAGGTGGTTTCAGCGCGGATTCTGGGCAGTTACGGAGTCTATCGGACTCAAGTCAGTCAGTCGAAGAAATTGAAGGGTGAGTGTACGTGTCCGTCGGAGTTGTGGCCGTGCAAACATGTCCACGCGCTTCGCGCGACGTGGGAAGCTAATCCGCAAAGTTTTTTTGATTTGGACGGCTGGCTTAAGAAATTGGCGGAGGAACCGAAGGAGAGTCTTGTCGAGGCGATCAGGAACATGGTGGTGGAGTACCCGGGGTTGCTCAGTGTGTTTGGCGTGCCGGGGTTCGACGAAGAGGAAGAGAAAGAGCAATACTACCAGTGAACCGGCTCAATCAAGCTCGGTTTGCTCGACCAGCTTCCGATCTTCGAGAATCTGGCGCAGGCCGGCGACTTCGCCACGCAGCGAGCGCATTTCCTCGAACCGCTGCATGGCAAACATGATTGCGGCCTGGAGTTGCTGCGGTTGGAATGGCTTCATCAAGTAGGCATGAGCATGGCAGTCGCCAAGACGATGCTGGATGGTGTGAAAATCGAGCCCCGAAATGAAAATGACCGGCAGCCCATAGCGCGCCATGATGAGGTCGGCTGCGTCAATGCCATCCAATTTGGCCATATGGATGTCGCTGATTACCAGCTCGGCAGCCACGCTCGATAAGCCGTGCAGCAGCTCTTGGCCTGAGTTCGCTTCGAGGACGACGGTGTGTCCTGAATCGGTCAACTGCCGTTTTAAGAGAGTCCGCACGACTAAATCGTCATCCGCAATTGCGATGCAAAAACACTTGTTCAAAGGAACGTCCTTCAGCGCAGGGTTTGTGATCGGCTAACCAGACAACTGGCGTGGCTAATTAAATATAGAACCACGGCGGGCATCGATTGCGGTCCTAGATTCCGTAAATCGAGAACAGGTGAACTCACCGAGAAAAGGCCAGCTAATCACTGGCAATTCCAACCGGCCGATTCGCGAAGATGCGGCAGGGCGCGCTGTCGCGATGCCTTCGTCGCCGGCGCCTTGCATTTGGATTGGGTGCCTGGGGCATCGCCCCAGTTGCGAATTCCTGGGGCGATGCCCCAGGCACCCGGCGGCTGCACCGCATCCCTGGGCTGAATGATTCAATCCCGTTGGGATAAGTGAGGCTACCAGCCGAACATGAATGGGTAGCGGTAATCGTGGGCTGGGCCGTAGTAGACCGCGAAGTACGCTGGTCGCCAGACCCCGAAACCGTAATCTGGAACGATGGGCCAGTAGTCTCGCCGCCAGAAGTACATGCTCGGTGCGCGGTAGACTGATGCTTCCAATTCATAGCGGTTCGCGAGCGCTCTGTAGTACTGCTCTCGCACCGGCGTGTCGGCGAGATACCGCTCGTGCCAGTCCTGATACTCGCGGGCCTTGAACTCGTACATCGCTTTTTTTTGTTCGGCCTTGCGTGCTTTCAGTGCGAGGCGCCTGGCCTGCAAGTGAGGCGGGTACGCGGCGAATGCCTGAGTGCCGACGAAACCGACGATCAGAATGAGCAGCAAGCGCTTCATCGCTCGGTTCCTCCATGCAAGAGGAAAATCCATACGACAAGTGGCGGCGGAGCGCTCAGCCGTGGCGAAAGCTAAGCTCCTAAGAACCGGAGTTTCCGATGCACGGTGTGGGCGCACTGGTCGATTTTACAAAGCGCCGTAGCAAACCCTTCGATCGTTTGAGGTAGATGCTCAGCGTTGGTTCCTGGTCGCCTTCCCAGACGACGTCGGTGACCTTGAGCGAGCCGTCTTCATCATCTTCAAATTCCGCCAGGGCGACCGTGTCACCAATTCGTGGTACCGCAGGCCAGCATCGGATGACTGGATCATGGTCATCGTAGCAAAAATACATTGTCAGCATTGCGCTCTTTCTATCTTGATCAGTCCGAAAACTCTCGACTGAGGCCGCCTGCGATCTACGATAAAAAAACTTCTCCCAATCAAGGGCGGAAGGCGCCGACCCAGTTTACCGCGCCCGAGCGCGGAACGATAGTAGAAAAGCGAACAGCCGTTGTCCATAGTGTGAGCGTCTCGATTGTGGGTGGAAAATTTCACTGGATGGTAAGCTATGGTC
>JBBDWY010000007.1:0-9435 GCA_040902605.1 Pirellulales bacterium | reverse complement strand
ATGGCCAACGGGGTTAGGGACAAGTAAGTGCCATTCGTCGCATCGACCGAGGTGCCTAGGAAGCGCGAATAGATAGCCGATCCCCGGAGTTTCAAAAAGGGGTGGGTTGTTGACCAGTGTCACGCGTTAACGAGTTCTCGACACTTTCTATGCGGCCCGGCCTCGCCGGAGACACCAGCCAGTCGCCGCAAATATCAGCAGCACCAAGGTTGCCGGTTCGGGCACGCCGGTCTGGGAGGGGGACGCTCCCGCCGAGCCGCCACCGGCGCCCATGCCCTCGCCGAAATTCTCCCGCCATTCGGTATAGCCCTGTGAATTGCCGCTGTCTGTCTTTCTCCACACGACGTAGTCGGCGGCATCGACGGTGCCGTCGTGGTTGAAGTCGCCGGGCATCGTGGCGGGCGTGAGCAAGTACGCATGATACTCGCCACCGATTAGACCCTGTCCGGTGATTTGTCCTGCGTCGTTGATGTCGGCTGCGTCCGATAACTCCCAACCTGAAAGCGGATCGATCAGCGTGTTGAGATCCACCATGCCGCTGCCGCTCGTGTACAGAAATGCGTGGGTGTGATCGGAGGTTATTTGTATTTCGGACGCGCCGACCACCTGACCGCCCGCGCCGACGTTATAGCTGTAGCTGTTGAGCCCACCCAGCGTTGCCAAGTCCAGCATC
Organism: Pirellulales bacterium; assembly: GCA_040902605.1. Classification (GTDB taxonomy): domain Bacteria; phylum Planctomycetota; class Planctomycetia; order Pirellulales; family Lacipirellulaceae; genus JABDGM01. Next base: position 8,762 of record JBBDWY010000007.1, on the reverse strand, counting down.
GTGCCGCTGGTGCCGTTGGGCACGGTTGGCGTCCACAGATAGGCGTGGTAGGCCGCGTCTCCGGTCGTGTTGGAAAAGCCTGCCACCTGACCACTGGCGTTGATGCTGCCCCCAAAGCTGTCGGTTCCACCCAGCGTTAAGAGGTCGTGCATCGCGCCGCTGGTGCCGTTCGGCGTCGTTGGTTTCCACAGAAATGCGTGGTAGGCCGCGTCTGCGGTCGTCAGGGACGAGCCTGACACCTGACCGCTGGCGTTGATGGCGCTCCCATTGCTCTCGGTCCCGCCAAGCGTTCCCAGGTCGTGCATCGTGCCGCTGGTGCCGTTCGGCGTCGTGGGTTTCCACAGAAATGCATGAGTGGTGGCGTCTCCGGTCGTGTCGGAAGCGCCAGTTACCTGACCGGCGGCGTTGAGGCCGTACCCATAGCTGTTGGTTCCACCGAGCGTTAAGAGGTTGTACATCGTGCCGCTGCTGCCGCCCGGCGTCGTAGGTTTCCACAGAAATGCGTGATCGGCCGCGTCGCCGGTCGTGGACGACTCGCCTGTCACTTGGCCGCTGGCGTTGAGACCGTTTCCAAAACTTTCTGTTCCGCCCAGCGTTCCCAGGTCGGTCTTCGTGCCGCTCGCGCCGTTAGGCGTGGTTGGTGTCCACAGAAACGTGTGGAAGGCGGCGTCTCCGGTCGTGTAGGAAGCGCCTGCCACCTGACCGCTGGCGTTGAGGCCCGACCCAAAACTTTCTGTTCCACCGAGCGTTCCCAGGTCGGTGACGGTGTACGAAGCGGCCTGCGCTGCGGCCGTAACCGACAAGGCGAGCGCCGAAAGCACGATGATGCGATAAACGGATTGATACTTAGTCATGAGTGTGTCTTCCATTTCTGGTCTGCGGTACAATCAAAAAGTCATCGCCCCCGGCGCGCAGACCGAGCGCCGAGGAGATGCCGGGCCGGTGAGGAGCTTGCTTCGCGGTAAGCCTCGCCGGCCGCTTTTCTTCGTCAAGGTCCGCCACCACATTCCGGGCACGGCGGCTCCGAAGGAACGCAAGTGCCGCCAGAGCAGTACTCGCTGGCACCGCAAACAATGAAGCACCCGCCGCAGTGTTGTGAGTCATTGTACGTGTCGACGCAACCACCACAGTACGTAAGCCCCGTTGGGCACAGGCCGTTGCCGCATGTCCCCTGGTTACAGAATGGCGCCGCTGCCGGGCAGATGTATCCGCAAGCGCCACAGTTGTGTGGATCCGAATTCAAGGAGGTGCATGTGCCGTTGCAACAGGCTGCCCCGGTCGCACAACAGACAACAGCTGCACAGCTTCCACAGAGGCGGCTGGTGTTGCCGTTGCACGCCCGGCAGGCCGCCAGGCATTGATTCCGCTGCGCCTTGTTGGAGCACCACCGGCAGAAGGCGCCGCACCGATCCGGCCGGGCAGCCCAGGCGGTCCCCAACCCCAGAGGGCTGAGCACCGCGCCCGCGAAAACGGCCCCGATGAGCCGCAGCGATTCGCGGCGCGGCACCGACTCCGCCAGCAACTTGGAAAATTCATCGAGACGTTCCATGATCGATACCTCACTTCGTGACGGTAAGTGGATGGTGATCCTGGCCGCGGTTTCAGCCGCAGCCAATACAAATACCCTCGCAGTAGCCCCACCCACACGATGACCCGTCGGGGCATACAATGCCACAGCCGCCGCAGTTTCTGTTGTCCCAGTCAGTGTCGATGCAAGAACCGTTGCAATACATACCGCCCTGCGGGCAAGGGTTGCTGCATGCCCCCTGGATGCAGTTCGGGGTTGGTGCGGCGCAGACGTTTCCGCAGGCGCCGCAGTTGTGCGGATCCGAATTCACGGTGGTGCATGTCCCGTTGCAGCAGGCCGCCGACGTGGGGCAACAGGCGTAGGCTCCGCAGCTTCCACAGAGGCGGCTGGTGTTGCCGTTGCAGGCCCGGCAGGCCGCCAGGCATTGATTCCGCTGAGCCTTGTTGGAGCACCACCGGCAGAAGGCCCCGCACCGATCCGGCCGGGCAGCCCAGGCAGTCCCCACCCCCAGAGAACTGAGTACCGTACCCGCTATAACGACCCCGATGCTCCGCAGCGATTCGCGGCGCGACACCGACTCGGCCAGTAACTTCGATAACTCATCGAGACGTTCCATGATCGATACCTCGCTTCTTGATGGAGTAGTAAATTCAGTAGTTCCAAATTCGAGAGAGGAACACTAATCATCGCTAATCGACACTAATCAGGATTAGCGAGAATTAGCGAGGATTAGTGTTCCCCCGGATTTTCTGTGACTTGCCAAACGAGCAATTTTGGAAATAAGGAAATTGTCATTAACCAATTCAATTCACCAAGGCTTGTTCCGCTGCGAGGGGCCACGACTCGTCGTCAAGCGATTCAGGCATGCCTTCGCCAGCCAGGGCCAGAATCGGCCCCACTCCCACGGCCACGTCGCTGGCGAGAGTCCCCTCTTCGTCGATCAGATAGCCGACTGGAGTGGCGAACATCGCGTACTTGAGAGAGACTTCCCACTGCTTCTGCAGCACGATGGGAAAAGTCAGCCCGAGCGCGGTTGCCTTGGCGCGATTCGCCTCGACATCGCGCCGGCTCACCACCAGCACCTGGAGCTCCGGCCGCTGCAGGTGAATGTCTTGTAACCGGGGCGCCAGCTCATCGCAGGGGCCGCAGTCTGGATCGGAAAACACCAGCAGCACGCGCTCGCCGCGGAAGTCCACTAGCGACAGGTCGCCTTCCTCAAGCCGCGGCAAGCGGAAATCTGGCGCCGGGACGCCGGCCTTCAGACCGCCACGGTTCAGGCGACTGCGGCCCAGCGAGTGATCGTCTTTCGCGTCGTGCGGCGCGGAGCCGTTCGCTGCTGCGTGCGGTTCGATCGGGTCGGGCGCGAGCGCGGTTGCTAGTCGCAGCAGAGGCTCGGCGCCCACGGTCAGCGCGCTGGCGATTCGGCCCGCGCCGTCGATCCGATATCCCATCGGAGTTCCCTGGGCCTGGTACTTCGTGGCAACTTCCATTTGCTCCTGCAAGAGGACCAGGCAGCGAATGCCGTAATGCTCGACAAGTTTGCGGTTCTCCTCGGCATCGCCCGTGCTGACCACGACGGGTACGGCCCGCTGGTCGCCTCCATCGGCCGGCAGGGCGGCCAGGTCGGCGGCCATCTTCGTGCAGTACCCGCATTGCGGGTTGAAGAAGACGAGCAACACGTTCTGTTCACGAAAATCGGAAAGCTTACGGCGCACGCCCGCGAGATCCGGAAGCTCAAAGTCCGGCGCGACCGTGCCGAGCGGCAGACCGCCAGCCTCCCGCCGTTTCTCCCCGGCGCGACGCCCCGCGCCAGGCCCAAGTTGCTGCTCGATCGCCTCCAGCCGCAACAGGATGCGGCCATTCTGGCGCACGAGCTGATAAGCGAGCCAGGTTCCGATGGCAATCAGCAGCCACGGCAAAACAGTTCCGAACACGATGGTCATCATCCAAGATCTCCCAGTACGGCCACTACTGCCAGCGCGAGGCCAGCGGCAAACATGTGACGTTTCATGACAAAGTACCTTTTTGGTCTGCGAATCGCCGCGAGTTCCGCCAAACGATCAGCGGCAGGCCAAGAGCCAAGAGCGCTAGGCTCGCCGGCTCCGGCACGGGGGTCAGCAAAAACGCATGTCCCTCGCTGCCGTTAAACCCCAATCCCGTGATCTGGCCGGCGTCGTTGATTGCCGTTCCAAGTTCTAACTCCCAACCCGATAGCGGATCGATCAGCGAATTCAAATCGACCATGCCGCTGCCGCTTGAGTAGATGAAAGCGTGCCGTGCTGCGTTTCCGGTCGTGAAGGAACCGCCTACCACTTGACCACTGGCGTTGACGCCATATGCGTAGCTGCTGTACGTTCCCCCCAGCGTTCCCAAGTCGATCATCGTGCCGCTGACGCCGTTTGGCGTCGTCGGCGTCCAGAGAAAGGCGTGCTGTGTGGCGTCTCCAGTCACGTACGAAAGGCCTGTCACCTGACCGCCCTCGTTGATGCCCAGCGCATAGCTGTGACGTCCTCCCAACGTTCCCAGGTCGTGCATCGTGCCGTCGTACAGAAAAGCGTGGTTGGCGTCTGAGATCGTGCGGGAATCGCCGGCCACTTGACCGCTGGCGTTGATGGCCCACCCAGAGCTGCCAGAGCCCCCGAGCGATCCGAGGTCGATCATCGTGCCGGTGGAACTGTTGGGCGTCGTTGGCGTCCACAGAAATGCGCGCGTGCCCGCCATCGTGAAGGACGCGCCGGTCACCTGGCCGCTGGCGTTGATGCCATGCCCGAAGCTGTCTCTTCCGCCTAACGTTCCGAGGTCGTGCATCGTGCCATCGTACAGAAATGCGTGAATTTCGGCGTTTCCAGCGATGTAGGACCAACCTGACACCTGACCGCTGTCGTTGACGTCCCAGCCGCCGACGCCAAACCCAGAGGTGTCTCCGCCTAGCGTTCCTAGATCGATCATCGTGCCGGCGGCGCCACCGGGCGTCGTCGGCGTCCATAGAAATGGGTGTATGGCCGCGTCCTCGATCGTGTAGGACCAACCTGCCACCTGACCGCTGGCGTTAATGCCAAACCCTTGGCTCAATGATCCGCCCAGCGTTCCCAGATCGGTGACAGTGTACGCAGGTGGTAGGGCAGCCGCTTCGTTGGCAATCCCGGAGCATGCCACGAGAGCCGACAGTAAGACGATGCAATCAATGGTCCGATACTTGGTCATGAGCGTGTCTCCCATTTCTGGTCTGCGGTACAATCAAATAGTCATCGCCCTGAGCGCGCAAACCGAGCGCCGCGGGAGATGCCAAGGCCGGTGAGGAGCTTGCTTCGCGGTAAGCCTCACCGGCCGCTTCTTTCAATCTTTCACTGCGGCTTCTCTGTCGAAGCCGGGGAACGTTTCAGTACTTACTCCGTATCACGGAACGATATTGACCTTCTTGGGTGAAACGCCGGGTTCCGTGCTCCCGCCCCCCTTCGGCGCCACGGCCAGCGCGTGCTGATGGGCCTGCGCGGCGTCTTCAGGCCGGTTGACTCTCAGCCACGCGTTGCCCAACGTATCCAGGGTCTGCCCCAGAAATTCATTGGATCCTTGGTGTGCGGACGCAACCGTCGCGAGAGCGCTCAGGATTGCGGCAGCTTCGCCGAAGGCTTGCACCGCATCGGGCGTCCGCCCGGAGTCGACGGCGATGTGGCCGAGGCCGAGGTGCGAGTGGGCGACGTGAATTCGATAATCGAGATTGTCGGGAAACTCTCTGACCAGCGCTTGCTTAAGTGCCAGTCCCGCGCGGAGCGCGCGCACGGATTCCGGCGATCGCGAGTCAGGCTTGAGGACGAACGCCAGATCGTTGTAGTCGTTCGCCTGCGCCAGGCGAAGTTGAGGCGGGGCTTTGTCCACGAGCGGCTCGCGGAGAGCGATCGCTTGGCGGTACGTGCGCTCCGCTTGTTCGAATCTGCCCTTGTCGCGGAGGAGTCTAGCCAGTTGGGAGCATCCTTCCGCAAGTCGGAGCTTCATGTCCGGAGTCGTCGCCGACGCAAGCTCGGCGGCCTCGGAGAAACCTGCCAGAGCCCCGTCCAAATCACCCGATTCAGCCAGCGAATTCGCCAGTTGAATGCGAAGCTTGATGTTGGTCCCGTCGCGCTTCAAAGCTTTGGCCAGCCGCGCCCCTCTGTCGGCGCGCAGCGCGGCCAGTCCCGCTTGGTCGCCTCGCGCCGCTAATATCTGTTGCAAACGCTTCAGCACTGATTGCACGCTGTCATGCGAATCCCCATATTGGGAGCGGAAGATGGACAAAGCTTGACGAAGATTCGCCTCCGACTCGGCGAGTTCCCCGCGATCACCCTGAATATCTCCGAGGATGTACGAAGACCAACCGGTCTCGATATTAGTCTTGCCATGCCAGCGCTGATGCATGCTGACCGCCTGCCGGGCCAATGCCTCCGCCGCCGGGAGATCTTTTTGGAAGCGCTTCGCGTCCGCCAGCCGGTGCAGAATGTCGGCCAGTTCGGGATGTCCGTCGGGGAAGAGTTGGCGACCGAGGGCTAGCGCTTCATTCGCTACAGCAATAGACTCTTCGTGCCTGTTTTGGGCGTTCAGGGCCAGCTGAAGCGTAGCAAGGGCATCGATGATTCTCGCGTCGCGAACGCCCCGATCTCTGTAGATCGCCACCGCCTCCCGCACATGATGTTCTGTATCGACGGGCCGATTCGACATGTAGAAGTTCCAGCCATATTCGAGCAAGCTCTGTGCCAGCGCCTCCTGCGCGTCGTCGTTATTGGCTGCATTGGCAACCAACATTCGCCGAATGGCGAGGGCGCGCTGGAGGTGTGGCTCGGCCTTGTCGGTCATGCTAAGGCGGCGATATGCGCTGCCAATTGCGGTCCGGATGACCGCCTCCACGTCCGGCTGCCCTTGCAATTGGTCGCGTAACCTAACCGAAGAGTCATCGAGCAATTGTCGGACGGTGTACTCCGCTCCCTTGGCTTGCTGGGGATCGGCTGACGAGAGCATTTCCTGGAGCAAGCCGCTAATTGCGGTAGCCTTGGCGGCTTCGGTCCGAGCATTGACCTCGTTGCTCAGTGCAATGGCGCGCTGTCGGCTGGCCTGCATGAAGCCAATCGCGGTCAAGACCAAGCCAAGTGTCAGCGACAGCACAATGGCCGCGATAGCAGCGACCGGCCCTTTGTTCCGTTGGGCGAACTTGCGGAATCGGTACGCCGCCGACGGCGGACCGGCCTCCACCGGCTCGTCGCGCAGGTGGCGCTCGATGTCGGCGGCGAAGCCGCTCGCCGTCTCGTAGCGGCGGTTGCGGTCCTTTTCGAGGGCCTTCATCACGATCCAGTCCAGCTCGCCCCGCACGTCTTTGCTCAAGCGGGCCGGTTCGGTGTGCCGATTGGCGGCAATCGACGGCAGCGTGTCGCTCGAACTGACCCTGGTGCTGGGCTTGGGCGGCTCCTCCTCGCGGATGATTCGCAGCATTTCGTCGAACGCCGCCGCGTGCAGCCGTTTTCCCTCAAAGGGCGTTGAGCCGGCCAGCAGCTCGTAGAGCAGCACGCCCAGCGAATAGATGTCGCTGCGGGTGTCGATGTCGAGCTGGTTGAACTTCGATTGCTCGGGACTCATGTACTCCATCGTGCCGAGCACCTGGCCGAACTCCGTGAACATCGTCCGTTCGGTGAGCCGTTGCGCCGTGGCCTTGGCCACGCCGAAGTCGATCACTTTGGGGATGGCGTGGTTGTCGTACTCAGCCACGAGCACGTTGTTGGGCTTGATATCGCGATGGATGACGCCCTTCTGATGGGCATGCTGCACGGCCTGGCAGACCTGCATGAACAGCTCCAGCCGGGCGGGGAGCGGCAGTTGTTTTTCGTCGCAGTACTTCGTAATCGGCACGCCTTTGACCAGCTCCATCACGAAATACGGGCGGCCGGTGTCGGTCGTCCCGGCTTCCAGCACTTTGGCGATGTTGGGATGGTCCATCATTGCCACGGCCTGCCGCTCGGCCTCAAAGCGGGCGATCACCTGCCGCGTGTCCATGCCGGGCTTGATGATTTTCAGCGCGACGGTGCGCTGGAGCGGGTGGGTCTGCTCGGCCATGAACACCACGCCCATGCCGCCTTCGCCGATTTGTTGCAGAAGCTTGTAGGGGCCGATGACGGTGCCCGGTCCCTCCTGGATCGGCTGCTCGATGGTCGCCGACGAGAAACCCGGATTGTCTAACAGGCCGAGACGTTTCTCGTGGGCCCGCAGCAACCCTTCAACTTCGGCACGCAGTCGATCGTTTGCACCGCAAGCTTCTTGCACGTAGTCCGCTCTTTCCTCAGCGGAAACGATCTCGATGGCCTGGAGAAAAACAGATCTTTCGCTTTGATCGGTCTCGATCATGGGCGTTTACTCCGTGGGTGGCCTGCCACAAGATGCAATGCGTAATCTGCGCCAAGATCGGGCCAAAAAATTGGCGAAGATTTCCCAAAGCGGCTGAACGCTTAAAGGTCACAATCTGTTGGAACCTCCAATTCACGACCTAACCAAGCTCGGCCATAAGCCCACCTACGCTTGGCGGTCCGAGGAGAGATCCTCTGCAATTGGGCGACTTCATCAATCGTCATTCCCGAGAAAACGCGCAGCTTCACGAGCTGTGCAGCTTGTGGATCAATCGTGCTGAGTTTGTCGAGCGCCGCGTCGAAATCCAGCAATTCGTCACTGATCGGCAGCGTAACGATGTCCCCTTCCACTAGATCGCGGCGCTGCTTGGCTCCGCCATGACGTTGACTGGCCTTGCGACGAGCAGCATCAACCAGAATGCGGCGCATGGCTTCGGCCGCCGCCGCGAAGAAGTGGCCGCGGCTGTCCCAATGTTGCGCCCGATCGATATCTACCAGCCGAATGTACGCCTCGTGCACCAGTCCCGTAGCCTGAAGCGTCTGCCCGGGCTTTTCGTGCGCAAGCTTCGCCGCTGCGAGTTTTCGTAACTCCTGATAAACCAAGGGCAGGAGCTGCTCCGAAGCGGATGGGTCGCCTTGTTCGATCTGGGAGAGGATTTGTGTAACGTCGCTCATAGAAGTGGCCTTCGGTATCGGTAGGCCAGAGCGCACGATTATATCAGTTCGGCAAGGACCTAACCGCTAAGTTCTACAGGGGCCAATATAGATGTCTGAAATACGGCGGAAGGTTAGGTGTCAAAATCGTTCCTTTGCCGGAGCACCCGCTGCGAGTCGAACGGCCCAATGTCTCATTCCGAGAAAACGCCTGAGTT
>JBBDWY010000006.1:0-9472 GCA_040902605.1 Pirellulales bacterium | reverse complement strand
ATCCGCAGGTCGGCGTCCTCGTGGTGCATGATGTGGAACAGATTGCGGCCGACCAGGTAGGTCCAATCCAGAATCTGCGGGTTCAGGCTGCCAACGTCGTTCGACCAGTTCGGCACGGCGTAACCTGCTTTGCCGAACTCGCCGACGTTGTACCAGAGGACGGCATCGGTGTTGGTGATGGGCATGGGTGGCTCCTTGGGTTTGGATGCTGGATGCTAGGTGCTGGATGCTGGATATCGAGCATCCAGGATCCAGCATCGAGCATCATGACTTTGCTGCGAGGTACTGTTTGATCAACGAATCCAGCGCTTGCAGGATTTCTGTGGCTCCGGGATATTTTCGGGCGATGTGTTCGCTGGACCATTGGTGGGCCTTTGCGAATGAGTCTTGTTCGACGGGCACGTAGTGGGTCTCAGGCACGGTGCGTTGCGGCGGCGGTGGGGTATCGACTGCGATGGGTGTGGGAACTCGCTCCGCTCCGCGATCGCTGCGCGTGTCGCCTAACACATTATCCGCGACGCGCAGCGGAGCGCGTTTTAAGCGTCGCCCAGCAAGCCCGCCGGCTACGACGACTGCAGCCGCTAGCGGGCCGCTCAAACCAAGCGCACCCACAATCAACTTTCCGAGCGACAATCCCTGAAAGAAGCTGCCTTTACTGGCGGCAATCTGCTCGACGTGTTGCTGCACCGATTCGAAGCGCGCGGTGAGCGTTTTCAGTTTGCCGTCCAGTTCTGAACGGCGCGCGTACTGGTTCGGGTCGATTTTGGGGGCATCGTCGATTCGCACATAACCGTTCAGGTCGCCGGGTTGCAAGTAATCGCCCTTGTTCTGTTTCTTCTCGTCCAGCGCGCGAAGTCGGGAATCCATTTCGCTGCTCCACGTTTGCCAGTCGAGTTGGGGGCTGGGGACTGGGGACTTGGGCCTGGCGACGAATTGCTTGCCGCGGAGCGAAGCGAGGAATTCGCGGACGGGCCGCCCGCAGGTGGCGTAGGTGAGGCCGTCGCGCTGGCCCCAGACGACGCCCACGAGCTGGCCGCGCGTATTGAGCACGCCGCCGCCGCTGTCGCCCGGCCGCACCGCGCCGGCCATGGTCACGGACGGGTACAGCGCGCCAACCGAAGTGGATTGTCCGACGACGTGACCCCGAACACCGCGGAATTGTCCGCTCGGACCGAAGCCACACGCTGTCAGCAATCCAGCGGGCTCTTCATCGCTCACTACGAGCGGCTCGACAGCCGCTCGGCGAATTGCCAGCGCCGCCAGGTCGTGGGCCGGATCGCGGTCGATCAACCGAGCGGCGAACCGACTGCCGTTCGGAAAAGTGACGACGATGCGGCCTGCCGACGTGTCGAACAAATGCGAGCAAGTGAGCACCAGACCGACCGAACCATCCACGGCGATCAACGTACCGCTGCCGGTGCTGCCGTCGGCGACGCTGATGCGGCAGTGCGCGGAATTATCGATCGTGGGCGTAGAGTTCGGTGCTAGCGGCGTGCAAATCTGCTGGCCCGTAACGGGATCAACATAGCATTGCGCTCGTATCGGTCCGCATGCGAACGCGATGCACAGCAGCAGCAATAACAGAACGGCGGTTGCGCGTTTATGGGATGAGTGTGAAGGCATACTTGTAAAATGGGCTGCGGGCAAGGTCGGCGGGTTCAGTGAGACGGTCGGCCAGGTGTGGCACCGGGTCAACACCGCCGCCGATGCGGTCGGTCATGACGCAGGCCTGGCTGCAAAACGGTGGCCGGCGATCGATCGCGTCGTCTTCAACTTCTGCCCGAACCGCCATTCGAACGAACGGCAGGTGGAGCATCGCGGCGGCAAGCACGGCGGCGTACCCGTAGTCGCAGCCGGCCAGGCGCCGCATCATCATGGTGGAGCGCATTCGATCGTACTCCGGCCACCGATTTGCCGGGTTAGTGTGATAGAGGTCGATTCGGCCGGGGAACTTTTTGACTTGGCTTGCGAGCGTGACGGCGCGGCCGCCGTGCCATTCGCGGACCTCGAGGCAAAACAAATCGTCGCCCCACCAGGCTGCCTTGGCTGCATGCGAGTGCTCGCCGCGGCCGACGACGGAAATCAATCCGCGGCGGCGGAACAGCAGCAGATCGCCATCGGCGATGTGCGCTCGCGCGCTGGCGAGCGTGATCAGTATTCGGTGGGTTAATGACATAGTAGCAGGCACACTCCGTGTGCCGTTGCTGAAGCGGTATGGGGTCTGCAATAACTCGTGATCAGGCAGTACGTGTAATGATTCTGCCGCGGCACACGGAGTGTGCCTGTTACACTGAGGGCAATAAAAAAAGCCCGAGGCCGGACCATTGTCCGACATCGGGCTCTTTGGATACGGCGCTCGTCGCGCCGCTCCGCTGGATACCATTCAGCGTTGAGAGAAGCCTAGCACAAGTGGTGGCACAATTTCAAGAAGCAGTTTTGGCCACTTGGTGGGTGTGCCACTGCTCGTGGCGGGGGCGATCGCGTCGAGCCTGATGGGCGGCACTGCTTGCCTCCCCACGTTTCGGCTCCTTTTCAAGCGAGCCGTGCTGGAGCGGCCGTTCATGCAACTTGGCGCGCCGCAAGCAGTGGCACACACACGTTATTGCGCGCGAATTGTAGCGGCTTCGCGAGTCGCCACGCGGCCGGGGGCCGCGCTTTCGTACGCGCTGAATTCGGCCCAGATGGGCAGGTGATCGGAGACCTGCAGGGCCTGGTCGCGAGTGAGCTTGAAGTGCTGCTCGAAATTGAAGACGCCGCCGCGGCCGCTGAATTCGGCAGTCGACAGCTGGTGCAGCACGATGTTGTCGTAGAGGGCGGTTTGAAGAGTGTTGGTGTAGACGCCTCGCACGAGAGGTCTTATGCCTTCCAGCCGGCCAAGCTGACCCAAGTGCTGGTCGTCAACGTTGAGATCGCCGAGCAGGATGATGTCGTCCTCGCCGCCGGCGGTGCGGCGGACGACTTGATAGACCTGGCCCAGCGCGTCGAGCTCCGTGTCGGTTTCGTCCGGATCGGTGTGGATGTTGATGAGCACAAACGTAAATGCCTGCTGCGGAGGAGGTCCGCGGACGCGAAACATCGCCACCAGCGGCTCGCGGTGCAGCAAATCGTCTGGATCATTCAGCGTATAGATCATCCGCGGATTGACTTCGATGGCGGCTGTATCGTAGAGGAACGCGTATTGCTCCTTGCTGCTGGAGCGACCCAGGCGGGGACCAATGACCTTGTCGTACGCCCGGCCATTCTGGTTCACATAGTTGCGCAGGAAGTTGTCGAGGAAGTAGTCGTCCTGGGTGCGAATCTCTTGAATGGCGACGACGTGAAAGTTCTGGATGATCGCCGCGAGCGTCCACATGACGTGCGTCTTGGACGCCTTCTTGTCTCCGAAGATTTCAATGTTGAACGAGGCGATGCGAATGGCAGGGCCGCCGAACATCGGCGACGGCGGAGCGGGTGCCGGCGCGGCTTGGCTGGCATATTGGGCTGGAATCTGTGTGCCGGACGACGGGCCCTGGTATGGCGGAGTGAAACCGAAAGGCGACTGACTTTGCCGAGAGCGCGACTGCGAATACGCCGAAAGAATCTTGCCCAGGTTTCCCTGGCCGGGGCCCTTGATAAAGAACCATCCGCCGCCCGCCAGGATGGCAATCAGAAACAACGAGTACGATCGTGGCACAGGCCCCTCCCTGGGCACGTAGGCGAGTTTCTCCGAAACTCGAACCGCGCGTCTCGGAGAGACGCGGCTACGTGTAAGCGCGCAACATGACCCTTTCGGCGTAGTCGGCAAATCTGGGGCGGGCAGATTAGGGAAATCGGCGAATCGATTGCAGGCGAGATTCGGGAACGAGCCGCCTAAGATAGCAAGCTATCAAGATAAAGTCCGCGGTTCACAAATCCTTCGCCATGCAGACGCTGAGTTCCGGGTACGGCGTATTGAGGTAATCGCCGAACAGCGGAATTTGAGAAAAGCCGGCCCGTGTGTACAGGGCGATGGCTTCGGGTTGACGCGGGCCGGTTTCCAGGACCAGGCGGTTGACGTCGAGCCGCCGGGCCTCCATTTCGAGGGCGGCTAGAATCTGCCGACCAACGCCGCGGCCGCGTGCCTTGGGTGCCACATACATCCGCTTGATTTCTGCCATATTTGGTTCAATGCGCCGCACCGCGCCGCAGCCGACTGGCTGCTCGGCAATGTAAGCGATGAAAAATGCTCCGCGGCCGTTCGTCAGCTCCTCGGGATCTAGGTGAAAGAAATTCGCGCCGTCTTCTGGATATCGCTCGGTCAATTCCGTGTTCAGAGCGCAGATCAATCGTTGCGCAATCGATGAGCGAACATTATCGCGGCGAAGCTCGGCACAATTAGGACCGGATCTGCTAGAGATCATGTGGCATTAAGTCAGAATGTCGCGCACCACGTGACCGTGCACGTCGGTTAGCCGGTAGTGGCGGCCTTGGTATTTGAACGTGAGCTGCGTGTGGTCGATGCCCAACAGGTGCAGGATCGTCGCCTGCAGATCGTGAACGTGGACGGCGCCGGGCGTGAACTCGTGTTTCGTCGGCGAGATGGGGTTGCCGGCGGCGTCGGCGATGTTGTAGCCGTAGTCGTCGGTGCGGCCGTAGGTAAAGCCGGGTTTGACGCCGCCGCCGGCGAGCCACATGGTGAAGCAGCGCGGATGATGGTCGCGGCCAAAGTCGGTGGCGGTGAGGGCACCTTGCGAGTAGGATGTTCGGCCGAACTCGCCGCCCCAGATCACCAGCGTGTCGTCGAGCATGCCGCGCTGCTTCAAGTCGATCAACAGCGCGGCGGACGCCTGATCGGTTTCGCGACACTGCTCGCGGATGCCGGCGGGAAGTGAACCGTGATGGTCCCACCCCTGATGGTAGAGCTGGATGAACCTGACACCGCGTTCGGCCAGGCGGCGAGCGAGCAGGCAGTTGGCCGTGTACGTGCCCGGCATGCGGCTGTCCGGCCCATACATTTCGAAGATCGAATCAGGCTCGGCGGACAGGTCGGTGACATCCGGCACACTGGCCTGCATGCGGAAGGCCATTTCATATTGTGCGATGCGTGATTCAATCTCAGGGTCGAGCTCCTGTTCGAATTGATGTCGGTTGAGGGCATTCAGTTTGTCGAGCATTGCAGAGCGACCGGAGCGGCAGATGCCGTCGGGGTTGCTCAGGTAAAGAACGGGATTCTTGCCGGGACGAAGCTGAACGCCCTGATACTTCGAGTCCAGGAAGCCGCTGCCCCATAACCGGGCATAAAGCGGCTGGTCAGCCTGATTCGCCGATACGAGTACGATGAACGACGGCAAGTCATCATTCATTGAGCCAAGACCATACGACAGCCACGCGCCCAGCGAGGGCCGGCCGGCGATCTCGGAACCGGTTTGAAAGAACGTGATGGCCGGGTCGTGATTGATCGCCTCGGTGAACATCGACTTCACAAAGCAAACGTCGTCGACAATCTGCCGATGGTAGGGCAGCAGCTCACTCAGCCAGGAGCCCGACTGGCCGTATTGGGCGAATTTGAAAAGCGAACCGGCAAGAGGGATCGAGGCCTGTTGGGCCGACATGCTGGTGAGGCGCTGCTGGCCGCGGACGTGGTCGGGCAGTTGCTCGCCGTTCTTTTCATTCAAGAGCGGCTTGTGATCGAAGAGGTCCTGCTGAGCGGGCCCGCCAGCCTGAAACAGAAAGATTATTCGCCTGACGCGGGGGGCAAAATGCAGACCAGCGAACAGGCTGCTCGGCCCAGCCGCCGCCAACCCGTTGCCGCTTAACGACTCGCCCAACAGCGCGCCGAGTGCCATGCCGCCAATCCCAGCGGCCGACGCGCCGAAAAAGTGCCGTCGAGTGATGCCGGACAAGTTGGAGTCTAATTCAACAGGTATCATTGCGATGCGCGCTTATCGTTTTATGAACCAGAAAGGCACTAAGGACACAAAGAAACCAAACTGCATTACAACGCAGACATGATTTCGCTTCGTGTCCTTTGTGACTTCGTGGTTTTCAAAAATTCAGGGTTTATGCAGGTTAGGATTATCTTTCAAAGATTGTCGCATCCAGGTTGAGAATCGCCTGACAAGTAACGGTGAGCGCAGCAAGGTGGGATGGAACCACGTTCCCATCGGGCGGAGACTCGCCTAGCTGAACGAACGTTTTGGCATCTTGCTGTTCACTTTCTTCAAAAAGTCTTCGTTGATCCTTGTATAGTTCGCTAAGCAGGTCAAGTTCTACGGAATCTGGGCCTCGGCCGGTCAGCCGCAGAAAGGCTTCGTTGATCTGCGTTTGAATGTCGGAATGAGTTTGTGAAACGGCGGTTGCCAGTGCGCGGGCTGCCTCGACAAACTGCACATCGTTCAACAGCACCAGCGCCTGGAGAGGCGTGTTGGTGCGGCTGCGAGCGACGGTGCAGACCTCGCGCGTCGTTGCATCGAAGGCCAGCATGTTGGGCAGCGGGGCGGTACGCTTCCACACCGAGTAAAGCGAGCGGCGGTACAGGTCCTGGCCGGTGGACTGGCGATAGGCGGGCGACATTGTGTTCGCCTCGCGCCACAGATCTTCGCCCGGCTGGTAAGGCGAAACGGGAGGACCACCGGCTGTGCGATCCAGCAATCCAGACGCGGCGAGAGCCACGTCGCGAATTTGTTCTGCGGAGAGTCGGCGGCTTGGCCCGCGGACAAGCAAGCGGTTCTCCGGATCGCGACGGCGCAGCTCCGGTTCGCAGCGCGAGTCCTGTTGGTACGTTGCGGCAAGAACGATCGAGCGACAGAGCCTCTTAATGTCCCAGCCGTGATCTATAAAATCGCGGGCCAACCAATCGAGCAGCTCGGGATGGGTCGGCGCCTCGCCCTGGCGGCCGAAATTCTCCGGCGTGCCGACGAGTCCACGTCCAAAGAAATTCGCCCAAAGGCGGTTTACGAAGACGCGGGCTGTGAGCGGATGGCTCGGGTCGGTAATCCACTGCGCTAAGCCGAGGCGATTTCGCGGCGCATCGTTCGGAAAAGGAATCAAAAGGTCATCAAACGTATCGCGATGGACGCGATTGGACTCCGACTTGGGCGCGTCATAAGCACCGCGAACAAGAATAAACGTTGGCCGCGGCTCGTCGAGTTCCGCCATGACTGGCACTTCTTGCACCGGCTCTTCCAGCTCGACGAACTCTCGTCGCGCCTCGCGAAGCTCTTGCGCACGGCTGCGCGCCGGCTCATCAATTGCCGAAAAGTAATACGCTTCGAGCGCCTTGCGATTCGGCTTAGGTTCCGCCAGTGCTGCCGCCAACGCGCTGCCGTCGTGCAGATTGCGGATTTCCAGCGGCGTGAGCTCTCGGGCGTAAATTCGCAATTCGTCGATCTCGCCGTCCTTGAAACCGCGGTCACGGAATCGTTGACCAAGGGTGAAAGGACCCGCGCCATATGTCGCCAGGGACGCACTCTTATGGATGCGATTCCGCACGATTTCAGTCGGCAACTCCACACCATCCACGTACAACCGCAGCCCGGCGGCGGTGCTCGAACCATCATAAGTAATGGCGATGTGTTGCCAATCGGCATGAGCAATAGGCTTTAGCGAACGCACGCCGATGCCATTTCCGGGCCAAACGCGGTAGAAGCGGGCTTCCAGAATGCCATCCTGCAGCATCAGATCGAAACCGTTGTAACCTGTGTCGGTGCCGAATGTGCGCTGCAGCACAACAACGGGCATTCGGTTCCGCGCGTTGTCCCGAATCCAAAAGTCGATGCTGAAATTGTCCCAGCGATCGACTTTCAACAGGCCGGGGAAGACTGCGCCTTGGTCGCCATCAAACCGCACAGCGTGGCCGCGGATCCTGGGCACGCCTTGTAAACCGGCGGCTTTGCCGTCGCCCTTGCCGTTTGGCGCCTCATTGCGGAATTTTTTAGGCCCGTCGTCGAGTGTGAAGTATCCGGTGAGGTCGGCGTCGACAGCCGATCGCCCCTCCCCCAACGCCTCCCCAGGCCGGGGAGGGGAAGTCGAGGCCGCTGGCGGCTTGGCGAGCCAATCCGCAAAGCGATTTTGCCCACCTTTAATTGCCTGAGCGAGAGCCGACTCCGCTTCGATGATTCTCTTGCGAGCCGCCGCGAGCTTCGCCTCCTGCTGCTCCGTGGGCAGCAACAGCGACGGCGACGGCACCTTCGCCGCGTGGTCGTATAGGCCGTTCTCGTCGATTGAATTGAAAAAAGCCATCAGCGAATAGTAATCTCGCATCCCGATCGGATCGTACTTGTGGTCGTGGCAGCGGGCGCATTCCAGCGTCAAGCCTAAGATGGCTGTCGCGAGCGTGTGCACTCGGTCGGCGGCGTTCTCGACGAGCGCTTCCTCGGCAATGGAGCCGCCTTCGTTCGTGAGCCGATGCAGCCGGTTGAACGCCGTTGCCAGGACTTGATCTCGGCTGGGGTTTTCCAACAAGTCGCCAGCTAATTGCCACGTGAGAAACCGATCGTAAGGCAGATTGTCGTTCAGCGCGCGGACGACCCAGTCGCGATACGGCCACTGCGTGTTGAGCTGGTCCGATTGGTAGCCGTAAGAATCGGCATATCGAGCCGCGTCGAGCCAGGCCACGGCCATGTGCTCGCCGAACGCCGGATCGGCCAATAAGCGATCCACTGCCTTCGCGAGGGCCGCGTCGAGACCCTTTGCGGCAACCGATTTCTCAAACTCGCGGCATTTGTCCGCCGTTGGCGGCAGGCCGGTGAGATCGAGCGTTACGCGGCGCAACAGCCGCAACGGTGCCGCCTGCGACGCCGGCCGCAAGTTTTCGGCCTCCAACCGCGCCATCACGAAATGGTCCCAGGTCTCGCGCGGCCAGGTGGCATCTCCCACCGGCGGCACAGGCACGTTTGCCGGTAATTCCTGAAACGCCCAATGGTCGGCAAACTCCGCCCCTGCCGCGATCCAACGCCGCAACTCTTCCTTCTGCTCGGCTGTGAGTGACAAGCGCGAGTCGGGCGGTGGCATCCGCACATCGTCATCGTCGCTGAAGATCCGGACGACGAGTTCGCTTTCATCCGGCTTCCCCGGAACGACGACATGCTCCATCAGCCCGGTGCGCGTATCGAGCCGCAGCTCGGCCTGTCGCGCTTCGGAGTCCGGTCCATGGCAGCGGAAACACTTGTCGGAAAGGATTGGGCGTATATCGCGGTCGTACGAAAGTGGCGGCCGCGTTTGTGCATGGGCGTCGTGCGACAGCGCAAGCCAACCGCCCGCAGCCAAGAGGACCAGGACATAGATAGGGGTCGCCTGCCGCAGCCCAGCCGCGACAGCGGCGATCAATAAGTTGACATTCATTCGAGGCACCGACCGAAGCGCGAACCGGGGCTCCAATCGGCCGATTATAACTGGTCAGCGGCGAGGCGTGTCGGCGTGGGGAAAAAGGCCCTGCGTCGCGATATCGAACAAAAACACAGTGTGAGCGTCACGTTTGTGGTTAGTTTGGGTAATTCTTCCAGTAGGATTCCCA
>JBBDWY010000005.1:0-53827 GCA_040902605.1 Pirellulales bacterium | reverse complement strand
CCGACATCGAGCGCCATCTGCACGACGAGCCGGTGCAGGCAGGTCCGCCCTCGGCAACGTACCGCTTCCGCAAGTTCGCCAAGCGGAACAAGGTTGCCCTCGCGGTCAGTGGGCTGGTGCTGTTCTTCCTCCTGCTCTTTGGCAGCGGAATTGGCTGGGCAGTGCGCGATCGGGCCGCTCGGGAGGAGCAATTGGCTCTGGAGCGAACAGCCCGGCAGGCGAGAGTATCGGGGCAGCTTGAGTTGATCCTGGACGAGGTAGCGCGGCTCGAACAAGCGGAGAAGTGGTCCGAATCGCTGGTGTCGGCCCGACGGGCGGAGCCGGCGCTCGCCGGGGGCGAGGCGCCGCCAGAAATCCAGGCGCGCGTCCGTCAAGCACTCGCCGACCTAGAACTGGTCCAGCGACTTGACGAAATTCGTGCCCGAAGCGGAACAGTTTGGGGGATGCATGCTCTCTCACTCAACCCGGCGGACCAGGACTACGCAGCTGCTTTCCGGGAGGCGGGGATCGACGTCGACGCGCTGCCAGTGAAGGAGGCAGTAAATCGGATTACCGCCCGCGGGCCCATTGCGGCAGCACTGTTGCCGGCGCTCGATGACTGGGTCGCAGTTCGAAGTGTGGGTAAAGATGAAGCAGCAACCCGCCGCCTGATCGATCTGCTTCAGGCGGCAGACCCCGACCGGTGGCGGCAGCTGGTGCGCGATGCCCTGGCCCGCAAAGATTGGCCCGCTTTGGACAATCTCGTGAAGTCCGCGGACCTGGATCGGCAGCCGGCCGCCACTTTAACTTTTTTGTGCGCCGCGCTTCAGGCGAACGGCAACTACCCCGATGAGTTGTTGATACTGCGGCGGGCTCAGTGGAAATACCCGGCCGACTACTGGATCAACATTCGCTTGGGTACGCACCTCATCTGGGAGAAGTCGCCAAATGATATTCGGGACGGGATCGGATATACGCGGGCGGCCGCCGCTCTTCGACCCCAGAGCGCCCATCCCGTCATGATCCTGGGTGTCGGATACAACAATCTGGGGCAATACGACGAAGCCATTGCCTGCTACCGGAAGGCGATTGAAGTCGCGCCAAACCCTTCGACCATCTATACCAATCTCGGTAACACCCTCGGTAAAAAAGGCATGCACGAGGAGGCGATTGCCGCCTATGAGCAGGCCATCAAACTGAAGCCGCAGGATGATACTCTGGCTAACGGCAACCTAGCTTGGCTGTTGGCCAATAGTGTGGACGTCAAGCGCCGCGATCCTGACAAGGCGGTCCGAATAGCCAAACGATTGGTCGAGCAGTTTCCGAACGACTGTCGAAATTGGACCGCCCTGGGCCTGGCCCACTATCGTAGCGGCGACTGGCACGCGGCCATTGAGTCGCTGATGAAGTCCGAGGAGATACCGCCCGTTCGGTTCGAGAGCTGCGTTAACGCCTTACTCCTCGCGATGGCCCACTGGCAACTGAGCGAGCAGGACGAGGCCCGCCGTTGGTACGGCAAGGCGGTCGAATGGATGGAGAAGCACCATTCTGATGACGAGACACTCCGCCGCTTCCAGAAGGAAGCGGAGGAATTGCTGGAGATCACTGAACAGAAGCCGACGACGAAACCGGAATCGAATTGACTTGAAGAGAAAAAAAGCGGCCGGTGAGGCTTACCGCCAAGCAAGCTCCTCACCGGCCCGGCATCTCCCGCGGCGCTCGGTTTGCGCGCTCACGGGCGATGACTTTTTGATTGTACCGCAGACCAGAAATGGAAAACACGCTCATGACAAAGTATCGAATCATTTGTTGCACCATCTTGATGGTGGCGCTCGTGACTTGCACAGGAATTCGCGATGCCGCGGCTGCCCTACCACCTGCATATCGCGTCACCGACCTGGGAACGCTGGGTGGAAATTACAGCAATGGGACTGGCATCAACGCCAGCGGTCAAGTGACTGGCAACTCCAACACAAGCGGAGGCGAAAACCACGCTTTCCTATACGACGGCACGATGCATGATCTCGGGACGCTCGGTGGAACACATAGCGGCGGATGGGCCGGGATCAACGACAGCGGTCAGGTGACAGGCTATTCCTCGTCGATCTCGAACTCGCATGCCTTCCTGTACGACGGCACGATGCACGACCTGGGGACGCTTGGAGGAGCAGAGAGCGACGGGCGCGGCATTAACAATAGCGGTCACGTGACGGGCGGTTCCGGCCTGACCGGGAACGCCATCTGGCACGCATTCTTGTATGACGGCGCGATGCACGACCTGGGGACGCTCGGTGGAACATTGAGCGGCGGGTGGGGTATCAACGACAGTGGTCAGGTGACAGGTCATTCCTACACGACCGGAGACGACCACACCTCCACTCGCGCTTTTCTGTGGACGCCAACCACGCCTAACGGCGCCAGCGGCACGATGGTCGACTTAGGAACGCTCGGGGGAACCAGCAGCGAAGGGTTTGGCATCAACGTCAGCGGCCATGTGACCGGCAGCTCATATACCGCTGGAAACGCTCAACACGCGTTTTTGTACGACGGCACGATGCACGACCTGGGAACGCTCGGTGGAACAGTCAGTACGGGGCAAGGAATCAACGACAGCGGTCAGGTGACCGGCTGGTCCTACACCAACTCAGGCGACAGGCACGCCTTTGTCTATGCGGAGGGGAGCGGCATGGTCGATTTGAATTCGCTCATCGATCCGCTCTCTGGTTGGGACCTAATCCTAGGATGGGCAATCAACGACGCCGGTCAGATCACGGGATATGGCTTGATCGCCGGCCAGCCTCGCGCATTTTTACTGACGCCCGTGCCGGAGCCGGCAAGCGTCGCGCTCTTGGCTCTTGGCCTACCGCTATTCGTTGGGCGCAGCTCAAGGCGATTACGCACGGACCAACGACTGTTTTATTGAAACTGTAAATGAGAAAGCTCATGCGTAGACGCGGAGATTGGAACTGCACATTGTTTTCTCTGCGTTCTCTGCGCCTCTGCGTGAGGTTCTTTAGTATTTGAGTGTCGTACTTAACCGCGGTCACTCCGCAGAAACGAAAGAAGAATCCCATGACGAAATACTACACGGTCCTTGTTACGGCGACGCTCGCCGCGCTGTTCGCTCCGGTCCCGATTGCCCGGGCGGACATTTTTCAGTGGGAGTATATCTATCCGGCCAACCCTGAATTTGGCAAGCAGCAGAGCACGACGCTCGCTCCCGACGGCTCGGGTGCCGATGCCGTGCCCGGCGCGAACCTGTATGGCCGCAACCTGACGATGGCTTACCTGATCGGCGCGGACCTCAACAACGCGAGCTTCTCCGGCACCGCGCTGACCAACGCGGAGTTGAGCCAGGCCAACCTAACCAGTGCCAACTTTTCTGGATTTGAGTATGACGACGGCTACGGCTCAGCCTTTTACCCCGGCGCTGACCTGACCAACGCGAATCTGAATCAGGCCAATCTCAGCGGTGCGAACTTCACCTACGCCACACTAACCGGCGCAAGCCTCGCGAATGCCCAAGTGCGGGGGACAAACTTCTATCGCGACAATGTTGGCGGTGGAAGTGGCATCACGCCGGCACAACTCTACTCGACGGCCAGCTACCAGGCCCGTGACTTGACTGGAATCGATTTAAGCGGCAACGACCTGTCAGCCGCCAATCTATCCAGCCAGAACCTCACGAATGCAATTTTTTCCACTTTTAGAGATTATTACGCTAAAGCGAATCTAAACGGCGCGAACCTCAGCCATTCCAACCTCACCAATGCCGTCTTCGCGATTGCCACGCTGACTGGTGCAGCTCTGAACGGGTCCGATGTCCGCGGCGCGGCTTTCAACGCTACTATTGATGGGAGTGGCATCACGCTGGCCCAACTCTACTCCACCGCCAGCTATCAGGCCCGCGACCTGACGGGAATTTTCCTCCACAGCCACAACTTGACGGGCGCCAACTTCGCAGGCCAAAACCTCTCGAGCGCGTCCTTTTGGGGAGCTACGCTGACCGGCGCGAACTTCACCGGTGCCGAAGTCCGAGGGGCGTACTTCAGTCGTGGCTACGACTTCAACACAGGTATGTACGTCGGCGGTCTTGCCTCGGCGCAACTCTACTCGACGGCCAGCTATCAGGCCCACGATCTGAGTGGAATCACACTGTACCGCAACAACTTGGCCGGTGTGAATCTGGCCGGTCAGAACCTCACCAATGCAAGCTTCCGTGGCGCCACGCTCGCCGATGCCAATTTCAGCCAGGCCAACCTTACGAATGCGGATTTCTCTATTTCTTTCGATTTCGTAAGCTCCAACCTGACCAGTGCGAATCTGAGTCAGGCCAACCTCACGAATGCAAACTTCGCCGGCACGAAGGACTACATCGACGGCATTGAACACCCGGGCGCCAATCTCACGAACGCCAACTTGAGCAGCGCCGACTCGCGAGGGGCGAATTTTTATCTCGCCACGCTGACGGGGGCGAATACCAGCAATCTGATTCAGTCCGACGGGCACGTTGCGGGCCTCGACCTCTCAGCCGGCGCGTCGCTAGTGGTGCGCGACTATGACGGCAATCCGGCGGCATACCCGACGCCCACCGGCCCACTGCCGATCGTCGTGGAACAACACCTGGCAATGGACGCTGCCGGCACGCTGCGGGTGGTGTTCGACGCGGATCCTTGGGATTCGACGATCTCCTTCGCGCCGGGCATTCCCGTGGCGCGCGGCGGCACGCTGGAGTTGGATTTCGCGCCCGACGTCAACGTTGCCACTCAGATCGGCCGCACGATTGACCTGTTCGATTGGACCGGCGTCACGCCCACTGGCGCGTTCACCGTTTCCAGCCCCTACACCTGGAACCTGTCGAATCTTTACACCACCGGCGAAGTCACGCTCGCGGCCGTGCCGAGTTTGCCGGGCGACTTCAACAACGACGGCACCGTCGACGCCGCCGACTACGTCGTCTGGCGCAAAGGCCTCGGCACGACCTACACCGCGGACGACTACAACGTGTGGCGCGCCCACTTCGGCGCCACGCTCGGCAGCGGCTCGGGTGCCACAGGCTCCGCCAGTGCGCCGGCCGCCCCCGAACCTACGTCGATTGCGATTCTGCTCCTCTCCGTGGCTTGTTTGTACATCATTCCCCGCCGCTGGGTGGCGGCCAAAAATCGTGGCTGAAATCGGCCCGCCAATCTGCTACGCTCGTGAGTGCCTTAGTGCGCGTGATCTTTGAAAATTCGGAAACGAGCCGTCAGCTGTCAGCCCTCAGCTATTAGCCAGACTGACGGTGCCACTGCTGGCTTGCCCAGCAGTGCGCTTGTGGCGCGCATCAATTGACATAAATTCCATCAATTCTGCGCGCCGCGGAATGCGCCGCGCTACGGTATTTGCCGAGTGGCCCCATCAATTCACCGTGCAATACTCGTGAGTTTTGCACGAGATATGTGGGACCCCTTTTGGCGCGCAAAACCTAGCCCTTGACTGCGCAAGGACTTAGAGCTGCGGCGCGAAAAACGTACCGTGCAAAAATCGATGAACCCCGAGATCTGCGCGTTTTTGCGCGGCCGGTGCCAAAACCGCCTCGCAAAATGTGAGAATTGCACCACCCGTAACGCTCTACCCGCGTTCCCGTAAGAGGTTGCCCAGCCAGGCAATGAGGGCGCCAAACGCCAACATTCCCAACAGGATCCCCAGCGCCCACCAACGGCCGTAATCCCAGTAACCTCGCAACGCCACCAGAATGAAACCGACGCCCCCGATCCAATTGAGTGCGGCCAACGCGAGTGGCATTCGATGCTCGACTGGCAGGCGGCGGTCCACCCAGGGGTTCAACAAACATATCAATCCGCAGGCGAAAACGCCTGTAAACAGATTGACAGGAATCAGGATGGCGGTCAGCCCCGGCGGTTTCTCTTCACCCACTCGCAATTGGTGGATGAAGCTTACCGCGAGCACTAAAAAAGCAACACTGGCACACCAACTAATGGCCAGCAGACGCATTCGCCGCGCGTCGCTAATCTTGAACCGATTCGGTGTAACGGCAAGCATCGCCTCGCGCAAGATTGTCGGCGCGATTTCCAGCGTGCCGTAAAGTGTGCCCAGCATCGTCAAGAACGCGCCTCCAATGTATAGGGGAAACAGCCAGGGATGAATGCTGGTGACGAATCGAGCTTGGTGCTCCAAAAACGCACCGTCACCGGGGATCTGATGGGCGGGCCCCAACACCAGCTTTCCCGACGCGACGAAGACCGCGCTGAAAATCAGCACCACCAGAAAACTCAGCGTGCAGTCGATCAGCGGCGCGCGGATCCATAGCCGCAATGTGTGGTCGTCCAGCGGAGGTCGCTGGAGCGGAGCGACTTCCATATCGCCGACTTCCGACTCGCCGAGTAGAGCTGCTGGCGCGGCGTTGCCCCACCCTTTGTCGCGGAGGTACGACGTGTAGGCCAGGTAATCGTAACCCGCCCCGCCAATCACTCCCGCATAGAGCGATAACTCCACCCAGACTGGTCGATCGGCGATCTGCCGCGCGGCGGGCCGTGAATCGCTCATCAACCAGGCAGGATACTCAAAGCGCTGCGGGACGATGAATCCGCGCAGCAATTCGAGCCAGTCCGGCCCGAACAATATTAGCGTGGTGATTACTGCGCCAAGCATGCAGGCGACGATCACGATCTGTATCTTTTCCAATGCCGAGTACCCGCCCGCTAACGAGAGCACAAAAACTCCTACCAACAGACCGCAGCCCCATAGGTGGATCGTCGCCCCGCCCAGATATCGCTTGGTGCCGGTCAATGCAGCCAGGAGATCGCCCAGCACGCTGGCATGAAAGCTGGCCCACACCGGAATGAACGCGACTGCGAGAAGGAAGAACAGAACGGTCAGCCAGCCACGTGGCCCGACCGGCAAGTCCATCCACCGCTCGAACGGATGAACGCCCGCGATGACCATGTGTCGCGCGGCGGAGTAGGCAAGCGTCCACTTCAGCAAGCAGATCAAGAGGAACGGGAACAGGATGGCATAGCCAAAGATTACCCCGCCGCGTGAAGAGAAGATCAGTTCGCCGGTGCCAATCGTCAACGACGCGATGACCGCCCCCGGTCCGAAAACGCGGAGCCATTCGAGCGGATTGCGGGAGACCAGCGCGCGGGGGATCGGAGCGGATAAAATCGCTCCTGAAACTTCTGGTGCGCTGCTCTTCATGGAGGCGCTGGCGGCGACGTTCGATTCGATCTATCCACGGCGCGTTCCGCCGCGCTTGGTCGTCATGCAGACGTCGACAACCCGGCCGGTGTCCGACAGCGCCACATGGAACTGTTGCCGTCCTTCGATGCGATGCACCGACAGATGATAACTCTCTTCGGCAACGGCCAGATAAGGGCGGTTATCTAAGTCGGTTGGCTTGCGAATCTTGCCCCAGGATCCATCGCCCAGATACAGAACTCCCTTTTCGTTGGGTCGCCCATCAAGCAACGGATGCGTCCTTTTGTACGTGTGATCGTGGTGCTCGAGGACGGCGTCGACGTTGTACCGCTCGAACAGCGGCACCCAGTGTCGCCGGTTGTCTTCGCCGGTTCCCGGCTCGCCCGCTGTCCCCTGAAAAACTCGATGCGACGGATACGCCGGCACGTGATTGACCACGAACACGTTCGGGTAGTCCTCACGCTCCTTGAGCGTCCGCTCAAGCCAATCAGTCTGCGCCCCTGCGATCGGCGAGGTGTGGTGCGTGTCGAGAAACACCAGCGACATGTATTGGCCAAAATCCAAAGCCGCGTACCCCGTGTCGGGAAACAAGCCGTCGAACATCGAGTAAAAAAACGGCGCTTGCTCTCGCGTCTTTTGATAACCGCCATCGACTTCGTGATTGCCGAGGCAGGCCACCATCGGGACGAGGCGCTCTTGATCGCGCACATCACTAGAATAGTTATCCAGAAACTCAAGGAACCGATCCGGGTCGCGGCCGTTCTCATAGGCCAGATCGCCACCCAGGATGACGAACATCGGCGCCTGCGCGGCTGCCAGACCGTTGGTGTGCCGCGGCGCAGCGCCGACACCTGCATCGCCACCCGACACGAATTGGATGGTATTCGTATCCTTGGCCGGCATCGTGCGGAAACTCTGCTCCGAGGAATCGGCGCCGATGCGAAAAACGTAATCGGCACCCGGCTCCAGGCCGGTCAGCTCGGCGCGAAAGATCCAGTGGTCGGTCATCGGAAACCGCCGCTTCGAATATCCCTGCTGCTGCCATACCTGCTCGCCCTTTTTCGCATACCAGACCGGCCGCTGCGCCCCGTCCGCTTCCGAGCCGACCCACTGTACCGTCATCGTGGTCGTCGGGTCACGCTGCCAAGTGAGAAACAAGGCCGTTGGTTTGAACGTGGGCCGCCCGGCGAACTTTGGCGGCTCACTCGTCGCTTGCCCAAAGGCGAAATGCGCATATCCGCCAGCTACCACCAGCGAGGCCGATTTCAAAAAACGCCGCCTGTCGAGATCGTTCATTTCGCTTCCCCCTCTTTAGGACACATCTAGCAGTTCGCACGCCTGTTGAAAGCCCGGCGCTGGGTAGCCAAATTCGCTGGCGGTGACACGGGCCAACGCAACCAATTGTCGCCAGCGGAAGGCGGGCCGTGTACTGGCGAACTCTTCGGTAACCGTGCGGTAGTATTTTTCGGCGTGCAAGGCCCCGTCTTCGCTGACAGCGTACTTCAGCAGCAGATCAAAGACCGGACGTGCGGGCAGATCGAGTTCGCCGTAATGATGCACTACTGCGCAGGCGCGGGCCTGGTCCTTGCCCCGTATCGCTTCCTCGGCCTGGCCCAACAGCGCAGAGGCGTCCGTGGCATCGATCTCGTGTAACAGATGAGCATACGGATACACGTCTTTCGTGACTTGGCCGGATTGCCCCGCCGTGTGATAAGCGCCCACGATTAAACTGGCAATCTGGTTCCGCGGATTGCTGACCCGCGCTATGTTGCGCCAGGCGTTCGCCGCGTCCGAAGCATGCACGCCTACCGAATCGCCGTGCACGCAGCCTGGCGGTTTCTGTGGAGAACTGTACTCCTCGCGACGGCCCGGATCATGCAGTACCAGCAAGTTCGCGGCCATCGAGATCGCTTCGCCCACTGCTTCAGGAGCGAAGCCTTCGGCAAGTGCAGCGGCGGTCGCATCGGCGGCCTGCTCTCGCGCACCGGAAAAGATCGCGTGCGCGAGCTGCTCGACCCAGCCGTCCTCGGCCTTTCGATCCCCGAGCGACTTGCTTAGCAAGCGATGCTCGTCCAGCAGTCGCGGCAATACTTCGCGTACCGCAGGCGTTGGATGTTGATGGTCGCGCATGTTTTGTTCCGAGTCAACGCAGAATTGGACCGACTGGCGCAAGAGCGTGTGTGCGAACTGCTCGCCGGACAACTCCAGCATGGCCCAGGCCCGCCAGGCCAGCACGACACGATGCACGTTCGCCTCATCCTGGACAACGAGTTGCAGTTGATCGAAGGCCTCGCTGGCCGGACCCGCAGCGATTGCGGCAAATCGCGCTTCGGCGCCGTTGCGGTCGACAGCTCGAACCGCGTCACGCAGCAACTCGCCGCCTCGACCCGGCTCGATCAATTCCGCCGCATCCACGTGATGCAACGCGTCCCGCTGGCCGGCTTGCTGCTCTTGGATGCGACTGCTGTTGCGGTACAGCACTTTGAGCACAGGCAGCGCCTGACGATTCGAGGGGAGCTCGCCGGACATTCTGTATGCCGGCATCAGGGCCATGAACGTGTGATAGCCCGTGTAATCCTGGCCGCCAAACGCCCGGGCGTTTGCCAAGGCCGCGGAGGAGACGAGCGTTTTAAGTTCGATACCTGATTTCAGCTTCGCTACGAGCAGAGGCAGCAGCTTTTCCGTCGGCGTCTCTTGCATCAAAGAGACGAGAGGCTCGAGATTGCCAAAAGTCAGCCGCCGGCTTGCCTCTTCGGCAACACAGGGTGCCAACCCTAATTCGAGCGCCGCCGCCGATCCCAGGCTGGCAACCAGCATGCCGCGGCCGACGTCTTCTAAGAACTCACGACGAGTGCGACTGTTCATGACACGTCTCCTTGTGAGAGGTCGTTGATCAGACACCGGCCGACCTTAATCATAACCCAGCTCACTAGGCCATGTCACGAGGCCTGCATTTCGTGGTCCATACTGCCCATTGGCATGATAAGTACGCGGAAATCAACAACTCACGCTTCTGGAAGTCATGAAACGAGTTGGGGCGATTGTCGGTTAAGCGATTGGGCGCGGCCGTTCGGGGCAACGGTAGTTCGAAGCTGCTAACGTTTTGGGCAATTACACTCGCTATAGCAAGCTAAGACCTTACCATCTTTGTCTCACAGCAATGGGCCGAATCAGCTATACGGAGAACCTCTTTCGAGCATGAGTTCTTGGCGTTTTGATAGGCCATCTGAGTTTAGACATATTGTAATGCAAGTTTTGTTGGCCAAACGACTTACGCCAACGAGTTGCCTTCAAAGGAACGATTTCTCGAATCGCGTTTGCGCCCTTTCGTTCCCTCGACGCGCCCTCTTTCGTTTGTGCCCGCGCCCAAATTAGAATTTTAGATATTGGGCTCGTTTTAGGATGGCACGGCCAACTGGTCACTATTGAATGATGGATACACTCCAAGCATCGATGCGAGAGCTGGCCCAGCGATTGCTGGCTTTAGAAGCAGCAAGCCAGAGCGCCGCCGATGCGCACGTGGATGAAGCGGTGCGTGTGTGTGAGAAGCTGCGCATCTCCCTGACCCGATTCGCCGGCGCAGACGGCTTCACGTCACTGCTGCG
Organism: Pirellulales bacterium; assembly: GCA_040902605.1. Taxonomy (GTDB): domain Bacteria; phylum Planctomycetota; class Planctomycetia; order Pirellulales; family Lacipirellulaceae; genus JABDGM01. The sequence goes on along the minus strand of JBBDWY010000005.1, from coordinate 43,046 downwards.
ACGGGCACTCGCTTTGGCCCGCGCGGATTTTCCTGCGGTGGAAACCGTAAAGCTCAAGCCCGACGGCTCCCTAGAAGGCTTTGAAATGCTCGCAGCTGGTGCGACAAACGGTCGACCCGAGGCAGCAGCCGCGATCACCACCCATTTGCTCGGGCTGCTCGTGCTTTTCATCGGCGAACCCCAAACGCTGCGGCTGGTGCGCGAGGCTTGGCCCGAAGCATCATTGGACAAATAGCAATGGAGGATTGAGGCTTTATGTGTGCCCGCCCCGCAAATGATTCCGGACAAGTCCAAGAGCGAGTGAAGATTCGGCAACTGCCTACGGGCGTGCCGGGCCTTGATGAGATTCTCGGCGGCGGCCTACCCGAATACTCCTTCAACATCCTCGCCGGCGCACCCGGGTGCGGCAAGACCACGCTGGCGCATCAGATCATGTTCGCCAACGCCACCCCAGAGCGCCCGGCACTGTACTTTACCGTGCTGGGCGAGCCGGCCATCAAGATGCTGCGCTATCAGCAGCAGTATAGTTTCTTCGACGATGCTAAGATGGACCGAGCGATCCGCTTCATCAACCTTAGCCAGATTGTCCTCAACCAAGACCTCGGCGCGGTCCTCGATGCCATCATCAAGGAGGTCGAGGCGTCCACGCCGGGCATCGTCGTGGTGGACTCGTTCCGCACCGTGGTGCGCAAGGTGTTGAACAACGCGAGCGAAGTGGAGCTCCAGGGCTTCGTCCAGCGCTTGGCGCTCCACCTGACCAGTTGGCAGGCGACCACGTTCCTGATCGGCGAATACGTCGAAGGCGAGCTGCGCGACAATCCGGTCTTCACCGTGGCCGACGGGTTGTTCTGGCTCTACCAGAGCGTCGAGCGCAACTCGATCGTGCGTAAGATGCAGGTCATGAAGGTCCGCGGCCAGGAGTCCGTGCCCGGCCTGCACACATTCCGCATCACCGAAGGTGGCCTACAAACTTTTCCGCGTACCTTCGGCCTCGTCGGAGAAGTCGGAGAAGCAAGTCAGGTCAAGGGCCGGCGGCGTCTTTCCACCGGCATCGGCGCACTCGACGCGCTACTCGGCGGCGGCGTCCCCGAAGGTGACAGCCTGCTCCTGGCCGGGCCTTCCGGAGCGGGCAAGTCGATAATCGCCACGCACTTCATCGCCGAGGGCTTGCGCCAGGGGGAGCCGGGGATTGTGGCCGTCTTTGAGGAGATACCGGCCGAGTACATGCAGCGTGCCACCACGTTCGGCTTTGACTTCGAAACGCCCCAGAAAGACGGCGCGTTCAAGATCATCTACCTCAGGCCGTTGGATCTCTCCGTGGATGAGACGGTGCACGAAATTGTCAACGCGGTCAAAGAGAGCGGCTGCAAGCGGCTCGTGATCGACTCGCTGGTGGGCTTCGAGATGGCGCTGGCCCCCGGCTTCCGCACCGACTTCCGCGAGTCGCTGTACCGCATGATCGGGGCGCTCACGCGGCTGGGCGTGACCATCATTAGCACCGTCGAGATCGAGGAGAACTTCACCTCGATGGACCTGAGCAACTTCACCGTCTCGTTCCTGGCCGACGACATCGTGCGTCTGCGCTACGTCTCGATCAATGGCCAACTCCGCAAGATGCTCCTGGTGGTGAAGATGCGCCGCAGCGAGCACAGCATCGATATGGTGGAATACCAGATCACCTCCAAGGGGATTGTCGTCGGTCAGCCGATGCGAGGCTACCGCGCCTTGACCAGCGGGATCCCCAGCCCCTGGTCATTCGAGTCCGATGAAATTCCGCAACGGCGCGCCGAGGCTGGGGGAGAAAATCCCCATGGATAGAGCTCCGAAAACAGACTCCCCGGCCCCCCAAGCGGACCGGGAGTTTGAGCAGCAACTGCGAGACATGAACGAGTCGCTGCTCGTGTCCTCGGTTCGCCAGCATGAGCTGGCCGAGCAGGCGGGGACGGCGGGACTGACCTTGGCGAAAGCCCTGGCCTACGCGGACGACATCATTGCGACCCTGCGAGAACCGTTTGTGGTTCTCGACAGCGCATTGCGAGTCAAGACGGCGAACCGTTCTTTCTACGACTCGTTTCACGTATTGAAGGAGGAAACAGAGAACCGCTTGGTGTACGACTTGGGTAACGGCCAGTGGGACATACCCGGCCTACGGAAGTTGCTGGACGAAGTCCTTACTCGCAACCAATCGGTTCACGACTTTGAGGTGGAACACTGCTTCCCGACCCTCGGTCGAAAAACTATGCTGCTCAACGCTCGGCCATTTCCCCCCGATTCCAAGCACCCTGAGTTAATCCTCCTGGCCGTGGAAGACGTTTCTGACGTGCGAGCGCACGCCGAAGAACTAGCCGCAGCCAGCCGCCGCAAGGACGAGTTTCTGGCGATGCTCGGTCACGAACTCCGAAACCCACTTGCCCCCATCTTGAACGCCGTGCAACTGCTTCGGCTTCAGCGGGGCGAGAGCGGGCATCAGCAACAGGCCTGCGCGATCATTGAGCGTCAAGTTGGGCAGCTGGTCCATCTGGTCGATGATCTGCTCGAAGTGTCCCGCATTTCGACAGGTCGGATTCATCTCCAGCAGAAACAACTGGACATGCGGGCGATCGTGGAATGTGGCGTAGAGACAGTTCGCGCCTTTATCGAGCAGCATCGGCACGTACTCGCCGTCCGTCTCCCGCCAGCGCCCATTTGGATCGACGGCGACTCGGCCCGTCTGGAACAGGTGGTCGTCAACCTGCTCAACAACGCCGCGAAATATACGAAAGACGGCGGCCAGATTTGGCTGAGCCTGCAACAGGATGGCAATGAGGCGGTACTGCAAGTGCGGGATTCGGGCGTCGGCATCGCCCCCGATCTCATGCCCCACATTTTCGACTTGTTCACGCAAGCCGAACGGTCTTTGGCCCGCTCGCAAGGCGGGTTGGGCATTGGGCTTAGTTTGGTGCAACGTCTTGTAGAATTGCACGGAGGAACGGTAGCGGCTTCCAGTGCCGTGGGGCAAGGCAGCGAGTTCGTTGTGCGCTTGCCGGTGGTGCCGGCTGCCGAACCACATCCCCCGTTGCCTCCCACAGAAACGGTCCGGCCGACCGAACCATCCTTGCGGGTGCTGGTAGTGGATGACAACGTAGATACTGCTACCACTTTGGCGATGTTGTTAAGGGTGTCAGGGCATGATGTTCGTATGGCTCACGACGGGCCGGCAGCACTGGAAGCGGCCCTGGATTATCGACCCGACGTGGCACTGATGGACATTGGCTTGCCGGGACTCGACGGTTTTGAGGTAGCGAAGCGGATGCGTCAACAACCGATTCTCCAAAAGGCCGTGCTGGTCGCCATGACGGGCTACGGGACGGAGTCAGACCGGCAGCGTTCTCAGGAAGCAGGGTTCGATCACTACTTGGTCAAACCCGTCCAGTTCGAGAAGGTGCAAGAAATCTTAGCGAGCGTCTCGGAGACGGCGACTTGATGCTTAGCGCGGCGATGATAACTTGTGAATTCGGCATGACCGACGCCGTGGGCCCGCGAAAGGAAGCCTATGCCGACGATCGATAAAACTCTTCGGGTTCTCATAGTTGATGACAACCGAGACGGTGCTGACGCCTTGGGTTTGCTTGTTGAAGAACTCGGCAACCAAGTGCATGTGACCTATGGAGGGGCGAAGGCACTAGAAGTTGCGACGGCATTTCGGCCCGATCTGATGCTCGTCGATTTGGTCATGCCTGACATGGATGGTTGTAGTCTCGCTATGCGCATTCGCCAGATTCCTGCCTACGCACAGACGAGAATCGTGGCCATCACCGGTGAGAAAGGAAAAAAATCCTTGGCCATGAAGGCCGGATTCGATACGGTCCTCTTCAAGCCTGTTGCTCTGACCGAAATAAAAGCGGTCTTGGCCGGTGTCGTGGTCTCAGACGCGGGCCAATCGCCAAAACGGACCAAAGAGCGTGCGAGTCTCGGAACAGAGCGACGTTTGCGGATTGAGGAAGCTCGACGAATTAGAAACGAGCGCAAATCAAAAACCCTGACTCAAGCAGAGAGCGAAGCAGCAATCTGTGATGGAATCATTCGCTTTCAAGAGGAGTATCTGGGATGGAGGTCGGAGCAGATCTACGCCCATTTCATCAAGGACCTATTGGTGGTCCGCATTCTCGATGCCTTGACTCTAGCCGAACGACAACTGGGCAAATCGTTGTCGCCGAAAACAGGAAGGGAGCTAATCAAGCACGCACGGAAACAACTACTGGAGTTGGCACGCCCGATGTTGGAATCGCTGGTCCACGAGGTCGTTGGCGTGAAGGTGTTGAGTTTGCACCACGACATCAGCACCGTGACCGGTGAAGAAGTGGTCATCTTTTCCTTGTCCGGAGCGCCTCGCTTCGGGTAAGAATTCTGCCGTCGAACCGTATTCGTTCGTGAAGCATCACCGGGAGGCCGGACACGTTCATTCGACGACGGGAGTTTGTGTCATAATCTCAGAGTTTTATCGGACGTGCCATCATTCCACCGTTATCCGACATTCATCCCCGCCCACATTCCCATCTCTGCCCGCGGTCAGCCGAGTTCTGCTCGCTACCCATGTTCTGAGCCAGCGTTGGGCAGATTTCTAACTGGGTAGTGCAAGATGAAACAGTCGCGGCCGTCTGCTAAACTGGCGCGCCATGCTCGCGCTAGCATCCTCTCCATTACAAAACGAGGGCACTATGTCTGCTACTTCTGCAGACAGGATTTCTTCACGGTCTCTTTGAAGCCGATTGCGGCTGGTCGGCGCGGATGCGGAAGAAATGCACCTTCGAACCGCCGCCACTGCGCGCAAATCGTGGAGCGATTTGCCAAGACCAACGACCCAACCATCGCCGAACGGATGGCAAAGGATTGCCTGATTCTCCCTTCGTCTGGCGCCAACCTCGATGTTGTCGCCGACATGGCCGACTCGGCCATCGCTGCCGGCCCGGACCACTGGGGAGCGACTTTTTTCCAGTTCGCCAAAGGTCTGAGCGAATATCGCCAGGGACATTTCACGAGCACAGTCGAGTGGATGCAAAAGGTCCTGGCGATGCCGGGAGAGTTTGTATTTCGCGATGCCCAGGCGTACCTGGTCCTGGCCATGGCCCATCATCAGTTGAACCAGGCCGATGAAGCCCGTGCCGCATTGGCTGAGGGTAATGCGATTATCGAGGCGAAGCCGAAAGTCGGCGGCGGCGGTCTGGGCGTAGATTGGAACGACTGGCTCATCGCCCATGCGCTGCGGCGCGAAGCGCAGGCCTTGATCGAGGGACATTTGCCCGCAACGCCAGAGTCCCCGAAATAACTGTTGCCGCGGTCATTCTCGGATCACGAACTACTGAAACGTTTGATGAATAAGTCAACGTTTCTGCGGAAAGTTTGGGATTGTGCCGGCTGCCGGCTGCTGTGGGAACAATCTGCTAATTCCGGCACGCCGTAAGGATTCCGAGAATTCTCTCCCCGCCAGTTGGGTATTCTGCCCGCGGAATTCGCACTGCTAGATAGGGGCCGCCGGTAAGTCCTAGAGGAATCAGACCATGTCAACAATTCTGCGGAATCTGTTCGCTTGTATGGCCATTCTTGGCGTGGCGTCGGCCGCTCCTGCCGCGGTGCTCTTCAGCGAGACGTTCTCCTATCCGGACGGCCACTTGGCATCTGCTCCTCCGGACGGCGGCGTGTCGGGCGGGTTGTGGACCGTTTTGCAACAGACATACCGTACTACCCATAGCGCCGACGTAAGCAATGGCAAGATTGCCTTGCTACAGATACAACACTACCCGTCAATCCCCAACCCCTCAGGAGAAGACGTCTATCGAGGATTCTCGGCGCTGGCCGCAGGGCAAACGATTTATGCAGGTTTTGACGTGACCGCGTCGGGTAACGATGATTACGCCGTCTTCGCCGACTTTGTGTGGCCAGACGGAGTATACAGCGCTCCAGCTACGAGTCTGGTGATCGGTCCGCTTAGCGGCAGTGACTTCACATTTCGGATTGGGTACGGTCTCACAGGTGGGGTTCGTTGGCCCAGCGGCCTGGCGTTTGACACGACCTATCGGGTGGTCATGTCGTACGAATTTGACACGGGTAGCTCCAAGTTGTGGGTGAATCCAGCGAGTGAGTCGAGCACGAACGTCTCGAAAACCCTTGCCGCATACCAATCAAAACCCGTCTCCGGATTTGAACTTCGCCAAGACACGCTCTGCTGTGGCTGAGTCATTCCCCCTAGCACACAAGTGCTCGACAACCTCGTGGTCGGAACATCGTTCGACGATGTCCTCGCGAATCCCGCGCCCACGCTCCCCGGCGACTTTAACCTCGACGGCACCGTTGACGCCGCCGACTACGTCGTCTGGCGCAAAACCGACAACACGCAAGCCGGCTACGACACCTGGCGGGCCAACTTCGGCCAAACGGCCGGCAGTAGTTCGGCGCTACCCTTCGCCGCACCGCTGTCGGCCGCCGTGCCGGAGCCCGCCCCTCTTACACTCGCCGCCGTGGGCATTCTCGGCTTGATTGCCTGCGCCCGGCAGCCACGTGGAGCAGTCCGCCGCGGCCGACTGCCCCCACGTGAATAGCGGAGGGGCCGCGGCACTGGCGAGCGGGACGCAAAAGAACTCCGAAACGTATCCATGCAGAGGCAACGAGAAATGCACGTGACAACCCTGGCTCCATGCAGGAGAGGCTCGGTGATGAGCCGATGGCACCCCGATGCCGGCTGGGCGAAAACGACCGCGCTCGGTCTCACGGTGCTTTGTGTTTTTTCTTCATCTGCGAGCGCAATCCGCAATGGCACTCCGGAGTTGGGTTTGCAGTACAACGGAGTGGGCATGTTCCTACCCACGCCCAGTCGCCCGCGCGGGACGGGCGCCATGGTGAGCCAGTTCGTGGTTCTCACTGCGGCGCAGAACTTTCCAGATATCGGGCAAGATCCTGCTCCTGTCTACGAGTTCACGCTGGGTCCGGGCCTGACTGCGCATGCGACGGAGGTTCGCCGGCATCCGGAATTTGAAACGGTCGACGGGATCAATCTGGCCTACGACGTGGCCCTGGTCGCGTTGGACCGAGACGAGGTGCGAAACTGGCCCGGCATCAACCGGTCGGCGATTCGTGAGGTTCAGACGCCCGTCGGCGCCCTGGCCACTGGCGTAGGCTTCGGAGAGACTCAGACGGGCATGGGGAGTGGAGTGAGGCGTTCGGGAAGTTTTTCCGTCTCCGGTTACTTCGACGGCGCCGATGCGTTCGGGTCCCCCATTCCCAATGCGTTCATCGAGGTGGTGCCGGGGAATGAGTTGAACCAGTGTTTCTGTAACGGGGACCAAGGCGGGCCGCTGTTCTTCGACGACCGGATTGCGGGCGTGGCGTCCTTCCGATTTGTCGCCACCTGCGAGGAAGAAGGGCCGGGTTACTACGTCAGCCTCCACCGGCTGACGGATTGGATCCGCGATAATCTGAACGAGATGGATCCTCCAATTCCCGGCGACTACAACGGCAACGGCACCGTTGACACCGCCGACTACGTCGTCTGGCGCAAGACCGACGGCACCCAGCAGGGATACGACGCATGGCGTACCCACTTCGGCCAAACATTTGGAGGCGGTGCCGGTGCCAGTATGAATGCCACCGTCCCCGAACCGGCAACGTTGGCGATGCTCATCATGGCGGCTGGCTGGTGTCGCCTGCGACGTCGGGTCGCATAGAAAATCCCGGCAACTCATCAACGCGTGACACGGGTCAATAACCGACCGATATAGAAACGGTTCCGGGGCGATGATCCGGCCGGTTCCCGCGACCGCGACTGACGCCTTCGCCCGGCCTCTCACAACTCGTCGATGCGGTAGCTTTTTGGCACCGCTACGGCGTTCCGGAAACTCAACTCCGCGGCTGGTCTGACACTCGGCCTTAGATTTGGTCGGAGAACGCCCCGGCAAAGGAAGGTATTTGGAAGTGCGGCGGGATCGGAAATTGTTCAAACGGGCCAATTTGCCCGATCCTGGCGTGGCTAGTTGACGGAATTATCCAAACCGACACCACGCGGCGATAAAAGATTCGTCTGAGCGTCGACCCTGCCGCGTTTCGCAAGGGATTGGACGTGTTGCCCATCTGAGCGGCGTCAAAATCAGCCGACCGCCGCGATTATTGTCCGGCATATAGTTGTTGACATTGATGCGGCCGCCGTTTCAACATGACTTGTCTCCCTGCACCGTTGCCAAATTCCAGCGACGGGCGTCAACTCCCGCCACAGCGCTCGTTCCGCCATTTTTTCATTCGGTGATGGGTATTGCAGTTTCTGCGCCATGTACTTCTATTGGAGGGGAAACCGTGCCGCCGCAGTCGGTGGCCAACGGCGTACGCTGTATCGCAACGGCTTTTCCACTCCCGGAAAGGACAAGATCATGCGAGATAGCACGAGACCGTCATTGGTTGCCTGCATTTGGACCAGTTTGCTTCTGGCTTGGAGGCGCAAACTTGATGTCTCGTTTCTGGCGTTGGTTCTAATCACACTCCATGCGGTGCAAGATGCCGGCGCGGGCACCATCCGTCACGACGTGCCGGACCAGGACTATTTAGACCTTGCCGCGCAGCCGCAGTTTGACAGCGTGGGATACCTGGACATTACCAATCCCGATGGACTTTTTCTAGGTTCAGGCACGCTGATCAATCCGTACTGGGTCCTCACCGCCGGTCACAATGTGTCGTTTCCGGACGCGACTAGCCTCACGTTCACGCTCGGCGACACGAGCTACACAGCGAGCGAATGGATTCGACATCCCCTTTGGAATAGCGACACAGGGGTCAATGGCTACGACATGGCTCTGGTCCGTCTCAGTGAAGAGATAACCGACGTCATCCCCGCGCTTCGCTATTATGGCTCCGCCGAACTCAGCGCAACTGCCACGATCGTCGGATTTGGTATGACAGGAACTGGATTAACGGGTGAAGTGGATTTCAGCGAGGGATTCCCAAAACGCGCCGGCAATAACATTCTCGATGTGCTGGGCGGCAGCTCGGGCAATTCCGACAATTATTTGATGATCGACTTCGACAATCCGGATTTGGCCTCACACAGTTCTTTCGGCTCGTCCGTTCCCTTGTCGCTAGAATACAGTAGTGCGCATGGCGACAGCGGTGGGGGCGTGTTTATCGACGATGGCGGCGTATGGAAGGTAGCCGGCGTTGTTGCGTTTGGGCAGGATGGTCCACTTAGCAATCCGAATTCCGAATTATACAAAGATTACGGCGATTTGAGCGGTTTCACCCGCGTGACAATCTTCAATGAGTGGATCGACGAGCATGTACAACCTGCGGTGAACGCACCGCCGGTGTACGACGATGGCACAGTGGTGTTCGACAACGAAGGCCTCCACCCCGCCCTCGTCGCCACGGCCATCGGCGGGGCAGGTTCGAACGGCAACAGTACCTCGATCAATAGCTCGATCAATGGGGCTGTCGGCGGGCGGGGCGGCGACGGCGGCGATGCCACCGCCGAAGCCATAAGTAACTATGAAACCAACACGGCGACAGCTACCGGAGGAGCTGGTGGCGGGGGCGGGGCAGGCGGGCCAACCGACGTTTTCAGTAACCCCCCGGGTACACTCCCCGCGGGTCGGGGCGGGACCGGTGGCGAAGGTGGGGACGCGACCGCCACGGCGAGAACGACATTGCCGGCTAACGTCGCAGCAACGGCCAAGGCGATCGCCACCGCCTGGGGCGGCGCAGGTGGAGGCGGCGGATCGGGCGGAGCAGACGGCCCAACTTTGGAGGACCCGCGGCGGGGTCCGTTTGGCTATGGCAACGACGGCGGCGATGCAGTTGCCTCCGCCGAAGCGACCAGCAGCCAAGCCCTCCCTGTGATTGTCGAGGCCACGGCCATCGGCGGTGCTGCGGGCGCTGGGTCCGATCCCGGGGATCCTGGAAACGCTTCGCTCGGAACGGTTCGCGGAATCTCCCATGCCGGCGGACCGGTGACCGTGACAGGCACAGCCAAGGGTGGTATGGGTGCCTGGTCGCTCGGCAGCGGCCCCGGGACCGATGGCGGCTCGGTTACGCTAAATAACGCCGTCGCTGGTTCTACTACCGGATCGCTGACGTTGAAGCAGGTTGCCATCGGCGGTGATGGCGGTCCGAGCAACCCGCTGACCATCAGCGGGGGCAGTGCCGGGGGCAGTGCCTCCAGTTCGCTGAATTACGCGGTCAGTCAAACATCGTCGTTGTCGCTGATCGCCGAAGCCACGGGCGGCACGCCGGATTTTATCCGGGGCGACGGCGTGGAAGGCGTCGAGGGCGCCACCGGCACTGCCTCCGCACAAGGCACCAATGATTTCTCGAACAGCGTTGATATTACGGCAACCGCGCGGGGCGGTCGCGGTGGAACAGCGTACTCTACGTCGAATGCCATCGGCGGCACGGGAGGTGACGCGGTGCTCGGGCCACTCAATGGAGTTTCGACCGGCGGCGGCGATGTATCAGTTACTGGAACAGCGATCGGTGGCGACGGCGGCATAGTCTCTGCGCTCGCCGGACGGACCGGCGATGGGCGATCGATTAGCCTGACCAACGAGGTTGAGGGGTTCACCACGGGCCATTTGACACTCAAGCAGGTCGCCATCGGAGGCAATGCGGCCGACGCGTTCGGTGAACTCATGGACGTTGGCGTGGCCGGGACTGCCACCAGTTCGCTCACCCACACCTCGAATGCAAGCCAGTTGACGCTTGAATCGCAGGCAACCGGCGGCAATGGGAGCCTCCGGGGCCATTCGGACGACGCCGGCGGCGACGGCGCAGACGCTACCGTCGTGGCCAGCGGCACGAAGATCAGCAACGGCAATCTGTTCGTGAACGGCCGCGCCACCGGCGGCAACGGGGGCAGCAGTCTCGGCGGTAGTGGCTTTGCCGGCGGCGATGGTGGCCGGGGCGGCGACGCGAACTCATTGTCCTACGGCAGCAACGACGGATCGGGCGATGTCACCGTCGACGATTCTGCGATCGGTGGCGCCGGCGGCGATGCCAAATCCGAGGGATTTCGCGCCGGCGACGGCGGCGCGGCGCAAAGTACTGCGACCGCCATTACCACCGGGAATGGCACCACCGAAGCAAAAGCGAGCCAGACTGGCGGCGCCGGCGGAACGGGCTTGTCAGGAGCGGATGGTGGTGATGGCGCTTATTCAACACTGAGTAATGCCGTCAGCGGAACGTCCGACGGACTGTTAAAACTTGGCCAGGTTGCCACTGGCGGCGCGGCCGGCGGCAGCCACGGCGGGTCAGTCGGCCTGGCGGGCGACGCCCTGTCGCAACTCACGGCTACCGATCCCGGCGGCGGCGGGTTAAATCTAAGCCCTCATGCATTCGGCGGCGCGGGCGGCACTGGAAATGATGGAACCGGAGGGGGCGACGGTGGATCGGCGACCGCATCGGGCACCGGCACCGCTGAGGGCGATGTGTTCATCGATGTCATCAGCAATGGAGGCAGCGGCGGCCGCACCTTCGCCAATGAAACGACCGGTATTGCCGCCGGCGACGGCGGCCTCAGCACCATGTCATTCGCAGTCGCCAACTCCACCAGCGGCGACGCCACGGCAAGCGTCACGCAACGCGGAGGCGACGGTGGTTTCGGCTCAAAGTATTTCAACGGCACGGTAGTCGCCAACGGCGGGAACGGAGCCGACTCGATATTGGGTACAGCCCCCAGCGGTTCGGCGGCTGGAACGCTCACGCTGAACCAATATGCAGTTGGCGGTGTCGGCGGTGGGAGCGACGGCGGCACCGTCGGTGTGGCTGGTCTTGCCGAATCGATCCTCGCGGCACTGAATCCCACGGCCACGGAGCTGATTGGCGTTTCGTCGGCATCTGGCGGCGCCGGCGGCACAGGCATCGGGGGTTCGGACGGCGGCGCGGGCGCAACAGCCATTGCGGGGATCGATTTCGAATTGGCCGGCGACATTACCGCCACCGCCACGGCAATTGGCGGCCAGGGCGGCAATGCGAACGGCGGTGGCACGGCCGGCGACGGCAGTGCGGCATCGCTCGGTCTAGTGCGCGGTGTTTCTACGGCCGGGGGCGCCGTTCTTGTCACCGGCAATTTAACCGGCGGCGCTGGCGGCGATGCACCGAGTGGCGGCTATGGCGGCAACGGCGCCGGCGTCTCGGTGGAGAATGCTGTTACGGGTTCGACCTCCGGACTATTAGCGCTGGTCCAGAACGCAACCGGTGGCGCCGGCGGCGGAGCGAACGGCGTATTCATCGGTGCGGCTGGCATCGCCAGCTCGTCCCTTACCACGTCCAATTCAGGTGGCGACGACATATCGGCCAAGACGACGGCCACCGGCGGCCGCGGCGGTAGCCCATCCGTCGCTCAGGCCCATGGCGGCGACGGAGCGACCGCCACCGCGAACACCGAAGTGACCGACAGCGGTGACGTGACGGCAATCGCCCAGGCCACAGGTGGAAGTGGAGCGAACGCGACCCGAGCCGGTTTTTATGGTGGGTCCGGAGCCGGGGCGCTGGCCACCGCCGCCGCAACCTCCACCGGCGGCGGCAATGCCAAGGCCAGCGTGCTTCAAGTCGGCGGCGCGGGCGGCGACGGCCGGAGTTGGATGCCGCATCCATCAGCTTATCAGTTAGAAGAATTCGCTCACGCAGGCTACGGCGCGAGTTCGACGCTCATCGATGCCGTGAGCGGATCGACGGCCGGCATGCTGACGCTCGAACAGACCGCCATTGGTGGTGATGCCGGCGGAACGATCGGCGGACTAGTCGCGGCGGCAGGCACCGCCAGTTCATCCCTTACGACTTCCAATGAAGGTGGCAGTATTTCGGCCACGACCACGGCCACCGGCGGCTCTGGCGGAGACGCATCCGCATCCGGAAACGGTTTCGGGGAGGCCCATGGCGGCGACGGAGCGGCCGCCACCGCGAACGCCGAAGTAACCGGCAGCGGCGATGTAACTGCGGTCGCCCACGCTACGGGTGGAAGTGGAGCGAGCGCGGTTCGAGAAGGTTATTTTGGCGGAACAGGTGGCGAGGCTGTGGCCACCGCTGCGGCAACCTCCACGGGCGGCGGCACTGCTAAGGCCACTGCCATCCAGGTCGGCGGCGCGGGAGGAAATGGCAAAAGCTGGCAGAACCCAATTCCAGTGCCCCAGCAACCGCCAAAGCCGCCCAAAATAGTATTTGAGTTCGCCAACGGTGGTAACGGGCCCAGCTCGTTCCTCGTCGACGCCGTGAGCGGTTCCACATCGGGGCTGCTCACGCTTGAACAATTTGCCACTGGCGGCAATGGCGGCGACGCCATGGCTGAAGAATTTGCTGAGGCGGGACTGGCCGGCAATTCCGCCTCGTATTTGACGGCGACCAACGAAGGGGGCGCGGATATAGTCGGGCTCGTTAAAGCGCAAGGCGGCCGAGGTGGAAACGGCACCGTCGGACAGGACGGCGGAGGCGCCTCGACCTACATTGATCTAGTAGATTCTGGCAATGTCACCGCGACTGCCAATACGATTGGCGGGAACGGCGGGAATGGAAGCACGAGTGGCAGCGGCGCCCTCGCAGAAAGCACTGCCTATGCCACCAGCACTGAGGGCGGAACTGCCACGGCGAATTCCAACGCGACCGGTGGAAATGCCGGCCTCGCCGAATTCAGCAACGGCACGGGTGGCGGCGCGATTGCTTTGGCGTGGAGCGATTCTCCAGGCGGAGCGTCGCTGGCCAATGCCATGGCAATAGGTGGGAAGGGCGACTCGCTTGGCGCGGCACATGCACGAGCCTTCGCCTCCGGCGCCAGCGGCATGACGTCGGCCGAGAGCCGTGCAGGCGACGCGCCGTTTGGCAATTTTACAGCGAAAGCTTCATCCGAAGTCGGTAGCTGGAGCGCGGCGGAAACCTATATCGCGTGGAATCAGGTTATGCCGGAGATTCCCACCGCCGGAGAACGAAATGCAATGGTATTCGCCGTGATGGACCCAGATCCGACGGACGTGGCCAACGTGATCGCAAACGCGCCCACCGTGACATCAAGTATAATCGGTAGTTCGATGCTTGTGGCAATGCAAAGCGTTTTGAGTGGCGATGCAGCAAACACGCCGCATAGTTTTCAGACGTCGATCGACGTCCGTTTCGATGACGATCAAGGCGATCTGGCGAGGCTTGTTCTCGGATTGGCGAATCCAGTCGTGATCGACGCCGGGTTCGACGAGCTCCACTTTGCCATCCAGTCTGGTGGCGACATGCTGATAGACGAGCAATTCGATTCCGTTGCTACCGCCACAGCATACTTCGCCGATAGTGTGTTCACGATGGATGACTTGGGGCTGTCGCCGACCGGCGAGTTCGAATTGTCCATATCGTTGGACGCGACAATTAGCACGCCTGGCGCGGGTTTCCAAGCTTGGTTGGTGGCCGGCGAAGTGACAGGCACTCTTATGGGCGACTACAACGGGGACAATGAGATAAACGGGGCCGACTACGTCGTCTGGCGGAAAACATTTGGCCAAACCGGCTCCGCCCTCGCCGCCGACGGCAACCATAACAATCAAATCGACTCCGGCGACTACGACGTGTGGCGGTCGCACTTCGGCCAAACTCTTGGCAGCGGCGCGGGTGCCATTATGAACGCCGCCGTTCCCGAACCAGCGACTTTGCCGCTGATGATGTTTGCGGCGGCTGGCTGGTGTCTCCGGCGAGGCCGGGCCGCATAGAAAGTGTCGAGAACTCGTTAACGCGTGACACTGGTCAACAACCCACCGTTTTCCGACATTCATTCCCCCCGCCCACATTCTCATCTCTGCCCGCGGTCAGCCGAGTTCTGCTCGCAACCCTTGTTCTGAGCCAGCGTTGGGCAGATTTCTAACTGGGCAGTGCAAGATGAAACAGTCACGGCCGTCTGCTAAACTGGCGCGCCATGCTCGCGCTAGCATCCTCTCCATTACAAAACGAGGGCACTATGTCTGCTACTTCTGCAGACAGGATTTCTTCACGGCGCCTTTGGAGCCGATTGCGGCTGGTCGGGCGCGGATGCGGAAGAAGTGCACTTTCGAACCGCCGCCGGAAGCTAATGTCGAGGCGATTTGCTCGGTGAAGGAACCGATGATCCAGCCGTCCTCCGTCACCTCACGACTGCCGCCAATCGAAGAGGGACTTCATGAGTAGCATCCCGGAAGGCCGCAACCTGCTCAAACTGCTAATTCCGGAGGCTGTGACTTTGCAGCTGGTTCCGGACCAGTATACAAAGCGATCGACGTAAGTATCACGCTGCACACGGCAAACACAATGCCGCTAGGCGTGCGGCCAGTCCACGCTTGCCATGGCCAGGGGTAATGAAAGAACGCGAAGTTCAGCCCGAAATAAAGCCACGTTGTCACCAGCAGTGCCCACCGCGAAAACGTGCGTGAGCTTGGGCGGCTATCCGGTTGCCGGGCCAGCAAGAGCGCTGTCGCTGTGGCCACGACCAGCGGCAGGACCAGGTAAAACGCGTATCCCGCGATAGGAGATACGGCGGTTTCCTCGTAACAAAGCTGCCGCACCGTCTTACCAGCAACGGGCAGCGCGACGATCGGCAGGGTGACCAAATACGGCCAGAGTCGTCCTCCCATCACGGCCACCAGCGGAATCGCGATCATGGTCAGAGCATGGTCGGCAACCAGATCGAGGAGCGGAACCTCCGCGAAATTCCATGTCACTAGCGCCACCAAGTGAACCGCAACAAGCAGCCATTCGACGGGCTCGTTGAAAACGCTCGTCGCCACTTTTTCCTCGGCCGCAACCAGCCGCCTATTCAACCACAGCCCAAGCGCGAGCACGGCACCGAAGACCGCCCCGAACGTGATCTCCATGACATTCCACCAGTTCATGTGCGGTTCGAGCGTTGCAAACCAACCTTGGCGAAACGATTCCACGTTCCAGGCATGGTAAGCCTGCAAACACTGTCCGCCGGGAAATCCGATGGCACCGCCCAAGAATCCCCAGGCAGCCAGACGGAGGGCAAGTCGATCCTTGCGGACACCGCCGACGTAAGCGACCAAAGCCACAAGTGCCATAAGGAGTCCGCCCCACCGTTCGCGCCGAGGTTCAAGATCGGCGCCGGGCTCCCAGTACCAATCGTCCGAGAAGTAGATTTTCGGCAGTTCACGCGCTGCCGGATCGAACGGCATGTTCAAGAGATAGACGCCTAAGAACAGGCAGGCCAGCATCACGACCAGCAGGACGGCGAGTTCCAAGGGTCGATACTGGCGGTCGCCCAGTCCCATCCCCAGCATTACCCCCGCAAATGCAATCCAAATCCCTCCCTTGAGCGACAGGCCCAACAGTCCCCAGCGGAGTGCCTCCCAGTTGCCGATCAACTCGGCGTCGTGAGTCAATCCGACCGTTTGGCCGTACGTCATCGATCCGCCCAGTGAAATACCCAGAGCGCAGAGGGCCACTGCCCTGGCTGCCGTCAGCGAAGTCGCAAGCGGACAAAACAAATGCACCAGCACGAGCCCGACCAATACTCCGGCCAGCATGGCGCCGGTCTCGTGACCGTACTGCCCACGAATGCCCCAGCCCATTCCACCGGCCGACGCTGCAGCGACGAGCGCTAGCCAGAGCGGCGGAGTGGTTCGGTCATCGTGCGAGGGATGCGAATTAGTGATCATTGAACCTGCGGGCCGTGTCATTGGTCCGAAAAAATGCGAACAAGTTCACTCCGGAAAAGCCACCAATCCCTTCCTGCAAAGCACGCATTCGAACTACAATCGGCGATAACTGAATCGTCGGCCCTCTTCTAATGTTGATAGGAAACTACATTCATGCGACGCGACGAAATAAAAACCTTTTGGGTTTGTACCATAGCCGTCTCGTTGTTGTCAGGAACGGCGTCGGCTGAGTTGTCAATCAAGCGAGTTTTCGGCCCGGAAATTCCCGGGGGGGTCTACAAACACCCAGCAGCCATTGAAGAGCTGCGAAACGGCGACTTGTTCATAGCCTATTACGGCGGAGAAGGCGAGTACGAGGGCGACACCGCCGTCTTCGGATCTCGTCTCTCTAAAGGGGCCTCTCAGTGGTCGACACCAAAGCGCATTGCCGACACTCCGGACCGCTCGGAAGGCAATGCCGTTATTTGGCAGGAACCGGGCGGTGTCGCCTGGCTGTTTTACGTCGTCCGCTACGGCGAGACATGGTCCGACTCGGTGGTCAAATACAAGTATTCATCGGACAATGCAAACAGTTGGACCGACTCGGAGCTATTATCGTTCGAAAAAGGCACGATGGTCCGATCGCAACCGATTCAGCTAATGAACGGCGATTATCTACTACCCGTCTATCACGAGACCGGCGAAGACCGTGAGCGGACGGCGGCGGACACGTGCAGCTTCTTTTTCCGTTACAACCCAAAGATGAAAACATGGACCGAATCAAAACGCATTTATTCGCGTAACGGCAATCTGCAGCCGGCGGTCGTGCAAATTACGGACGACTATCTTGTAGCTTATTGCCGGCCCGGCGGCGATTTTGAGCCTAACCCTGACCGCTTCGTCATCCGCAGTGAGTCGCGAGACGGCGGCCACACGTGGAGCAAGGGCGAGGACTCCGAGTTCCCCAATCCGAACTCCGCGGTCGATTTCATCAAGCTCCGCAACGGCCATCTCCTGCTGGTATACAACGACACGAACGTCGGCGACCGCATGCCGCTGACCGTGGCCATTTCGGTCGACAACGGCAAAACTTGGCCCTATTCTCGCAACATTGTCAACCAACCGGGCGACACAGCCGCTTACCCGTACATCATTGAAAGCGCCGACGGGCGGATACACGGAGTCTACACGTCGCAAGAACGAACCGTGATAAACTACTTTGTCCTGGAGGAAGAAGATATTACCGAATACTCGGAAGACCAATAGGGTCCAGCTAGTTTACAGTGTTTTTGACCACCGTTGTACGAGGTCATGATATCGTACCGATCGGCAAGTAAAAGCAATCGTAGTTATGGGGACATTGCGTTGGCAACCATCCAAATAACCGCCGAGACCCTTCGCAAGCTGGCGAAATACGACACGCCGACAATTTGCAATGTGATCGAATTGTTCAATATACGGCCGCGCGACGTCGGATACATGGATGCAAGGATTCGGGCCGCGTTTCCAGAAATGCAGCCGATGGTGGGATTCGCGGCCACAGCAGCGATGCGATGTGCCTCACCATCGAACCAAAGCACTTACGACGTGCTTGAAGCGCAGCTTAAGCAATTCGAAGGGCTTGCCGGACCCGCCGTCGTTGTCTTCCAAGACCTCGATGACCCGCCGGTCGGCGCTACCTTCGGGGAAGTAATGTGCAGCACTTATCAAGCGTTTGGCTCAGTAGGCATTGTCACGTCCGGAGGCGGTCGCGACCTCGCACAGGTGCGAGCGCTCAATTTCCCGGTCTTTTCGGCCTCGACAATTTGTTCTCATGCATACACACAAATCGTCGACGTCGGCGCACCGGTACGTGTTGGTGGACTCCCCGTCCGAACCGGAGACCTGCTCCACGGTGATTGCAATGGAGTTTCCAGCATCCCGCTGGAAATCGCAACGGAAGTGGCAGACGCGGCCGACGATTTCGTCGCGGCAGAAGCCCACGTACTTGAGTACGTAAAAACAAGCGGCGAAAAAACAATTTCGGAACTGGCGGCGCGAAGGCGTGCCATGGCAGACGCAATAGCCACGCTTCGGCATCGTTTGTCGCCTGGGAAGGCCGCTTTGTAGCCCACGACAGTAGGTCCAAACTCCTATGCTTGGATACGTGAAGCGATCACGGGTGACAAGAAATGGTCTTGCTATAGCGATCATTATTCTGCACCAGCTCACGACCTGCGCCCTCGAACACAACAAAGACTCTTTTCCCATCGATCTTCGTGCAGCTCAGCTTGTCGTGCCAGAAAATCTGAACGGACCGGAGAACAAGTCCGTCGAGCTACTCGTTGACGAGATCGCTGCTCGAACGCGCTTACGTTTGCCGGTGGCCAATGCCTGGCCGACGGATGCCACGACTCCAGTGATCGCTATCACGCCCGTTACCTCGTTGGATAGATTTTCTGGCCGTTTCGCGACGGATCTTGCGGCTGATTCAAAACATCTCCCTCCAGAAGGATTCCGAATTCGAACGGAGACATCGCGGGCACGAGCTCCTGTAATTGGTGTTGTCGGCAATGATTCTCGCGGCGTTCTCTTCGGCGTTGGAAAACTCCTGCGCTCGCTGGACATGTCTCGGGATCGGATCGAACTGCGCGCTCCGCTCCAAGTGACGACCGCGCCCGCCATGCCGATCCGTGGTCATCAGCTTGGCTATCGGCCTAAGACTAATTCCTACGACGCATGGGGCTTGGCCCAATGGGAGCAATACATCCGCGATCTGGCGGTCTTTGGCTGCAACGCGATCGAGCTAATACCTCCCCGATCGGATGATGACGCGGACAGCCCGCACTTCCCGTTGCCGCAAATGGAAATGATGATCGGCATGTCGAAGATTGCGGCAACGTATGGGCTCGACGTCTCGATTTGGTATCCGGCAATGGAGTCCAGCTACTCGACGCCCACGGCCATCAATGCGGCGGTCAAGGAGTGGGGTGAAGTGCTCTCGAAGCTGCCGCGCGTCAACGCCCTGTTTGTGCCCACAGGCGATCCAGGCAGCGTGCCCCCGAGTGAGCTCATGGCGATGCTTGCTCGGCAAGCTGATCAATTGAATCGTATTCATCCCGGCGCCCAGATATGGATTTCAATGCAAAGCCTCACGCAGCCCCGGTTCGACGAAATGCTGAAAATCCTTGAGGACCAGCCCAAATGGCTTGGGGGAATCGTCCATGGCCCGCAAACGCGAATCAGCGTAGCCAAGCTGCGCAAGATCGTGCCGAGCCGGTTCCCGATCCGTGGCTATCCCGACATTACCCATAGCATGCGCTGCGAGTACCCCGTTCCCGATTGGGACTTGGCCTTTGCGCTCACCGAGGGGCGCGAGGTCATCAATCCCCGGCCGTGGGACGAATCAATCATTTTTCGGCGTTATAAAGACCACACTCGCGGGGTAATCACGTATTCCGAAGGGTGCAACGACGATGTCAACAAGATGATCTGGAGCGCCCTTTGCTGGGACCCCGATTCCCAGCCGGCTGACACGCTACGCGATTACAGCCGGTACTTTGTTGGCCCGAAGTACATCGACGATTTTGCCCAAGGTTTACTTGCCCTTGAACGGAACTGGCGTGGCCCTCTCCTTAACAACGATGCCATCCCGGCGACGTTGCAAAAGTTCCGCACCATGGAGTCAACCGCGGAGCCCAGCACGCTGCGCAACTGGCGATTTCAGCAAGCCCTCTATCGCGCAACTTATGACGCTTATCAACATTTCCGGTTGATCGAGGAGACTGCGCATGAGACCGAGGCGATGAGCGTTTTGACCAACGCCCGGACAATTGGCGTATCCAAAGCCATCGACGATGCAGAACGGGTCCTCGATCGCGCCGATTCCACAACGAACGCCGACGCGCTGGCGGCTCGTGTGAAGGAGTTGGCCGAGGCCCTCTTTCAATCGATTGGCATGCAGCTCTCCGTTGAGAAGTACCAAGCCATCGATATCAATCGGGGAGCCAACCTGGATGAGTTGGATGTCCCACTCAACAACCGAGTGTGGTTGAAACGCCGTTTCGCCGAGTTGCGAAAACTCGATAGCGACGTCGCAAAGCTCCGCGGAATCGATGAGATCCTCCACTGGGAAGATCCGGGCCCCGGTGGATTCTACGACGATCTTGGGAACCCTTTACGCCAACCTCACCTTATCCGCGACGAGTCCTACGCCAAGGATCCTGGAAACCTCGAAACTCCAACGGTCGGATTTCGCTCAGATCTCTCTTGGCGACGATCTTGGTGCACGCACGTGGATGGGCTTTACCAAACTCCTGTCACGATGCACTACCGAGACCTGGATCCGTTTGCCCGGTACAAGCTACGCGTCGTTTATGCGGGGGACTACTTTGCAGTCCAGGTTCGGCTTGTCGCGATCTGCGCATCAGCGAACGCCGAAAAGCGAGAGATCGAGGTCCATCCCTTTCAATCGAAACCACAGCCCGTCAAGCCGGTCGAGTTCGATATTCCCATGGACGCAACATCGAACGGCGAATTGACGCTTACATGGCAGTCCACTCCGGAGCGAGGCGGCCCTGGTCGTGGATGCCAGATCGCTGAGGTGTGGCTGATAATGGTGCGCGAGAACTAGAACTTAATGTCAAACAGCCCTGCATCACGGCAACGGAAGCGCCGCTGGCAGCCCAATACAATCCAACCGAACATGGCAATCCCCAACATCAAGGACGACGGCTCGGGGACGCCGAGGAAATAACCCACAATGGGCGCCGCAGTATCGCTGGCCCACTCGCCGTTGTCGAAGAGCTCGGGGCTGGATTCGAGGGAGAAGGAAATATCGATGGTGCGGCCCAATGCCATGATCGGGTCGCCGCGCTGGCCCGGCTGAGCGCCTGGGTAGCTCATAAAACCAACAAAGGGCGCGACCATCTCCAATTCATGGCCATCCGGAGAAATGGCGGCCTCAATGATTCCCTGGACGACCGGTCCCTTGTCCGATACATACGTAATGCTGGTTCCATCGTTGAGATCCTGGACCCCGGACGTGGAGTCGCCAAACATGACCCACTGCGTGTAGCCGTCGTAGGACCCGGGCAATACGTCGACGATACCTTGGTTTTGCTGCGCTATCAGGGGCGCCAAATCCTCGTCGCTGTCGCTGGGCGCCCCGTGATTGATGTAGTGGCCCGTGTTGAACGCCCCGTCGTAGTACTCAATTTCCATGTTCATGTCGTAGCCGTTCGACGAGGGATAGTAGCCTCCGTCGCTCAGGTCGTAGCCGGTCGTGTTGTTATTGTCGACGTCGATCGTGACAATCACATAGAACCTGCCGGCAGGGCCGTTGCCGTCGGCGGCCCGCTGTGTCCTGCCAACCTGGCCCTGTGCCCGAAAGTATGCGTACAGGTTGTGCTTGTCGTGAGTGAATTTGTACTCCAGCACGTCAACGTCGGGATGGTTCGCCAGGGGCGCCGGTGGGTCGCCGTGCCAGTCCTGGGTCTCGTCATCTACCGGATCCAAATAAGATGGCACAGCGTTCCAATCGGCAAATAAGCCGTCGACAGTGATGTTGTGGGGCGGGGCGCCACGCACGGGGCCGCCGAAGAGCCCACCCGCCACTGCTACGAGTGTATAAATTGCCGGCCATGAATGGATGCACTTGCTACACACGATATTCCTCCTCCGCTATTGGGGACTGCGAACTATGCTGACACCATGGGAAAGAGGTGCGTACAGCCGCACCGGCTTCGGGAAAAATGACCGCTTGGCGATCAATCCAATGGGGGGGCGAATCAGCCCAGAGAAGGCATGATCGCCGGTAAGAAACGCATGAGCGCTGAGATGGCTGAGACAGGCAGATCGTCCAGACGCACGGTTTTTAGCAAAATGACCGAGAACTGTCAACCCACGCGCCGGGCAAAAAAGTTTACAGAATATGGCCGCGGCCGATTTAGCGCCCAGAAACGAGCGAGTTCAGATATTCCTCAAGATTCGTATAGCCATCCTCATCGCGATCGTGGCTTCCATCGGCACCGTCGTCGGGATTGAGGCGGCAATCCAACTCCCACTTATCTGGCATTCCATCGCCATCGCGGTCGCTGGGCGGGCGCATACTTCGCAATTCGGGCCATCCGCCCACTTCTTCTTGAGAATCGATCCTGCGATGCGTCCGATCACGGATCCCCTGCACCAAACGTGCGTCGGCGGCATCGCGACGGAGCGATGCACCGCACGAGCGCAATACGATCTCATAGGCATCTGGTGTGGATTGCGTGCGCGGACGGTTGTCTGCCAGATTGAATTCGCTGTCCGCGCGAACATCGGCCAACGAGGTGCGGAGATAATTCCCTGTGCTCCAGCGAACGAAGTCGATGGCGCGAAAGTTGTCGCGATTCAGCTCGTTAGCGCCTTCGAACACATTGCCGGCCAGATACGCCTTGGTTGATCCGCGATTTTCAGCTTTGACGGCCAAGGGCCGATGATCGGCCGGCGTGTTGGGGCCTGGTCGGAAGTAGTTGTTCACGACGTTGACTTGGCAATTGCCGAGATTGGTCGCGCCCTCGACGTTGTAGATCACGTTGTTGCGAAAATCGACGATCGCCTGGGGATCCGTCCGCGGGCTCCCTCCGAGTGTCGGGTGCCGCTCGCGGCTGCTGGCGAACAGATTGTGATGCAAGGAGATTCCGGCCGTCAGGTCTCGGAATGAGGCCAGCATCCCGTGGGGACCTTTTTCGTGAATGCTGTTGTGAAGCGCCTCGGCGTAAATCGACCACTGCAGGGTAAAGTTGCCGCCGCGGCGCAGGTCGTGATTGCCGTCGATTCCCCACGAGGCGGTGATGTGATCAAAGATCACTTGATCGACATCGTCGGTGTTCACACAATCGGGTCCCGAGGGAACCAGCTTATTGCGGTCGCCGAGCCGGAAACGGACGTAACGGACAATGACGTGCGAGGCGTTTTTGATGCGAAAGGTTTGATCCCGCAGGCAAATGCCGTCACCGGGCGCCGACTGGCCGGCGATGGTCACGTTCGACTTGTCGACGACCAGCGGCGTCTTTAGGAGAATCGTGCCTGATAGATCAAACACGATCGTGCGGGGACCAGTTGCAGTGTGAATGCCATCGCGAAGTGATCCGGGGCCGTCATCAGCCAAGGTGGTGACATGGTAGACATCTCCGCCACGTCCGCCACGCGCAAAGCGGCCAAAGCCTTCGGCACCCGGAAAGGCAAGATGCTGGTTCTCGTCTGAGACAGTAGAATTATCGTCGGCTGCGACGGCCAAGGGGGCGACGAATACAGCTGCGACGAGAGCAATTGCGTGGCAAAGTATTGTCATTTGGAGCGCGCATGGAATTTTTGCGGCTGGGACTCTAATACCGTCGTTTCCTGGGAATCTGGGTCGGGGGCTGACCGACGGACTGTTGAAGCGGAGGAGCCCATCATAATCGGCCCAGCAAAGCAAGGGCAGGCGATGGTTAACAGGATATGCACAATCCGGCCGCAAATCTGTAGAATAATCGAACCGCCTAGGTCGCCAGGTGCACCGAAATGAGCCAATAGCATCTGTTGTAGTCGGCAGTTCAAAACATGGTGCTCACATTCTTTTCAGGAGGTCTGCCATGCGAACAATGTCACTTTCCACTGCATGCGGTCTGCTCGCGATGTGCCTCGTTGGGCTGACAGGCTGCGGCAAAAGTAGAACCAATGCGCCGGCGACGAGCGAAACGGCAGCCAGCCACGCACACTCGCACCATCACGATCATGGCCACGGCCCACACGAGGGACATATCATTGATCTTGGCACTGAAAAATACCATGCCGAACTCACGCACGACGACGTCTCGCATCGCGTAGGCATTTATCTGCTTGGCGAGGACGCTGCGACTGCGGCGCCGATTGAGGCTCCATCGGTCACGATCAATGTGTCGGTCGACGGAGAGCCGACCGAATATACTTTGCCAGCCGTCGCGCAGCCAGGCGATGCGGCTGGTAAATCGTCGTATTTCGAGCTAACGAGCGAGCCGTTGCAGACCGTCGTGTCCGGCGCATCGCAATCGCTCGATGATGATCCTGAAATGAGAGTAACCATCGATGGAACGCCGTACGTGGGTATGATCGAGCCAGACATAGATGGACACCATCACGCGGAGGCGTACAGCCATAGCCATGGCGACGATGACGCCTTGGTGTGGCGCAAGGAGATCAGCGAGCAAGGCTATGATATCGCTTTAGGCCACCACGGAGTGTTGCTGCTTGCCGGGGACGACGTGGAGCCGGCGGTGCAGGTCACCCGCGCAGGAAAGCCCGTCGCCGACGCACAGGTGTTCAACGTCCTGCTGGACGCCGACGGCCAAACCGTATTGGCCAAAGAAGTCGCCACGGTCTACGAGCCGCCGACTGGCGATGAGCCGACCCATTATGCGCAGGGCGCGCTGAAGATCCCGGCGGGCACACGGCAGGCTATCATCCGTTACCGCATCGTTCTCCCGGAGGGCAAGGGAGAGCACACGTTCGATGTGCCGGTGGCGGTGAGATGAGCATCGGAGCGCTGCTGGAGCGCATAAAAACTGGCACGGGATGCCTGCCCAAGCATCATCCCGTGCCACCGTGTTCACAGCTCTTACGGCCCTGAATGAGGAACGTCAATCTCAGCTTACTCTTGACCTGAATGCCAAGAGGGGAGCCAAGCCGACGATCAGCAGCAGCATCGTACCAGGTTCCGGCACCCCGGCCAACGAACCAGCACCGCTGCCCGAGCCTAACATGTTGCCGAAGTTTCTTTTCCAGTACATGTAGTCAACCACATCGATTTTCAGGCTGCCGTCGCCGTCGGCCGCCAGGTCGGTTGTCGAACCGAGCGTCTTTCGCCAAATGACATAGTCTGCCGCGTCGACCTTCCCGTCTTTGTTGTAATCACCTTCGAGAGTCGGGGTTGCAACAACGAGCGAAGTGAGTTTGTAGTCGTTGTCTCCCGGCATATTTGTGGTCGTAAAGAAGTCGTCAAAATCGTCGCCGGTCAGGCCACTCTTGTTGTTGGCCCGCAGGATGCCCATATCCCAAAGATCCTGGTAGGACCTCTGAATGTTGCGGTCGTTACCGTAGTCGCTGTCAGTCATTCCAATAATTCCAGTAGCCACTTGATGGGCTACGCGGATGCCGCCGCGCCCCGCGCCGAACTCCGCATCGAGTTCCGCCTGCGTATACGTTCCATCTTCAACATCAATGGGGCTGGGGTCTTCCCCATCGACTGTAATGTCGCCGGGACCCGTGAAGTTGATGACGAGGGTCTCGTCATTTGTCGGGTCCGTATCGTAAGTCCAGTCGTAGATAAAGGACAAATCGCCTCTCGTTAAGAAATTATCGTTATCCAGCGCGTACTCATCGCCGCCCGTGAGATCCATGTGCCCGTCGTTGATCGTCACAACGACTCGAATCCCCGGCTGATTCTCTTCGCCGACGTCGTTGCCAGATATGCCGAACCACACCTGGCCTTGATTCTCGAAACGGGCGCCATTCGTGATATGGACGGTTTGCGAACTATTCGCATATCCATGATACGACGCGAACATCCACGCGCCGCTCGCAAAACCATTCGCTGCATCTCCCGTTCTACGAAAGGCCGTGCCTTCGCCGTCGAGGTTTAATTCGGCCCCGTTCCAGCGCGTCCACATGCCGTCGATGTCGCCGCCGAACGTGGTCTGATGCTCGAAGACGGAACCATTCGACAAATTCAACGTAGGCGTACCAGGAAAGTTCGCATCGGGTTGAATGCGGAAATCGCCAAATCGATCGAGACCATCATCGCCCGTGAGCAACATCCGATTCGGGTTGTAGTTAACCGTGGCGCCCGTGGTGATATACATGTCGGTACCTAATTGGGTGCCGCCAGGTATCGGCGTCGTCGTGCAGCCGGGTTCATTGCATGGTACCCGATCCAAGTCAAACCCACCCGCGCCGGCGACTTGGCCAACACGGATGCCGTCGGTTCGGCCAAGGACGAATTTCGCTGGGAGTCCCGAGGCCGCATTGGGGTCGTTCGACCAATGGCCGGTCGAGTATTCAGGATTGGCGGTAACGTCGCCGGTCCACTCACCATCGCCCCCAATCCAGTACACGTCGTCGTAAACGGCTGCCTGGGTAACTCCCCAGACACAAAGAACGGCTCCCAAAGCCAATGCAAACAGATGGCGATTCATCGTGTGATCCTCACCCTTTAAGAAAAGACCGGAACGCGGGTAGATATACATTGGGAAAGCATCGTGGCGCAGGTCCACCCGTATGCCGGACAAGCTAATACCGCACCATCTAGTGAATGTAACGAGCGAGTTTCAAATAATCAAGGGAAAGTTTGCATCTCTTCCAAAAAAACCGAACAAGTCCAACCTCGCTCCACAGGCGGGATTCGCGTGGAAACACTGCCCGACCGGGCAATGCCGGCGCGAACTATTTCCGAAAAAATTCCTAAAAATCTCGCCCGTGACTATTGCAGGGGGCCGCAACTCGTTACAATGACACCGAGTCTTTCTATAGCGTTCTCCACCTCGTAGCCCTTGGAAGGGACGACTAATGAAGATCACCAGTTTGCTTACGCTCCTCGCCGTAGTGCTCTCGTACATTTTCTCCGCCGACTGCGCCGTAGCTGCTATGTTCGGCAGCGGGGCCAACACATTCGAGATCAAGTTCGCCACGATCGGCGATCCCCTCAATCTGCCTGACACGACGGGAAATCCAAATCCGGCCGGCTCGGTGGCCCAAGCCTTCCGCATGGGCAAGCTTGAGGTTTCCGAGCAGATGATCGTCAAGGCCAACGCCGAAGGCGGCCTCGGAATTACCAAAGATACTCGTGGCGCCGACAAGCCGGCCACCTCGGTAAGCTGGAACGAGGCGGCTCGCTTCGTGAACTGGCTCAACACGAGCAGCGGCAGCTCACCGGCGTATAAATTCGCCCTTCAGCCGGGCGACGTTGGTTACAGCGCGAACGCCAATATTGAATTGTGGTCGATCAGCGATCCCGGCTATAACCCGGCCAATCTCTACCGCAACAGCTTAGCCCGGTACTTCCTGCCCAGCGTCGACGAGTGGTACAAGGCAGCCTACTACGACCCAACCAGCGGCGTCTATTACGACTATCCAACAGGTAGCGACACCGCACCCACGAGCGTGAACAGCGGCACAGCGGCCGGCACGGCCGTTTACACCCGACCGTTCGGTCAAGGCCCAGCCGACATCACGCTTGCCGGCGGTTTGAGTCCCTACGGCACGAGGGGGCAGGGAGGTAACGTCTTTGAATGGGAAGAGACCGATTTTGAATTGGTAAACGGCCCAACTCTTACTACGGCTGCTCGCGGGCTTCGCGGCGGCTATTGGAGTGCCGGCCCCATCAACTTGTTGTCGTCGAACCGACTCAACGGCCTCCCGACCGGCGGGAACAACGTCACTGGTTTTCGCGTTTCAACAACTATCCCTGAGCCAAGTACAGTGCTGTTAGCAGCGCTGGCCGGCTTGGGACTGCTGTGGCGGAGACCTGCGCGCTGAGAATTCGGCTGCCCAGTGACCTTTGTTCGCCACTTTGCTTAAGTGTTGGTTGGTGCCATTGCACGGCGTCTCGGCAGCGTAAGTTCTACGACGCCAGGTCCTATTTCACCACGACGGGACGACGGACATTGCGTAAGCGCTGAGCCGCGAGCGTTTTGTGCGGCCGCCGACGGAAATGCCGCTACCTCAGGACCGTCCGCTGTCGGTCCAAACTGCTCGAAAAATGACATCTTCCGGCATCGTGTGCTGTCGTGGTGACGTATACGCGCCGTAAAACTAGGCGTCATCTAGGTCAGGAAGCGAAACCGATTGACAATTGCACCTGCTTTCAGCTACATAGAAGCATTGAAAGCCTTGTCTCTTTTGCGGTCTTACCTCGCCAATCCTGGGCCATTGCAGGGTTGGAGCGGCAGTTTCGTGTCGCGTTTGCGAGTCGAGTGCTTTCCATAAACTTCGTCGCTGCCCGTGCGACATCGGAGAGGAGATCGGTTCGATGAAAAGGTACACGCCTACTTGTCGGAAAGCTCCGCGACGAGCCGTCGATGTAGGTGCCGCGAGCCGAGCGGCACAGCGTCGGCCTCGGCTCGGCCGACCTACTGCCTCACGCGGCTTTACCCTCGTCGAGTTATTGGTCGTTATTGCCATTATTGGCATTTTGGTCGCGCTGTTGTTGCCGGCCGTCCAGGCAGCCCGCGAGGCGGGCCGGCGAAGCCAGTGCGCAAACCATATGAAGCAGCTTTCTCTTGGTTGCATGAATTACGAGGGCACCCACAAGTTTTTTCCGAGTGGCGGTTGGGGGTGGCGTTGGGTGGGCGACGCGGATAGAAGCGTGGGGGCCGAGCAACCAGGGAGCTGGCTTTACAACATCTTACCATTCGTCGAAGAACAGGCGTTGTACGACATGCCTTCGGATGGTCAATCCGACCTCCTGGGGGAGTCCCAATTGATCGGCGCCCGGCAGATGGTTTACGAACCCGCTCCAGCCGTGTTTCATTGTCCTTCCCGCAGACCCGCCATTACGTACAAAATCGAGGCGCACCATCCCGATATTGCCGTGAACGCGAAGAGAAATGAGGAAGCAGGCGATTTTTATGTCGGCGCCGCCGACTACGCGGCGAATGCGGGTGACGGCATTTATCTCGATGCTGATGCTGGAGGAGCGCCCAATTGGGCTCAAGGCAAGAGCAAAACAGGGCGTGCTTTATATAGGCGCTATATGGATACGTTAGGCTTGCAAACGATACCTAGTAGCGGCGCCCAATCCTGGATTTGTACCGGCATCATGTTCCAGGAAAGCGAAGTCGGGTTGGGCCATATTTCAGACGGCGCCTCCAAGACGTACCTGCTCGGTGAGCGCTATTTGAACCCGCTCAATTACTTCCGCGACTTAGTGAATGACGATGGTAGCAGTACCGTGGAAGGCGGCGACGACTGGGGCTGGGCGTGGGGATACTGCGATGACAATTCGCGGTCTGGAAAGAAGCTGCCCCTCGCCGATTTTCCAAACGTTTCCGACAAAGAGATATTCGGCAGCGCCCATGCCGGCGGCTGGCATGTCGCTTTCTGCGATGGTAGTGTCCAAGCGATAAGCTACGACATTGATTTGCTGGTGCATCAAAACAATGCCAATCGCAGGGATAGCGGGGAAACTAAAACACGGTAAAGGCAGCAATCCGCCAGTTACAAAAAGCACGACAATCACAAAAAGACGGTGGCGAAATCGGTGGTTCCGTCGCCCCGACCGGCAAGAATCTTCGCTCCTTTTTATTTTTCGTGGTTCTCGTGGCCATTTCTAATGCCTGCGTGCGGGCTTAAGCCAGGGCGACGCGACGGAAACGATAATAGCATTGGGATTCATCGATCTATGGATATGAGCGACAGAATTGGCAATAGAATGGTTTCCGTTCTTTATGTGGCGGCGCTCTCCGCAGCAGCCGGCTGCTCAAGGGTCGAGTCGTACATGGTCGACCCCGTGGTCGCCAGTACCGCTGCGATTGAGCAGTACGACAAGAGTGGGGACGGCTTGCTGGATGAGACCGAGCTGAAAGCTTGTCCCGCGCTATTGCTGGAGCTGCGCGCCTACGATGAGTCAAACGATAAGAAGCTGAGTGCGGAGGAAATCGGAGCGCAGATCAAGGAGATGTACGGACGAGGAGCCGGGCTTACATCGCTCGACTGCACCGTTACGATGGATGGTAGCCCGCTTTCCGGCGCCACAGTCCGGTTCATTCCGGAAGATTTCCTGGGCGAAGAAATCAAGGCTGCCGAGGGCATCACCAACTCCGACGGAAATGCCTCGATGTCGATTGCGCCCGAGGAATTGCCAAAAGAACTCCGCCGGCACAGCTTCATGCGAACGGGCATCTATCGCGTTGAAATCACGCACCCCACAAAAAAGATTCCGGCCAAGTACAACACCGACACCACGCTCGGCTTCGAGTTTCACCGGACGAATCACATCCAGCCGCCGACATTCAACCTGGCAAGTAAGTGAATCGCTCCTATCAGTGTGACGAGCGGGCGGCAGGGTTAGTTCATGATGACATATCAACGTCGAACGTTTGTCGTCGGACTCTTGGCACTGGCCGTCAGCGGATGCGGTGGCTCGGACCGTTCGCTCTCCCCACCGATTATGACAGCGGCCAGGCATCGCCATTATCATGTGCACGCCGTCGACGCCTCGCACGAACATGTGCACGCGAAGGATGCGGCACTCGGCGGACACTACCATTGGCATCAGCATCCCAAAAAACGCGACGTGCTTTAGGGGGCCACTCGGATGATTGGAAAAAGTTGCACGATTCGTTTAGGCGAACGGCATCGAGGCTTCACCTTAGTTGAGCTGCTGGTGGTCATCGCGATCATCGGCGTTCTAGTGGCGTTGTTGTTGCCCGCTATCCAGGCGGCCCGCGAGTCGGCGCGGAAATCATCGTGCAGGAATAATCTCCACCAAATTGGCGTGGCCATGCACAACTACGAATCGGCTTTCCGCAAGCTGCCGCCAGGTTATAAGTATGCCGCGGGCGCCGAAGGCAACGCGCTCGGATATTCGTGGAGCGCCATGCTCCTCCCGTTCATGGAACTGCAGAGCATGTACGATGCGTTCGACTTCAAGAAGCCAATTTACGATCCAGTGAACATGGCCGTGCGGGAGGAGCATATCGAATCGCTGCTCTGCCCTACGGACGATGTTTCACCGACCGGCTTTGTTCAGATGGGCGACGAGCGCTACGCCATGGCTTGTTACGTGGCCAACTTCGGAGTGCCCGACCTCGACGAGGACCAAGAACAGGCCGAGCCGGCGCTATCGGATCCGTTTCAGCGACCGGGCCCGTGGGGTCCGTTCTACCGCAACAGCGAGACGAAGCTCAAAGATATTACGGATGGAACGTCGCAGACGCTCATGGTCGGCGAACGGCAGAACGGACCATTTCGCACCGCCGGATCGCATGATGTACACGTCGAGTATGAAACCACGTGGGCCGGCGCGGTTCGCGAGATTACCGACCCTACGGACGATCACGGCCACATGGCTCTCTTCCAGACGGGGCATACGCCGAACGATCGAGACAGCGACGACCGCGATGTGTCCGCCTCGCATTCGGGCGAGGCCCTGTTCTTATTGTGTGATGCGTCGGTGCATTCGATTAGCGAGGACATCGACGAAAAGGTCTATTTCGCCCTGGGCACGATGAACTGGGAAGAGACGATTCCGGAGTTCTGAGTGTGAGGGCCCGTGTGCCACTGCTCGCGGCGGAGGAACGGGCCGCGGTTATTCGATAGGGCACTGCTTGTCTCCCCAGGCCGGCAATATCTTAACAGCCAGCAGTGCCGAATCGGGCGAGGGCGCAAATTGGTGCGCCGCAAGGTCGCCGCGGCGACCACACCAAATTGAAAAAACGCCTTAACGTGCGATTACTCGATGATCCCGTAATACCGTCCCATCCAATAGGGAAGCAGCCAGTGGACGCTGCTCGATTCGTCGAAGCCGCCGCTGCCCTGGATCGCGCGGTAGGGGTTGCCGTCCCATTTGTTCAATCCGCGTTCACTAGGAAGCAGAAGCCGGTCGACCTGCAAGTCCTCGATTACGGGAAGGCGCACGAGCCGGAGGTCCTCGCGCGCACGGTTGTCGACCGTCCAATCCACCATGTCCAGCGGCGAATCGCGCAGGAAGTCGACGCAGCCAATTGCGCCGAAGTCGCCGCCCATCACGCCGCCATAGACGAAGGCATATAGCGGGCTGTGGTCGCGGCGGACCACTTCAAACCAACGCCGCAGGCTCTCGAGATAGGCCGCACGGCGTTTGGGCTCGCGGTCGTACGCTAACAGACCGCGGTAGCTCAGCGCCAGCAGCTGGTCGTCAATGTAAGTGAACTCCGAGGGGGCCGATAGTTTTGGGGTGAGAATCAATTCGCTGTATCGCTCTTCGTCGAACAGCCGCGCAAGTTCCCGCTGGTATTTCTTGTCTCCCGTTACGTGATGCGCGACGGCAAGGAAAGAGAGAATCTCCACTGAGTTGCTGCCACGCTCGGGCTGCCAGTCGGGGTCGTCTAATAGGCGCTCCGGCGCCCAGACGCCCCACAACGTCGGCTTCCCGTCTGTATCGCGCAGCGTGTAGCCGCCATCGATGATGTAATCGGTGATCCGACGCACGTGCTGGGCCACGCGGCGGCGCTCCTGGTCATCGGCCGCCAAGTCGTAATACAGCGCGTAGGCGAAATAATGTCCGGTGATCTCGTCGCTGCTGGTGTCGCCCTTCCACAGCCACTTGCCGTCGCGGCTCTTGCGCCAGCGGTTCTCGACTCGCTTGAATCGAGGATTTTCAACGCGTTCGGCAGCCACCTGCTGCGGCGTGTAGGTGCGGTTGCGATCGGCCATCTGGCCCCAATCGCTGGGAATGACCGTGCGGGCCACGAACCCGGGCGTATCCGTCACCGTCTGCAAGAATTCCATCGCCCGATAACTCTCGCGGGCATGCTGGGCGGCTTGAGGATCGCCGGTCACTGCGTAGCGCAACGATTCGGCGCCGACATAGAGGCCTGTAAAAAGTCCGTCGTTATCGGTATCCGTCGGGGAGAAACTCGACAAGTCGCCGGGCTGTTTCAAGATGCAGTGCTCCACTAGACCCGGCGGGCGCACGTGTCGTGCGCGCACGAGCTGTTCGTAATGTTCAGCCTTCTCGGCCAGCGTCATGTTCTTTTGTCTCAAGATCGACAGGCCGCCGGTCGTGGCGACGAAGGCCGTGCCATCACCCGCCAGTGCCAAGTCGCGCACATTGTCACCCGGCAACCAGCGTTGACTGTGCCGCCATGTCCAATGCGCCCCGTCGTAGCGGCCTAGCCCCTGCGCGGTGGCCACCCAAAGCAAGCCTTGCGGATCAAACTTAAGCCGCCGGACGTCGGTGCACGGCAGCCCTTCAGCGCCGCCGAAATGAGCGACGCGCTTGCCATCTTGATACACGTCGATGCCGCCGCTGGTGCCAATCCACAGCCGGCCATCCGGGCCGACCACCCTGCGGGCGGTGCCCGCCAGCGAGCGCACCGCGCCGCTTGCGATGTCTTCCGGAGCAAAGACGCGGTGCGTTTTTCCATCGCGCAACTCGAACAGACCTCGCTGCGTGGCGATCCAGAGGGTGTCATCCACGACAGCGACATCGGTCAAGCTGCGAGAGAAGTGCCCGGCCACCGGTTTCCACGTGTCGCCGTCGCGCTCCCAAAGCCCCTCGGGACCGCCCGCGAATAGCCGTCCGGCGGTAAGCCGCACGAGTCCCAGCGGCTTGCCTTGCAGCGCGTCGCGAACCAGCCTGCCGTTCTCAATGCGATATAGCCCGTCCCATGAGCCGACCCACACGACATCGCCTTCGGAGGCAAGCGCGAATGCGGGGCCATTGAGTTGATCGCCTTCGGGCGCTTGCCACTTTCCGTCGACTAGCCGGCGCACGCCCCACGGACCGGCCGCCCAAAGTGCGCCGGAAGCATCTAACGAGACGGCGACGGGTGCATTCTCGACGGGTTGCTCCCACGAGACGAACGGCTCACGGAATTCCTGCAGAAATGGCTCATCCGCCGCGGGCTCCATCGGCTGCAACGGCGACGGCTCGGCGGCCTGACCACGGGCACACGGCACCAACACGAGAACTATTATCGCCGCCGCACCGAGTCGTCGCATTCTAGTGCGGTTTTCAATTTGATGTGTCCGCGGTGTGCCACTGCTCGCGGCGGACGAAGGGGCGCTTCTACTCGACTCCGCACTGCTTGCCTCCCACGGACCGCGATTTCTTAACGGCGAGCAGTGCCGAACTACACAAGAACGCAATTCGGCGCGCCGCAAGCAGTGGCACACCAACCTGAAAAACGCCTTGGTTCGAACTCCAAGCCTGTTTTTCATTTCCCAATGTTGCGATCGCATGTGGCGTTATCTCCGGATCATGAGTCCAATGAGCGGTCAACATCAGAGAAGCAATCATCCTATCAATCGCTTGCCCATATAGACAGTTTCGTCATCGCCTTCACCGCGCCGGCAGAGTTCCGAGAAACCCAGGATTGTGTAAAAGTGGTACGCCGGATCATTGCTGGCCGCCATTCCAAGGTGTACGCCGGGTGCGCCTTTGGCCCGTAGCCGGTCCATTAACTCCTTCATCATCCGCCTGCCATGACCCTGCCGGTGCATTCGGCGCATCAGGTCGATGTGCAAGTGGGCCGGATAAACCTCGTACGGCTCGGGGCAGAAATGATCTGGATGGTGGTAGAGATAATGGATTGACTGGACCCGAGTCCAGCTCGACGGGTCGCCGGCCGGGGCTGGGAAACGCGCGCAGAGCTCCGGCCGCCACTCTCTTTCGTAGCGCTCGTAAAATTTTCGCGAATCGAGAGCGCCTAAAGCATAGCCGCAGACTCCTTCTTCATCTTCGAGCATGAGCGCCAGCCCCGGCTCGAACCGCAGGTAAGGCCCAACAAAGATTCTCCCCAGGGCATCCGGATCCTCTTGATAAAACGGTTCGCCGTCGTCGCCGTGGTTGCCAGTCTTAAGGCAGACGAAGTAAGCCGGCGCTTCGTCGCCAGGCCGGTAATCGCGGACTATCGTCCCCATGAGAATGCCCTTGCCGTCAAGTCGTTGCGCCAGGCCGAACCTCGCCTTGAGGATCCATCGACAAAAGACGTTCGAGCTTCGCTAATATCCCACACCGACGTGTTCCCGGCAAATAATTTTCCAACTCAATCCCTTCAACAATATCGCGGCCCGCTTTTTTCTGGGCAAGAGCCGCGTCAATTGCCTGCAACTCCTCTTTCAGCTCCCAGGCTCGACGGCTCCAGGCATAGAACAAGTCGCGGTCACACAATTTGGTCAGCCGATCGAACAGCTCTCGGATGCGAGCATTCATTACGGAAACCTTTTCGTGGGCGTCACCCCAAGTGTCAGTCGACTCCACGAGCAGGCGATCGACCAGCGCGAGCAGCGCTTCTGCTTGTGGGCCTTCCGCATGGGGCAGGTAAAAACAGTCGACCAATAGGATCAGATCGGCGAGGGCCAATGGCTCGGTGACTGTGTCGAAACAAGGTAGCCATTCTGCGGCGGCGTTCAAGAAAGCCTCGCGCGGTTTCCACTCGCCGTCGCCGCTGAGGAACGCCGCCAGGGTCCGCAGCGGGATGAAGTTGAGCGAATATTCGTTGTTGGGATTGATCAGTATGCCTCGAACCGCCCGGCGCAAGTCGCGCGGCCGACCGGAGTACGGACCACAGTGAAGGCGGCGGAAGTCATAATCGTTCGCAAACAAATTGTCCCAAATCAGCGGCGGACGGCGAATCCGGCCCGAAAGTCGTTCGATCGACTCGACCGGAATTTCCGTCGAAACGATTTCGGGCCCAGTCCACAGTACATCAATCTCGGAACTCAGCAACCGACCAACATCATCCAGATATCCGGGGCCGCCAAGTTGCGCGCGGTCCATACGGTCGCAATACGGGGTCGGGCAAAACAAAAATCGGGCGCCGGCGAACTGATCGCGGACCCAGGCGAAGATGGCGTTGGTCACGTCGCATTGCGCTGCCGCCAGGGGTTCGTACGCGCCGCGAGCGTCATCGCTCATTTTCCCGGGCAGGTCGTCGAACAATAAGGCGAAGTGCCGCACGCCCACTTTCCGCAACTGGTCGAACCGCGACTTGATTCGGTTTCTCTCCACCTCTTCAGAACAGCGGATATCCAAGCCGGGGCTGAGTCCGTAGATGAAGTTCAAGCCATGCTGGTCGCAAGTCTGGACGAGCTCGCGGAGCAACCCCAATTCGGAATCGTCGTACGGCTCGCGCCAGATCGCTCGGTGCTTCAAGTCGTTTTTCGGCGCATAGAAATAGGTGTTCAAGCCCAACGCAGCCATCTGGTGGAAGAGATGCAGGCGCTCGCGGTGGGACCAGGGCTGACCGTAGAACCCTTCCACCACGCCGCCCAGAAAATCAGCTTGGAGCATCGCGCCGGCCCTAGGTTGATTGGCGAAGTGCCGCCGCGTTAGCGACTACTTTGTGAATTGCCTCGGCCAGGCGGAGGATTTGTGGTTCCTCGGCGAGCAACACGTTCTGCGGGACCCAAACGGCGTCGTTGCAAACCTGTTCGCACATCGGGCAGGAAACGCCCCTGTAATCAACTCCCATGCCGGCCAGGGGTGCCCGAATTCCATGCGGCGGCCCTACATGGGCGTGGGCGAAGACGCCGTTGCGATACAGCGGTCGATACCATCCTTCCGATGCCGGCACCCCTTCGGCTTGGAGCGCCTCGAGAAACCGCCCGCGCGAGATACCCAGCTCAGTTTGATTGAGGCGAAAGATATACATGTGATAACTTCGCCGCGTCATACGTGGGGCGGGGGCCAGTTGGCGGATGGCAGGAATGCCGGCTAACGCTTCATCGAGCAGGGCTGCGCTTCGCTGCCGGCGGGCGACATGTTCCTCCAGCCGCGCTAGTTGCGCAAGCAAGATCGCCGCCTGAAATTCCGTCATGCGCAGATTACTTCCCAAGTTGTCATGATCGTACCACGCCGACCCCTCTGTGCGACCGCAGTGAGTGAAGCTGCGACAAAGATCGGCCAGGTCGTTGTCGTCCGTCACGAGGATTCCGCCTTCTCCCGCCGTGATATTCTTGGAAACCTGAAAACTGAACGTACCGCATCGGCCGAGCGTCCCGGCGCCCCGGCCATCGCATTGGCTTCCCCAGGCGTGGGCGGCGTCTTCAAGCACCGCCAGGTCATGCGTTTTTGCCAGTTCGTTGATCCGTAACATGTCCGCGAGGCGTCCGGCGACATGGACCGGAATGATCGCCCGTGTCCGCGGGGAAATCTTTCTTGCCGCGTCATCCGGATCGAGACAGAGCGTTTCCGGATCGATGTCGGCAAAGACGGGAACGGCGCCGACGGTCACCACGGCGGTTGCCGTGGCGATAAACGTGTACGGTGGTACGATGACCTCGTCGCCGGGGACGACTCCCAGCGCCCTCAGGCCCATTTCAACGGCG
This sequence comes from Pirellulales bacterium, assembly GCA_040902605.1. GTDB lineage: Bacteria > Planctomycetota > Planctomycetia > Pirellulales > Lacipirellulaceae > JABDGM01. The sequence continues at coordinate 5,433 of JBBDWY010000005.1, read as the reverse complement.
GTAGTGCCGTTGGTGCACGTCACCCCGTACGCCGCGCCCTGGAACGCGGCGAATTCGCGTTCGAAGCGGCGACCTTTCTCGCCATACCACCACTCGCCCGATCGCAATACCTCCAGCAGCTGGACTTCTTCGCTTTCGTCGTGGATCGGCCAGATCGGCCACGCAAAATCGCAGGCAGGCTCGCCGCCCAGCAGCGCAGGTCGTTTCAAGGAGGACACCTGTCCGGGCATGGCTTTCTCACGAAGTGACCGGGTAAAAATCGCGTAACCGAATTATGATAGGTGCGAGCATATTCTGAAAGGAGGCAATGTGGACCAAGCGACCAGACTATTGAACCGATACGTTGTGCCGACTCTGATCGCGATTAGCGAGAACACTTATATGTCGGCCATCCGCGCGGGGATGGTATCTGTCGTGCCGCTGACGATCATCGGTGGACTGTTCATGATCGTGGCAGAATTGCCGATTGCGGGCTGGAAAAGTCTGATCGAACCTTATTCTCACCTGCTTCGGGTTCCGGTTGCTGCAACGTTCGGATTGCTTTCCGTTTTCGTGTGCTTTGCGATCGGCTACGACCTCGGCAAGCGTCTCAAGCAAGAGGCCATTGTCAGTGCCACGATGGCCACGCTTATCTTTTTAATGCTCCAGATCAATCTGCAGGATGAGTATCTGATCAAGCTGGACCAAGAGGATTTGATCAAGCTCGAGCAAGAGGACCTGAACACGTTGGAGACGGATCGGCTAATCGAACTAGGCGCCGAGGATCTAAGCAAACTGGAGACTGCCAATCTTATCAAGTTCGACGATTTAACGTTGTCAATGGACGGCCTCGATTCCAAGGGCCTGTTCACCGCCATCCTCATTGCGCTCATTGCGGTGCGCGTTCAGAAATTCTTCAACGATACGAATCTCGTCATTAAGATGCCGGAGAGCGTGCCGCGCGTCGTTTACGAATCGTTCCTCTCGTTGAGTCCGCTCGTGTTCCTGGTGCTCGTGTTTTGGGTAATCCGGTTTGTCGCGGGAGTGGATATTAATAACATCGTGCAAGCGGCGTTCTCGCCGCTGGTGTTTGCCCTCAATACGCTACCCGGTATCCTGACATACGCCTTCCTGGTTACGATGCTCTGGTCGGTTGGCATCAACGGAGATAATGCGATGGACGCCCTCGTAGCACCCATTTTTCTCCAATATCTGGGCGCAAATGTCGAGGCGGTCACGCAAGGCCAGCCGCTGCCGTACATCACGGCCAACGGCTTTTTTACCACCTTCGTGAATGTGGGCGGGACGGGAGCAACCCTTGGCCTGGCTCTCGTCCTGTGGAATTCAAAGGAACCCGGGTTCCGAAAGGTCAGCCGCGTATCGTTGCCGACCCAAATTTTCCAAATCAACGAACCCATCTTCTTTGGCATCCCCATCGTGCTGAACCCCATTTTCATGATCCCATATATTCTCAACGCACTGATCCTGACAACCTGCAGCTATCTGCTGATGTACTGGAATGTGATCCACAGACCTTTCGTCAATGTGCCCTGGACAACGCCGCCCATTATCGGGCACTACCTCGTTTCCGGCGGCGACTGGAAAGCCGCCGTCTGGGGAGGGGTCTCCATTGTGATTGCTATGTTGGTCTATTACCCATTCGCCAAAGTCGCCGAACGGGAACGACTGAAAGCCGAAGCCGCAGGCAGAGCCAGCGAATAGGGTCGCGCAACGTTCGAGAGGGTTCTCGTTGATGAAGTCAGCCCAAACTATGCGCGAGAGACCAGCGAGCGACGCGCGGATCTGGTGGATTGGTGGTTTGCTGCTGCTCGCGTCGGCGCTCAACTATATGGACCGGCAAACGTTGGCGAACGCCGCCGTGCGGATCAGCCGTGAGTTCAGTATGTCTCAAGAGCAGTATGGCAATCTGGAGGCAGGCTTCGGCTGGGCGTTCGCCGTGGGGTCGCTGTTCTTTGGTTTTCTGGCGGATAAAGTTTCGTTGCGCTGGTTGTACGCCGCCGTTGTGTTGCTTTGGTCAGCCATGGGATTTACATCTGGCTTCGTTGAGAGTTACGACCAATTGCTCGTTTGCCGCACGCTGTTGGGGTTTTTTGAGGCTGGCCACTGGCCTTGCGGAATCAAAACGGTTCGTGCCCTGCTCGATGCCCGGGGACGGGCCATGGGCAACAGCGTGCTTCAAAGCGGCACCTCGATCGGAGCAATTGCGACGCCGCTAATCATGAGCCGCATGCTGACCGATGATGTCGCAAGTTGGCGATTGCCTTTTCAAGCGGTCGGCGCCGTCGGCATACTTTGGGTCGTTGCCTGGATCGCCACAGGGCCCCGCGACACCTTGGCGGCCGGTTCGATTGACGAGCCCGAAGCATCGGGCCCTTGGTGGAGGGTCCTGCTTGATCGCCGCATGTTGATCATCCTGGCGGTTGTTGCACTGATCAATACCACGTGGCAGTTGCTGCGCGCGTGGTTGCCAAAATTCCTGCAGGAGGGGCGGGGGTATGCGGAAGATCACACGTTATACTTCAATTCGGTGTGGTTTGCCGCGACCGATGTAGGGTGCCTTGGGGCTGGCGCCGTCGCGCTATGGCTCGCGCGGCGCGGCCGGCCCGTTGTACAGGCCAGGCTTCTCACGTTCTTCGTGTGCGCCCTGATGTGCCTGCTTACGGTAGCTCTTCCCTGGCTACAACAGGGATGGATTTTACTCGCGCTGCTGCTCGTTGCTGGCGCGGGAGCGCTGGGCGTCTTTCCAATCTACCACGCATTTACACAAGATATATCGCACTGCCACCAAGGTAAAATAACCGGAATTGCGGGAGTGGCCGCCTGGGCGTTTTCCCCTCTTGCTCAGCGATGGTTTGGGCGCCACGTGGATGAGACCCAATCGTTCGATCAAGGACTCGCCGTGGCCGGTTGTCTGCCAATGATCGCGTTCTTGATACTGGTAGCTGTTTGGCCTCGAACCAAAAACACGATCGAGGACTGATATGTTGACCCGACGCACTTTCCTCGCCGGCGCTACAGCCGCCGCTACCAGCGCATGGACTTCACGAATCAGGGCGGCCGCATCGCAGCGGAAAAAGATCGCCTTTTTGGGCACCGAGGTTCGCGTGCATTCGCACGCCCAGCATTTTCTTGATCGGCTCACATTAGGTTACGGGTGGCGCGGCGGATGGCAGCAACCGCGCATCGATATCGCATCCGTGTTCATCGATCAGTTTCCCGACGGCGACCTGGCTCGCGAGCGCGTCAAACGCCACCACCTCAAACTCTTTCCCACCATTTCCGAAGCGCTGACACTTGGCGGCAACCAACTGGCGGTTGACGGCGTCGTCATCATCGGCGAGCACGGCGACTATCCCATGAATGAGAAGGGCCAACGACTGTATCCGCGCTACGAATGGTTCAAGGAGGTTGTCAAGGTGTTTGAGGCGAGCGGCCGGTCGGTGCCCGTCTTCAACGACAAGCACCTCTCGACGACTTGGCAGCGCTGCAAGGAGATGGTTGACGACGCGAAGCGGCTGAGCTTTGCGTTTCTCGCCGGTTCGTCGCTGCCCGTTACGTGGCGGCTGCCGGCTGTGGAGGTGCCGCACGAAGCGCCGCTGGTGGAGAGCGTCTGCGTTGGGTATGGGGGCGTCGACAGCTATGATTTTCACGGCCTGGAAACGGCACAATGCATGTCCGAGCGTCGCAAAGGAGGCGAAGTCGGCATAAGCAGCGTGCATGCGCTGCGCGGCGAAAAGATGTGGGAGTTTCTCTTCGCGCCTGATCGCCAAATTACCAGTCGCTTGCTCGCGGCCGCTTTGACCCGCAGTCACACGCTTCCTGTCAAGGAAGGATATGTGGAGGATCCGATCAGCTTCGATTGGGCACGGCGCGCTTTGCCGGACATGCTCGCCTATTTCATCGAGCATCGCGACGGGTTTCGCACCACGTTGTTCCTGGCCAATATCCAAGATTTCAATTATGCCGGACTGCGCGGCGATACCGGCGAGATCATCTCCTGCCAGATGTATTTGCCGATGCCTGGCCACAGTGCCACCACGGCGGATTTTTTCCATCCGTTGGTACGGCACATCGAGACGATGGTGCTCGAAAACCGGGCACCGTACCCCGTCGAGCGCACCTTGCTCACTTCGGGAATGACCCTGGCCGCCGTTGATTCCATCCACAGGGACTACGTTCCGATCGATACGCCAGAGATGGAGGTCGTGTACAAGGCGCCGAAGGAATCGTTGTTCTGGCGGGAATAGTATGCAATTCTCTGCTGGTTGATCAGTTAATTACGGCAACGTTAAGCAAGGTCAGCAGCGCGCCGCCAATTTGATCAAACGCGGCGTCCACGATTCCGCTGGCATCGACCTTGGTGGCGAGATCGATGCCTCGGATGGTGAGATCCTCCGTTACGTCGAGGTCACCAATGGACACGTTTGGCGCGCCTGCATCCGTGCCGTCGCGCGTCAGTCGGAATTCCCAAGCCGGCAGCCAGATTTCCTGGGCGCCTGGCGCGTTGTTCGCCTGGTCGATCGCGTCGCGCAGCGACATATTCACCGGGTCGTTGCTGCCGTCATACGTGTCGGCGATACTGGTGACAACGTAATGCACCGGCCCCGTCGCCAAATAGTCGGTCTCGTGCAACATAAATCCCGAGTAGCTGGTGAACCGGTTGTAGCCCGCGGTCACGAAGGGGCGACCGGCGCCGACAATAATATCCGGCGTGCTCGATTCGCTGTCCGAATTGTTGGCGATGATCGTGCTCTTGAGAGTGATCGCGCCCGTCCCAGACTCGATATACACGCCGCCGCCTTCATTGTCGGCTGTGTTTACGGTAATGACACAGGCCTCGATCATGCCAGTCGCAGTGGCGTCGAAGTAGATGCCGCCGCCAAAACCGCGCCGGCCCGTATCGTTAGCGGCAATCGTACTGTAGCTCAGGTCCAAGTGCCCGCCGTTCTTCACGCGGATCGCGCCGCCGTTGCGTTCCAGCGACACGCTCCGCGCATCGCCTAATGTGAGCGTCACGCCCGAAAGGTCGAGGACGTTGGCAACGTCAAAGATGCGCTCGTCCGTTGCTATACCGCCGGCATCTATCACGCTCAAACCGGGCCCGTCGCCAACGATCGTCACGTTGCCGGTGACGTCCAAATCGCCTTGGCTGATGCCGCCTGAACCCGAAATCGTCAGGCTATACACCCCCGTCGGCAAGCAGATCGTGATCGCCTCCCAGTTCGTATTGGCATAGTCAACCGCCTCGCGCAGACTCACGCCACCAGTGGTCAATCCGTTAAACTCGTCGTTCGTAGTGGTAACGCAGATCACCGAGCGACCCGCTTCATACGCGCCGATATCGACCGTGCCACGCGAGAACCTAAAGGGGACGGGAGTGGCTCTGTAGAAAACCTGGACGATCACGAGAATCATGACGTTGTGGGTGAGGAC
>JBBDWY010000004.1:0-53976 GCA_040902605.1 Pirellulales bacterium | reverse complement strand
TCGAGACACGACTCGCAGCCGGTGCAATTGTCGGCGTTGATCACCGCCAACTCTTTGGGAACTTTTTTGCGAGGTCCTTCTTTGGCCATGGTCTAGTCAAGAGCTGAGAGTCAAGAGTGGAGAGCAAAACGGTCCCTCGATAGCCGCGACCCAACGGGTCGCCGGGGCCATTCGTGAAATCTCTCACAATCTTAGGTTACGCTCGCGTGCCGGCCAAGTGGAATAGGACTTACCGCTTCATCACCGCGGCTTTTGCCGTCGAAGCCGTAACATCTCTTGATCGGCCGCCCGAGCCTTTTTAAAGAATTCCGCATCGTGCCGATATTGTTCCATAATCCAGTCGGCCAAGGCGGGACTGTACCGCCGGCCGGCGCCGGGCAAGTGGAATACGAAGTCGGGCCGCTGATCCAGCTCATGGTGCCGCCGAACGGCTTGAACGTCGTACGTGGTGAGCATCCGCCGGCCGATCCGGTTGTTGAGCTCGTGCAACAGATCTTTTTGCCGCCAGGGATAAAGTCGATCCACATCCTGTGGCTGCAATGCGGGGGCGTTCGGGTCGGCGACAATCCGCACGGGCTGCAAAACTGTTCGCTCGAGCGTGATTCGTTTGCTAGCCGTTCGCTTTGACGCCGCGCCTTCATCGAGCGTGATCGGCGCTGTCAGCACCCGGCGAATGCCGCGCAGCCAACGACGCCGCATGCGCCGCAATTGCCGCTCGAAGAAGGCGCGCATGTCGGCCGTGGTGCCTGGCTCGCTACGCTCAGCGTGTCGGAAATAGAAGCTGCCGCCTGGAAACACCTCCTGCGACGCGGCCGAATCTGCGGATCCGTCACAAACGCCCGGGTTGGTGAAGCCTAACGGGAACGTCGCCGGTCCGACGACAATCGCGACCGCCGGGCGGGCCGATTGATCCTCAGGCCTCACGTCGACATCCGAGAACGTCGAACCGGTGAAATAAGCCAGCCGATCAAGAAGATCCTTCTTCTCGACCGCGCCCTGGACGACAATGCGGCCACCACCACTATTGGCCAGGGCCGCCACGTCACGGATCAATTCGCACCAATCGCGTTGGGAGGCGCTATCGAATGGACGGTTGATTTCGGCCTGGGAAGAGGTGTGCGGTTCGCCAGAACCCACCGGTCTGTCGTTTGACTTCGGCTGAAACGTATCGTCGGGAGATGAGCAAATGGAATCGACGTGCATATCGTCATTATACGCAGCGCGGGCTTCGCAAATGAGTGATCCAACACGCATGAAGCGGCTTCAATGAAGCCAGTGCTGCAACCCGGATCGGACATGGCTTCCGGCCTTTGCTATACTGGCGATTGTTCGCCGATGAGGGTGCGCCCGTTTCTCGTATTGCGCTGGGCGGAAATGGGATACTCCGACAAACGATGCCGCTGCTTTTTCTCGTTTCTCAATCGAGTGCGATACGCGGCCGCATCGCCCGCATTGGTCGCTTGCCTGATCGTCTTGAGCTTTATCAGTGGCCGAGCCGGCGGCCAGTTGCTCACGAGCCCGGACGGCAATATCGGCTTTAATCTATCGGTCTCCGGCGGCATGCTGGAGTACAACGTGACGGCTGGCGGCAGCCAGGTGTTGGAAAACGCGCCTCTTGGCTTAATTCTCGAATCCGCCGGCGGAAGCGCCGAGCACCTCGGCAACGACGTGCTGGACTTCGTTGGCGGGAACGTCGTGACGGTCGATGCGTCGTACCCATTCTGGGGACAAAAGGCGACGGCTCGAAACCATTACAACGAGCGGACATTCACGATCACGCGAGCCGCCGGCACTGCTTACCCCACGTCGCAGCTTCAGGTCCGCGCGTACGACGACGGTGTCGCATTCCGCTACATTGTGCCGGGCACTGGAACGATCGGCGTTTTGGGCGAATCGACCAGCTTCGGCCTGCCAACCGACGCGACCGTTTGGTATCAGCCCGATCTCGACGATCACGAGGGCAATTACAGTTCAAATACAGCAGGCAATTTCGTTTCGAACATCGGCGGGCCGGCCACGGTCGTGCTGCCCAATGGCGGCTACCTCGGCATCACGGAGGGCAACGTTCGCAACTACAGCGGCATGCGCTTGCATGCCGATTTGGGCTCGCGCGTCCTGACGAGCAACCTCTGGGACAATACGTGGGGCGATTTCAAATTCGGCGTCCCGGCAGGCGCGGCCACGCCCTGGCGCACGGTCATCATCGCCGGCAACCTCACGGAACTCGTGAATTCGACGCTAGTGAGCAACGTGGCCGACGCTCCCGACCCTGTGCAGTTTGCCGACACGTCGTGGATTCGGCCGGGCAAACTCGTCTGGCACTGGATTGCCGAGGGAGGCAACGGCTCGAGTTTCACCCGCCAGCAGGCGTACATCAACATGGCCCAAAGTCTGGGCTTTGACGGCACGCTCATCGACAGCGGCTGGGAAACGCGCTTCGAAGGCTTCAACGGACAGGCCAAATACGAGAACCTGGCCGATCTGGTCGAATACGGTCAGGCACGCGGCGTGGACGTCTGGGTTTGGAAGCGCGTCAACCGCATGCCTGGAGAAACGCAGTACGACCCCGTCACCGATCCGCTCACTGATCCCGCGAAGCGGGGGGCTTTCTTCGATCTGCTGGAACAGGCCGGCGTGACGGGAGTGAAAATCGATTTCTTTAATCAGGCGTTTTTTGATCCCGCCGACCCGACCAATCGCAGTGCGGAGGCCCAGGAATCAATCGCATTGTACGAGGCAATTCTGGCCGATGCAGCCGAGCGGCACCTCATGATCAACTTCCACGGCGCCACCAAGCCGACGGGCATGGAACGTACCTACCCCAACGAAATGACGCGCGAAGGCATTCGCGGGCTGGAATCGAACGGCGCCAATCAACGTCACAATACCATTCTGCCGTTCACGCGATTCTTGGCCGGCCATGCCGATTACACGCCTGTCACGTTCGGCACAAACAAACTCACGGGCACCGGCACGACCTTTGCGCATCAATTGGCGCTCGGCGGTCTGTTCACGTCCGCGGTTACTAACTTCGCTTTCAGCCCGGATCAGATCGCGGCGTTGGATTCCGCTGATCCGCTAGCCGTCGACTATCTGCGCGCGCTACCTGCCGTGTGGGACGAAACCCTCGTGCTCGATGGTACGGTGATTGGCCAACGCGCCGTCATGGCCCGTCGCACTGGCGACCAATGGTTTCTGCTTGGCATCAACGGCACCACGTCGCCCCTGGTGCTCAATGACATTGATCTTTCCTTCCTCGGCACGGGCGGCTACGAAGCGACTCTTGTTACTGATGAGACGCAGTTCTCCGTCAGCAGCCAATCCATCTTCTTCCTCAACTCCAGCTACGACCTTGACGTGTCGATGCTGGGCGGCGGGGGGTTTGCCATGGTTTTTACGCCGGCTGCGCACAACGGGATTCTTGGAGACCTGAATCTCGACGGACTGCTTACCGTCGTCGACTGGACGCTCTTCAAGGCCGGCCAGGGAACGAATTTCAGCGGACTTTCACGCGCTGAGGCTTACTTCAATGGCGACTTGAACGGCGACTTCTCACACGACCTCGAAGATTTCCTGCTCTTCCGCACTGCCTACGAGACGAACCACGGCGCCGGCTCTTTCGCCTTGCTCTTCCGAGTGCCTGAGCCTTATTCGGCTGCCCTCGTGATCTTTGGCACAATGCTGTGCGCTTGCAGAACTCGCCAACGGCCGTCCCATGTCAGCCTCGCCGAGCAACAGTCTTGGCGCGAAGCATCGGCGGGTTAATTTTGCGGCGGTAGTCGGACCCGAATCACGCGCCGACAAGGACACGGCCGGCAGGAACTTTTTCGAGCGGCAGCGAGACCACAAATTCGCTTCCGCGGCCGGGGCCGGCGCTGTTAGCCGTTACTTTGCCGCCGTGCATTTCAACGAGCTTGCGGACCAAGGCCAGGCCAATGCCAAGCCCGCCATTCGACCGCTTGGCGGCACGGTCGGATTGCGCGAAAAGTTCGAACACGTGGGGCAGCATGTCTGGGGCGATTCCAATGCCGTTGTCTCGCACTGTAAACACTGCATATTCGTCGGCCGGTGCGACCGTCACGCCAATCTCGCCGCCATCGGGCGTGTATTTGGCGGCGTTGATCAAAAGGTTGGCGAGAACTTGTTCCACCCGCACCGGATCGACATACAGTGGCATAGGCCTCGGAGCAAGCTTCACGATGAGCTTGTGTTTGTGGCCGGCGATGAGCGGCTTGGCCTTCTCAAGCGCCGCCTCAGCCACGGCGGATGCATCGACATGGTCACGGTCCAACCGGATTTTCCCATGGGCCACGCGGGATAGATCGAGCAGGTCTTCGATCAATAAGTTCAGCTGGTACACCTGGCGATCAATGAGATCGACCTGGTCACGGGCCTGCTCGTCGCCCGAAATTCGATTAAGAGCGTTGGCATAATGAATGACCGACAGTGGGCTTCGCAGCTCATGAGCGACGGTGGCCATGAATTCGTCCTTGGCCCGTTCCGCGGTTTTCGCTCGCTCCAGTGCCCGCAACGAAACCTCCGACAAGATGCCAATGATGAGGCTCACGGCGACGAACAGGGCCAGGCTGAAGAATTCCTCATGGTTGTGGATCGTAAGACTCCACTGAGGGTGCGTAAAAAGATAATTTCCGATCAGTCCGCTCAGCACAGCCGTGATTACGGCCGGCCAGACCCCGCCGGTCCACGCGGCTAACGAGACGGCGAGAAAGTAAAAGCTAAAACTTAGATGGTCGCCGAGAAACGGGTCGAGATAGTAACGCAGCGCTGTGGCCAGCACCAAGCTTATTCCTGCGATTGCATAAGCCTTTGTTCGGCGAGATCGGAAGGGTGCTAACATCGGAGACTCCGTTCACCGCCCAGACGTTATCAGCCTACCAGCGGTAGGACGACGCCACAATCGGTTCGCGCAATGCCCGCCCTCTCTTGCTTCGCTGCACAGGGGCGTTTGGTTCGCGCGATTGGCCCGATTTTTCGTCTCTAATTTAGGCACCCCGCTTTTTAATGGGGAATAATCTCATCCCGGATGAGATCACCCAGCGTTTGTCGGCGGCGGACCAGATGGGCCTGATCGTCCTCGATCAGCACCTCGGCCACGAGCGGCTTGGAGTTGTAGTTGCTGGCCATGACATAGCCGTAGGCCCCCGCATTGCCGATGACCAGGTAGTCGCCGACTCGCGCTTCAGGCAAAGCGCGGCGGGCAACGACTCCCCCCGCCTCTTGCGTGAAAATGTCGCCCGATTCGCACAGCGGGCCGCCGACGATGACATCGTGCAGCGGGCGGCGCTCAAGATCGGCAGGCTTGCCGTTGGCCGGGCAGATCGCCATCGGGTGATAGGCGCCGTACAGAATTGGCCGCGCCAGGTTGTTGAACCCCGCATCCACCAGATAGAAGGTGTTCTCGCCGGAAGTCTTGACCGCTCGGATTTCGCTGATGAGATAACCGCTCTCGGCCACAAGATAGCGGCCCGGCTCGATTTCCAGTGAAATCTCATGACCGAACTCGTTCGCCAGCCGGTGGCGGGTCGCGTTCCAAAGCTCATAATACGCGGCCACATCGACAAACTCTTCCCCTTCCCGATACGGAACCGGCAAACCGCCGCCCGCGCTGATCGACGTAATGGAGGAGCCCACCACGAGCGCCGCTTTCTCCATGGCCGTGCACACGTGGCTCAAATGCGCGAGATCGGTCCCCGAGCCGATGTGCATGTGCATACCGGTAATCGGTAGCTCGAATTTCTGGGCCCGTTCGAGGCAATCTTCGATCTGCTCATGCCAGATGCCGTGCTTCGATTGGGCGCCGCCCGTGTTCACCTTCTGGCTGTGCCCGTGGCCGAAACCAGGGTTGATCCGCAACGTAATGCCGCGCGAGCCGGGCCGTCCCCGGCCCCGGCGCTCCCCATACTGATCGATCATCTCGGGCGAGCCACAGTTGACATGAATGTCGTGCTCGATGACGATTTCGAGCGACTCGCGGTCAAAGACGTCGGCGGTGTAAACAATTTCCGGGGGATGGGCTGCCTGACCCGGCTTGAAGCCGGCGGCGATGGCGCGGTGCACCTCGCCGGCGCTCACACAATCGACGAGCCCGCCGTAACGCCGCACTAAATCCAAGATCGCCAGATTGGAACACGCTTTCTGCGCGTAGCGGACCACATCGAACGCCGCGAGGTCGGCAATCCGTTCGGTAATCTTTGCCGCGTCGTAAACGTAAACGGGCGTGCCGAATTGGCCGGCAAGATCCGATATTGGCTGCCCGGCAATTTCCGTCAACACCAGCGGGAAGGCAGTAGAAGTCGGCATCGCTGGTCTGCTGGAGGAGTCTGGAGCTAATTGTTGGTAAGCAGGTGAGAGTCTACACTATACCGAAACATGACCCGGAGGGGCGAGGATGAGTTCGCGAACCATTGGCCTGCGCGTCGCTGGCGTGATCTTCGGCCTTGTTGCGCTGGCGCAGCTCCTGCGGCTATTGACGCGCGTAGAGGTGCTGGTGGCCGGCCGCTCACTTCCGCTGTGGCCGAACGCCCTGGCATTCCTCATTGCCGCAGGGCTCAGTCTGTGGATGTGGTGGCTATCTTACCGTGGCACCCAATAGCGATCTCGGCTAAGATACCTGACCGCTTTGCACGAATCCAACAAGACTCTTACGAGAGAAGGAGCTCTGCGATGAAGCTGGCCTCCAATACCGGCATGTTGCTGCTCGGCATCTGGCTGATTCTCACCGGCGCGATTCCGCTGCTGAACCTCAACTTCGAAGGACTAGGGCTGTTGATGAACGTGCTGGCCATCGCGGCCGGGGCGTTGATCTTGATAAACCGATAGGATCGGCCTGGGCCGCACTCTCGGGGGCCAGCGGATCACTGGTTCGCTTGCAGCGCCCGGCGTTGAAGCTCCGTGGCCGCGGTGCCGATTGCCCGCAAGGCTCCCTCCTCCACCGCGAAGCGGTAGCGCAACCCATTAGGAATTACTTGCCCAACCGCGCGGACGTGATCGCGGCCCTGCGCCTGATTGCGCAGCATCTCGGCCACCGAGCGAGCGATTGCCTTCTGATCGGCGTCTTCCGCCTGCTCTGCGAGCATCACCGCGATTGGCCCCACCGACACGACGAGCTCAAACGGTGGCACTGCCTTATCCGGTTCCGCCGCGGAAGCGTCGATGGCCTGCTTGACCGCGGTGAGATTGTCCCGGCCAACCGCCAGATAAACGGCCTCGGGTCCAATGCCGATGGCAATGTTGGCCTCGTTGCCTAACAGCTTCCGCGGTGATTCTTGCTCTTCAGGAACGGGCACGGTCAATGTGTGGAAATTGACGCCGGCATGGTTCGCCGCGTTCCATTGTATGCCTGGAAACTCAGGCGTGTTTGCCGCGGCGGTCTCCAGCTTCTTCAGCCCGCTTTCCAACTTGGCCGTATCTTTCACGATCGCACCGGCAATGAAGGTGAGCGAATCGGGGCGGATGTCGAGCGTAGCGCCCCCATCGATCTGGCCCGCTTTGATCGTCGCTTCAAAAGCGTCGAACCAATCGCTGAACGCCGCCTTAAGGGCCTCGGGGTCTTTGGCATCGCTCTTGTCAACGCCGTTGTTGACGCTGGCCCGCAGCGTCTGCATCATCGACTCGAAGTACTCGAGATCTTGCTGAATCAACGACGGATCAGCTTTCGTAACAAACGACATCGTCGCGGCGGCGTCCGGCTGATAAAAGCCGGCGAAATCCGTTCTGGCCTCGGCGTAAGCGGCGATTTGCTGCGCCATCTTGCTGTCTGGCAGGAATGTTTGGGTAAAATCCACGTAGGTCCGCTGCTCCGCGCCATCGATCGCCCAGCCGAATGTGATGGAGTCCGTCTCATTCAGCGTGCGCATCATCTGGGCCATCTGGGCTTCGGCCATTTTTTGACGGAGCTCGTACTGGTCGTCGTTCTCATCGCCGCGCTGCTGCATCTGCTGGTGCATGCCCGCTTGCATCGCTTGTACCGCGAACTGCCGATACATCTCCGGCACGTCCTTCATCGAGATGCGTGCCGCGAGATCGTAATCAGTTACCATTTCGGCCAGAGTGGCCTGCGGATTCTGGGGCAGCCGCGTCAACCCGTCCGGCGAAAGACTGATGAAGGCCCAGCCGGCCTCGTGTTTGAGGAAAACGGATTGCTGGTTCGGCAGGACGAGCTCTTGAACGCCATTGTTGGCCTGGCGCACCTGAACGCCGAACCCCGTGGCGATCTCCAGCAATTCGTCGGCGTTGGTCACTGGGATGCAGCCAACCGGCAAGAAGGCGGCGCCGTCGGTCTGGACAATAACGCCCCAAGGCTGTTTTTTATCGAGTAGCTCGGGTCCTTTCCCTTGCGTGAACAAGGCGAAGCCGCCTTCCACCATCTGCCCCGTTTCCGGTCTGCCGATCAAGGAGCCGAGCATCGCAATGTCTTGGATCAGTTTTTCATAATGGGCCCCCGCGACCACGGCCACCGTTTTCAAATCGCCGGCCGGTTCGGAAACCGCGGCAGGACTTGCATCGCCCGAGACTGCAGTTTGGGCGCAAGCTGGCAGGCTGACGCAGGGAATTAACGCCAGCGTGAAGACAAATGCAATCCAGGCAAAGCCACGATGATGAAAAATGTTCACTGAAATTCTCTCCGGTCGAGTTGACTGATGGTGCCCGAGTCTAGGGCGACGATAACCGCCGTCATAGTGCCGACAAGTATTGATGACTGCAGCCCGCAGCGCAAGCAAGGGAGTCGCCGGGCTTCGGCCTCATGAGTGCGGGAAAGGTAGTTAGCCTACCAACTATACGGGACGGATCCTCACCGTGTGTTCGCCAATCTGGCGATTTTCTTGCCTGCCTGCCCGCAATTGCGGGCAAAAGAAAGCAATCAGCGTTCCCGGTAAACGATTCGACCCTTGCTCAGATCGTAGGGCGAAAGCTCAACGCGGACTCGGTCGCCCGGCACAATGCGGATGAAGTGCTTGCGCATCCGGCCGGCAACGTGGGCCATTACAATGTGTCCACCTTCGATTTCGACACGAAATCGCGTGTTCGCGAGGGCCTGGGTGACGACGCCCTCCACTTCGAGCGCTTCTTCCTTCTGTTTCGCCATACAAAAACTCAGCCTGGGAACAACCTCAGCGGCGACCGGCTGCAACCGCCGAACCGAGAAACTATCGCCGCACCAACCGCACCAAACCTATAATCGTAGCATTAAGCCCGTCAACAGGTCCAGGCACAATAGGGTCGCGGGCCCGGATGCCGCCAACGAACTGAAGGTAGTGGAGCACCAGCTTCGCGTACCCAAACGGCGAGGCATTGTGGGGATCGCGGCCTCTGCTGCCCTAGCTATCCCGGCATTCCAATTGTGACGGTCACGGCAGGGGTGACGCTTGTTAATTCAATTGCCATGGGAAAAGGGTCGATTTGTCGCGTTTTCGGTCCGCTCGGCACTCTTTGATTTTCCTCCTTTGCGGTACAGTTAAATACTAACGGCACCAGGGGCCGGGCTATTGCTTTTTCTACGCCACGTTTTAAGCCTCTTCGCCCAGTGAGCACGTCTGAATACTCGCAAATTCCCGGCTCGGAACGCTCCACCGCGGTGGATGCCGAGCAGGTGGAACGCGCCAAGCGCGAGATTCAAGGACTGGTGCATGAAATCTCCGAATTGTCGCGGAGCGAAATCGCGCCGGCCGACTTTTACCAGCAGATGCTCGACAAGGTGGTCGCTGCACTCGCTGCTCCGGGAGGCGCGGTATGGACAATTTCCGAGGCGGGCGGCTTGCTGTTGTCGCATCAGATTAATTTGCAACAAACGGGCCTCCGCGAGAATCCGATCGGGCAGGCACAGCATGGCCGGCTTTTACTTCAGGTGCTGAGCGGCGCGGAAGGCGCGCTCGTGGCGCCCCATTCCGGCTCAGGCGAAGCCAGCGACAGCGACGAGCAGGCGGCAGCCAACCCCACCGACTTCTTGCTCGTGCTGGCGCCGGTTCACAATGACCAGGGTCCGCAAGGCGTGGTGGAGATTTTTCAGCGTCCCGGCGCCCGCATCACGACGCAGCGCGGTTACTTGCGGTTCCTGCTCCAGGTATGCGAGTTCGCCGGCGACTACTTGAAGGCTCGCCGCCTCCAACATCTTTCCGAGAAGCAAACCCTCTGGGAGCAGTTGGAAACATTCACCCGCACCGCGCACGAAAAGCTCCACGTGCGCCAGACGGCCTACACGATTGTCAACGAAGGCCGGCGGCTGATCGGCTGCGACCGGGTTAGCGTGGCCATTCGCCACGGGGGACGCTGTCCGATCGAAGCGATTAGCGGTCAAGATACGTTCGACAAACGTTCGAACGTGACCGTGCTGTTGAGCAAGCTCGCTAACGCGGTCGTCAAGACCGGCGAGGACGTGTGGTACTCGGGCGATACATCGGACCTGGCTCCGCAAGTCGAGGCCGCACTCGATGCTTACGTTGATGAATCGCACACCAAAGCGATCGCCATCCTGCCGCTGGTCGAAGCTCGGGATGAGGAAGCGAAATTCGCCGAGGACTCGGAGCCGGATCCGGCCCGCGTGCTCGGCGCCTTGATTGTCGAGCAGATGGTCGACAGTCGCACGCCGGAGGGCTATCTGCAGCGCGTCGAGGTAGTCCGCACCCACAGCGCGACCGCCCTGGCCAATGCCCTGGAATATGAAGGCCTGTTCCTGATGCCGCTGTGGCGGACGCTAGGAAAGGGAACACGGCTCTTTCGCGGTCGAAACCTGCCCAAGACACTCGCCGCGACCGCTGCTGTTGTTGCAGCCATCGCGTTTTTGTGCTTCTATCCGGCCGATTTCAAGCTCGAGGGCGACGGCCGCCTGCGGCCCACGGCCCGCCAGAACGTATGGGCCGAAGTCGATGGCGAGGTTGAGCGCGTGCTCGTCCAGCATGATGAACGGGTCACCAAGGGCCAATTGCTCGTCGTGCAGCAAAGTCGCGATTTGGAAAAACAAATCGCCGAGCTGGAGGGGCAGCTACAAAAGGACCTGGCCGCTTTGAGCGCAAAGAGCAGCCAGCTCGATTACAACGACGAGCTCACCGAAGTGGAAAAAAGTCAAATTGAGGCGGAAGTCAATCAGCTGCGAGCCAGCGTGGCAAGCCTGCAGCTGCAACTCGAATTGCTGGCCAAAAAGCAGGAGAAGCTTCAGGTTCGCAGTCCCATCGACGGACGGGTCGTCACCTGGAACGTGGAGGAGCGCTTGGGAGGCGGCCGGCCCGTTAATCGCGGCGAGCAACTGCTCGAAGTGGCCGACCCAACCAGCGATTGGGAGCTCGAACTCCTGATGCCCGAGTCGCGCATGGGCCATATCGCCAAGGCTTGGAAAGACTCCGGCGGCAAGCTGCCAGTTACGTTCTTCCTGGCGCTTAATCCAAAAGAGAAATTGGAGGGGCAGGTGCAGGAGATCCATCGCAGCGCCGAGGTGCGCGGCGAGGACGGGAACACCGTGCTGGTGCGCGTGTCGTTCGACCAGTCGCGACTCCGCGAGGTGGTGGCCGATCCCAAGATCGGCGCTACGGCGACCGCTAAAATCCACTGTGGCCGGCGCGCCATCGGCTACGTGTGGTTGCACGACCTCATCGATTTTGTCCGCGCCAAAATTTTGTTCCGTTTGTTTTAGTTGTTGGATTCCAAACTGCTCGAAAGACGACTTACCATGACGACTGCATTATTCATCGCCGTTACGATTCTGCTTCAGCTCGCTGCTCCCAGCGACGGGGATCGATATTCAGGCGAAACGACTGATCCCGTGATTGAAGGATGCAAAATAAAAGTGGCTGACCAGATCAAGCTGCCGGCCAAAGAACCAGGCGTGTTAGTTCACGTGGCGGTCAAGGAAGGTTCACAAGTCCGCGCAGGCCAGGAGATCGGCAAGATCGATGACAGCGAGCCGCTCATGCAGAGAAAAGCGGCCACCTATCAATTAAATGCTGCCGTCAAACGCGCAAAAGACGACGTTGATATCCGTTTCTCCGAGGCTGCCGCCGCAGTCGCCAAGGCAGACTACGAAATGCTCGTCGAGAGCAATCGATTGGCGGACAAAGCGGTCGCACAAACTGAGGTCCGCGGGAAGAAGCTCGAGTGGGACAAGATGGTCTTATCCATCGAAAAATCGACGCAAGATCGAGAACTTGCCAAGTATGAAGCCTACACGAAAAAGGCCGAGGTCGAAGGGGCCGACCTGGCCATCCAGCGGCGCGTCATCAGGTCGCCCTTCGACGGCGTCGTGGAAGAGTTGATGCGCAAGCAGGACGAGTGGGTAAATCCCGGCGACACCATTTTGCGACTGTTCCGCTTGGACACGATGCACGTGGAAGGCGCCGTCGACCAGCGCCTCTACGATCCACACGAGGTCCAGGGCTGCGAGGTTACTGTGGAGGTGCAAATGGCCCGTGGCCGCAAGGAAACCTATCGCGGTCGCATCACCAGGGTCAGCTCGGCCGTTCGCGGCGACTCCAAATTCAACGTCCGCGCCGAAGTCGCGAACCGCCAGGAGCACGGAAGCTGGATGCTGCGCGACGGTCTGCCGGCGACGATGACCATTCACCTCGGCACGGGTGGCACAGCAGCGGCTGGTGTCAGCCGCGCGCCGTGACAATTGAAACCACCAAACATTGAATGGCGACCCTTGCCCAAAGCCTCGTCTCCAGCTCCTCGCGCAAGTTGCCGATACGCAAGCGGCCCGACTTGCGCGCCCGCAAGCACCGTTACCAGGGACGGCTTTATTGGGTGGTGAAGGACCCCGTCGGCTTGCAGTACTATCGGTTTGAGGACGAGGAATATGCAATCTTGCAAATGCTCGATGGCCGCTCGAGCCTCGACGAAATTGCCGACCGCTTCGAACGCGAGTTTCCGCCGCAAACGATCCGCACCGAGGAGCTGCAACAGTTCATCGGCATGCTGCACCGCAGCGGCCTGGTGATTACCGATGCGCCGGGCCAGGGCCAACAGCTCGTCAAGCGGCGAGATGAACGCAAGCGCAAGGAGCGGCTCGCCACGCTGACCAACATTCTCTCGGTTCGCTTCAAAGGCTTCGATCCGGATCGCTTCTTCAACATCATTTATCCGTACGTGCGCCGGTTTTTCAGCGTGCCGGCGATGATTGGGTGCATCCTGCTCGGACTAGCGGCGCTGACGCTGATCCTCGTGCAGTTCGACCTGTTTCAATCGCGGTTGCCCTCGTTCCACTCCTTTTTTCAAGCGCAGAATTGGTTGTGGCTCGCAATTACGCTGGCCGTCACGAAGATTCTGCATGAGTTCGGCCACGGCCTGTCCTGCAAACATTTTGGCGGCGAATGCCATGAGATTGGGGTGATGTTCCTGGTGCTCACGCCCTGCCTCTATTGCAACGTCTCCGATTCCTGGATGCTGCCCAACCGCTGGCATCGGGCGGCCATTGGGGCGGCCGGGATGTATGTCGAGCTGGTGCTGGCCTCGATCTGCACGTTCATCTGGTGGTTCACCGAACCTGGGCCCCTGAACTACATCTGCCTCAACGTGATGTTCATCAGCTCGGTGAGCACCATCCTGTTCAACGCCAACCCGCTGTTGCGCTACGACGGCTACTACATCCTCAGCGACGTGCTGGAAATCCCCAACCTGCGCCAGAAGTCGAGCACGATCCTCAACCGCAAGCTCGGCAAATGGTTTCTCGGCCTGGAGGAGCCGGAAGATCCCTTCTTGCCGAAACGCAAGCAGTGGCTATTTGCGACGTACACGGTGGCGTCCGCCATCTACCGGTGGGTCGTCGTGCTTTCGATCCTGTATTTCCTCAACAAGGTTTTCGAGCCGTACGGGCTGAAAGTCATCGGGCAAATGATCGCCTTGGGCGCGGCATATGGGCTCGTGATCCAGCCACTCGTGCAGGTATTCAAGTTTTTCAAGGTCCCAGGGAGATTGGGAAAAGTGAAACGCGTACGTATGTATGCCTCGCTGCTACTCATCGCAGCAGTGATCGTCGGAATTTGTTTCATCCCGTTGCCCTCGCACGTGTATTGCCCGCTGGAAGTGCAGGCCCGCAATGCGGCGTCGGTTTACGTGGCGGTCGATGGCATCCTCGATGAAGTCCTCGTCCGGCCAGGCGATCAAGTTTCGGAAGGCCATCTTCTCGCTCAGCTTCGCAATATCGATGTCGACCTCGACATCGTCGACCTTACCGGCAAGCGCAACTATTACGAGGAGCAGCTCCAGGGCCTCGAGCGCATTAGCTTGGACGACCGGCATGCTGCCGAGCAAGTTATTCCCGTCTCGAAGGCACTTGCGAGCGTTAAGGAGCAACTTGCGCAGCGCGAAATCGACCGCGAAAAGCTGCGCCTCGTGGCGCCCCGCGCAGGCACGGTGCTCCCCGTGCCGCTGGTCGACAAGCAAGGCGACGAAAGCACGAAATTGCATTCGTGGTTTGGTTCGCCCTTGGATCCAGAAAATCTTGGCGCCACGCTCATAGCTGGCACTGGCACCAGGCTTTGTCAAATCGGCGATCCAAACCGGTTGGAGGCGCGGCTGGTGATTGACCAGGGCGATGTTGCTTTCGTGGAGCCGGGCCAACGGGTGGAAATCATGCTCGCCCAATCGGCCGAATACGTTTACGTCAGCAAGGTCGAGCGGCGTGCCACGGAGACGCTCAAAGCAACTCCCAAGAATCTCTCGAGCCTGCAGGGCGGTCCATTGCCGACGCAAATGGATCCCAGCGGAGTGCCCCGCCCGCTGAGTCCCGTCTTCGAAGCCGTCGTGCCATTGCCGGAGCAGGACCCGCACGGCCTGCTGCGGATCGGACTCATCGGGCGCGCCAAGATCACCACCGCTCCGCGAACTCTCTGGGACCGGCTGGTGCGTTACGCTTCGCGGACGTTCAATTTTGAGCTGTAATCGCGCCGCCTGCATTGCCAGCACGGCCTGCGCCCGATCTAGGCCGCTGCGGATGATCTCCCTAGAATCCGCCACATGGCTCGCGCAGATGCAAGGTTTCGCCGCTGGTTCAGCCGCTGGCGATTTTTTAACCAATGGGTTCGTAGCGGCGGTGCGCGCCGGCGACTGTTAATTTTTCTTGCGCTCGTGGTCGCTGTCATCGCGCTGTTGCCGCTGATCGTCGCCAAGACGCCGCTGTGCAATATGCTTCTGTCAGCTGCCATGCCCAGCGACGCCGTCCGCGTCACGGTCCGCGATGCCTCGCTTAGTTGGATCAGCGGTTGCTCTTTGTCCGGCGTGGAAGTGAAGGACGCCACAGGCAACGTGCTGCTCACTGTCGAGAGAATTGGCATCAACCGCGCACCGCTGAATATTCTCATGAAGCCGCGCGAGTTCGGCGCAATCGAAATTCTTCGGCCTGCCGCATACGTTCAAGTCCGACCCGATGGCAGCAACCTGGAAGATATTGCGCACACATTGCTGACCAGCTTCGCCAAGGCAGAACCTGGCGTGCCTGACGCGACCACGAACGAGCCGCTTGCATTCGCTGTGCGGCTGGTTGAAGGAACAATCCACTTCGAAGACCTGGCGAGTAGCCGGCGCTGGCGCGTCGAAGGTGTCGACTTGCAGTATGACATGCGCGGACCGATGTCAAACTTCGGTTCCGGGTCGCTCTCCGGCCAGATCGTTGAGATTCGCCAGCGCGGCGCACCGGAAATGCCGGCCGGCCGTTTCTCGATGTCGCTTCAGCCAATGGATGCCGGCCGCGGACAACTTACCTTCCAGGCCGACGCTCTATCACTCGCAACTATAGAGCCGTTGCTACGTCGCTTCGCAGTAGGCAGCGAACTGAGTGGCACGCTTTCCGGTCAGGGAACCGCGTCTTGGCCCAACACGGCGGCATTTCCAAGTGGTCTCGTCACCTCCGGAACACTGGCAATCGATCGGCTCGATGCCAGCGCGCCTGCTCTGCTTGGCGACCGGGTGAGGCTCGCGCGCGTCGAGTTGCCGTGGCGGTTGAGCTCTCAGGCCGACGGGCTGGTAATTGACGACCTGCAATTGCGGAGCGAAATCGGCCAAGTCGCGCTCCGCGGGCGGCTTGATGCAACCGCCGCCGCCGCACGGCATGACCTGGAGCTTCGCGGAGTGATCGACGTCGCCCGCTTGGCCGCCATGCTGCCTCGCGCATTGCGAATTCGCGAGGACACCACGATTACCTCAGGAACGATCGAGGTCGCTGGCCGGTCGCAACCGAACGGCGATGCGCAAAGTATCACGGGCTCAGTGCGCACCGCACAAATCGCTGCCACCAGTGGTGGCCGGCCGCTCCGCTGGGATCAACCGGTGAATGCGAACTTCTCACTGCGCCGCGCGAATGGCGTCGTGCAAGTCGAGACGCTGCGATGCGACTCGATTTTTCTCACGGTCGATGCGGCCGGCAACGCGCAGCAATTTTCAGCAAACGCCTCGTTCGACCTCAATCGATTGGCGGAGCAGCTTGGTCAGTTCGTCGATCTCAGCGGCATGCAACTCGCCGGCACCGGCACGGCGAAAATCGATTGGCAGCAAACGACTGGCGACCAATTCTCCGCCAATGCGGCTGGTGAGCTTGCTCAGCTTGTCGTTTCGCTGCCCGACGGCGATGTGTGGTCGGAACCGCAGCTTTCCGTGCAAGCCGACGCTGCCGGGTTGCTCGATCCACGCTCGCGGCGGCCGATTCGCGTCGATCACGCGAAGCTGAAAGTCGGCGGCCAGGGCGATGAGCTGGATGCCCAACTCAGCGCCGCCGTCGGCCTCACGAACGACAAGCCGGTATGGCCGGTCGCCATTCGCGCCACCGGTCGCATTGCCCGCTGGCTCACCCGCGTGCGGCCGTGGTTTGCCCCTGATCCTTGGCAGGTCGACGGGCAAAGTGAATTGACCGGCACTATCAGTGTGGCCGCAAACGCCGTGGAAGCATCGAATGTGAAATTGCACGTATCCGACTTGCGCGCCGCGGCGCCCGGTTGGAATATCAACGAACCGCGCCTGGAATTGGCCGGCGATGCACGATGGGACGGCTCGAACCATGAAGCATCCGCGGGCACGGCTCAGCTCGTCACCAGCACGCTTTCACTGGCGACGCGGGACGTTCGCTATCGCGCCGCTGAGGGTGGAATCAGCCAGCTAACCGGTGCCGCCGCGATTCGCGCCGACGTTGCGCGATTGGCTGCCTGGCGAGCAGCCGCCGACCAACCGGCGCAATATCAAGCAAAAGGCGAAGTTACCGGAAATCTCCGCTTTATCCAGCAGGGCGATCGCATCACCGGCGAACTAACCGCCACGGGCCAAAACCTCGCGCTCACAAGCCGAACCGCGTCCACCACACTGAGCCGGGGCGCGGACCACGCAGCGAGCCGGGGCGCGGGCACCGCCGCGCAGCGGGGGTCGGCCGCCGGCTACGAAACCATCTGGCAGGATCAAAAGCTTACTATGCGTGGCTTGGCCACCTACGAATCCGCTGCCGACCGCCTTTCGTTCGATCAACTGCAAATCCAATCGAGCACGCTGCAAGCCACGGCTGGCGGCCAAGTTACAAATCTCTCTTCGACAGCCGACGTAAATTTGACCGGCAGCGCCAACTACGACCTCGCACAAATCACACCGCTGTTGCGCCCCTACCTCGGCAACGGCTTTCAACTCGCGGGTCGGGAGCAAGCGCGATTCGCCGTCGCCGGACAAATGCTTGCTGGAGCCGATGTCGCGATGCAAAGCGTGTCGTTCTCCGGCCAATCCGCAATCCGCAGCTCGACTGAGCTCGCTGAAGTCAACCCGCAATCCGCAATTCACTGGTCGCGCCGCGTTCGTGCGCAGCTCGAATTTCCCTGGAGCGGCGCCAATATGTACGGCCTGCCCGTCGGGCCAGGCCGGCTCGCCGCCAACCTGGGCGACGGTGCGCTTCGCATCGAGCCGCTGTCGCTTGCCGTGGGCGAAGGCCGACTCACCGCCGCGCCGCATGTCCGCTTCGATCCCGATCCGGCCGAGCTTGCGCTCCCCGCCGGCCCAATTATTACCAACGTGCGGATTTCGCCCGAAGTAAGCGAGGCGATGCTCAAGTACGTCGCCCCCGTGCTCGCCGGAGCAACCCAAAGCGAAGGACACTTCTCGATGCAGCTCGATGGCATGCGTGTTCCCCTTGCGGAACCGCGCCGCGCCGATTCGGCGGGCCGGCTGACAGTCCACTCGGTACGTGTCGTGCCGGGGCCGCTGGCCCGCGAGTTAATCACCGTGGCCCAACAAATCGAAGCGCTCGCCAAGCGCCGGGACCCGACCGCCGCGCTTGCTCCGCGGCCGCCGGTAACGCTGCTCGGAATTCGCGACCAGCAAGTGAATTTCCGCGTCGTCGAAGGCCGCGTGCATCACCAGAACATGGAGTTCCAAATCGGCGACGTGACGCTTCGCTCACAAGGCTCGGTCGGCCTCGACGAAACGCTCGCACTTACCCTGCACGTTCCGATTCAAGACGCTTGGATCGCCAAGGAGCCGCTGCTCGCGAACCTGAAAGGCCAGTCGCTGCAGGTCCCCGTCGCGGGAACGCTCACGCGCCCGCAGCTCGACCAGCGTGCAGTCGCAACCCTCTCCGCTCAATTGATTCAGAATGCCGCCGGGCAGGCCATCGGCGGCGAACTGAACAAGGCGCTCGATAAACTATTCAAATCCCGCTAACGAACCACCGTACCGGAGCCGCTGTTATGTTTCGCCGCACTTCTGTTTGCGGACTGAGTTTGGTCGCGATCCTGCTCACATCCAACCCTCAAGCAGGCGCCCAAGTTGTCGTCCAGCCGAACGCCGCCGAGGTGGTGGTGCTCAATGCGACCAACGTCCTCGCGCAGGCGATGGTGATGCCGCAGAACGAAATTCCGCGGTCGCTGTTGGCCCAAGCGCACGCTGTCGCGATCGTGCCGAGCATGATCCGCGGCGCGTTTGTGATCGGCGTGCAGCACGGGCGCGGAGTGCTTGTGCTGCGCGACGCGCAAGGCGGATGGCAACCGCCGCGGATGATTCAGATCACCGGCGGAAGCATCGGCTATCAGATTGGCGTGCAGGCTACCGACCTCGTCCTGGTGTTTCGCACTCAACAAAGTGTGGCGAATTTGCTGCGCGGAACGTTGAAGATCGGCGTCGACGCGGCCGCAGCGGCCGGACCGGTCGGCCGGCAAACTTCCGCGGCAACCGACATCGGACTGCAGGCGGAGATTCTGTCTTACTCGCGCGCTCGCGGCGCTTTTGTCGGCGTCTCGATCGACGGTTCCGTGATTTCGCTCGATCCCACGGCTGAGGCGACGTATTACCAACCGCCCGGCGCAATTCCCGCATCCACGATGCAACTTCTGCAAGTGCTGACCGCATACTCTGCGGTTGTTCCAGGAGCGGTGGGCGCGCCGGGGCAGCCCATCGCCTCGGGCGGCTGGATGCCCGCCGGCCAGCGCTCGGGAGATACGGAGGCCACGCGGCAACAACTCGAAAAGGCCTCGCGGCAGTTAGCGGCGAATTTGGATGACAACTGGAAGCGCTACCTCGCGCTGCCGCCCGAAGTCTATACGCCGAACGGAGCGCCAAGCCCGCAAGCGCTTCAGCAGGCCGTGTCTCGCTACGAGGACGTCGCTCGCAAGCCCGAATACGTCGCTCTTCAGTCGCGACCCGAATTCCAAGACGCATTGCGCTCACTGCGCCGCCTGAGCGAGGTGCGAACCGCCGCCAACAACAGCCTCGATTTGCCGCCGCCGCCGAAGTAGATGCCGGCACAATTGAAAACTACCAATTCGTCGGCTGGCGTGATATATTTCATATGGGTCGAGGAGTGTAGCCATGGCCAGCGTGATCCCAAATCAAGATAATGCTCAACTTGAGCACATGCACAGCGTCTATCGACGAGGAGGAGCGGAGCGGGCAATGGCGCCGCATGTCGTGTACTCGGACCGCAGTTGTCCGCACCAGGGATGTCAGCAAAGTCTGCAGGCGATCGATTTTCGTTTGGAGGCCTTCGGTCGCACGGTGCACGATCGGCTGGTGCGCGCATGGTGGGATGATGCCGGATTCGCCGGACGCTGTCCAACTTGCAGCGGCTGGATCCACTTTACGATTCGTGGCAAACGCGCCATTGATGAGAGCGAAGCTCAATCGTTGCCTCAATTGCCCACCAACTGGGCCGACGAAGCGGTCATCCTCTAATCGTTCTGGCCCCAAGTCCAAGCACCCTCGCGACCACTCGCCTTGGCGCAGTATCATAGAATGGCTTATTGCATGGAGGCCGCGGTATGGAATGGCTGAGCCGCTCGGATATTATTCTGTTGCTGATCGCCGCGTACGTCGCGGTAATGGCGTTGGTGCGACTGATGCAGCGTCGGCGTGACCAGTTGGTCGCTGACGTGCAGCAGCAACTCAAAGCCCACCGCAAACGCGCCAGGCGACACCAAGAGGATGACCAACAGAAACGCGGCGCCGCGTAAGAGCGGCTTGCCGTTTAGCTCCCCTTGAAAAAACTTTACATCGAAACCGTCGGCTGCCAGATGAACGAGCTCGACAGCGAGCTCGTCGTAGCCAGCCTGCGCAAAGACGGCTACGAGTTGACGGCCAGCCCGCGCGAAGCTGACACGATCCTGTTTAACACGTGCAGCGTCCGGCAGCACGCGGAGGACAAGATCTACAGCGCGCTGGGCCGGCTCAAGAATGCCAAGCGGGAGCACCCCGGCACGGTCATTGGCGTGCTCGGCTGCATGGCGCAAAAGGACCAGGGCCTGATCTTCAAGCGCGCGCCGTATGTCGATCTCGTGGTCGGCCCCGGCCAATTGCACCAGGTGCCGGCGCTGGTGCGCGAGATCCGCGCCGGCGGCGGTCCGCGGATGGAGGTCAGCCTGGGCCGCAAGGATGGCAGCCGCGCTCAAATCGAGCGGAGCCACGAAAGTTTCGACCCGCTGCGCGATCCGTCAATGCGGCCGACGCCGTATCAAGCGTACGTGCGGATCATGATTGGCTGCGACAAATTCTGCACCTACTGCATCGTGCCGAGTGTCCGCGGGCCGGAGCAAAGCCGACCACCGGCGGCCATCATCGCCGAATCGCGCCAGCTCGCCGCCGAGGGCTGCAAGGAAATCACGCTGCTGGGCCAGACCGTCAACAGCTACCGCTACCAAGAGGGCGACCGAGCCTGGCGGCTGAGCGATTTGCTGGACAGCCTCCAGGCAATCGACGGCATCGAACGAATCAAGTTCGTCACCAACTACCCGAAGGATATGACGAACGACCTGTTGGCCGCCGTGCGCGATCTACCGAAAGTGAGCAAATACCTGCATGTGCCAGTGCAAAGCGGCTCGAATGCCGTCCTGCGGCGCATGAAGCGCGGCTACACCGTGGAAGAGTATCGCGAGATGCTGCTCCGCACGCGCGCTTTGGTTCCCGGTGTCGCCGTGACCAGCGACTTCATCGTCGGCTTCTGTGGCGAAACGGAAGGGGATTTCCAGTTGACAGTGGACCTGGCGCGCGAGTCGCGATTCAAGAACAGCTTCATTTTCAAATACAGCGAACGGCCCGGCACCAAGGGCGCCGAGTTGTACGCCGACGATGTGCCCGACGACGTGAAGCGTCGCCGCAACAATGAGCTGCTTGCCCTACAGAATGAAATCAGCGAACAGGACAATCACGCATTCCTTGGGCAGCCAGTTACTGTGCTGGTCGAAGGCCCCAGCAAATTCGCCGAGAAGCACCTCGACTTCGTGCGAGCCGGGTCGTCCCCGACCCCGGCCTCTCCGGAACCCCTCCAACTCACCGGCCGCACCCATTGCGACCGCATCGTCGTCTTCACCGGCAACCGCCGACAGATTGGCCAGTTCCTGCCGATCGTAATCTACGATGCCAACGCCCATACCCTGTTCGGCGAAGTCGCGACGCGCCACACAGGGCCCGAGCTGTATGCGCTCACGGCGCCTGCGCAGATGGCGAATTGAGCCGGCAATTCAGACGGCCTGACTTTTGCCGGACAGCACGCTACAATGGGAGCTCTCAGCCAGGCGGTCATCCGGGTGAATTTGCGCGCTGAAATGATCGACGTCGACCGCCTTCGCACTTGTCTTGACGACGCCCAAGAAGCAGAGCCCTGGCTGCGCTCGCTCCACGTGGCAAATCTGCCGGCCGCGCACAGCAACCTTACGCGGATTGCCGAGCACGGCGTGACGCTCGACCTCTTGTCGCAGATCAGCGAGCAATTTGCCGCCGTGGCGCCCACGCTCGCCGATCCCGACATGGCGATGAACAACCTGGAGCGTTTCATCGCGACGTCGCGCAACCCGATGGCCACCGCCGCGCTGTTTGAGCGCGATCGCGACGCCCTGCCTAACCTGCTGCAGATATTCTCGACGAGCCAGTACCTTAGCGACTTGTTGGTCACCGATCAAGAGTCATACGACCTGCTGCGGATGACCGAGGGCCAGCCGGTGGCCCGAGCAGCTCTTGTCGAAGAGCTTTTGACCGAAGTCCGCGCGCTGGGTAATCATGCCGAGGTAATGGCATCGCTGCGCCGCTACAAGCGGCGCGAGACGATGCGTATCGCCTATGGCGATATCGTGCGAAACCAACCGGTCGAGACAGTGATCCGGCAAATCTCCTACCTGGCCGACGCGATTGTCGAGGCGGCGATCGATTTCGCCCAGCGTTATTTGCACGAGCAGTACGGCTGCCCGCTGCGTAGCGACGGCGCGCGGAGCCGGTTCGTCGTGCTGGGTCTGGGCAAGCTTGGCGGCGTCGAGCTGAATTACTCCAGCGACATCGATCTCATCTTTTTGTACGACGAGGAGGGCCAGACCGATGCCCGACGCAATGTGAGCAACCAGGAATACTTTGAGCGGCTCTCGAAAGAGGTGATCCGCCTGTTGAGCGAGCCGACGGAATTGGGATCGGCCTATCGCGTCGATCTGCGGCTGCGGCCTGAGGGCTCGCGCGGGTCGCTCGCCCTGAGCTTCGACAGCACGCTGGCCTATTACGATGTGAAAGGGCGCACATGGGAGCGGCAGGCGTTCGTGAAGGCCCGGCCGATCGCCGGCGACCGCGAATTGGGCCACGACCTCTTGGCGCGTCTCGAGCCCTGGATCTACCGCAAGTATCTCAGCCTCGCGGACATCACGGGAATTAAATCGCTCAAGCGCCGCATCGAGCGGCATGTCGAGCGCGAAGGCGGCGACTTGCGTAACGTGAAGACCGGCCATGGCGGGATTCGCGATATCGAGTTCGTGATTCAATTCCTGCAGCTCCTCAACGGCGGTTCGCTTCCCGAAGTTCGCACGCCCAACACGCTGGAGGCGATTGAACGCCTCGAAAAAGCCGGTGCCCTCACGCCGGACGAGCGGGCCAAGCTGGAAGACAATTACGGCATGCTTCGCAAGCTCGAGCATCGCCTGCAGATGATGTTCGACCTGCAGACCCATTTGCTGCCAAACGATCGCGACGAGTTGGCCAAGCTGGCGGTGCGGATGGGTTACACGGGCACCCGGCACATTTCGCCGTTGGAGTCGTTTCAGCAGGACTACGCACGGCGAACACGGCAAAATCGCGAGATGCTCGACCATCTGCTCCACAACGCGTTCCCCGGCGACGCGGTAACCGAGCCTGAAGTCGACCTCATCAACGATCCGGACCCGCCGCCAGAACGCATCCAGGAAGTGCTTGGCCGGTATCCATTCGAGGATCTCCCGGCCGCGTATCAGAACCTGATGGCGCTGGCGACGGAGAAGATTCGGTTTCTGTCGACGCGGCGGTGCCGGCATTTTCTGGCGGCGATTGCCCCGCGACTGCTGGCCGCGATCGCCAAGACGCCCGAGCCCGACACGACGCTCGTGAACCTCAGCCGCGTGAGCGATTCGCTCGGCGGCAAGGCGGCGCTGTGGGAGCTGCTGAGCGCCAACCAGCCGTCGCTGAACCTGTACGTCACGCTCTGCGCCGCTTGCCCCTATCTCGCCGGCATCCTCACGAGCCATCCTGGCATGATTGACGAGTTGATGGACAGCCTGCTCGTCCGCAACTTGCCCACGCTGCAGATACTCCAGGAATCGCTGGCCGAGCTCTGCAAAGGCGCCGAGGACATTGAGCCGATCCTGCACAGCTTCAAGAACGCCCAGCACCTGCGGGTCGGCGTGCGCGACGTGTTGGGGAAGGACGACATCCGCTCGACCCACGCGGCGCTCTCCGACATTGCCGAGGCGAGTCTCAAGCAAATCGCTGAACGTGAGTACGTCAAGCTGGTCGACAAATACGGCTTCCCGACGATCGGCCGGCCGAGCGATGAGGAGCTGGCCAACGAAATCAGCCGCGGCTTCTGGCAACGCTTTTCGCAGCGCGAGGGCGACACCTGCGAGCCGGTGGTGCTCGCGCTCGGCAAGCTGGGCGGGCGAGAGCCCAACTATCACAGCGACCTCGACCTCATCTTCCTGTACGAGGCCGGCGGCCAGACCCGCAGTCGCACTTCCCACCCCCCCTCCCCGCTCTGGGGAGGGGTCGGGGGAGGGGCGGACGGCACCATCAACAGCCATTTCTTCAGCGAGTTCGGCCAGCGGCTGATTCGCGTCACCAATCACCTCGGCCCGTACGGGCGGCTGTACGAAGTCGATGCCCGGCTGCGTCCGACCGGCCGCAGCGGCGCGCTGGCCGTGTCGTTCGACGCCTTCGCCCGCTACTTCGCTGAGGGGCCGGCACAACTCTGGGAGCGGCAGGCGCTGTGCAAGGCCCGGCCGGTGATCGGCAACGAGGCGGTGAGCTCGCACGCGATGGAGATCGTCGCCCAGGCCGCCTTCAGCACGCCGTGGCGTCCGGAGTTCGCGACCGAAATCCGCCAGATGCGCGCTCGGCTTGAAGACTCAGCCTCGAGCCGCAATCTCAAGCGCGGCCCGGGCGGCACGGTCGATACCGAGTTCCTCGTCCAGATGCTGCAGCTCCAACACGGCGGCGACGACCCCTCTGTGCGAGTGCCCGGCACGCTCGATGCGCTCTCCGCCCTGGAACAGGCCGGCTATTTGTCGGCCGAGGATGCCGAATATTTCCGAGGCAGCTACCGGTTCCAGCGCAGCATCGAGGCCCGCATCCGTCTCATGGACGCCGCCGGCCGACACGAGCTTCCCGACAATGATCGCGAGCTCGCGAAACTAGCCTACCTGCTCGGCTACTCCAACCCGAGCGCCCTTGTCGCCGAAGCCGAGCGCACATTCGCCGAAAACCGCGCCCGCTTCAACCACCTCTTCGACGTGGCCGAACGCGGGTGAACTTTACGCTCAAGGCTTGTTGCGGCGGCGAGGCGATCGCTGGTGCTAACGCACTGTTCCGTGGATGCCTTCGGCCAGGCGAACCGCTGGGGCTGAGGCTGGCTCTGGCCGGCGGAGCGTGACGTGCCTGATGGATTTGCGCAACGCGCCATCGCGGGTCCGGCGGTAGGTATAGGTCACGTGAATCGAGCCGTCGGACGTTTGGATAAGGCATGGATAACTGAACTCGCCCTCTTCGGAGGAAGCGGCGTCCTCGAGGTGATGAAACGGCCGCCACGTATGCCCTTCGTCGTTGGAGATAGCCAGGCTGAGCGAGTGGCGGCCGTCGACGAGCGGGTTGTAGGCGACCAGCCAATCGCCATTGTCCAGCGCGGTGACAGCGACCTTCGTCCCTGGATTCGGCAACGCGCTTTCCCGCACCGGGGACCAAGAGCGGCCTCGATCCGCGGAGACGCTGTAGCGCACGCGTTTGCGCGGTCCGTTTTCACGCATCCAAGCGACGAGTTCGCCGCTACCCGTTTCCACCAGGCTGGGCTGGATGTTGCCGTACCCGACAAGCGGCTCACTGGCTTGCCAGGAGTTTCCTCCGTCGTTGGAGATCGCCATGATCGAGGCGATGAACCGATCGGAGTACAGCGGCAGCACGATTTCGCCGGTGGAGAGTTTCACGGGCTTGTTGGCGGTCATCCAGCCGAGCCGCTGATTGAGCTTGCTCTGCGATTGCAGCGAGAAGTATCCCACCGCGGCCACGCCGACGACGACCAGCAACGACGCGTACAATGCACTGGCCCGCAGAGCGAAACGCTTCCAACCGCTTCGGCCGGTACGTCGCCGTCGCCACGCATGCACCGCCGCAGGAGCCACGAGCATCAACAGCAATGCGACGAGCAGTTTCCACCCGTCGACGAGTATCGCCGTGAGCGAGACCGCCGAAAATTCGGCGCGAATTGCCCGCGGCACGAATAACACCGTGCCGATCAATTGCCGCCAGCCAGAACGCATGTGTTGCGGGAAATTGGTTGGTTGGAGATGCACGTAATCCTGCCAATCCCATTGGGGCGACCCACTCATCGCGAGATAGTTCGTCGAGACGCGGTATTTCACCAGCGACGATTCCCACTCGTTCGCCAAGATGGCCGACCAGAATAGCCACAGCCGATCGTCGTTGTCGATCCACAGGACGGGGTTGCAATCGGGATGTCCGGGGGTGTCGGCGAGCACGAACGGCTCGCCCCACTCGGCCATGTCGGCTGGTTTCCGCGCGCCCATAATGCGGACGTCGTCGGCGTTGCGTTCACCGGAGCCTTGGAACCAGGCGGCCAGCAGCGCGCCGTCGGAAAGTTCGACGATGCTGGACGAGTGGACATGTTCCTTCCACTGCTTGGGAAAGATAAATGTGCACTCGACGATCTTGGCGGGGGCCGGCGCCGCACTGGGGCGCAAGTTTTCCCCAGTCGCGCGGTGCGTCAACAAGGCCTGGCACGCCAGGGCGAGCAGCGTGAGTCGCAGCGAGCGCGAGCGCATGGTGTTCCCTGAAGACGGAATGCAGTGTGTCTTGTCGGGCGCGTTCCGCGCGGGGCCTTTAGGTCCCAGAGCCCTAGGCAGGAAATCGCGTAGCGCTCACATTAAGCGGGCGCCAGCGGAAAAGCAGGCAGGATATGGGTCTTATCATTGTTCTTCGACCCGCGCCGGGAGGCCCCATAAGCCAAATAAGCTACACAGCCCAATTTACGCGAACAATCGGCAAGCCCAGTAGGCGATATTTAGATTCTTCCCCGGGCCGAAGTGAAAGCATAAAATCTGTTTGTCATCCAGCGGCGGTGGGGGCCCTCGAACTTGATGGGGAGCATCCGCCATGAGACGCGCGATTTTGCTGGTGTGTCTGTTCGCTTTTCCCGGCGTGGCGCAGGCCCAGGTTGCACCGATGTATGGGCCGACCGGTGATCCCTACTATCGTGGGCCGGTCTATGTTCGTCCGCCTTACACCTCGTACTACGGATACGACGGCGGTGTGGTGCCTGGCTTGCCGCGCGCGGCGGCGGGTCGTTATTTCTCTAGCTTCGGACCCAGCGGTTACGTGAACAATCAACCCGAATTGCGCGGCACCGTTCCGCCCCGTCGTCAGGCTGGGTATTTTTATTACCCGAACTACCCTGAGCTGATGTATTCCAACCGGCCCGACATTCGGCCGCAAGTGTACGTGATCCCGCCGCCTCCGCTCACGCCGTATCACGATCCGTATTTCGAGGAACGAATCTGGTACGACGACAATTATGATTATTGGGGTTGGTGAGTCCCCAGCCGCAGTCGCCGGCGATCTGATTCAGCATCGCACCGATTTGCGTTTCTTGCCGATCGCGCCGCGTTTTTGGGCCTTTTTGATGTAGTCGGGAGCGAAGGGCACTTTGCAGGCGGTGTTGCCCATGTCGACCGAGACAGCGCCGATCTTTTCCGCCGCGGTCATCGCCAGATCGGCGAGCGGCTTTACATAGATGCCCACCGCGATGACAAAAGCGTTCATGCTATAGCGAACGCGATCCGGCTCATCGTGAATCGTGTTCTCCACGCGTTTGAGCAGTTGCTTCAGTCGCGCCAAGTCGAGCTCCGAGTCGTCTTTGACTGCCACCACTCCGACAAGCGTCTCCCAGCCCGCGGTGGCGATGAACTCCTTCTTCGAGTCGATCCATTCGAGGGCCAAGTCCCAGCCGTGCTTGCTCTCGGCCGCGACCCACGCCACCGTAGTCCCGCAAATTGCAATGCAATTGGCGTTGGCAACCCAGCGCTGAAGGTCTTTGATCGTCATCGCCGCATCATCGGCAATGAGACCGGCCAGATATTGCGCATCATAGATGCCCGTGTCGTAAAGATCGCGGGCGATTTTGTAGTCCTTCTTGACGCGCTTCTGAATCTTCTTGAGCTCTTCGACCTTGACGCCGAACACCGGCTCCTGCATGCCGTGGTTGAAGAGGATTTTCTTGTAAGAGTCGGTGCCCAGCGATTTAAGCTGCTTGACAATCTCTGCGGCGGTCATGTCTGTTCACCACATCGGATTAAGGGAGCGGCGTTAGGAGATTGGCCCGGTCGGACGCGTCGATGCGCGGTAGCTTTGCGACTTGTGCCCGGTAGGGTGCGTCAGGGTATTTAACCGCGGCTTGCCGCAGCAACGGGCGGATGGCGCGGCGCGAGAACCCGTCAATTTGCTGATAGGGCCACTGCTGTTCGCCCAGGCCGAAGGGGACGAGGAAATCGATCGCGACGCGGATGCTGCGGCCATCTTCCGTTTCGTAATGCCACAGGTCGACCCCCAGGCGTTCGCCCAGCGCGGCGAGCCTCATGAGCCCCGACAGGTTGCCAATGCTATAGCTCCAAGCCTTGGTGCGGGCCAGCTCGAGCGGCTGTCGGCCATCCGGCTCAATTTGAACGGCAATACGCTTTTCGCCGACGCTTTCGAGTACCTGGCGCGCCGAGTCCGTGTTGTCGAGGTACAGCGCGTACACGGCGACTTGCAGGTCGTAATAGGTGCCGTGATTGTTTTTCGCATTGCCTTCGTCCCGGCCAATTCTGCTCGTCAGCATCCAATTCAAGAACTCGCTGAACCAATCGCGTAGTGCCAGCTCGTCTTGATCGGTCCAGTGCGGCGAGCCGGCGATGAGGCCGACGGCTTCGACGGATTGCATAAACAGGCGGCTTTCGATGAGGCCTTGGCCGCGCCCCGTGTTGTGGCCACGAACGCCTTGAGCGTAGTTGAAGTTCGGATTCATCCGCGTTTCGGCGTTGATGAACCACGTGCGAAGCAGCAGCCGGACGCGGGCGGCGTACTTTTCATCGCCGGTGAAGTAGTAAGCCAGGGCGAGCGTCTCGATGGTTTCTGCCATCTTTCCCAAGTCTTCTCGATTGCGAAGTTTCGCAATGGCCGGGTTTCGCTCGCCGTCGCGGTGGATGTACGGCAGGCCGTCGGGCGTGTCTGGATTGGGCCACCAGTACGGCGCAAGGCTCATGTAATCATGCTTGTCACCGCTGGGCGGTGTGGCCGGTTTATTGACGACGGAGAACGGCCCCTCTGAGAGCGCGTCGTGGGCCTCGCGCTTAAGATCCTTGAGCGCCGGTTCGAGGCCTGCGTCACCGTCGCGGAGTTGCTGGCGCGCGCGAACGAGCTGCTCCGAGTCGAGGAGGAATACTCGGGGTGGACTGGCGACGACGGTCGCGCAGTAAACTGTCGCTAAGATGCAACCGATGGGAGCGAGCCATCGGCGTGTGAGAGTGAGTCGGTTCATATCGCCTCCATGATACCAGTTGATGCTCAGGCTGGGCCGAAGCGGTTCCCAACCTGCACGCGATGGCCGCGGAGGAAGTCGGCGGTGGGCATCGAGCGCTTGGCGGCAGGTTGGAGTTCCAGAATTTCGAGCGGGTTGTCGCCGGTCGCGATAAGAAGCCGGTTTTCGGTGTTAAGAACCGTGCCTGCCGCGGGCGGCAACGGCGCTAAAGCGGCGCACGCCGGCGAAGTGATGATCGAGACGCGGTCGATGTTGAGGCGCAATGGGTCAGCGCCGCTGCGGTGCCAGAACGTGTAGGCGCGCGGCCAGGGGCGGAGCGCGCGAACCTGGTTTTTGATCTCTTGCGCCGGGCGGGACCAG
This sequence comes from Pirellulales bacterium, assembly GCA_040902605.1. GTDB lineage: Bacteria > Planctomycetota > Planctomycetia > Pirellulales > Lacipirellulaceae > JABDGM01. The sequence continues at coordinate 24,131 of JBBDWY010000004.1, read as the reverse complement.
TCGATGGAACCTTGTTCCTTCTTAAGACGAGGCGCTTTGGAAGCCAAGCGCATGTCCTGCTCGATTCCCTTTGCCCTGCCAGATTCGAGCGCATCGATGACTTCGAGCACGAGGTTGGCGCCTTTCGTCGCCAAGCGCGATTCGAGTTCGGCGGCGTCTTCGTCGGGTTCGATGGGCGTGCGTTGTTGGGCCAGGATGGGGCCCGCGTCGAGACCCGGCGTCATGTGGATGACGCTGTTGCCCGTTTCGGTTTCGCCGCGGAGGATGGCCCATTGCACGGGCGCTGCACCGCGGTATTTGGGCAGCAGCGAGCCGTGCAAGTTGACGCCGCCGAGGCGGGCCGTGGCAAGCGTTTCGGGACGGAGGATTTCGCCGTAATCGCAGACCACCAGAAGGTCGGGAGCGAGCGATTTGAGTCGCGATTGGGAGTCTGGGGAGTTCACTGTGGTAGGCGACCAGACTTCCAGGCCGAGCGATTCGCCCGCCCGCTGAAGCGGGCTCGCCGTCGGCGTGCGGCCTGTTGGCGCGCGAGTGATTACCAGCACGACATCGTGGAGACTGCCAACCAACGCGTGGAGCGTGGGGACGGCGAAGGGGCCGGTGCCTAGCATGATCAGGCGCATGAGGCTCGGCTCCGGTTCGTCTGAGAAAAGATTGCAACTTGCATTTTGCAATTCCCTGCTTTGGTGCACCAATGTGTCGTGCGGCTGGCGGCACGTGCTCTCAGGTGCGCAAGCGTTCTAATTCTTCGAGCCGGGCCGCTATTTGGTCCGGATTCGGCAGCTCGCCCGTTTCGCGCCGGCTTTGGAAATCGAGCTCGAACTCTTCGAGTTTGTCGCGGACCGCAGCCAGTTGCGCGGGGCCGAGACGATCGATGAACAACTTGCCGTCGAGATGGTCTGTCTCATGCTGCAGGATGCGGGCCATCAACCCCTCGGCCTCGCCCACGATCTCGTTGCCGGCCAGATCGTACGCTTGAAACTTGATCGTCGTGTTGCGCGTCACGGGCGAGTAGATTCCGGGGATGCTGAGGCAGCCTTCCTCGGCCTCCTCCTGGCCGCGGCCGCCGCTGAGCACCGGGTTGATGAATACGCGCTCCTCGTCCTTCGCTTCGCGGTCGCCCTCCACGTTCGTGATGAAGAGGCGATATGGCAGATCGACTTGATTGGCGGCGAGGCCGACGCCTTCGTGCTCATACATCAGCTCAAACATCCCAGCCACGATTTCGCGCAGCTCGGCGTCCACGCGCTTGAGCGGCTTCGATGGGTGCCGCAGAGTCGGATGAGGATAATGGATGATTTGGAGACTCAACGGGCGGCCCCATTCGGATCACAATTAGCGCGGAAAGCATAGGATTATAGAGTGGATGCAAGCGCAGGCGTAGTGTAGGCCTGACGCTTCGCGTGAGGCAGTCCTTCTCGCGGAGCGAGAAGACTACACTGGACTGGTATTCCGTCGAGCGCTAGAATCGCGCGAGCGGCGCGAAGCTGGCGCAAGTCGTTTCGCGCCATTCGCTTGAGACACCTTATCCGATGCAAGATGCAAACTTCTTCGCCACCTGCCGCGCCTGTGCCCGAGCGACTTCTGTCGGCGTGGCTGTTCTCGTTGGTGATTCATTTCTGCCTTGTGGTGTTGCTGGGGTTGGCGGCACAGCAGACGCCGCGCGGGGCGGCAGAGGAGCCGGGGCGCTCCGCAGGAATCGTGCTCAAGCGGACCAGTGCCGAAGGCGAGTTATACGAGGGCGAAGAAGACGCTGCCGTCGATGCCGCCGAGGCGCAGGCCGAGCCAGTGGATTTGCTCTCGGTATTGCCGAGCGACTCAGTGGCGGCCAATAGCGGCGCTAATTCGCCCCAGGTGCCCACACCTGGGCCGGGGGCGACGCCGGGCGGCGGGCAGCCGGACGCCGGTCAATTTACCTCTGGCGGCGGGCGCCGCGGCTCGCCGTCGGGTGGCGGACAGGCGCGCGTGAGCGTGTTCGGCGTACAGGGCGAGGGTTCGAAGTTTGTCTATTTGTTCGATCGCTCTTCGAGCATGGAAGGGCCTCCGCTGGCGGCGGCGAAACGGCAGCTCATCGAAAGTCTCGATTCACTCCAGACCGTACACCAGTTTCACATCATTTTTTTCAACACCAGGACGAAAGCCTTCGACATTACGGGCGGCGGGCGGCGGATCGCCTTTGCAACGGACCGGAACAAACAACTGGCCGCGAACTTCGTGGGCGGAATTGTCGCGGACGGCGGGACGGATCGGCTGATAGCGTTGCGCGAAGCCCTGTCCTTCGCGCCTGATGTGGTCTTCTTCCTGACCGATGCCGACGACCCGATGGCGCCCAGCGAGTTGGCCGATATCGCGCGGGCGAATCGGCGGGCCCAAGCGGCGATCTGCGTCATCGAGTTCGGCCGCCGGCAGTCGCCGACGCCTGGAAATTTTTTGAGCGAACTGGCACGCGAAAGCGGCGGCCAATATGGGTATGTAAATGCCAACCAATTGCGGCAATAGGATTGGTTATGTTTTTTGGAATCGCGACTCCACTGCTGGCACAAACGGCTGAACATCATCCACCGGAGACTTTTCTGGAGATTGTGTTTTCGGGTGGCCCGGTGGGCATCACCATCATGGTGCTCATCATTTTGTGCTCGATCGCGGCGCTGGCGCTGACTGTGGAACACCTAATAACGTTGCGGGCGTCGGTTTTGATGCCCGCGGGGTTGCGGGAACGAATTCAGCAACAACTGGCCACGGGCAACTTGAAGGGCGCGTTCCAGGCGTGCGAAGCGCAACCAAGCTTTTTGTCGTATCTCGTGCGCACGAGCCTGGCCGAGGCGGAATCGGGTTGGAGCGCCGTCGAAAAGGCGCTCGAGGACGCGACGGCCGAGCAAACGGCCCGGCTGATGCGACGGGTAGAATACCTGGCCGTCCTCGGAAACATTGCACCCATGTTGGGCTTGCTGGGCACGGTGGTGGGGCTGTTGTTCGCGTTTCACCAGGTGGCGAGCACACAGGGCGTGGCCCGGGCCGCCGACCTGGCGGATGGCATTTATCATGCGCTCATAAGCACGGTCGGGGGACTGATCGTGGCGATTCCCGCGATGGCTGTCTACGCGGTGCTGCGTAACCGCGTGGACCAACTGGCGGCCGAGGCGGCATACGCGGCACTGCATGCGCTGGCGCCGGTAAAGCGAATACTCGTCGCCACGCGATCGCAAACGCCGTCACCAGCGCAACCTCCGGCTGGAACACGATAATGCGTCCTCCGCTGCCACATCGACCGGCTGCCGGCCAAATCAACATGACGCCGATGATCGACGTCACGTTCCTGTTGATCATTTTTTTCCTGCTGAGCAGTCATCTGGCCCAGCAGGAGACGCAGCTTGAGCTGGATTTGCCGACGGCGGCGAGCGGCAGGCTGTCGGTCGATGACGAGCGGCCGCGGCTATCGGTCAACGTGCGGGCCGACGGCAGCGTCATGCTGGGCAGCACGGAGACGCCGCCTGCGGAGATGGCCCGCCGGCTGCGGATCGAGCGCGAAAGATTGGGGGCCGATCTGGAGGTGCGCGTCCGTGCCGATCGCGCGGTGCCCTACAGCAGCGTGGAGCCGATCCTCTTGGCGTGCGCGGAGGCCGAAATCTGGAACGTGACATTCGCGGTGTTTAAACGAGACGAGAGCAATTGAGTCCCACAGAAACTGCGCTCCGCTGCTTGCGGTTTAGCTTATGCGCGTTCCCACCCACCACGACGATCGCCGCCAGACCGACATCGCGATGACGCCGATGATCGACGTCGTTTTCCAGCTGATGATTTTTTTCATCTGCACGGCGAGTTTCCAGCTCTCCGAGGAGTTGCTGCCGACAAGCTTGGTGGTCGCCAGCGGCACGAGCGAGCCGGCGCGCATCGAGATGGAGCCAGAACTGGAGCGGATCGTGGTCCGTGGCACCTATACCGATGCAACGACACGTTGGATCGTCAACGAACGGCCATGCGACACGCTTGCGGAAGTGCGGCAGGTGCTGCGCAGCGTGGCGGAGATTGATCGTGGGCTGCCGGTGATTCTGGACGTGGCCGGCGAGGTGCCGCTCGGCGATATGATTGACGCCTATGACCTTTGCCGGCTTGAAGGATTCGAAAAAATCCAATTCGCGGCGGAGCGGGATTAAGATTACCACAAAGTACACGAAGGACACGAAGAAGACCCTTATTAAACAGGAGGTAGCAGAAGGAGCAGAGTTAACGATAAACAATCGATCGCCCTGCTTCCTCTGCTTCCTCCTGTAAAAAAAATTAAATCGTTCGTCTTCGTGTCCATTGTGCCATAGTGGTTAATGTTACTTGCTCACATTAACAATGCGTGCTTTCATTTGTTCCTTGATTTTACTTTTATTAGTTGCTTCAACGCGCGCCGAGCAAGGCGCTGCGCGAGTGATGGTGGAGCTGCGGCAGGGCGAGCAGTATCGGCAGGCGGAGGAGTATGGCACGCAGCAGTGGCGCCGCGAAGATTTGCCGGATCGGGAGCGGGCCGAATTGGCCATTCAGCTGGCGCTCGTTTATACCGAGCAGGCGCTGGACGCGGCGCCGGAGTTGCGCAACGCGTTGTGGTCCAAGGCGGACAACGCCTGCGCCGCTCTCGTGGATGGCTGGCCCGAAAATTCACGGCGATCGCTGGTGGAAGTGCAGCGGGCCCTGGTATGGCTTGCCCGCGGCGAGCAGGCCCGTCAAAGGCCCGAGATTGTGCAGGCGTTGGATTATTTCCGCGTGGCATCGCGCAGGCTTAGTGACGTTGCCCAAGCCGTCGGCCGCGAGCTGATCGAGCTGCGGTTGCGTCCATCATCGAATCGGCCGCGAGATTCGCTAAGCATTCAGGAACTTGAGTCGCTGGAAGCCAATATTTCGTTCCAGTTGGCGCGGGCCCAGCGGCAATTGGGGCTCTGCTATCCGCCCCGCTCTGCGGACCGCGATGATGCGCTGCTGCAAGCCGTGCGGCGATTGACGCCGTTGGTCCAACAGACGCCGCCCGATGAATTGACGTGGAACGCTCGCGTCGAGCTGGTCGCCTGCCAGCGCGAACTGGGGCAAAGCGCATCGGCGCGGAAATTGGTTTCGGCCTGGATGCAAGAGAAGCCTCCGCCGAAGATCGCCGCCCGGCTATCGGCCGACCGCGAAGTTGCCGCCCCTCCCTTGGCGGCGAGCGACGGGCGCGTCGAGGGATTTGACGGCGCATGGATGGACGCCGCCAACGAGCGGAAGGCTGGCCGCCAGGCCGCAGCGGCCGAGCAATATCGGCGCCTGGCGCTCGGCCAACCGAAACATTCGCGGGCTGCGGAAGCACATCGCCTTGCAATCCTGTGCACGGCCGATTTGCTGCGCGAAACTCCGCATGCGGATCGGCCAGCATCGGCGGCATCTTATGAAGCATTGCTAAAGGAACACCTTGCCCGTTGGCCAGCCCAGGAGTCGGCGGACGAGGTTCGGCTCTGGCTGGGTCAATTGCTGGCGGTACGAGGCGGGTGGCCAGCGGCGATCGATGTGCTGCAGCAAGTGCGGCCGAAGGCCCCATCCATTGCCGAGAGCGTCCAACTGTTGATTCATTGCTACGAGAACCGGTTCCGGCAGTCAGAGCGAAGCGAGAGTGCCAAGCTGCTCAGCTCGGCAACACAGTATTTGCAGCCGATTATCACCGGAACGGGCAATCGCTGGCCCGATCCGTGGAGCGACCTGCAGCGCGACACTGTGCTGGCCCTAGCGCGGCTGCACTTGCGATATTCCAATAAAGCGTCGCCGTATGCGGAGCGGCTGCTGGCGGCGGCGCTAAGCGGCAAGCCCGCCGTGGCGAACCCCACTAAGGATCGGTCCTGGGAAGCCGCGGCACGCTCCCTGCTGGTGGCCGCGCTGGTGAAGAACGGCAAGACGACCGAAGCACGCGCACACGTCAATCAATTGGCCGACGCTTCGGCTGAATCGCTGATGGAAATGCTCGGCGACTTTGACAGCCAGTTGGCGAGCGCGTCGCCAGGAGGCGGCGAGCGAGACCTCGGGGAGCTTGCTCTTGTCGTGGTGCGACTGGTCGATGCGCGGCGTTCGGAATTGGATGCCAGTGGGATTGCGCGATTGAACGCCTATCGTGCGGCCGCAGTGGCCGCGACTGGCGATCGCGCAGCAGCGCTCGCCCAATATGCCGCGCTTGCCGCGCAATCGCCGGATGACGGCGAGATCCAAGAGCGCTATGCCGCGCTGCTGGCCGCTGCCGATGCGCCGGCTGAATGGCGGCAGGCTCACGCGCGCTGGCAGAACGTGGAATCTCGCAGCCGCCGCGGCGGACCGCGCTGGCGGCGTGCACGTCGGGCACGGATCGAACTGCTTTCGCGGCTTGGCGACCGCGCCGAAGCGGAAAAACTCGTCCGCCTCACGCGGTTGCTCTATCCCGATTGGGACGACGGCGCAAAAAAACAATAGCCGCGAACTAACAGGTCGCCGGTCGAAACCCTGCGAGCCGTTTGCTTATTATATTTTCTTGTCGACGAATGGTTGCCCCATGGGAGCAGTTCTACGGCCGCAGATAGTCGGCGAGATTGTTCAGTTGCGCATCCCGTGGCAACTCGTATGGCTCATCCAGTTGGATGTGTTTGCCATCAAAATGTGCTTTCAAGCTAATTGCCGGCATAGAGATCCTCAATGATAAGTGGCCCATATGCATTATATCATTGAGCCGACCGGGCATGTACTCACCACGGCCCGCGGACGTAGTACACGCCGAATTGCGACGTGTCGCTGGGCCAGATAGGCGTCGGGCGGTACGGGCCGCCGAACGGGGCACCAATCGGATAGCCGGGGAAGTTGCGCTGGAACTGGTGGTCGATCCGCGTGATGCGCGAGCTGGCTACGCCCCAGCCCCAGTTGGTTTGCATGTTGGCCGTGGGCGGAACCACCAGCGCGACGGGAACGCCGTAGTCGGTGTACGCGTAGTTGCGGTTCCAGTTGTACCAGCGGGCGCGTTCGACCGGCCGCATGTAGTTGCAGTCGCAGCAGCCGTTGTAGCAAAAGTGATCTGCCGTGGCCCGCGGCGCGGTTGCGGCAAGGGCCATCAGCATCGCCGCGGCAGCGAGCGAGAGCATGTTGATGGGGCGAAACATCGTCGTCTCCGTAGATTGGCAGGTAGGTTTCGAGCTATGCCGCCAGCGCTGGGCGGCGCCCGGCGGGTCGTCCACTGCAATTGGCAGTCGACGCTAGAAGCGTAATCCGGGGTAGTAAAAGTCGTTGTGCAGGGCCCAGATGTTGTTGCTCATCGGGAAGCGGAGGTCGGACCACCAGTTACCCGCTCGCAGGCCGCAGGTGTCGTAGCGGACATTCGTGCGTCGCCAGCCGGCCCCCGGCGTGTGGGTGTAGTACGCGCGTTTGTGTTTGTACAGGAACTCGTGCGGCATGAAGGGCTGGTAAGTGACCCAGGTATGCCCGACGTTCACCGGCACAGGACGCGGGGCCACGTACATCTCCGCCCCCGCACCGTTATAGGGGCCTGGCTGAGCGTAGTAGTTGTAGAACAAATCCTTTTGCTGCTGGTAACTGATGTGGCGTTTGCCGTCCCAGCCGGGCCTCATCTGGGCGCAAGCGCAATGCGGCAGCGAAAACCAGAGGGCGGCGGCAACCATCGCGACGGCGATTCTTGATGACGAGTGCCTCATCGGATTGGTCTCCGTATCTTGGATTGGAATGAGGGCGCCGAACAATCGCAGCATGGGCGATGCGGCATCGGGCGGCGGGCGAGGATTGGGTCGTGGCCGCCCTGTGGCAAGGTCTATCAATGGTGTCGGCCAGCGCCGGTCGCAGGGGTGAATCTTTGTGTAGCGGATAATCCAGATGCAGCTATTGTCGGGGCGTTGACGACGTGAAATGCGTCTGGGTCGGCCGCGAATGAGCGGGTATAATTGGCAAAATCGCTACAAGTTAACACGTCCGCAGCGGTGCGCAACTTTTGCGAGGGAGATTGAGGATTGGCCGTTAAGCGAAGCAAGAAAGTCAGGAACAGGGCTTCACAAACGAGAACTCGCAAAGGCCCCGCGCGGGCCCGCCGTGCAACACGCGCCGATGTCGAACCCAGCAAGAACGGCGATGCGGTCGCAGAATCGGCGGAGTCGGTCGATGGTGCTGGCGACGTCGAGTCGAACGGCGCCGTAGCCGCGGCGCCGCGCCGTCGTGCCACGGCCCAGTCGATGGCGGCCAAGCAGCGCGACATCTCGGTCAGCGAGTTTTTCGCCAAGAATCGACACTTGCTCGGGTTCGACAACCCGCGCAAAGCGCTGCTCACCACCGTCAAGGAAGCGGTGGACAATTCGCTCGACGCCTGCGAGGAAGCCGGCATCCTGCCCGAAATCTGGGTGCACATCGAGGCGACCGGCAATGACCGCTACAAGGTCGGCGTGCAGGACAACGGGCCCGGCATCCTCAAAAAGCAGATCCCGCTGATCTTCGGCAAGCTGCTGTACGGATCGAAGTTTCATCGGCTGCGGCAGAGCCGCGGGCAGCAGGGGATCGGCATCAGCGCGGCCGGCATGTACGGCGTCCAGACGACGGGCAAGCCGGTGAAAATCCTCTCGAAAGTCTCCATCAAAAAGCCGGCTCACTACTACGAGATCCAGATCGACACCAAGAAGAACCAGCCGCAGATTCTCAATGGGCGCGGCGAGGGCGTCGATATTCCGCCTAGCCAAAAAGGGAAGGAGTATGTCGAAAAGCACGGCATCGAATGGGTCCATCAGCCGCATGGCACGCGGGTCACGATCGAGCTGCAGGCAAAGTTCGTGCGCGGCCGCGGCAGCGTGGATGAGTATCTCGAGCAAACGGCGATTGCCAATCCACACGTCGCGCTGCACTACGTCGATCCGGACGGCAATCCGCGGGATTATCCGCGCTCGGCCGATCGGTTGCCGGAAGAGCCGAAGGAGATCAAGCCGCACCCGTACGGCGTCGAATTGGGCCGGCTCATTACCCTCTTGCATGACGCGCCGAACTCGACCGTGGCGCAGTTTCTAACGACGACTTTTTCGCGTGTCACCTCGCACGTCGCCCGCAAGATTTGCAACACGGCCAAGATCTCGACGCGGGCCAGCACCCGCCGTATCGGACGCAAGGAAGCCGACTCGCTGTATCAGGCGATTCAGGCGACCAAGATTTCGTCGCCGGCGACCGATTGCATTTCGCCTATTGGCGAGGAGTTGATCCTCAAAGGGTTGCATCACGTCGTGCCTGGCGAGTTTTACGCGGCGGCCACGCGTCCGCCGGCCGTGTATCGCGGCAACCCGTTCCAGATTGAGGTGGGAATCGCATACGGCGGCCAGGCCGCCATGCAGTACGTCACCAAGGAATTGCTCCGCGAGCTCATTGAAGAGACCGATGCCCGCACGATTCGGCAATTCTTCATTCACACGTTCAACGGCCTGGGGAACGAGGCGGCCGACCGCATCATTAAGGAATCGCAGCTCGCCACGCGGCAGTCGCCCTCCAGCTTGAAGCCCAAGGAGATCGAGCGGCTGCTGACGGCGATGAAGGACGTCAACGTTTCCGAGGGACAGACGATGGAAGTGCTGCGCTACGCCAATCGCGTGCCGCTGCAATTCTCGCCGGCCAGTTGTGCGATTACGCAATCGGTCATCGGCACCAACTGGCGAAGTTACCACCTGTCGCAGTCGCGGGGCGCGTTGCCGAAGGGGCCGGTCACGGTGATGGTCCATGTCGCCAGCGTATGGGTGCCATTCACGAGCGAATCGAAGGAGGCGATCGCCAGCTATCCGGAAATCCAAAAGGAGCTGCGCTTGGCGCTGCAGGCGGTCGGACGGAAGCTCGGCATGTACGTCCGGCGGCGGCGGAAAGTGAAGCAGCAGAGCGACCGCCGGCAGGTGTTCTTGCGCTATCTGGGCGAAGTGGCCACGGCCGTGAGCGACATCAATGGGCGGGACCGTGCCGCGTTGTACGATCAGCTAATCAGCGTCGCGAAGAAGCGCACGGCCGACGCCGACGTGAAGCTCGACGACCGCGGCCGGCCGATCGAGGACGCCGACCTGGAGCTCGGCGAGAACGTACTCATCGTCGACCCAATGGAAGCGCCGGCGACAATCAACCGCGCTCCCGCTGCGGTTGAAGAGACAGAATGACTCACGCAAAGGCGCGAAGGCGCAAAGGTACGAAGAAGCAAGTCCTTTGCGCCTTCGCGCCTTTGCGTGAGATTAATACGAAAGTGACATATGGCCAATAAACAAATTCGTCGCAAGCGCGGCGCTGTGGCCGAAGCGAAGGCCGCCGCGGCAAAGCTCACGCCGCGGGACAAGAAAACAATGGGGAGCATCGTCGGCCTGGCTGACGGCGTGGTCAGCGCGGCCGAGAAGCGCAAAGATCCGTTCGTGGATATTCCGTCGCGCACGCTTGCCAATGTGCGATACAGCCCGCGGAAGCGGATCATCGAGATGGGCAACAGCACGAATCGGCGACAGCTTTTCGACCTGTCGCAGGCCAAGGCATACATGCAAACAATGCTCGTCGCCAGCGGCTGCAAACGACTGCTCAATCAGGGTAAAACGACGAGCTTGCGCGGACTATTCTACATGCTCAAACACACGATCGACGGTACAAAGGAAAACACTTTCGATGACCAGGACCAATGCGACCCGGTGATCGAAGACATTGAAGTGCTCCTAAATACCTTGCGCGAGGAACTCCACCTATACGCATCAAATCGAGGAACATTGGTTGGTCCGATCACGCTGGTCGATAGCGGCGATACCATTGACTGCTCGCGAATGGGCTCGGGCGGGTACAACATTCCGTCGATCGTCGAACCAGATGTGATGCAGTTTGTAAAATGTGACGCCAAATTCATATTGCATGTGGAAAAGGACACCGTCTGGCGTCGGTTCAACGAGGATAAATTCTGGAGGAAACACAATTGCCTGCTGACGCACGGCATGGGTCAGCCACCGCGCGGGGTTCGTCGATTATTGAATCGGCTACACAATGAGCTGCAGCTTCCGATTTACTGTTTATTGGATAATGATCCGTGGGGATACTACATCTACAGTGTCATTAAACAGGGCTCGATCAACCTGGCATTTGAATCGCAGAGGATGGCAATACCCGACGTTCGATATCTGGGCCTGCGAAGTAAAGATTTCGAGCGCTGTCAGCTTTCCGACGGGGTCAAAATTGCACTCAACGAAACCGATCGAAAAAGGGCGAAACAAATTGCGGGGTATCCCTGGTTCGCGAAAAAACGTGACTGGCAGCGCGAGATCGAGAAGATGCTGAAGAACGATTTCAAGCTGGAAGTCGAATCGCTTATCTCCAAGGACATTAGCTACGTCACGGAGGAGTACGTTCCCGCGCGGCTGGCCGATCAGGATTGGCTGGATTGAATGCGAAGCCGCAAGCGGCGTAAGGGGCCCCGGCCGCGCGCTTTGTTGGCATTATGTGCCCGCGAATTAAGCGGCTGGTAAACCTCCATAACTGCTCGACACAGCTGAACTAGCCAAAAGGCCGGTAAAAACCGCCATCTCTATTGGCCGCTAGCGGCGGCACGGCAGTTGCTTTCCGACGGCGTCTTGCGGCGGGCGGTTGCGCACATGATGTAGCGCGAGGCGCATTTAGGCGGCTCGTCCCATTGGCCTACCGAGCGAGGCGACTCTTGGGCCGTCGCCGTTTCAAACTGACTTTCTCACATAACCCAACTGCCGGCAGCAGTCTGCCCGGTGCTCAACATCCTTCTGACGCGGAGAGCAATTTCATGGGACTTTCAATCGAATGGGCCAGATTTCGACTTTTGCTGCCCGTGATGGCGGTCACGGGCCTGCTCGTCCTTGGACTTTGCACCAACGTGGCCATCGCGCAGGAAGAGCCGACCGACCCGGTCGCAGCACTAACCAGCCAAATGGGCGATATGAAAGTCACGGCCGATACGCTTTGGGTGCTCATCACTGCGATGCTGGTGTTTTTCATGAACCTTGGCTTCGCTTGCGTGGAGTCGGGATTCTGCCGGGCGAAAAACTGCGTCAACATCTTGTCGAAAAACTTCATCGTATTCGCCGTGACGTCGCTGTTCTTCTGGCTATTGGGGTTCGGCCTGATGTTTGGCGATGGAACCGGTTATATCGGCCAGAACGGTTTGTGGATGCTTGGCGGCCAAGACACTAGCCCGGCGCTCGGCGAAGCGTACGGAGGCGATTACACGGGCGTCTACGGCGCCATCAATTGGACTGGCGTTCCACTGTTAGCCAAGTTCTTCTTCCAACTGGTCTTCGCCGGCACGGCCGCCACGATTGTGTCCGGCGCTGTCGCGGAACGCATCAAATACATTTCGTTCATCGTGTTCAGCGCGCTGATGGCGATTGTCATCTATCCCGTGGTCGGCCATTGGATTTGGGGCGGCGGCTGGCTGGCCGGCAAGGGTTTTCTGGACTTCGCCGGTTCAACGCAGGTTCACTCCATCGGCGGGTGGGCGGCGCTGGTCGGAATACTCATGCTCGGACCGCGCCTGGGCAAGTACCAACCCGACGGATCGATCAAGCCCATCGTCGGTCATAACATGACCGCGGCCACGATTGGTTGTTTCGTGCTTTGGCTAGGCTGGTTCGGGTTTAATCCAGGCAGCACGATGGCAGCCAATCCCAGCGCGATCGCCCACGTCTGCGTCACAACCAATATGGCCGCCGCCGCGGCGACTCTCACCGCCACCGCCACTTGTTGGATTCTCCTCGGCAAGCCGGACATCGGCATGACGCTCAACGGTTGCCTCGCCGGGCTAGTGGCGATCACGGCACCATGCGCTTACGTCTCCGTTCTTTCGTCCGTGATCATCGGCGCGATCGGCGGTGTGTTGGTGGTGCTCGGCGTGTTGATGTTCGACCGACTGAAGGTCGATGATCCCGTCGGTGCTACCTCGGTCCACTTGTTAAACGGCATGTTTGGAACGTTGTGCGTCGGTTTGTTTGGCGAAGCGACCATCATGAAAGATGTCGCCGGCGCAACCTCCAAAGGCGGCCTGTTCTTCGGCGGTGGCACCGATCAACTGGTTGCGCAGCTCATTGGCATTGGGGCTACTGCGGCGTACGTCGTCGTGGCCTCGGCAATCTGCTGGGGGATCATCAAAGCGACCCTCGGCATTCGAGTATCGCCCGAAGAGGAGCGGGAGGGCCTCGACCATGGCGAGCATGGCAACGAGGCTTACCATGGTTTCGTCATGGCCGCCGAAAGTTATTGACCAGGACTAAAGCGCGGCTGGAATACTCGTCGAAGTTTCCGGCCGCGCTGTCCCAAATGCTTAACCGCTCAAACGACCAATTCACGAATCAATAGAAGGCTGGAGCAAGGGTATGAAAAAGATTGAAGCCATCGTTCGGCATTTCAAGCTCGAGGACGTGAAGAATGCCCTCATCGAAAAGGGCATCTCGGGAATGACGATCACCGAAGTTCGCGGATTCGGTCGCCAAAAAGGCCATACTGAGATGTACCGGGGCACCGAATACCGAGTCGACTTTGTGCCCAAGGTGAAGGTCGAAGTAGCTGTCGATGACGCTAAGTTGCGCGCCGCCCTGGACGCGATCACGAAGTCCGCGCAGACAGGCCAGGTCGGCGACGGTAAGATTTTTGTTTCGACGTTGGACGAGGTGGTCCGTATTCGCACTGGTGAAACGGGCCGCGAGGCGCTCTAGTCGTTTTTCGGTTGGTAAACTGACAGGCGGGCATGCAGGCGTTCGCGCATTCTCAGCCGATCTGGCCTAAACGACCCTGGCACATTCGCCAGGGATCGCTCTCTCGTATTTTGTTCGCCCGGTATTGTCTCGGGGCGAACTGCACCTTCTGGAAACGTGGGAGATCTATGTCATGGAACTGTTCTCATTGCTCGATCGATGGCGGTGGCTGACATTACCGGCGGTGGTCGTTCTGATTAGCCTGTTCGCGCCTTGCGCAGATGCAATGGCACAGGAGCCGCCCTTGACGCTCGAGAGCGTCGACGCCAAGGCCGACGCGGCAGCGCTGGCCGGCCACAATGCCTGGATGCTCACGAGCTGCGCGCTGGTGCTGTTCATGACGGCGCCGGGCCTCGCCATGTTCTACGGCGGCCTCGTGCGAAAGAAAAACGTGCTCAGCATCGTCATGCAGTGCTCGTTTCTAATGGCGATGAACACAGTTCTGTGGGGATTGTACGGATACTCATTGTCGTTTGGTGGCAACGACGCGGCGACAATTGGTAGCACGTTTAATCCGTATATTGGAAACACCGACTACCTTTTCATGCGAAACGTCGAACGCTCATGGAGCACAGAGACCAATGCGCCCGTCGAAATCATGCAAGGAGCCATTCCGCGGCTAACTCACATGCTTTTTCAGGGTATGTTCTTCATCATCACGCCGGCGCTCATTTGTGGAGCTTTTGCCGAGCGGATGAAATTCAGCGCGATGGTGCTATTCATGATTCTATGGGGGACGCTCGTGTATTGCCCGCTCTGTCACTGGGTTTGGGGCGGCGGCATGTTGGCGTACGGCGTGGAGGGGGCTTGGGGTGGTGGCGCGCTTGATTTTGCCGGCGGCACGGTCGTGCACATCAGCTCCGGCGTGTCGGCGCTGATTTGCGCCCTGTTGATCGGCCGGCGCATCGGTTTTGGCCAGGAAGACATGCGGCCGCACAACCTCACGTACACGGCGCTCGGCGCCGCGATGCTGTGGGTCGGCTGGTTCGGTTTCAACGCGGGCAGTGAGCTGGCTTCCGACAATCTCGCGGCCAGCGCATTCTGCGCGACGCATTTTGCCGCTGCAACGGGCGCGCTGGCGTGGGCGTTCTACGATTGGCTCACGCGCGGCAAGCCGACCGTGTTAGGCGCCGCGTCAGGCGTGGTGGCCGGCTTGGTATGCATCACGCCCGCGGCCGGGTTCGTCAACCCTATGCCGGCTCTTGCGATGGGCGCGATTGCCGGCGTCGTGTGTGCGTTCGCATGCGGGAAGATCAAAAACACATTCGGCTACGACGACGCCCTCGACGCCTTCGGCATTCACGGCATCGGCGGTACGCTGGGCGCCATCCTCACCGGTGTCTTCGCTACCCGCGCTGCATGGGACGTTAACAACCATCAGCCCGTGGGCCTGATCGAGGGCGGCACCGCTCTCAAGGGCCAGATCGTCGCCGTGATCGTGACGTGGGTATTCTGCATTGTTGTCACGTTCATCATCCTCAAGATCGTGGATGCGATCATTGGCATCCGAGTGAGCCAGGAGGACGAAGTGCGCGGACTGGACATCACTCAACATGGTGAAGAAGGCTATATCTTCGTGTAGGTAGTGAGGCTAAGCGAGAAGTATCCAATCACAACATTAGCCACAGAGGACACAGAGTTCACAGAGAATTTATATTGCTGACAACTGTCGCCGAAACTAGTTATCCGGTCATTTTCAAATTAACTCTGTGATCTCTGTGTTCTCTGTGGCATTTCGATACAAAGTTGGGAGTTACGCACATGAAAAAAATCGAAGCCATCATTCGCCATTTCAAGCTCGAAGATGTGAAAAACGCCCTCGTCGAAACAGGAATCTCGGGGATGACGATCACCGAGGTCCGCGGATTCGGGCGGCAGAAGGGTCACACCGAAATGTATCGCGGCACGGAATACCGCGTTGATTTCGTGCCCAAAGTGAAAGTCGAAGTGGTCGTCGATGACGCGAAAGCCGCCGCGACGATTGCGACCATCGTCAAGACGGCCCAAACCGGCCAGATCGGCGACGGCAAGATCTTCGTCTCGTCGCTAGAGGACTGCGTTCGCATCCGCACGGGCGAAACCGGCAAGGAAGCGATTGACTAGCTAGGACGCGCCGCGATGCCGGCGATTTAGCACACGCATCCTGATGCTGCCCACGCCGACGGCGAGGAGCACCAGGCTTGCCGGCTCAGGAATCGCTGAACCGGCTCCGCTCGCCATGTTACCGAACCGCGCACTCCAAAAGTCATAGTCGAGCTGATTGACGACTTCGTCGCCGTTGCCGTCGGCGGCCAGGTCTGGCCCTGTTTGATTGAGCATTTTGCGCCACACCACAAAGTCGGCCGCGTCCACCACGTCGTTATCGTTGTAATCGCCATCGAGGCCGGGAGGCGGCAGCGCGGTCACCATGAAATCAAACTGATAGCTGACATTCACCGTGTTCGCCTGCTGAATCCAAAATGAATAAGCGCCGGTGGCGAGCGGCGGCGTGAAACCCACCGAGCCAAAGCCCATGCCGATATCATCGAGAATATCCTGGCCGACGTTACCGGGCACAGTTCCGAAATGCGTATAGCCGTTCAAGGTGGCCGGATTGCCCGTTACGGCGATCGTGGTGCCGTTTTTCATCCCAATGAACGACGTGCCGTCCGTGCTGGTATACGATACGAGCGTCAGTGCGCTAAA
This sequence comes from Pirellulales bacterium, assembly GCA_040902605.1. Classification (GTDB taxonomy): domain Bacteria; phylum Planctomycetota; class Planctomycetia; order Pirellulales; family Lacipirellulaceae; genus JABDGM01. The sequence goes on along the minus strand of JBBDWY010000004.1, from coordinate 7,722 downwards.
AACATGGTCCACCGGAATATGAACGGTCAAAAAATCGAGGTCCGAGCCGGGCATCGTCGCAGTGACCAAATTAGAGCCGGCGGACAGCGTCAGTTGAGTGGGCGAGCTTCCGCTGTTCGAAAGGTCGCCGTTCGTGGTCTCGTTGTGATTCACCGCATGCACGGGTGCCGAGGCACCAAAGACCGCTGCAACCAGCACGGCCCGAAAGATATTCCAGGTACTCATGGAAACAGCCTTGCGCGCGTAATTGCTCCGCCGAGCAGCCCCTGGAATTGGCCCGCGCCGCGACGGCTATCATCAACTGCTCGCCGCCGCGCACTCTCGTAATGGCGTGGCAAGCCGTCAGGCAACGTCCAGCCCAAGAAGCGCCCGACGCCGTCGCGAATCCTATCCGTAATTTACACGGATTCCTGCAAACTTCAATCGCTTTCACATTGGCCAGCGATAAATCGCGGTTACAACGACAACGGCCGTGTTAGAGGGATGACTTTTTGTCGACGGTGGGCCGCCTAGGCAAACTGATTGAACAGCGAATCGCCGCTGCTTAGCGATCGGGGAGTCACGGCGGCGGAATGGCCAAAACGAAGAATGGCCAAATCGCGCAGCGCGGCTGCCGAAAGGCGAACTGCTCGACCGCTGTACGCGCCCAAGCTGGCGTTTTCGCCCCCCGATGCGAGTGAAAGGAGCGGCTGAATCAACGTGCGAAGTCGTGCGGCATCCGCGTCGTGGAGTGGTGACGTGGGCGATGCCTGTTCGCTGCCAGGAACTGACACGGTGAAGGAGTCGAATTCACCTTTAAACCCGGTCGCAAACTTGAGCGCTATTTCGACGCCATTTTGATTGACTAAAAATCGCCCGCCTTGCTCGCTTACGGCCTGACCGTTCACCAACGCGGTGGCGCCGCGTCGCTGGGACACTTTCTGGTTGCTACTGGGAGCAACTGCCGATCGTTTGGTAACCGTGACCGTGAACGGGTCAAACGCGCCGACAAACGAGTCGAGAAAATCGACAATCAAATTCCCGCCTGACGTCGACACCGTAAAGCTTCCATCGGCGCTAGTCAAGCTTTGTCCATTGATCGTCGCTTCGACGTCGCTTCCATTAGCCGTCGCGTTTCCGTTGCCACCCGTGATGCTGAAGTCCGCGAAACTGGACGTGACGACGATCGGGTCCAGCAGACCTGTAAATCCGTCGACAGTTTCGAGAACAAACTGCCCGCCGCCGGTAGCAATCGTAAATGTATTCGCGGACGCGGTGAGCGGTTGTCCGTTGATCGTGGCTTCTGCATCGCTACCGACCGCGGTGCCGTCCCCATTGCCTCCTGCAATGTCGAACGTGCCGTTCGACGATGTGATGGTAATGGCGTTGAACGCGCCGGTGAAACCGTTAACGAGCGTAAAGGTGTAGCTCCCCAGCGAGTCGGCAAATGCCACGTCGTTGCCCGCCGCGACGACCGGCTGCCCGTTGATCGTGAGCTGGGCATCGACGCCATTGGCAGTTCCGTTGCCGTTGCCGCCTGTGACGTCGAACGTGCCCGAGTTTACAACCACTGCTACGGTGGCCGCACTGCCGACGCCCGTGCTCGCGAGGATCAAGTCATTCCCGCTTACGGAAGCCGTGACACCCGTCGTAGCTGTTTGTTGATTGATGCGATCGCGCACGGCGGTGAGAGTTTCCAGCGCGGTGACCGATATATTGGCGCTGCCGAGGCTGCCGGTAAGCGTGAAGGTGGCGCTTGCCGACACCCGGCCCAGCGTGCCTGTGTAAGTCAACTGCGCAGTGCCGGCAGCCTGCGTGACCGAGCCGGAGAGCATGTTCACGGAGTCGGGGTCGGCGGAGACGACTTGGAAGTCGGTAATTTGGCTCGCATTGACTCCCGTGACGTCGAGATACTGTTGAATTTCCGTGAGTTCGACGGCCAGGTCGGCCGTGGAGCCGACGCTCACGCTGGAAAGAATCAAGTCATCGCCGCTCGTCGCCGCGCTGACGCCGGTTGTCGGAGTCTGTTGATTGATGCGGTCGGCCACGTCGCCGAGCGACTCGCCCTGCACCATCGAAATCGGCGCGCTGCCTAAGTCGCCGGTCAGGGTGAAGGTCGCTGAGTCCACGACCAGTCCGCCGGAATCGCCAAAATACATCAATGTCGCGCTCGTGGCTGCGTCGGTGACTGTGCCGTTAAGTGTAATTTCCGTCTCATCGGGAATGCTGACGACCTGGAAGTTATCCACTTGATTGCCATTGAGGCCGGAAACCGAAACGACGCTCTCCCGATCAATGTTGTCGATGACGAGCGTCGCGGCCGCGCCCTTCGCGATCGTCGTCAGCGTCAGCGAATCTCCCTGAACGGTTGCGACAACTCCGGTAACTGCTGTTTGGTTATTGATGCGCTGAGCGACATCGGACAGAGCTTCGCCGGAGGTTATCGAAAAGTTTGCGCTGCCTTGCGGGCCGACGATGCGGAATGTCGCCGTACCGCTCACCACGGCGCCGGGCCCGCCGGCATAGACGAGCTCCGCTGCAGTCCGATCGCTATCGAGCGAACCGCTGACATTGACCGTCCCCGGTTGCAGCGCTCCCGCATTCACTGTTTCGATCTGATTCTCGTTTGTGCCCGATACATCGATCACGGTCCGCGGCAGCCCCAGCCCGGCCATAACGCCCGGCAAACTATCCGTAGAGTGTCGTGCACTCTGCAGGGACCCGGAAATGCTAAGCCGAGCATTGGGACGCAGGGCAACTATTTCGTAGTCTTGAATTTGTTCTGAGTTGAGGCCAGAGACGACGGCCTGACCCGCGCCGCCCAGGCGGACAGGCATGCCAACCAAGCGTCCAATCTCAATTAGCGCCTGATCAATCGCCTGCTGTGCGGAAGCGGCCCCAGGAGCGCCGGATCCGTCGCCCGTAGCCGTCGCGCCTTCCAGCGCTTTCTCCTGGATCACCGCGAGCAGGCGCTCAATGCGGTTCAGAACGGATTGGCTATCTTGGATTGCCTCACCCGAACCGAACGAGGTTTCCACGGACGAGATGCTCGAGCTCGTTGAAATCCCTTCGGCTAATCCCTCGATGAGCAGCCTCGCCGCAGGCCGCGCTGCACTGGCTGCAGGCGGACGTATCAATGCCGAATACGGGCTGGAAAAGCCCAATGACGAACGCGCGCTGATGCGCATGCTTGACCCGTTAGAAACGATTTCAGCCACGGCGAATTCGCCGACGGCTGCGCACGAAGAGAAGAAGAAAAGTTTTGAACGAAAAGTGTATCGGGCGGCCCGCTCTGCGGTCGAGCTAGAGCCGCACGTTGAACCGTGAAAGTATAGGTCATGCCGGAACGAATTAGTGTGCCGGCTCTGCGGATTCTGTGGAAACAGTCAGCGATTTAATCGCTTATCTCGTCACAGCTTTGTTAACCTAATCTGAACAAGCATGCACGTTTTGCGGGGCAGCTTGTTTCCGCGACAATTTGGCTTCTTCCCCCAGGACTACGTCAAATACACGTTAATTTTTGAACCAATGACTGCCCGAATTACGGCCGACTGCTACAATCACGGTTCGCAATTCCTTGGACCGATTGATGCGCCTATTGGGGGCCAAGATTGACCAACCGTTGACGAGGCTGTCTACCACAAGTTAAGAGGGGCCATCATGAAACGTCCATTCATCACAGCGGTCGTTATAACTCTGGTGTTTACGATTCCAATCTTCGCCACGGAGCCAAACGAAACGTTTGCCGCAACGACGGTGTTATCGCCGGGCGTGCTCTCGGTGGCCGACCAACTTGGCCACTTCCCCGACACCGTTCTGGGTATCCGCGATCTTTTCGGCAACGTATACCATGTCGACGACGACAGCAGCCACCTCGGCGACGGGCGTGCGTCGGGCGTGTGCATAGAGTGTGATGGAAATGTTGTTCCGACCAACGAGGGCTCGATCGATTTTTCGATCAGCGGCTACGACGATTTCGACTTCGTCGGCAGCCACAGCCAGTCAGGTTACTATAAGGTGTTCGTTAACGTTTACGACTTCTTTGACGAATTAGTTGACGAATTCAGCGAAGTGCGCTTGCTTCAGCCTGGCGTTGTCCACGACTTCTCCTATTCCGATTTCGAGTGGATTGAAGGCTACTATGAGGTGTACATTGACAACACGGTAGGCCTCGATGTCGATTTCTTCACGTTTACTGGTCTCTCGCCGGGGGCCGCGTTCACCGCGCAAACGCTCGACCCAGATGAGATCGACATCGACACGTATCTTGGCTGGTTTGACGAGAACGGCGTGCTGTTGGACGCTGATGATGACAGCGGAGGCGGGCCCTCCGGATGGTTGTCCTTACTTGAAGGAACAGTTCCTGCCAACGGCATGCTGACGTTGGCCGTCACCGGATTCGGTGACGATAACTTTGCCGGCGATCATGGCGAATTCGGCACCTATGAGCTGCAACTCGATCTCGACGCCGGTCTTCCCGGCGATTTCAACGGCGACAACTCCGTGAACGCGGCCGACTATGTCACGTGGCGCAACAGCGGCGGGTCTGTCGCGGAGTACAACACTTGGCGGGCGCACTTCGGCGAGACCGGCGGCAGCGGCTCGACCGGCGTTGCGGACTCCCAAACCGCCGTTCCCGAACCGGCGAGTTTACTCTTGTGTGGTATTGGTGGCATCCTATGTGTGGCACTCGCGCGCAACGGCTGCCGGGCCTGCTAGTGCCCTGCTCGGTTCGGTGGAAATAGCCTTCTGAATACACCGCAATCAGTCGATCGCTCGGTGCAAACTGCGCTGATCTGGTATATTGGTCGCATGATTGCGGCCAATCCACAGCAGACGACCGTGGAGAATGAACAATGCCTGCGCACACGAATTGCGCCGATCCATGAATTGTTGCTCGGCCTGTCGCTGCTCTGCATGACGGTCCTCTCTTCGGTCGCAGGGCCGTTCACTCAGCTTGTCATCTTCGGCGACAGTCTTTCGGATATCGGCAACGTCGCGCAATCCACCGGTGGGCTCTATCCCGGACGATACTACTACAATAACCGCTTTTCGAACGGGCCGGTGTACGCCGATGCACTGGCCACTGGCCTGGGATTGTCGCCGCCGGTCCACAGCCGGGCCGGCGGCGACAACTTTGCTCACGGCGGCGCCAAAACTTCCGGTACCAGCTTTCCGAACAGCCTTTTTATTCAAGATGTCGATGACCAGGTCGGCCAATTTCTGGCAACACGAACTGCCGATCCGAACGGGCTGTTCCTCGTGCTTGCCGGCGCCAATGACTTGATCGGCGGCCAAACAAATGTCAGCGTGCCGGTCAACAGGCTAGCGACTGATATTGGCCGGCTGATCTCCGCCGGCGCCAGCCAGCTCTTGGTGCTCAACTTGCCCCTGTTGGGATACACGCCGCGATTTAATGGCAATCCAACCACTGTGGCGCAACTCAACTCGCGGACGGAGCAATTCAACAGTGCGCTAGCGACGATGCTCGACGGCTTGGAAGCAACTAACCCAGCGATTTCATTGTATCGCTTCGACGTAGCCGCGCTGTTCAGTCAAGCACTCAACTATCCGGCCGCCTTCGGTTTGACGAACGTCACGAATCCGGCAGCGCCCGGCCTTCAACCGGGCGCGGGCTCATATGATACGAGTCGAGTCGCCGCCAATCCCAACGAATACATGTTCTGGGACGACTTGCATCCAACGTCCGCCGTGCACGCGATCCTCGCCGAGCGCGTGCTGCAACTATTCGCGCTGCCGGGCGATTTCAACGACGACAACATCGTCGACGCGTCCGACTACGTCGTCTGGCGCAAGGGCCTCGGCACGACGTACACGCAGACGGATTACGACGTCTGGCGCGCCCATTTCGGCGAAACGGCCGGAAGTGGCTCGGCGGAAACAACCACCGTCCCCGAACCGCTGTCCGAGATATTGTTGGCCTTGGCCATGCTCTGCTCGGCGCTGGCAATCCGCCGCCGTTCTGAACCATAGAAATCCGCTTCCGTTTCGGTCGTCGTGAGCAAATACTGCCTCAAATCAGGTATCGGGCAGTTCCGGCAGGCAGGAAATTTATTGCAATCCCGCCATTTTTGGTTACACTGACGGCACTGCTCCGGCTCTGGCCCCGGTGCCGGCTTCCGTCGTCGCCCCGGTCAGCCGCAGGACTGTTTTCAGGTATCGATAGTCGCTGCCAAGTTTTTGGAAGACTGGTCGAGTAAGCCGACGCGGTGGAATACCTCAGGGTGTCCCGCCACCTCGGCTTTTTTTGTGACCGACCGCAGCGGCGTGTATCGGATGCCATCGCCGGCGAGGGCAAACCGCGCTGGCCCAATCAATCAACAGATTATTCCTACCCCGGAGAAACACTCATGCGCTGTTCCATCTACTTTCGGTGCCTGTTGGCGCCCCTCTTGTTCAGTCTGTGGACCGTGCCCGCTTGGGCGATCGGCACGACGCCGCCCAGTTGGAAACCGCGCGAGACGGTGACCAGCACGTTGGCGAATTTTAATCAGATGATAGGAGCTGACCGGTCGTTGGCCTACGACCACCACGGCAACCCCGGTATTGCGTTCTTCGACGACGGCGCTGACGCACTCCGCTATGCCCGGCGCGTGCCGGGCATCGGCTGGGTCCACTCACCAATCGCCACGATCGGTAGCGCGGGCGGGTTCCCGTCGCTGGCCTATGACCGCTACGAGCGGCCGGCGATCAGTTACTATGACGACACGACTGTCCACCTCAAATACGCCCGCTTCGACGGCAGCGCGTGGCAGACTGAAACAGCCGATACCGGCAACTTCGTCGGGCAGTACTCGTCGCTAGCGTTCGATCTCTTGGGTCACCCCGCCATCGCCTATTACAACGCCTTCAACACCAGTCTCAAGTACGTTTATGACTCCGACGGCAATTTCAGTCTGGCCGGCGAGACGCCGGTGACCGTCGTCGATCAGTTCGACGAGGGATTTCACGCTTCGTTGGTATTCGACCCTCTGAATCGACCGATGATCGCACACCATGACAACGGGGGCGACTTGCGTTTCTCGGTCCAGGAGCCGGGCATCGGCTGGGTGACCACGACCGTGGACACTGGGATTAATTCTGGATGGCATCCCTCGATTGCGGTTGATCCGGATACCGGTTTTCCCGCCATTGCCTATCACGACTTGTTTAGCGACGAACTCCGCTACGCGGATTGGGACGGCGACGCCTGGAACCCGACCACGTTGGATGATTCGGGCCAGGTCGGGCTGTACCCATCCCTGGCATTCGATCCGGCCGACGGCAACCCCGCCATCGCGTATTACGACAACACGAACACCGGCCTCAAACTGGCCTGGCACGACGGCAGCGTCTGGCAAACCCAGCCGGTCGACGCGGTCGGCAGCGTCGGACGGACGCCCTCGCTGGCGTTCAACGACTACGGCAGCGGATTCCCGTCGATCGCGTACCTCGACGACGGCACTTCATTGTTCTTCATCGACGACCCGCCGGCGGCGGTGCCGGAGCCGGCGAGCGTGATGCTGCTGGCGATCGGCTTGGCACTTGGCACCGGTTGGAGAAAGCACAAAGCAAGAATTTTGAACAGGAGGTAACAGAGAACGCAGAGAATTATAACTCTGTTCCCTCTGTTCTGCACTTTCGGAGAACAGGACTATGTTAAGCGGCCAAGGCCATGAGGCTTTTGGCCAGTTGGATGATTTTTCGTGGTAACGACCAGGCGGCGGTGATGTTCGATAATTC
>JBBDWY010000003.1:0-9625 GCA_040902605.1 Pirellulales bacterium | reverse complement strand
AATTCGCTGTTTGAAAACGCGCCGGCCGACGCGATGGGCGTCCGCTCGCGGTGGGACCAGTTGGGCTGGCAGGGCAGGCCGTTGTGGTGCATCGGCGGCGACGGCGCGTTTTTCGACATCGGCTTCCAGTCGCTGTCGCGGATGCTGGCCTCGGGGATGCCGATCAAATGCTTCGTGCTGGATACGCAAGTGTATTCGAATACTGGCGGGCAGGCGTCGACGAGCACGTTCACCGGCCAGAACACGAAAATGAGCATCCATGGCAAGACGATTGCCGGCAAGCAAGAGCGGCGGAAGGAAATCGCCCAGATTGCAATCATGCACCCGCGAACGTACGTCGCCCAGACGACCTGCGCCCATACTAACCACTTCTACAAGGCCGTGCTCGGCGCGCTGGAGTTCGACGGGCCGGCGATCATCACCTGCTACACAACCTGCCAGCCGGAGCACGGGGTGGCCGACAACATGGCGGGCGAGCAAGCGCGGCTGGCCGTCGATACGCGGGCGTTCCCGCTGTTGATCTACGATCCGCGCAAGGGTGACAAGGTCCGCGAGCGGCTGTCGCTGCAAGGCAATCCGGCCATGAAGGAAGACTGGTTCACCAATCCCAAGACCGGCGAAGTGGTGGATTTCGTCGATTTCGCCCGCAGCGAAGGCCGGTTCGCCAAGCAGTTCGACAAGGACGGCAACCCCTCGGAAACGCTGCTCTACGCCAAGCAGGACCGGCTCGAGAACTGGCACCTGCTGCAAGAGCTGGCAGGGCTGCGGTAAGGAAAAGCGGCGATGCTTGTTCCGGTCGGGATGCGGCTGCGGAACCCGCGCGGCGGGAGCTTCAGCCCCGTGAACGGGGCTTCCCGCGCAGCGGTCTTAGGCCCGTCGTTGACGACGGGTGTTCGGGGCGCCACAATCCGCAGGGCAGCCCCGTTTACGGGACTTCTCGCTGGTGGGCTTGAGCCACTTGAGCCACCTCAGCCGCGTGAGCTGGCACTACCTCCTCCGCCGTCACGCGCTCCAGTCGGTCGTGGATCCGTCCCGTCGCGTGATGCTCCTTTTGATTGTGCACATACTCGTTCACCCACGCCAGATCCTTTGTCCCAAAGCTCACCACGCCGTAACCCGTTTGCCACTCGAGCACCTTCGCGCCGCGCCCCGCCTGTTGATTCACCTCGTGCGATGATGCGCCTTTCAGTTGGCCAACAAACTCGCTGATGGGAACGGTCGGCGCAATCGTGACCGCCAGATGCACATGGGTTTCCGTGCCGCCAAGCTCGTGAACGAACGCGCCCGGCCATTCGACGATCTTGTGCCGCAGTGCCCGATATGCGAGTTGCTCGATCTGCGGCGAGAGCAGCGGTCGGCTGAGCTTAGTGTGCCAGACGAGGTGCAGGTGGATTTCGCTGTAGTAGTTGCGCGACATAATGGCCCTCCGCGTGATAACATTAGCTCAAGCTCAAGCCAGCGAGAAGCCCCGTCAACGGGGCTGCCCAGCGGATTGTCGGGCCTCAAGAACCCGTCGTCAACGACGGGCCTATTACCGCTGCGCGGAAAGCCCCGTGAACGGGGCTCGCAATCCAGCCTCACGCCGGCTTGCCTTCACCAGGGGGCCGTGTTTACCGCGCCATCTCCAGTGCTTCGTTGATGGTGCCGAGGTAGAAGCCGGCGAGGCGGAAGATCATCAGGGTGATGAGGGCCATCACCAACAGGGCCACCAGGAAGCCGAAGATCACGGCGAGCGTTCGGACGCCGGCTTCAGCTTCCTCTTCGTAGCGTTTTGAGAGGCGGTCCATCGATTCGACGATCTGGCCGCTCTCTTCGGCGACGGCGAGCGCGTCGAGGAAATCGGCCGGAAATGCGCGGCTGGCGGCGAAGGCCACGTGCAGCGGCCGGCCGGCGGCGACATCGGTGACGATCTGGTTGGTGTGGCGGATGTAAAAGTCGCTGCCAGTGGCGCGCAGCACCAGCGGCACCAGGCGGCGAAAATCCATGGCGACGTTGAGCGTCAGATGCAGCGCCCAGGCGAGCCGGGCCAGGTAGATTTTCTCGAGCGCGGGACCCACGCCGGGCAGGCGGAGCAGCAGGTGTTGCACGGGGCGCGTCCACAGCATCCCGCGGCGCAGCGCCACGACGAATCCGGCAATGCACAGGCCGACGGCAACGACGAAGTTCGTGTAGATCAACAGCCCGCGCGTGCCCACCAGACCAAAGCCGAGAATATCGACGGGCCGGCCACCGCGACCGGCGATGACGCCCAGCACCCAAATCAAAACGCCGATCACGATGATGGCGAACGTGAGTTCGAGCATCGGCCAGGTGATCGCGCCAAGAAAGATGCGTTGCGCTTCAACCTGTCGTCGGTAATGCGATTCGAGGCGGTGGAACACGCGGCCAAGCGTGCCGGTCTCCTCGCCGACGTGGACCATTTCTAAAAACAATGGCGGGAAGACTCCGCCAGTACCCGCCAGGGCGAGCGAAAGGCTTTGGCCGCTGGCGACGGCGTCGCGGATTTGGGCGAAGTAGCGGCGGAATCCGCCGCGGGCCGGTTCCGCCTCGCGCTGCCAGGTGCGGCGGATATCGATGCCGGCTTCGGTCTCGACCGCGAGGCGGTGGCAGAGATGCACTAAGGCTCGGTTCGATACTTGGGGTTGGAAGAACATGGCCGCTGCTGTCAGTTTTCAGTCGTCAGTCTTCAGTCGTCAGTTGTTCATTATTAGTCGTAGATCGGCGCGCTTATTATTCGCCAGCAACCAACTACTGACAACTGAAAACTGAAAACTGACAACTTTCCGCTTTGTCAAAGATCGGTCAGCGCGGAGGCGCTCGTGGACCAGATGCCCCGCCCTGCGGTCTGGGCTTCGTCCTGGGCGGCGGCGAGGCGGCGTTTCATGGGGCCGCTGTAGCGGTAGTCGAGCCGAGCATGGGCAAGGCCGGCGCGAACGAGCTCCTCGTTCAGCATCACGTCGCCATCCCAGACAAACGCCAGGAAACGGTCGTGGCGATCTTTGCGCTCCAGGCTGAAGGTGAGGCGAACCTTTCCGCCAGCCCGCTTCACGAAATCCTTAGTGAATCGACTGGCCTCCGGGCCCCAGGATTCCACCGGCCGATTTTCGGCTACGGTTTCGGGCGTGTCGACGCCTTGCAGGCGAAGCCGCCCGCCGGAGGTCAGCACCAGCGTGTCGCCGTCGATGACGCGGCGCACTTCGTGGAGTCCTTCTTCGAGGAGCTCAGGGCCGACCTGCGCACTATTGATCGCGAGGAATCGCCACAGCACTACGACCCCGCACGCCAGCCACAGCGCGAGGCCTCGATGGTCGCGCCAATAGCGGCGGGGCAGACGATTCATGGCGATGCCGGGCAGCATGGAACTTGCGGTCCGGGTGGCACACCCTGAGGCTCGGCGAAGGGCGTGGTAACACCGTTCCACCACGTCCTTCGAAGACTCAGGACGTGCCACCCCCCGCTTAACGGCTAGCGTTTGCTAAAATCGAAATGGGGCGCGGCGCGGCGGCCCAGGGGTTCCTTGAGGAATTGGCGGCAGCAGTCGCTGCACAAATCGAAGCGGCGGGTTTGATAGGTGTCGTTTTCCGGCAGCTCGCCGTCGGCGTCGAATTCCTCGAAACGTTCGAGGACCTCATGGATATCTTCAAGATGGTCGCGGTCATTGTCGATCGCGCCGCCGGCCTGGCCGGGCGCGGGATACACTTCCATTCGTACTACGTAGCTTACATCGTGCGTCAGATCGAGCTCGCACTTGCACAAGTCGCAACTGTAGTGAATCATTGGGCGATAAATCCTTATCCTGATTCGCGCGTATCGAACTCAAACGGCGAGTACGTACGATTCATCGTAGTGAGTATCATGCGCGCGGAGCAAGCGCAGACTTGAACTTTTCAGGATTTGTTTTTGGGACGTGACAGCCGCGCGACCAGACTCAAGAACGGAGGCCAAACGCCCGTTGCGGCTTCGATCCGGTGGTATGCGAATTGCACAAGTGGCAGCCGCTTGACAGCACCTCGTTTTGCACTTCTCGATCGGTGGTTTCCGCTGGCGACGGGCGGTATCGCCCAGGGTCCCGGCCATGCACAAGCGATGGGCGGTGTGTATCGGCGTTGCCGCCGATTCTGTCGGTTCACTGAACCGGTCTCGCCGGACGGGCTGGTTGCCGGAAAATGCCGTCTGGTGCGGCATTTTTGCGGTGGCTAGAATAAAATGTGATAACGGCCGGGATTGACCTCGCGCCATTCCCGGCCTGTTTTGTAGCGACCGGTCGTATCGCACGCTTTATGTCTACGGTTTCCAGCACAGCTCTGAGCTCCAGCGTTTTATTGCTGAATCGCCAGTACGTTGCGATTCACGTCGTGGACGTGCGTCGCGCCTTGGTGCTGCTCTTCCGCCAATTGGCTGAAGTAATCCACATCGAGGGCGATCAATGGGCGAATTACGACTTCGAATCGTGGCGGGAAATCAGCGAGCTCGCGGCGCAGTACAAAGAGCCACATCAGGACTGGATTCGCAGCGTCCACTTTGAGATCCAGGTGCCGCGAGTGTTGCGGCTGTTGCACTACGACCGCGTGCCGAAGCAGCGGGTGCGGCTCAATCGGCGCAACATCTTTGCACGTGACAGCAATCACTGCCAATACTGCGGCAAGCGTTACGCGACGAGCGAACTAAGCCTGGACCACATTATCCCCACCTGTCGCGGCGGGGAAACGACGTGGGAGAACCTTGTTTGCGCGTGCGTGCGGTGCAACGTGCGCAAAGGTGGTCGCACGCCTCAAGAGGCCGGCCTGAAGCTCGTCAAGAAGCCGGCGCGCCCGAAGCGCAGTCCGCTGCTGACCATCAAGCTGGGCAACCCGAAGTACGCCAGCTGGAAGACGTTCTTGGACAACGCGTACTGGTCGGTGGATTTGAAGTAGGCGCGCGAAACCTGCGGATTGGAGCGCGAGAGAACTGGCCCTCTGAAGCGACCAGTCCGTCACGCGCCGCGCTTGCAGTTTAGCTTTCGGCGAGCGGCGTTTTCTTCTCCGTGATCACCGGGCATTGCGGCGCCATCTCGGCGTTGAGCTCGATGAACGGCTTCCACTCTTCGGGCACGTTGTCCTCGTGAAAGATGGCCTCGACTGGGCACTCGGGCACGCAGGCTTCGCAGTCGATGCACTCGTCCGCATGGATGTAGAGGATCTGCTCGCCTTCGTAGAAACACTCCACCGGGCAGACGACCACGCAATCGGTGTATTTGCAGCCAAAGCACGGTTCGCAAACGACGTGCGTCATAAATCGCAATCTCCTAGCCTATTAGCGTGACAGGGAACGGCGGCCAAATGTTCAACGTCTCGAGCAGCCGCGGGGCTTCCACTCCGAAGGGGCAAGTCATTACAACCAAAGCACTTGAAGCGGACGAACAGGGTATTTTTGGCAATCCTAATTCTGGCAACATCGAGTGTCAAGCGGTGAAAAATCGCGATGCGGCGAGGGTGCGCCGCCACGGGGACCGGCGATGCCATCGCCGGCTTTATGAGAGTTGCGCTCGTCTTGCTCCACCCGAAATTCCTACCTAAAATGAGTGTGTACGGATGTTGCTCGCAATCTGCGGGGCAGGTGCGCCTGCGAGCTGATGTAGGTCTATTCGGCCGTGTTTGGCCCGGTAACGCGTGGCGCATAATCGCTCGTCCCGTGCACCCACCCCGATGAGGTGTTGCCCGTGGCACTGTCGGAACTCGATCGCGACCTATTGGAGCACTGCCTGAACGGCGAGCCGCTGGGATGGCAGAAGTTCGTCGATCGTTTCATGGGCCTGGTGGTGCACGTGATTAACCACACGGCACAGTGCCGCTCGACGAATCTCAGCGCGGCAGATCGGGAGGATTTGGCGGCGGAGGTGTTCCTCGCCATCGTGGACAACGACATGGCGGTGCTGCGTCACTTCCGCGGCAAGAGCTCGCTCGCGACTTATTTGACCGTGATTGCCCGCCGCGTGGTCGTCCGGAAACTGGTCGAAGGGCGATCGGCAGTGCCGTTGGGCGACATGGTGGCCCAGGCTGAGGCCGAGGAATTTGAGCCGGAACAGCGGATCGACGATCGCGAGGAAGTATGGCGGCTGCTCGGTGAGCTGCAAGGCTCGGAGGCGACAGTCGTGCGGATGTATCACTTGGAAGGCAAGAGCTATCAGGAGATCAGCCGAACGGTCGGAATGCCCGAGAATAGCGTTGGTCCGATGCTGAGCCGGGCCCGCGCCAAGCTGCGCCGGCGGGCCGGGGTCGATCCGGCGCCCACGTAATAAGCCTAGCGCTAGCGGGTGCCACTGGCTTTGCCAGTGCTGTTCTCAACGATCCACTGGCATAGACAGTGGCACACGGCAGCTAGGCGGGAGCCTCCCAATCCCCGTTCATTTCGGTGGCATACTCTGCGCCACCCGCAAACCTTCTGTGCCGCCATCCGCGGTTCGTTCGGCCCCGAGCATCCGTCTCATCCAACCGATGAATCCTGGCCGAAGCAGTTTATGAAGCGGACGTTACCGGCCGGACCGGTCGAACCGCGCTGCTAGCGAATCGGCGAGATAAAGTACTATGGCCTACAGATCGAGAATCAGTTGTTTGGCAGTGATTGTCGGAATCAGCCTCAGCGCGTCTGTGGTAATAGCACAGGAATCAGGCATCAAGACGAGCGTGGACGAAGAGCGGGATGAAAGCCAATACTATCAGCAGCCGAGTTACCGCCCCAATGCGCGAGCGATCATTCATCAAAAGGCCCAAACGAGGTCGTACCAGCGGCAATCGCGACTTGCCGCGCTGAATTGGTACGGCATGTCGAATGGGCGTCCGACGGCAGCGCCGACGCCGTTCACGAGTCTATACAGTCCCGTGTGGCAAATGCCCGGCGGGCGGCCATTCGCATGGCACGCCAGAAATTGGCCGGCGTACGTCGTTTACGTGCGCTAAGGCTCCATTACGCCGTTGCAGCGGGCGAATTCGGGCGCTTTTCAGCGCCTGGCCGTGTTTGACTGGCCCCTCTTCCATTGTAGAATGATGGTAAGTCATTTGCGCACCGGCATTTGAGCCACTGGCCGCGATCAGGTACACGCTTGATGCTTGCGTTCATAACGGGATTCTGGGAGATAGCGATTCTGCTGGTGGTCGTGCTGTTGCTGTTCGGCGGCAGCCGCCTGCCAGCGCTCGCGCGTTCCTTGGGTCAAAGCATTGTGGAATTCAAGAAGGGCGTGAAAGAAATCGGGGATCACTCGGCAGAGAGTGACCCAGACCGGCATGATCGCTGACGGCGCGCCTGTTGGAGGTATGTGATATGGTAGCTTTTCAAAACTTGTTGGCGTTCATTGGCAGCATGGGCATGCCGGAAATGATCATCTTGGGTGTCGTCGCCGTGTTGCTGTTTGGCAGCCGACTGCCCTCGGTGGCCCGCTCGCTCGGCAAGAGCATTGTCGAGTTCAAGAAGGGCATGAACGATATCTCAAGCGAGGTCAAGTCCTCGGTCTATTCGGAGCCGACCGCCCGCGTCGGCTACACGGAGCACAGCGAGCCGAAGGCGCCCAAGTTCGAGCCGCCGAAGGCGGAGGATGCCGAGCAGCAGAGGAGTAGAGCGGTAGTGGAGTAGACGGCTCAATTGCTCTGCTAGCCGGGCTGAATAACACTACTGCTGAATAACACTACTCCTCTACTCCACTTCCACTCTGCCCCTTCGTCTTCTCGATTGACAGAGGTTCGGCGGCCGCACTAGGCTGTTTGAGTCGGGCGACTAGCTCAGTTGGTTAGAGCGCTGTGTTCACACCGCAGAGGTCACTGGTTCGAGTCCAGTGTCGCCCACTGGTTGTAAATCTCTGCCGAAACAGGTTTTATGTTACCGGCCGGCGTTCGGCCGTGCGGCGTTTTCCTCGGAGCCAAAACGGAAGATTCCGTTTTGGCACCAACCCTTGGAGAACCGCACCATGCCACGCCTCAAGAATTACCTGCCGTCCTATCGAAAGCATAAACAGTCTGGGCAGGCCATCGTCACCCTCACCGGCCGGGACTTTTTGCTAGGCCCCTACGGTACCGAGGCCAGCCACCGACAGTACGATCGCCTCATTGCCGAATGGTTGAACCGCGGCCGTCAACCACTCCTGGAAGCCGACGCTGGCGTCACGGTGGCCGAACTGTCCGCCCGCTACTGGACTTACTCCAAAGCGAAATACGTCCGACGCGGCCAAGCGACCGCCGAACAGTTTAAGATCAAGACGGCTCTCAGGCACCTTTTGCGGCTTTATGAAGACCATCCGGCCAGCGAATTCGCGCCGAGGCACCTGAAGGTTGTTCGCCAAGCAATGATCGACGCGGGCTGGGCCCGTAAGTATATCAACCAGCAGGTCGGCGTGCTGGTGCGGCTGTTCAAATGGGGTGTAACTGAAGGACTATTGCCGCCAGCGGTCCATGCGGCCCTTGCGTTAATCGATGGCCTCCGACGCGGCGAGACAGCGGCCCGGGAAAAACCTAGGATTCGGCCTGTCGACGATGCCACGGTGTCGGCGACGCTGCCTTTTCTGTCGCCCACGGTGCGAGCAATGGTTGAATTGCAACGGGCCACCGGAATGAGGCCCGGAGAGTTGTGCACTCTCAGACCCTGCGACTTGGACCGCACCAATGACGTCTGGGAATACCTGCCGGCCGATCATAAGACCGCGCACCGCGATCAGGACCGGCGTGTGTGCATCGGGCCACGCGGGCAAGACATCTTGCGGCCGTTTTTGCTGCGGCCGGCCGACGCATACTGCTTTTCGCCGATCGAGTCTGCCGACTGGCACCGCACTTTGCGGCACGAGGCACGTAAGACACCGTTATCCTGCGGCCACGTGCCCGGGTCGCATCGCAAACGTCGCCCAAAACGGGTGCCGCGAGAAAGGTACGACGTGGCGTCATACCGGCGAGCAATTCATCGTGCTTGTGACAAGGCATTTGCACCCCCCGCCGACATCGCCGACGATCTCGCTGCCCTCGCCAACTGGCGGAGCGATCATCGCTGGTCGCCCCATAGATTGCGTCACAGCATGGGGACGCAGGTGAGAAAGGAATTCAGCCTTGAGCACTCCAAAGCGGTGCTGGGCCACGCGAGTTTAAATACGACTGGCATCTACAGCGAGCTTGATCACCTGCGGGCGGTCGAAGTGGCGCGCAGAATTGGTTAAATTTATAGTGCCGGGATTTAGCGGTACACCGTCGGATTGACCGAATGACGCGTGCGCCGACATTTCGCTCCGGCCGGACCTTTACTCTACAAGTCAGGGACCAGGGTGCCTGAAGAGACTTCTGCCCTTGATGACGCGGCAGCGCGCCGACGCCGGTTCAGTGCCGACGTGTTACGGCTGTATACTGAAGCCGCCGCGTTGCACAAACAAGTCTGGAAAATTTGGGACTACCAACAATTGGCCGCCGACGAGATACGGGCGCTCATCCTCCAACTCAACCGTCTGCCCGACCTTGCCGCCTTGGCCGAGAACATCCAGCAGCAGTCAGAGATGCTGATCGACTGCGCGTATGCTTATCGCCGCCGTCCCGAGCATGTGGAGACGCTGGAAGTGAGGACTAGCTAGTCGTCCCTGAAAAATTCTTCTCTCGGTAGGAATTAGAGGGTGCATTGCGCT
>JBBDWY010000002.1:0-55934 GCA_040902605.1 Pirellulales bacterium | reverse complement strand
CCGAATTCTCTCTGCGATGTCGTGGCTTGTTATCTGGTTCATGGTAATTCTTCCTAAATATGAAAACGCCGCTCGTTAACCAACCTTGACTGATAATGGACTGGGCTGGCGGCGAATGACCAGTAATGGGCTTCCTGCGTTTGAGTCGGGGAGGAGGCGACCGCAAAACGTGTACCGGTCAGCTGACGTTGCGCGTCTCTGTGGGTTCTTCCGACAGCACTCACGCGGAGTCAATAGAATCCGCCCGGCGCTGGATTTGATCTCATACTCAGCCGCGCCTCGATATGGCACACAGCGCTCCGAAGGGCACATAGCACGATTACACTCGTCATCGCAGCAACGACAGGGCCCGAATTCTTGCCACCTGCGGCCAACGACAAAAGCCGCTCGCACTGCGCCAAGTTCGGCGCGTGGTTTGCTCGCTGCTTTAAAGGGTGCGGTTCAAAAAATTGAGCCAAGGGACAATCATTTGGTCAATTCGGAGCGAGCGGAGCCTCGGGCGGATGCTAGGGAGGGTGTCATGGAACCGACAATTCATCGGTCGGCGCCGGCGAAGAAAGTGAGCCGAGACTTGATTGTGGAACGGGCGTATGCGGTTGTCGATGCACACACCCACTTTCGCGGTCGTGCGGCCCGATTCGAGTTCGTGTGCCGCGAAGATGTGCTTATCGTGCGCGGAGCTGTCCCAACGTTTTACCTGAAACAGCTTTTGCAGAGCGTGCTGAAAGACGTCGACGGCGTTCGCGTGATCGACAATCAAGTCACCGTCGCGATGATGGAGACAGGCCTCTGAGCCGTCGCTCGTCCGCTATTAAGCGACAACTCATAGAGCACTTCGCGCGCGGTCGCGTCCTTCGTCTCAAACCTATGCCGGCGCAGGATGTTTTGCATGCGCTGGTTATCTGCGGTGGTTTCCGCGTAAACACGGTCGATGCCCCACGTGCTGCAAATATCGAAGCAAAAGTCCGTGAGCAGCGAACCCAAGCCGCGGCCCTGCCAGGCATCGGCCACCAGGACGGCATATTCCGCCTCGCGATGATCCGGATCGGCCAGCAGTCGGCCAACGCCAACAAGATGTCGCTTTCCGTTTGATTCCAGCTCGGCCACGATCGCCATCGTGCGGTCGTAGTCGATGAAACAGAACCGCGTCGCCATCTCGTGCGTCGTCTCTTTGAACAAGTAGCGGAACCGCAGCCAGATCGAGCGTTCCGAGCAATTCTTCAACAGCTCGTGCCACATCGCTTCATCTTCGGGCTGGATCGGCCGTAGCAACACGCGCGTGCCGTCGCGAAGTGTTTCTGTCTGAACGTATTCTTCAGGATACGGACGAATCGCCAGATGCGAGTAGGGCCGAGGCTTGGCCGTGGCCGCTTGCCTATCGAGAATGACGCGAGCATCCAGCGCCGTAACGCCTGCCGCCGTCGCCAGCAGTGGGTTCGCATCGAGCTCGGCAGTGGCAGGGTTCTCAGATATCAAGTACGAAAAACGCATCAACACTTCGACAAGCCGGTCGATATTCACGGCTTGCCGGCCACGATAGCCGTGGAGCAGGGGCCTAATTCGCAACGACTCGAGCATGCGATGGGCTAGCCGCTCGTTAAGCGGCGGCAGTTCGAGCGCACGGTCGCCGAGAACTTCGGCAGTGATCCCGCCCGCGCCGACCATCATGACGGTCCCGAACACCGGGTCCTTCTTCGCGCCGACAATTAGCTCGACGCCTTCGGCAGAGGCCAACATCGGCTGCAGCGTAACGCCATGAATATCCGCGTCAGGTCGCAATCGCTTGGCGCGGTCCACCATGTCCTGAAATATATGCCGCACTTCCTCGTCGCTCGCAACGTTCAGGACCACGCCTTGCACCTCGGTCTTGTGCAAGATCTGCGGTGAATTCACCTTCATCACGACCGGGTAATCCAATTCGCAGGCGACCTTGACCGCGCCATCTGGCGAGTACGCGGGCTGCGGCACAGCGGTTGGAATACCGAATGCTGCGAGCAAAGCCTTCGACTCCATTTCGCTAAGCGTGTCGCGCCCGGCGGCTTGTGCTTCTGCGATGACTGCCCGCGCCAAGTTGAGGTTCACTGACCCATTGAGCGGTACTTGGCGCGGCGTTTCGTAAAGGATTTCGCGGTTCCGCCGATAAGAAACGAGGTACATGAATGCGCGCACGGCGCGATCCGGCGAGTCATACGTCGCAATTCCGGCCTGATTGAGGATTTGCCGGCCCGGGTCCACCGATTGCCCGCCCATCCATGCAGCCAAGATCGGCTTACGCGTCGTTGCGCGAATGTCGGCAACGCATATCGCCGTGCCGATGGGGTCCGTCATGGCCTGAGGAGTCAGCACCACGAGCGCCGCATCGACGTTTGGATCGAGGAGAGTGAGCTCCAGCGCCTTGGCAAATCGCTGCGGTCGGGCGTCGCCGAGTACGTCGACCGGATTCCGGTGTGACCAATGCGCGGGCAAAACGCATCCGAGTTTTTCAATTGTTTCTGGACTGAGCCGGGCCAATTCTCCTTGCCGATCGAGGAGTTCATCGGTGGCCATGACGCCGGGTCCGCCGGCGTTCGTGATGATGGCCAGTCGGGCGCCTCCCAAATCACGTGGAGGGCCGAGTCGCTCGCATCAGGCATAAACCGCATGGCGCCGGCGGAAACTCCTTCCTTTTCATACAGTTGTCCAATCGTCATCTGGTCCAGCTCGTCCAACCCGACGCCCAAAGGCTGGTACTCGTCCGTGAAATTGTTCAGATATGGCCTGAAATACAACAGCGGAAGATCGGTCCAATGGTGATCGGCGAGAAAGCGAATCTCACGCTGGTTAAGACCAAGCTCTTGCAACGGTTTCGGCTCGCGGAGCATCGCATCCGAATAAAACTTGCCGTCGATTTGCTGCACGATTTGTTTGCGCCGCGGGTAAGGTATGACCTCCAGCTCAAATTCCTTGACGTACTCCCGGTATCGCTCGTAGCCAGGCTTCGTGAAGTGTTCCGCGCCGGCGTCTACGTAAAAGCCGTCCACAAGATCGTCGCGGACGGTCCAAACATGGCCCCCCGTGCGGCCGGCGGCCTCCAACACGGTGACATCGTGGCCGCGTTTCATCAGTTCATACGCGCAACAGAGTCCGCCGATTCCAGCCCCTGCCACAATCACCCGCTTCGTGCTTGTCGGCTCAGCTCGTACGCCACTGGCTGTCACACTAACGACTGCCGCTGCACCGGCGAACTTCAAGACGTCGCGACGGGTCACTCGCAAATCAGGTTGAAGCGATTGGAGCATCACGTAAGCCCTCTGGATTGACGAAGGGATTGTAACAAGTTGCCCGACAAACCATCAATAACCAGCTTCGCTGACTCATCGTCATTGTTGGGACGGTCTGGAAATGGCAACTTCGGCGCCCTGGCGGTCGCCACTTGCGGCAGGTGTTGCGCCAAAGAAGTTTCTGAGCCCGACAGCGCGAACCGTTGTCAAATGGATAAATTATTGCCCCGTTGCGGCCAGCGATTCAAAACGGATAGATTAATGACCGACAGAAAAGAGCACTATGTCGTTAGGTCGTTAGCCGGCGGGGCAGTCCGCGTTTGTTTCCAGAAGTAGCGACCGAAATGTCAACGGAGTAAACCGTTTGGTCATTCGAGATTACACTGCTGAAACGCTCCTGTTCCGACCGGGTGATTACCCCGGTGATCCGGGACTGATCCTGAACATCACGCCGGAACTGGCAGGCTGGGAGTTTATATCGTTTCAGGTGCGGCGTTTGGATGCGGGTAAACAGTGGGGGTTTTCGACGGCCGAGGAAGAACTGGCGTTCGTTACTCTATCCGGCACCTACACGTTCTCGTCGAAGCGCGGTACGTGGAGCGGTGTGGGTGGCCGACCGTCTGTGTTCGCAGGAATTGCACACACCCTGTACATCCCCCCGCGTACGCAGTGCGTTGTTACGGCCGAGCGGAGTGGTGAATTTGCGATTGCGCGTGCGCCAAGCCATAAAGATCATCCTCCGTTCCTGGTTCGGCCAGAGGACGTAACAACATTCATTCGTGGCGGGGATAACGCGACACGCCAGATCAATCGACTCCTTCCTCCAGGCGCACCGGTCGAGCGACTCGTCGTGGTCGAGGTTTACACGCCGGCCGGGTCTTGGAGTAGTTTTCCGCCGCACAAGCACGACGTTCACCGCGAGAACGCACAAGGAATTGTTATCGAGGCCGATCTTGAAGAGGTGTACTTCTATAAAATAGACAAGCCCAACGGTTACGCGCTGCAGCATATTTACACCGATGGTGCATCGCCGCTTCATCAGCAAGGGCATCCGATCGACGCACTCGTCAAGGTTTCCAATAACGAAGCGGTGATCGTGCCTGAGGGTTACCATCCGGTGGTCAGTCCGCCGGGATATACTACCTATTATCTCAACGTACTGGCGGGAAGCGCGCAAAGTCTGGCGTGCGTCGAGGACCCACGCCACGCGTGGGTCCGTGCGACGTATCAGGCGAGAGATGCGCGCGTGCCATTATATTCCTTGCCTAGAGAGCCCGAATACGACGACTAGCCCGTCGAACACACTTCCCTGTCGTCACAGGATCCTCACATTGACTGCGTCGTCTGAGAAGCTGGAACTTGTCTGCATTGGTCGTACCTGCGTCGATCTTTACGGAGAACAAGTCGGCGCACCGCTGGAGTCGGTGCAGTCGTTTCAAATGTATGTCGGGGGAAGCGCCAGCAACGTGTGTATTGGCGCGGCGCGTCTGGGAATTCGGACGGCGATGATCGCTCGGGTGGGAGATGAACCGCTAGGACGGTTTGTACGCAAAACGTTTCTAAACGAGAACGTAAACGTGAGGGCTGTGCGTTTCGATGCCAATCGCCTGACAGGCCTGATCACGCTGGCGATCCGCAAATGCGACGACTTTCCGAGGATCTTCTATTACGAGAATTCCGCCGACCTCGCGCTGTCGGAAACGGATATCGATGACGACATAGTCGGTTCAGCCAAGGTCCTTTTGGTGACGGGAACGCACTTCTCGCGGCCGAATCTTGATGCGGCGTCGCGGAAAGCGATTCGCATCGCCAAAGCAAATAGTCGACGGGTAGCATTCGATATCGATTATCGCCCGGTATTGTGGGGTTTAACCCAGCACGCCCGCGGCGAACAGATGTTTGTGCGGAGCGAGCGAGTGAGCGAGCATTTGCA
This sequence comes from Pirellulales bacterium, assembly GCA_040902605.1. Lineage (GTDB taxonomy): Bacteria > Planctomycetota > Planctomycetia > Pirellulales > Lacipirellulaceae > JABDGM01. The sequence continues at coordinate 50,741 of JBBDWY010000002.1, read as the reverse complement.
GTCGATTTTGCCCGATTGCGATCTGGTCGTGGGGACTGAGGAAGAGTTATGCATTGCCGGTGGCTCGGCCGATGTCCATAGCGCACTCAAAAATATACGTTCGCGAACCGGAGCTGCCATTGTACGCAAGCGTGGTGCTCAAGGTTCAATGGTCTACCCGGATGAGATTCCCGAGGAGCTTGAAGCAGGAGTCTCGGCAGCGTCGTTCCCGGTGGACATACTGAATTCGACTGGTGCTGGCGACGCGTTCCTGGCTGGATTTCTTTTGGGATGGATCCGGGACGAAGACTGGGAAACATGTTGCCGTTTCGGGAACGCTTGCGGCGCCATGGTGGTAAGTCGACATGCGTGCTCCGCCGCGATGCCGAGTCTGCGAGAGCTGACTCACTTCCTCTCGTCCGCGCAGCGTCCCCGTCGCCTGTGGGAAGACTCGAAACTTGAGCAGCTGCATTGGGCAACTCGGCGCAAAGTGAATTGGTCGGAACTTGAGATCCTGGCTTTCGACCATCGTCATCAATTTGAGGAAATGGCACAGTGCTTTGGCCGTAATGACTCCGACATCCGCGCGGCCAAAGGTCTCATTGGTCAAGCCTGGCGATCCGTGGCCAAGGGTCGGAAGCAAGTCGGCGCCATCATCGATGAGCAATACGGCGCCGATTTGCTTGAGGAACTTACCGGTAGCGGGCGGTGGCTAGCCCGACCCATCGAACAGGCCGGTGTCACGCCGCTGGAATTCGTCGGTGGGCCCAATGTGGGACTGACTCTCAAAGGCTGGCCTCAAGAGCACGTCGTTAAGTGCCTGGTCCGCTACGACTTTGAATGTGGTCCAGAAATTCAAGCTGCTCAAGATGCCCGCTTGTTGGAGTTATTTCATGCTTGCCGCAGCCTGGGGCGCGAACTGCTCCTGGAAGTGCTTCCGACTTCACGATGTGATCCCGCGAGATTCGAAATCGCGGCGGTCATGAGTCACCTTTATGATATGGAAATCTTTCCCGATTGGTGGAAAATCGAATGTCCGCCGCGCGATGCGGAATGGGACGACCTCAGCAGGGTCATTTTGGACAACGATGCCGAGTGCCGCGGAGTAATTCTGTTGGGAAAGGGGGTTCCGCTCGAAAAGCTGCGCGGATCGCTCGCCAGCGCCCGCAAACACAAGGTTTGCAAGGGTTTTGCCGTGGGCCGCTCCATCTTTCAGGGCCCGATCGAAGCCTGGTTCAAGGGTGCATGCAGCGACTCTGAATGCACGCGAATGATCGAAAGAAACTTCTCGTCGTTGATCGAAGCTTGGGATAGCTCGTCGTAAACTTCGTTATGCGTTGGATTGTGAATGGCCTGGAGTATTCGTCATGAACAAAGAGCGATTAACCGTAGCCCACGCCCTGATCCGATTCCTGGATGCTCAGCATATTGAACGTGATGGCGTCGGGCAAAAGTTTTTTCATGGCTGCTTCGGCATCCTGGGCCACGGAAACATCGGTGGCATCGGCGCGGCGCTCTTCGAGACTCCCGGTTTTCGATTCTATCCTTGCCGCAATGAACAGGCGATGGTGCATATCGCGGTCGGCTACGCCAAGATGAAAAACCGACTTGGCGCATTTGCCTGCACTTCGTCGATTGGCCCGGGCGCAACCAACATGGTAACCGGCGCGGCGCTAGCAACAATCAACCGGCTTCCTGTGTTGCTTCTGCCGGGCGACATCTTTGCGCGGCGCAATGTTGGGCCGGTGCTGCAGCAACTGGAGTGCGAAACGAGCCAGGATGTGAGTGTTAATGATTGCTTCAAACCGGTGTCACGCTATTGGGACCGAATCAGCCGTCCCGACCAACTTGCCACGGCGTTGTTGGAGGCCATGCGCACGCTGGTTTCTCCCGCTCAAACCGGTGCGGTCACGTTGTCCATACCGCAAGATGTCCAGGCGGAGTCGTACGACTATCCGATGGAGTTGTTTGAAAAACGTGTTTGGACTGTCCCGCGAAATCGCCCCGATAGCGAGTCACTAGCCCGTGCAGCGAAGCTCGTGCGGGCTTCCGAAAGGCCGTTGATTATCGCGGGTGGCGGAATTATTTACAGCGAGGCTACGAATACCCTCGCTGAATTCTGCGCGGCAACGGGCATCCCCGTCGGGGAGACGCAAGCGGGCAAGGGCTCTTTGAACTGCGATCATCCACAGAATCTAGGTGCTATCGGCGCAACAGGATCACTCGCGGCGAACCGAATCGCGGCCCAAGCAGACCTCGTCATCGGCATCGGTACTCGTTATTCCGACTTTACGACCGCATCCAAGACCGCATTTCGCAATCCTCGCGTACGGTTTATCAACATCAACGTGGCGGAGCTGGATAGCCACAAACACTGTGCTCTGTCTCTCGTTGGCGATGCCAAGGTCACGCTGCAAGAATTGTTGCCCTGTTTGAACGGCTGGCGGGTTTCGGCGCCGTTCGCGGCCGAGATTGCATCGCTCCGCGCCGCGTGGGACGAAGAAGTGGACCGTCTGCGCGGTATACGCTCGCAGCCGGTTCCCTGCCAGGCCGAGGTCCTCGGCGCCATCAATGAGTTCGTGGGACCGAAGGACGTCGTTGTGTGCGCTGCGGGTTCCCTGCCCGGCGACCTGCACAAACTGTGGCGCTGCCGAGACCCGAAGTCCTATCATCTGGAATACGGCTACTCTTGCATGGGCTACGAGATACCAGCCGCCATTGGAATCAAGCTGGCGGACCCCAGCCGCGATGTGTACGCGATTATTGGCGACGGCAACTATCTGATGATGTCGCAGGAGATCGTTACGTCGATCCAGGAACATGTGAAGATCGTCGTAATCGTGTTAGATAATCATGGCTTCGCGAGCATTGGCGGATTGTCCGAAAGCCTCGGCTGTGAGCGATTTGGGACGCGGCTGCGAGCTCGCGGCAGCGACGGTAAACTAAGCGGCCCCAACCTCGTGATTCGATTCGAGGACAACGCAGCGAGCTTGGGTGCGAACGCCATACGCATTTCACGTACTGATGAAATTGCGCCAGCGCTCGAAAAAGCGATAAAGAGCGACCGGACCACCGTGATCGCTCTGGAAACGCGTTTGGAGGGCGGACTGCCCAGCTATGAAACATGGTGGGACGTGCCCATCTGCGAGACGTCGAAGCTGGAAAGTGTTCAACGCGCACGTCGGGAATATGAACAGCACCGGCAGGAAGAACGTCATTTTTTGTCAAATTCATGATCCTATGTACAGACAATGAGTGCCGCTTTGTCGAGGCGGACCTGTCGCGATTGCAGGACGTCTGTCGCGTGAGGGTGTCGGACAGCAATTCGATTCCGGCGCTGTTAGCTTTGGTGGTCGACGCCGAGGTGCTTGTCGCGTCCTGTTTTGCCCAAGTGCCTGCGGGCTTGATCGACGCGGGACGACAATTACGAGGAGTTGTAAAGTACGGGGTCGGCGTGGACAACATCGACTTACTCGCGGCCAAAAAGCGCGGAATTCCTGTAGCGAACTGTCCGGACTATGGTAGTGGAACTGTCGCCGACCATGCCTTTGCGTTACTAATCGCGCTCGCCAGACGGCTTACTCTTCAGGACGCTGAGTTTCGCAACCATGGCTGGTACTGGCCCGATGAGCGATATTGTGGCGTCGATCTGGAGGGAAAGACGCTCGGGATCATCGGTTTGGGCCGAATTGGACGCAAAATGGCCCGACGGGCCGCCGGCTTTGACATGCAGGTGATTGCCTACGATCCGTACGTCGACGTCAACTCGGTCGAAGTGGACTCATGTCGCATGCGATCTGCTACGCTCGATGAGTTGTTGACGTCCAGCGACTTCGTGTCGGTGCACTGTGTTCTTACGCCTGAAACACAACGGCTGCTGGGCGAGAAGGAGTTGCGCGCCATGAAACCATCGGCCTATCTGATCGACGTGTCGCGCGGCGCGATCATCGATGAATTGGCGCTCATTCGCGCGCTGCGAGAGGGCTGGATCGCCGGGGCGGGGTTGGATGTGTTTTTTAGCGAACCATTGCCGGCTAAGCATCCGCTGCTCTCGATGCTGAACGTCGTTGTCACACCACATCTCGCGTGGTACACATCGGAAGCTGCGGCCAGGCAGTCCCAACAGGCCGCCGACGCCGTGCTCGACATTCTCGCCGGCCGCCGGCCGCGAAGCATTGTCAACGGCGTGTAGCTTGGGTCGCTTTTCGCCCGGAACGCCACTCCAAAACCGCCGCCGCTTCACCGCGATCCCCGACGACCTGACAGAACGTCCCGGCGCCGGGACGTTGTCAGGCAGTCCAGATTCTCGAGTCCACGGCATCCAGTGCCGGAGCCGCTACCCGCAACGGTGCAGGTGTGCCATATTGCGCAGGCAAGCATGACGGCTTGCGCATTCTAATAGTCCAAAAACTATACGGACAGAAAAATTTCCGTTACACTTGAGCGTCTCGTCTATAACCTTGTCACGAGATCCGCCTTTCGCAGACAGGAGACACAGACAGTGTCCACGTCATCAAATGAAAACTCGAACGGACGCCGGCTTTTGGTAGCTTTCCTGATTGTCGTCTCGATTGCGAGTCTCGGAATAGCGGCGGGAGCTTATTCCTATGCACGCCGGAAAGCAAGCCTTCCGGAAGAGCATGTGTTGGAGGTCTATGGTCTGAATCGCCCCGTCAAAAACCGCTTGGCCGATCGATATCAGGATGCCGACGGTGATCTCGTGGCAGATGCTCCGGCGGACGAAGCCCAATGGCTCGATCCAGACAAAATAAAGTTCAATTATCTTGCGACGAAACAGGATCATTACGCGGAGGTGTGGACACCATTCATCGCCTATCTCAGCGAGAAAATCGGCCGGCCCGTTGAGTACCAGCCGTACGATTTACCCGAAGACCAACTTCTCGCGATCCACAAGGGCGAAACACAAATCGTCGGCGTTAATTCCGGGTCAGTTCCAATCGCGGTGAATAGCTGCGGATTCATTCCTCTGTGTTCGCTCGGTTCCGAAGCAGGCGTGGCAACTTATACGATGCAGATCATCGTGCCGAGGGATAGCTCCATTACGGATGTGAAGCAAATCAACGGTCACATGTTGACACTCACCGATTCGACGTCCAATTCAGGCTGGAAGGCGCCTATGATGGTGCTATGGCGCGATTTCCAGTTGCAGCCCGTGCGTAACTTCGACGTGGTGTACTCGGGCAGCCACGTGGACTCGATACGCGGAATTGCCGAGGGCAAGTATCAGGTCGCCGCCGTTGCGAGCGACGAAGTGGCGTTGGCTATAGCACGAGACGAAATCGGCAAGGACGACTTTCGAGTGCTGTATGAATCCGAGCCATTCTGCAACAATGTGTTCGGGGTGCCTCACAACTTGAGTCCGGGATTGGCCGAGTCCATTCGCAGCGCGTTTCTCGCATACCCTTGGGAGGGCACGAAGCTCAAGGAGGAATTTGCGACGATTGGGGCCGATCGGTTTCAGCCCGTCGACTACAAGAAAAACTTCAAGCTCATCCGAGAAATCGACGACGCGATGGGCCGCCCCCACGAGCTCAGCGAATTATCCCGAAAACGGGGAGGTCCGAGAGGCTAGTGGCGACGGCCAGCAATCCGCTACCGCTTTTTCACCGGACCCAATTCGCAGAATAACACGAAAAGCTTCTCAAGAGCTTTTTGTATCGCTATCATGAATCACGCGGACCATTCTGAGTTGACAATCGCTCGGAGGCAGGTCGCGGGGCAGCCATCGAAACGCCTCGCTTAACCTCAGGGAAGTTGGCTAGTTCTTAACATCCACGCGGCTTGCAGCGAGATCATTGATTACGGCGTGGTTGATGACGTATAGCCGGTCACGAGTTCTGAGTAGCCCCAAACGATTTGGCACCCCGTTGTCGCCGGCACCATCAACGCCGTCACTCTTCGCAATTCCATCTTTATTGGTCGTGTTAAGCCTGGCACCTATTGTCCCGCCGACAAGTGCCGCACACGTCCAGCAACTGGAGCTGCGCAAAGTAGCGCTGAGCGGTGAATCGCCAGAGAGACTCCCGGCGATCGGCACGTTCCGCGAATTCGCTGGCGCCCCGGTAATCGACAATCAGGGGAATGTGGCGTTCATCGCATCGCGTGGCCCAGGGCCGGTTGCTTCCAACGTTTGGGTGAGATCGGACGCCGGGCTGCGCATGGTTGCGAAGTCGGGCGGCCCGGCGCCGGCCACTGGCGCCGCCTTTGCTCAGTTTTCCGACGTGGTGATCGCCGACGGCGGAATTACCGCGTTCAAGGCGACGCTCGCCGGCACCGCCATTGGTGACGACAACCGGGATAGTATCTGGCTGGATCGATCTGGAACGCTGACGCTTTTCGCGCGGGCCGGCCAGAAAGCGCCCGACCCGGCGGCGGAGCTGCGTTTCTCGCATTTCGAAACGCCGATCGCGGTCAACGGCGACGGACAGATTTCCTTCTTTGCCCGCACGCGCGACAAAGAGGGGGGCACCGCACAGAGCAGCGGGCTGTGGACTGCTGGCTCGGGCGGAGTTTCACTTGCCGCGGATGCCGGTGGGACGGCGATAGACGGGCTGCCAGATGTCGTTTTCTCGCCCCAATCGTTCGAACAGCCGTTCGCTAACAACCCCGTGATCAGCCCGTCCGGCCAGACGATCTTTCGCGGATTCCTCGCTGGGCCGGGCGTCGACGAATCGAACTTGAACGGGCTATGGAGCTACAGCGAATTGGCCGGACTGCGGCTCATGGTGCGGGCCGGCGAAGTCGCAGAAGGCACCGGGGGCAAGGCGTTTCTCGGCTTTCCGGGCATCCCGACGATTAACGCCGCGGGCGACACCGCCTTCGTGGCATTCTTCGGAGCCGCTCATGACGGCGCGGCCGAACTTGGTCTGGGTCTGTGGTTGCGTCGCACTTCGGGCGAGCTCCACCACATCTTCGCAATCGGCGACGATGCGCCAGGTATCGCAGGCGACGTCCATTTCGTTGATTCCTTTAATCCGGTGATGAATGCCGCGAGTCGCGTCGCCTTTCTGGCGGCGGTTGCCGGCGAAGGCGTCAACTCCTTCAACGAGGTCGGATTGTGGTCCAACGGAATGTCGCCGCACGGAGGACTTCGCTTGATCGCCCGGCAGGGTGATAACGCGCCGGGCAGTGAAAACGGATTCGTATTCGGCGTGTTCCTGGAGCCATCGCTGAATGCCGCGGGCCAGTCGGCCTTTATGGCCGCCGGTTTTCGGCAGGTGGATGGTACGATCCTCGACAACGCATTTGGCATCTGGGGGCAGGACCGCACCGGTCACCTCCGGCTGGTCGCGCGCGTGGGTCAAATCCTGGAGATCGGTCCCGGCGACCACCGCGAAATCGCCTTCCTGGCGTTCGCATCGGAAACGGGTGGAGAAGACGGCAAGGCCCGTGGACTGAACGACCAAGGGCAGGTCGTGCTCCGCGCGACGTTCACCGATGGTTCCAGCGGTGTTTTCGTTTCGAACGCACTCACCGTTCCCGAGCCTTGCTCGCTGGTTTTGATTCTGCTTGCTGGAATGCGTTTCGGGTTGAGCAGGCGATCGATCAGCTTCGGTAATGTCCTTTCCGAAAATTATCCTGCTTCCTTGCTTCCACAGAAATCGTGAAGGATATCGCGTGAAATCCATCGGCCAATGTCGAGGTCCTATATGGCTGGCGATTGCAATCGCGACAACGGTTCTTGTTGAGTCGACTCCTTGTCGCGCTCAAGAACTTCTACCGGACATCGTGCCATGGGTTCGCGAGGACGCGCCGTATCTGGTCAATTGGGATATCACCAGCGGCAACCTGCGGATGCAAACGATGTTTGCGAATATCGGCGACGGCTTGCTCCAGCTTCGCACGGACCTCGCTGGCACGGGCGGTGCAACGACTCCGCTCACCCAGCGCGTGTTCAGCGGCGTCGACAATGGGCCCATCTTCCAAGACTATTTTGTCGAAAGCGCCGTCAATTTTCATCAGGATCACGGTCACATCCACTTCGAGAACTTCTCCGAGTTCCAACTCCTGGAAGCCCTGACCGACCCATCGGGCGTGGTCACCGTCGGCAATCTCGCGGCGAACACCGTAAAAACAAGTTACAACATTAGCGACACAAATCCGATTCCCGATCCGCTGTACGCCGGCAAGGTTTCCTATCCTTCTCCCTCGACCAGCAGGGGGTTTTTCCAGAACATCAGCGTCGGCTGGGGCGATGTTTACAGCCACGGCACCCCAGGACAGAGCATTTCGCTGGTGGGCGTACCATTCGGTCCCAAGTATTGGCTCAGGCAGACTGTGGATCCGACCAACGTGCTCCGGGAAAAGAGTGAGACAAATAATTCGTTTGAGATATTGATTGACCTGAACCATCCTGGGGAGGCAATTCGGCACCTCGACAGTAGTTTCGTGCAGCCGGGTGACGTGGCGCCGCTGCCGCCGGGCGACCTGACCGGCGACCGGCTGATCAATATCCTGGACTGGACCGCTTTCAAAGCTGCCGCGACCGCCGACTTGACGGGGGTCAGCGACGAGATGGCACTAATGCTCGGCGACTTGAACCTCGATGGAAAGCATTCGCTGAGCGACGTCCTGCTGTTTCGGCAGTATTTCGACGAGGCCCAAGGCGCGGGCGCGTTTGCGGCGATTCAGCAGGTCCCTGAGCCGTCCACCGTGGTCCTCGGTGGCGCGGCGATCATCTTGCTGCTGGCGCGGCGTCATGTGGTTCGTCGGCCACGGGCCAAGTGGTTTTGTTTTGCGGTGCTCGCCGTGAGCTGTGCAGAGGGATCGCGAGAGGCTGCGGCCAATGTGACCCTGTTCTATGAAGATTTCAACGGGCTGACGCTCGGGCCCAATGTTCATGAAACGCTAGTCAATCCACTGGCCTGGACCGATTCTCCTCCGTCGGGATGGTCGGTGGATGACAGCGGCGTACCATTCGTCGCAGATTCCACCCGCGGCGTCACCGAATGGGAAGGCTGGAGTTTCGCTGACAAAGCGTGGTGGTCGACGGTGGCGGGCGATCAACAGCGTAGCCAGTTTACGCTTGGGCAGGGCACGGTGGCGGTAGCCGATCCCGACGAATGGGACGACCGAGGGAATCCCATCAATGGCACTCCATTCGCCGGATATTACAATGCATTGTTCAAAACACCCGTCATTTCCTTGTCCGGCGCTGCGCCCGGCACGGCGAAATTGACATTTGCTTCAAGCTGGCGCGACGAGTGTTGCGACGACGGACCCAGCGACACAAATAGCCAGACAGCCCGAATTCGCGTCTCGTATGACGGCGGAAATAACTTCAGTCAGGTGCTTCGTTGGGAATCGAGTACCACCAGCCCTTTTTTTAAGAATGATGCCACCAATGAAACCGTAGTCTTGGACCTGAACAATCCTCTTGGCGCCGCTAACGTGATCGTCGAATTCGGGTTGCTCAACGCCGGCAACGACTGGTGGTGGGCGATTGACAACGTCGAAGTGTTCACTCCGACGGCGTTGGAAGTGAATACGAATACCCGCCAATTGTCGATCATCGGCGCCGCGGAGATGACGGGCTATGAAATCACGAGTTTGAGTAGCTCACTCAACCATGCCGGCTGGGAGGCGGGCAATCTGGATGCACAGAACTTCGGACCACCAGTTCTGCTCAGCGCGGATTTCAACAATGATAACTCGGTGAACGCCGCCGACTACCCAGTTTGGCGGAAGTCTTTTGGTCCTGGTGATGGAGGCGACGCGAACGGCGACGGAAACACCGACCAATTCGATTACGACGACTGGAAGCAGCAATTCGGCCAAAGCCTCGCCGCAGTTGAATCGTGGGAAACGCTGATTTCCACGAATCAGCAATTCCTGGAATTCTTCCTGCTTGGCAGTTCGACGTTTGCCTCGCAGACCATCGGGGCCGGTTACAATACGGCCATTGACGGTCGCGATCTCACTTTCACGTACACGACGGTCGGTGACCAAGAGTTCGTAGGAATTGTGCGGTATGTTTCCGGCGCCGGGTTGGGTTCGTCAGCGGTCCCCGAGCCGGCGGCCGGGGCGATGTTTCTCGCGGGTATCGTGGCGATGCTATCCTCTCTGCGGTCGGCGGTGTCGTGAACTCAGCGGTTGTATAGGAAGCGTATTAAAACTTTTGGTACCGACATGCGGACGAAGATTCGATGTGATTTAGAAATGGGAGGGCGTCGATGGCTTTCCGAAGTCGCGCCTTGGCGATCATCCTGGTTGGAGCGATTGCTGCCAGTGACGTGGCCGGCCGCTCCGTTCATGCGGTGGAGCCGCTAGAGCATGCTCATGCGCACAACGACTACTGGCACGAGCGCCCGCTCTACGACGCGCTTGATCACGGGTTCGCAAGCGTCGAGGCCGACGTCATTCTGGTCGACGGTAGCCTCCTCGTCGGCCACGAGCGCGACGAGCTGAAGCCCAAAAGGACGTTGGAGTCACTCTATTTGGCTCCGCTTGCTCGCCGCGTTCGTCAGAACGGCGGTCACGTTTACCAGAACGGCCAGCGATTCTTTCTGCTAATCGATATCAAGAGCGACCCGCAAGCAACGTACCAACACTTACAAAAGGTCCTTTCGCAATATGCTGATATGCTCACGGTGGCAGACCGAGACAACGTCCGGCGAGGCGCGGTCACAATCGTGATTACAGGGAATCGACCGCGAATCGAACCCGCTGAAGCCGCACGGCGGTACGCCGGGCTGGACGGGCGGATGTCAGACCTCGACAGCGACATGCCCTCGCATCTCATGCCAATGATCAGTGATCATTGGCCAAGTCACTTTACCTGGAACGGTGACGGTCCCATGCCTGCCGTCGAGAAGGCTAAACTAGAAGAGACCGTGACGAAAGCACACGCAGCGGGACGGGTCGTCCGATTTTGGGCCACGCCTGAGAACGAATCCGTATGGCGGGAGCTCCGCTCGGCCGGCGTTGACCTCGTTGGCACGGATCACCTCGATCGACTTGCCGCGTTTCTCCGTGCCTTTGACGGCGAAGCGACGAGTCGGTAGAGCTGTTGTCGGTTGCCAGACGTGAGTGATGAACGGGCTTCATGCACTGTTCGTTACGATCATCTCTATGCCCAATGGCTTGGAGCAGGCCCTCACAGAAACAGAGTTGGCCGACGTGATCGCTTCTTTGCTCAACCTCAAGCCGCCGACCGACTGAACACGAACTGTCGATCCACGTTGTCCATGGCGACGTTTTTTGGGCCAAGTGGCGTTGGCCGCAGTTTCAGCGATAATAATTAGCACTTAAGCGGACCAACCTCCCGCGCACGTGCATAGTGACTCGGCAAGCGCGTCACAGGACCAATTCTTAATTCGCAGCATCCACAACTTCTCCATGGACCGCCTCACAGTCTGCACACACTGCCGTCGATCACGCACAATACAAAAGTTTCCGCGCGGGCCGGCGAGCGTGATCGAGATCATGTTGACGGTGTTTTGTTTTGTGCCGCCCAGCGCAGCCTGGGCGGTAGACCTTGTCTGGAATTTTGACGGCGCCATGCCCCTTACGGTGTCCAATGGATCGGCAACGATCAGCTACTACGATCCACTGGGCTCCGGATGGGGGCCGCTAAACACGCAATTCGGCCCGCCGGCGTCATTCGGCCTGCCGGCGTTTCCCGACGGCGGCGCGGGCAGCGTGATGAGCTTCCCTGCCACGACGCCGTACCAAGGCTACCGGGTAAATCACGGCAGCGGGGCAGCATCGGCCTATACGATGATCTGGGATTACCTGTCGCCGGCCAGCGCCGATGGACAATGGCGCGCGCTGCTGCAGAGCAGCACCTCGAATGCGAACGACGGGGACTTCTTCATCCAGAATCAGCCAGGTGGCGGCATCGGCATCCAGGGTGTTTACCATGGCTCGATCGCTCCCAATACGTGGAACCGTATTGCGATGACGCGGGACAGCGCCGGTGTCATGAACAAGTATATCAATGGGACATGGGTGGGAACTCAGTCGGCGACAGACGGCCGATTTGCGCTGGATCCCTTTTTTTACATCCTGACCGACGAGGACAACGAAACTGAGCCCGGCTATCTAAGCAGCTTCCGCTATGTTGACAGTGTGATGGCTGCCGAACAGGTGCGATTGCTTGGAAATGTGGCGGCAGCCGGCGCCGCGGTTCCCGGCCCAGCGATTCCCGATCCACCTCCGCCTCCGCCGGAGCCGACGCCGCCACTCTTTGGCCGCACACAAATCATGGGGCACCGCGGCGGCGGCACGTTGGCGCCGGAGAATACGCTCGCTGGCATTGCTAAAGGTTTCGAGGTGGGCGCGGACCTGATCGAGGTCGACCTTCACCTGACTTCCGACGGCCACGCGGTGGTGTTCCACGACAGCACGCTCGACCGCACCACAAACGGCACCGGACCTATTGTCAACGTGACATTGGCCCAGCTCAAGTCGCTCGACGCGGGAAGCTGGTTCGGGCCGCAATACGCGGGCGAGCAAGTACCGACGTTGACCGAGGCGCTTGAATTCATCGCTGGCCGCGGACGGCTGCTACTCGACGTGAAGGTAACGCCAAATTTGGCGCTGCGTGACGCGATCGTGGCGTCATTAAGCGCATCGGGGGCGACGCTTGATGATATTTGGGTTTGGCCATCCAATAGCAGTTATTCGTCGGACGTTCGTTTCGGGGCGGCGGAGATTCAACTATTGAGCTCCATTCCCAGCAATCTGAGCGATGCCAATTTGCTGGCACTCAAGGCCAGCGGCATCGACGGCCTGTCGGTCGGTGATGGCTCGATCACGCAAGAGGTAATCAACGCCTTTCACCGCAATGGCCTGTTCGTCGATGTCTACACGGTCAACGATCAGATTCGCATGCAGCAACTAATCTCGATGGGTGTCGACTCAATCGAGACGGATCGACCGGATCTCATGGCCGGCTTAATATTTTCCGGCGATTACAATGCCGACGGCATCGCGGACACGGCCGACTACGTGGTGTGGCGCAACACCTTGCACCAAACGGGCGACGACCTGGCCGCCGACGGGAACGGCAACAAGGAAATTGACGTGGGCGACTACGACCTTTGGCGGGCCCACTTCGGTCAAATGGTGCCCGACGGCGGTAGCGGCTCCACAGGAGCCTCGCGCTCGCAGCCGGCAGTGCCGGAACCCGCCGTTTCGATGTATCTCATGGAAATGCTGGCGCTGTTGATTCGCCGACGCATGGTTGTGTGGACTTGCACCGTGGGAGACAAACCATGAAGCAACCAGAGGAAATTACGCGGCGCGATGCGCTGAAACGGGCAGCGGCGGTGTCGCTGGCTGGCACAGCCGCTTCGTCCGGGACGCCGTCCCCGATTGCCGCCGAGTCGTTGGATGCGACGTCTTCGGGCGGCGGTCCTTCGCCCATCGGCCGCGAGAACCAGAAGGCGGGCACTCACGACTGGCAACTCACGCGAGTTCGGATCAATAAGGGCGCATTCCGCACCTCGCTTATCGAAGGCTACTGTTCGCACCAGTCGATTCCCGCGGGCGAGACGCTATCGATTTTCGTCAGCACGGAGCCTGCCCGGCGGTTTACCATCGACGTTTACCGCATGGGGTACTACGGCGGGACAGGCGCACGCCATAGGATCACGCTCGGCCCACTCCCGGGAAAGACACAACCGGTTCCCGAAATGGGGCCTGCTCCCGCACGGCTCCGCGAATGCCGCTGGCATCACGTCTTGCCGTGGTCGCACTGGAGCCGTCCGCTTGGCCCCGACCCGCGTGTTCAGCGCATGACGCAGAATTTGTTGCGACGTGCCGTTCGCGAAGAAATGGATGACTTCACGGTGTTGTCCATCCACGGGCGTTCGCTCTCATGAACCGCGCGAATCAAAGAGGACAAATCTGGTTCAATTGGTCCGGACCTGGTTGCGACCCAATCCACCAGCTGGTTGCAGACAGCTTCTCCATAGGTCGCCCCTACGATGTTGCAATCATTGGCGCTGGCGTTATTGGCTGCGCTTTGGCCTATCAGTTATCCCAGTACCGCTTACGGACTGTAATGATCGACAAGGCCTTCGATGTAGGCGAAGGAACGAGCAAGGGAAATAGCGCGATCATTCACTCGGGTTTTGACGCCATGCCCGGCTCGCTTGAGTCACAGCTTGTCACAAGCGCTTCTCGTCAATGGCCGGAGCTTGCACAAAAATTGAAGATTCCGTTTAAGCCCGTATCGGCGCTCATGCTCGCGTTCAACGAAGAGCAATGTGCACAATTACCGGCGCTTCGTGAAAAGGCATTAGCCAATGGAGTGGATGATTTGGAAACTGTCTCTGCCGAAGAGGCCAAACGGATGGAACCGAATATTGCGGCGGGGGTACTCGGCGGTCTCGTAATTCCCCGTGAAAGCATTGTTGACCCGTTCACGACGAGCATCGCGTATGCGGAAGTCGCCGTGGAAAACGGAGTTGACGTCGTCTTTGGCTTGGCAGTCACGGATATCGACGATGCGGAGGCGGTGATTAAATTTCTCGTCGGCAAGAAAGGGGTTCGTATTCCTGCGCGCTACGTGATCAACGCTTGTGGACTTGGAAGTCGCCAACTTGTCGACACGTATCACGGCGAAGCCATGGATATCAACCCACGGCGCGGCCAGTTTGTGGTGTACGATCGGGACAGTTCCCATCTGGTCAGCAGAATCCTGCTGCCGATTCCTACCACAAAAACGAAAGGGATGCTCGTTTCGCCGACCATTTTTGGCAATCTGCTGGCGGGCCCGACCGCCGAAGATCTGCCGCCCGATCAGATCCATTCCACCGGCACGACGCCCGAGGGCATCTCCGCCGTACTGGCAAGTGCGCGTCAGATGTGCCCGGCTTTGGCAGACCAGCCCGTGATCGCCACCTACGCCGGGTTGCGGTGCAACTGCGCTCAGGGAAGTTACTGGATGCGATTCAACGACGGTCATCCCGGCATCGTAACGCTGTCCGGAATCCGCTCGACGGGACTGACCACCTCCATTTCGACCGCCCAATACGTGATTCAGCAAATGACCGAGCAGTGCGGGCTAGCGTTCGAGAAGAACAACGAGGCCGTCGATCATCGCCCGGAAACAAAATGGCCGGGTTGGTGGCGGCAACCGTTCGACAATCCCGAGCGACTTGCCGAGCGCCCCGATTACGGCCGGATTGTCTGTTCATGCGAAAATATCTCGCGCGGTGAGCTGCAGGATGCGCTCGACTCATGCCCAGGCGCGGCAACTCTGGACGGGCTCAAACGTCGGACGAGAGTGCTCACCGGCCGCTGCCAGGGGTTTAATTGTTGTGTGCCGACGGCCGAGATGATCAGCCAGCATTACAAGATTCCGCTGGCCAGCGTCACCAAATGTGGCCCAGGCTCGGAGTTCATCGCTGCTGGCGACGGACGCCACGAACCGCCTTCCATCCCGGCCCCTGGTCCATTGGGTACGACTCAACATCACTTTCGCGTTGTTGTGGTCGGAGCCGGCCCAGCAGGCATCGGGACCGCTGTGGGCCTAGCCAAGGATGGAATTTCATCTGTGTTGTTGGTAGACAGAGCTCCTGAGATCGGCGGCGTGCCTGCGAAGTTCGAAGTCAAGCGAGGTGGAGTTCCTACTTTCGTTGCGTGGACTCGCGGGCGGGTTTTGTTTGGAAAAGAGTTTGTCGAGAGGCTGGCGCGCGAACTTCGCCAAACCAATACTGACATTTGGCTCGAAAGTCAAGTTATAGACGCAGATAAGGAGACGAGATCTCTAAAAGTGGTCAGTCCTCGCGGCAGAGCGGAAATTTCTGCGGATGCCGTTGTGATTGCATGCGGCGCCCGAGAAAAAACCAGAAGCGAGCGCGGCTGGATTGTCGGGGACCGGCCGGCGCGACAATTCTTTACCATGCAACTTATCGAGTTACTCGATGGCTGCCACGCGCTTCCCATGCAGCGCCCCGCGATTATTGGATCGGACTTGATTGCTTATTCGGCGGCTGCCAAGCTACGCACAGCCGGATCGCAGGAAGCAATCGTGTGCGACAGGTCGCGTCGGCCGGCGGCACGGCTTCTGGAACGGCTCTATTTCGGCAAGTGGAGTCGACCCGTTTGGCACCCCGCGGTCGGCAACATTACAATCGCGGATACCTTGCGTGTGACGGGTATTGAGGTCGGTCATCACCGCCAAGGCTGCGACGGGATTGTGTTCAGCGGTGAGCTCCTGCCCAATAGCGAATTAATTGCCGCCGCCGGCCTTGGCGTGACCCAGCCGGACCGACTTCCCGTACGAAGAGGTCGCAACGAACTATCTGAGCCAGGGTGGTTCATTGCCGGCGCTGTGAGCGGTGGTCTTCATGGCGCGGACTGGTGCTACCGGGATGGACTTCGAGCAGCTAGCGCCGTATCGCAATACCTGAAAGCACGTTCTGCTCCGTCCGCGGCAATGTGATCACGAAGACAATTCCCATTTGGGCGAAGGATGAAGACATGGCAAGCGTTACTCCGAATGCAGGCGCGCCGCAGCCACAAGACGAGCGCCTGATAAGTCTCGACGCCCTGCGCGGATTCGACATGTTCTGGATCATCGGAGGCGAGTCCATTGCCCACGCGGCTGCCACACTGACCGGCTGGGCGTGGCTTGTATGGCTGTCCGGGCAGCTCCATCATCCCGAGTGGCATGGCTTTGCCGTGTACGACCTGATCTTTCCGCTGTTTTTGTTCATCGCCGGCGTAGCGATGCCGTTCTCGTTTGAAAAGCGACTCGAGCGCGGCGACAGCAAACAGGATCTGTATCGCCATGCCATCCTGCGTGGGCTGCTGCTGGTGTTGCTCGGTATGATTTACAACGGCCTGCTGAAATTCGACTGGGCGAACATGCGCTATCCAAGCGTGCTGGGACGCATCGGCTTGGCCTATCTGTTCGCCGCACTCATCGTGTTAAACACGGGGCTGCGAGGGCGACTGCTGTGGATCGTCGGACTGCTGGTCGGGTATTGGGCCGCGCTGAAGTTCGTTCCCGTGCCGGGGTTCGGCGCCGGCGACCTCGCCCCTGGTCACACCCTTACCGACTACATCGATCGCTTGTTGATACCCGGAAAGTTATATCGGGGCGACCGAGACCCGGAGGGCTTGTTGGGGACCGTCCCGGCAATCGCGACGTGCCTTGCCGGAGTCGTTACTGGCCAACTGCTTGCGAGCGATCGTGCCAGCGGATATGTCAAAACCATCATCATGGTGATCGCGGGACTTGCCTGCCTCGGACTGGCTCGTTTGTGGAACCTCGACTTCCCGATTAACAAGAATCTGTGGTCCAGCTCGTTTGTTCTCCACTGCGCGGGTTGGAGCCTGCTGCTCGTGGCGCTATTTTATCTGGTGATCGACGTGTGGCGACTGCGGGCATGGACGCTGCCGTTGGTCGTGATCGGCAGCAATTCCATCCTCATCTACATGGCGCTGCGGTTCATTGATTTCGACCATACGGCTCATTTCTTCTTCGATGGGGCGCTCGGGCACACCGGGGAATATCGACCGTTGCTTTGGGCCATTGCCGTATTGTTTATTGAATGGGTGCTTCTGTATCTGCTGTACAGAAAACGGATTTTTCTCAAGATCTGAAACGATGCTGACGCTTCACAAAAGAATGTCGTGCAGCACTTCGCCATAGACGTCCGTCAAACGAATGTCGCGGCCGCTAAAGCGAAATGTCAGTTTCTTATGATCCAGGCCCAGCAGGTGAAGGATCGTCGCATGCAGGTCGTGCATTGCAACCTTATTTTCCACGACTTTGTAACCGTACTCGTCCGTGGCGCCATAGATGGTACCTCCCTTAACGCCAGCGCCGGCCAGCCAGCTACTGAATCCATATGGATTGTGGTCGCGGCCATCGGAACCTTGTGCGAAAGGAGTACGCCCGAATTCGCCGCTCCACAGCACGAGGGTTTCGTCGAACAAACCACGCGCCTTCAAATCCTTGAGTAGCGCGGCAATGGGCTGGTCCACGGCCCGCGCGTTGTTCTCATGGCCTTCCTTCAAGTTGCTGTGCTGATCCCAGCGGTCGGCTCCGACGGAAGGACAAGTCAATTCGATGAATCGCACTCCGCGCTCGACAAGCCGGCGAGCGAGCAGACATTCCGTGGCAAATGATCGCGTCGGTGCGTATTCGGATTCGATGCCGTACATCTGCTTCATGGCCGCCGTCTCCGTTGACAAGTCGACGAGCTCGGGCACCGCCACTTGCATGCGGTAGGCAAGTTCATAGTTGGCGATGGCCGCTTCCACGGCGTCGGCATGAGCAAAGTTTTCGGCCGCCATGTTGTCCAGTTTTCTCCTCAGCCGCCGCTTATTGTGCGCGAGATCGGCGGAAGGCTCCGGCGGCACAACGTTCGCCACCACGCTGCCGCTGGGTCGAAAAACGGAGGCTTGATAGGTCGCCGGTAAGAAGCCGCTACCAAAGTTATCCAGCCCGCCAACAGGAACCAAACCTCCATTGAGCACGATAAAGGCAGGTAAGTTCTCACATTCGCTGCCGAGCCCATAAACCGTCCAGGCGCCGGCGCTCGGACGGCCTTGGATGCCCACGCCGGTGTGCAGGAAATAGTTTGCGCTTGTATGCTCGGAGAACTCCGAGGTCATCGAGCGAACTACCGCCAAGTCGTCGGCGCACGTGGCGATTTGCGGAAATAGTTCGCTGACGGCGATGCCGCTCTGGCCATGGCGGGCAAACTTCCACGGGCTGCCGAGCGTATTGCCGTTGTTGTTGAATTGAGTTGGTTCCATCTTCATCTTGAACCGCTGCCCGTGCTCGGCCTGCAACCGGGGCTTGGGATCGAACGTGTCCATTTGCGAAGGACCGCCGTCCATATAGAGGAAAATCACGCTCTTCGCCTTGGCCATGAAGTGAGGAAGCTTGGCGGCAAGCGGATTTGCCGCGAGTGTACCCTTGGTGGTCTCGGCGAAAAGGCCCGCCAGTGCAATTGCGCCAAAGCCCGTGGCACACTCGCGCAACATCTGGCGGCGAGAACGAGGCGCATCGAGATAGCGACCACAGTGCATGATTTAGTTCCGTTACTGACGCAACCGCTGGAGCGTTGCTCTCCATTACTGGATGAAAATGAATTCTTTCACATTCACCAACACATGACACAGATCGGCCCAGGGGCGGAGGTCGTCCATCCCAACACCGTAGATTTCCGCCTGTTCCGCGAGGAAATCCGCCGCTTCGTTCAGTTCGTCCACCGAGGGTGGCCGGCTGAACGCGGTGAGGTAGAGTCGCGTGATGCGATCCTCTGGCGAACGATCGGCCTCAGCAATCACGCGCGCGGCCCAGAACTGGCATAGTTCGACAATGAACGGGTCGTTCATCATGACCAGTGCTTGCGCCGGTACGTTGGATGTGTTTCGCCTGCCGGTCGTGGTTGCTGGGAGCGGTGTATCGAAAGCGATCATGAATGGCGACAAAAAATTCCGCCGCACTTCAACATAGATGCTGCGTCGCCCGGCGCCGTCAACCGGACCACTTTGCTCCGGCCGGCCGCGTCCCTCCATGAAAGGTGTAAGGTGGATAGGGATCGAGGGACCGAACTGTTTCGGGTCAAGCCGGCCGGAGATGGCAAGCAGCGCGTCGCGGATCGCTTCTCCCTCTAAGCGACGCACGTTCGAGCGGCCGAAAAGTTTATTCAGCGGGTCGCGCTCATCGGCAAACTCGGCTCCCACGATTGCCATCTGGTAGGCCTGAGACAGCATAATCTCGCGAATCAATTTCTTGACCGACCAACCTTCCTCCATAAAGCGAGTCGCCAAGTAATCGAGCAGTTCGGGATGAGTCGGCTGCTCTCCGAGCACACCGAAATTATCGACCGTGGCGACAATACCGCGGCCAAAAAGATGCTGCCATACTCCGTTGGCCATCACCCGCGCCGTAAACGGATTGTCAGGAGCCAGCATCCGCTCCGCGAGTTCCAGCCGGCCGCTTCCGTGTACGGGGCCCGGCCGATCGGGGCCGGAAATTGCTTCCAGTAATCGCCGTGGAACAACGTCGCCAAGACTTTTGTAGCTGCCGCGAATGTGGACAGGCTGGTCCTCACCGCTCCCATCGGCAATCGCGACCACCTTGACCGGAGCTGGAAGCGCTGCATCGATCGCCGCCGCCTGCTGCGCAAGATGGACGAGTTCCACATGCGGACCATCGCCGGCGGGCACTAAATGCTGTGAAAGCGCCCAGCGAACGAACTCCGCGCTGGCCGATGGTCTTCCGTCGCGCCAATCTTGGAGCGACTGATCCCATACGTCGCCGTAGGCCTTGGCAAGCGTGTCCGTAGAAACAACGTTTGGCTGCGATAGGACCAGTGGAGTAATGTTATCGATCGGTGTATCCGAAGCGGCCGACGAGGCGAAACGAATCTCATCAACGGCAACGAAGCCGTCGCCCGAATCGACTATCTCGATATATGCGCGATGGCCCAAATGCTTGGCGACCGACTGCGTATGCCAGCGCATTGCGCCCTCGGTGTTAACCTCAAACGACAACCCTTCAAACAGCAGCTCGCTAAAGTTGTCCATCAGGTAGCCATCGACGATTAGTCGTACGCGCCCGTTGCGGCCGGACAGGCGGTAATGGATATATGGCTTTTCGATCGTGAACTTCGGCGATCGGATGACGCCTTGCAGATTGGGGCCGAAGCGGCCGCTGTGGGCCACGCCAGCGGCAAGAAGTTGCGGTCCGCTCGGTGATGAGAGCCAATCGCCGCATTTTGTGGGCGATTGGCCGAACGCCCAACCAGTCGGATACCACTTGTCAAAACCCGATGAGAAGTCGTCGAACACCAACTGGTCCTGAGCCACAGCCGCCGCCTGTTCGCTCCGCTGTTTCATGGCCGCCTCGAGCACGCTGCGCCGTGTCAGAAACGACTCCTCAGGCAAGTGCGCTGCGGCGAGCTTATTCCATCCAAACAGCGGGTGCGAAGGTTCTTGAACCGCTGTGTCTGCAGCGGCCGCGATGAAACGCTCGAGTAGCGCGCGGTCGACGCGGTGTGTTTGAGCAATTTTGTCCAGCGCTGCCTGATCCGTTTCGCCCCGCGCAGCTCGACACGCCAGCAAACAGCGCGTGAAAATGTCGGATGCCTCATCGGCACTCTGCGGCAGCATTTTCGTCCATGCTTCACGTCCACGCTGCTGCAATTCAACTAAGCGATCAGTGCCCATCGTGATCCGACCACCGGGGTCGAGCATTGCCAGTTGCTGGTGCGAACTAGTCACGTATCCGGCCAGGGCATAGTAATCTTTTGTGGAAATCGCGTCGAACTTATGGTCGTGGCAGCGGGCGCACGCCACGGTCAGGCCAAGGAATGTCTTCGACACAACATCCACTTGGTTTTCGATGCGGGTGGCATAGTCAGCTCTGGAGTCGACCGGCGCGTGCAAGGCCTCGCCCAGGTACCAGAAGGCGGTGGCGATGACCGACTCGTTGTATCCTTCGGTCGGATGCAGCCGCGGCGGTTTGAGCAAGTCACCAGCTATATGCTCTCGCAGAAACTGGTCGTAGTGCACATCGGCATTCAGTGCGCGAATGACGTAATCGCGGTAGCGCCAAGCGTCGGTCAGCGGATAGTCAAACTCATGGCCAAGCGTCTCCGCGTAGCGTACGAGGTCGAGCCAATGACGCGCCCACCGTTCACCGAAATGGGGCGATGCCAACAAGCGATCGACAACTTTCACAAAGGCGTCGGTGGAGATATCCGCTTGGAACGCCTCGACTTCGACAGGCGCAGGCGGCAGGCCGAGTAAGTCGAACGTTGCTCGGCGGATGAGTGTTCGTTTGTCCGCCGGTCTGGCTCGCTCCAGACCCGCCTCGTCGAGCTTCGCGAGCAAGAAGGCGTCGATCGCCGACGTGGCGCGACTACTGTCTTTCAGCCTGGGGACCGCCGGAGCTGCAATGGGCTTCCACACCCAATGGTTGCGTCTTCGTTCCTGAAGATCGAACGCGTTGACGTTCGCCGGCGAATTAACAATTTTGCCCGACGGCCACGGTCCGCCCCGACGTACCCATTCTTCCAGCAGTGCGATTTCTTCCGCCGGCAACTGTTGTTTCGGCGGCATCTGATAGGTGTCGCCATAGCGGATTGCATCGATCATCAGGCTTTCGTCAGGCTCATAGGGCACCATCGCCGGGCCACTATCGCCTCCCTTAAGAATCGACCATCGCGAATCCAGTCGCAGACTTGCCTCTTGTTTCTCCGGACCATGGCAATCATGGCAGCGGGCGACAAGAAGAGGACGGATTTTGCTCTCGAAGAACTCGAGCGATTCGAGATCGAACGCCGGTTCTATTGTTCCACTGGCAGTCGAGACGACTATCTCCTGCGCTTGGGAAATGGCACCATTTCGGAGGGTGCCCGACGCCAGTAGCGCGAAAGCCACCCCAAACAGAAAACGACAGAATATCACGATGTCAACAACCCGGATCGTATTGGGTTGAGGTCCGAGCGACTCACTCGTATGGTCCGTCGGTATTCACACACGCACAAATATCCGGTGCCGGTACATATGGTAGGCTACAAGCCAAATCAGCAGGACGGCGGTGAACTCGATCAAAACCGGTCCGCCTCGATCCAAATGTCGCGCCAATCCTCCCACGAGGCCCTTGGCGATGTCGCCAAATGGTACAAAAAAGCTGGCGACATAAAGCGTGATTGCGTTCATACCGATGACGACGAAGGGAAACGCCCACCGCCACGCGCCGGCAATATCGATCAACAAGTAAAACAGGGCCAGAAGGAGAAAGCTCCAACCCGCCGCCCACAGCACCATCGAGCTGGTCCAGATATGCTTGATGATTGGAAAATCGAGCCAAGCAGCCCAAAGCCAGCCGCCTGCCAAGCAAAGACAACCGATGCTCGTTAACAACACGAACCTGCGTACGGGCGGAAGGCTAGAGCGTAACACGTGACCGGATTGTACGCCGAGCAAAACCGTGGCCGTGAACGTCATTCCGGAGAGTAGCCATGTGTAGGTCGTGCCGTCGCGAAAGCGCCCCAACACGTATTCATCAACAGCGAGCGCGACATTGGCATTTGGCTGTAGAACTCCCGCGGAATGAGAATCGAACGGAACGAAGATCATGATAAGCCAGAATCCTACCAGCATCAGCGCCGTGAACAGCAATTGCCCGGCGACGCCCACATTCAGCATCACGATGCCCGAGACAAGGTAACCCACCGCGATGGATTGCAGTGTGTTGCAATAGATATGCAGTGTTGAAGAGTCAAAATCGAGAAGATGCCCTTGAACCATCATTCCCAAAATGAAAAGAATTGCGGCGCGACTCAGCATTTTGAGATAGAGCTGTGGCTTCGATACGCCCTTGGAAAGTCGTTTTGAGAATGAAAAAGGCATCGACGCGCCAACGACAAACAGGAACAGCGGCATGATCAAATCCCAGGCGGTAAACCCCTCCCACTCGACATGTTCAAGTTGATAGTCGAGCCATGCGGGAACGGAGGTCGACGTTGCCGAGACTAGGGCGAGGGCCAGCTCACGTCCACCGATGATCCAGAACATGTCGAAGCCGCGCAAGGCATCGATGGCGATGATTCGATCGCTTTTCGACGAAGGATCGGTGCTTACGGGCCTGACTGATGTCATATTGACGTTCGACAATGCAGTTTCGCCCCCCCATCGAGTTTACAAACAACGACCCCAAGGTGACTCTGATTGCCGCTGCTCCAAGCAAGATCATCTTCGCGTGTGTTCGCGCTGCCTTCAAGCTGACTTGAATTGGCATAATACCGACGCATTGCGAATTTTCTCAGCGCATTTTGCGCACGCGATCACCATCCAAACCACCCCGTACCGACTACTTGGCTCCGCAATATGTGCGGTGGATAATCAAGTCTGCGTGCGTTTCTAACTTTTGTCTCCGTGCTACTGGAGGCGCCTTCCTGCCATGCCGAAGAATTTTTCCAGGCCGCCGGCTGCTGGCGAAGGGGACGTAAATACATCGCCGCGCAGGACCAAGTGGGCCAAGAGCTGCGTTGGGCATAACAGCCGCGACTTGGTCGAACGCGACGCCCGTGTGTTCCTCCGCCAATCCGTTTCAACCCCCTGTCTCTCAGCCATTAGTCGTGCGGAGGGCGTCTGGATCGAGGATTGCGACGGCCGCCGCTATCTGGATTTTCACGGCAACAACGTTCACCACATTGGCCACGGGCATCCGCGCCTGATTCGCGAAGTCACCGCGCAGCTCGAGCAACTCACCTTCGCGCCCCGGCGATTCACGTGTGCGCCGGCCGTCGAATTGGCTGAGCGGCTAGCCCAGCTCGCCCCCGGCAATTTGGGCAAAGTCCTCTTCGCCCCAAGCGGCTCCGACGCCATCGAAATCGCCATCGCTTATGCCCGCGCTGTCACCGGTCGATTCAAGACCATTTCGTTCTGGGATTCGTACCACGGCTCCGGCTTCGCAGCCCGCACCATCGGCGGCGAACAAATGTTTCGCAGCGCCCCGATCGGTCCGCTGCTGCCCGGGGCTCAGCTCGTACCGCCGTTTGGCGATTATCGCAACGCTTGGGGCGTTGCCGAAGGCAGCGGCGAGTTATGCGCCAAGACGATCCGCTACGTGCTGGAAAAAGAGGGCGACGTGTGTGCAGTGATCGCGGAACCGATGCGGTCGGTGCCCTATGTCGCCCCGCCCGGTTTCTGGAAGCAGGTCCGGCAGGCTTGCGACGAGTTCGGCGCCCTACTGATCTTCGACGAAATTCCGACGGGACTCGGCAAAACCGGCCGTCTGTTCGCGTGCGAGCACGAAGGGATCACGCCCGATATACTTGTCCTTGGAAAAGCGCTGGGCGGCGGAGTGCTTCCAATCGCGGCGGTCCTGGCACGACCCGAGCTCGATGTCTGCGGCGACTGGGCCTATGGCCACTATACCCACGAGAAAAATCCCGTCACCGCCCGCGCAGCACTAACCACTATTGCAATTATCGAAGAGGAACGACTCGTCGAGAACGCCGCACAGATGGGTGAATATGCATTGGTCAAACTTCGCGAACTCCAGCGCACCCATCCGCTCATCGGCGACGTGCGTGGCCGCGGTTGCCTAATTGGTGCCGAACTCGTGCTCGACCGCCACAACAAGGAGCCAGCCACCGACGCAGCCGACGCCGTGCTCTACGCCGCGCTGAGCCGCGGGCTGAGCTTCAAAGTGTCGATGGGAAATGTCCTCACCCTCGCTCCGCCGCTGGTTATCGACCGCGAGCACATCGATCGCGCCGTCTCAATCCTCGACGAAAGCCTTGCCGAAGTTGAAGCCACTATCTGAGCCCGTTTAGCCGCGACCGGGCATCGCGGCGTCGCGTCGGTCGGCGAAAGGGGGTGCAACTGACGTGTGAATGCTTGGAGAAGATGGTACAATCTCGCACGTACTGCGGCAGGGCGATTATTCTCTGGCTGCATTGCCGCCCTAACGCTGGTGACCGACGTCGCCTTGACGTCGTGCATTTGTATCGTCTCGCTTGCTGTGGGGTAACTTGATGGCTCGGCGAGCACGAATTGCTCTATTAATCGATACGGCGACGACGTGGGGCACGGGTCTCATCGAGGGTATTGCCGAGTACGCTCACGCGCACGAGGACTGGCAGTTCCTCCTTGGCCCGCGAGGAAAGTATGACCGGTCGCTCTTGCCCGCAGATTGGAGCGGCGACGGCGTCATTGCCCGCATCACGCACCAGGAGTTAGCCGACCAATTGATTGCGCTCCGCGTACCGGTCGTGAATGTCTCCTGGTATCAGTTCGGCGAACCTTCAATACCACGCTGCACGTGCGACCAGCGGGCTGTTGCCGCAATGGCCGCGAAGTATTTTATCGAGCTGGGTTTTCGCCAGTTCGCCTACTGCGGCTCACTCATTCGTCCAGACTACATCGATCGATTTGGCGAAGCATTCGTAGAGATTCTGCAGCGGCGTACTTATCGTTGCCATTGCCATTCGTCGAACTGGCACCCCGACAGCCTCATGCCGCCGGCGAGCGAGTTTGAACGATTGGTGGAATGGCTGAACGGCTTGCCGAGGCCCATCGGGCTGTTGGCGTACGATAGCGTGCAAGCGCGGCAAGTGACCGAGGCGTGCGAGGCTGGTGGCATACACGTGCCGCATGAGGTAGCGGTCCTGGGCGGCGAGCACGATTTTCTTAGCTGCACCATCTCGAAGCCGCAACTTTCGAGCATCGATCATGCGCCGCGCCGAGTCGGTTACACGGCGGCGGAACTGTTGTCGCACTTGATCGCGGGAGAACCGCCGCCACGCGAGCCCGTCCTGCTTCCGCCCGGTCGCATCATCACGTGCCAATCGACCGACACGGTAGCGATCGATGACGAGTTGCTGGCGGCAGCCGTTAGCTTCATCAAGCACCACAGCCAGGAAAAGATTCAAGTAAGAGACATCTTGCGCGAGGTGCCGATCGGCCGAAGAGCATTGGAGAAAGGATTTCGAAAATGGCTGGGCCGCTCGCCGGCGGAAGAGATCAGGCGGATTCGCGTCGATCGCGCAGTGCAAATGCTGTGCGATACTTCTTGGTCGATGCCACGGATTGCCGCCGCCGTCGGGTTCGTGCGGCCGGAGCTGTTAACTCGGGCGTTCCGCCGCGAGCTCGGGACGACGCCATCGGAGTTTCGTAAGCGTCATTTGTACGGACAGCGCACGGGGCTGACGTTTGCCAGTCACGTCGATTCTAGGACCATCTAGGAGCCACCCCGCGGGCGTGAGGATGCCTTGGGCAACGCTATCGGGATGAAGCATTGCGGGAACTTGCTCTATTTCAAACCGGGCGGCTTGGCGAACTGGCCCTTGAAGCGTTGCGCGGCCGGTTTCTTCAGCTCGGCCGAAAGCCACAGCAGATTCCTGTCTTTGGGATCGAGTTCAAGCCCCTTATGACAGTCGGCCACGGCGTCCTCCTCCTGACCTTTATCGAGATAGATCCGGGCTCGCTCGAAAAAGGCCCAATCGGTGGGGCTTTTTTCAATCGACGCGGACAACTCGGTTAAGGCCGTCTCTTTGTCGCCAGCTTCGAGGGCTTTGGCGGCTGCGACGAAATGATCGTAAGCCTTGCTCGCTGACGGGCCGCCGCCGCAGCCGCTCACCGGCAAGAGTGCTGTCCAGAGCAAAAGAACTGGGCAACGTACATCCATCATGGATCGACAGTCAAATCGGTGAGGCGATTTGGTCGGCACAAGGAACGTCGACTACTGCGCCTCGACGAGGCGCCTGAAAATAAAATGAAACAACGAGCATCGTCGGGAGCGATACCGAATTCGGTACGCATCCTATGTTCCCGTGCCTCTCCACGGCTCCCAACGGCCGTCAATCCACTACGCCGCCAAGACTCAGCGTCTGACTTGCCCGCGTGCCGTAGTCGCTCCAGACCTGCTTGTCGATGTCCTCTTGCACGGCCTCAATGTGACCGTCGCAAAATACCATCTGCGCGATGCCGGAATGCTTGCTGCCGAACGAAAGCTGCAAGGCCTGGCATTTCGGGTCCTCGCCACCGCCGGCGCACCAAATCTTGCTCTGTGTCGGGCTTTCCTGAACGTTGATCGGCACGCCGGTCGAGCCGAGCATTTCGGACAAATCCCTGTAGGGAATGCTTCCACTTACGGTCGTATCGATATCGTCGCTGCCTCCCCACCAGTGATCCTGGCGACTGCCCGGTATTGCCTCCTTGGTCGTCGCGCCCTGCTCGTCCACCGTCTCCCAATCGTGTACGGCCTCGCCCGCCAACGCCGTCTTGGAAACCCCATCCGTGATGTTTTTCATCCTGATTCTTACGCCCGCCTCATCCCTGTGATCCAGTCCGACCATCACGCCATCCACGCCTGGGAAGTTTGGGTTCTCGATGGGCGCCTTCTGGTAGCGCATTCGCCACGCCGGATGCTGCCGAATTTCGATTCCGGAAACCACGCCGATGTATGAGGCCGGCGAGCGGCGCATCACCCACCAGTCGTCGCTGCTCCGATCCGTCTGATGGTCGGGCAAGCCGGCTGACGGGCAGCGATACACGGGCATCACCGTCTCAATGACTTGAATGTTGCGATGGAACCTGTCCAGTTTCGAGGCATCTTCGTACGGCGAGCTATTCGCCCATTGATAATTGGGGCCTTGGTCGATTTCGCCGATCGTCAACCAGTCGAAGGCCGCACCTTCCTCCAGATAGGGCAATATGAACGCCGACCAAGCACTTCCTTCGCCGAGGAAGCAACCCGGCGGCAGTGACTTCTTCATTGACTCATAGTTGGTTATCGCCAAGCCGATTTGCTTGAGATTGTTCTGGCACTGCGATCGACGGGCCGCTTCGCGGGCGGCTTGAATCGCGGGCAGCAGCAGCGCCACCAGGATGCCGATGATCGCGATCACCACCAGCAGTTCCACGAGCGTGAAAGCCGGGGAATGCTCCGCGCGACGCGTCGCCGACAATACTCGCAGGCCGCGGCCAAGATTTGAGCGGCGGATCATTTCTGCACACTCCGTTTCAGATTGTAAGGGTTCATGGCTTGAGACACGGCTGCCAATTTAGCAAACCGCCACCATGAAATCGGAGCAATTCTACCAAACTGAATTCCTTAGCGGGAGCGCCGGCTGCGCACAACGCTTGACTTGTTGCGGCTCTTAACCAAAGCCTAACAACCCCGAGCCTTGAGGCTTGGGTGGGCCGCAACTACCCAGACTCAACATTACGTCCAGCGACGCGTTCCTAGGACCGAAGTCAAAACAGTGTCAGGGGTTACACCTCACCCTGATGAGGCGCTGGGGCGCCTGCTCCGCCGACTTGCCAAGCCACCGAGCGTCGCTAACGCCGCCAAAGCGAGGCTGCTCGGTTCCGGAACGCCGTTGATTAGCGCCAATGCGGCGGCTCCCGCGCCAGGGGGAGCCAGTTCGTTAAGGATCTCCCAGTCCGCCAGATTCACGAAGCCGTCGAAATTAAAATCGCCTTTCATCCGCGAAGTCAGGTCGCCCACAACCAGCGACAACGGTGTGGGCACACCGCCAATATTTTGAACCCACTGCAGGGTGTTCTGGTACAACCAATTGTCAACGAAGATGTCTACGTCGGCCATGTTCACGATGTTGTCGTTCGTCAAATCGGCCGCGTTGCTGGGCTTGAAAAACGCGGCGTATTTGTTGTCCCGCTCAACGATAAACTCGCCATAGTCGGCCGCGCTGTTGAGCCCCATGACAAACATTTCCAGGTCGTCCACCAGGCCTTGAAAGCGGTTAATCGAGCCCGGCACAGGATTCGCGTTGGGGCCCGTGTTGGCGCCGACGACCAGGGGCCAGGTTTCTTCGTTAGCCGAGCTGTCTTCGCCCCTGTACACACCAGTAGCGGCGGCGACGGCATTGCCGTTGACGTACATGATCGAGCCCCGGCCTGGCCCAAACGGCCGCACGACCATCAGGTGGTACCAGGTGTTCGGCGCCACGGCCACGCCGGTGTCGTAATCGGCGTTGACATAGCGCATGGAGAACTTACCGCCGGCGTTGATCAGCGCGCCGTGCTGATTGGTGTCCATCACGATGTCGGACCGCGCCGCGGTTTGCGGCAACACCCAGAGCTGGAAGCCGCGGTCTGCAATGAATGAATAGTTGATCGTGCCAGGTGGCACTGCCTGGCCCGTCGACGAATAGGAAAGCGCCGGATAATTCAGCGCCTGCTCAAAACCTGTCGCCAGGTATTGCCCCTGCAACGGGGTGATGGGATTCAAACGGATGGCCATGCCCGTTCCGCCATCCGGGCGCACGGGCACCGGCCCGCCGGAGACGGTGGGGAGTGCTTCGTACTTTGGCCTGCCCGCCCCTGCGGGGGAGGGAACCAGGTGGATCAGCTGCTGCATACCGGCCACGCCGGCTGAGTCACGCGTAGCGACGCCGGTCGGATTACCGCTACCCACGAACGCGCCGTTCACGGCGCCTTCGGTCGGATCGTCGCCCATGCGGTAGTTCCGGTCTAAGACCGGCGGCGGAGGCAGCGCGGCGGAAGCCGACGCATTTAGCGAAATCGCGATGACTACGCCAACGACGAATGCCGCACCGATCCGCACCGGCGCCGGGCGGAGGCGGCCGCTCCAATAAAGGGCGCCGGGCGCCGAGCGACGAACACCGGCCAATGCAATCACTAATAAGGCAAGGATTGCGAGCTGGCTGCCGGCTGGCTCCGGCACTGTCGACGCGCTGCCGCTGCCTGCCATCCTGCCGAAATTAGCCCGCCACTGGTTGTAGTGGGCCGTGCCGATCGTGCCGCCAATCGGGTCGTTCTGCAACATATTCGAGGTGCCCTGATTTTTCCGCCACACGATGTAGTCGGCGGCATCCACTTTTCCGTCATCGTTGTAGTCGCCGGTAACACCCGGGGGAGGCGGGGTACCAAAATACTCGACCCCGCCGTTAACGATTTCATTGTAAATATTCGTGTACGTAAATACGATGTCGCGGAATCCCGGCAACGTGCTGGTGTTGAAGATGTTCCCCAAGGACTCGGTGCGGGTGTTGGGAAATTCTGAGCTGCCGAGCAAGAACGCCTCCGTGACGCGGCTATTGGTGGCCGAGAGCATTTGCCATTCCTCTCCGGAGGAATCGCCCACGGTGCTGCCGGGGTCCGGCCCATCCACCGAATCGGGCTGGCTCGTGCTCAAGCCGGCCAAAGCCGCCCCGTTCAGGACACCGTTGGAACTGGTAATGTCGATGAAGTTGATCGGCACCGGGATGACGTCCCCGCCGACGATCGAGACTTCGCCTGTGCCTAAATTGACGCGCAGGACCGACGGATCGGCTGGCACAAACACGCGGATATTATCGATGGCCCACCACCAATCGTTTTCCGCCAAGTCAAGCCCGAAGGTAAGACTCATGCTGGTAGACGTGCCGTTGTATTGCAGGTCGGCCTGGACCGCTTCGCTGTACGCCGTGTCGTGGAAGTTAGGGGACGTGTTTGGGACGGAATCCCACGTCAAGACATTGATCGGCGCGCCGCCGTTGTAACTGACATTGATCGTCGCCCGCTGGTTGTTGGCGAGGAACGGGCTGTCGTCATTGCCTTCGTCGTCCCAACTGGAGTCGAACGCGATCTTGATCCTTCCTGCCGGAATGCCGGCCGGGATCACAAACGTCGGCGTCGTGATGAATGCATCGTACATGCAAGGATTCGGGGAATCAGTGCAGGCCGCCGTACTACCAGTATCGCTAACATCCGGATGGGCCCCGTCGTCCCATTCGTCGGGATCGGCAATCATAACAGTGCCAGAACCGAGCGAGTAATTTTCGCGGCCCTGACCACCGGCGGTTGTCGCCCACCAGGTCTTGTCGGCAAACGACCAGCCGGCCCATTCCCAAATGCCGTTGTTGGGGTCGGGAGGTGGATTCAAAGCGCCAGGTACCCCCGCGTCGTTCTTGGTCCAGCCGGCCGGCGGGGTCTCGGTCCACACTGCGCTTCCGGCGAGTCCTTCCTCGACGTTTGGTCCCAGCACAAGGCCTTCAAAATTCTCGCTAAATAACGTGAGTTGGGCTTGGGCGGAACTGGCGGAAAGAATGAGCATCAATAGACCGACCGCGGGCAAGACTCTCCCGAGCCGTCCGCGCAGGCCACGCCACCAGATTCCCGCCGGCGCAAGAATGGCAAATATCAAGAGGGCGATTGTGGCGGGCTCGGGAACTTCGCTAGCGGCTAGCGCCGCGTCGAACGCCCCGGCGCCGAGCGCTGCGTCATACTCGGTGCGGAACCGTATAAAGTCGTTCGCCGTGTGCAGGCCGTTGTTGTCGAGGTCGCCAAGCTGGTACCGTTGGACCACCGACAACCCGGCCAGGCTGACAGGGAAGCCAGCGCGGAACGTATCCCAATCGCCAGGGTCAATGACGCCATTAAAGTTCAAGTCGAGAAACGGGAACGATGCGCCCCCGTTGCCGGTAAACTCGACAATGCCTGGAATCGGGTCATCGTTGCCCGCTACCAGATACTGGAACGTCACATCGTCCTGAAAGTATCTCCGCCAGACATTGTTCCCGAAATTGATCATGCCGCCGTTGGCCAAGCTAGCGCTGCTCAAATGACCCTCGCTCAAGTCTCCCGTCGCATTCGGGGCGGTAAGTTGTATCCAGTTCGCAACGCTGTCGGCTAGAAATGTGGCGTTCGGTTCGTTAAACGCACCGTTGGCGGACCGCAAGGAATAGCCGCGCAGATTGACCGCTGCGCCAGTGTTGTTGAGGATCTTCACGTTATTAGTGTCGCGATCAACGATCGCGCGCAACACAGCGTCGGAGGCGGGCGCCCCGCCCGTATAGACGCTGATATTGTCGATGGCCCAAAACCAGTTGTTCGTGGCGTCGAAGAGGCGGAAATCGAGCGTGACGCTCGTCGCACCCGCCGGATTCTGCAGAGGCAGCGTGACGGTTTCGTTCGTGGCACTGTCGTGAAACATGGGGTCGGCCGCCGGCGAGTGCCAGCGGAGCACCTCGACGTTCGCGCCGGTATTATATCTGGCCGTGAGCGTCGCCTTCTGGATTTCTTCCGGCATCCAGGAAGAGTGGAAGGTCATATTGACCGTGTTGGGCGCGGCGCCCTGCAGCGCGATGGAAGGCGTGCTCAGCTTGGCATCGTAGGGGCCCAGGGTCGATGGTGCTGGGCCGCCAATGGGGAAGTCATCGTGCTCATCGGTGTCGGCAAGGGCCACCTTTCCGAGCCCATTGAAGAAGCCGCCGCGGCCCTGATCCTCGTTGGCTACCCACCAATTCTTATCGACGACAGTCCAGCCTTCAAATTCGGCGGCGCCGATGTTGGGATCACTCGTGACGGCGCCGGGGAACCCGCTGTTATCGCGCACCCAGCCTGCGGGAAAGTTTGGTGACCAGGCTTCCCGGTCGCGCAGCACCTCCCCATAAGTGACGGTGGGGCCGAGCGTCACTCCCTCGAAATTCTGCGAATATAAATCGACGCCGAAGGATGTGCCCGGTAACGCGATCGTCCCAACGAGCGCCAGAATCACTGCGAAAACCTGAACCCGATGTGCGATTGACACCCACACGGACATTACTCCTTGCGAGAGGCTACTGTTCTAGACAGCCGATCGACTCGGCTGGATCAATCTCGATAGCTCCACATGTCTCGTGACCATCCGTCTGCCCAGCCACGCGTTGCCCGATACTCGCTGCAGAATGTGCGTCATCGGTCCGACTCGTTGCGACTCGGATGGACCGACATGCGGCACGACCCCGCCGACGTGGAATCGTCAGCAGGGTCGCAAGCCGGAAAATCCCTTCCGTGACTCATTATTCCGTCCAACTTGCAAACAACTAGCCGAGTCTTACGATCGGCGGCGGAAGCCGAACAGCGCTAGGCCCGACATCGCCAAACTGATTAGCACCGTGGTTGCAGGTTCCGGAATCACGCCTACCCGAATATTGTCCACCGCCCACCACCAGTCGTCGGTCGAATTCACGAGCCCAAAGCGAATCCTGGCCGTTGTCGCCCCCAACGGGTTGTCCAGTGCCAGCAGCACCGTTTCGTTATAGTTCGTATCGTGGAAGAACGGCGACAACGGGTCCGACTCCCACCGCAACACCTCCACGTAACCGCTCCCGTAGTCGACTTCAATGATCGCGGTCTGCGTATCCTCGTCATCCCACGACGAGTCGAACTTCATGGAAAGCGCACCTGGCGCCAAGGCCAAGCTCGAAATGTCGATCGACGGCGTTTCGAGCATGCTGTTGAAGGTGCCGATCCCCTCGGGATTACCGAGATCGTCCCACTCGTCGGGATCGGCAACCGCGACAACTCCCGTACCCTTGGTGAAGAGCTGACGCCCCTCCATTGCGGCAAATGTCCAGAACTTCGGGTTGGCAAAGCTCCAGCCTTCCCATTCCTCGACGCCAACTGCCGGATCGCCAATTCCCGGCAGCCCGCCGCTATTGTCGATGTTCCAGCCCGACGGCGGAGTGTGGGTGAAGGCGTCGGGATACGGGAATGTGTTGGGCGTAGTTTCGACGACCGTCGTTTTCCCGCCCAAACGCTCGTTGACGCTGTCGCCCAAGGTCACGCTCTCGAAGTCCTCGCTCCACACCGTGTTCGCGCCGGCGTCCTTCAAGGCAAGATTATCAACGGCCCACCACCAGTCGTTGGCGGCGTTGAAATAACCGAATGTCAACTTGAGGTTCGTCGCTCCGCCCGGCACGAACATCGATGCCGTGACTGTCTCGTTCTGCGCATCGGGTTTATAGGATCCACCCGCCGAATTGGAATCCCAGAACTCGATTTGCATTGGCGTATCGCCGTCAAAACTCGCATAGACCACAGCCGATTGATTGTTCAGATCGGTGAACGCCGGATCCACGTGCGAATCGTCGAAGGCTTCGGGCCGCCACGATGAATCGAATGTCAGATCCAGCACCTGGAAATTGTGCGCGGCGACGTTGATGTTGCCCGTGGTCATCCCTGTATCCATGAAACCGGCTCGCGCTGTCGGACTGATGCGCAGATCGTCCCACTCGTCAGAATCCGCGACTGCGACCGTGCCCACGCCTTTTGTGAAGCTGGACCGAGTTTGATCGTCGCCGGTATACCAAAACACCTTGTCCGCAAAACTCCAGCCTTCCCACTCATCAACACCGTAAAGGGGATTCCCCAATTCAGGCACACCCGGCGGCACAGCGGCATCGTCTACCGTGCCGAGACCGAAATTGTTGAAACTGTTATCTACCGTCCAACCGGCCGGACCCGTATGTGAAAACGCATTCGGGATGGGTACCGAACCCGCGTCCGTTGCCACGGCCGTTGTCCGCACCGTCGGACTAATGCGTTCATTGACGCTCGGCCCAAGCGAGCCGGCCAAGCTATTAAAATTCTCTGAAAACAAAGCGGCGTGAGCCAACCCCGTTGTCATCGCCACGACCGCGGCCGCCAAACTCAAGCGACCGCCAACTGACGTTGCCGACAGTTTATGTTTCATTAGATGTACTTACCTCCCAGAATCTGGCCACTGAGCCGATATGCGATTTCGCTACCACTGATCAAACACACGCCACTTTGGCCTCTCCGACTGCTTTTCTGTTTCTCAATGCCGACAATTTGCTCGGCCGCGCTCGACCGCAGCCGTTAGACGAGATTTGACTATAATAGTCGAAAAAATCATTAACGATCAATGAAAAAGTCGTGAAACTTGTGAAAATCGTTTAGCGCCAAGCGCAACCGCTCAGCCTGATTGCGTCCGAAACTCCTAGCCGGCGCGGCGAACCCAACTTCCTGGGAATTTGGGTAAAATCCGTTTGGCGGCTTTTTTACCGATGTTTTTGGCCCGAAGCTATGTTCTGCCACCACCTAAAGTCCCCGGTATCCTCCGGTTCTCCATCACCGTATGGATTGCAAACCTCGGGGGACGATGGATGAGGATTTGGTACTGGGCGCGTTTGTAAGGTCGTGTTACGGTCGTTCGCCATTGGCCAGCCGACGATCAATGTCGTCCAGGCACGGCATCACGTCGCTAATCGCATCAACAACGTAGTGAGCGCCGGCCCCGCTCATGCGATCGTAGGCTCTGTCAAGCCGGCGACGATATTCCTCTTGCGGGAGTCGCTCGAGTTCCTGCTGGCTGAGTCCCATCTCATTGCCGGTTTTCGCCAAGCCAATCGTCCACATGCCTGCATTGAGGCCCTCAGCAATATCCGGCAACGTGTCACCAATTTTGACAATCGCCTCCATGGGGTAGATCCGCAAATTCTGCGCGTTGGCAATGCACATCCATGGTTCGGGGCGCCCCGCGGGAACATCGGTCGCGCAGACTGTGCTATCGGGTTCGTAACCGCGCTGTTTCGCTTCGGCCAAAAGGAGCGTCATCATCTCCCCCGTATAGCCAGTCGTTGAACCGATTTTCAGACCGCGGTCCCTAAACGCCGCGACGGCTGCCACCGTGCCCGGGATCAAGTCGGCATACTTCGCCAAGCAATTCAACTGCCGCGGGATGAAGTCTTGAAACATCGCCTCAATGTCTTCCTCAGTGCAGGGCTTGCCGTGCGCATCCTGCCAGCGCTTTGCCACGGAGGGGAGCTGCGAGATCTTTCGGATATGGACCTTCTTGTGCGCCCCCATGGGTTCGCGAGCTTCCTCAATCGTGATCGGGACTTCGCGCCGCTTATATACCTCAACGAAAACGACGGCTGGCGCGAGACAGCCAAAGTCCATCGTTGTGCCTGCCCAGTCCAAAATCACCGCTTTGAGCGGCCCGTGATAGCGACGCTGGAAACGGAATGCGCTCATTGGAATACCTCTAAGGCAGTGGAAATCATTACAACGGCAGCTTTATTCCCATTTCAGTCAACACGTCGTGAATGGCCCCCAAAAGCGCACGGATATCCCTGGGGAAAATTCGCCCGATCGTGCCGATGCGAAAACACTCCGCATTGCTTACTTTGCCGGGGTAGATCAGAAAGCCCTTTTCGCTTAAGCGAGTGTAAAAGTCGTGAAAGTCAAAGCGGGAGTCGGTGGGATACCGAAAGGACGTGATGATATGCCCCTGCAAAGGATGAGGAACGTACTCGGTAAAGCCCAATTCCTTCATGCCGCGACACAGCGTCTCGTGGTTTTCGCAATAGCGCCGGCCGCGGCCGGCGACGCCTCCCTCCGCGTCTAGCTCGTCTAAAGCCTGGTCGAAAGCTAAGAGCACATGGGTCGGGGGAGTAAAGCGAAACTGTCCGTTCCGCTCAAGCCCTTGCCATTGTGCGAGCAAATCCAGGCTCACGGTCCGAGGCAAACCCTCGGTTGCCAATAGCGCTGCCCGCCGGCAGATTGCGAAAGCGAAGCCGGGGACGCCTTCGATGCACTTGTTCGCCGACGACACCAAAAAGTCGACGTGGCAAGCCGCGAAGTCGACCGGCACCGCACCGAACGCGCTCATCGAATCGATGAAATACATACCTCCGTGCCGATGAACCGCTTCGCCGATGGCTTGAATCGGGTTGATGATCCCGGAGGTCGTCTCGCAATGTACAATGGCCGTCATATGAATTCCTGGCTGCGTGGCCAGCACCCGATCAACCTCGGCGACGTCCGGTAGTTTGTTTTCCTTCCCGCGAACCGTGACTGTCTCGATCCCATGCCGTTGAGCAATAGCGACGATGCGTTCGCCGTAAGCTCCATTGACAACGACCAGCAGCTTGCCTCGCGGCGGCATTGCTGACGAAATCACCGATTCCACGGTGAATGTGCCGCTCCCTTGCATCAGGACACACTCGTAACCGGCTTTTTGAGAGAGGCCGGCCAGGGCTAACAGCCGGTTCCGCACACGCCGAACCACCTCAATAAACTCCGCGTCTCGCGAGCCAAAATCGCGAAGCATCGCCTGCTTGACCGTGCGGCTCGTTGTCAGCGGGCCGGGCGTGAAAAGCGGCTTGTCTTGGGCCGGTGAAAGTTGGTCGTTGATAGTCATTAACTCAATGAATCATTTTTCTTCGCCAGAATTAACCGTTTCTGATGGGGTTTATGCAGCTCGCGCAGCCCTTGCGGCACAATAACGCACAACTCGGCGAACTATCCCACCAGCCAGTCGATCAGTGTGGAGCCCTCATAATTGCCTGGGGAAGGACGAAAAGGATCAACATAAACGTCGTCGGTTCCGGAACATTCGACAACCGGAGCATCACGGCAGCCCCCAGCGACGAACTCTCGCGGTTGAGAATCGCCCAATCCGAGAGATCGGTAATGCCGTCAAAATTGATGTCCCCTCGTGAATAGCGTTCGACGATGCTTCCGCCGCCAACGGTCAACCAGCCTGAGACAAATGTGGTCACGTCGTCCGTCGCCGCCGGTCCCGTGCCATTACCTGCCACGACGCCGTCCTGGTTGAGGTCGGCGAAAACACCGTTCGGCGGATTGACAATCAAGCCGCGCACCGTGCCGTCAAGTCCAAGAGAGAACGGGTCAATTCCGAGGTGCCACAACGCGGTTGGCACAACGTCCCGCAGCGTGCCCTGATCAAGTTGCGCTCCATCGGGCACGCTATTGCCGCTGATAACGAACGGAACTTCCCAGTTGATAAGACCTTGCCCTGCGTTATGGCCGGTGCCCTGACCGCCATGGTCGGCCGTAATGATCACCAGCCAATTTTCCGTCCCTGCCACCACGCCCGGGCGTGCATTGACAGCCGACAAGATGTTGCCGATGAGTGTATCTACATTTTGAATCGCGATGTAATACTGCGGGCTGCCCCATCCGTAAGTGTGGCCCGCGCCATCCACCTGATCAAAGTGCAAAAAGATCACGTCCGGATCGCCGCTGTTGAGCAAGTTCACGGTTGCCGTCCGCACCGCCGTGTCGGAACCGGGGAACTGCTGTTCGAGGTTCGCATATTGGTTGGCCAGGATCTGCGTATTAATCGGCTCCCAATTGACAATCGACGCGGTATACTTCGCCGGATCGTAATCCTTCACGTACATGAAAAAATGCGGGTAGAGATTGAATCGACTTCCCGCGAAGCTATTGTCAATCACGCCATGGTGCGCCGCCGACGCACCGGTGACAATCGTCGACCAATTGACGCCGCTCGCGCCGTAACCGGACGGTGGATTCGGAACTAATGCGCCTTCGTTCAGGAAATCGTAGCCCACCGCGCCGTTGGCTATGAGCGCATCGATAGCCGGCGTATTGGCATTATTCAGAAAACTGCCGCCCGCTCCATCAATTCCGATCACCAGCACGCGGTTGTCGGCGGCGGCGAGACGCGCTGAAGCTACGCTCCCATAAATGAGCACGATGAAAGCGTATACAACAGGCCTCATGGTGTTCTCCGCCAAAGAAACCGGTCTGGATTACTCAGCACGGCAAGTGCGAATCGTATTATCCGCAAAGTAACACGCTACATCAGCGGCCGCAACAATGCCGCGCGCGGCGATGAGCGTATTGACGCATACGATCAATGGCGGTGCGCAATTCGGCGTTCAAGGTGGAAATGTCAGGCGTTGCGCCATGACAGAAGAGTTTTGCCTCTCACTGCCGCCAAGTGGTGGGCGGTTTCATGCGCCACAATGGCAGGAGAATAATCGCGGAAACGGTCAGGCCGATTAGAATCACGCCGAACAATGCCGACCAATCCGATTCCGTCGTGATGGCTCCCGGCAAATATCCACCAAGAATTCCGCCGAGCGAGCCGATGCCATTGACAATTCCGGTTGCTGTACCGGCGCCGCGCTTGGTGCCAAAGTCCATGGCAGCGGTAGCCGACAACATCGAATCGGGTCCGAGAATGAATACGCCAATCAGAAAGAAAAATCCGCCCATGAGCCAAATGTTGTGGATCGGCGCCAATCCCATCAGCATGATGCCAGCCGTGATTAGCAACGAGATAATGGTTGCCGGGGCCCGACGCGCCTGAAACAATTTGTCGCTGACGTAGCCGATGCCAATCACGCCGAGCAACCCGCCGATGGGAAGGGCGGCGGCTGTGATTGTGCTCAGGGAGGCATTGCTGCCGAGGCTCTCGGCGACATACTTCGGTCCCCAGAAAATGAACGCATACCGGGCCAGTTTGATCGAAAAGTACGCAATCGCCAGCATCCAAATGCTGGGACTCGAAAGCACCTCGCCAATCAATATCCACGACCCTTCTGGGGCGATTTCTACTCGCTTCTCGCCCTCGATCAGCGATACCGGTTCACCGTGATATTGTTCCACCGGCGGCAGGCCGACGTCTTCCGGGCGATTGCGTAGCAGCAACCAGGCCAGCATCAGCACGATTGCCAGCACGGCCGCGGGCGCCCAAAAGGCGGCCGGCCAGAACGGTATAATCTCCGGACCTGATTGACCGGTGGATCCTGGATGTCCGTAATAATCCATCATCCATCCGCCAAACGGCAAAGCAATCGCCGCTCCAACCGCGTAATGGGTACACCACCAACCGATGACCCTCCCCCGCTCGGCGAGTGAAAACCAAGAGCTCATGGTTTTCGTCGTGTTGCTCCATCCCGTGGACTGCGCAATCCC
Organism: Pirellulales bacterium; assembly: GCA_040902605.1. Classification (GTDB taxonomy): domain Bacteria; phylum Planctomycetota; class Planctomycetia; order Pirellulales; family Lacipirellulaceae; genus JABDGM01. The sequence goes on along the minus strand of JBBDWY010000002.1, from coordinate 10,802 downwards.
TTGTAGAACAGCCAAGGCGACGAAGGCAATGATCGTCGTGACAAAGCCGGAAACAACTGCTGCCGCAATACTTAGCGTCAATCCACAAAGCAGGATCCGCCGTGGTCCGAATCGATCACCTAGCGGACCGAATAAAAACTGGCCCAGCATGTACGTGGTGAGAAACGCTGAATCCACGAGCCCCAGTTGATCGCGATGAAAAGCGATCTGACGGTCGCCTTCCAGAGCAACTTTAGCGACGGCAAACGAATTCCGCGTGAGATAGAAGCCGGCGTAGATCAGCCATGTGATGCCGAATATCCGCCACCGCCAGCGTTCGTATCGGGGGTTCAACAAGAGCTCCTTGCTGTTGTGCGTAGGGGCGGCATCTGCCGATGTATGATTCGTTCAGGCGGGAATGAAATGACGGCGATCCGTCACTCGTCGTCTTCGTCGTCGTGGCTGGTGATCGCCCACTCTGGATACGGAACGCGGCTGCCACGCATTGCTCGCCAGAGGATTCGATTGAGCACGTCTTCCGGGGCGCGGTCCACTTGGCGGAAGTTCAACGAGGCAGAAACGGCGGCGTCTTGCCTCAGCACCGGGTCCGAAATGGCCGTTGTCTTGGGATTCATCTGATCCAGCGCAATCAACGCGGGGGCCGCAGAATAAGGCGTTACGTCCGGCTTGTCGTGGAAACAGTCGAACATCGGCGAGGCGCTCGCGTCGAATTGGTTCATCGGCGGCAAACCGAGGATCTGTTCGATGGTCCGCAAAATGCTCGTGGTGTTGTATTGTGTGCTAACCACGGCACCTCGCTTGGCGTACGGACTCGCGCAGAACGCAATTGTGCGATATCCGCTGACATGATCCCACCCAGCTTGCGGATCGTCTTCGATCGCGAAAATCGCCATATTCGGCCAGAAGCGCGAGTGGCTTAAGCCTTCCACAATGCGGCCAAATGCGAGGTCGTTGTCGGCCATGCAGGCCGCCGGTGTTGGGCAGCCCGGGCTCGTTCCGCTCGTGTGGTCTTGGGGCAAGCAAATGATTACCAGCTGCGGGTATTCTCCCTTCTTCTCGTACTCCGCGAGCTCCTCAAGAATGAAGTCCGCGCGGAACTGGTCCGGCACGGACATATTCCAACCAACGTAGCTGGTCGGCGAAAATGCCCGCAGAGTCTCCACGCTAGGCCAGCTTTCAAAGACGACGTCATTGGTGCCGTTCTTCCAGGCGTGGTAGCAAGCCGTGAAATCTGGCGTTCCAGGTTTAGCCGAATCTCGCCATCGGACCGAAGGCCCCATAAATTCGCCGTAGTTGCGCAGTGTTTTGCCGTGCTTCACAGCCGCATCCCAGATGAAGCCTGCCGGAGAGTAGGCCAAGGCGTCGTTTTCATCCTCCCCCATTCCGTCTGGATAGCTGCGCGGGAATCCAGCAAAGCTCTTTTCCATGTAGTCGGTTGAGTAGGCAGTCGTGCTCCACTGATGACCGTCGGCGCTGAGAATGCCGCAGCAATAGGTGTTGTCCAGCAGCACAAACTCGTCGGCAATTTTGTGATGGTTCGGCGTAATCTCTCGGCCGAAGATACAAAGCGATGCATCCCCATTGCCGCGACCGCAAGCTCCCATTACCTGATCGAACGTGCGGTTCTCCTTGATGATATACACGACGTGCTTAATCAGGCTGGGCTCGCCGATCCGCTCGGGAATGGCTCGCGGCGGTTGATTGGGACGCGGCTTCAAGAGCGCGTAAGCGATTCGCGGCGCCCGAAGGTTCCGCGCCACACGCTCCGAGAGCGCGGGCAACTTGTCATCCGACGGGATCGGGGCGAGCGATAACGAGCCAAAATATTGATGTGAGTTGAAGCCCTTTGCATCTCGCTCTTCGGAGCGTTCCGGACGCCTCGGCAAACCCTTGATGTTGGCAGCAACGACAACGCTCCTCGCGTAGTCCACGAGCAGCGCGCCGGGGTACCAACCCACTGGAATCATTCCCAACAATCGCGATCGCTGCGGCACTTCCGCGTCGAATTCGAAGACGGCAATGGCATTTTGCGAGCCATTGGCCACGTACAATCGACGGCCACTCGCGTCGAAGGCTGCGGCGTTGGGCGCAGCGCCCAATAGATCGGCTGCGTTGGGCTTGGCCCAGATCGTTGCGACGACGGCGTCACTCCGCGTGTCAATCACGCTCAAATGGTCACTGGCTGCGTTGCAACAAACGACAAAACGATGCGCACGCGATTTCGCCAGCCCGCTGGCATGCAATCCGGTCAGCAGCTCCTTTGATGATTTCCCGTCGCCCAAGTCGACGACCGACACCGAACCTTCATTGGCGATATGCGTCACCGGATCGACGCGCACCACGGTGCCACGACCGGCAGGCCCCGTCACATCTTTGGGCCCGGGCCGGCGACCGCCCCAGTTGCTTACGTAGGCCTTCGAACCGACGAGCACGACGTCGTAGGGAGCCACGCCGACGTCGAACGTCCGCAGCGTTTTACCGGTTTGAGTGTCCAGCTCCAGCAGCCGGTTTGACAGATTTCCACAGACGTACAGTTTTTTTCCGTCTTCTGATGTTGTGAGCCCGCTTGGTATTTCCGCCTTCCGCCGCGGCGCTCCGGCCGCAGGCAGTGTCCAGGACTTAAGCGGCGTAACGTTGCCCTCAGTGGAAACGCTGAACACATTGATCAATCCATCGACATTACTCATGTAGATCCGGTCGCCGGACGGCGAGAAGATCAGTCCGTTATAACTGAGTTGATCTTCCTTATCGGGATTGAGCACTTGTTCCGACACCGGCGACGAGGGCGGCGCGAGAGTATCGCTGGGCAGCTTTACTCTCTGACGGATTGCCGCCTCGGCCGGATCAATGACAACGAGCTCGCTGCTCTTGCCGGAGGTGACAAGCAGCTTGCCATTCGGAGACAAGGCTACCGCTTGCGGACGCATGCCCGGCAAATCAATGTTCCGACCGTACGGCGTCAGTATCTGATTCACCGGCGTGATGATCCGACCGTCGTCGGCGCGACCAACCTTTTCCTTATCGGAGAGCGAGGTATCCACCTGCGCGCCAAGTTGGGCTGAGCACCAAAGCGGCGAGATTAGCATGGCAGCCACAACACACCGTCGAATCGCCACGGTTTGAATAATGTAAGTCGGCATGATAGCGTCCTCCCCAGGCATTCTTAATCCGAAGATTTGCGGCACCCTAGCGACTAAATCGTTAATTGCCGTGTCGGCGTTAGTGTGCCCGTCCATAGCAAATGTACGAGTTATCGCCCTCCGATGCTACAGTTAGCAGTTCGTCGATGTAATTGTTCGCCCGTATATCTTTCCATTCGAATTCAAGTCCCTTGGGCAAATTTTATTTGATACAACTAGCCACCTTAAAGCGTGCTGCGATCGACGGCGCACTTTCAACTAGGTCTGGCGCTATTATGTCCGGCTGCCGACTTGTCATTGCCAAGATCAATCATTCCTTGATTGTCACCGGCCGGTTGTCGCGATGCTTCAGCAACCATTGAACTGCCGGTTCTGCCACTTTGCCGTCGCTGGCGATCAACACTTGTTGACCGATACGGCTCGGTGGTCCATTTGGTTGACGCTGCCATTCACGGACGACCGTGTTTGCGGCAGCCGCACGTTCCTCAGCCGGCGCGAGGAAATCGTATTTGAACTCCTCGAATTTCGGCAGAGTGGCCAAGGAACGCCCAGATACGTAGCGGACAACGCCGTACGGATCGTCAAGCAAGCGGGCGACAAACGGGGCTAACCAATCCGATCCCGACGCCTCCTGCGCCGGTTTCCATCCAACGTGCCAAGAAGTGATTACGCGCTGCGCGGCGTCTCCTTTCAACATCCACACCAACGCCGCGGAAACCTTCTCCTGTTCAGTAGACAGAGTGTGACTTTCGTACCCGTACCACTCCGCCAAATGTTCCTGCGTCCACGCCAGCGTCTTATCTAGATGACAAAGATTGCACGCATTCGGCACTCCATGTTTTACGCTGCCCGCCAAGTCGGGCGACTCGATCTGGTGACTGCGAATCGCCGTGAAAAGCGCATAGGTCGTGCGCGGCATATGACAATTGAGACAATCGCTGCCGGATGATCCCTTTTCATGGTGCGCGTGTTCCGAAACGGCCGCGTCAAACTTTGGCTCGGCGTGACATTCGATGCATGCGGCGCTTGTCTCCATGCCAGGCTTGAGTTGGTCGTTCGGATCACTTTGATGCATCGAATGGCAGGAGAGGCAGCTGATAGTGCCCTTGGTGAAGCACTTAGACACGGCCAACGCCGTAAACTCGCGACCACCGGCCAGCACGAGGCCATTGTCCCAAAATCGCTCCCGAAAAAAGTTTCGATTGCGCTCGAATGCTGTGGCTGCCTCAAGGCGGGAAGCTTCATCGGGATAGAACGATTCATCCTGCGGCGGAAAGATATAGTACCGCTTCGCCAACAGATCGTCCCCAGGCACGTAGTCCAACCCCTCATCTCGATACTGCAAGGCTTGTTCGCCGGAACGAATATACACGCCGTGGCACTGACCGCAGAGGTAACTGGTTCTCCGATGATCATCCAGAAGTTCGGGTTGGACGATGGGGTCCTTCAAAAGTTCTTTCTCCGTCGTCGCAGTCAAATCGCCGGATGCGTTGGCGATTCGCAAACGTACGTGTTCCTGGGCCGGTCCATGACAGGCTTCGCAAGCGATTCCAATTTCGCCAACCTCACTACGAAACCCTGTTTCCAATATTCGTCGATTGATAGGATCCGTCCTGTCATACGGCTTCGGCGCGGGCCCAGTGCTGTGGCAACTAATGCAATGATCGTTCCAGACGGTCACCATGCGGCGCGGGCCAGGCGGGTACATGAACGCCGCTTCCCGGGGAATCCACTGTTTGTCCTTAATCAGATAGACCAGCGGAAGCGTCATCAGTGTACCGGGATACTTCGCGCTTTCCACCCAATAGGTCTGATAGTGATGCGAGCCTGTCGACATGACGACTTGCCGCTCCACTTGGGGAATACCTTCCCACGTAAGCGGTGCCGTGTATACACCGTGCTGGGTTTTAATCTCATAGGTCCGTTGGCGGTTCAACATTTCATCAGGATCCGGCATTTCAGCCCAAAACTGACCGTTGCGCGTAAACACTCGGTAGGGCAGCCCGTTTGAATCAACTCGGGTGCCGTCAAACCTGCCGACGAAATTCTCCGGCGAGGCGGCCTGCGTCATTGTGCGGTGGTAGGATCGATGCCAAGATTCGTACTGGTCCGGATGGCAATCCCGGCAGCTACTGGAAGAAGCATATTTCTCGTTATGCTTGAGCTGGTCAGGCAGGGCTGGGAGGGCGGCCAAGACGACTGGCTCTTGTCCGCAGGCATGATTCAATCCATCCACGCCTTGACCCACGGTGAGGATCGCGCTCGCAGCAAGCGTTAGCTGGGCCAACCGTGCAGCAAAACTGCCGAACATGCGGGCGATCACCGCCATCGCGTTCGCCAGAAAGTAAGCCGGTGGAGAGAGCAAAATGTCTCGGGACATGGCAGCCAATCAGCGATTGCCAATGAATCGAGATAGCTAAACACCGAATCGCTCGATCAGCAAAAAAGGATCCGGTGCGGCTCGGTGCGCTATGCAATCTAGCTCCGATCGGCCGCTCTGAACAGCATATCAATTGAGTTCATGTTGAAATTTCGCGAGGGAATTAATGCGGCTTGTCTGCGACTCAGGGCGACTACAACCCTAAGCGGTTCTATGCTCCGCCTCCGCTAGCCACGTTCCCGCGTAGCGAACGGCTCCGCCGCGATCGAGCACAAACGCCTCCGTAATGCGGCGTGCTCCGAACTCATCCGCAATTTTGTTTCCGGCGTCTTTCAACAGCGGAAACGTGATCTTGTGCAGACGCGCGTAGTGGCCGATCTCTTCGAGCGTGTCCTGACGGTTGCCTTCGTCCCGCGCACCTTTCGCGGGAAACTCGCACTTCCGCCTTAGACACAGAGGAACTCCTGAGAGAAATGCGATAAAGCTCATTAGTCGATGTCGCGCGCGAGGAGGTGCTGGCCGCGAGGTGTTCTCATTGTCGATCCGTGGAGCAACGTTTTTTTGGCGCCGCGTTACGCACTTCGGTCCGACACACCGACGCGCTTTCGCCCACACCACAAGCTGAAGTTAAGCTGGCCGTAGCAGTGGGTAGACGACGTTGCGCGTGTTACGGTCCGCGCCACCACCTACGCGAACTACAAGGGCGTCGTAAAAAACCACATTTCTAAGCATATCGGGGGCGTATTGCTGCAACGGCTCGAACCGCAACACCTGCAGGCGATGTTCTCCGCCATGGAGAAAGTCGGGGCGAGCACTGAGACTCGCCGGCTGGCCCGTGTCGTTTTGCGCCGCGGCCTGAAGCAGGCACTGAAGTGGGGGCTGATCGTGCGCAACGTCTGCGACGCGGTAGATGCGCCGAAAATGGTTAAGAGCGAGATTATGCCGCTAACCCAAGACCAGGTTGCGAAGCTCCTCGCGGCTGCGAAGGATGATTGGCTTGAAGCACTTTATGTGACGGCCGTCGGTACCGGGCTGCGATTGGGAGAGCTGTTCGGTTTGCAGTGGCGGGACGTGGACCTCAATGCTGGCACGCTGTCTGTGCGGCACACGCTAACCGAAGTCGGGGGCAAACTCACTCTCACCGAGCCCAAGACAGCCAAGAGCCGGCGGCTTGTGACGCTGCCGCGGCGAGTGGTGGATGCTCTGGCCGACCATCGCAAGCGGATGGTGGCGGCAGGGTTCGCCAGCGTTCCCTTTGTGTTCTGCAACAGCGCGGGCGGGCCACTCCGCAGAAGCCACTTCCACGAGCGCGAGTTTAAGCCACTGTTGGAGCGGGCCGAGCTGCCGGCGATTCGTTTCCACGATCTCCGGCACACATCGGCCACTCTATTATTGAAACAGGGCGTCCATCCCAAAGTGGTCCAGGAGCGGCTTGGTCATTCCCAGATCTCGATCACCCTAGACATATACCGCCACGTGATGCCGTCCATGCAGGCCGATGCCGCCAGCCGCCTGGACTCGATGCTCGTTCCGGCACCGCCCGCCGAGAATGGCGGTAAATTGGCGGTAAATGCGGGATAGCAGCATTTCGGTATGACCGTTTGTGGCGCAAAGAAACGCCTACGCAAGTCTATGCCTAGGCGCAGCTTATGTTGAAGCGGAGGGCACGGGACTCTAAATACCAGTACACGCAAGTGCCAACTGCATTGGCATTTAACGTAATAAGTGCTGTGCTATCAAGTATTTGAGTCAGCGCATCCGTTGTCACCAGTAGTCACGTACTCTCAGCTATTATCACGTTGATTGACCCACTGGGTCAATCGCTGACGGCCCGGACGCCTCCACGAAGGAGGCCGTCATGGATTCGTTTCACCACCCCTTACTCAAGATCGAAAAGTACGTCAGCACGAAAGCCAAGTACGCACGCGAGCGAGACGAAATCCCTCCACGAAACGGCTTTGAATTAGTCGTTTGTGTCACCGCCCGCATTAGTGGTGGTCCCCGCCAAAAAGAAATGTCGCTAGAAGACCAGGTTGATCACGTCAAGGAGGTAATTAGCGAGTATTACTCAGGTCCGGTCGAACTGAGGATCGTTGCGACCAAAGGAAAAGGTGAGGATCTTCAGCGTCCGGAGCTAAAAGTAATTGAGCAACAGCTGCGCTCTCGCGAACTCGATCTTTGGGTTTGTGAGGACATCGGCAGGGCAGTTCGAGGAGCAGAGGCTAGCCGATTGTGTGGCATCGCTGTTGATCATGGCACCCGCGTGCTGGCCCGTCATGACGGTATCGACACGAATGAGGAGGAGTGGGAAAAGGTAGTAATGGAGGCCTGTGGCGAGCACGTCAATAACAACATCCGGACATCTAGACGCATCAAGCAACGGAAGCAGAATCGCTTTCGTAAATTCGGTGGCGCCACTCCTTGCCAAATTGCTGGCTACTTCAAACCGGATAATGCGGAGACATATGACGACTGGCGGAAAATCGAAGATGCCACACCAATCATCCGAGAAGGTCTTTGCATTTTACGTGAGACGTTGAACTGCAACCGAGTTGCCGACTTTTTTAACAAAGTCGGCTTCAAACCCGGTCCCTATTGCCGTCGTTCCGACGGTAAATGGGATGGGCGCATGGTGCGGCGGTTCTACAAAAACAGCCTGTTAGGCGGCAAACCGGGGCGCGGATTCCGGCATACGGTCAAGCACCATGAGCGAGGTCAGCGTAAATCGGTTCCGAATCCCAATGGTCCCGACTTCATCGACTGTCCGCATCTAGCCCACCTCGATTGCGACGAGCTTGTTGAACTCAATGAGCAGCTGCGGCAGAAAAACAGCAAGCTCGGTCGCAAGAAAGTTAACGGCGTTGACCCACGCTTTCGGGTGCCGCGGAAAACGACGGTCTTCCCAAGCCAGCATGCTCGTTGTTACTACTGCGGATTTCATTACATTCGTGGCGGCAATGGAATTGTCGGTCACATCGGGTGTGCGAACATCCGCGATTGGCGTTGCTGGAATACGGTTGGCGTCTCATGCGAGCTGGCGGCGAAGGAGGTGATGCGCGCCATCACAAAGTTCCTCTATGAGCTCGACGGGTTTGACGCACAATTCAAGGAATTGGTTGAGCAGGCTCACCGAGAACGTATTGGGGTCTCGGCGGATCGATGGAAACAGCTTGACGCCGAAGACACCAAGGCTGCTCGTGAAATGGCTAACCTGATCGAGTCGATGAAGATGTTCGGGCCAACGCCCGAAATCAAAGCCGCACTCGACGACGTAAAGCAGCGTCAGCAGCACCTTGCCCGTGAACGTCGGGCCTTAGAAAACGCCACGAAGCGGAAGCTGCAACTGCCAGGAAGCATAGCTGAGCTCCGGGAGGCATACGAAAAGAAAGCCGAGGGCCTAGCAATCGCGTCACCGGAATTCGGCGATCTTCTGCGTCAACTGGCCCCGGAGTTCCACATCTATCTGGTGCGTTTGCTCGACGGCGGGCATCCGATGCCCCGGGCGCGCGTAAAGCTGGATTTGACTGGCTGCGTTTCGGATTTGGCGTACGTGCCCGAGATGTCGCACTTGCTTACGAAGGTTGTCACGATCGATCTGTTCGTGCCGCCGCAACGTGAGCGTATTCGTGAAGAGGTGGTGCGCCTCAAAGGAACGAAGCAGCGAGAGATCGCGAAGCAGCTCTCGGAACCTACCTCTCAGGCCGTTGTACAAAAGGCGCTTGCATTGGACCGCATGATGCAGGAGCGCGGCCTTACCAGTCCGTATGAACTGCTACTTGAGCCACCGACGGACTACGGCAGATTGCGGCGGCACAAGAACAGCCGCTACGATTTCCGAGCGTTGGAAGGTTACGAACGGCCGCAGATTTGAGGCCGGTCTGGTTACAATTTTATTTCCCGCCCAGCCCCGGCGTGTCGCCGGGGCTTTTTCTTTGCGCATACTTATCACGACAGCAAAAAGGACCGATATGCGTGCAAGCAAGTCTCCAATTATTCCCGATTCTGTGCTTCATCGATTGCTCAAGATGATTGCCGAAGAAGTCGCCAAGGAATTCTCGGTGATATCCTCTGCGACAACTAAACCTAAAAGATCCAAGGACAAGCGCACCCGAAACGCAAAGCCGAAATAGTCGGGTAGCGCTCGCGTCAGTCCGTATCGCCGCGCCGCTCGTGGCGATGAGTTGTCCTGGCTGACATCCTGCTCCGCTGGCGTATTGGCTGCCGGCGCCGGGCCTCGCGCGGTGCGGGGCGGTTGTGTTCTTCTCAACACGACCGCCCCGCGGGGGCGGTCTCAACAAACGAGGTCGCCCAATGAGCGCTATTGATGCTCATCACGAGCTTCGCCAGGCTCCCTGGCAAAGCGGTTTTGCGGAAATGCTGCCACGGATCGAGCGGCTACTGAAACATGTATTTGCTCATCTCGATCCGGAAAACCGCGAAGAAGCAATCCAAAACGCGATCGTGATTTGTTTGGTGTCTTACGCGCGGCTCCATGCACGAGGCCGCGCCAAGGTGGTCAGTGCCTCGAATCTGGTTTGGTACGCCGTGCTCCAGGTGAAAAGCGGCCGTGTCGCGGGCGGCCATCTGAACGGTCGGGATCCGCTGTCGCTCTACGCGCAGCTGCGCCGTGGAATCAAGGTACAGCGGCTGCATACATATAACGCGAAGAGTGATGCGTGGATCGACACGATCGTCGAGGATAAACGTGCACCGATTCCTGACGTGGTTGCCACCAAGCTAGATTTCCTTGCTTGGCTGGCCACGCTGTGCCGGCGCACCAGGAAAATCGCCTGCGATTTGGCAAAGGGTTATTCCACAGCGGAGACTGCCGGCAAATACCGTGTTTCACCCAGCCGGATTTCTCAGATGCGGCGCGAGTTGGAGAAGTCTTGGAGCGAATTCCAGCACGAACCGGTGCTCAATCTCGCCGGATAGCGGGCCTCGTTGCGCCTTCTTCTAGCATAGCATCAGCAGCGCATAGCACGCTAATGAAGTGCTCGCTGCAGCGAGCCTGCCGGCGGTGTAGCTAATCATCACAAGGAAAGAACAAAGTGAGATCACGATTTAACTACCGAGTGCAACGCGTTATGGCGCACCGGCGGCACGCCGGGCGCAGCAAGTTCTGGAAGCCTCGCCATCTACGTGGCCACGGCGGCCGCAAGCGACGCGGCCGCGGCTAGTATCTGCCGACCAACGATCGGTTTTGGGCGGCTGCTTGGGCTTGAATCGGCAGTCGCCCATTTCTTTTTGTCCTAATCAAACCCGTCGAATGGAGTGAATTC
>JBBDWY010000001.1:0-56008 GCA_040902605.1 Pirellulales bacterium | reverse complement strand
GTCGAGTGGGTCGAGGGCATGCAGTTCGACCGCGGCTATCTCTCGCCGTACTTCGTCACCGACCCAAACACGATGACCTGCGAGCTCGAAGACGCCTACGTCATGGTGCACGAAAAGAAAATCTCCAGCGTGAAGGACCTCGTGCCCGTGCTGGAAGCCGTGGTCAACGCCGGCAAGCCGCTGTTGATCGTGGCCGAGGACATCGAGGGCGAAGCGCTCGCCACGCTGGTGATCAACAAGCTCCGCGGCACGTTCCAGGTGTGCGCCGTCAAAGCGCCCGGCTTCGGCGACCGCCGCAAGGCCATGCTCGAAGACATCGCCATCCTCACCGGCGGCCAGGCCATTTTTGAAGACCTCGGCATCAAGCTGGAAAGCATCGGCCTCAAGGAGCTCGGCCGCGCCAAGAAGATCATCATCGACAAGGACAACACGACGATCATCGAAGGCGCCGGCAAGAGCCAGGACATCAAGGGCCGCATCGACCAGATCCGCCGCGAGATCGAGAACACCACGAGCGACTACGACCGCGAGAAGCTCGAAGAGCGCTTGGCGAAGCTGGCCGGCGGCGTGGCCAAGATCAACGTCGGGGCCGCCACCGAGAGCGAGATGAAGGAGAAAAAGGCCCGCGTCGAAGACGCCCTGCACGCCACCCGCGCGGCCGTCGAGGAAGGCATTTTGCCCGGCGGCGGCGTCGCCCTGCTCCGCGCCGCACGCAAAGTGAAGCCGGCCGAAGGCGCCGCGCAGGACCACGCCGTCGGCTTCAACATCGTCCTCCGCGCCTGCCGCTCGCCGCTGGAAGCCATCGCCGACAACGCCGGCCAGGACGGCGGCATCGTCGCCGAACGCGTCGCCGAAAAGTCCGGCAACTTCGGCTATAACGCGATGACCGACCAGTACGAGGACCTGGTAAAAGCCGGCGTCATCGACCCCACCAAAGTCACCCGCACAGCCCTCCAAAACGCCGCCAGCGTCGCCACGCTCTTGCTCACCTCCGACGCCCTCATCGCCGAAGCCCCCAAGAAAGACAAAAAGGGTGGCGGCGGAGCCGGCCACGGCGGCATGGATGATATGTATTGATCATAAAGCCGCGACCAGCGGTCGCGGTGCCGAAACCATCAGTGCTTAGCGCTGTTCATATATAAACCCCGGGCATGCAGCGCATGCTACGGGGTTCTTTCGTGTAATGCTAGTTCATAGGATATGACCATGGCACAAAACGATTTGATTCTTCTCGATAGCTTGTTGTCCAAAGCAGCGCCTCATTATGGGCAGGGGTTAGATGAGGGTGAAGTATTCGAGCTATTTTGCTTTGATCAGTTGCTAAAGGATTATGAACTCCAGATCGATGAGCTTGAAAGCGGCTGGGTGGATAGCGGTGACGATGGCGGAATTGATGGCTTCTTCGTTTTTCTAAACGAGAGGCTGCTAAACGTAGCGATTGATGAAGAATTCGCGCCAAAGACACCACACTTTGATGTTTGGATCATTAGTTCGAAACGTGGACAAACGTTTCGCCAATCACCGCTGAATAGCCTAATGGCCTCGTTGCCCGAGTTGTTTGATTTAGGAAAAAGCGAAGATGATATTACATATCCCTTCGAACAAACGATTCTCGATGTGCGGGACACGTTCACACGGTCTTATATTAACCTCGCCGGTAGCAGGCCAACACTTCGTATTCATGTTGTATATGCGTCGCGAGGCGATGCCACTATGGTTGCGCCAAACATTTCGAGTCGCGGCAATCAGCTTCAAGCTGCTTTGCAAGCATTGTTTAGCAATTGCCAGACCGTTGTCACTTTTGTCGGTGCTTCCGAGTTATTGGAAATAGCCCTGCGAAGGAAGGCGTATTCGCTTCGCTTGAAGTTTATTGAAAACCCAATTTCACGTGAGCAAACGAACTATGTCCTTTTGTCAAGGCTGTCCGACTATTGCGAGTTCGTCACGGATGAGGAAGGAGCTCTACGGAGGTACCTGTTCGAGGCGAATGTTCGCGATTATATGGGAAGCGTGCCAGTCAACCGCGATATTGCTAGCACATTGAGTGCGAATCCCCAACAAGAGAAGGTCGACTTTTGGTGGCTGAACAACGGAATAACCATTTTGGCGTCATTCGCGACCATCGCCGGAAAAGAGATTAGTTTGGAAAACGTACAAATCGTAAACGGACTTCAAACTACGGAATCAATCTTTTCTTATTTCAAAGCCTCCAACCAAGTGAAAGATGATCGAGCTGTGCTGGTGAAAATTATCGTCGCAGAAGATCCGGAAATACGGGATCGTATCATCAAAGCCACGAATTACCAAAACCCAGTTGAATTAGCTTCACTACGGGCCACGGAAAAAATACAACGAGACATTGAACAATATCTTGCAGATCACGGTTGGTACTACGATCGGAGGCGAAACTTCTATAAAAATCAGGGAATGCCGGCTGAACGGATCGTATCGATGACTTACCTAGCCAGTTGTGTTCGCGCAGTTGCCTTGCGAGATCCACTTCGTGCAAGACGGCAACGGCCGAAATTCATGCGCGTTGATTCGCAGTACAAGCAGGTCTTTGATGACCGGTGGCCGCTTGATGTGTTTGTGAAATCGCTTGAGATCGTCCGCGCTGCTGAAGGCGGTATGCGTACTAAAAAGCTGTTTCGGAACACTACATTTGGAGATGTTCATGCTGGCGCCGTGCGTGATGCCGCATACGTCGTTGCTTATACGTGGGCAGTCCGAAAACTAGGACGTCCCAGTTACACGCCGGCGGATATTGTTGAGCTAAAAATACCGAATGGCGAAGAGGTGCAAGACACCGTCGCATTTATTCTGAATAAGGCAGACGAGTTTTGCCGTTCACCAACGACAAAGCCGTTCAAAAGCCTGACGAAGTTGCTACGCACAAAAGAATTTGTAGGAGTGTTGTATTAGGTCCGAGGTGGAAAAAGGGGACGCAGCTCTTTTCGCAACTCCCAGGACTGTTTCACTCTGCCACCAAGGGTGGTAAAATTGTTTTGTCGGCCGACTGCTCAATTTTCTGCCGTGGAAAGCAAGGCCATGGGAAAGGCAAAGAAAGGCGAAGGGAGAAAGGCGAAGGGGACATTCTACTTTTCCGATGACTAAAGTTTCGTAGGATGGGTTCGCCGCGAAGCCGGAACCCATCATTTCGGGGACTGTTTCATTCGATGTAGAGAATGGTAGAATATCTTTATGAGCCGGCTCGAATCTTCGTCACTTAAATAAGACCATGCGTTCCGAAGACATTAAGGAACTGGTTCAGCGCGAGCCATTCCGGCCATTCCGAATCACGCTGACTGATGGACGGACCTACGATGTCCGTCATCCCGAGATGGCCATGGTGGGCCGCTCGACTGTGGCTATCGGCCTGCCGGCGAACGGCCAGGACGAAACCATCTACGACCGCCTCGTGACCGTCGACCTGCTCCACATCATGCAAACCGAGCATGTCGATTCCGCGGGGAAGAAGTAACTCATCACCAGTGAGATGACCATCGACATCGACGCCACCTACCGCGACGGGGCCCTTCATCCGGAGACGCCGCTCAACCTGCCGGAGGAGAAAAGGGGACGCAGCTCTTTTTTCGGGTGTCAATTGCGCCCGAAAAGAGCGCGGATCGTCATGGCCTTCGTCGGCGGCCGCGATGTAAACGCCGAAGGTGTTCCACACCAAAGCCCAGGGTCGTCCTGAGCTTGTCGAAGGGCGCACCCTGGGTTACAGATGCCATTAGCACCATCCATACCCCAACGGGGTTTTACAATTGGTGCGGCCAGACGGCAAGTTGTGTGTAACACCTTCGGCGTATCCGATCGTAAATGAACCCCTTACCCAGGGTGCGCCGCTGCGCGGCGACCCTGGGCTTCGGTGTTCAACCGCTTCGCGGTAAATCGGGCACGCCGTACTGGTTGGACGGTGAAACCCGATGTAAAATTGTGATATGACCATCGACATCGACGCCACCTACCGCGACGGGGCCATTCATCCGGAAACGCCGCTCAATCTGCCGGAGAACACGCCGGTTCGCGTGCGCGTGGTCGCCAAGGCGCAGAAAGAAAAGGTTGCGCTCCCGCCATCACCTCGATTTACGGCCGAAGAGCTCCGCGAACGAATTGCGAAATACGGCGTGTCGGTTGGCGCCTTGCCGCCTGACTTCTCGCGCGAAGATATCTATAGCGATCACGACTGATGCGCTATCTTATTGATACGGGAATATTGCTTCGACTCGTTGATACACAAGATTCATACCACGGACTCGTCCAGGCCGCATTCGAAACGCTCGGCAATCAGAGAGACGATCTGTATATCACAACGCAGAATGTTGCCGAGTTGTGGAACGTTGCCACTCGCCCATTGGCAAACAACGGACTGAATTTGCCGCCGGCCGCCATATCTCAGTTGTTTCAACAGGCGATCGAGCCGTTCTGTACCATTGTCACAGAACCGGATACGATGCCGACCGAATTCCGGCGGCTGTTGCTACAATACAGCGTCGTGGGTAAGCAGGTTCACGATGCACGCCTCGTTGCCATGATGCTCGTCTGGCAAATCGAAAATATCCTGACGCTCAACGACCGCGACTTTCGCCGCTATCAGCCGGAAGGAATCACCATTGTCACCCCGGCTTCGATCGCCGCGTCCGGTCCGTGAAAGTCGGAACACTGTTTTGATATAATCTATCTGGAGGCCCGCCATGTCTGTCGATCTAGCGCCCGATGTTTGGAACGAAATCCAGCGGCAGCTTGCCACTGGTTCTTT
Source organism: Pirellulales bacterium (assembly GCA_040902605.1). GTDB lineage: Bacteria > Planctomycetota > Planctomycetia > Pirellulales > Lacipirellulaceae > JABDGM01. The sequence continues at coordinate 51,243 of JBBDWY010000001.1, read as the reverse complement.
TGCCTCCCCCGACGAAGTCCTGCGCGAGGCCCTCGCCGAGCTGCGGCCCCGCGAGGAAGAAGTGCTTGCCATTCAGCAGGGAATCGACGACATGGAAGCCGGACGCGTGACGCCGATCCGAGAGTTCGACCGTGAGTTTCGCCGACTTAACGGCCTGCCAACTGTCTCTTGTTCGTGATATGATTTAACGAGGCAATCTCATACGCCAACTAACATGCTCGTCACTCAGCAAGACCTCGATAGCTTCCACCGCTTCGCCCAGCAGAAGCTTCAGAACGGCGGTGCCGTCTCGATCGAGGAGTTGTTCGATCTCTGGCGGATCGAGCATCCTTCACCCGAAGAGCAAGAGGAGATTCATGCCGCCATCCGCCGGGGCCTCGCCGACATCAAGGCGGGCCGCGGCCGGCCAACCGAAGATGTGATGAGCGAGCTGCGCCGCAAATACAATCTCCCGGCCAAATGATCTACAACATCATCCTGCAGTTCTGTAGTTCTGTAGGATGGGTTCTTCGCACAGCGGGAACCCATCAGTTCGCGTAATACGATCGGAGATGGGTTCTCGCTGCGCGAAGAACCCATCCTACTCATCTGGTGCGTGATGCCGCATTCGTCGTCATCAAGCGAATCGGCTAAGCCAATTCACGTCGCACACGCTCAATCGTGCTCGAAAAGAGCGCGAATAAGCATGGACTTCGTCGGCGGCAGCGAGGACGGGCGCCGGAAGACGATGACCAGGAACCTGGAATCGCTGTTTCATCTTGCTGGCTGATTTCGCCGATTCGTCCACCGCACAAGAATCGCCAGGTGGCCAAAACGTATCTGGACATAAGTTTAGTATTGTGATACCATCAGCTGACGCTGATTGTACCTTTCGCGCTTTGATAATTGGATTTTATATATCGGCCGACGGCCGCAAGTCGCCGTGCCGCACGGTCGGGGTGCGCGCCGTACGCGCCGCCCGCGAACCTGTGTCCTATTCGCGACAGGTGCGCAAAACCCCGGGGGGGAGTTTTGCGCATCTACGCAAAACACCGCCGGATTTGAACCCGGGTGCCGTGGGCCACTGGCTTTGCCAGTGCTTATTGTGAGTCAGCACCGACGAAGTGCTCCTAAAAACTCGGAACGTCCGTAAAAACAGCGGGAATACGAGACACTCCGCAAAATTTTTTGACAGCCAATCCCCCGCGGGATTAGGATAAACGGCGGTCAGAACCCAGCTCGCATAGCGGTTCGTATACCGCAGTTTGATGGGTTGGTTGCCTCACTATTGCGAGCGCTAGCGAGCGAACTTTTTTCACCAGGAGTAGTCTCGTGAAACCGCGGCGATCCGAACTCTCGTGGCTTGCCATGCTGCTCGTTACGCTCCTCACATCCCCGGCCATCGCCGTTCAGGTCAGATCTACCAACTACGGGCACGAGCTCGCCGGCGGATCGATCCGAGTGCATTACTCGGCCATCTTCCCCGGCGGAGTGCCACTGGAGACGGGAAACGTAACGTACACGTTGCTCGGAAACTCAGTAACGCGAACCGCATTTGCTCCCGCCGATCCGAACTTCACATTCTCCGTCAGCGGTGAAACTTTCGGGGCGACCTGGACGTTAACCAACACAACGGCGCCGGCGGCCGATCCATTCGCGGTCTATATCTCGAAAGTCACAATTGATCTTCGACCTTCCCAAGGCGGAATTCTTCCTTCGCTATTCGACGACGACAGCCTTCCCTCAACACCGTTCAGCGCGGCCGGCGAATTGGGAATTGTCCCTCTCGGCGGTAGCGGCCCGGCCCCGGCGTCGGCCGTTGAATTCGACACGACCTGGCCCCCGAGCCTGGTCAACCTCGGCGACATGTACGGAATAACGACCCTCACCTGGAGCGGCGCTGCCATGTTGGGACCCGGCCAGAGTTTCCTCTGGCACGACGACACCGACCTCGTGATCATCCCCGAACCCGGCAGCCTGTCTCTATTACTCTTGGCCGGCTTGGCGTTGATTCCACGCGCCTCGCGCAAACGGCCCGACTAGCGGGCCCCGACTGGCCCACCCGACGCGCTGCCGATGACCATGCCGCCGATGTCGAGCGTAGCCACGAACGCGGCGGAACTCGGCTGTCGATTCCTACTGTTCGTGGCATTAGCGTCGCGGCCGTCGCCCGCTGCTGAATCGGTTAGCGGGTCTGGACGGGTGAAAGCCCGGCCCAATATCGTGCTGATCATCTCCGACGATCAAGCCTGGACCGACTATTCGTTCATGGACCATCCGCACATCCAAACGCCGAATATCGATCGGCTCGCCGGCGAGAGCCTCGTGTTCACCCGCGGGTATGTGCCGTCGAGCTTGTGTTGCCCCAGCCTGGCCTCGATCATCACGGGCCTGTATCCGCATCAGCATCGCATCACGAGCAACGATCCGCCGATGCCGCCCGGCATGGCCGGCCGCGACTATTATCAAACCGCACCTTATCGAGAAGGCCGTGAGGTCATGAACCGGCATCTCGAAGCCGTGCCGACTCTGCCCCGGTTGCTGACCGATGCGAACTACGTCAGCCTGCAAACGGGCAAATGGTGGCAGGGGAGTTATCGCCGCGGCGGCTTCACGCACGGCATGACCCGCGGCGGGCGGCATGGCGACGCGGGCATCGTGATCGGCCGCAAAACGATGCAGCCCATTTACGACTTTATCGCCGACGCCCGCCGCGACAATCGGCCGTTCTTCGTCTGGTACGCGCCCATGATGCCACACCAGGCACATAACCCGCCGCAGCGCTTGCTCAAAAAGTACGAGCACGTGGCCCCCACGCTGAGCGTGGCCAGATATTGGGGGATGGTCGAGTGGTTCGACGAAACGGTTGGCAGCCTGTTGAAGTATCTCGACGACGAGGGGCTCGCCGAAAACACCGTCGTCATATACGTCGCCGACAACGGCTGGATTACCGATCCGCAAACCGGTGAGTACGCGCCCAAGTCGAAGCAATCGCAGTACGATGGCGGCCTGCGCACGCCCATCATGATCCGCTGGCCGTCGCACGTGAAACCGAAGCGATCCGATGCGCTCGCGCTGTCGATCGACCTGGCTCCCACGTTGCTTGCCGCCGCGCAGCTCGCGCCGACGCCGCAGATGCAAGGCATTAACTTGCTCGATGAGACGGCGGTCGCGGGCAGGACCGCCATTTTTGGCGAATGCTTCACGCACGAATCGAAGGACCTCAACGAGCCGTCAGCCAGCCTCCGCTGGCGCTGGATGGTCGAGGGCGATTGGAAGCTCATACTCCCCGACCCGCAGAACGAGGCCGACAGCCCCGTGGAGCTCTACAATCTGGCCGAGGATCCACACGAGGAACAAAACCTGGCCGATGGACTTGGCACGCAGGTCGAAACAATGCGCAAGAAGATCGACGCGTGGTGGTCGGCGCACCGCTAGTTTGCTGGGGCTCGGCCGCGAAGATTCAGGTCGAAAGTGCCAAATAAGCGGCCCCAATGCGCGGTCAAACGGCACCCACCTAATCCACGTAGCTTGCCCTCGCTTCCAGCTCGCCTATAATCCGTGCTGTGTCGGCTGCCGGCCTCTCACGACGTCACGGCCTCGTCTATGTCAATAACAGCCGAAACCAAAGGTCGCGCGGACTCCGCACTCGCTGCACCGCCGTCGGTCCCGGCCGCGAGCGACGTTCTGGACGAACTGCTTACCACACAGCCGCTGAAACCGGCCGCGCGCAACCGGCCGCTCCCGCGGCCGGCGCAAGTCGACGGACAAAGCCGCATCATCTGGTCGTATGTGATCGGCGTCATCGTTTTTCATCTGCTCATTCCGCTGGCGTTCGTCCCATATTTTTTCAGTTGGTGGGGCCTCGTGTGGCTGCCGGTGGGAAATTACATTTTTTGCTCGATGGGCATCGGGGCCGGCTTTCACCGCTTGCTCACGCATCGCGGCTTTAAGTGCCCGCTGTGGCTGGAACACACGCTGGCCATCCTGGGAGTATGCAATCTTCAGCAGTCGCCCGCGCGGTGGGTCGTCGTGCATCGAATTCACCATCAACATTCCGACGAGCAGCCCGACCCGCACACGCCGCAAGTGAGCTGGTTCTGGGGACATGTGGGTTGGCTATTCATCGATAACCGCCATACGAGCGCGGCCGAAACCTATCACAAATACGCCCGCGATATCCTCAGCGATCCGCTCTACATGCGACTCGAACGCAACCTGTGGTACTTCTGGGTGTACGTGATCCACGCGGTTTTGTTTCTCGCCGTTGGATTGGCCGTCGGCTACTGGTTGCGAGGCACGTGGGCCGGCAGCTATCAGGTCGGCGTGCAATGGCTGTTGTGGGGCGTCGTCTATCGCACGCTTTACACGTGGCACGTGACGTGGGGCGTCAACTCGGCCGCCCATTTGTGGGGATATCGAAACTACGACACGCGCGAAAACAGCCGCAACAACTGGCTGATCTCGCTGGCCACCAACGGCGAGGGCTGGCACAACAATCATCACGCCGACCCTCGCGCCGCAGCCCACGGTCATCGCTGGTGGGAGCTCGACGTCACGTATCTCACCATTTGCCTGTGGCAAAAGCTGGGGCTGGCGTGGGATATCGAGCGCCCCAACAGCTCGCTGCTCGATCGCCGGCGGCGTGAAGGCTCACCGCCAGTCTGACCATACGACGAAGTCCTGCGCGAGGGCCGCGCTCCGCGTCCGTATCGCGAGAATGAGCTGGCCATCCAGGAGGGAATGGACGACATGGAGGCCGGGGACGCGTCATTTCGCACTCGACATATATCTCAACATGAGATATACTGATCTGGTGCACGTGATCTCGCGGACAGCGCTGCGGCTCTTCTGGGAAAAGTATCCCGACAGCAAAGCACCACTCAACCGCTGGTTTCAAATTGTGCGGCGGACGAACTTTACGAGTTTTGCTGAGCTTCGCCAGACCTTTCCAAGTGCTGATGTGGTGGATCGCTTCACCGTGTGCAACATCGCTGGCAACAAATATCGATTGGTGGCACCCATCCAATTCAACCGCGGAAAGGTCTATATCCGCCACGTGCTGACGCATCGCGAATATGACGATGGAGCATGGAAACCATGACGCTACTCGCTAAAGAAACCCAGACGCATTGGGCTACGATCGCCCCGATCCTCTCGATTCGCAACGAGCGTGAGTATAATCGAGCGGTCAAACGCCTGAATGAATTCATTGATGAAATCGGCGACGATGAGCGGCATCCGCTTTACAGCCTCCTTGATACGCTCGGAACGGTCATCCACGCCTACGAGGAGACCCATCACGCAATGCCGAACGTCAAGGGCAGGCACATCCTTCGCTTTCTCATGGATGAGCACGGACTGAAGCAGGCCGACCTGCCGAAAATCGGCTCGCAAGGCGTCGTGTCGGAAATCCTCCGCGGCAAGCGAGAATTGAACACCCGCCAAATCAGCATATTGGCCAAGCGGTTCGGCGTCTCTCCGGCGGTATTCTTCTAAGGCCAATGCCATCTGGCTGCGCGGCTGACCGTCACGCCGTCGACCACGGATCGTACGTGCCGAAGCTCCAGATGTGGCCCTCAAGGTCGCGGCAGGTGAAGCCGCGGCCGCCGTAGTCTTCCGTTTTGATGTCGATGACGATTTCGGCGCCGGCCGCTTTGGCACGCTTGTAGACGGCGTCGGCGTCGGTCACGACCACGTACGGCGCTTGCGTCTCGCAGCCGCCGATTTCGTCCGGCTGCTTGATGAGCCGGCCGAACGGCGTTTTCTTCGTCGTGCCGCACATGACCATGCCGTTCCCGAAGATCAGCTGGGCGTGCATGATCGTGCCGTCCTCGCCGGGATAAACGGCGTGCTTTTCGAAGCCAAACGTGTTGCACAACCAGTCGATCGCTGCCGCCGCGTCGCGGTACAGAAGGCCCGGAATGACGGTCGCTCGCGTATCTTTAGCCGTTGATGGCATCGTTCCCTCCCATTCGTCGTGATACTATTACAGTTCCGGCACGTCGACAATGGTTGCTACCAGGTATGACGCTCCAAGCACTCTTCTGGCTGATCCTGGCCATCGCCGTCGTCGTATTTGTGCCACTCATGCTGATCTGGACCATGATCGAGCATCGCCGCGGCAAAGGCAGCCAGCGCCGCGGCGGCGGTGGCATTTCGGGCGGCGTCGGCGCGGCCCTGCAGGAGCTCGATCGCCTGATGACGCGTCCGTCCGTCGAGCACAAAATCGAAGCCGAGCATCAGACACTCAAGCGCGAGGACGACACCGGCGGCGAGTGACCGGCATGCTTAATCTTTGACGTTCCACTTCGCCGCCCAGGCCGGGTACTCCTGGCTGAGCAGTTTTTGCGGCCAGGTGCCGTAGTACGCGTAGTTGGTGCGACGCTCGCGCTCGATTTCATCGTAGCGGTAGTGCACCACGGCACTGCGGCCGGCGAAGATCGGGCGGTTCGTGCCGATCTCGTAGAAGCGGGCCCACATCGGTGGCGCCTCGGGGTCTTGCTTCACGATGAGGTCCCATCCCGCCGGCGTGTCGATCCGCTCGAGCCGGATGCCTGCGATCTTCACTGCGGCGAGCCAGGCCACGGCGCTCCGCACGGCGTCGATAATCTCGGGCGACGGCTTTTCAACCCGCAACAGGCAGCGAACCAGGTCGACGCTCTCATGGCCCGAAAGCGACACCGGCTCGAACGCCCGGGCCGGTGCCGGCGCGAGTGTTAGCTCGTCGTGTTGTGCGCACCAGGCAGTCCGCTGCCCGTCGACGATCACCTGGCACTTCAAGATGCAGTCGATTCCCTTGTCGAAAGCCGCAGTAGCCTGCCCGCGCCTCGAAGGGTCCACAAAAACAAACGGCGGCTCACCCTTAGCCACATCATCCATCAGCATCATCACGCCGCTCACGGAGTTGTCGTTGAAATGGATGTGGTTGTTGTAGCCGCCGCGGAGCGGATAGAAGATCGGCCAGCCCCCGTTGCCGTACTGGGCCTCGAATAGGTAATCGAGCCCCTTCAAGAAGGCGTCGCGAACCCGGTCGTCGCGCGTGGCCTCGCAGGCCCTGGCGAGAAATTGCAACTGGGTGTACGTGCCGCCGTTATCGATCGTGGCCTCATCGGGCCGTTTAGCCAGCCGCCGTTTTTCAGTGGCGGATAGCGTCGCCGCCATATCGATATTTTTAGGCCAGCCGCCGGAGGGAAATTGATACAACAGCACATTCTCGACGACTCGCGCGCCTTCCGCCGAACGGAACCAATCCGGCCGCTGGCGTTGAGCCCCTTCCCAAGTGATCGCGTACGCGAAGACCGCCAGCGTTGCAACGGCTAACATCAACGACGCGCGGAGAGCGATCGAAAGGCGAAGCGTGCCATTCATACGGCATGGCTCTCCACCGGCAGCGAGGAATTTTCGCATTGAGCCAGTAATGCCTCCTTACCCACGCGGTGGCAGAAATCGCCGAACGATTCGCCGTTTTGGCGGGCTTCTTTGAAGTAGCGGAGGACCGGAACGAGCGTCGGCACAACTTCGTCGGTTGGCACAAGGTCTTTGTAGATGAAGTTGAGCCGATCGCCGAGCAGGTGACCGCCGAGGAAGATGGTGTATTTGTCCTTGGTTTTGCCCACCAGGCCGATGTCGGAGTTGTACGGCCTGGCGCAGCCGTTGGGGCAGCCCGTCATACGCGTGGTGAACACTTCGTCTTGGAGGCCGAGCTTTTCGAGCTCGACTTCGAGTTGGTCAACGATCGATGGCATGACGCGCTCGCTTTCAGCGACGGCCAAGCCGCAAGTCGGCAGCGCCGGGCAGGCCATCGCCCAGCGCCGTACGGCCGTGTAATCCTCCGAAAGCGGCACGTGATGACGCCGCAAGATTTCTTCGAGCCGGCGGCGGTTCTCCGGGGCGACGTCGCAAAAGATGATGCTTTGGTGCGGTGTGAGCCGCAGCGGTGGACGCATCGTCGTGCAGATTTCGCGGAGCGCGGTTTTCAGCCGCATCGTTTCGGTATCTTTGATGCGGCCGTTTTCGATATTCAGCCCGTAAAACCAGCGGCCGTCGCCCTGCTCGTGCCAGCCCATGCCGTCGTTGAAACCGTGAACGCCCACTGGCCGCAGCGGAGCCAGCGAGTCGCCAAAATACTCTTCCACTTTCGTGCGGAATCGCTCCAATCCCCAGTCGCGGATGAGATACTTCATGCGGGCCACTTTGCGGTCGGAGCGGTTGCCGAAATCGCGCTGCACTTTCACGATAGCGATGCACAAATCAACTGCCCGCCCCGCCTCGATGTAGCACATCGGCAGCGCGACGGCGGGGAAGGTTTTCTTCGCGCTGGGCGTTACTCCAAAACCGCCGCCCACGAGCACATTGTAGCCGACGACGTTCCACTTCTCGCAAATCGCCAACAGGCCAATGTCATTAGCGTAGGCATCGACGCTGTTATCGCCTGGCAGCCCGATAGCCAGCTTGAACTTCCGCGGCAGATACGTCTTGCCGTAGATCGGCTCGACTGGATCGTCCCCAGCTGTCTCCGGTCCTGCAGGAAAGGCGGACGGGATGCCGACCTCGCCAATGTCGACGCTTTCGCCCGTCTCGCCGTTGGTGAGCCAGATCTGATGGTAGGCGCGGGTGCGCGGATTGAGTTGCTTCACCAGCTCGCCGGCCAGCTCGTACATCTGCTCGTGCACCGGGTCGCCGTTGTAAGGGCAGGGCGTGCACATGACGTTACGCTTGACATCACCGCACGCAGCCAGCGTCGAGAGCTGCACTTCGTTGATCCGCTTGATCGTTTGTTTGAGATTCTTCTTCAGCACACCGTGCAGTTGCAGGCCCTGGCGTGTCGTGATTCGCAGCGTCGTGTTGCCGAGTTCGTCGCAGAGGTCGAGCTCGGCCAGAAGCTGATCGCTGGTAAGCCGGCCGCCGGGGACAGCGGTGCGGACCATGAAGCTGTAGAATTTCGCCTTGGCGGGCCCATCGACGCGGGCCTCGGCACGGCGTTCGCGGTCGTCCTGCTGGTACGTGCCGTGGTGCTTGAGCAGCGCGGTGCTGGCCTTGCTAACGAATTCGTTGCTATCGCGCAGCTCCTCCGCAATCGAGCCGCGAAGGTAATTGCTCTGGAGCTTGACGGCTTCGGCCGGACTAAGCTTTTCGGACTCTTCGTTTACCGGGGAGTCGGTCATGCGTTATCTTTACCAAATCGCTAAACATTACCCAGCTTAAACTGTCCTTTACCGAATGATACCTTGGATGCGGCGTGCAGGCCAAGATTGTTTGCGCCGGGACCAGGAGTAGGAACTGCAGGGCGGAGCTGGTAAGGGTAGGTGCGATTGAGTGTCTCCCTGGACCAGACCGAAGTTGCCGCACATTGGTTCGATTAAGTGATGACTGTTGTCAACGTGTGACTTGTTTTCGTGTATCCATTTCGAACCGATGAACATCGTGACTCACCCATCCCCAGACCGGCGGCCACAGTCCCCAGCCCCCAGCCCCCAGGCGCTCGCCGTTTGGCTCGCGACTGGTCTTGGCATCGGCCGTATCGTGCCAGCCCCGGGAACCGTGGGCACAGCGGTGTGGGGTCTGCCACTGGCCTGGGCGGTGGGCCAGTTGCCTGGGAGCGGCTGGCAGATTGCGGTGATCGTTGGCGCTGTACTGATCGGCATCCCCTTGACAACTGCCGCTAACCGAGCGTTAGGCACTGAGAAGGACCATCAATCGATCGTCTGGGACGAAATCGCCAGCATGCCGGTGGTGTTCCTCATGGTGCCGCTTGCGAACTGGCCAATCGCCGTGGTTGGCTTTGCGTTGCATCGAGTATTTGACATCACCAAGCCGCCGCCGGCCCGGCAACTCGAGCGGTTGCCGGAGGGCTGGGGCGTGATGGCCGACGACTTGATGGCGGCAATCTACGCTTGTCTCGCCTTATGGGGAATCGCGTGGCTCGATGAACGTTCGGGCTGGATGCTGCTTTCCTCACAGGCGGGCTGACGGCTGCAAGGGGAAGGGGATAGAATCCGTTTCGGTTGTGCGGGAGCCAAACCGCACGCGGTGAATCTGCCGCTCGAAACGTCACTAATTCAGCCTTCAATTGCAACCTGCCATGACAGCGCAGATTCTCGACGGCAAGCAGTTGGCTCAGCAAATTCGCTCGGAGCTTGCCGAGGAGGTTGTCGAATTCATACAGAACAACGGCGTGGTGCCGTGCCTCGCGGCTGTGCTCGTTGGCGAAGATCCGGCCAGCGAGGTATACGTTCGGAACAAGCGCCTGGCTTGCGAGGCAGTTGGTATCGAAAGCCAACTGCATCGCCTGGACGCGATTACGTCGTCGGAGGAGCTGCTAAAGTTAGTGGCGAAATTGAACAAGGACGCGGCAGTCCATGGCATTCTCATCCAGTTGCCGCTGCCGCCGCAGATCGATGCCAGCCGCGTGTTGAACGCCGTCAGTCCGGCCAAGGACGTTGACGCATTCCATCCGGAAAACGTGGGCCGGCTAGTGCAAGGCCGGCCGCGGTTCTTGCCGTGCACGCCGCAGGGTGTGCAGCAATTGCTGGTGCGCAGCGGCATCGAGATCGCCGGCCGGCACGTTGTGATACTGGGACGTAGCGACATCGTGGGCCGGCCGTTGTCGATCATGCTCTCCCAGCGCGGGCCTGGCGGCGATGCGACGGTAACGCTGTGCCACAGCCGCACCCGCGACCTGGCGGCTGTCACCCGCCTGGCGGACATCCTGGTGGTCGCAATCGGCCGGCCGAAGTTTGTCACGGCCGAAATGGTCAAGCCGGGAGCTGTGGTCGTCGACGTCGGCATCAATCGGACGGCAGATGGACTGGTAGGCGATGTAGACTTCACGGGGGTCCGCGAGGCGGCCAGTGCGATCACGCCGGTGCCAGGCGGCATCGGGCCGCTCACCATCGCGATGCTGCTGCGAAACACGCTCTTAGCCGCGCAGTCGCTCGAGACGTAGAGCATTTATCGCTCCATTTCGCTTGTTTGCTTTCTTCATCCAGAATGTTATCCTGGTTGGTTGCCGACTCGGATGGGAGCTTTTCGTTGTCGCGCTATTCGCGTTTACTGGTGAGCGATCGGAGGTCTTGATCGATGCCTGAGCCACATTCGCCTCATTCACTACGTCGCGTGTTGATAGTCGTCGTCCCGGTGGCCATCCTGGGACTTGGCGCTTACCTGTGGTCGTCGACGCTCGAGCCGGCGGCGCGGAGCGAGATGTCTGAGAATGTGTTCAGTCGAATTCTCAGCACCAATGCTGCGATCGCCCGCGCACCAAAGAGCTATCCAGACAAGGATGGAGATCTGGTGGCGGATTCGCCGGACGATCTCGCTCAGTGCATCGCGCCAGAAGTGCTGACGTTTTCCTTTGTAGCGGGGGAAACGGAGAGCGTGGCCGAGGATGGTTGGAAGGAAGTTTTCGCGGTCCTGGCCGAAAAGACAGGTCGCGAGGTGAAGTTCGTCCATTATACGACGGTCGGCGAACAGCTCGATGCATTGCAGAAGGGCGAGTTGCACATTGCTGGCCTGAACACGGGTATTGTACCGGCTGCTGTGCAGCGGGATGGATTTGTGCCGGTTTGCACATTCGGTCGCGAGGATGATTCGTACGGCTATATGATGCAAGTGATCGTGCCGGCGGAGAGTCCCGTCAAGCAGCTCGCGGACTTGAAGGGTCGCAAGATCACCTTCACGAGGCCAGACTCCAATTCAGGGTGCAAAGCGCTCTTGACCCTGCTGAATGATCAGGAAGGCTTGCTGCCGGACCGCGATTTCACGTGGGGCTTTTCGTTGGGCCATGAGGAGTCGATCCAAGGCGTCGCGGCCAAGGAATATGCAGCGGCCCCGGTGGCCAGTGACTTATTGGATCGCATGGTGGAAAAGGGCGAAGTTGACGCCAACGCGATTCGAATCATCTACGAATCCGAACGATTTCCGCCCGCCACCATTGGCTACGTGTACAACCTTACGCCGGAGTTGCGGACTGCGATTCGTGAGGCGCTGTTGGGCTTCGATCTGAAAGGGACTGGCCTGGAAGGCGAGTTCGGCGTCGAAGTGACCAAGCTCGTGCCCGTCAATTACAAAAACGATTGGGCCAACGCGCGTCGCATTGATCAACTGGCCGCTCAGGCCCGCAGCGCCCGTTAGGGTTTCGCCGCGTTCCTCATTCATTTGCGCCGTTGACGCCGTGCTTCGTAGAACAGGACGGCTGCGGAGGTCGACACGTTGAGGCTGTCGGCGAGACCGTGCATGGGCAGTCGCACAGCCGTCACGTTTGCACCGCCCCAGGCGTCGCTTAATCCTTCGGCTTCGTTGCCCAACACGATGGCGCCGCCACCGCGCAAGTCGATATCCGTGTAGAGTATTTCGGCGTCGGGCCGAGCGGCGATGATCGGCAGATTTCTGGTCCGCAGCCATTGCCGAGCCTCGACAGCGGTCGATTCCACGATGTTTTCGCGAAACACCGTCCCGAGGCTGGCACGAATTGTATTGGGGTTGTAGGGGTCGGTGCGGGCATCCGTGACGATCACTGCGTCCACTCCGGCGGCATCGGCGCTGCGGAGAATCGCGCCGATGTTGCCGGGTTTTTCGATGCCTTCCAGTACGGCGATCAGTGGCTGCGGCGGTAACTGAAGATCGTCCAATTTTCGTTGCGGCGTTTGGGCTACTGCGATCACGCCGTCGTCGCGGTCGCCAAACGCGAGCTTGGCGTACACGGCCGGCGAGACGTTCAAAATTTCCGCGCCGGCGGACTTGATGGCCTCAATTGCGTTACGACACTCAGCCGACTTGCAGAGCTCCTCGCAAACAAATGCTTCTACGAAGCGTATGCCTGTCGCAGCTGCCCGGCTGACTTCCCGAGCGCCATCGATGAGAATCCGGCCTTGCCGCTGCCGCCCACGGCCTGTCCGCAGCCGCACAGCCTCCTTCACGCGTGGATTCTGCCGGCTGGTGATGCGTTGTGGCGCTGTCATGCAGCCATATTTGGCGCGGGATGTGGGCATGTCAATGCGCGATCGTGGCTTTATCCGCCCTTGGAGAGCGTGCGATTAGACAAGTATAGTTGCTAAATGCACGTCTTCGCCTACGGTACTCTGATGTTCGCTGAAGTGTGGCGCGTGGTCGTGGGGCGGGAATTTGATTCGGTCCGAGGCATGGTCTCCGGTTATGCGGTTTATCGAGTGCAAGGTGCTGTGTTTCCGGGCATTGTAGCGGCTGGCGAAAACGACGTCGTCCGCGGCGTGGTTTATCTCGATGTGGATCCGGCGGCGCTGGCGAGGTTGGATCGTTTTGAAGACGACTTCTACGACCGCCGGAGCTTGTGGATCGATTGCGATGACGGGCAGCGACGGGCCGCCGAGACCTATGTGGTGCCAGTCGAGAAGCGGGAGGTTCTCACCGACGAGGCGTGGGACAGCAACGAATTCGTGGCACGGGGGCATTTGACGGAGTTCATCCGTCGTTTTGCCGGTTTCTCGCGGTTAGCTGATTCTGATTAGCGAATCGTCGATTCCAAAGGCCAAGAGTTGCACTTCGCCTTCACGTTCGGCTGGGCCGGTCAAGAGGGCTGAAATTTCGGGATGCGCGACGCAATACTTGTCCACTTCTTCGGGCCCCATCACGTAAAAGGAGGTTGAGAGGGCGTCCGCCTCTGTGGCAGTTGGCGCGATGACGGTGGCTGAGTACAGACCTTCGGCCGGTCGGCCGGTGCGCGGGTCGAGGATGTGGCCGTATCGTCGGCCGCGGCGTATGAAGAACTGTGTCCCGGAGCCGGATGTCGATAAGGCCTGGTCGTGAAGGGAGAACTCGGCCAGCCGCTCAACCGGGTGAAGGGGATGCCGCAGCCCCACGGTCCAGCCACACTCGCGGCGGCCGGGCTGATGGCCCCGCGCCAATACGCTGCTCTTGCCGCCGTGAAGGAGATAATCATCGACGGCGTGCATGGCCAGCAGCTCCGCCATCCGGTCCAGCGCGTATCCCTTGCCGATGCTATTGAGGTTTACCGACATGCCTTCTCGTCGAAACGCGATCGTGCCCGTCGCCTCATCCAGCGTGACATGCTGCATTCCCACGAGCTCCAGTGCGGCTGCAACCGTCGCATCAGGGGGGATGCGTCCCTCGCGGCGGGAAAAGCCCCACGCCTCCGAAAGCGGTCCACTGGTGATATCGAACGCCCCGTCCGTCTCGCGATGCAGCCTTTCCGCTTGCCGGAAGAGCTCGAATAGTCGCGGTTCGACCGGGATGGACTGACGAGCGGCGGAGCGATTGATCCCCATCACTTCGCTGTTGCTTCGATAGACCGTAATTTGGGTCTCGAGCGCTTCAACCAGATCGAGCGCAGCGAAGACGTGCTCCATCGAATCGTCATCGCGAGCAGCCGCCAATTGCACTTCAAACTCGCAGGCCATAGCGCGACGACGGACGCTCACAAGCAGTGAGCTCCGATCCATTGTCAAAGGTGGCGACGATGCGCGCTCAACGGACGCATGGGCTGACGACTCGATCCGCCCTTGCAGAAAACCGCGACGTGTTGGCTTCACAGACATGACGTTCATTGTACTTCATTGGGTACGATCACGGGCAACCGGATAGTCAGTTTCTCATAGCCGCCGTTGCTCATCGCTGCTGGCATCGGCAATAATTGGACGGGTCTCTCCCTTTCCTTTGGCTTGTCCGACTTCAGTACTGTGGCCGGTGAGTTGATCATCAGTGTGTCTGGCTTGCGAGGCGTGGTGGGCGAAACGCTGACGCCGGACGTTGCTTTTCGTTACGCGGCGGCCTTTGCGGAGACATTGCCGGCCGGCCCGGTGCTGATCACCCGCGACGGCCGCGCCAACGGCGGCCCGCTTGTTGGACCAGTCGCGGCCGGCCTGTCGCAAGGGGGCTCGCGAGCAGTTCTGGACGGCGGCATCGCGGCGACGCCTACCACGGGGGTACTCGTGCGGCAGCGCGGTTGCATCGGCGGCGTGCAGATTAGCGCCAGCCACAATCCGGCCGAGTACAACGGGCTGAAGTTGTTTTCGGAAGAGGGACGGGTCGTGCCGGCTGGCGTGGGGCAGCGGGTGCTGGAGCGGTTCGAAGGCGGAAGGCGGAAGGCGGAGGGCAGAGGGCCGGCAGGATCCTTCACAGTCAACCGCCTCACAAAAGTCGACGATACGGTTTCGGACCATCTGGCGCTCGTTGAACAAATTGTGGACTTGGAGCGAATCCGTGCCCGGCGGTTTCGTGTGTTGTTGGATGCAAATCATGGGTCGGGAAGCGTGCTGGGCCGGCCGTTGCTGGAGCGGCTCGGTTGTGACGTGGTTTTGTCAGGTGCCGAACCGGATGGGTTGTTCGCGCATCCCCCAGAGCCGACGGCGGAAAACCTGGCCGGTGTAGTGGCGAACGTAACGCGAGCAAGGGCTGATGTGGGTTTCTGCCAGGACCCCGACGCGGACCGGCTGGCGATAATCGATGAGCGCGGCTGCTACATCGGCGAGGAATACACGTTGGCACTATGCGCGGACCACGTGCTACGGCACGACCCGGGTCCCGTCGTTACCAATTGCTCGACCAGCCGGATGACCGAGGATTTAGCCATCAAATATGGCGTGCCATTTTTTCGGTCCGCGGTTGGCGAGGCCAACGTCGTGGACGTGATGCTGCGCGAGAAAGCCGTGATCGGCGGCGAGGGAAATGGCGGCGTGATTGACCCGCGCGTCGGACTGGTCCGCGACAGCTTCGTCGGCATGGCCCTGGTACTCGACGCCATGGCCGAACGAAATCTGCCAATTAGCGCGCTGGCCGACGAGCTGCCCCGCTACGTGATATGTAAAACCAAAATCGATGTCGCCCGGGATCAGGTATCCGCATCTTTCGAACGCCTGGAGCGGCACTTTCACGACGCCGCGCCCGATCGGCTCGACGGCCTGCGGCTCGATTGGACGCGCCCAGAGGGCAGCGGCAGTTGGCTGCTGGTGCGGGCCAGCAACACGGAGCCGGTCGTGCGTATCATCGCTGAAGCGCCGACGGAATACCAAGCACGGCGGTTATGTGACGAAGCAGCGAGGGTGATCGTCGCTTAGCCTCAATGGCAGACTTTTGCGGAACTAAAAGAAACATCAAGGTGCGCAAATGCTCTTCGATACGAAAATAAAAATCGACGGAAAGCGAAAAGAAGTCCGACGCCAGCTGATTCGCGAGGATGGTCGACGCCGTACGGAGTACTCCAACGGCAGATATACCATTGTCGCACGGGCGAAACATTCAGTCACACGGTTGGATGTCGACCCTGCAATGAGAACAGCGCGCATTACGTATGGCATCTCGCAAGACGAGCCTGATCCGCTCAATTCAATACGGAACATGCTCAGCTCGGAGGCCGCACGTCCGATGGATGCTCGCCGTATCGGTGGCCGATTATGTCCCGGTTTTCTCATCGAGCTAGAGCTTGATCAGGGTCGTCCGCAACAAATGCGACTATGGATTGACCCCGCAACACGGCTGCCCGTCTATTATGAGGTCGTCGCAAAAAACGTCGACACCACTCCGGGGGCTGACGACAGCGCTCACTACACTGCCAGGTGTAGTAACTTCAAGTACGATGTTGCACTGGATGATTCACTGTTTGCATTGACACCTCCTGACGGCTACGAATTGACATCAGAGGGAGCGCCACAAACGCAGGCGCCGCAGGATTGGCCGCCTGAAAAGCTAGTTATATCAGCGGGCGAAGGAATTGGTCCTGCCAGATTTGGAATGTCTCGGGAGCAAGTAAGTGAGATAATTGGTGCACCGGAGCAACGGCGAACACCAAACGTCGCTCATAATGGCGAGCTGTGGGAATACCACTCGCAAGGCATCACGTTAATCTTCTCGGGTGGTCCTCAATCACAGCTGAAACAAGTGACTTGCCGGGGCTGGAATAACAATTTTGTCAGCCGTGATTTTCGAGGAAAAACGAAGGAGGGCATCGGCCTTGGTGCGTCGCCTTCCGATGTTCGCCGGGCCTTCGGCGATCCACAATCCGAGCAGCCGATTAAAGATGGCATTGGCGGATTTCACTACGCCGATAAACGGATAAGACTTGGCTTCTCAGAAGGGCAGGTATTCATGCTGACCACCTGGGGAGCTCGCCAGGCCAGGTCCGCGCCACCCGATGAGAGTCAGTAGTCCGTCAGGCGAGGCCCCGTCAAATATCACCGGCAGTGGGGAGTTTATCCCCGTTTCGAGCCCGACGATTTCTCGGCGGCGGCCCGCAGGGCCACGAGGTATGGCACCGGTTCGCTGCCCAACGCGTTGAGCACCGTGCCGCCGGCGGTGAAGACGTGGGTGACCCAGCTTTCGTCGCCGTATTTCTCGAGGGCGGCGCCGCCTTCGCCACCGCCGACGTACACCTCGATGCCGTGATCGGTCATGCGCTTGAGTTGCGGGATAAACCGCCGCGTGCCCTCTTCGAATCGTGGGTCCTCGAACATGCCGAAGACGCCGTTGTAAAAGGCGACTGCGCCTTGGAGCTCCAAAAACTCGTCAACCGCCCGCTCGAAGAGCTCGCTCGTTTTCGGCCCGATATCGAACGCCTGGTCACCCGGCTTGAGCTGCTCGACGACGCTGCCGTCTTGAATGACCCAATCGACCGGTAGCGCGAACTTGATGCCCTTCTCGCGGCCGGAGGCGATCATTCGCTTAGCCTGCTCGATGCGTTCCCGAGGGATATAGTACGGTTGATCTTTGTGTGCGGGACCTTCCGCGACGCCGATGCAAAAATCTTCGCCCTCGAGCTGCGCAGCCGCTTTGCGGAGCGCCATCGAGAGCGCGCCGGCGGCAATGACCCGCAAAACCTTCCCCCGCTTGATGATGCCTTCGAGGTCGTCGAGCTTATCGACCTTCAGGCCGCTGAAGATCACCAGTTGCGCGTCGAGGCAGCGCATCACGTGAATGGCGAATTCATTCGCGACGTATTCGCCAAGTGCGACGCGTTTCATTGCGGCGGGAACGACGACGCTCGAAGCGTCCAAACTGCCGGCGGAGAAGGCCTCGAAAACATAGACGGTGCCGATTTTTTGAGCAAACTCGGTTGCCAGCTTCGCGAGCTTGGGAGCCAGCTTCGGCAAGTCGTCCCGCTTGGCTTTCCAAAGCACGCGCTCGATTTCGTACTTGCGCGTGTTTTCCAGCATCAGCAAATCGCCTTGCTTCGCGGCCGCAATTTTTTCGGTGACACTCGGCAAAATTGTCGTCGATGTTTCATCCAACCAATCGCCGACGAGCGGCACGTCGAACTTGAGCAACTCGCCCAGGCGCTTGGCGACTTTGGCGAGCGACCCTTCCGGCTTGCGGCCGATATGGCCGAAGATGATCTGCTTCCAGCCGTGCTTTTGTCCGAATTGCAGAGTGTCGACCATGGAACGGAGCCGAATGTCGCCCTCGCCGATTTTCTCGCCGGGCTTGGCATCGAGGTCGCCGCGCACAAGCACGGGCGTGCCAGCCGGCACGACTTGCAGCGAAGCGAGGCCGGGGATCGAACGGATGTAATCCGCCAGCGTCAGGTCGGGGGCAGCCGCGCGGCCGGCCAGCAACATTTCGCACCACGCGATCATATTCTGCTCGGTAACGGCCATCGTGTTGTCCTCCCGAGGCGGTTTTTGGATACTGGATGCTGGATGCTGGATCGAACATCGAGCATCCAGCATCCAGCATTGAGGGTTCCTTGGTCAAGACACTCCATCCGATCGATGACATTGCGGCCAGCGTATCGCTGGCTGACGAACATCGCGTGCGCTTGACGCGCGAATCGGACGTGCCCCAAGCCGTTACTGACGGGCAAGATCCGGTTGCGGCGGTGATTCGTGCGCTGACGGAGCCACTCGAGTACCCGCCCCTGTCGGCCAGCACGGTGCCCGGTGATCGTGTGGCCATTGCGTTGGTTGATGCGGTGCCGTATGCGGCCGGTATCGTGCAGGGCATGGTCGAAGCACTACAGCGCGCTGGAGTCGAGCCGGAAGCAATTTCGATTGTGACCACCGACGCTGAGACCGCCCGCACGTGCCGTGAGGAACTTTCAGACAAACTGGCCAGGATGCCGATTTTTGTTGTCCACGACCCGGATGACGATGACAACCTGTGCCTGATCGGCGTTACAAAGCGGCATGAGCCCTTATTAATCAACCGCACGATTTTCGACGCCGACATCGTGTTGCCGGTCGGCGTGGCGCGGGTAAATGAATCCGGGGGCCACGACAGCTTATTCCCATGGTTCTCCAATGCAGCAGCGATCGGACGGCATCGGACGCCGGCGAATGCCACTTCCGCGACAAGCATCGACGAAAGAGCTCATGAGGCGAAGGAGGCTGGCTGGCTGATCGGAGTTCCCATGGTGATTCAGGTTGTGCCTGGACCGGGAGAGACGGTGGCTCAGGTCGTGGCCGGTGAGCCGCAGGCAATTGCCCGCCGATGCGAAGAACTGTGTCGCCAGCGGTGGTCGCTGCACAGCCGGCAGCACGTCGATTTGGTGATCGCCACGATTACAGGTGGCCCGCAATCGCAAACGTGGGCGAATGTCGGCCGCGCGCTTGTCAACGCGGAACAACTTCTGACCGACGAGGGTGCGGTGGCGATTTGCTCCAATTTGGACGTGCCGCCAGGCGAATCATTAGGTCGGTTAATTGGGAGCACCGATTTGGAGAAAACGGAGC
Source organism: Pirellulales bacterium (assembly GCA_040902605.1). Lineage (GTDB taxonomy): Bacteria > Planctomycetota > Planctomycetia > Pirellulales > Lacipirellulaceae > JABDGM01. Next base: position 31,606 of record JBBDWY010000001.1, on the reverse strand, counting down.
GGAAGATCGGTCATGACCACGGCGAGGATAGTTGGCCCGCCTGGCAACTGGCGCGCGCGCTGCGGCGCGGCCCGGTGTACTTTCTCAGCCAGTTGGCGGCCGAGACGGTGGAGGACATGGGGCTTGCGCCGATCGCCGACATCGCCGAATTGGCTAGGCTCGCCAGCCGGCACGACAGTTTTGTCCTCATCGAGGATTCGCAGCACGCGGTCGTCACGGTTGACGAAGATTATGAATGACACTCCGTCGGCTTCTTTCGAGCAGCAATACGATGCGTTGCGAGACAGCGGCGGTGTGGTCGAGCTCGCCGGCTGGTCGAGCATGACCCTCACGGGCGACGACCGGCAAACTTTTCTGAACAATTTCTGTACCAACGACATCAAGCGTCTCGTGCCCGACACAAGCTGCGAGGCATTCTTTACGAACGTCAAAGGCAAGATCGTCGGGCATGGTTTGGTTTCTTGCCGGGATGATGAATTGGTCTTTATCGGAACGCCGAACCAAGCGCCACGCTTGGTGGAACAACTGGATCGCTATGTGATTCGTGAGAACGTTCAGCTGCGCGATACGACCGCGGAAAGGAAGTACGTACTGGTGGCCGGTGGGAATTCCGTGCGTGAGCGGTGTGAGCAGTGGCGACGGCAGATGGGGCCGACGCAATACAATTCGTGGGCTCTGGTCGGCAGCCAGTTTGCGGGCGTAGTTGAATTCTCGACGCCGCAATTGACTCATGTTTTCGGCTCTTTGTATGAGCAGGGATTCGCGCTAGTTGGATCGCAGGTGTTCACGGCCGCGCGCATCGAGGCAGGAGTGCCGCTGTTTGGCGTCGATTTCGACGAACAGAACTTTCCGCAGGAGGTGGGCCGCGATCGCGAGGCGATCAGTTTCACGAAGGGTTGCTATCTCGGCCAGGAGACCGTGGCACGGATTGACGCGCTGGGTCACGTCAATCAGCGGCTGGTTGGTGTGCGGTTTTTTGGTGGCCAGCTACCCGAGTCCGGCATGGATCTTTTGCAGGCCGGCAAAAGAGTTGGCCACGTCACATCGGCCGCATTTTCGCCGAAGTTGAATGCGCCACTCGGCTTGGCTATGGTGCGGCGCGAGGCCAATTCGACGGGCACTCGGCTAGGGTCGCCGGTCGGCGAGGGCGAGGTGGTATCACTGCCCATTGCTTAGCTAAACCGCAAGCGGTTAGTCGCGCGGAACAGCAATCAACACCCGGCTCTAGTTTAATGAGGGCGACGATTTTTTGGCGCTTGCACATGCGGCGTCTTGGCAATCGGGGCTTGCTGGAGGCGAGTGAGCCGGTCCCTCAACCGGGCAAGCACGTCGGCGCCGGCTGGCACCTGTCCGACGAGGGTGTATTCGCCACGCTCAAGGCGCGTCGCCAGCCCGCTCAGCGAATCGTTCATCCGAGCAAGAAACGCAGTTTTTTCGGAGTCGGTCAGGTCACCGCGGAGGAGCTGGACTTCACCCTGCTGTCGGACACGGCGGAGCGAAACCAATCGGCCGTGAACGGCTTTGAACAGCAGTCCATCGCAGTACGCGCGGCGCAATTCGCCGCTCTCGTTGAATTGGTAAACGGGGTCGCCGTCGAAGAAAATACTGACGGCGCCGCCGGCGCGAAAGCCGGCCGTTACATGTCCGTCCTGCGACGTGTCGCCAAGCGAGAGTTCGATGCGTTCGACGAGCGCGGTGGCCTCGCGCAGCAGATCTTCCCGGTCGGATTCTTGACGGGCCATTCGCTCAGCATACCACACGCGACGGCAGGATGCAGTCGGCGGTGCCGAATCTACGGCGCTGTGGGCGCATGCGTCACTTCATACTGCCATAGGTCAACATCGAGCGACAACGGCTTTCGCTCCGACCGGCCGATGCGGCGCAATTCGTCGCGCACCTGGAATGCCGCTTCGATGATGTTGGGGTCCCACTGTGTGCCGGCCCCTTCGCGCAGAATGGAGTCGAGCTTCTCGTCGCTCATCCCTTTGCGGTATGGCCGGTCGCTCGACATGGCATCGATCGAGTCGGCCACAGCGACCACGCGCGCCAGGAACGGACAATCTTCCTGCTTGAGCGCGGCGGGATAACCTTTGCCATTCCAGGCCTCGTGGTGGTGGCGCACCACCGGCAGCACTTTGTCGAGCTGCTTTACGCCGTCCAAGATGCGGCACCCGAGCTCGGGGTGGGTCTTGATGTGCTCCAATTCGGCCGGCGTGAGCGGGCCCGGCTTGCGCAGCACGTTGTCACTGATGCCGATCTTGCCGATGTCGTGCAGCAGACCGGAGAGATAGATGGTGTTCAATTCGTCGCTGTCGCAGCCCAATTGGCGTGCGATGCTCACGGAGAGCCGCGCCACCCGATCGCTATGACCGCAAGTATACGGATCCTTGGCGTCGATGGCGGAGGTCAGCGCTCGCACAACGCTGCTGAAGAACTCGGATTGCTCGTGATACAACGCGATGTTGCCGCAATGGATGCCCAAAATCGTAGCCACGCTCGCCATCAAGCAGGCTTCGACGGTGCCAAACTCGGCCTCGCTGTTGGTGATGTCTCCGATGCCGGTGTGATTGAGCGCCAGCATCCAGCCGAACAGGCGGTTGCCTTCGCGAATCGGCACCGAGATGATCTCATGCACGTCGGGATAGTACCACGTCGGCGAGCCGGTAGCGCCCTGATTGAGCACCAGCGGCTCGGTGGCGACACGAGGGCCTAGTCGTTCGATAAACTTGGTGAATTCGTTTTGCTGCAGCGGGCAATTGCCGTGGACGATCAGCATCGCATCCTGATCTGAGCCTTGGCCGAGGGGCTCGTGCAATTGGCCCATCGACTCGAACCAGATAACGACCGACTTGGCCGGAATAACGTCGCTCAGCCAGTTTACTGAAAGCTCGCACAAGTCCGTCACGCTCTTGGCGATGGACAGCCGCTCGGTGAGCCGGTGGAGGAGCGTGATCTCCTCGAATGTCATTAACAGGTGGGACGAAATATCGGCCAACTGCCGCTTGAGTTGAACGTTCGATTGCTGCAAGGCGGCCTTTTCGCATAGTGCGGAACTGACCTCCAAAACCGCATGCGGAGGCCAGACAGGCTGCGCTTGAGCCCAGCGAAGTGTCTGGCGAAGGTTGAGTCCGAATTCGCGGGCGGCGGCGGCGATCTGCGCTTCCTCATCGACCGGCTCCGTAACCATGATGGCGACGGCCACTAAGCGGCTGTCCGGCGCAGCGGCCGGCAAGGGCACCGCAAGTAGGAGCAGTGGCGAGACCTCTTCGAGAATTTCCGGCCGGCCGCGCTGGGCGATTTGTTCGCAACTGGCGAGGCGTGTGTAAAGATCGATGTCGAGTCCGCCGGCGGCCGAACGGAGCTTTTGCCCACTCGTGCAGTCGATCACCGTAACCATCTGGTGGAACGCCCGCTCCAAGGCGCGGACCATCTGGTGAGCTTCCTGCGGCAAGTTCAGCTCTGCCTCGATTGCGACGGCGACGCTTTCGTCGGTCGAGGCAGGCAGTGCCGCCAATTGCTCGTGGTAAGTAATCTCCACGCTGGGATGCCTCCTGGGCGATAGGTGCCGCCAGATGCGGCAAAACACGGCGGAAACCGCCGGCAACGGGCGGCAGGAATCCTCATCCGAAGCATAGGTTGCCTGCGCAAATGGCGAACTGGGACGGCGATCCGTGAGCGGATGAAAGAACCCGTCGAGCCAGGTGCGAGAAGGCGGATCGAGACGATCACGCGGATTGTGCTAGCCGAGCCGGCAATACGGCCCAACCATGGGGCGACGATTGCCGGCCGCGCTGAGGCCGGAGGAGAAACATCGTGGGCGATGCCCACCCAACGCGCTAGGCCTCATTGGAAGTACGGCGCCGCCGCCGATATCGCTGGCTGGCGCGCTGCAAGATGGCCACCTCCTCCGGCGAAAGCGCATCCCAGCTTGAGTCGTGCAGCCGCGCCAGGATGTCGTCGACGCGGGCATCTTCAGACGCCTCCTGCGCGCCACGGTTCTGTTCGGGCTGCGGCCGCTGCTGGTGCTCAACTAACACGCCCTCCTCCTCGTCGCTCGACCACATGGCATCGAGCAAGTCGAGGCCGTCGGAGCTGACCTGATAGCCGGCGAGCTGGTCAGCCTGCTCATCAGTATCGCTTGCGGCCAGATCCTGGCGGGCACTGAAAAACAGAAACATACCGAGCGTCACAAGTGGAATCCAAATGGGGACGGCTTGGACGTCCCTGCCGAGAGTGGCGAGCGAGGCCGCGCACAGCAGGACAGCTAATCCCATTGCAATTCGAGCCGTCACGGCGCGTGCCGTGCGCCGGCCCAGCGCAGGCCAGAGCATGGCGCGAAGGATCGGCCCGCCATCGAACGGATAGGCTGGCAGCAGGTTCAGCAGCATCAAGATCCAATTGATCCACAATGTGAGCTTTGCGGCGACCAGGCCTATACCACCCGGCTCGACGAGGTCTTGCGGCGTGGCGAGAGGATTCAGCAGGCCCAGGAGTTGGGTGTTGCCGGCAAAGGCGAGCGCGATCGCTGCCATCACGGCGATCAAGAGATGGACGATTGGCCCAGCGAAGGCCACAAACAGTTTTGTTTCGGGTTCGTCCGGCACGCGGGGCGAAATGAGCCCGCCAACCGGACCTAGCACGATCGCGTCAACCTTGCCGCCCACGCGCCAAGCCGCCAGCGCGTGACCCAGCTCATGCAGCGCGACACTGACCAGTAGCACGCCCACCATCAACAGGCCGACACCCAAGAGGTCAGGCTCGCGCAGGGTGAATGTCAGCGCCAGCAGGGCGGAGAGCAAGAAAAAGATGTGCAGATAGACCGCGACGCCCCACCAACGGCCCAAGCTCAAACTCCAGCGTTGGACGCAGCATCCGGGCATGGCACGAGTCAAAAGGGCGACAAAACGGGTGCGCCAACCGGCATTCGGCGACCGTCATTTGAACAGCCGGTCGACACCTGCGACGGCCGATTGTATCCTACCAGCCCGGTGGATTATGGGCAAATAAATGTGTCCAGCGAAGCGACGAGCAAAACGGAACAACCGTGGGAACTGAACGCACATTATTGAAAACCCGCCGGTTTACGATTATCGAACGGACCGTGACGCGGCCGGACGGTGAGACCGCCAGCGTGGAATTTGTGAAGCATCCGGGCTCGGTTGCCATTTTGCCGCTGTTAAGTGGTGGGCGCGTGTGTCTCATTCGCAGCCGCCGACTGACGGTTGACGAAACGCTCGTCGAAGTGCCGGCCGGCACACGCGAACCGCACGAAAGCCCGCTGGAAACGGCCCGGCGTGAGTTGGCGGAGGAGACGGGGTACCGGGCCGCCCGCTTTGATGAACTTGCCACATATTACCCATCCCCCGGCGTACTGAGCGAAAAAATGTGGCTGTTTGTCGCACGGGATCTGACCGCCGGGGACCACGCCCGCGAACCGAACGAGGAGATCGATAACCTGATCGTTTCGTGGGATGAGGCTTTATCGATGGTCGATCGCGGGGAAATCCAAGACGGTAAGACGATTGCAGCAATTCTGCTGTGGGAGCGAAACCGCAATGGCGTCTCCCAGGCCGGTTCAAACTAGGCTTCCAGGGGCTTCCGCCCCTGGCTATTGACGGTCGCCGCGTTGCGGCTGGGTTGTATTGGTGGCGGTGCGGCAATGGGAGCTCGATCTACTCCAATACGGCACGGTTACTCGGATGCCGCCCAGCCCTGGCGTGCAATTTCGGCCGCCACGCCGGCTACATTCTCGTTGCCCTCGATGTCGACAAAGCGACATTCGCTCAGGCTGCGGAACCAGGTGCTCTGTCGTTTGGCGAAACGCCGTGTGCGGGCCTTCATGCGGGCGATCATTTCCTGACGATCGTATTCGCCGGCCAAGTACTCCAGCACTTCTCGATAACCGACTGCTTGCCTGGCCGTGCGGCTCAATTGGCGTCCATCGGAAGTGAGGCGACGGACTTCATCAATTAAGCCGGCCTCGATCATCGCTTCGACGCGGGTTTCGATCCGCGAGTGCAGTTCGGCTCGGGGGCGTCGAAGCACGAAGACCCGGCATTCGTTGGCCGGTCGTCCCTCTTCGAATTGCAACTGCTGATGGCTGATCGGCTCGCCGGTGGCTCGATACACCTCGAGCGCGCGAATCAGCCTACGCGTATCGTGTGGATGGATGTGGGAAGCCGCGACCGGGTCGACTTGTGCGAGCCGTTCGTAAAGCGCCTGCTGGCCGACGTGCGCTACCTCCGCTTCAATCTCGTCTCGAAGCTGCCAGTCGGCGGGCGGACCTTCGAACAATCCGCGCAGCAGACTTTTGAGATACAGGGGAGTTCCACCGACAAATAGTGAGTGCTTGCCTCGCGCACGAGTTTCCGACACGGCGGCGGCGGCCGCGTCGACGTACTGCGCCACGCTAAATTCCGCCGCCGGATCGACGATATCAAGCAAGTGATGCGGCACGGAGGTCCGGTCGACCGCCGCTGGCTTCGCCGTGCCGATATCCATGCCGCGGTAAATTGCCATCGAGTCGAGCGAAATGATCTCGGCCTCAACTCGCTGGGCCAGCGCAATGCCGACGCCCGTTTTGCCGACGGCCGTCGCCCCGGTGAGAAACCAGCAATTGTGAAACGTGTTTTCCATAGGAAACCGCGACGAACGCTCGCCGCTTTAAGCGCGGCTTCACTTGCGGCTTAGTGCTGATGAACTTAAACTGTCTCAGACTATTGTTGTCATCAACACACAGCATGGGAAGGCAAACGCCACGTGAGCTCAGCATCGCAACCGCTCGACAAGTTGGAACGCACGATCGCCGCTCGGGCGGCGAGCCCGAACGAGAAGTCCTACACCAGCCAGTTGCTGGCGGGCGGCGTGGAAAAGATCGGGGCCAAGATTGTCGAGGAAGCGGCTGAGGTGGTCGAGGCGGCCGAGGAATCAGGCGAGGCCGGACGTGACCATTTCATTCGCGAAGTCGGCGATTTGGTGTACCACCTGATGGTTTTGATGCAACACAAGAATTGCTCATTGGCCGACCTGGAGACCGAACTTGCACGACGGTTTGGGGTCTCTGGTTTAGACGAAAAAGCGTCGCGTCAGAAATAGGGTCCAGAGTTCAGGTCAGAACCCTCCTTCCGAATCGTGAACCCCGAACCCTGAACCCTGCCATGTCCGACAACCTCCGTATTGGCATTCCGAGCAAGGGCCGGCTGGCCGAGGCGGCCGCCGAGCTGCTCGTCGAGGCGGGGCTTAAATTCCGCCGCCAGGAACGCAGTCTGTTTGCGCGCGTGCGCGATATGCCCATCGAAGTTTCGTTCCTGCGGACCAATGACATTCCCGTGCTGTGCGCCGAGGGCGCTATCGATATGGGCATCACGGGCGGCGATCTCATTGAAGAAACGGGCGTGAAGGTGCTCAACCGGCTCGCTCTGGGATTGGGCAACTGGCGGCTGGCGATTTGCGTCTCGGAGGACAGCAACCTCCGTGAGCCGAGCGATTTGCGCGACGCGCGCATTGCCACAAGTTTTCCAAACGTAACGAAGAAGTACCTCGATCGGCATAAGGTGCGAGCGCATATCGTGGACCTTACCGGCTCGGTGGAAGTGATGATCGCGCTGGGCGTCGCCGACGCCATTGTGGACCTGGTGGAAACAGGCAGCACGCTCGCCGCCAACCGGCTCAGTATTCTTGACGAGCTGGGCCGCTACGAAGCTGCCCTCGTGCAGAATCCGGCAACGCGTCACGCAGCAATGGCCGACCGCGTGGTGCGCCGTCTGGAAGGGGTCGTCATCGCCCGCAGCTACTCGCTGTTGGAGTACAACGTGCCCGAAGCGAAATTGGCCGAGGCCGAGAAAATCACCCCCGGCTTCGAATCGCCGACCATCAGTAAACTTGAAGAAGCCGGCTGGCTCAGCGTTCGCGCGATGGTCAAACGCAGCGAGGTGATCGAGATCATGGAACGCCTCGAAGCCCTCGGCGCCACGGCGATTCTGGAAACGACGATCACCAACTGCCGCCTATAACCCGTCCTTTAAAATCGACCACGTTAATCGTGGTTGTTCGGACCATTGGCTGATCCTTTGGCAGCGACGCCCATTTGCAGTGCCGCCAGCAACAACCCTTCCGGCCGGCGCACGTGCAATTTACGCCGGGTAGCGGCGATGTGCGAACGGACTGTCGCGGATTTGATATTCAGCGCCTTAGCGATATCCGTGTTACTCGCGCCGCCCGCCACGAGCGAAAGCACGGCCCGCTCCTGGCTCGTCAGAATCTGTGGAAAGGTGCGTACCAGCCGGCACACCACAAGATCGTCGCCCGTAGGCTCCAGCCAACTGCGATATTCGAAGAGCTTATCATTGATTCGCAGGGAGACTGGGACATCGCATTGCGGCCGTCGGAACATGCACGAATCGATGAAGGCCTCGCGCCACCGCGCGCGATCTTCGTTCTTCCAGCACCATTCCCACGGATATTCGCCGCACGTCTCGGGATGCTGCGGGTTGTGAACGACGCGCCCATCGCGGGCGACAACCACGACGATGTACCCGGCGGTGAGGTCCATGGCCGTTTTCTCCACGCTTGTGCAGAAGAAAGCCAGTCAGCTAATGCTCAACTCGACAAATGTCGATGGCCGCACCGGCCGGTAGAGGGGACAATCGCGATGGCAACGCGCCGGCCGCAGCACAGCTTCTGGACGCCCGTACAGTATCTGTGGGGGCCAGTAGCCAGTCAAGTGACTCGCGGCCAGGATTTCTGCTGATGTCTGAGCGACCAAAACGCCGCCGCCGAAGCTCCCGCCTCAAAAAAAAGCGTGGCGGTGCCAGCCAGACGCCCGCAGTCCCGGGTGATTTGGACCTGCGAACGCTGGTGGTGCTGTCGGTTGGCGAATGGTGGGAGCTGGGCGACCACGAGTGGCCGCCCTCGCAAATCTGCCGCTGGCTGGAGAAGGCCGATCCGCGTCAGCTTCGAGGAATTCTGCTGGCGACGCTGGAGCGCTGGCACGAAGTTCGCCAGCAGTGATGCTTCGCAATCGCTGTCTCCGGCTACTGCCGGCGTCATTGTGCTTGCCGCGGCTGCCCATTGTTGCTAGCCTCCGCGACTCTTCTCCATACTCTTTTACCATCTAGCGGCGTGCTTCCGGCGTGATCCGTTTGGCCGATCAATTCGCGCTTGCGCTGGCCGCGACTGCGTGCCTGCTGCTCGTTGGCTGCCGCAACGTCGAAAAGCGGCTCGCGCCGTCGCACTTTCGCGATTGGACGCCCGAGCAAGCGGTGCTGCCGCACGCGGAAACTCGCGGCAGTCGCGTGACAGTTCGCAATGTGCGCAATTGTCAGTACTTCGCCAATGACGTGTATCTCGTGGATTACTACGACAAGACGTTCGACTTGAATTCGGTCCACGGCGTCGATTTCATCATCGTGCCGTTTGCCGGGATGCCGGCGCTTGCGCACACGATGCTCAGCTTCAAAATCGCAGGGCCCGACGGCAAGGCCGATTATCTTGCCGTGAGTGTCGAAACCCGCAAAGAGAAAGGCGAGCAGTACAACCCCATCAAGGGCAGTGCCCGACAATACGAGCTGATCTATGTGCTGGCCGATGAGCGGGACGTTATTCAGTATCGCACCAACTTCAACGGCGAGGACGTGCATCTGTATCGCACGACAGCGCCGCCCGAGACGGCCCGCGTGCTTTTGCTCGACGTGCTCGAGCGGGTGAATCAAATCGCCCGCCAGCCGGAGTTTTACGACACGCTGACCAACAACTGCACGACGAACATTGTCGGCCACATCAATCGCATCCGGCCCAACCGCATCATGGCCGATCCCCGCGTCCTGCTTTCGGGGTACGCCGACGAGCTGGCCTACGAGCAGGGCCTCATCGAACGCCGCGGCACCTTTCAGCAAACCAAACAGCAGGCATACGTGAATCCGCTGGCGCACCGGTTCGCCGGGCGAGAGGATTTTTCGGAGCTGATCCGAACGCGTTAAGATTCTACGACAGCGGCCGACTACTTCGATTAAGCGTCGTTGATTGACCAGCGTATATTGGTAAGCGACAATGAACTGTAATCTCTTAATTCCAAGTTGGGGAGAAAGGAGTAGAACGATCATGTCCTCCGTTGAACGTCTAGAAATAAAGCAGATCGTGAAAGAAGCGATTAAGGAGGTGATGACCGAAAATAGCGAAGTGCTGAAAGACCTGGTAATCGAAGTCATCGAAGATGCCGCCTTACTGCAGCGGATGGCGGAAGGCCGACAGACTGAACTGGTCAGTCGGGAAGCCATCATGGACGTTCTGGAGCCCAAGCATTGAGATCGGCGTTCCGTGCGAGCTTCCGACGCGAAGCGGATTCGGAGCCAGCGAATCCTGACGGGCGTGCGACAAGCAATCTTGGACGTCGAAGCAGCTACGCGCTGGAGCGACGTAGCCGCTATCAAGAAGATCAGAGGGACAGCCAACGCGATTCGCATTCGCGTGGACGACTATCGGATCGGCTTGTTTATTGAAGGCGATCTTGTGGAATTCGTGCGTGTGCTGCCGCGGCGCGACATCTATCGCTAGTTTCCATGAACCCTGCATTCGCAACGCGCGCATTGATCAGCGAGTGGCGCGCTGCATGGAACATCCCGAATTCCCGCGTTATTCGCCGATGATCTTCACCAAGACGCGCGTCTTGCGGCGAGGCGGCAGTAACCCACGGTCAGGCCCGCCAAGGTCAGAACCGCCAATGCCATACTGCTCGGCTCGGGAACGAACACGCCGTCGTTGAGCGCGGTCATCGCGAGGATTCCGTTCGAGAAACTCACGTCGAACTGGAAGCCGGGCCGCAGATTCCGAATCTCGAATTGGGCCGATGTGAAATCGAGATCTCCAGTGACCGAAAGGAAGTTAAACGTCTGGCCCTGCTGGGGTGCGAAGCCGTCGAGGAACTTGAACAGAATCTTGGCTCCGTCCACAGTCACGTTTCCGACCACCTCAAGGACATCGTGCCGTGTTTCCGCATCCGGCCCGCCAATCTCGATTTCAAGGATGCCGCCCAGGAAGTCGGCATCGCCAACGATGCGCAGACGACCGGGCGACGTGCCTGGAAGGGTGCGCGCTCCGGTAAAGTTGTCGGTTCCGCCGAGTTGCTGAAAGTGAGCAACGATTTCGCCGTCGCCGCTCAAAGTACCACCCTCCAGAAGGGTGAGCTTATTTCGAAAGTCCGCGTCGGACAGGAATAGCGTGTCTTCGGCGCCGATCGCAATCGAGCCGTTGTTGCGCACCTCAACGCGGCCGCGTTCACCCACGTTCAAGTTTACCGCCATTACCATAGGAGGATCTGTCGCGGCCGGCGCGCCGCCCGCAGCATCTACCAGCAGTACGCCCGACGTCGTCCCGGCCGCTGCGGGGGTGACGGTGCTGACGTCGATGTTCCGGGCCGCCACTTCGCCGCCATAGTGCACTTGCAGAGTTGCGTCGTCAAACAGGCCGGGAAGTCCGCTGATGGAAATACCCAGCGAGATATCCCGGTAGTAGCTCCCCAGGCCTGACTTGGCGCCGGTTTGCGCATCGAGTCCGCCGACGGTGACGGTGCCATCGGGCCCCACCTTGAGGGTGGCATTGGTTAGCTCGGCCGCATCGAGGAGGCGTCCGCCGTCAAACACGCGGAGGTCTGCCCTGCCGTTACCGACTGACACTTTGATATCGCTCCCCGCGATCAACCGCGAGGGCAATCGGTCTCCTGTCGTCGGATCAATGCCGCTGCCGCTAATGCTCAGGCTTGCGTCGTTCGTAGAAGAGTCGGCAATAATCAAGTCGCCTCGGACCAACAATTCGCTGCCTTGCGTCACCCGGACATCTCCATCGCCGGCAACGCCGATGATCATTCGGCCAAGCACGTCGAGCTTTGATGCGTTAAACAACCAGACTTGCCCTTTCCCCGTAGCGATCAGGGGGAAGAAGTTGTCGCCCAGGATTGCGTCCTCGGCGATCGTCAACGTCGATTGTTCATCGATGATCAAAACACCCTCGTCGGTATCTCCCACCATCAAGCGCTTCGCGCTGACTACCGATTGGAGCCCGATGCGGGAACCCCCGCCCGACGCCTCGTCGCCACTGTTGATGTAGATCTGATTATCGACGACGAGCCGCTCGTTGCGGATGCTTTTCCACTCTCCTTCCCGCACGATGATGTTGCTGACGGTCGAAAACGGCTGATGGGAGGAATTGGCAACGATGGGGCCGCTAGAAGTTGCCGCGGCGGCCGCGGCGCTCACGACCACGCCACTCCCGCCGTCGAACGTCAGCGAAGCGCCCGGCCCGTTCACGATCACGTCGCCTGTCTGGAACGAATTGTCACCAAATTCCAGCGTCACGTCGCCGGCCAGGACGCGCGTCTCGGCAACTGCCACGTCGGCATCAAGTGTCACCGTGTAGGACCCGGCCTTATCGAACGTCGCGGCGTGCAGTGGAGTTGGCACGTTGTCATTGACCCATTTCGTCGCATCCGTGAAATCGCCATCGACGGAATCTTCCCAGATGTAGGGCCTGGGAGTAAAAACGACGGACAAATCAAAGTTCGCGTCTGAAGAAAAGTTCGCGCTACTGGGTTGGGTCGGATAGAAAACTCGCAGAAAGGTATTTGCATCGACTCTGAAACTACTGGTTCCCGGCGAGATCACCCCGCTGGCGTTGATGTCGTGGTTGCCATTCATGTCCCTACGGAACACACTCACCAATCCATGGGGGATCCCTTGGACGGTGTTAGTCAGATGTAGCTGATACTGTCCCGACTGCCCCGAGGGCCCCATAAGCGACAGGCCTCCCACGATCTCGTAGGCATAATCGTCGAGGGTGGTCACGAAAATAAGTAAAAACTCTGTGTATCCCGAAGCACCCACCCTCGGCGCGTCTGCGTTGGGCCCGGCGACGCTCCCATGCGTTTCTGCGCTTGCTGTGATCGTGACAACGCCTGTGACGGGATCGATGTTGATGTTTGACGATTGTTGTGCCGTGGCAGCCCCCAAGGCTGTGCCGGCACCATCCGCCGTCGCCATTACACTTCCATCGAACGACCCATACTCATTAAAAACTGTGTTACTCTGAAAATCATTGACGTCGCCTGCAAACGCATCAGCGCCCACGGATGACCTACGTGTACTGAACACAAAGTCGGATCGAGCGAATGGAGCGTCAATCAGCGCCGCTAGGAGCGATAAGCTGACGATAAATGTGCGATTCATAATGCGGCTCCCATGAAGTGGGTCCAGAGGATGCGCGGATGGGAGGATATGCGTTAGCAGCGCTGCACACCTCGCGGTGCTGCACGTCCATGGGACGCGGAGTGCCGACGATATCGTGACAAAACGAACCGCTCGCATGGATGTTCCTCCCAAAAAACGAACATGACTGCGCCCAACGGGGGAGCAAGCTTCGACGGGTCGATGATAGAATTAAAAATGGTTCAGAAATGCACAGGCTTGCAAGACTGTGCCCGGCTTATCGAACGTGAAGAGACCGGATCGGCGGTCCGCCGCCGCCGGTGGATGAGAAGAGCACCTGAATCAGGCGCCAGCGGTCGTTCGTTGAGCACAACCGGCAGTGTGACGAGATGGACAGCCTACGATGCCATCGCCAGGGGATAATTCGCAATCGTTTCATCGTGCGCCCTCGCCTGCCGGTTTCCGGCGCCCCATAGTCTAGCCGAAAGGCAGCCGGATTTCCACAAGATTCCGCGATTTTTCTCTCGGGTCCGCGCAGTTGCGGTGTAAGCCGAACGGCGCTCGCCATCACTCGCCGATAATTTTTACAAGCACCCGCTTCCTGCGTCGGCCGTCGAACTCGCCGTAGAAAACCTGCTCCCAGGGGCCGAAATCGAGCTTGCCCTCGGTAATGGCCACGACCACCTCGCGGCCCATGATCTGCCGCTTGTGGTGGGCATCGGCGTTGTCCTCGCCGGTGCGGTTGTGGTGATACCGCTCCGGCGATGGGTCGAACGGCGCCAGCTCTTCCAGCCACTTCTTGTAGTCCCGGTGCAGTCCCGGCTCATCGTCGTTGATGAACACGCTGGCGGTGATGTGCATCGCGTTGACCAGGCACAGCCCTTCACGCACGCCGCTTTCGCGGACGCACTTCTCGACCTGCGGCGTGATGTTCACAAACTCCATCCGCGCCGGCAGGTTGAACCACAGCTCTTGGCGGTAGGATTTCACGGTTGTGTCAGATCACTGGGTTGCGGCTTTTCGGCGGTCGGAAAATCATCGGGCACAGGGATGGTCACGTTGCCGGTCGCTGCCCATTCGGTGCCGCGCTGCAGCGTGGTGACGAAGCCGACGCAGTTCATCGAATAGTCGGCGTGGCCGAGCACTGTGTGAAAAACGCGGCCGTTGCCGTAATCGAGCGTCATCAGCATGGGTTCGTGCCGGCTGGTGCCTTCGTATTGCGGCGAAGAGTACGCCGTGGCGAGGATGTGCAAACCTTCGGCGGGACCGCGGAGACTATCGTAGAGCTCGTCCTTGGTGTGCATCCATAACGGCGGCAGGCCACGCATGATGGGGTGCTCGGCGTCGCGAGTGCGGATTTGGAATTCGTGCTGCGGGCCGTGGTGCCCGCCGGGGCCAGGAGAGGTATCGCGCACGCGCTTGCCTTTTTCGTCGAGATACACGTACGGCCCATGCTTTTCGGTTCGCCCATACCAGCCGCCCAGGCCACAGATGCGGTTATAGGCCGGCCAGTCGGTGAAGGCATTGTTGGCGGCATGCACCGCCACGAATCCTCCGCCGCCCGCCACGTACGCTTCGAAGTCGCGTTCGGTCGCGGCCGGCCAGCGATCGCCGTTGTAGTTGCTGACCACGACGTCGTAATCAGCAAATCGTGGCCGAAAGCCGCTCATGTCGGCGCCAGCCGGCGGCGACGTGGCAACTTCGACAGTAAACCGGCCGCTTGATTCGAGCGCTTTGCGCAAGAGCGGAGTGGTGGCTTTCCACTCGTGATTGTTTTGCCCGTCGACGATCAGCACGCGAAGCGTCTTCGCGGCGGCAGATGTTGGGTCGGCAGCAACGGTATTCGTCACCATGATTATGCCGCTGCAAAGCAGGAACAGCGACGCTGTCCATAAATGCTTCATGGGTGCACCTCGTGCGAATTGGAACGATGGTCAGGGGCTATTTTACGGCATTTCAAAGTGGGCTTCATCCACTGGCGCGTAGCTCGGCCGGCACATCGCGCAGCGCCGCGTCGGGCAGAACGAATGAACTGCCGATCAGCTCGGCGTTGTCGTTAATCAGGTCGGGAAACCGCATGCCGGGCAGCAGGCAGACGGCGAAGATTTCCTGCACGGCCTCCTCAAACTTCAGGAACGCAACCACCTGGCCGCGCTGGATGTCGATCACCCAAACGCCGCACGTGCGCTGCGTTTCCTGCAGCCGCTCGGTGATCTGGATGCCACTGAAAACCGCCGTCTCGCGAACCTGCGACAGGCCTACAAACGCCAGGTTGCCGACCATTTCGAGGCCGCGCGTGAAACCGTCCAGCTGCACAATCGGCTCGTAGCGCCCGGTTGCCAGGTCGACGTGGCCGAGGCTGCCCGTGCCCGACTCCAATATCCACAGCCGCCCCGCATGCCAGCGCGGCGAATGCGGCATCGACAGCCCGCGGGCGACAATCTCGTTCGATTCCATATCGATGAGGATGCCGCCGCTCTTCTTGTTTTCGCGCCAGCCGCCGGAGGTGTCCGTTTCACCAAGGGCGGTGACCCACCGTGGCCGGCCGTTCACCAAGCCCAATCCATTGAGATGGCAGCGGTCGTCGGGCGTGAGTTGCGAAATGAAGCTCGGCCGCCACACCGGGGCGAAGCTGTGGTCGGGGTCGTGCGTGGCCAGGCAGGAAAAGCGCGTGTTGACGAACCACAGCTCGTCATCGTGGGCGAGTTTTTCCGAAACTCGCTCTTCGAGTCTCGGAGAGACTCGGCTACGTGATACATAGGCCATTTCGTGAATCTGCACGTCGCCCGTCACGTGGGCCGACCGCGGCAGAAAGCAGGCGTCATGCTTGCCGAGCGGCTCGAGCTTGGCCGCCACCGCTGGCACGTTGCGAAACTCCCAGACGTCTACGGCGGTGCCGATCGCCAGCCGCCCACGACCAACGGCCATTCCCATCGGCTTGTTGAACGCGCGAAAGTGCGTGTTGATTACGCCGCCGTCGGAGCGCACGACGACGAGCTTCCCCGCCTGGTAGGTCGTCACCAGGAGCGAGCTGCCAAGCTGCTCGAGAATCGCCGGAAAGTTGGTCGTATGGACGCTGCGCAAGGGCGACGGCGCGGCGTCGGCGGGGGGCTCGGCGTTGGTTTGATCACTGCTCATACGGCATGAGGATTTCATCCGCTTCGACGCCAGCGATGGAAGCGAATTGCCCCTCGGCGATGGCCGCGCCTAGTTCGGAGACGCGGCGGAAGTAGTGGTTCGACGGCCGGCGGCCAAGCAGTTTTTGCCGCAATCGGTCGCACATCATGTCGGCCGCATCTTGGATGACTTGATCATCGTGCCGCGCGCCGTACATGCTGGTTGTGATAATCGTAATGAGATCCTGGCAGCGGCCGGAGAGCTCGGCCATGCGGCATTGGCGGTCGGCCAGCTTCAATTGGAACCGGCTCATCGTGCCGGAGATCTCCAGCGCCATTCGCTGCAGCCGCTCGCAGGCGAACTCGGCGTGCTCCCGGAGCGGCTTCGGCATGTCGGGCAATTGCGCCGCAGCGACACCTCGCAAGCGGCGGGCGACCGTCCATTTCAGATACGGCAGCGCTACGTCTTTCAGCGCCCACATGTGAGCCGGGTTGAGCGGGTTCGGCTGGCGGATGCCGGCGGCAGCGAGCGCCTTGCCGATCGGCTCGAAGTACGTCTTGCCGTGGTGCTTCACGAGGGACTTGAAGAAGCCCATTCCGAGCATTTCCCCTTCGCCTTCGTAGATACAAGGGGCGAGATACTCGTGAATGTTGTCGCCGAAGTTGTGACCGACCAGGAAGGACCGACCGCCGTGGGTCTTCATGTAGTATTCAACGGCGGCATGCTTTTGGGCCTCGCTGCCAAAAATCTTGGCGACGATGCACTCCATCTCGCCGCGATAGCCGCGGTCAATCAACCCGGCGCACCAGGCCACGAGGGCATCGCACGCCACGACGAGTCCGGCCAGCTCGCCCAGGCGCCGTCGCACCAATTCGCGCGTGACGATTGGCGCGCCATACGTGCGGCGGAATTGGGCCCAGGGAATGATATTGGCCATCATCAGCCGCATCGTGCCGGCAGAGTTCGCGCACAGCGAGACGCGGCCGAGGTTCAATCCATGGTAAGCGATCGTGAGTCCGTCGCCGCGCGGCGGCGCGAGCAAGTTCTCGGCCGGCACCCGGAAGTCGCGGAAGACTATGCCTTGGTTGTAGGTCCGCCGCAGCGCCCACAATCCATATTTGCGAAGCTGAAAATGCTCGTTCTCAGTGGGCGGCAACTCGACAATCAGCACGGCCGGTTCACCCGCCTGTAGGTGCCGCGAGCCGCGCGGCACCTCGTTCGGCTCTTTAGGTCCGCCTCGGCTCGGCGGACCTACTTGGTCGATGAGGCATACGAGGCCGATCGTCCGGCCGGGTAGGATGTTGGTGATGAATAGCTTTTCGCCGTTGACGATATATTCGTCGCCCTCCAGCGTGGCGGTGGTGCGGAGGGCGGTGAGATCGCTGCCCGCGCAGGGCTCGGTCAGGGCGAACGCGCTGAGCCGCGAGCCGTCGGCCAGGCCCGGCAGAAACCGCTGCTTTTGCTCCGCGTTGCCAAACGTGCGGACCGGGTCGACCGCGCCGATGCAGCCGTGAACCGACGCCAACCCGGCCACGGTCGGCTCGACGAGCGCCATCCGCGTCAGAAAAGGCGCGAACGAGTTAAAAGGCGCCCCTGAGCCGCCATATTCCTCGCCCACTAATAACCCCCAATAGCCAACCGCCCCCAGATTTGTGAGCACCGACTCGGCGATCTTGCCGTCCTCGTTGAGCAGCGTCCCAGCCTGCTTATGCCGCTGCACGACTGCAATCGAATCGTCCATCACCTGCTGCACGTGCGGAGGCGTCTTCGGAGCCGCGCTCAGAAACAATCCCGCCGGCACGCCTCGGTCCCACACGGCCCGATGCACCGGGCTGTTGACGGTCTGGTATTCCGGCGCAAACAGCGCTTCAACCTGGTCGTCCGCCGTATCGATCGCGCCTGTGCGCCGCGCTTCATCGGCGCTTTTGCCGCCCAGTGTGAGGGCCGTCTCGGCAAAGGAAGCCGCTTCTCGCGGTCGATTGGTGGGCGGTGAGGTCATTCGCATCCTCAATTATAGATAGCGCGAAGGGGTCATGGTCTCATTTCGAGAAACATCGAATTCGTCGGAAGGGGACAAAGGGGACACGTTTTTTGTATGGCCTCCTGCGCAAGCCAGGTGCTCCGTTTTGCGCAGAATGAGTGCGTCGGCTGCGCCCGAACGCGTGCGCGCACTCTGAGCGGCTCGAGGGTCATCGCGTCAACCTTCGAGGGCGAGTATGGGATAGTATACCGGCGTATAGATAGGGTAGAGGAAGTGGTGGCCAAAAGCAAGAGAAGGCTTCGGGCTGCTGAGGGATTGACGTTGGGCGCTAAGCCGCAAGCGGCAGGAGGACTGCATAGCGTGCCGAACGATCGACGATTGTTGGGGCTTTGCGAAATGCCTATCATGAGGACGTCAGGTTGCCTCGTACGAGTTGTCGTTTTGAACCGCACTCGAGGTTCCTCATTCCGGACGCGCGGAGCCATGATCGACCCAACTTATGATCAGCGACGTGTTGGCTACGGAATACAGATTGTATCGATGGCTTTGATTCTTATGCTGGGCGATGCGCGCTGCATGGCGGAGGAGGGCGTGACGTCGGACACGTCGCCCGTCGAGCGACCCCGCTACAAGTTTGAGGTCGGGCAAGAGCTGGTGTACGAAGTGACCGGCGATGAACGATTGCTCGACGCATCGGACGACGATACGACCGATAAAAAGCCGATCAAGCGGCAATCCAAATGGTGGGTGTGGATCACTCGCAAGAACGACGACGGCGGTTGGCGGTTGGTGATTCGAATGCACGTGAAGCTGTTGAAGATTTCGCCGAATGAAGAACCTTGGGTCCGCTTTGAAAGCGACTTTCTGGGGTATTGCGATTTTGCTCCCGATGGATCTTTTGCGCCGAATCCAACCTTGGGCACAGTTCCCTTGCTCGCCATCTCTCCAGAGGCGCTGTTCATTCGTTTTCCGACCGCGCAATCGGCGTCGCGGCCCGGTTGGGAGTACAAATCTGCCATCGACGATTCGCAATACCGCTTTAGCCTCGCGGGAAACGATGGCGACAACCTGCACTTCGCCGGTTCGGTCGAACACGGCTACGATGCTAGCTACGAGATGCATCGGTCGCGGCAAGTTGACTTTGATCAGCGACGCGGGCTAGTCACCCGGATCGTCGATGAAGCGAAGGGCAATTGGCAACGTAATCCGGAAAACTGGCGGATGACCGTTGAATTGACGTCCGTGAACCGCCGCGACCCAGCCTGGATCGCCAGTCTCGATGCGGATTCGGAGCGCTATTGGCCGATACGGAAACGATATGGCGAACTTCTATTGCATGCCAGCCGTGAACGAACGAGTGCCGGCTGCGCAGTGCTTCTGGATAAGGCGCGGCTACTTCTTAGCGCGATGGAGCCGATTGGGCACAGCGAAGTTCGACTAGTGATTGATGCAAGCTTGATCGAACACAACCGCATGGCCGAGGAGGTATTTTTGCCGCTAGCCGCCGCGCGGGAGAAGCAATACGCCCAGCCGCCGCTCGATTGGGAAACTACTGATTTCGCCGACCGGTCTTACCGCCTCGTCGACGATCGCGGCAAGGTCGTGGTGATGGATTTCTGGTATCGCGCGTGCGGTCACTGCATCCTGGCACTACCGAAAATCAAAGAATTAGCCGCCCGCTACCCGAGCGACAAGGTGGCACTGCTCGGCATCAATAGCGATCAAGATGACGAGGACGCCCAACACGTAATCAGCGCGTATGAGCTTCGCTATCCAAATCTGCGTGGCCGCGAGATTACGCGGCAGTATGGAGTAAAGGCCTTTCCAACGTTTATCGTGCTTGATCAGACGGGCCGTATCGCCCACTATGCCGACGGCAATACCGAAGACTTGCTTGACCATCTGACCGCGATTGTGGACGAATTGCTGGCAAATCCGGTGACGGCCGACGGCCCCCTGGCGGCGCCGGCGGGTGACGGGTCGGGCGCTGGCGATTAGCCACCTGGCGCGGACGGATTCGGCTATGAGTGTATAATCGAGGACGGGGCCACCAATCGAGCAGCTAAGCGGGAGGCCGTTAGGCGGCAATTCAATGACTCAAATTGCCTTGGTCGAAGCACAGCAGCGACTGGCTGAACTTGTCGAAGCAGTTGGCCGCGGCGAGGAGTTTGTAATTACGTTGGAAGGGAAGCCGGTGGCCAAAGTAAGCGCGGCTGGCGAAGCTCGGCCCGCTCGGCGGTTTGGCAGCGCGCGTGGAAAGGTCGAGATCGCCGACGACTTTAATGCTCCACTGGACGATTTCGCCGATTACATGTGATGCGCATGCTGTTAGATACTCACGCCTTCCTTTGGTTCGCCAGGGGCGACGACCGCCTGACAGATTTCGCTCGCGATGCGATCGAGGACACCGGCAACGAGGCTTTTATCAGCGTGGCGAGTGTTTGGGAAATGGCGATCAAGCACAGTCTCGCCAAGTTGCGATTCACTGAACCGATGAACGAGTTCTTGGAACGGGAATTGAAGGGCTTTTAAATCCTGCCCGTCGCGGTGCCCTATGCTCTGCGTACCGCCCACCTCCCTTTCCATCATCGCGACCCGTTCGACCGCTTGTTGGCTGCGGTTTGCATCGAAGATGCTTTGCCGATTATCAGTGTCGATGAAGTCTTTGACGCCTACGGCGTCGAGCGGCTTTGGAAAGTCGCGGCGACGTAATGGGCTTGCGTCGTCCGGGGCGCATCGTCCGCGTGCTTGGCGTCCTGGCTTTCATCTACGGCTCGCAAATGACACCTAACACCTGACCCCAAGCCCCTCTCTCTCATTCGCTATGCACGAGCCACGGATCGATCAGCTAGCGGACTTGTTGCTGGACCATAGTTGCCGCATCGAACGGGGCGAAAAGGTGCTTATCGAGGCCTTCGATTTGCCGGAGCCGACGCTTGTTTGCCGGCTGATCGACGGTGCGGCGGAGCGCGGGGCGGTGCCGCTGGTGTCGTGGAAATCCAATGCGGTGCTGCGATCGATGTATCAAACCGCCACGGAAGAGAGCATGAAGCTGGCCGGACAGTTTGAATCGGCGCGGATGGAGCAAATGCAGGCGTATATTGGGGTGCGCGGGGCGTCGAACAGCAGCCAGTTTGCTGACGTGCCGCACGAGCAGATGGACCTCTACATGCAGCATTGGTGGAAAGCGGTACACACCGACGTGCGGATTGCCAAGACGAAGTGGGTCGTGCTCCGCTATCCTACGGACTCGTTTGCTCAGGCGGCCAACATGAGCACGGCGGCGTTCGAGGATTTTTATTTTGATGTCTGCACGGCGGATTACGCGGCGATGCGCCAGGCCCAAAAGCCGCTCGCCGAGCGGATGCGCAAAACGGACCGCGTGCGAATCCTCGCTCCGGGCACCGAGCTGGAATTCTCGATCAAGGGGATTCCGGTCATTGAATGTTGGGGCGAGCGCAATATCCCGGACGGCGAAGTGTTTACGGCGCCAGTCCGTGAGAGCATCAATGGCCGCATCCGCTTCAACACGCCGTCGCGCTACCAGGGCACTGTGTTCGACAACATCGAGTTCGAGTTCAAGGCCGGCAAGATCGTGCGGGCGACGGCCAACGAAACCGACAAGCTGAACAAGATCCTCGACTCCGACGAAGGCGCCCGTTACTGCGGCGAATGGGCGATCGGCGTCAACAACCGCATCCGTGAACCGATGCTGGACACGCTGTTCGACGAGAAGATCGGCGGCTCGATCCATCTCACGCCCGGCAACGCGTACGAAATCGCCGACAACGGCAACCGCAGCCGCATCCACTGGGACCTGGTGCTCATCCAGCGGCCCGATTACGGTGGCGGCGAAATCTGGTTCGACGGCGAGCTCGTGCGCAAAGACGGGCGCTTCGTGCCGAGCGACCTGCAGGGGCTCAATGAGGGTCTGTAGCCACCAGTCGAACGGTGGTTGGTGCGCTCGTTTAACTGCGAGCCATCGGCGAGCTTAGGCGGCCAAGGCCACGTCTGACCGCTGCCGCCGTCTTCGTCCCCCTGCTCGTTTAACTGCGAGCCATCGGCGAATAGTGGCTGGCGCCACACCTGTGCCGCTGCCGCCGTCGCCGTTGGCTCCGGGTTAAATGATTTAGTCGTCCTCGGATGTCGGTGAAAAATTTCTTGACAAACGGCAGCACGGGGTGCTAGGCTGAGCGGCGCTTGAGGAACAGTCAACGGATTCGGGGGTTCTAATGAGCTTGGCGGAGTAGATCGTCATTCGGCGCCATGCGGGAACGACCGATGCGGTTTTGTCGTTTATGGATGCCAGTTCTTCGCCTCGCGGCGCGGCCCGAGATCGGGCAGTGCGCAGGGGGGCGAGGTGCTGGCGTTTTTTGTTGGTCGTGATGCGCGTTGACGACCGGCGCCCGATCCGAAGATTGGCGCGGCAATCGAGCGCGTTGATTTCAGGCGGCGGTATACGAGCCGTGGCAAACCCAGACACGAAAGGAACCCAGCTAATGAAGTGCTCCTTCTTGTGTGGGCTGTTGCTGCTAACCGCGCTTTGCGCGATGGCGCCGGTGAGCCTCCGCGCGCAAACGGTAGCATTCCTCTTCTGCCCCCCCGACTGCAACAACCCTGCCTTGAACACGCTGACGCTGACCGATACCGGCCAGGTCGCCCCCGGTTTCACTTATAGTAACGACGGATTTTTCATCAGCGCCCCCGGCGCGACGATGCACAACTTCGGCGCGCTGGACAACAACGCCGCGCTGGAAAACGGCGGCACGCTGAACAACGTCGGCGCGCTGACGAACAGCGGCCTCGGCGAGCTGGTCAACATCGGTACGCTGGACAGCTACGGCACGCTGACAATCGATTCATTCGCCAGGCTGAACAACACCTCGGGTGGCAGACTGACGGTCAAGACGGGCGGCACGCTGGAAAACTTCGGCACGCTCGACAATCGCGCCAATAGTAGCGGGTTCCTGTGGATCGAGGACGGCGCCACGCTGATCAACCAGGCCTCCGGCGTGCTACATAACTGGGAAGCCCCTTTTCCATCCAACGACGACGCTCTGCTCATAAACTCCGGCGCCTTGGAGAACTACGGCCTTCTGTGGAACGAGGCCGCCCACATAGACAACTTCGTCTTCTTTGGCAACTCCGGCACGCTCACCAACCACGCCGGCGGGACGCTGATCACAGGCTCGTTGGCGAACAACGGCACCGTGACCAACTACGACACGATGTTTATCGATCTCCGGTTGCGGAACTCCAGCGTCGTGGACAATTACGGAACCATGCACAACAACGGCCTGCTGCGGAACGAGAACCAACTGGCAACCACACTCACGAACCACGTCGGCGCGACGTTGATCAACTTCTTCGTCCTTGAGAACAACCGCTTTGTGTACAACTTCGGCACGCTGCAGAACTTCGACGAGTTGAACAACTTCAGCCTCCTGACGAACGACGGCACGCTGATCAACAACGCAGGCGCCACGTTCGGCAACGGCGGCCGGCCCTTCGGCACGCTGAAGTTCGGTACGCTGATCAACAATACGGGCGCCACGCTGACCAATTTCGGGGAACTGATCAACGATACCGCCAGCGAGGTGAGGAACTTCGGCGCGGTGACGAACTCCTCCGGTGCCAACTGGAGGAACTTCGGCACGTTGAAGAACTTCGCCACGCTCACGAACGAGGTCGGTGCAACCTTCGCCGCCTTTGGCGACGTGACGAATAACACTGGCGCGGTGCTGAGCAACTCCGGTATGCTGACGATCCGCTTGAGCAACCTGACGAACAACTCCGGCGGCACGCTCACGAACGCCCTCTTCGGCACGCTGACCAACTCCGGAGGCATTCTGACTAACAGTGCCGGCGGTACGCTGGACAACTTTAGCACGTTGGCGAACAAGCCGTTTGTGGACAACTCTGGATTGGTGATCGCCGGCGGACTGAACAACTTCGGCATGCTGAACAACTTCGGCACCCTGACGAACAACCTAGAGGATAACGAGTTTTCCAGGGTCATCGCCGGCGGTCAACTGAGCAATTCCGGGACGCTGGCGAACGTCGCCGGCGCTTTCCTGGATAACTTCGGCACGCTCACCAATAGCGGTACGCTCGACAACTCCGGCACACTCGGCAACCTTGGCAGCGTCAGCACGCGCCGCGCAACGCCGTTCAGCGCAACCTTCAACAACAGCGGCACGCTCAACAACTCCGGCACGCTCAACAACCTCGTCGGCGTCGGACTTGGCGCCGCATTGAACAACAGCGGCACGCTCAACAACTCCGGCGGCCTCGACAACAGCGGCACGCTCCACAACTCCGGCATGCTGAACAATGTCGCCGCGTTGTTCGCGCCCGGTGCCACGCTCACCAACAGCGGCACGCTCACCAACAGCGGCACGCTCACCAACGCGTTCGGCAGCATAGTGAGTAACAGCGGTACGCTCCACAACACTAGCGCCGGCATGATTAACAACGGGGGTTACCTGACGAGCAGCGGGACGATTTTCAATTCTGGAACGGTGGACAACGTCAGCATCATCGATCCGAATGGAATCGGCTTCTTCGTGGCCCACATGGTCATTGAGGCGGGAGGCCTGCTGAACAACGACGGCACCGTCAACATGATCGGCGGCGGGACGCTGGAAATCTTGGCCGGCGGCACCCTGGCGGGCACCGGCACGGTGAACGGCGAAGTCTCCATGGCCGGCAGCATGAGTCCCGGCAATTCCGCGGGCATCTTCACCATCCACGGCGACTACACACAGACGGCGAACAGCATCTATACGGCGGAGTTGGGCGGCACCTTGGCCGGACAGTACGACCAGTTGGTCATCGACGGCGCCGCCGCGCTCGATGGCACGTTGAATGTTTCGCTGCTTCCCGGCTTTGTGCCGACCTTCGGCGACCTGTTCACACTGATGACTTTCGATTCCGCCACCGGTACGTTCAGCAGCTTGAATCTGCCGATCCTTGGGTCCGGATTGGATTGGGTTTTGAACTACAACGCGGCCGACATCACTTTGGCAGTAGTTCCCGAACCATCTACTCTACTTCTGTTTTCGTTGGGGCTGCTGGCAGCCCGATTGGCGCAGCGGCGCCTGCAGCGTCGGTAGCCGAGGCTCTGGACTCCTTCCGGCGCCTACTTCTACCGGAGGTCACTTCTGTGAACCGGCGCTACGGCGGCGGGGAGATCTGGTTCGACGGCGAGCTGGTGCGCAAAGACGGCCGCTTCGTACCGCGGGACCTGCAGGGCCTCAACGAAGGACTCTAACGAGTGCGAATCGATCTCACAGCTTCGATGACCAACGCGGCTAGCTCCCCGAATTGGATCAGCGAGGTCATCATGCCGCTGTCCTGCCTTTCAGGCGGCGTCATATGCCGATGAAGCAAGTCGTTGCTCATGGCCGGGCTTTTCCCCTCCAGGTTGGCCCATCGGCGCAAGGCTTCGGGCTCTTGGGCGCGCACGATGATCGGGGGAAATACGTTCATGACCGCCGCGACGCTTTCAAACGAGCATTGAAGAAGGACGCCCAAGAGACAGGCATCGCGGAATGAGGTTCGCCGAAAAGTGCTGCTACGGCGTCGCAGGGGCATTCGGTTCGAGCGAGCCGCCCGGTTCATCCGGGCGGGGATAAACCCCGCCGCTCGCAATAGTGGACTTGCGTCCTTTTCATCTCCTTTTTCTCAACGTCGGCTCTGCAAGATGCGGCTGCGCTCCATCGCGTCCTCCGCCAGGCGGATGTACTGCATGTTGTTCGTGCCGGCGAACGCCCGCTGATAGGTAACGCTGAGCGCTGTGTAGCTGAAGGGATCATCCGGCTCCAGCTCGGATGCTTTCTGAGCGTGCTGAATCGCTTCTTCGTGCCGGCCGAGCTTTTGCAGAACGACGGCCAAGGCGGAATGCGCCAGCGCGTAGTTGGGGTCGGCGGCAAGTGCTTCGTTAAGCTTGGCGGCGGCTTCTTCGAGCTGGCCGGCGTCCTTGAGCTTGTCGGCTTCGTCGTAGAGTGCAACAGGATTGGCCATGGCGACGCTCCGTCGGTTGTAGCTAAGTGCTAGCACAGACCTCAATTTGCTAGCGTCACTCTTTCCGCTTGAGTGTAACAAGTTCATGCCTACCTCGCCCACCCAGGGGCGGCACGGACGGGAAAATCGCCACCTCCGGCTAAGGCGCTTCAATTGATACGCCCGATAGTGTTAGAGGCGTAACCGCCGTCGGCGATGGAGCGCATCGTCGTGCGACGGCCGGCAGATCGACGCCCCCGCCGGAGCGCCTCTCGGAAAGGACCCGCCTGTGTCGATTCACCCGCTAGCTGTCGTCAGTCCCCATGCCGAGCTTGGAACGAATGTGCGTATCGGCCCCTTTTGCGTCGTGGAAGCGGGCGTGGTGCTGGGGGACGGCTGTCATCTGGCCGGCCGCGTCACGGTGAAGTCCGGCACAGAGGTCGGCCGCGACAACCTGGTGCTCGAAGGCACGGTGCTCGGCGGCATGCCGCAGCATATCAACATGCCCGAGCATCCGGGCACGGTGTCGATCGGCGATGGCAATGTGTTCCGCGAAAATGCCACGGTGCACCGCGCATTAGAGGCAGGAAATGTCACTCGCATCGGCAACCGGTGTCTGTTCATGGTGGACGCTCACGTCGCCCATGATTGCACAGTGGGCAATCACGTGGTGCTGACCAACGGTTCGATGTTGGGTGGTCACGTGGAAGTCGGCGACAAAGCCTACCTTGGCGGCGCGGCGGCGGTGCACCAATTCTGCCGCATTGGCCGGTTGGCGATGATCGGGGGCATGGCGCGTGTGATACGCGATGTTCCGCCGTTTGCGATGCTCGACGGCGCCACGGCGATGGTCGTGGGCCTCAACAAAGTGGGCCTCCGCCGCGCTGGCTTTACTGCCGACGAGTTCGCGGAGCTCAAATCGGCCTACCGCGTGATCTACCGCAGGGGGCTGACCTGGCAAGAAATGCTGGACACCCTGCGGCTGCAATTCCCCAGTGGCCCGGCCGCCGAATTCCTGCCGTTCTTTCTCGGCGGCAAACGCGGCTTCGTGCAAGAGCGCCGCACGCCGCCAGGCGCCATCGTGCGGCTGGTGCGCGACGATGCCGACGACGCAACGGTGGCGATGCCCGAAGTCGAAAAGAAAGTTGGCTGAGCCACATAGCCCGGCCATCTTGGCCGGGCACTTGAGTACTCAATCCGCGCCGCACCGACCCAAGATGGGTCGGCTATATTCTCACTCGCCCTGGCGGCCGGTGTCGGCGCCGGTCTGCTTCAGGGCCGCTTGGGCGGCGGCCAGGCGGGCGATGGGCACGCGGAACGGGCTGCACGAAACGTAATCCAGCCCCACCTTCTGGCAGAACTGGATCGAGTCCGGGTCGCCGCCGTGTTCTCCGCAAATGCCGCACTTGAGGCCCTTCTTCGCCGATCGACCTTTACGCACCGCCATCTCCACGAGCTGTCCGACGCCTTCTGCATCGAGCGACTGGAACGGATCGCGTGGCAGGATCTCCTGATTCAGATAGTCAGGCAGGAATGTGTTCACATCATCGCGGCTGAAGCCGAAGGTCATTTGCGTAAGGTCGTTGGTGCCGAAGCTGAAGAAGTCGGCTTCGGCGCCGATCTCGTCGGCGGTCACGCAGGCGCGCGGCACCTCGATCATCGTGCCGACGCTGATGTCGAGCTTGCCCTTGTACTTCTTCTTTTCTTGCACGTCGGCCATCGTCTGGCGGACCTGCTCGGCGAGCGTTTGCAGTTCGCGCCGCGTGCCCACCAGCGGAATCATGATCTCAGCCTGGGCGTCGATCTTCTTCTGCTTGCAGGCGATGACGGCTTCCGTGATGGCGGTGACTTGCATCTCCAATATCTCGGGGTACGTCACGGCCAGCCGGCAGCCGCGATGACCAAGCATCGGGTTCATTTCGTGCAACTGGCTGACGCGAGTCTTAACCTCGGCAACGGTGATGCCGAGCTCTTTAGCCGTTTCGGCTTGCGTCTTCGGATCGTGCGGCAGGAACTCGTGCAGCGGCGGGTCCAAGAGGCGGATCGTCACCGGCAGGCCGGCCATGGCCTTGAAGATGCCGATGAAATCCTTGCGTTGCAGCGGCAGCAGGTCCTTCAGCGCAGCCCGCCGCTCCTTTTCGGTGTTCGCGAGAATCATCGCCCGCATCTCCTTGATCCGCTCACCTTCGAAAAACATGTGCTCGGTGCGGCACAGGCCGATGCCCTGCGCGCCGAATTCGCGGGCCCGCTTGGCGTCCTCCGGCGTGTCGGCGTTGGTGCGGACTTTCAACGTGCGATACTTGTCGGCCCAGCCCATCACCGTGGAAAAGTCGCCGGATAGCTTGGGCGTTTGCGTGGCGATCGAGCCGGCCATGACTTCGCCCGTCGAGCCGTCGATCGAGAGCGTGTCGTTGTGCGAGAACGTCTTGCCGGCGACCTTGATCTTGCGGGCCTTCTCGTCGATCGTGATCTCGCCCGCGCCGGCCACGCAGCAGCGGCCCCAACCACGGGCGACCACGGCGGCGTGGCTGGCCATGCCGCCCGTGCTGGTGAGGATGCCGACGGCCGAATGCATGCCCTCGATGTCTTCCGGATTCGTTTCCCGGCGCACCAGTAGCACGCTTTCGCCGGCCAGTGTCCGGTCGACGGCCTCCGCCGCGGTGAAGGCAAGTTTGCCCACCGCCGCTCCGGGCGAGGCGGGCAGCCCCAGCGTCAGCAGCCGGCCTTCTTTCTTGGCCTGCATCTTTGCCTGCGGGCTGAAGCTCGGCAGTAGGAGCTGCGTGAGGTCGCCGGCCGGGATTCGCAACACGGCCGTTTTCTCATCGATGAGCTTCTCCTTCATCATGTCGCAGGCGATCTTCACCGCCGCCGCGCCGGTCCGCTTGCCGTTGCGGGTTTGCAGCATGAACAACGTGCCGCGTTCGATCGTGAACTCGATGTCCTGCATTTCGCGGTAGTGCTGTTCAAGCTTGTCTTTGATCTTGAGCAGTTCCGCATATATCTGCTTATTCCATTTGGGCATCTCATCGACGTGCAGCGGCGTGCGGATGCCGGCCACGACGTCCTCGCCCTGGGCGTTGACCAGGAATTCGCCCCAAAACTTGTTTTCGCCGGTCGACGGATCGCGCGTAAACGCCACGCCCGTGCCCGAGTCGTCGCCCATGTTGCCGAACACCATCGACTGCACGTTCACGGCCGTGCCCAACAGGCCGGTGATGCCTTCAATGCGGCGGTAGGAGACTGCCTTGTCGATCATCCAGCTCCGGAACACGGCTTCGATCGCCAGTTCGAGCTGCTTGAGCGGCTCCTGCGGAAACGGCTTGCCGAAGTGCTTTTGGAAGACCTTCTTGTAGTCCTCGCAAAGCTGGATCATGCCCTCGGTGGGCACGTCAGTGTCGTTCTTGACCTTGTACTTGGTTTTGATCTTATTAAAGGCGTGCTCGAAGAGCTCATGATCGACGCCGCACACCACGTCGCCATACATGTTGATGAGCCGGCGATAAGCGTCGTACGCGAACCGCTCATTGCCGGTCGCGTTCGCCAGGCCGACGACGGACAGATCATTCAGCCCCAGGTTTAGAATCGTGTTCATCATGCCGGGCATCGAGACGGCGGCACCGCTGCGCACGGAAACCAACAGCGGGTTGGCCGTGTCGCCGAACTTCTTGCCCAGCTCCTTCTCCAAGGTGGCCACGTTCTTGGCCACATCGTCCATAAGAGCGGCCGGCAGCTTGCGATTGTTCTTGTAGTACAGGTCGCAGACTTCGGTGGTAATTGTGAAGCCCGGGGGTACCGGCAAACCGATGCTGGTCATTTCCGCCAGGTTCGCGCCTTTGCCGCCGAGCAGTTGCTTCTCGCGGCCGCTGCCTTCGGTCTTCGTGCGGCCGAAGTAATAAATCATCTTCTTCGGCTGGCCGTTCGACGCGACGGCGCCAGTGGATTCGGCAGAAGATGCCGGCTTTGCTTTGCGAGTCAGACCTGCAGTTGCCATGTAATCACCATACGGAGCTGTGGAATCTGGGATTGAGAATCGTGCCCATCCCGCTTGCGTAATTCGCATGCATAATTGACGGACATGATTGTCCGTTCTACGCTGATGCCGCGGAAAGGCGAACTTCTCCGAATCTTAGATGCTGGAGAATTTGCGGCAAATGCGAATCGCTCACTGTAGTCCTGATAAGTAGCATCCGTCAAGGCGAATCGTCGCACGGCCGCCCGTCGTAGTGCAGCTACGTTAAACGTGTGGGTCAGAAATGCAGTGGGGCACCAACCATGCTTCGGACGTCGGCATGACGAAAAACGCATCACCATCCGATGGGTTTGCCATGGCCGTGATGGTTGAGGGCGGTCTGGCGATGGTCGCCGTCATGTTGGCGTGGCTGTTTCGGGTTCCGGTCACCAACAAAATCGCGCCCTGGGGGCCGCCACTTGCCTGGGCGGTTGCACGCGGGCTGGCCGTCACGCTGCCGATGCTCGGCATCTTCTGGTGGTTGATGCGCTGGGATCGGCCGACGCTGCGGCGACTTCGAGAGCAAGTCCAATGGCTTGTCGGTGAGATGTTTCCGAACGCCAGCATCGGCCAATTCGCACTCGTCGCCCTATTGGCCGGCGTCGGTGAAGAGCTGCTCTTTCGTGGCGTCATTCAAACACTGCTCGTCGATTGGTCGACCCCGGTTGTTGGTCTCGCCGTCACGAGCCTATTGTTCGGCGCCGCGCACGCCCTGTCGAAGTTGTACTTCCTGCTCGCCACGCTCATCGGTATTTGCTTCGGCTGGTTGGTGCTGTACTACGACGACCTCGTTGCCCCGATGGTCGCGCATAGCGTCTACGATTTTGTAGCCCTGGTGTACCTGGCCAGGGCCCGCCGCACGCGGCGTCACACCTAAAACCTGCACTTGCGGTTTAGCTATCGATCAAAAATCAAGAGGTCGGCCAGCCGCTCGCCAAGTTTTGTCATCTGCTCGGTGCCGCCGTCGACGTCGCAATTGAGCTGCACTAGGACGGCAGCACGACGCCGCGGGAAGCGCTGCACGCAGAGCCGGAAGCCCTGCGTATCGCCGTTGTGGTGGACGCGCCGCTCGCCCCGGTATTCGTCGATGAACCAGCCGAATGCGTACCGGCTGCCGTCGCTGTCGCTGACTACGTGCGGCGCGAACATAGCCGTGTACGAGTCCGCACTGAGCAGCTTCTTCTGTTCAATTCCATTCAGCCACTTCTGGTAATCTCGCAAGGACGTGTAAATTGCTCCGTCGCCGCGGTGTGAGCGTCACGTTTGTGGTTAGTTTGGGTAATTCTTCCAGTAGGATTCCCA